>JBKDKI010000047.1:0-240000 GCA_046345155.1 Sphingobacteriaceae bacterium
TGTTAACGCGTTTGGTGCGCTTGCACTAAAGCTTGCTCCCTGGCGCTCACATACTGTGATCGTTGGTATTACCGCTACACTTGGTACAGGTATTACATTGATTGGAATAAAGCTTGATGTGGTACATGATACTGTTCCTATTGTAAAGATCGCATTCACCGAATAGTTTCCTGATGCCGGTGGTTGGATATTACTGATCATATTTGTTTGTGTTGATGATGTATATCCGTTAGGACCAAACCACTCATAGCCAGCTGCATTTAATGCACTCGCTGAGAAGGTTCCTACTCCATTCTGACATACATTTGCTGAACTGAATGCTGTTACAGGATTTTTTGGTACTACTGATACGTTTGATACGGCATAAGACTTACAAACTAAAGTTGTTTGTGAGCTGGTGTAAAATGCTGTTACCGAATAATCACCTGAGTTTGCAGGTACTAAGTTATTGATAACCGGATTTTGTAAAGCAGATGTAAATGTTCCAGGAGCAGGATGTGAGCTTGACCAACTATAAGAAGTAGCACCAACTGCATTTGCTGTTAAGGCTAGGTTTGAGCCTGCACATAAAGTAAAGAATGGCACAACGTTCAAAGATGCCACCGGCACTACGGCTGCACTGTTTTGTGAAGTTGCAGAACAAGTTAATGTTTGATTATTGGTTGAATATGGTAACCCCGTATAAGTATTAGTTACTGTAAGAGTATAAAAACCAGTTGCAACAGGCTGAACGTTAGTGATAGAAGCACTCTGAGTGTTTGCACTAAAGCCATTAGGCCCGGTCCATGAATAAGTTGCTGTACCACTAGTTGTTGCAGTTGAACCAATATTTAAAGTTGTTCCCTGACAAACAGGACCATCATTGGACAATGCTGTGATGGTAGGTGTTGGATAAATATTTACAGTTACTTGCTTAATTACAGGACATGATCCCGGAGAAACTGTTACGTTGTAAACACCACTGTTAGTTGGTTGTGCATTTGCAATTAAAGTATTACCACCAGCAGTAGTTGAATTTGTAATTGATGAGAAACCACCCGGACCACTCCAAGTATAACTTAATACTGTTGTAGGAGATGCAGATGTAAGCACATTTAAATTCAACTGAGAACCATTACATAAAGGCGCATTTGTTGTTACTGTAGCAGTTAAAACACCCGGAGGGTTACTTCCGATATAAATATTGTAATCTTCTGCTTCACCATAACCGTGCATATTACATGGATCGATGAAATTACCTGCAGTTGCCCAAGCACATCTTACACGCATACGATAAGTACCATTTGGTTGAGCAGCCGGAATTGTAAAATTAATATTTGCAAATGTAGCTGCGGTTGGAACACCAGGAGTAGCAGCAACACGCTCACCAGGTACTTGGAAAATACCATCGTTATTCCAGTCAATGAAAACTGCAAAACCTTGTCCGTAAACATTACCAGATTGAACACTACATTGAATAACCTGACCAGGCATAGCTACCATATAATGCTGACAACCATGGTAAAAGTAGTTACGTGGACCCATGTTAGGGAATGTTTGAGCATTACAACCTGAGTTATTGTTAGTGATATTAACGTTAGCACCTGTTGTACTAAAACTATTGATAAAGTCATTGATCCAGTTACCAGGTGCGTTAGAAGGACCACCCTGATTACAAGGTTGTGCCCACGCACCATAAATTGGCATACAATAAGGAGCAGGACCAACTAAGGCCTGAGCAAACGTTTTTACAGGAGCTAATAAAACTATTAGCATACTGAAGATTGCTATATTTCTTACGATGTTTTTCATTTTTACTAAATTTCTTTGTATATAATTTAATTACTTGTAGATATAAAAACAATCCTTTGACGGTAACAATACAATGGCATCTTTAAAACCCGGCAATGTTACAACAGTTTCCTGGTCAAGTTTTCTTTCTTTCTCAAAACGTGTAACATCAATCAATGATTCATCCAAAACATTACCGCTAGCAGTGTGATTGCGTTTTACATAAAACGACTCAGTGAAATACCACATTTGCTTTACATACTCATACTTATTTTCTTCTTTCCATTTTTTAGTTGCTTCAGCACCTGCATGTCTTAATTCAAGATATGGTAAAAATTTCTTTTCCTTAATAGGATCGATTCTTACTTTGCTCCAATCTTGCGAAAATGACATAAACGACATGCTCATTAAAACACCAAGAAGAAATAATTTTAAATTCGTTTTCATTTGATAATGATTTTATAGGTCAAAGATAGACCAAGCATGGGAAATACGTAAATTTTTCAATCATTTATAAGTGTCATTCACTCAAACGTTTTACAGTCGAAATTGGAAGAAGTTGGGGTTTAAGACTAAATTTATAACATTTACCCGTTATTTAAAACGTTTTAGAAAATACTTTGTTTTAAACAAACATTCATAAATAATTATTTATCAATCATTTAAAATATTTTTAGTAAAAACAGGCTTAAACGGTTACTTTTTTAATTCCCTCGATCAAAAGCTGAACTTCTTCAAGGGTGTTGTATTTAGAAAAACTGAAGCGAAATGAATTTTTTATCTCATCGGAATGAATATTCATTGCTGTTAATACATGCGATGGTTCAACTGAATTTGATGCGCATGCTGATCCGCTGGAAAAGGCGAATTGCGTAAGTAATTTTTTCACATCGCAGTTTTTTGGAAAGGTAATATTAGAAGTTGTATACAAGCGATACCTTGTAGAACCATTAATGGTAAGTCCTTCAATATCTAATAACTGGTGCTCAAAATAATTTTTCAATTTCGAGATGTGCGTGTTCATATCCCAATAATCGCGTTGGGCAATCTCGCAAGCCTTTGCCAATCCAACTATCCCGGCAACATTAATTGTTCCTGATCTGAAATTGTTTTGATGACCACCTCCATGAATTTGCGCTAACAAATTAATTCGCGGATCTTTTCTTCTTAAATACAAAACACCAACACCTTTTGGTCCGTGAAACTTATGTGCACTAAAAGCCATACACGATATATTCAATTCTTTTACGTCACACCTCATTTTACCTACATACTGTGTGGCATCCGTAAAAAAGATCACATTCTTCTCTCTGCATATCTCCCCAATCCGCTCAATATCCTGCAATACGCCGGTTTCATTATTGGCAGCCATCACACTCACTAAAATTGTTTTATCTGTAATAGCATTTTTTAATTCATCAATGTCGATCAATCCTTCTCTATCCACATTCAAATAGGTGATCTGAAATCCTTTTTTTTCTAATTGCTCGCAAATATCCAACACCGCCTTATGCTCTGTTTTAACGGTAATGATATGATCGCCTTTGGTTCTATAAACTTCGCTAATACCCTTTAATGCCAAATTAATGGATTCCGTAGCACCTGAAGTAAATATCAATTCATCTTCCTCTGCATTCAAAAAAGCAGCAATATCTTTCTTCGCTTTATCCAATGCGGCTTCTGCTTGCCATCCAAAAACATGCTTACTTGATGCATTTCCATAATACTCCTTAAAATAAGGCAACATGGCATCTATTACTTCGTCATCAACACGTGTTGTTGCATTATTATCAAAATAAATAACCTTTGGATTCATTATAACAATTACATTTGTTTTTTGTGAGTGCTAAAGGTATAAATAAACATTATTTACTGCTTCATTTTATCGTTTTTATATGGGGATTTTCACCCATATTAGGACGATTCATAACGGTTGATGCGTTTTCGTTAGTTTGGTATCGCATCCTCATTACTGTTGCGGTGATGTTTGCTTACATTAAAATTGCTAAGATCAATTACAAGATCGACGGAAAAACCATTTTACAATTATCTGCCACAGGCATAATCATACTCATTCACTGGCTTTGCTTTTATGGCGCCATTAAAGTGTCTAACGTTTCGGTTACCATGGTTGCATTTAGCACCGGCACACTGTTCAGCTCCATAATTGAACCGATCTTATATAAACGTCGTGTGCGAATTTACGAGGTTATTATTGGCTTGATCATCATTACGGGAATTGCATTTATTTTTACCATTGAAACAAAATATTGGCTTGGTATTACACTCGGAATTTTAGCTGCATTAACGGCCGCATTTTTCGGGGTGATAAACGGATTAATGATCAAAAAAACGGAAGCCGCTGTGATCTCATTTTACGAATTAAGCGCAGCACTCATTGGTTTAACTTTATACTCGCTTTCTGCCGATCAAATGAACCAGGCCTTCTTTAATTTAGACAACCAAAGTATTATTGGCCTCTTGCTGCTTTCCTTGGTGTGTACGGTTTTCCCATTCATTGCTTCCGTGAATTTAAATAAGTATTTGAGTCCGTATACACAAATTCTTACCGTTAATTTAGAAACAGTTTACGGCATTATTTGGGCCATAATTTTTTATAATGAGAATAAAGAATTAAAGCCAAGTTTTTATTTGGGGGTTGTTATTATTTTAGCTGCGGTATTTTTAAATCCGATCATCAAAAGCCGACTAGAATCAAGAAAAAATAGTTAGTTTTATTTTCGAATTAATAGTTATGAAAAAGAATTATTGTTTAGAATGTGGTGAAGAAATTAAAGGCCGGGCAGATAAGAAATTTTGTGATGATAGCTGCCGTAACAATCACAACAACAAACTCAATAGCGATGGCAATAATTTAGTTCGCAACATCAACAATATTTTAAGGAAAAACCGCCGAATACTTAAGCAAACACTTAAGCGAGAAGAATTACTAAAACTCAATAAACAAAAATTGGTTGATCAGCAATTCAACTTTATGTACTACACAAATATCATTCATACAAAAAATAATACCACTTATTATTATTGCTATGAATTTGGTTATTTGTTGTTGGAAAATGATCAGGTATTGATCGTAAAGAAAAGAGATAAATCAAAAGAGACTGAAAAGAAGAGTTGATCTATTTTAATTTTCGTCCTACTTCCCGCTCTATATCACGTTTTTTGATATCCTCGCGTTTATCGAACATTTTTTTACCCTTGCTTAAAGCTATATCTAATTTTGCAAAACCTTTATCATTAATGAATAATCGGATAGGGATAATTGTAAGGCCCAGATCTTTCACTTTCTTCAACAGCTTATTCAGTTCCTGCTTATTCAATAATAATTTACGCTCACGCATGGGTTCGTGATTGTAAAAAGATGCCTCTGAATACTCGGTAATATGCATGTTTTTAATGTAAAGTTCGTTATTCTTAAAATAACAATAACTCTCATTCAAATTGGCTTTACCTTCTCTGATGGATTTGATCTCGGTGCCTTTCAAAACCAAGCCGGCCGTAAACGTTTCTAAAAACTGGTAATCGAATTTAGCACGACGGTTCTCTATATTGATCTTATTGCTTAACTTAGGCACAGTGTAAAGTTAGTAATTATGTTAGACAGTACCATCAATTTAGTGAAGGCAGATCTAAAAGATGCCGAATTGATAGAGAAATTAGCTCATGAGATCTGGCATGATTATTACCCAAGCATTATTACGGTTGAGCAAATTGATTACATGCTTAATAGGATGTACAACAAAGAGAGCTTAACCGAGCAGATGACACAAAAAGGTGATGTGTTCTATTTGATACACATTAATAATCAGGCTCAAGGTTTTATTTCGATAAGTGATCTAAAAGACGGTAATTACTTCTTAAATAAATTTTATATTCTGCAAACCAACGCTGCGAAAGGAAAAGGTACTAGAGTATTTAAACAGTTGATTTCCATTTTGCAACCAAATTCTATACGTTTAACCGTAAATCGCCAGAATTTTAAATCCATCAATTTTTATTTCAAGAACGGATTTGTAATTGAACGCGTTGCCGACTTTGACATTGGCAATGGTTATGTGATGAATGATTTTGTGATGGTTTGGAATAAACAGAATTAAATAATTCCGATATCTGTTTGCTTTACCCAGCCTTCGTTCCCGTTATCGATCTTAATTAAAACCCAATCGCTATTTGCTTCAACAATACGCACTTTTGTGCCTTCGTGTAGCGAGAATTTCATGCTTGCTGTGGCATTTGGCTCATTGGTGATCTTTACTTCCTTTGCTAAAATGATGGCAAATTTATTTTCCTTTTTGCTGTTTAAAGCCGAATTACCAAAGCCATAAACAACGATCAGTCCAATTAATAAAATAATTGAGAATACAAATGAAATACGCTTAACCCAAACTACTGATGATTGAATAAACAAGAAAAACAATACACACATTGCAAAAGCGATGATAACCGTTAGCCAAGCCCAGGTATCTGTTGATACCACATTAACTACATTTGATTTTACAGCGTTTATAAAGAAGTTTTCCTTTGCATCGATCTTATCAATTGTTTTTGCTGATGCAATTCCAAGATTTATTTGAATATCCTTATCATTTGGGTTTATCTTACGTGCCAATTCATAGTAATAGATCGCATAACCTATTTCTTTATTTCGATAATGCGCGTTACCTAAATTAAAATACAATTCGTATGATTTGTTTCCTTCCTTTACTAACTGCTCATAACAACGAATTGCTTCCTTATAATTCTTTTTATCATAAGCATCCTCCGCGCTTTTCAAAAGATCATTTGAAAAGGTATGATTGATGATACCGATCACAAATACAAGTATGAAGCCTAATTTTTTCATGCCTTTTTTGTGTTTAGTTCTTCTTCAATTTCAGTGATCAACTTCACGGTGTTGTCATAAACCTCTTTTAAATTGCCACTTACTCCACCAGGTGCATACTTAGCATATTCACTGGTTTCAATGGTTTTAACAAGTTGAATGATCTTACCCGGATCAACCGATTTTTTCAATAAACTTTGTTGTACATTTTCCTTTGAGACATCTGCTAAAGGAATGTTTAATTTGTGGCTCACGTAATTTTGAATGGCCGTTAAGATCTCGGTATAAAATTCATCTTTCTTATTTGCTTGCATTAACTTCTCTGCATTCACCAATTGCTTTCTGGCAACTTTTGCAGCTTTTCTTTCTTTCACTGCAATTACATTACTATTGTTCTTCAAATAATTTTTTCTGGCTACTAAAGCGCCCGTTAATAATAAAAATGGTGTAAACAAAAGTGCTAAATGTCCGAATGAATTAAAGAACTCCGTATTGGTTTTAGTTAAATTAAAGGTTCCCTTTTTAATATATCGGATATCATTCTCTGTTTCTTTAACTTGGTTTTGTGGTGTATAAACTTGCGCGCCGGTACTATTCGGATCAGGAGGTAAAACTTTAATGGAAATATTCGGAGAAGGGATAGTTACATAACGTTTTGAATCGAGATCGAAGTAAGAGAAATCTAAATTTTCCAACGTGTATTCACCTTCCTGACGAGGAATGATCAGGTAATCGAATGTTTTTGAATTAGCACCATCTAACACCTTTGGCTCATATGATTCAAACGATTCAGGCAATTGTAGTTTTGGCGCATCCACCAATTTCGCATTACCTTTTCCACCAATAGTTACTTTTAAATTAAATGCATCGTTGGCTTTTACCTCTTGTCTGCTTGCCTCCACTTTATACGAGAAACTTCCTACAGCCCCGCTAAAATTTGCAGGTCTACCTTCTGCCGGAAGATCCATTACTTCAAGGGATACAGGGCGGCTTACCGTTTTTACCGCCACATCTTCATATCCGGCGGTGCCAAAAAACTGCTCAAAAATATTACGTGGTTTAGTATTTGTTTGCTTGCGCACTATCACTTCACCTTCAATTGGTTTTAAACTGATCTTACCAATTTTATTTGGTGTGCCAATGTTTCGGAACAACTCATAAGTGTAGTAATTTACACCATCCACATTTTCAACTGCTGTTTGATTTCCGCTTGTAGACTCCAATGATTGCGACCAAAATCCTTCATACGTTGGAGGATTGAATTTTTGGAAACCAATGATCTGATGACGTGAATATACCTTTTGCGAAATAACAATTTGTTCACCCAAAAAGCATTTGGTCTTACTTAAATTAGTGCGAATAAAAATATCAGAGCCATCTGACTTCACATTGGCCGCACCTGCATTACCTGCAGATGCCTGTTGCGGCGCGTTTCCTTTTACAGCTTCTACGGTTATTGGATTAGATTCTAATTTATGACCATTTGAATTGATACTTGCTGCGCCAATTACCAATTTACCTTCACGCTTTGGAATTAATAAGTAAGAAAGAGAAATAGATTGCGACATTTGACCATTAATGATCTGCACACTCGAACTTTGGTTCGGTCCGCTAGCAACATCAAAATCCTTGAAACTAGGCGCAACAAATTCTGAGGCAGCTGCATTGATCACAAAGGTTAATTCAAACATTTGACCAACCTGCACCACTTTTGAATTTACCTGTGCATAAAACTTTTGCGCAATTCCATTAAAGCAAAACACAACACCCAACACGAATGCCATTATTACTTTTATTTGCTTTGCGCCGTTCATACTTTTAATTTACTCGAAATTAAACTGAATTTTATTTTTTATACGTTAACTTTTATTAAAACTACCAATCTTTATCCGGATCGCTCTTTGAAGCATCTTCCTGCTTTTGCTTTCTTTTCTCTTGAGCTTTCTTCTCCGCATTCATCAGCGCTTTCAACAAGCGTTCTGCATCCTCTTTATTGATCTGCTGTTGTTGTTGCTGTTGCTGTTTTTGCTGCTGATTCTTTTGATCCTGGTTTTGATCCTGACCTCCACCACCTTTGTTTTGTTTAGGCGGACGGTTCTTTAATGCGTAAGCTAAATTGTAACGCGTTTCTTCATCTTTATGATCAAACTTCAAGGCCTTTTTGTATGCTGTAATTGCTTGTTCATAATCTTTCTTTTGCAAATAGCAATTCCCGATGTTATGCCAGGCGCGGTGCAAGGTATCCTTATCTGAAACAGTATTGGCGACTACCGCAAAGTTTTGCGCCGCTTCCTCAAAAACCAAATTAGCCAATGAATCAGGACTGATCTTTTGTTTGCCTTGCAAAATACCTTGCTTGGTATTCTTTATTTCTTTTCCATTTCGGTATAGTGCAGCTCCTAAATTAAAATTCGCTTTTGTATTTTTCGGATTCAATTTTAATGCTTCACGATAAGCGTATGTTGATTGAACATAATTTGAATCGAAATAAAAACGATTACCATCATATAACATCATAGCATCTTTTTGAGCAATTACAAATGAGTTTGTAAGCACCAATGCCAACAACAACAAATAAAATGATATGTTTTTACTTCGTTGCATTTCCAAACAAATTAAGTTTTTTAAACCATTCACTTACACGTTCACTAATAAAGAATTCGATCAAGAATAAGAATAACGCTAATGCTAAAAACCATTGGAACTGATCTTCATAGTCGGTAAACATTTTTGTGTCGATCTTTGATTTTTCTAATTCATCCACTTTACTAAGTATAGCTTTAATACCAAGATCACTTTGACTAGCCTGTACATATACCCCATTTCCTTTTGATGCGATCGATTTTAAGATCTCTGAATTTAATTTTGTTACAATGGTTTGTCCTTGTTTGTCTTTACGATAACCTTTCACAACACCATTCTCAATATAAGGAATTGGCACACCACTTTCTGATCCAATACCAATTGTATTGATCATGATCCCGGATTTACTCGCTTCCTCTGCCGCTTGAACGGCTTCTAACTCATGATTTTCACCATCAGTAATTAATATAATGGCTTTATTCTTTCCTTCATCTTTGCCAAATGATTCAACTGCTTTTGAAATGGCTGCTCCAATATTCGTTCCTTGCACCGGAACCATTTTTGTATTGATGGATGAGAGAAATAATTTTGCCGCGCTGTAATCACTTGTAATTGGTAATTGTACGTATGCTTCACCCGCAAAAATTATCAATCCTAAACGATCACCTTCCAAACCATCTATCATTTTTTCCAAGGCATATTTTGCGCGTTCTAATCGGTTTGGTGTCAGATCTTGCGCTAGCATACTGTTACTCACATCCAAACACACGATCAAATCAGCTCCTTCACGTTTTACTTCAACCAGTTTACTTCCTGTTTGTAAATTGCACAAAGCCAAGATTAAACTGCTAAATGCCAAACAAAATAAAATGATCTTAATGATGCGTTTGCGATTACTTGAATAAGGCAATAAATTTTGGACCAATTGTTTATCACCCAACTTTTTTAATCGATTACGACGGTAAGCAAAATAAACCAATGCCAATAGCACGAACACGGCAATTGCAATAAAGCCGTAGAAATAAATGGTATGTTCGAACTTATACATTATGGTATACTTCTGAAAGCTGTATATTTTAAAATAAACTCAAGTAACAATAACACCGCTGCTATTAAAGCAAAAGGTAAAAAATGCTCGGCCTTATTTGTAAAACTCTTTTCGCTGGTAATGGTCTTTTCCATTTTATCGATCTCCTTAGAGATGGTTATCAAACTTTCTTTATTAGTGGCGCGGAAATATTTTCCTCCGGTCATGTTTGAAATTTCCGTCATCACTTGCTCATCGATCTCCACATCTACATAATCATATTCATATTCACCAGGCGCATAAATAGCAACCGGTTGCAAGGCTTTACCTTTTGAACCAACACCAATACAATACACGCGTATACCAAATGTTTTAGCTAATTCACCTGCAGTTAATGGCGCAACTTCACCCATGTTACTTACACCATCACTAATTAAAATGATCACCTTACTTTTTGCTTTACTCTCTTTTATTCGAGCTACCGCACCTGCTAAACCCAAACCAATGGCAGTTCCCTGATCAAGCATACCCGCTTTAACCTGAGTGAACATGTTCTTTAAGATCTTATGATCGCTGGTGATCGGACATTGCGTAAATGCCTCGCCGCCAAATAAAACTAAACCAATACGATCATTTGAACGCGCTTCAATAAAATCTAACATTACATCTTTAGCCACTTCCATTCGGTTAGGCTTAAAATCTTTTGCCAACATGGATAAAGATACGTCCATACTCAAAACAATATCGATCCCCTCTGTTTTTGAATCTTTCCAGCTGCTGCGTGATTGCGGACGGGCAATAGCGGCGATAATAAATGCAACGGCTACTAATCTTAAAACAAATAATGAATGTCGGAAACGCGCTTTTAATGAAGGCTTAATGCTATGAAATAATGAGAAAGAAGAATAATTAAGCTCCCCTTCCATTTTTCTTAATCGGAAAATATACCAGGCGATCATTACCGGAATAACCAGTAATAACCAAAACCAATGCTTCTCTGCAAATTGTATGTCGCCAAGGAACTCCGTCATACGTTCTTATTTTCTTCTTTTGGTTCTTCTTCTATGATTGTAATTTCATCTTCACGCTTTGTACCGTTCACAAAATCAAATGCGTGTGTTAATGTGATCAAATGCTCTTGTTCAAGCGGTATCATCTTTGCAAATTTCACAAAGTCACTGAGTACTAAAATTTGTTTCAATTTCTCTTTGCTGTTTTGGTCGATAACCTGACTGCGCATCAGGGTTAGCAATTCATCGGTTGTACTTTCTAAAGCACTTACATTGTAACGCTCTTCAATATATAATCTTACAGCGTCAGTTATGTCTGAATAATATTCTTTTATCTTATTCTCTTTCCATATCTGCTCATTCTTTATTCTCTCTAAAGAAGCCAATGCCGTTATATGTGCCGGTACCTTTGGTTTTTCAGGCTCAAGGACCTTGTTCTTTAATCGCTTATTACGGTAATAAATGATAAGGAATAACGCGATAACAAAAACCAATCCCGCGATTCCCCAATAGAAATATTCTTTGTACCATAGCCAACTGAATGGTTCACCAAATGGTTCTTTAATGTCTTTAACTTTTACAATACTCGTGTCAGTTGGCACCGTATGAACTTCCAATAACAAAGCTTCGGTTAATTTAGGATTCGCCGTATCACCATTCAAAACAAACTTGAAAGGTGGAATAGCAAAGTATCCGCTATCATATGCGCTGATAATAAATTGCTGATGTTGCTGAATAAGATTTGGATTACTCTTATCCGGCATTGTGGTATCAATTTCAGTATGAGAGATCACTTCAATTTTTTCGGTGATGGTATCGCCAATAGTAGGCCATTGGATTTTAAATGATCCTTGATTTGGATTGTATAAGAAATATAGATCAAGTTTTACCGGTTCTCCAATTCGGATCTTCGACGTATCCAACACGGCACTCACACGCATATCCTGCGCTTTCAGTGAACTGAAAAGGTTCAGCGATAAAATAAAAATGAAAATTATTCTCATTGATCTTAACATGCCGTATTATCTCTTTTTAAATAAATTCATTAATGGTTTAATATAACTTTCGTTCGTGTATACTGTTGTTGCATCTACTCCACTTCTATTGAACAGATCTTTCAGATCATTATCAAACTTTAAGCGATTAACTGTAAATTGTTTTCTGAAATTCTTATCACTCGAATCAACCCAGATGGTTTTGCCGGTTTCATTATCCATTAATTTGATCAAACCAATACTGGGTATTTCCTGTTCTGTTTTGTCAACTATTCGCACCGCTACCATATCATGTCGCTTGTTGCTGATTTTTAACGCATCCGTATAATTAAATGGCGCGTAAAAATCGCTGATCAAAAAACAAATGGTTCTTTTTTTAATGGCGTTGGTTAAAAACTTTAACGGCACTTCAATATTGGTTGCTTTATTTTGTGGTTGAAAATCGATCAACTCACGAATGATACGCAACACATGCGTTTTACCTTTTTTAGGCGGAATAAATTTTTCGATCTTATCACTGAAGAAAATAATACCGATCTTATCATTATTGGTTGATGCTGAAAAAGAAATAACTGCGCATAATTCGGTGATCAGATCCTGTTTTATTTTTTCAAATGTTCCAAACAAACCACTCGCACTCACATCCACCAATAACATCACGCTTAACTCACGCTCTTCTTCAAAAACTTTTACGAAGGGCGAATTAAAACGTGCGGTTACATTCCAATCAATGGAGCGAACATCATCACCGGGCGTATATTCACGAACTTCAGAGAAAGCCATACCACGGCCCTTAAAAGCACTATGATATTCACCCGAAAAGATCTGTTTACTCAAACCTCGGGTCTTGATCTCTATTTTACGGACTTTTTTAAGAAGCTCTGAAGTTTCCATTTCTAATTAAGATTTTAGATATAAGATTTAAGATCTTCGAAGCTGATTTAAAATCTAACTTCTAAAATCTTAAATCTAATTTCTCTAAGGCACTTCAACTGTATTTAAAATTTCTGTGATTATGTTTTCACTGGTAATGTTCTCTGCTTCTGCTTCGTATGTTAAACCAATACGGTGACGCATTACATCGGTGCAAATTGCGCGTACATCTTCAGGTATCACATAACCGCGGCGTTTAATGAATGCGTATGCTTTTGCTGCCAACGCTAAATTGATGGATGCACGCGGCGATCCACCATAAGAGATCAAACCATCAAACTTTTGTAATTTATATTCTTTAGGGAAACGTGTAGCAAAAACAATATCCACAATGTAACGTTCAATTTTCTCATCCATATAAACATCCTTAACCACAGAACGTGCTTTGATAATGGCATCAGGATTTAATACGGCATTTGGTGTTGGCATACCTTGAGGAGAAATATTTGCAGCAATGATCTTGCGCTCATCTTCCTTTGTAGGATAACCAATTACAAGTTTCAACATGAAACGATCCATCTGCGCTTCCGGTAACGGATATGTTCCTTCTTGCTCAACAGGGTTTTGTGTTGCTAATACTAAAAAAGGATTTGGTAATTTAAATGTTTCTTCACCAATGGTTACTTGCTTTTCCTGCATTGCTTCTAACAAAGCCGATTGTACTTTTGCCGGTGCACGGTTGATCTCATCGGCTAACACAAAGTTTGCGAAGATCGGTCCTTTTTTAATTGAGAACGCTTCCTGCTTTTGATTGTATATCATGGTACCAATTACGTCGGCCGGTAATAGGTCTGGCGTAAATTGAACACGACTGAATTTAGCGTCCACACATTTAGCAAGTGTGTTAATGGCCAATGTTTTCGCTAATCCCGGCACACCTTCTAACAAAATATGTCCGTTACTTAATAAACCAATAAGCAAACGCTCGGTCATGTGTTTCTGACCAACGATCACTTTGTCCATTTCAACATTCAACATGTCAACAAATGCACTTTCACGTTGAATTCGTTCGTTAATTTCGTTAATATCTACCATAATTTTATACCTGTGAGATGAGCCGTAAATATAGTAAGGCTGCGGCTTTCAGGGGTATTTAGCGTTGTTAAAATTTGTTAAGCATTTTTTGCAAAAAACAGGAGTGATATTGCCTGCGAATTAGGTTAATAGGGGCTTTTTAGATACATTTGTAAGGAGTTTGAATTAACACAATTTATCATGACAGAGACTATGACACGCAGCGAGCAATTAATTGACCTAGAAGACAAGTACGGCGCACACAATTATCATCCTTTACCGGTAGTATTGGAAAAAGGTGAAGGTATTTTTGTTTGGGATGTTGAAGGAAAACGCTACTACGATTTTTTATCGGCTTATAGTGCGGTAAATCAAGGTCATTGTCACCCCCGATTGATAAAGGTTTTAACCGAGCAAGCTCAAAAATTAACGCTTACATCGCGTGCATTTTACAATTCGAAATTAGGCGAATACGAAAAATTTATCACCACTTATTTTGGTTACGATAAAGTTTTACCAATGAACACCGGTGTTGAAGGTGGCGAAACAGCTATTAAACTGGCGCGCCGCTGGGCATATGATGTAAAAGGTGTAAAAGAAAATGAAGCTAAAGTAATTTTTGCTGAAGGAAATTTTTGGGGAAGAACTTTAGCAGCTATTTCTGCGAGTAGCGATCCTAGCAGTTACAAAGGATTTGGTCCGTATATGCCGGGCTACATCACTGTTCCATACAATGATCTTGCAGCATTGGAAAAAGCCATGCAAGATAAAAATGTGGCAGCCTTTATGGTGGAGCCAATTCAAGGTGAGGCAGGAGTTGTTGTGCCGCATGACGGATATTTGAAAGGTGTGCGCGAATTATGTGATAAGTACAAGGTATTATTTATTGCCGATGAAGTGCAAACCGGTTTATGCCGCACCGGAAAAATGTTGGCTTGTGATCATGAAAATGTAAAACCGGATATTTTAGTTTTAGCAAAAGCATTAAGTGGTGGTATTTTACCTGTAAGCGCAGTGCTTGCCAGCAATGAAGTAATGCTAACCATAAAACCGGGAGAACATGGAAGCACGTATGGCGGAAATCCATTAGCTTGTGCTGTTGCCATGGAAGCATTAAGTATTTTACGTGATGAAAAATTAGCGGAAAATTCGGAAGAGATGGGAAAACTGTTGCGCGCCGAATTAACTAAACTAAAAGAGCAAACAGATGTGATCACTGCCGTAAGAGGCAGAGGATTATTGAATGCGATTGTTATCAAGGAAAAAAATGGTAAAACTGCGTGGGACGTATGTTTGCAATTGGCCGAAAATGGCTTATTGGCAAAACCTACACATGGCGATATCATTCGTTTTGCACCACCACTGATCATTAATAAAGAACAATTAATGGCGTGTGTGGAGATCATTAAAAAAGTGATCTTAAACTTCTAATACTATTTAACGTTGGAAAAAATTGCCATGAAATACACCTTTGCTGAAACCGGCGATTTTGAAATGAAAGCCACAACTTTTTTTGGGCTTGAAGAGATTTTACACAAAGAATTATTACAACTTGGTGCCAAAGACATTACACCGTTTAAGCGCGGGGTAAGCTTCGTTGGCGATCTTGGATTTTTATATAAAGCCAATTTGTGTTTACGCACAGCTTTAAAAGTTATCATTCCAATACATTCATTTAAAGCGGCTGATAACGAAAGTTTTTACAAAGGCATAAAAGAAATTACATGGGAAAAATTTATTTCATACACAGATAGTATCAAGATCGAATGTGTGGTGAACTCTGATTATTTTGAGCACAGCTTATTTATGTCGCAAAAAGCAAAGGATGGCATTGTTGACCGTTTCAGAGAGCGCTACGGTAAACGCCCTGATGTGGATCTGATCCATCCGGTGTTGCGTGTTTATATTCATATTTATAAAGATGAAGTTTCAGTAAACATTGATAGTAGTGGTGAGTTACTTTATAAACGCGGTTATAGAACCGACACCAATAAAGCGCCTATCAATGAAATATTGGCTGCAGGATTAGTTATGATGAGTGGATGGCAGCCACATAAACAATTGATCGATGGAATGGCCGGAAGTGGAACTATAGCAATTGAAGCGGCATTATATGCGAATAATATTCCTCCCGGAATTTTCAGAAATGAGTTTGCTTTCATGCGCTGGAAAAATTACGACAAAGCTTTATTTGACCTCATCACCGAAAGTGCAGTAAATAAGATCAAGGAAAATGATCTGGATATTGTGGCTAATGAAATTTATGAGCCAACCATAAAAAAAATGCAGAACAATTTAAAGAATGCTAAACTCATTGATGTGATCAATGTGAGCCATGCTTCTTTTTTTGATATGAAGACCGATCGCAAAAATGGTTTCATTATTTTAAATCCACCTTATGGTGAGCGTATCGAAAAACAAGAAATCGCAGATTTTTACAAACAAATTGGCGATAAGCTAAAAAAAGATTTCGCAGGGTTTACCTGTTGGATCATCACCAGCAGTGCAGAAGGATTTAAGAACATTGGTTTGCGACCAACACGCAAGATCACTTTGTATAATGGCTCTTTAGAATGTAAATACCTTAAATACGAAATGTACGAGGGCAGTAAAAAAGATCAGTACCTGAAAAAAGAAAATTTATAATCTTCCGATCAATTCTTTTACGATCAAAGTTAATTTTGGTTCCTGTGCATTGGCAACTTGTTGCACTTCTTCGTGACTTACATTTTGTACAACACCTTCAACACCAAGATCGGTAACAATACTTATTCCGAAACAATCCATGCCACTGTGTTTTGCCACAATTACCTCGGGCACTGTACTCATACCAACTGCATCAGCACCAATACGCCATAAATAGCGGTACTCGGCAGGTGTTTCAAAACATGGTCCGGTTAAACCGGCATAAACACCTTCGCTTACTTTAATATTGTTTTCTTTTGCAATGGCCTTTGCCATTTGAATATATTCTTTTTTGTAGGCTTCACTCATATCCACAAAACGCGGACCAAGTTCATTCAAATTCTTTCCGATCAATGGATTGGTAGGAAACAAATTGATGTGATCGTTAATGATCATGATCTCACCCACTTCAAATTTCGGATTCATACCGCCACTAGCATTGCTAACGCACAAGGTTTTTATTCCCATGGCTTTCATCACTCTCACAGGGAAAGTTATCTGTTTCATATCATACCCTTCATAAAAATGAAAACGCCCTTGCATGGCCATTACATTTTTTCCGGCAAGTTTCCCGAATATCAATTTACCACTGTGTCCTTCAACGGTGCTAATAGGAAAATTAGGCACTTCGTTATAAGGAATAACATGTTCAACGGTGATCTCTTTAACCAATCCACCTAGGCCGGTTCCTAAAATAATTCCTACTTGTGGTGCAAAATTGTTTGTTTTCTCACGAATACTTTTGGTGGTAAAATCTATTTGTTCTAGCATACTTTAAAATGGTCTGATTAAATTCTTCTTCTTTATCTCTAAATGTTGTTTCAACCGGCAAGACAAATATATTCATGTTTTTTGCGATCGGCCAAATATTATGGTTCTTTAAACGCATAAAATCTTTTTCGGTAGTAATGATGATCTTATTTGTTTTATTGAGTTGTTCGTAATAACGTTGAATATCTTCTAATTCTTTTGGTACAAATTCATGATGATCATCAAAGGGAAAATGATAAACCTCATTGGCGTATTCCTTTAAATAGGTGATCATTGGAGTTGCATTGGCAATTCCTGTAAGTGCCATCACATGATATTTGAATAATTCTTTCTCAGTAACCAATTTTGTTGCCGCATCGGTGATCGAATATAGATCGCCATACTTCAAATAACTAAAGAACACGTATTGATGTGCCAGAGGTTTTACATCTTTTAAAACATTACGTAATTCAATTGGTGTAGTTCTGTCGGGTGTTTTGCTGATCACAATGATATCAGCGCGGCGCATACCACTTTTTTGTTCGCGCAAAGTTCCATACGGTAAAAGATCATCAGAAAAAAATGGATGTCCGAACTCACTCACAACAATATTCATTCCGCATTTAATGTAACGGTGCTGAAACACATCATCCAGTAAAACAACGTTGGGTTTATTTTCTAATGACGAAAGATTTTTTACACCATTTACACGATTGGCATCAACTGCCACAGGAATTTTGTATTTGCTTTTATAGATCAATGGCTCATCGCCAATATCATCTGCCGTGCTGTTTTCATCGGCTAAAACATAGCCTTTTGTTTTGCGCTTATAACCTCTGCTTAAAGTTGCAACTTTAAAATCGTTTTGCTGAAGAAGTGTGATCAGGTATTCAACCATTGGGGTTTTTCCTGCACCGCCCACAGCCAAATTTCCAACACCAATTGTATGAATATCGGGTTTAAATTCTTTGAGAACGCCAACATCAAATAGTCTATTCCGAATAAACACCACCAACCCATAAATGAGCGATAGAGGATATAAGACTATTTTTAAAGCATCGTTCAGATAAAATAACTTTAAAGCTATTGCTTATGAATTAATCTCCGTCTTTAGTACTCTGCAATCCTTTTTGAGGACTTGTTGGATCAAACGTAATATCAACGAAATTTGATCCTTTATGATAACTTGCTGTTAAAACGGATTGTTTGTCCCACTCTAAAATTGGAGTTTTGGTCATGTTTGTTACACCTTTGTAACACGAAGCAATTGTTTTTGCTTTGAACACAGGTTTTGATTTTCCTACAACCCATTTAACGTAATAGAACTTAGTTTCTTTACCACCTGCACATGCGGGCTTTGAAGCAAGCTTAGTGTAAGAATCGATATAGATGAGCATGTAAGTTGTATCGCCAATGGTTTTATCAAATAATAATTTTGCCACTTCCGGATCTTTTACAATTGAATCGTTAATGCAATGTAAATAGTTGGTATCCTTTGCTGCAATATTAATACACAATTGCATTGGCTCAGTTGCTTTTTTAGAACGCTTGGTATATACTTTAAAAGAGTTTCTCTCTTTTTTCATCTTAACACGGAAAGCAGCACGCGCAGAGTCGTTCTTTATTTTAATGTTCTTATGTACGATAGTTTTGCCGGTTAAAGCATCAATCTCGGTATCAATTGGCAATGTTAATTCAAATGCCTCGAATGGATCCAATTCAGGTTCTTCACCTGCAGCAACTGCAGTTGTATCTGCCTTACCTTTACCTTTTCCTTTTACAGGAGTTTTACCTTTTGTTTGTGCGGTTGCAAACGACACACAAAGCAATAAAACGATCAAGTGTTTTAACATAGCTATCGATTTAATTATTACAAACTTACATATTATTACTTAAACTAAAAAACTTTTATTGGGCGTTCCAACCGCCATCAATTGGCAACGACACGCCGGTTAATGTTGAAGCATAATCACTCGCCATAAACACCGCTGCTTGTCCCAATAATTCAACCGGTACAAATTCCTTAACAGCTTGCTTATATAACATGATCTTGCTTACTACTTCACTTTCAGGTATACCATGGGTTTTAGCCTGATCAGCAATTTGCTTTTCAACTAATGGAGTTTTAACATAACCCGGGCAAATAGCATTTGCGGTGATATTAAAAGGTGCGCCCTCTAATGCAATGGTTTTTGTGAATCCCACAATACCGTGTTTACTTGAAACATACGCACTCTTGAATTCGCTGGCAACCAAACCATGTGCTGAAGCAATATTGATGATGCGGCCAAACTTACGCTCCTTCATTCCTTTCCAAACAGCTTTGGTTAAATAAAACGCCGACGTTAAATTGATGCCGATAATGGCATTCCATTTATCATCCGGAAAATCTTCAACAGCAGATACATGCTGAATGCCTGCATTGTTTACCAAGACATCAATTCCGCCAAATTTAGCTATACCATCATCTACCATTTTTCTTAATTCTTCCGGTTTTAACATGTTTGCGTTACTAAACATAGTTCCTATTCCGTATTCCTTACCGATCTGTTCTGCAATTTCCGGACCGTTTGTCTCCAACCCGTTAAAAATTATGTTAAATTGTTTTGTCTTAGCAAATTCCTTTGCGATACCTAATCCAATACCGCTGCTGCTTCCTGTTATTAAAACTGTTTTCATATATGATCTTTATTAATTTATTGTGTTTAAAATATGTAAATAAAATTAGTAAAATTAAATAACTTTAGATCAATTATGTTCGATCTCATCAATAAAAACGTTACGCGTTATTATACTTTCAACAATGATGAATTGAATATATTTAACAGCTTGCTTAAACCGTTGAGCTTAAAGAAAAAATCATTTTTACTGCAGGCCGGAGAAGTATGCAACCTGGAAGCCTTTATTGTGAAAGGATGTATGATGACCTACCTATTGAATGAAGAAGGAAAAGAAACGGTTTTGTATTTTTCAATAGAGAATTGGTGGGTGAGTGATGTAAGCAGTTTTAATGAACAAACTAAAAGTAATTTTTACATTCAGGCTTTGGAAGATTGTGAGCTCCTCTATTTAACACCGCAAGCTAAAGAAGAATTGCTATTTAAAGTGCCACATTTTGAACGTGCATTCAGATTAATGATACAAAAGAATTTAAGTGTTTTACAAAACCGTTTGCACAGCATTATTGCCACCCCGGCTGAACAACGTTACGATGAATTTTTGAAACGCTACCCTACCATACCTCAGCGTGTATCACAACACCACATTGCATCCTATTTGGGTGTAACTCCTGAATTTTTAAGTAAAATACGCGCCAAAAAAGCCAAACAGTAATTTCTTAATCTAGTTCAATGCTTTTAGGTTTTAAGTTGGCATAACTTTGTTGCGTAAATAAAACTATTATGGACAGAAAAGATTTCATACGTAAAGGTTTACTTGGAACCGGAATGCTAGTGAGCGCTTCATCACTTGGCAATTTGATCAAGAACGATATTGATGAATTAAAAGAACTGGAAATTATTGGTTTTAATCATTTACCGAATACAAACTCAAACATTATGGCTAACACTATTTTACATAAAGCAGAAACAAGAGGTCATGCTAACCACGGTTGGTTGGATTCACACCACACATTTAGCTTTGCAAATTACTACAATCCTGAACGCATGCACTTTGGCGTGTTGCGTGTATTGAACGACGATAGAGTTGACCCCGGAATGGGATTTGGCACACACCCTCATGATAATATGGAGATCATTTCTATTCCATTGGAAGGCGATCTGGAACATAAAGATAGCATGGGAAATGTGGCAGTGATCAAACATGGCGATATTCAGGTGATGAGCGCCGGAACAGGCATTCAGCATAGTGAATATAACCGTAACTCCGATAAGCTGACCAAATTCTTACAGATATGGGTATTCCCAAATAAAAAGAATGTAACACCTCGTTATGATCAGATCACATTAAATTTAAAGGACAGACATAACAAATTACAACAGATCCTTTCTCCAAATGCTAATGATGAAGGCGTTTGGATCCATCAGGACGCCTGGTTTCATTTGGGTGAATTTGATAATAAAATTAAAACCACTTACAATTTTAAAAAAGAAGGAAACGGCGTTTACGCCTTTGTGATCAAAGGAAAATTTACCATCAACGGACAGGAAGTAAATGAGCGCGATGGTTTCGGAATTTGGAACACCACAAAAATGGATATCGCTTCCTTAGCAGATAAATCGGAGATCTTATTAATGGAAGTACCAATGACAATTTAATAATTCATAAACATAAAAAACAAAAACATGACAACAACAAAATGGGGCTTAGATGCCGCTCACAGCGAAATAAACTTTAAAGTTAAACACATGATGATCGCAAATGTAAGTGGAAACTTTACAAAATTTAATGTAAATGCAGAAACTGAAGGAGACGATTTTTCGAAAGCAAAGATCAACTTTACAGCGGATACAGCATCTATATACACAAATAACGAACAACGCGATGGTCATTTAAAATCACCTGATTTTTTTGATGCCGAAAAATTTCCTCAATTAAAATTTGAAAGCGATTCGATCACTAAAAAAAGTGATGATGAATATGTAATGAATGGAAATTTAACCATTAAAGATGTTACAAAACCGGTTGCATTGAACTTAAACTTTGGTGGTATTGGTAAAGATCCTTACGGCAATACAAAAGCTGGCTTTACTGTTGAAGGAAAGATCAATCGTAAAGATTTTGGCTTAACATGGAATGCTGCATTGGAAACAGGCGGAATGTTGGTTGGTGAAGATTTAAAAATTCATTCGGAAATTCAATTAGCAAAACAAGCTTAATTCAAATAATTGTAAAACAAAAAAGCGATAGAAAATTCTATCGCTTTTTTTTATAGTGTTAAACTCAATTAATAAGCTCTTACATTCTTACCTTCCATGTAATTCACAAAGGCACGGTTACTAACTCGTATTCCTCCGGGAGTTGGGTACTTTCCGGTGAAATACCAATCGCCCGTATTATCAGGACAAGACTGATGCAAACCTTCAATGCTTTGGTAAATTATTTTCAGATCAGCCTTTAATGATTTTGGTTTAAGCATTTGAGCGATCTTATCTGAAATTTGTTGCGCAGTAAATTGCTTGTACAATTCTCTTACTACATTAACCTGTTCTTCTTTTGGTTTTTCTAATTCTGCTTTGGCTTTTTCATAGATCTCCTGCATTAATTTTTCTTTACCGTTCTCTTTCAATAATGCAATACAAGCCTCAAACGCTGTAAATTTGCCCAACACAGCCATGTCAATACCATAACAATCAGGGTAACGAATTTGCGGTGCCGAACTAACAACAATTATCTTTTTTGGCCCTAATCGATCTAAGATCGATAAGATGCTTTGTTTTAATGTTGTTCCGCGAACAATACTATCATCCAAAACCACTAAATTATCTACACCTTTTTTTACAGTCTCATAAGTGATGTCATACACCAAATTCACCAGGCTATCGCGCGTTTCATCATTGGTAATAAATGTGCGTTGTTTTGCATCCTTTAAAATTACCTTATGAATACGCGGATGAACGCTTAATATTTTTTGTAATTCATCAGCAGATAAATTTTTTGATCCTGCAATTTTCTCTGCTTTAACTTTGTCATTATACTGATGTAAACCGTCTACCAACCCGCCAAATGCCACTTCCGCCGTATTTGGTATATAACTGAAAACAGTATTTTCCAAATCGTGATCAATAGCTTCTAAAACCGAATCAACCAAATTTCTTCCTAATGCGTTACGCTCTTTGTAAATAGCAGCATCATTACCACGACTAAAATAAATACGTTCAAACGAACATGCTTTTCTTTCCAATGGTGCAATGATCTCCTCTTCACTAAATGAACCATCTTTCTTAACAATGGCCGCGTGTCCGGGTTTTAATTCATGAACAGATTCAAAAGGCACATTTAAAACCGTTTGAATTACTGGACGTTCACTTGCAATTACAACGATCTCTTCATCCTTGTAATAAAATGCAGGACGAATCCCATTAGGATCGCGCAATACAAACGCATCACCATGACCAACCAATCCGCACATCACATATCCACCATCCCAACGTTTACTACTTTCTTTTAAGATCGAAACCAGATCAATGTTCTTTTGAATGAGTTTACTGATCTCAGCATTGTTATCATTTTGCTCTTTGAAGATCTTGAATAAACGGTCGTTTTCTTTATCCAAAAAATGTCCGATCTTTTCTAAAACCGTTACAGTGTCTGCTTTTTCGCGAGGATGCTGACCCAATTCAACCAGGTGTTGGAATAATTCATCAACATTCGTTAAATTAAAATTACCGGCAACAACCAGGTTTCTGCTTTTCCAATTATTTTGTTTACGGAACGGGTGGCAGCTGTGAACGGTGTTCTTTCCGAAGGTGCCGTAGCGTAAATGACCAAGTAATAATTCACCTAAAAACGGGATATTTTCCTTTTGCCAATCGGCACTTTTGTATTGATCGGGGTATTTGTTTGACGCTTTAACGAACAGGTCATTCACCTGACTAAAAATATCCTGAGTTGCTTTGTTTTCAATGGATCTAAGACGATCGATGTAGGTAGTTCCTGGTTCAGTATCCAATTTAATCGTTGCAATACCGGCACCATCCTGCCCGCGATTGACCATTTTTTCCATCAACTGATACAATTTGTGTAACCCGTATCTGGCCGAACCATATTTTTCTTTGTAGTAACTGTGCGGCTTTAAGAGCCTGATAAAAGCAACGCCGCACTCGTGTTTAATGATTTCGCTCATTGGATATTTTATGGAAAATGCAAATTTACAAGTTAAATGTGAGATGGTCATCATCAACAAAACACAATTTATCACAAGCATTCCACAATCGAAGAAGCTGATCAAAAAACATAAAAAACAAGCCTCATTCTAAATTAACATCTAAAATTTAACAAAAATAGCCCAAGACCCAACTTTTCTTTGTCTTTAAGCGTATCTTTATATATATTTGGACTTATTTTATAACTAAATTTTCATGCATATGCAAAAATTTAAAGGGATCTATATTTTCTTGTTTTTAGCTTGCCTTTTTGTTTCAAAAGTGGGTGTATCGCAATCAGCTGTTGCCATTTCCTTGAACGAATACCAGGTTACCAATACTACCAATTCCAATTTAGATAACTACTTCCAACCATCTGATTGGGTGGAACTTTACAATAATTATACGGGCACTGTGAGTTTAAGCGGTTATTACTTAAGTAACGATCGTGCAAATTTGAAAAAATGGAAATTCCCATCAACCTTCACCATGACCCCGGGAATGTACTCAATTGTTTGGATGTCAGGCCGAAACGAAACAAAAGTTGTAAATGGCTTACATAACATGCACACAAATTTTACAATAGACCAATGTAAAAATCAATGGATCATTTTAACTGCTCCTAACGGTGTGGTGCGTGACTCTATTTGCGTTCAAAAAACTCAGGAAAACCACACCAGAGGAAGACTTAACGGCGTGAATGAAGATTTTCAAACGGTTGGTGTTCAGGGTTGGAGAGTTTATACCGCTCCTACGTTCTCAACGATCAACAACCTGCCTGCATATTTGGATTATGCTCCAAAACCACAATTCACAGAGCCTCCGGGAATCGGTGCTGTAACAACACCATCATTTGAATTATTCCATAATTTTCCGGGTGTACCTATCGATACTTCTTGTTTTGAAGTATGGTTCACCACCGATGGTTCAACGCCTTCACCATCAAATGGTATTCAATACATAGACCCCGCAACACCATTAATTCCTCCTCCTACACAATTAACCATGTTCAGGGCAGTAACTTATCCAAAATCTACTGCAACTGTTGTACCTGCTGTTCCTCCTACATATTGTGAGTTGAACTTTTTACCGAGTTTTATTGAAACCAATACATACTTCTGCGAATCAGGTGTACTTGAATCTGATTTCTCAAACAAGTTTGGTATTCTTTCGGTTGCGATACATACAACTGATGCCAATTGGTTCTTAGTTGGAACGCCAGACGCCTCTGTGCATGCAGAATATTTTGAAATGAGTTCGAAGGGAACGAAAAGATTTGTAACTGAAGGCTATGCCAAAATGAGCAAACCGGTCAATGAATCATGGTTGGCCTTTCAGAAAGGTTTTAACCTAAACATTGATGACCGTCGCGGATTTGGTTGTAATTTTGAAAGTCAGATCTTCAATGTGCCTGAGTTGGGAACAAGTACAAGAACTGTGTTTCCAACATTACAGGTTTATGGCGGTGATATTGAAGCACACTCTGCACCGGCATCAAATACCACCGGGTTATCTTGCGGCACAGGCGTTCGTGATGTTTTCTTACAATCTCTTGCTGCAAAATACAACATCAACGTTAATCCACTTCACATTAAACCAATTTCTGTTTTCGTGAATGGTAAATTCCTTGGCACATTTAACTTTAAAGAAATTTATGATCCTTACTATGAGGAATTTTACAACAAACAAACAGAAAAAGATAAAACAAGCATGTTGTTCTATCAAAATGGTGAAGGATCAGTAAATACCCATACATCCACAAATAATTGGAAAGGTTCTCCAACTTCAGATACCTATAGTTTCACAACCTCTTATCCATTTAACACAACCTCACCGACACAACTATCGTCTAACTACAACAAACTTAAAACCTTGTTAGATATTCCGAATTTCATTGATTGGAATATCATGAACAGCTATACGCAAAACAGTAATATTTATAATTACAATATTGCCATGGCAAAAGGTTCTAACTCATTAACGAGTGGCGGTAAATGGCATCACTATTTATGGAATATGCCTGCAACTTTTCAATTTACTTGTGTTGCACAAAACACATCAGTGATCAATTATCCATTCTATAATCCATGTGCCATCTCTCAACCAACTTATCCATTGAGTCCAAACATGTATAACGGACAAGGAAGAATGTTTTGGTCGTTAATGAATAAAAATGGTGGTAACGCTGAATTCAGAAGAGATTATTTAATGCGTTATCAAGATCTGATGAATGGTCCGTTAAGCTGTAACGAACTTATTAAGCATTGGGAAGCAATAAACAGTGTTTATCAGAAAGAGATGAAAAAGCACGAAGATCCAGGTACAACACCAGTGCCGGGTGCCTTCGTTACTTTAACAGATCAATGGGACACAAATATGAATACTTTAAAACGTATTCTACTTGCCCGTTGTGATTTTATGGCAACTGCCTTTAATACGGTTGGATGCTATGGCTTAGTAGGGCCTTATGATATTACAGTTGATGTTGAACCAGCAGGTGCAGGTACCGTTAAATTAAACACTGTGGTTTTACCATACTACTCATGGTCGGGTAAATATTTTAAAGGGCCAATGAGCTTTAAGGCAACGCCGGTAGATTCATTCTATGTATTTGATCATTGGGAAATTCAAAATCATACAGAAACAAACGGACGACCTTTAAGCTTAGATTCAATTGGTATAGACTTTAGTGTGCCACTCGGCGATAAAATAGTTGCCGTGTTCACAGACAGGAAAGAAGACTCCGGTTTACCTACAGGTTTCTCGCCAAATGGTGACGGAAGAAATGATGTTTTTGGAATATTAGGAAGTGGAAAATATTCACGTGAATTTGAATTGAGAATTTGGAACAGATGGGGCCAGGAAGTATTTAGAAGTACCGATCCAACAGTTGGCTGGGATGGTAATTTTAATGGCGCGCAGGCACAAACAGGAGTTTACGCCTATTACATCACTTATAAAAATGTTTACAACGAACTCAAAACCGTTAAAGGTAACGTAACATTAGTCAGATAACAGGCAATAAAAAGTATTTATGAAAAAGATCAAATCTTTAATTTTAGGAATAGCTGTTTCAGGATCATTGGGAATGATGGCACAAGATGTGCATTTCTCTCAAGTAGGTGAAACGCCTTTATTGATCAATCCTGCGAATACCGGATTTTATAACGGTTATTTCAGAGCAATTGCCAATTATCGTAACCAATGGCAGTCAATGGGTAAGGCTTTTCAAACAATGAACCTTTCAGTTGATGCCGGCTTATTTAAAAGCAAACGCAGAAAAACTTTCTTAGGCCTTGGTTTTGTTTTGTTTCAAGATCAAGCAGGTGCAGCCAGATTCAGAAAAACAACTGCCCTTTTAAATTTAAGCGGCTTAGTTAAAATTTCAAAGAAGAGTGTTTTAAGCGCTGGTATTTGTGGTGGAGCAATTGGTAGTAATGCCGATTACAACAAACTTACTTTTGCTTCTCAATTTGATGGAAATAAATTTGACACTGAAAATGTACCCAATGGAGAAACAGTTGTTTTCCGGTCGTTCACAACTACAGATATTGGTGCGGGTATGGCTTATGAATTCGGCACTGTAAAAGTTGATCAGGATCATGATGATGAGATCAAAGTAAGAATTGGTTTTGCTGCTTATCATTTAAATCGTCCAAAACAAGAATTCTCGGCTGGTGCCAGTTACCGTTTACCTGTTAGATGGGTTGGTTCAATTTTTTCAAATATAGATTTTGAAGATACACGATTTTCGCTTACACCTACTTTTGTAATGCAAAAACAAGGTAAAAAAGATAAAAGCATACCTAGTACTTACAGAGTTAATGGCGCATTCGAATATCTTGCGGGTGGATACCTTAAAGTACGTATGGCAACAGGTACAAAAGTTACCGGCGAAAAAACTCAAAACGCTATTGGTGTTGGGTTATTTTACAGAAGAAAAGATGCCATTGTTCCAAAATTATTGGTTGAGTTAGGTGATTATGCTATTGGAATGGCTTACGACATTAATATTTCAGGTTACAAGGCTGCAAGTAAATACAATGGTGGCTTTGAAGTTTCTTTAAGATATAATAAACTTGCTAGCTCATTATTCTCAACCCGAAGCGAATTTTAAATCATAAGTTAAGGCCTGAAATTTCAGGCCTTTTTTAGCACCATTAACCAAACACTATTTGCAAAAGGATTATTAATCTATCATGAAAAGATCTTCCATTATTACCATTTCTGTTCTTTTAATTTTGATCATCAGCTCTATTTTTATTTTCAAGAAAAAAGGCAAAGCAAGCACATTAGACGAGGACGCCCGAAATTTTAAATTTCAGGATACCGCTTCTATTACAAAGATATTTATGGCTGATAAAAACGGTAAACAATGTACCGTTGAGCGCACGCCAAAAGGCTGGATGGTGAATGAAAAATTTTATGTTCGTCCGGATGCTATACTTACACTCCTGGAAACAATTAAAAACGTTGAGGTTAAACGTCCGGTTGCCCGTCAGGCAAAGGAAGGAACATTAAAGGTTCTCGCCTACCGTGCTATTAAAGTTGAGATCTATGTGAAAGATGAATTGGTAAGGCAATATTATGTTGGTCATGAAACGCCTGATGGTGAAGGCACCCACATGTTACTTACTGATGTAGAAAGTGGTGACAATTACGAAGACCCATACGTAGTTTTTATTCCGGGTTTTACGGGGTTTTTAAACACGCGCTACATTGTTGAAGAAAAACACTGGCGTAATTTATCGGTAATGAATTTTACACCCGATAAGATCAAACGCATCGAATATATAAATCATGCAAAAGCCGACTCAACTTTTTCAATTGATATCCTTAACACCAGATCATTTAAATTGAATAATAATTTAAATCAGTCGTTACCATTTGAGGAGTTAAAACTGAAACAGTATCTGGCTTATTTTCAAAACCTGAACAGTGAAGCCATTTTTACAACAACCGATAAGCATACTGTTGATTCGCTAAGCAAAACCAAACCATTTGCAACTTTTGCAGTTACAGATAAAGCAAATAAAAAACACGAATTCTTTTTTTACTACAAACAGCCGCCAACATTTAAAAATGCAGAATACGGTGTGCGTTACAAATATGATCCTGATCGCTTATTTGTAAATTTTGAAGATAAGAAGGAATGGGCAGTTATTCAGTATTATGTTTTTGGTAAATTATTCATAACTACAGAGTATTTTAAAGCAGCTGAGACTGTTAAAAAATAGCTTATAACTATCCCCTAATAAAAAGGCGAAATCAGGCGCATCCGTTAATTTTGTTCATCTAAATTTAACGATATGAATTTTGTTGTTTCAGCCTCAACCTTATTAAAACATTTAAAAGCGATCAGTGGTGTTTTAAGCACCAATAATACTGTTCCGATCTTAGATTGTTTTTTATTTGAGATCGAGAAAGGTGAATTAACTATTGCTGCAAGTGATATGGAAACTGCCATTACCACTTCAATAAAAGTTGAATCATCGCAAGATGGTATAATTGCAATTCCCGCTAAAACATTAATTGAAACACTTTCAAATTTACCGGAACAACCAATTTCTTTTATTGTTGATAAAGCAAAATTCTCTACCAAAATTAAAACAGAGAATGGTGATTACAGCATAAGTGGTCATAATGGTGACGACTATCCGAAGATGGCTAAGATCGAATCGCAAACTTCGATCGTTATTAAAAGCGATGTTTTAGCCTCTGCTATCAATAAAACAATTTTTGCTACCGGTAATGATGATCTTCGCCCTGTAATGAATGGCGTTTATTGCCAATTCACTGAAAGCAACTCGATATTTGTTGCTACCGATGCGCATAAATTAGTAAGATATATCCGCAATGATGCAAAAGCAGGCGCATCTGCCTCTTTTATCATGCCAAAAAAACCTTTGAATGTTTTAAAGAATTTATTGACCGGAATTGATGATGCTGTTAAAGTTGAATTCAATAAAACAAATGCCTTATTCAGTTTTGGAAATGTGAATTTAATGTGCCGTTTAATTGATGGGAAATATCCAAATTACGAAGCAGTTATTCCTAAACAAAATCCAAATAAATTAACCGTTGATCGTTTGGCTTTCTTAGGTGCTTTAAAACGTATCAGTGTATTTGCTAATAAAGCTACGCATCAAATTCGTGTTAAAATTGCCGGAAGTCAGCTTACCATTAATGCAGAAGATCTTGATTTTGCGAATGAAGGTCATGAAACATTGATGTGTACTTACGTTGGTGAAGATATGGAGATCGGATTTAACTCGCGCTTTTTAATTGAAATGGTAACTAATATTGAAAGTGATGAGATCATCCTTGAAATGAGCGCACCAAACCGTGCAGGTATTATTTTACCAAACAACAAAGCAAATCCTGCTGAGGATCTGTTAATGCTGGTAATGCCTGTCATGTTAAATAACTAAATTTTATTATCTTTACTTTATGTTCAAAGTAAAGAAAAACATATTATTAAGCCTGTTATTATTAACAGGCTTTTTTGTTACATCACAAACCGGTGTTACAATTTCAGACAGTATTAAATCAAATAATATTTACCGTAAGTACCGATTGTATGTGCCTGCTATATACAATAGTAGTCAAGCAGTGCCATTGTTGTTCAATTTACATGGCTATACATCAAACGCCATGCAGCAGCAGTTCTATGGTAACTTTATGCCCATTGCCGATACTGCAAACTTTATAATGGTTTTACCCGAAGGAACAGCGCCATTAGGAAACCAATATTTTAATGCCGGATTTGGTCCCGGTGCTAATGACCTGCTTTACATGAGTGATCTAATTGATTCTTTAAAGCTTACCTATAATATTGACAATAATCGAATATACAGTTGCGGCATGAGCAATGGTGGAATAATGAGTTACTATCTTGCTTGTAATTCATCAAACCGTTTTGCTGCAGCTGCTTCTGTTACCGGAAGTATGTTAAATAGCTGGTTCACATCTGCGCCTAATCGTCCGTTTCCTGTTATGGAAATTCATGGCACAAATGACGCAACAGTACCCTATAATGGCGATGCAACTTTTTCACATATTGATTCAGTAATAAAAAAATGGGCAAAACACAATAATTGCAACTTAAGCCCAATAACAACCAGCGTTGCAAACATTAACACAACCGATGGTGCAACTGCAATTAATTACCGTTATACCGGCGGAAACAATGGTGCTGAAGTTGAGTTATACAAAGTATTAAATGGCGCACATACTTGGCCGGGTGCCAGTTTTGTAATTGGAACAACCTGCATGGATTTTAACGCATCGGTTGAGATCTGGCGTTTCTTTAGAAAGTATAAATTGAATCAACTAACTACAGGTTTGAAAGAAGAAAAAGCCGATCATTCTGTTACTTTATTTCCTAATCCTGCACAAAACGAAATACATTTTAACTCCTCAAAAGAAAACATAACTCAAATAGAGATATACGACATTCTTGGAAATAAAATACTATCACGTGCAAATGAAACCAAGCAAATGACCATCAATTTAAGTGAATTACAAAATGGTGTTTATTTTATACATGCCTACTCCAACAATTACTTATTGGGTATTGAGAAGTTCGTTATAAGCAGGTAACTCAGTCAATAGTTCAGTCAAATGAAACACAGCATCCGTTAATCCGTTTGTAATAAAAACGTATTGAACATTTAAAACCAAATTGTATCGAAGTGCCTGCTCAAGTACTTGTTCGGATAATGCAATTTCGGGCGCCTTGCATTCAACTATGATGAGTGGTTTCATAGCTTTATTATAAACCACAATATCATAACGCTTTTTAGTTCCATTTAATTCGATCTCTTTTTCCAACGAGATATACGCTAATGGATATTGCTTAACTGTTATCAAATAATTTACCACATGCTGCCTCACCCACTCTTCCGGTGTTAGGTTCAACCATTTTTTTCGGATATCATCAAAAACAAAAAGACGTTGCTTGTCATCTTGCTTTAAACGAATATTAAATGTTGGATATTTTAATATGGGGAACACGGAGAATACGTAATTTTTAAATATATTTACTTAGGCTTTCAACACCATTAAAATACACTTCAAAAATGAAATCAAAAGAAGAAATTGTAAACAACTGGCTACCCCGTTATACAGGTGTTCCGTTAAATGAATTTGGTGAATACATTCTTTTAGTGAATTTTAGCAACTACGTGCATATGTTTGCCCAATTAAACAATGTAGAAGTGCGTGGTTTAGATCGCCCTATGAGCAGTGCTACCGCAAACAATATCAGCATCATTAATTTTGGCATGGGAAGCGCAAGTGCCGCAACCGTTATGGATCTTCTATCTGCCATTAAACCAAAAGCCGTTTTGTTTTTAGGTAAATGCGGTGGTTTAAAAAAGAAAAACAATATTGGCGATCTTATTTTGCCTATTGCAGCCATTAGAGGCGAGGGTACAAGTAATGATTATTTTCCGGCAGAAGTTCCTGCACTGCCTGCATTTAATTTACAAAAAGCTATTTCATATACTATTCGCTTAAGTGATCGCGATTATTGGACCGGTACGGTTTATACAACCAACCGAAGAGTTTGGGAACATGACGATGAGTTTAAAGATTATTTAAGAAAATTAAGAGCAATGGCTATTGATATGGAAACAGCAACCATTTTTAGTGTTGGATTTCATAATAACATTCCAACAGGTGCTTTGCTTTTGGTAACCGATCAACCCATGATACCCGAAGGTGTAAAAACAGAGAATAGCGACAAACAAGTTACCGAAGGATTTGTAAAGGAACATTTACGAATTGGTGTTGCCTCGTTACAGGAACTTCAAAATAAAGGTGTATCTGTAAAACACTTACGCTTTGAATAAATTCACAGAAAATAAGAACAACCCACAGTTTTATATTGATGGCATCCTGGCTGGCGATCTATCCATTTTAAGCCGTGCTATAACCATTATTGAATCAACTAACCCCGATCATCAAAAATTATCCGGTGAAATAATCAATGGAATTATTCATAAGACCGGCAAATCGTTTCGCCTTGGTATTACAGGTGTTCCGGGCGTTGGAAAAAGCACCTTCATTGAAAGTTTCGGAAAAGAACTTTTAGATAATAATCACAAAGTGGCCGTGCTTGCTATTGATCCAAGCAGTGCAAAAAGTAAAGGATCCATTTTAGGAGATAAAACGCGAATGGAATTTCTTTCTGCTCAAAAAAATGTATTCATTCGTCCGTCGCCAAGTTCAGGTTCACTAGGCGGTGTAGCGCGAGCTACTTACGAAAGTATTTTATTGTGTGAAGCTGCAGGCTACGATTTTATAATTGTTGAAACCGTGGGTGTTGGTCAAAGTGAAATTGCAGTAAGTAAAATGACCGATTTCTTTTTATTACTGATGCTTGCAGGTGCAGGTGACGAATTACAAGGTATTAAACGCGGCATCATGGAAATGGCTGATAGTATCATCATCACAAAAGCTGATGGTGATAATATTCAAAAAGCAAAAGCAGCAAGAGCTGAATATTTAAATGCAATTCATTTATTTCCGCCAACGGAAAGCGGTTGGATACCAAAAGTTGAAGTTTGTTCAAGCGTTAAACAAACCGGCATAAATGAAGCGTATACGATCATACAATCCTACAAAAACTTCACAACCAATTCAGGTTACCTTTTTGAGAAACGCAAAAACCAACAAATTGAGATCTTAAAAGAAACACTTAATAATGAGATCATAAAACTTGTTTACAATCAAAACCAACTTCAAACAAAACTAGATCAACTTCATTCGAAAAACATGCTCAATCCCTATCAGGAAGCGTTTGAATTGTTAAAGCAAATCTCAACTAAAGGTTAATTTTTTTCACTAAATCAATTTAATCTTCGAGCAGCTTTTTTTACCTTTAAATACCTGAGATTTAATTTATTAATTTCACATTCCTATTCACGATCATGAAAAAAATCATAATACTATTCATTTTTACATTACTATTCGGAAAAACTATTGCCCATAATGTTTTTACTGAAAATGCCTATTCAGAACAATTCAAAAAAGCGTATGTACTCAATCCTTCTGTACCTAAAGGTGTATTAGAAGCTGTTGCTTTTACTCAATCACGCTTTCAGCATCTTACCGAGCAAGAGCAAAGTTGTATCGGCTATCCGAATACGTTTGGTGTTTTTGGTTTAGTAGATAACGGTAAAAATTATTTTCGCAATAACCTTGCTTTGGTTTCATCATTATCCGGATTTACAGAAGAAAAGATAATGAGTGATGCTGAAACGCAAATTTTAGCTTATGCTAAAACATTCTCTAATTTGCAGATCCGTTATTCTATTTATGGTAATGATCTTGGTAACTACCGAAAAATATTTATTGCCTTAAGTGAACTACCATTGACCAATGATTTGCAAAACGATTTTGCAATGAATGCGCATTTATATCAGTTATATTGGTTTCTAACAAATAAGGATGCTGCTGTAACTTATAATTTTCCTCACTATACAACATCACTTGAATCAATTTTCGGCGATAATTTAAAAGTACTTTCTTCTTCACACATTCAAATAAACGATGAGGAAATTACAAACGGTCAAATAAGTTACAAATTGAACTCTTCTGCCTCTATTCAATCAATTGATTACCCTCCTGCTATTTGGGATGCTGCAGCTAGTTGTAATTACAGTTCACGTAACAGTACGCCAATATCTGCTGTAACCATTCACTTTGTTCAGGGTTCTTATGCCGGATGTATTTCATGGTTTAAAAATTGCTCAGCAAATGCCTCTGCACATTATGTGGTAAGAAGTAGCGACGGGCAAGTAACACAAATGGTCTTGGAAAGTAATAAGGCCTGGCACGTTGGAACCGAAAATCCATACACGGTTGGTATTGAACATGAAGGTTATATCAGTAATATTTCCTGGTTTACCAATGCGATGTATAATTCATCGGCAGCTTTATCTAAAGATATTTGTTCGAGCAATAACATTAACCCACTGCGCACATATTACGGCCCTTCGTGTAGCGGAAGTTCTTCGCAATGTTTACTTGGCAGTTGTACCAAAGTAAAAGGTCACCAGCATAATCCAAACCAAACGCATACCGATCCCGGACCACTATGGAATTGGGCAAGATACTATAAACTCATTAATAATACCTATACCGTTATAACTTACACAGCGAGTAATGGAAGTTTTTATGATACCGGTGGGCCGTCTGCTAATTACAGTAATGATGAACGCAAATTTTGGTTGTTTACTAAACCAAGCATCACTAATATCACTTTAAACTTTACTTCATTTAATTTAGAAAGTGGTTATGATAATTTATTTATTTATGATGGCGGTTCCATCAACTCTCCTTTAATAGGGCAATACTCAGGAACGGTTAATCCAGGTCCTGTTACTTCTACAAATGATAGCGTATTAGTTGAATTCAGAAGTGATTGTGCTACAACCGCCGCTGGTTGGGCTGCAACCTACACCACTATTTCATCGGTACAAACCAATTCCGATATCGTTTCACCCAATACCACTGTTGCTCAGTTAAACCCATGGATAACTTCCGCATTCACATCAACCATTACCGATGTGGATAATATTGGCGGAAGTGGCGTTGAAAAAGGATACTATCAGGCAATTGATTTTAACGGAACTGAATGGCGCGCAAATTTCACGAAAGGATTTTTAGCAGACAATTTTGATAATGCCATACATCCGGAGTGGACCGTTAAAACCGGCACTTGGACAATTGCCGGAAATGCCTTGGTGCAAACAGATGAAACAAGTCCTGCAGCAGCCAACACGAATATTTATGCAGCGCTCACCCAAAGTTTATCTAACAGGTATTTGTATCAATTCCTTGCCAAATTTGAAGGCAGCAGTAACAACAGAAGAGCAGGATTACATTTCTTTTGTGATAAGCCCGATAGCAGCAATCGTAACAACAGCTATTTTGTTTGGTTCAGATTAGATGATCAGGCGGTGCAAATTTATAAAGTAGTTAATAATGTGTTTGGTGCTCCACAATATACAGCCTCCGTAAATTTTACGGCGGGACAATGGTATGATATAAAGATCATTTATGATCGCATAAGTGGAAAAATGAATGTTTACATGAACAATTCATTGATCGCTACATGGACAGATCCTTCGCCGTACAGTAATGGCGATTATATTTCATTCAGAAGCGGTAATTGTAAATTTAGTATTGACGAAATAAAAGTTTACCGATCAAGGGCTAATACCGTTACTATTCCTGTTGGAAGTGGTAATACTAATTTCTTGCGCTATCAAAACCCAAGTCCGATACAGTTTGCGGGTAAAATAAAATCAATTTGCCAAGATAGCGCTGGCAATTTATCGCCAATTTTTTATTATGACCTGAATGTTGATTGGACACCACCAAGCAATATCGCCTCAATTAATGATGGTGATGCTGCAGATATTTCAATTGTAAATACTACCGACTCATTAAGAGCAAATTGGTCGCCATCAGCTGATGCCAATTCAGGAATTGTGAGATACTGGTATAGTATTGGCACCGCGCCGGGAAGTACAAATACACTTGGCTGGACAAGCAATTGGGCATCTACAGCAGTTACCGCCAAAAACTTAACATTAACGCCTCAAACTATTTATTATTTCAATGTAATGTCTGAGAATGGAGCCGGAATGTTTAGCAGTATCATTAGTAGTAATGGCCAAAAAGTTGACCCGAATTATGTTCCAAATAATTTAGTTGAACGCGTAACAGAAACTAAAATGGATGTGTATCCTAACCCATTTAAAGATGAATTGATAATAGATCTGTTGTTGGTTTCAGATTCAGAAATTGAAATACGTGTAATGGATGTTCAAGGTAAAGAATTGAAAAAAATAGAAACAAAAGAAAGCAGTGGTAATTTTAAATATACCTTGAATAGTGAATTTCTCTCAAAAGGAACCTACTTCATTTATTTAAATTGTAATGGAAACACTATTGTAAAAAAGGTGATCAAAAACTAAATACAATATTTAGTTGGCCATTGCGTTATATAACTATGAAACGCATTTATTTTACATACCTTTTGGTTGCTTTACTTTTTATGGCCTGCCATAAAAAATGTCTGAAAAAAGATGTTCCATTGAGCGTACAAGCAAAAACCGAACAGTTTAAAAGCACTTGTTGCAATAACGGTGCCTCGGTAGACCAATATGAATTCCAAAACCAAACGGTATATATTTTTGATCCCGGAATTTGCGGAGCAGATATGACATCTGAAGTAGTAAATGAAAACTGTGAAACATTAGGTTATTTGGGCGGAATAAGCGGCAACAAAAAGATTAACGGCGAAAGTTTTGATAAAGCAAGGTTCACAGGCAACTATTGGAAAAATTAATTTGACTTCTGTCATTTTTTAACCGTTTTTTAATTGCTAGCTTTGTGTGATCAAACTGCAGTTATCCAATTCAAGAATAAATATGCACTCCATTGCTTCATTCTGATCTTATTAGAAATAAGTTTAAATTTTTCATTTGCTCAAAACGACAGCACAAAAAAACTGAACATCACCGGGTATGTTGAGGCTTATCATTGCTATGATGTATCTAACCCAAGTTCCAATACTCGCCCATCGTTCATATATTCTCACAACAAACACAATGAGTTTGCACTCAATTTGGGATTCATAAAAATGAATTACCAATTACCTAATTTCAGAGCAAACGGTTCATTAATGACCGGAAGTTACGCACAGGCCAATTTAGCAAATGAACCAGGTTTACTAAAAATGGTGTTTGAAGCAAACTTAGGTTTTAAATTATCAGCCACTAAAAACAGGTGGTTAGATATTGGTGTTTTTCCTTCGCATATTGGCTTTGAAAGTGCCATTGGAAAAGATTGTTGGACACTGACCCGATCAATATTAGCAGATAATTCACCTTACTATGAAAGTGGTTTAAAGATCACATCTATAAGCAATGATGATAAATGGTTAGTTTCGTTTTTAGTACTAAATGGTTGGCAACGCATTTACTTATCTGAACATTATACCAAACCTTCCTTTGGACATCAGTTGACTTATAAACCAACATCAAACATTCTTCTTAATAGCAGCTCATTTGTTGGTTTTGCAGGACCGGACAGTTTAAATCAATTACGCTATTTTCATAATTTTTATGGTGTTTTTCAATTACATGAAAAGTTTGCTGTTACAGCCGGTTTAGATATTGGCTCGCAACAAGATGCTAAAGCGCGTTCAATATTTTATACGTGGTATACACCAGTTCTCATTTTAAAATATTCTCCCTTATCAAAATTAAATATTGCAGGCAGAGTAGAATGGTATGATGATCGACACCAACAGGTAATTGCAACTAATAGTAAAAATGGATTTCAAACTTATGGTTATTCACTTAATTTAGATTACAGTTTAAATGAACATATTGTATTTAGAATAGAAGGAAGAGGATTGAAAAGCAAGGATGCTATTTTTACCATGAATCAGCGTCCATCAAAAGAAAATTACTTTTTTACTGCTGCAATGGCCATTTCATTTTAATCTTCGAGCAAAAAAACAGCCTCACCAAATTCGTTAATGGCTTTATTCTTTATCAATAATGATTTTAGAAGTAAATTTCTTGCCATTAACTGAATTACTCAATACAATAAAATAGGAACCGTTATCAAGCATATTCAGATCAAGTTGCATACTATCTTTTTGTACTTCGGCTGAATAAACTTTTCTTCCAAGAACATCAGTTATTGTTAACTTATCATAGGCTTTGCAATTGTTTAAATTCAAAGCACCGTTATTCGGGTTTGGATAGATCCCAACATTTGAAGTGTTTGCAAATACTACCGATTCAATTTTTGAATACTTGAAATTTCTATCATAATCCGTTTGCTTCAATCGGTAATAACTTATGCCCGGTAACGGCTCATAATCCATTGTTGAATAATCTAATGTTCGTTGACTGTTGCCGGCACCTTTTACTCTCTTAAGTTCATTCCAATTCACGGCATCTCCTGAACGTTCAACACTAAAATAATCATTATTCAACTCGCTGGCTGTTTTCCAGTTTAAACAAACATTATTTTCGCAAACTTCCGCTTTAAAACTTATCAATTCAACAGGAAGAGGACTCGCTAATGGATTTGTGGTTCCAATGGTGTAATATCCCGTTCCGCTTGAATTTGCAGGTATGGCATTTGCATTCATTGCGAAAATAACACGATCTCCCGCAACACTTGCTATTGCCGTTGTTACGACAGTAAAATTAGAAACTGTACTACCTCTAGCTAATAAACTATAGTTTGATGCTACACCAGGCGATGTTCCAATATTATAATCACCAAAATCAAAATAAATGCTAATTATTCCACCAGGTGTACCTACATCTCGTTTATCTATATACCAATCATTATCCCATCTTAACACTACTGGAGCTGCTGACGCTAAAAATGTTGTATTGGTGGAATTTGTAATTGCGCAGTTTATTCCTGCAGATATATAATCACCATCATCTTTTAAAAAACCGGCGGCGGTAGCAGTTACAGAAAAACCCATACCGGATGATTGGCGGGTAACTGCTACACTATCCCCAGACGCCGCAGCTTCTCTTCCAATTCCAACTACAAAACGATTATATGTTGTTGATGAAGGTGGTGTGTATTTAGAATTTGAAATAGTAATATTATAATATGCAGCTTGGTTCGACTCGATCAATCTTCGCCTTGTAGTTGATAGTGATGCATAATATAAACCAAACTCCGACATTTTTCCAGTCATAGCTTCTGTTGCCTCAAAAGCGGGATTGATACTTTGTAGTAAACGCATCGAAGAAAAATTGAAAGCTGCGTTGTCTACTGTGGCTGTTGAACCGTTACCATTATAAAACATCTGCCTGAAGCCCCCACTAAAACGATCAGACAAAACCATTGCTGAACCAACAGTAATTCCAGTAACAACAGGTGTAATGCCATTTCTTTCTACTACAAAATCATTGGTGTTACGCTGATTGATGTTAAAATAATTATTACTATTCCAATCGGCACTGGTTAGCGCTGCATTTCCAACTGATACAATCCTTAAGTTAGCATTTGTATTTATATCCGTGCGAAAAACAGAATTAACTGTTAATGCAGCCCCAGTGTATGCGCTACCAAAAATCGTAGTGAGGTTGGTCTGCGAAGCTGAAGTTCCTTGAATTGTAGGCCAGGTTCCTGCCAAACCAAGCCTTCTTATTACACCTGCGTTTACAATTAAAGGCTGACGTGAACCGGTTGACTGTAAATTATTTCCATTACCACTTTGATCGTACCAAGTTGCAACCGATGCGCTTGGCGCTGAACCGGGCAAGGTTGCTAAAACAGGGCCACTAATGCCATAATATTGAGATTGGCTCCATTCGATATATTGACGATTAGCTGCAGATAAAGCTGAGCTAAAATAAACCAATTCTTGAATATCTCCATTAATACCTTGAACGTTAGCTGTTGGAATGGTTCCAATTGCAAATTCACCGGCTATGATATTCATTGCAGCAGGTGCACCAATATTGGTCATTGCTTGTGAGGTTCCATTGATCCATTGTGTTAATGTTGGCAATGATGAATTAGGTAATATTTGAGAAGCGATATACCAAGTGTTTGTATTTAATAATGCGCTACCAACTATCGCGGCGCCTTGGTTTTCTACTCCAAGCTGGCCTTGACTTGCGCTGGTAAAATTAAACCAACCACCATATCTTCTACCTCCACCACTATTGTTACCCCAACCGAACAATTCTCCTCCAGGATTAGCAAGTCCACGGGCTCTAAATACAAATGATGTGCTAACAGGTTGAGTAGTTAGAAAAAATGCATTCTTTAAATATGTTGCATTGAAGTAAATTGACGGTCTGTTAGTTGAATTTTTTTCAATTAAACCTGCATTGATAATTCTTGGTTGAAGAGCGTTTGCAGCCTGAGTTGCGTTCCTTGCATTTCCGCTTTGATCATACCATGTTGCTACAAATGCACTTGGTACAGAGGCAGGAAGTGATGATGATAATACAGGACCTGTAACGCTGTAATATTGACTTTGTCCCCATTCCAAATATTGTCTATCGGTATTAGACAATGCACTTTTAAAAATAATAACTTCTGAAATAGAACCGCTTAAGAATCTGCTTACTGTTGCAGCATTATACCACGCACCAACCATAAAACGCGTTCCAATTACATAAGCACCTGCATATGCTTGCGAACCATATGAAGTTCCGTTGCGATACCCTGTTTCTGTGGTTGTGTTATTCACGTAGGTTAAAATACGCATGGTTCCATTACCAGTTGTTAATCCATCATTTACAGTATTACAAGATGGCACATTGGGCATTCCTATGGTAACTGGTTTATTTACAAGGTCGGGTCTATCTTGTATAACAAATCCTCTTGTACAATTATGATCATTATCCAGCAAGGCCTGTATATTGGCAATAGATGCGCCAACTGTTGTCCAACTTGCTAATATGTTTGAAGTAAATCCTGTGTAGCCGGCTGTTGAGAAAGCGTTGGTTGTAAAGTAATCATCAACTCCATCAAATGTAATTGTAGGTTGATTGTTTTTTCGGAGAACTGCTCCTGCTGTTATGATACGCGGTTGGTTGGTATTTGCAGGCGGCGAAATATTTATTCCATTACCACTTTGATCATACCAAATAGTTACAAAACCATTTCCAGCACCAACAAAGGTCTTTAGCGTTGCTGTATCAAGGTCGCCGTTTGTAGTAAATCCAATATTGCTTGTGAAGCTATCACTACTTCTTCTTACGTTAATTGCAGGACCTACATACGCACACCTTAGTTTACGCAAACCATAAGCAACACCGGCATTCACACTTAAGGCACTCAATGGATTGGAGGCCATTACAAATGTTTTAAGCGCAATCGTGTCTAAATCACCTAGTGCAGTAAAACCAATATCTTTTGTAGCATCATCGCACGTGCGACGCACGTTAATTGCATTTCCATTATAGGCACATCTCAATTTTCTTAAACTATAGGCTCCTTCAGATGCAATGGCAATGGCGCTTAACGGGTTTGGAACCAAAACAAAATTCTTTAACGTGGTAGTGTCAAGATCACCGCATGAAGTAAAACCAATGTTAGCTGTTGCATTATCACAAGCTCTTCTAACCTGAATAGCGCTGCTTGTGTATGTTGTATTAAGCTTTCTTAAACCATACAAAGCAGCGCTTCCATAACTCACTTGAGAATTCAGATTAACAACAAACAAAATAGCAATTAATGCTAATAAATTTCTTTTCATTTCTATCATCAAATTTAATGAAAATTATTGAAATTAAAAGAGTTGCCTTGGAAATCTTAAGATTTAATCAATCTTCGATCAAAAAAATAGCTTCACCAAATTCGTTAATGGCTTTATTGTTCTTCTGCTCTTTTGCATATGCTAATCCTTTATTGTAAAACTCTAAAGCATCTTCCGCTTTATTTTGTGCTTCAAATAATTTACCCAATTGATAGTAAGCCGGAATGTAATCCGATTCGATGCCTAATGTTTTTTTAAAACAATCTTCCGCTTTCGTGAAATCCTTATCAGCAAAGTGTTCTAAACCTAACGAATAATTTAAAAACAGATCATTGGGCTCATTCTTAAGCATGGTCAAGATCATCTCAACCCGTGTAGTGCGGCTCATAAAAATTATACAGCTGTAAATTGTTTCAAGAAACGAACATCATTCTCAAAAAATAATCGCAGATCCTTTATTTGATATTTCAACATGGTAATACGTTCGATACCCATACCAAAAGCAAAACCTTTGTATTTTGTACTGTCAATACCGCAATTATCCAATACTTGCGGATCAACCATACCGCAACCAAGGATCTCAACCCAGCCGGTTTGCTTACATACATTACAACCTTTTCCGCCGCAAAGTGTACAACTAATATCCACCTCAGCGCTTGGTTCAGTAAAAGGGAAATAACTTGGGCGCAAACGGATCTTGGTTTCAGCGCCAAACATCTCCTTTGCGAAATACAACAATGTTTGCTTCAAGTCGGCAAACGAAACTTGCTCATCAATATATAAACCTTCAACCTGATGAAACTGACAATGTGCGCGTGCACTAATAGCTTCATTACGGTAAACACGTCCAGGTGAAATGGTTCTGATCGGCGGTTTCTGGCGCTCCATAATGTGTACCTGCACACTGGAGGTTTGCGTGCGTAAAACCATTTCCGGATTCAAGCTCACATAAAATGTATCTTGCATATCACGTGCCGGATGGTTTTCAGGCGTGTTCAATGCGCTAAAGTTATGCCAATCATCTTCTATCTCACGGCCATCACTAACCGTAAAACCTATGCGCGAAAAAATATCTATGATCTCGTTCTTTACAATTGATAAGGGATGGCGGCTTCCTAATTGAGTGGTAGGATAACCCGGCATGGTCAAATCTAATTGTGCCTTTGCATTATTATTGTCAAGATTTTCAATTTTTTCTTTGAGGTTTTTAATTATCTCCTCTGCCTTAGTTTTAAGCTCATTCAATCTCTGACCTACTTCCTTTTTCATCTCATTTGGAACAGATCTGAAATCTTCAAACAATGCAGTTATTTCTCCCTTTTTACTAAGCCATTTGATACGGTATTCTTCTAGCTCTTTTAAAGTATCTGCATTAAACGATTCAACCTCGCTTAATAATTTATTTATCTTTTCGTGCATAGTACTTGCAATATCGTGCAAATTTAATCAAATTTATAGTAAAATGCGCGGCCTGGCCACATATATTATTTTGATTTTCATGTGCTTACAAACAAAAGCACAATATCTGTCCTATGAGGTAAAAGATGGCGATACAATTAATATTGTAGATAAAGATACCCTCAAACAAGGCGTTTGGCGCAATTTTTACCCGGGAGGAAAATTAAAAACAGAAGTAGTTTTTAAAAACAATAAAAAACAAGGTTTGGAAATTCATTGGCATAATAATTTAAGCAATTGTGTGAAGCAAGAAACGTATTATAATAATGGTGTTTTAGATGGGCCTATTACCTACTATTCGAAAAATTGTAAAAAGGAATTGATAGAGAATTTTAAGAACGGAGTAAAAGAAGGAATTGAACTATCGTATCACTCAAACGGAAATATTAAAGCTGAAGGAAATTATAAAAAAGGGAATTTGGATGGTGTGTACAAAGTTTATGATAGAAATGGCAAATTTAGTTTTGAAAGCAGAAGCACCAATGACGAAGTTCAATTTGAACCCAATATGGAAGACACTGCAAGTTACGTTGTATATAAAGTTTTAGCACGTAATCCTAAATGGCGTAAAACCCTTATTGTTACTGATCTTACAGCCAGCATGTATCCTTACGCCAAAGAAATTAACACCTGGTTGAAATTGCATTTTATGAAAGATACAGCACAACAATATTTTGTATTTTTTAATGATGGAGATAACAAACGTGATGCCGATAAAAAAATTGGAGTTACAGGCGGCATTTACATTTGTAAGGCAAAAACCACTGAAGACCTGGTGAACACCATGAAACTCACCATTAAAAAAGGTGAAGGGGGCGATTCGCCGGAGAATGTTGTAGAGGCTATTTTAACCGGATTAAAAAAAGTACGTAAACCCGATAACATTATTTTAATTGCAGATAACTGGGCAAAGGTGCGCGACTTAAGTTTGATCACGCGCATTAAAGTGCCTGTTCGTGTGATATTATGCGGCGTATACGAAGGAATGGAAATTAATACGGATTACCTGAATATTGCCTACAAAACAAAAGGTAGTATCCACACCATTGAACAGGATATAACCGAACTGATCAATCAAACATCCGGAAAATCATTTAACATCAATGGTTTTGATTACATCATTAAAAATGGCAGCATCAGAGCATACTAGTTTTAAAAGCCACTAATCTGCAATTTGAAATCTGTAATCTGCAATCTTACAATTCCCTAAAACTCAAACGTAATTTGTCCGTCACCCTCCAAAAAATCCTTCGCATTATCTTTGCTTAATTTTTCCATGGCACGACGATGCAATTCCATTGGTGACAAACCGGTTTTTTCATCTTCAGCCGATAAGAATTTTTTAGCAGCTTTGATCTCTTCCGGTTCACGTAAATTGATCTCTTTTACTTTATAGGATGTTAATTTTTTTCCTTTGGCTTTCATATTCACCTCTGGCGCAAAATCAACTAATTTAATGGTCTCATCAGGTAACTCTTTTCCTTTTTCTTTAGCAAACTTCACATCAACTATTGGGTTAACCTGATTGGTGATCAATTCAATAACCGATTGTTCGTTTTCGGTAATGATGTTTGTTTTACTGCCAACCGATTCAGGTAAAAAGCGTTTAGTGAAATACGATTTACTTTCGCCATCAAAATAAATACAAGTAAGCATTTGGTTTGGATAGTACTTTTCGATCAACACAATATCCTCATCAAAATGGTTCAACAGATCGTACGTATAAAGTTTATAAACACCTTTACTTGTGATGGCTAGTATTTTATCTTCACCTGAGAACTTTCCTAAATAGGTTCCGCGCTCTTCTTTATTTAAACGGTGAGTTGTATCATCAAACCAAAAATCTTCTGCATCTAATGTTGATGCGCCTTTTTCTTTTAAAGTAACTTTATTTACGGTGTATTTGGTTACAATATTTCCAACGGCACTTCTGGCTTTAACCGGCATTTCGGCAAAGTCAACATCTATCTCAAACTTACGTAAACCACTCACCTGACGTAAATGCACAATTACCTTATCTGTTTCTCCATTCGGATTTACAGTGAACCAATAAACCGAACTATCTTTTGTTCCTTTGGTAAGATCATATTCTTTATCGCGCGTAACACCTGTAACATTAAAGCGCTTCATAAAGGTAATGCCTTTTGGTCCGTCGCGATAGATCATGTTGTACGTTGTACGCTCATCGTTCTTTTTAAATACCGCCACGTGAACAATATCTTTTCCAACAAACACTTTGTCGGCCACTTTAAACACTTTCATTTTACCTTCTTTGGTAAAGGCAATAATATCATCAATATCGCTGCAATCGGTCACAAATTCATCTTTACGTAAACTTGTACCCACAAATCCTTCTGCACGGTTAACGTATAATTTTTCATTAGCCATAACCACCTGTGTTGCCACGATGGTCTCTAATTGCTTGCTTTCGGTTTTACGTTCGCGACCTTTACCGTATTTGGTTTTTAGAGTTTTAAAATATTCAACTGCGTATTCAATTAAGTTCGCAAGGCTATATTTTACGTTCTCAATTTTTCCTTCTAAATCCTTCATCAACTCATCTGCTTTAATGCTGTCGAAACGAGTGATACGGATCATTGGGATTTGCGTTAAGCGTTGAAGATCGTCATCAGTGATCTCGCGCAACAACTTTTTCTTATGCGGTTTAAAGCATTCGTATAAGTATGCAAATAAGGTTTCTTTGTTTGAGTACTTTTTAAAATCAATGTACATTTCATCTTTGATGAATAATTTTTCAAGAGATGAGAAGTGCCATTTTTCTTGTAATTCTTTTAATTCAATTTCTAACTCACGTTTTAAGAACTCTAAAGTTTGGTGAGTAGATAATTTTAATATTTCACTCACGCCAATAAAGCGTGGCTTTTGATTTTCGATGATACACGCATTAGGCGAAATACTCATTTCACAATTCGTGAAAGCGTATAAAGCGTCAATGGTTTTGTCAGTGCTTATGCCCGGCTGTAAATGAATTTGTATCTCAACATTTTCAGAGGTGTTATCTTCCACCTTCTTGATCTTGATCTTTCCTTTTTCATTAGCAGCTAAAATTGAATCGATCAACGAACCGGTGGTTGTACCAAACGGAATCTCGGTGATCACTAATGTTTTTGGATTTAATTCTTTGATGCGTGCACGGATCTTGATCTTTCCACCGCGTAAACCATCTTTATATTCGCTGAAATCTGCTATACCACCCGTAATAAAATCAGGGTATATATTTGCTCTTTTACCTTTTAAAATTTGTATAGAGGCATCAATTAATTCGTTGAAGTTATGTGGTAATATCTTACACGCTAAGCCAACGGCAATACCTTCAACACCTTGTGCCAATAATAAGGGGAACTTTACGGGAAGGGTAATTGGCTCTTTATTTCTGCCATCGTAACTTAACGACCAGTCGGTTGTTTTTGGATTGAATACAACATCCAAAGCAAACTTTGATAAACGAGCCTCAATGTAACGCGGAGCAGCAGCGCTATCTCCGGTTAATACGTTACCCCAGTTACCCTGACAATCAATTAATAGATCTTTTTGCCCAATAGAAACCAATGCATCACCAATACTGGCATCACCGTGCGGGTGATATTTCATGGTGTTACCGATCAAATTCGCAACCTTGTTATAACGACCATCTTCCAGCTCCCACATACTATGCAGGATACGGCGTTGTACGGGTTTTAAACCATCTTCCAATGCAGGAACGGCACGCTCAAGAATAACATAACTGGCATAATCAATGAACCAGTTCTTAAACATCCCTGAAACATGTGTTACACGCTCAACTTCTCCGTGGCCTTCCTCTGAAAATAAATGATTGTTGCTGTCGCTCATTTTTATGCAAGTTCAATTATTAAACGTGCAAATATAAGATTTAGCAGGGGTTTTAGGTGTGAATAAATGCGGGGGTTACTAACAATCAGGTGATTTTTAAAGTCTGTTTGAATTTATTAAGACTTTATAAATCAATAAATTATCATTTTGCGCTTTAAGAAGAAAAGCGATTCGCTTAATTTGGTCTTAAGCATGGTGTTACTATACGTATTAAGACCGGCTTTTTCGGTGTTATTGGCATAACCATAAATATCGGTTACGGTACTTTTATACAACACCTCGCTTTTGCTATTTTTTAAAGAAACATTAATAGCAAGATTGGCCAAATTTAATTTGTAATTTGCTTCTAACACATCATCGCTCACATCCGGCTTTGTGTTCGCATCTAATTCGATCAGGTAATCAGCTGATTTAGCATTGTCAACTATTTTGATCTCGCTGCCACTGAATTTTTGTTGCACAAACTGCTCGATCATATTTGTTGGCAACAGATGCCCGAAATTACTTTCCTTAGAGATAATGAAAATACTTACCGGTTCAATATTCACCTGAACTTTTAATGATGGCGTTTGAATGAATTGTTTTAAAATGGTTAAGCTTCCTTTCCCAACCGAATCGTTAGCTGTAAGTCTTTCGATATCCGGATTTAATGTAATAGATGACATTAAAAACTGCGGTTCAACATAATTGATCTTTACTTGAAGGTCGCCTGACGAATTGGTTGAGATCTGCTCTTCCATCTTTAAGAACTCATCATCACTATTTAATTTAAATGGGAAATCATTCAATGGCGTTGTACCATTCATGGTAACTTTAAAATTAATTGGTGCGTAGTTTGGTTGATAAGGCTTTACCACAGGCATCATTTGCGGTTGCATTACCGTAATAGATTGCAATTGATTTTGAATTAAGTTAGTTAATTCAAAAATATTTTTTACACCATTTGAAGTTGCAGGATCAAATACGATCTCTTCATTCAAATAAGGGTTTAACACTCCAAAAGCCTGAATACGTTTTTTTAAACTAGCCGAAAAATTCTTGTTCTTTTCATCAACGAATGACAAAGCAATTAAATTAGAAGCTTTTGTAATGATGTTCTGCTTCTTTTGAGCTTTGCGTTTAGCATACTCTGCTTTATCTAATTCGTAATAAGCCCAATATTGTTTATCATTCTCGTAGGTGTCAACCAAGGTATATCCTTCAATATTATCAGAGTTACTTAATTTGATCAATGAATTAAAACTTTGATCGAAGGTGTTGTTAGATGAAACACTATGTAAAACAGAGTTAGTTGAAATATCAACTTTAATTTCAGATGCAAGATCATATAAAGCATTCTTTTTTGCATCCATTTGATAATCGGTGCTACGCATTTTATCGGCAACACCAATACCAATATATTTAAAACCTCCGGGAGGTCTGCTGCTCACCCAATTCGGAACCTTTACCTCAACTGCTTCTGTTTGCCCTTTCTTTTGAGCGTTAAAGGTCATTACATTAAGTAAAATGATCAATAAACCGATATGATATTTATTTAGCATGTTATTTAACGTAATTACTTAAAGTGTTTGTAAATAATTTTACTGCTTCCTGATTGGTTAAGCCTTCTAACTCCTGTTCGGTTTTTACTGTTTTATTTGCTGTAAATAATTTTCTCCAGTTCTTTGGGTTGTATTGATTTATTGGTAATGTTACTTGCGGATTATAAGGGAAATAATCATCTAAACTTCCTTTTGGTGCCGACATAAATTCATTGTATTCTACTTCATCAACTTTATTGATGGTCATAGATTGAAATGAAACAACCTGATTGGTTAATGCATTTACGAGTTTATATTTAAAATCATACGAATAATTACGCTTTGCTTTTACTTGATAATAATCAGTAGCGCGGTATTCGGTAACTACTGTTGTATCATTCTTTTTATAGGTAACTTTTTGAAAACACTTTGATGGAGCTTTAACCGGACCAGAATAGGTTGAGCGTTTATTAGTAACATCAAACACATAAAAGAAATCGGCACCCGACGCTTTTCTGATTCCTTGAATAAGATCAACATTGTTCTCAATATCATTGCCAGGTAAATGCACAAAAGGTGAATTGTTTATCACATTAATATGCTTAAAGTTTTGCATGGCAGTTTGCGAGAAATTATTGAATAAGTAATCGATAATATCAGGATTGGTTGGTGTTTTCGGTTGAAACATCAACAAGTTCTTTAGTTGCTGAGCTGCGCACAGATCATACAGTTCCTTTGAATCTTTATACGTTGGAGACGTTGCCTGAATACTGGTAAGTATTTTTAATGCTTGTGCGTAATTTTTGCTTTCAATAAAAGATACAGCCGATTGGTATTGCGGTTCACAAACAGCAGTAGTTTTTAATTCCTTTACTTTTTTATATTCCGGCTTATACTTATTTACATTGTTTAAATAAGGCATAGCCTCATTGAATTTCTTTTGTTTAACAAGCTCTGCTCCCAGGTCGTAGTTCTTTTCGCTATACTTTTCAATAGCGCGCTTATAATCGTCTTCGTAAGCAGTTGGGTAATTTAATTGCACGTTCAAGGCCTCAGTGCGGGCAGCAAAATTCTTTAACTTCTCAAAGTTCTCAATGGAAGCTTCTAATTGATTGGTGTTGTAATTCCTGAAAAATTCAGAAGCCATAAAGGACATGTATTTCTGCCCTACTTCTTTTAACTTGATACGCGCGTCAACATTGGTTGGTTTGCGTTGTAATGATTCCAAATAAAATTCAGCGGCTTCGTTTACTAAGCCTTGTTTTTCTAATTTCTCAGCAGCCTTAAAGTACTTTTTTGTACCGGTACAAGCCATTAAAAAAACAAGCAGAATTACAACTATTTGAAATTTTGTTCTCACTATTTTGATTGGTTGATTGGCTTTGCGCCAAGCAATTGATTTGATCTTTAGAATTGAAGGATTAAAAAAAGAGCATCTGTATGACCAGATGCTCTTTATATTTTATGATGTTAATTATTGTTCGCTAGCTAATTTCTTCATTTCAGCATCAAAGATCTGTTGAAACTTAGCTTTATCGTAATCTACTTGAAGTTTTTTATCAGCAGATATCTTAGAGTCGATAGTTTTGAAAACTTCTTTTTTATCTGCTTCAATTGCTACCCAATATGTATAGCTTCCGTTTGCTTCTTGGAAAATTTTCTCATCCTTTACACGAACGTTTGCTAATGATTGGTTTGTAACCTCACGCGCTAATTCTTCGAATTTGTTCTCGTACTCTTGATCTTTACCTACAGTACGTTGGTTAGTATACTGATCAGTAACTTTTTTGATCATTGTTTGAATGTTACTTGCCATTTCAGATTTAGCATTGTTCAAAGCGATCTTTTTAGCAGCTGCCATGTCAGGAGATTTTCCTAAGTTTTTAGCACGATAAAAATCTTCGTCTGTTTTGTACTCTTTTGTGCTAAATGGTACAGATATTTCTTTTGCACCAGTTTCTTTTTCAATAGGAGTAGCTTTCTTTCCCTTGCAACCAACTAAAGTCATCATTGCTAAAGCTGGAACTAAAAGTAATTTTGTTGTTTTCATAATTTGTGTTTTTATTTCTTGTTTAAAGTTATTTCAATTGGCGTACCAAACTCTATAAAATTAAATATTTTAACGGATATTAACTAATTAAATAGGTTTAGGCTAACAATTCCTGCTCTGCGTCGAGCTCTACACGCAAGTTATCGATAATAAACTCCTGTCTTTCTTGTGTGTTTTTACCCATGTAATAATTCAACAACTCCTGAATACTGGCTTTTTGATCCAACAATACAGGTTCTAAACGGATATCCTTACCAATAAAGTTTTTGAATTCATCCGGACTGATCTCTCCTAAACCCTTAAATCGGGTGATCTCTGGTTTTGGACCTAATTTAGCTATTGCAGCTTTTCTTTCTTCGTCTGAATAACAATAAATGGTTTCTTTTTTATTTCTCACACGGAATAAAGGTGTTTGAAGAATTTTTACGTGATTATTTTTAACCAATTCAGGGAAAAATTGTAAAAAGAAGGTCAGTAATAATAAACGGATATGCATACCATCTACATCGGCATCGGTAGCAATAATGATATTATTATATCGTAAATTCTCAATTCCTTCTTCAATATTTAAAGCAGCTTGCATAAGGTTAAATTCTTCGTTCTCATAAACTATCTTTTTACCTAAACCAAAACAATTTAACGGCTTACCTTTTAAACTGAATACCGCTTGCGTATTTACATCACGTGTTTTTGTGATCGATCCGCTTGCCGAATCACCCTCACAAATAAATAATGATGTTTCTAAACGACGAACATCTTTTATGTCATCTAAATGCACACGACAATCGCGTAATTTTTTATTATGTAACGATGCCTTTTTAGCTCGCTCTCTTGCCAATTTTTGAATACCTGTTAACTCTTTACGCTCACGCTCATTAGCTAATATCTTTGCTTCAATGGCCTTTGCAGTCTCCGGATTCTTATGCAAATAATTATCTAAATGTTGTTTGATGAAATCACCAATGAATGAACGGATACTTTGTCCGCCCGGTGCAATTTCATTAGATCCCAATTTAGTTTTTGTTTGCGATTCAAAAACCGGCTCTTGAACTTTAACTGAAATAGCCGCAACAATAGATTTGCGCACATCGGTTGGCTCAAAATCTTTTTTATAAAATTCGCGGATGGTTTTTACAACCGCTTCCCGAAATGCAGCCTGGTGAGTACCGCCTTGTGTGGTATACTGACCATTCACATAACTGTAATACTCTTCTGTAAAATGTTCGTTACTGTGAGTCATGGCTACTTCAATATCCTCATCTTTCATATGAATGATCGGATATAAAATTTCACCAGTAATATTTTTTTCCAACAGATCCTTTAAACCATTATCAGATTTGTATTCTTGTCCATTCAAATACAATTTCAATCCAGTATTCAAAAAGGCATAATTCCAAATCATCCGATCAATATACTCATGAACGAAATGGTATTTTTTAAAGATGGTATCATCGGGGCGGAACTCTACGTAAGTACCATTTTTTTCACCGGGTGCAGAAACCAATTTATGTTCCTTTACTAATTCACCTTTACTGAATTCGGCTGTTTTTGATTGTCCATCGCGATACGCAGTAACTTTAAAATTAATGGATAAAGCATTTACCGCCTTGGTACCAACACCATTTAAACCAATTGATTTTTTAAAAGCTTCGCTATCATATTTACCACCGGTGTTCATTTTCGAAACAACCTCAACCACTTTGCCTAATGGAATTCCACGCCCGTAATCACGAATTGAAACAACACCATCTTTCACGTTCACTTCAATTTTATTTCCTTCACCCATCATGAACTCATCAATAGAGTTATCCATTACCTCTTTTAAAAGCACATAGATACCATCATCAAACGCGCTACCATCGCCCAACTTACCAATGTACATTCCGGGACGTGTACGAATGTGCTCTTTCCAATCTAACGATCGGATATTGTCTTCTGTATAATTTGATTTTGCCATGTTAAAGTTTATAGTTTCATGTTTATAGTTCGATTCTCGTTCTGTTTTGGATTCAACTAGAAACCAAAAACTTCAAACCAGAAACGTTATTAATCCCCATCCAATAAATTACCTAATCCACCTAAAATGCTTCCTTCTTCTTTTCGTCCGCCATGTCCGTATGATAAAATACGTCCTGCTAAACGGCTTATTGGCAATGTTTGTATCCACACTTTTCCCGGGCCGCGCAGGGTTGCATAAAACATTCCTTCACCACCGAACAATGTATTTTTTACACCGCCTACAAATTGAATATCGTAATTCACATTACTTGTAAATGCTACAATACAACCCGTATCAACCTTTAATAATTCGCCGGGTTGCAGATCGCGTTCGATCACATGACCACCGCTGTGCACAAAGGCCATTCCATCACCCTCGAGTTTTTGCATGATAAAACCTTCACCGCCAAATAAGCCGGTTCCTAATTTCTTTTGAAACTCAATACCAACCGAAACACCTTTTGCAGCGCACAAAAAACTGTCCTTCTGACAAATTACTTTTTCTCCCAACTTTGAAAGATCTAATGGAATGATCTTACCGGCATATGGCGCAGCAAAAGTAACACGGCGCTTATCACTCACGTTATTGGTGTAAACGGTCATAAATAAATTTTCACCCGTTAACAAACGCTTACCGGCAGAAAATAATTTACCCATTATTCCTTTTTCATTTCCATCTCCGAACAATGTTTGCATTTGAATGCCATCATTCATCATCATAAAACTTCCTGGTTCAGCAATTACAGCTTCTTGAGGATCCAGTTCGATCTCAACACACTGCATTTCTTCGCCCATTAGTTTGTAATCTATTTCGTGGTTTTTCATTGATCAAAGTTTGTTGTTTGTGGTTTTTTGTTTGTAGTTATTAATCTTATTTAATTGCTTATTTGACTTTGTTTAAATTTTTCGCCTTTAAATTCAGAATTCCTTAAATAGGTCATAAAACTTGCAATTTTTCCGGCTAATAACTTACATTCATTTTGCAATTTATCAAGTTCCGTTTCATTTATCAATTGTCGATCATTAACTCTATACAATTGAGATCTCACCTCTCCTAAAGACCCTTTTGCAATTGCCAGAAATTGGATAAATTCTCTGTTACCTCCTCGTTCAAATCCTTCCGCGATATTATCCATTATTGATCCAGATGAACGTTCCAATTGGTTTTTTAGTTCAAAATATTTTTCTTCATTCAGTTTTTTCAATATGGGCAACAATTTTAAATTTAATTCTCTTGCCTGTTTCCAACTTTCAATCTCTTCAAAATTCTTAATAGTTGCCATAACCTCAAACCAAAAACATCAAACTATAAACCTTTACACATTGAAACGGAAATGCATTACATCACCATCTGCAACAACGTATTCTTTTCCTTCAATTCTTAGTTTTCCATTATCTCTGCAAGCCGCTTCTGATCCTAAGGTCACAAAATCGTTATAACTCATTACTTCTGCTTTGATAAACCCTTTTTCAAAATCGGTATGAATAACGCCTGCAGCCTGTGGTGCCTTAAATCCTTTTTCAATGGTCCATGCTCTTACTTCCTTTACACCAGCAGTAAAATAGGTTTGTAAGTTCAATAATTTGTAAGCCGATTTGATCAATTTATTTACGCCCGGCTCATCTAATCCCATTTCAGCTAAAAACATTTGTTTTTCTTCAAACGTTTCCAACGCTGCAATTTCACTTTCCATTTGCGCGGTGATGATCAACAATTCTGCATTCTCATTTTTAATTGCCTCTCGAACAGCATCAACAAATTTATTTCCTGATTTAGCAGATGCTTCATCCACATTACACACATACATCACCGGTTTAACAGTTAGCAAATGTAAGTCGGCAATATATTCCAGATCTTTTTCTTCAACCTGACACGCACGTGCTGACTGTCCGCTTTCCAAGGTCTCTTTGAATTTCATCAACACATTGTAAGTTTTCACAGCTTCCTTATCTGCACCACTTTTAGCCTGACGCTCAAATTTCTTTAATTTCGCATCAACACTTTCCAGATCTTTTAATTGTAATTCTGTGTCAATGATCTCTTTATCTCTAACCGGGTTCACACTGCCATCCACATGCACCACATTGGGGTCATCAAAACAACGTAACACATGTAAGATAGCGTTACACTCACGAATGTTCGCTAAAAATTTATTTCCTAATCCCTCGCCTTTGCTTGCGCCTTTTACCAATCCGGCAATATCAACGATCTCAACAGTAGTAGGCAAAATAGCCTGAGGTTTTACCAATTCAGCCAATTTATTTAAACGCTCATCAGGCACAGTAATTGTACCCACATTCGGATCAATGGTACAAAACGGAAAATTTGCCGCTTGCGCCTTTGCGTTACTTAAACAATTAAACAAGGTTGATTTTCCCACATTCGGCAACCCCACAATTCCACATTTTAAAGCCATAATAGTTTTAGTTTCAACCTGCAAATATATCAATATCCATAGGGTTTTTAACGATAAACACGGTTGCGGGATCACATAGTTTTCAACATAATTTTTTGTTTTTAACAAACCCTGTTCAGGTGTTACTTTATAGTATTTTTACCGTTATTTTTTATAAAATGAGCAATACTACCGAACTTAAAAACCTTTGTACTCAAGTAAGACGCGATATCGTAAGAATGGTTCATGCCGTAAACTCAGGCCACCCGGGTGGTTCATTGGGTTGCGTTGAATACTTTGTGGCCTTGTACAAAAGCGTTATGACATACGATGCCAAAAATTTCACAATGGATGGCAAGAATGAAGATCTTTTCTTTTTGAGCAATGGGCATATTAGTCCGGTTTACTACAGTGTATTAGCTCACTCCGGGTTTTTTCCGGTAAAGGAATTAAGCACATTCAGAAAACTTAACACACGCTTACAAGGTCATCCTACCACGCATGAAGGATTGCCGGGCGTGCGCATTGCATCTGGTTCTTTGGGACAAGGCATGAGCGTGGCAATTGGTGCTGCCTTGGCTAAAAAATTAAATAACGACAACACAGTTGTTTACTCTTTACATGGTGATGGCGAGTTACAGGAAGGACAAATTTGGGAAGCAGCCATGTATGCGGCAGCTAACAAAGTAGACAATATTATTTCAACGATAGATTATAACGGACGCCAAATTGATGGTGATGTAGATAACGTTCTATCGCTTGGAAATTTAAAAGCCAAGTTTGAAGCATTCGGGTGGACCACCTTAGAAATTGAAAAAGGCAACGATATTGATGAAGTGATCAAAGGTTTGAACAATGCAAAAACTTATTTAGGAAAAGGCAAACCTGTTGTTGTATTGATGCGCACCGAAATGGGTAATGGTGTTGATTATATGATGGGCACTCACAAATGGCACGGTTCTGCTCCTAATGATGAACAATTGCAAAAAGCATTGGCTCAATTACCGGAAACTATTGGAGATTATTAAAATTAAGATTTAAGAATTTAGATTTAAGATTTGATGTTGAACAATAAATTACATGTATTTCTCATACTTCTTATTTCTTCGACCTTAAATCTAAAATCGCAAATAACTAACCGCATACTTTTTATTTTCGACGACAGCTACAGCATGTACGCTCCATGGAGTAGTAATGTAAAAATTGATGTGGCCAAAAAAGTAATGGGTGAATTTTTGGATAGCTTAAAGAACACACCCAATTTAGAAATTGCATTGCGTTGTTACGGTCACACTACTTTTTTCAGACCCGATCGCAATTGTAAGGATACTAAATTAGAAGTGCCCTTTGCACCCGTTAACACCAATTACCTTAAGATCAAACAACGCATTCAAAAATTAGAGCCAATGGGAACCACACCAATTGCCTTTAGTTTAGGAGAGTGCGCTGCTGATTTTACGCCCAAGGAAAATTGCAGAAATTTAGTGATATTAATTACAGATGGTATTGAAGAGTGTGGCGGTAACCCTTGCGAAGTTTCGATTCAATTGCAAAAGAAAGGTATTTTTTTAAAGCCATTTGTTATTGGGGTTGGATTAGACGTGAAGTTTGCAGATGTGTTTGCCTGCATGGGTAAATTTTATGATGTGAGCAATGAATTGAATTTTAAAGATGTTTTGAAATTGGTTATGACAGAAGCTTTGACCCAAACAACCGTTGAAGTTGATTTACTGGATATTACCAAAAAACCAACGGAAACGGATGTGAACATGACCTTTTATGAAGCGGGAACAACAAATATCAAATACAATTATTTGCATACCATTAACGTGAAAGGAAATCCGGATACCTTGGTGCTTGATCCGGATCTAAAATACGATCTGGTGGTTCATACCATTCCTCCCGTTGAAAAAAAGAATATTACGATCACCAGAGGAAAACATAATACCATTCCATTAGATGCGCCTCAAGGGTTTTTAAAGTTAGAACTAGATGGGCCAATTGGAAAAAATTTCCCTGCAACCGTTGTAAGAAAAATCAATGATCAAAAAACATTGATCGTTCAGGAATTTGGCAAAACCGAAAAATTAATTGTGGGTAAATACGATCTTGAAATTTTAACTCTTCCACGAATTAAAATGAATGCGGTTGAAATAAAGCAAGGTGCAACCAGTTTGGTAAAGATCCCTACCAGCGGCGTTTTATATGCTAAAAAACTTAGTAATGGCTTTGGAAGTATTTATACCGATGATGGAAAAACTGTAGAATGGGTTTATAACTTAAACTCTATACTTACAAATGAAATAATATATTTACAGCCCGGAAGGTATAAGGTTTTATTCCGTTACGAGAACGCGAAAGAAACCATACAAACCATTGAACGAAATTTTGAAATTAAAAGCGGAATTACAACCAATTTACAATTATATTGATTTATGTTACTGAATAAATACAGCTTTACAGAAAAGAAAGATACACGCTCGGGATTTGGAGCAGGTTTAAGTGAGTTAGGAAAAAATGATCCGAATGTGGTGGCTTTATGTGCCGATCTTACAGGATCATTAAAAATGGATGCGTTTCAAAAAGAACATCCTGATCGTTTTTTTCAGGTAGGTATTGCCGAAGCAAACATGATGGGTATTGCAGCAGGTTTAACCATTGGCGGTAAAATTCCGTTCACCGGAACGTTTGCCAACTTTAGTACAGGGCGTGTGTACGATCAAATTCGTCAAAGTATTGCCTATTCTCACAAGAATGTAAAAATTTGTGCATCTCACGCCGGTTTAACTTTGGGTGAAGATGGTGCAACACATCAGATATTGGAAGATATAGGGTTAATGAAAATGTTGCCTGGTATGGTTGTGATCAATCCATGCGATTTCAATCAAACAAAAGCAGCAACTATTGCTATTGCTAAACATCATGGTCCGGTTTACTTACGTTTTGGTCGCCCTGCCGTTGGTAATTTTACTCCGGCCGATCAAAAATTTGAAATTGGTAAAGCAGTTCATTTACACGAAGGAAAAGATGTGACCATTATTGCAACAGGCCATTTAGTTTGGAAAGCCATTGAAGCGGCAGATGCGTTAGAGAAAAAAGGAATAAGTGTTGACCTCATTAATATTCACACCATTAAACCATTAGATACAGAAGCGATTTTAAGATCGGTAACTAAAACTAAATGTGTGGTTACAGCTGAAGAGCATCAAATGAATGGCGGATTAGGTGATAGCGTTGCGCAATTCTTGTCACGTAATTTACCGGTACCACAAGAATTTGTTGCGGTAAATGATAGTTTTGGAGAAAGTGGTACGCCTGATGAATTAATGACCAAGTATGGTTTAGATGCGTTGAATATAATTGCAGCAGCAGAAAAAGTTGTAAAAAGAAAATAATGAAGAAGCTGGTTTCTTTTATTGTCATTTGTTTTGGATTTGTTTCCTGCAATATTCCTGAAGAAACCAAAGATTCAGTGCCTTTAAGCAAATTAGATGCGGTAGAAGAATTGGCTGCAATTGAAGAAGTTAAAACCACGGCACCTTCAAAATTATTATTAAAGGCATCGTTTACAGAGCCATTTATGTATGCCGAACTATTTACTGATAAGGCTGTATTTACATTTCCCGAAAAAGATACTCTCGTCTGGAAACAGAATTTTGACTCCTTAAGTCTTACCAAGGACCTTAAATTAAGCGGGGTTGAAGGTACACATACCATAAGCATTCAATTGGAAAATAAACCATGTATACATCCCGGAAGCGGCGAAACATGGGGTAAGAAGGCGAAAGTTGATATTGATAAAGTAATTTATCAGGGATGCGCTAATTCCGTTAAATAAGCAAAATATTTAGCCTAATAAGCGAACAAGCTACATTTTATTTTATAAATTTATACCGTAATTAATACACTAATTCAAAAACAAAATATCATGAAAGTATCAGTAGTTGGCGCCGGAAATGTAGGTGCATCGTGTGCAGAATACATTGCACTTAATCGTATAGCAAGTGAAGTTGTTATCTTAGACATTAAAGAAAATTTTGCGGAAGGTAAAGCATTAGACTTAATGCAAACTGCAACTTTAAATAAATTCAATACACGAATCAGCGGAAGCACAAACGATTACAGCAAAACTGCAAACAGTGATGTAGTTGTTATCACTAGCGGTATTCCTCGTAAGCCGGGTATGACCCGTGAAGAGTTAATTGGTATCAACGCAGGTATTGTTAAAGGCGTTACAGAAAATATTTTAAAGCACTCTCCGAATGCGGTGATCATTGTTGTAAGTAATCCAATGGATACAATGACCTATTTAGCATTAAAAGACAGCAAATTACCAAAGAACCGCATCATTGGTATGGGTGGTATTTTAGATAGCTCACGTTTCAAATGTTATTTATCAATGGCATTGAACGCTCCGGCAAGTGATATTTCAGGAACTGTAATTGGTGGCCATGGTGATACGACTATGATCCCATTAACGCGTTTAGCTACTTATAATGGTGTTCCTGTTTCTCAATTCTTATCAGAAGATGTATTAAAGAGAGTTGCTGCTGATACAATGGTTGGTGGTGCTACTTTAACAGGTATGTTAGGTACTTCTGCTTGGTATGCTCCAGGAGCTTCAGTAGCAGTATTAGTTGACGCTATCCTTAACGATCAAAAGAAAATATTCCCATGCTGCGTTTATTTAGATGGTGAATACGGACAAAAAGATATTTGTTTAGGTGTACCTGTAGTTATTGGTAAGAACGGTTGGGAGAAGATCGTTGATTACAAATTAACTGCTGATGAGCAAGCTGCATTTAACAAAAGTGCAGAAGCTGTAAGAAACATGAACAATGTTTTAAGCGAAATGAAAGCTTAATCAAAACTTGAATTAAATAAGAAAGCCCGCCTTGTAGCGGGTTTTTTTATTGCGTTACTTTTTATTTAATAGGTAGGCATTCTTTTTAACTATACTAGTTTAACAAATTTTGGCACATAATTTGCCTATAATCTTCTATGAAGAAAATCTTTCTATCACTCTTTTCACTTACCCTTTTATCAGGACTTGAGTGCCAAACATTCAATTGGGCCAGATCTTTAGGTAATACAGTAAATTCAGGCGTATACGGTTTTGGAATAACTATAGATAAAAATAATAGTGTAATCAGTGTTGGTTATCATACAAATACTGGTGATTTTGATCCCGGGATCAATGTTTTCAATTTAACCTGTGACGGGCAAGAAGATGCATATGTTTCTAAATTAGATGCTTCGGGTAATTTTTTATGGGCTAAACAATTCAGCGGCATTTCAAATGAAAGGGCGTTGAGCGTTGCGAGCGATGAAAGCAACAATGTTCTTATCTGCGGTTATTTTCAAGGGCTTGTAGATTTTGATCCTGGGCCTTCGGTAACAAGCTATTCTGCACAAGGGCAAGATCCTTTTATTACTAAGCTTAATTCAAACGGTAATTTAGTTTGGGCCAAACAACTTAAAGGGCAGGGTTCAAGTAATGCCGTTCAAGCAAATGCCATTTCAATTACTACTGATTTATCAGATAATGTTTACATTGCAGGGTATTTTCAAAATAGCCCTGGCTTTATAGACTTTGATCCAGGGCCATCTACCTTCACATTATCTGGCGACGGAACCTACATCCTAAAGCTAGATCCAAATGGAAATTTCTTGTGGGCTAAAAGAATGCCTGGACTAGGTGCAAATAGCATTTTGCCAGGTTTAGCTTTATCTGTTGATGCCACTAATAATTTGTACATAACAGGTACATTTATGGGTACTGGGGATTTTGACCCAGGTGTAGGCACATATAGCCTTACCTCAAATGGCTTAATGGATTCCTACGTTGTGAAATTAGATGGAAATGCTAATTTCCAATGGGCACGATCTTTTGGCGGCGTTAACTATGATTATGCACACTCAGTAAAAACAGATCAAAATGGTAATGTTTATACATGTGGTTTTTTTCAAAACACTGTTGATTTTGATCCAGGCTTAAATACATTCAATATAACTTCCAATGGAAACTTTGATTGTTACATCCATAAACTAGATGCCACCGGAAATTTTGTTTGGGCTAATGGATTTGGTGATTTTGGCGCTGATGTTGCATATGATATTGATATTGATGGCTCTGGTAATATATGGTGTACAGGTTACTTTTCCAATACCCCCGATTTTGATCCATCATCAACAACGTTTACCATGGCATCGAGTGGACTTACAGATCACTTTTTACTTAACCTAAGTGGCGCTGGTGCATTTATTTGGTCCGGAAAAATCGGATCTAACCAACAAGAAACAGGAGCCTCACTAAAATGTAATAATTCATGTATTTACGCCACAGGTTATTACTCCGGCTCTTCTGACTTTGATATGGGGCTTGCTAATTTCATAATGACTCCAAATTTAATTGACGGTTTTGTTTATAGCGTTTGTCAACCAACCGTTACAGGCGTTAAACCTTTAGATAATTCTTTTAACAGCGTGGCCATTGCCTACCCTAATCCATGCAGTTCTCAAATTACTCTTGAAGTAAAAGAAAAATGTTCTGTAACAGTTTATGATGTATTTGGGAAAGAGGTTCATTCACAAGTGTTAATAGGAGGAAAGAACAATATTAATTTAAACGAATGTTCTACGGGTACATATTTTATTAAAATTAAATATGTAAACGCTCTTGAAGTTTTAAAAATCTCTAAAATTAACTAGCTTTTAGTTTTAAAATAATTGCACTGTTATTTTCTGATCTCAAAAGTTTTAAAGTTCTTGAACTCCCCCTCTTCGCTATTCACCTCGGTTACTTTTGCTAAGGGCGAACCAATATAACACCAATCAATAAAGGTGCTTAAATTTTCGAGTTTGCCTTCCGCTTCAATATATACATCTCCATTGATTAAATTACGAACAAAGCCGGTTAGGTCCAGCTTATGAGCTTTTGCTTGAGCACTAGCACGGTAGCGTACGCCATGCACCTTTCCTTTAACGGTTATGTTGTAATGCACGATCAAGTTCTTTTAGTTTAGTTTCCTGGTCTTCAAAATCAAACCATTTAAAAGCATTTTTAACTGAAGTAAATAATTTTGTATTCGCCTCGGGCTTAAACATTTTTAAATAAAAATTACCAACCAGTTTCTGTCCCAATCCGCTTGCAATGAGCGCGATCTTAATATGGTATTTTTTATACTCGCTATTAGCCATAAAATCCATTACCTCTTTAGGAATGTGTTCAAAGGAAATGTCATTCATGTCTAAAAGAACATAAATGCTTTCATCTTTTTTTAAATTATTAATGGTTAAAAAATCGGCAGTTACTGCTTCCAATGAATAATCTACATTCTCTTTTAATACCAAATGAAGGTATTTAAACGAAGGAAAATAGCACAGCTTCGTTACATTGGTATCTAAAAAAACAGGGGTCATCAATTGAATTTACGGTGCTCTACTTTATTTAATTCGTCGTTACTCAACGATTTAAAGTATGCATAAGTTATTTTTAAGCCTTCAGCGCGTTTTACCTTTGGCTCCCAGTTTAATATCTTTTTTGCTAATGTGATATCCGGGCGGCGTTGCTTTGGATCGTCCTTAGGCAAAGGCAACGAAATTAATTTTTGATTTGCTCCGGTTAATTTCAAGATCTCTTCTCCAAAATCGTTAATGGTGATCTCCTCAGGATTTCCAACATTCACCGGCATGTGATAATCACTTAACAACAAACGGTAAATGCCTTCAACCAGATCATCCACATAACAAAAACTACGTGTTTGACTTCCGTCACCAAACATAGTAAGATCTTCACCACGTAAAGCTTGGCCAATAAATGCAGGCAATACACGTCCGTCATTTAATCGCATACGCGGACCATATGTATTGAAAATACGTACGATACGAGTTTCTAAACCATGCGCATTATGATAAGCCATTGTTAAAGCTTCCATAAAACGCTTTGCTTCATCGTAACAACCGCGCGGACCAACAGGATTCACATTACCCCAATAGTCTTCGGTTTGCGGATGAACAACAGGATCACCATAAACCTCGCTGGTTGAAGCAACTAACACACGTGCTTTTTTAACACGCGCCAATCCTAATACATTATGTGTTCCTAAAGAAGAAACCTTTAATGTTTGGATAGGGATCTTTAAATAATCTATTGGTGAAGCAGGTGAAGCAAAATGCAAAATGTAATCTAATTCACCAGGTACATGAATGAATTTTGAAACATCATGATGATAGAATTCAAAATGCTCCAACTTAAATAAATGCTCAATGTTTTTAAGATCGCCTGTGATCAGGTTATCCATACCAATTACATGATATCCTTCCTTAATGAACCTGTCGCACAAATGCGATCCTAAAAATCCGGCAGCACCGGTAATTAAAACTCTTTTCATTTTATTTTGTTCTAATGCCAATACAATAATAATCGTAACCCAGTTGCTTCATATCCTTCGCGTCAAAAATATTTCTTCCGTCAAATAATACTTTAGCATTCAATCGTTTATTCAATTGATCAAAATCAGGTACTCTGAATTCAGGCCATTCGGTAACTATCAATAAAGCATCGGCATTATTTAACGTATCATACATATCCGTACAATAAGAAATTGAATCTCCCAGAATACGTTGTGCCTCATGCATCGCAACAGGATCGTAAGCTACCACGCTTGCTCCGGCCTTCAATAATTTTTCAATGATCACTAAAGATGGTGCTTCGCGCATGTCATCTGTTTTTGGTTTAAATGATAAACCCCACAATGCAAAAGTTTTCCCTTTTAAATTATTATTAAAGTGAGTTCTTACTTTATTGAACAATACTTCTTTTTGTGCTTCATTCACATCTTCCACCGCATTTAAAATACGCATATCGTATTTGTTTTCTTTTGCAGTTTTTATCAATGCCTTTACGTCCTTAGGGAAACAACTTCCACCGTAACCTACACCGGGATAAATGAATTTAGGACCAATTCGTCCGTCACTTCCAATTCCTTTACGCACCATATTTACATCTGCTCCCATGATCTCACAAAGGTTTGCAATATCATTCATGAAACTGATCTTGGTTGCCAACATGGCATTCGCAGCGTATTTGGTCATTTCCGCTGAAGGAATATCCATAAAAATGATCGGATGTCCGTTCATTAAAAATGGTTTGTATAATTTACGCATGATCTCTTCCGCCTCAACTCTATCCGTTCCAACAACTATGCGATCAGGCTTCATAAAATCTTCAATGGCAGCACCTTCTTTTAGGAACTCCGGATTTGAAGCTACATAAAAATCTAATTTTGAATTTCGTTTATCTAATTGCGCTTGAACTGATTTACGTACTTTTTCGGCAGTACTAACAGGTACGGTAGATTTTGTAACAACTACCAATGGATGCGTCATGTGCTCACCAATAGAAGACGCCACTCCTAATACATATTTAAGATCTGCAGATCCGTCTTCATCCGGAGGCGTACCAACCGCAATAAAAACAACTTCCGCATTTTGAATACTATCTTTTAAGGCTGTAGAAAAATGCAAACGTTTTTTATCTGCATTGCGCAAAACCATCTCTTCCAATCCCGGTTCATAAATGGGAAGAATTCCTTTTTTTAAATTCTCTATTTTCTTCTCATCAATATCAACACAGGTTACATCAACACCAACTTCTGCAAAACAAGTTCCAGTAACTAAACCAACATAACCTGTTCCAATAACTGCAATCTTCATTCTATATAATTTTTATTTATTACAAAATTCCAAAACACCATCCGTGATATACTTTAATGTCTCATTACTTAACTCGGTATGCATTGGTAATGAAATAACGCTCGCGCATAATTTTTCAGTTACAGGAAATGCGCCTGCTTTATATCTATCACTCTTAAATGCATTTTGCAAATGCAAAGGAATTGGGTAATAGATCATACTTGGAATATTTTTTGAAGCTAAGTGCTCACGCAATTTATCACGGTCAACACCATTAAGTGTTAACGTGTATTGATGAAACACATGGTTCGAATGCTTAGCACGTTTTGGCGTTTTAATTTTTGGATGATTTGCAAATGCCTTATCATAAAATTCAGCCGCATTGTTTCTTGCTTTTGCATAAGAATCCAAATGCTTTAATTTTACTTTTAATACAGCAGCTTGTATAGTATCTAAACGTGAGTTAACACCAACAACATCGTGCACGTATTGTTTGCTTTGTCCGTGATGCGCCACCATTCGTAACTTTGCAGCGAGATCATCATCGTTAGTATATATTGCACCGCCATCACCATAACATCCTAAATTCTTACTTGGGAAAAATGAGGTACAACCAATTGTTCCAATGGTGCCGGCTTTCTTTTTTGTTCCATCAGAAAAAATATAATCTGCTCCTAATGCTTGAGCCACATCCTCGATCACATATAAATTATGTTTTTTAGCGATGGCCATAATTGCTTCCATGTTACAGCATTGTCCGTATAAATGTACCGGTACAATAGCTTTAGTTTTTGGCGTGATATTCTTTTCGATCGCCTCAATATTAATATCAAAGGTATCCTCATTCACATCTACCAAAACAGGAGTTAAACCTAACAAACCAATTACCTCTGCTGTTGCCACATAGGTAAAATCTGCAGTGATCACCTCATCACCGGGTTTTAATCCTAAAGCCATCATGGCTATCTGAAGTGCATCCGTTCCGTTTGCGCAAGGTATCACATGCTTCACATGTAAATAATCTTCCAGATCTTTTTGAAATTCTTTTACTGCAGGACCGTTAATAAAAGCTGTATTATTAATTACCTCTTGAATACCATTATCAACTTCCGACTTGATCTTTTCGTATTGAGTCTTCAAGTCGACCATTTGAATTTTTTGTGCTGTAACCATTACTTAAAAAAATTTAGCTAATATACTTAAATAAATTGAAGGGGAGGTGTAAAAAATGACTAAAAAAACTTGGCCAATGCCTCATTAAACCAGGCAGGTATTTTACACGGACGATTCGTGTTCTTATCAATAACGGCGAGGGTTACATGGCCTGAATTCAACAACTCATTCTTTTGATTGAAACACTCGTATTCAAAATTTAATTTCACACCGTTTGGCATTTCCTTTAGCATTGTAACAACGGTTAATTCATCATCGTAAAATGCAGGCTTTTTATATTTGATCGCATATTCTAAAACAGGCATCATAATACCTCTTTCCTCCACATCTTTATATGAAAATCCGAGAACACGCATAGCTTCCACACGACCAACTTCATAGTATTGCGCGTAAATTCCATAATAGGCATAACCCATTTGATCGGTTTCGCCATAGCGTACGCGTATTTTAGTTTCTGAGATCAACATACTTTTATTAAGTTTAGGTTATACTTTTTAAATGGTTTATAAGATGCGCATTTAAAATCTTACATTAGCAAATGTAAAAATATGTTACGTAAAACAGTCATATATTATAGTGTTTTTCTGTTGTTTTTTACAGCATGCAAAACGCATTATAAAATTGATCATACGAATTCTGAACATAAAGAATTTAAAAACGCTTCTACTTACAAGCGAACAGATAGTTTAATTGATCCGTACAAATTAAAACTGATAAATGAGATTAAAAAAGAATTAAATGTTGCAACTGATAATTTAACCAAAGACGGTAATGAAACCACCATTGGCAACTTTATGTGTGATGCCATAAAATGGGCTTACGACAGTGTTTCTAAGCAACCATCAGATGCCATAGTTCTATTGAATCGTGGGGGAATAAGGACCAATATCAATAAAGGAATTGTTACCGTGAACTCTATGTTTGAATTAATGCCTTTTGAGAATGAAATTGAAGTGGTAGAGATCAAAGGCAGCGAATTAAAAAAGATCATTTTGATGATCATCGAAAAAAAACATGCGTTTTATAACTTAAAGATCAAGGCACAAAAGAATGGTACTTATACTGCTAATTCCCTTGGGAAAGAGATAGCCGATGAACAAGTTTACACCTTGGTAACTTCTGATTTTTTAGTGAACGGAGGAGATAATTTCACCTTCGGAAAAACAAAGATCAAGTCGAAAAAACTGAATTTAAAAATAAGAGATGCATTGATCTATTATTGCATGCATTTGAAATACGAAGGCAAACCAATAACACCATACACCGATGGCAGACTTGACATTTCAAAATAGACGCGCCTTTATAAAATATGCTTTGGGAACCACGGCATCGGTATTGGCATTACCTGCGCTTGCTCAGGATCAATTGGTCCTAAAAGATGGATTTGAAAAATTAACCATATTATACACGAACGATCAGCACAGCCGTATTGAACCTTTTCCTGATAATGATGCGAAATACCCGGGAGAAGGTGGTTTTTCAAAACGCGCATCAGTGATCGAACAACTGCGTAACGAAGAAAAAAATATATTGCTTTTAGATGCCGGAGATATTTTCCAGGGCACGCCTTATTTCAATTATTTTCAAGGTGAATTGGAATATAAATTAATGAGCCTGATGCAATACGATGCAGTTACTTTTGGGAATCATGATTTTGATCTGGGAATAGAGAACATAATAAAACAAATGCCTCATGCCTCTTTTGATTTTTTAAACTGTAATTACAACTTTTCAGATACCGACCTGATTGGTCATAAAAAAGTACTTCCGTATAAAATTTATAAGAAAGGGAATTTAAAAATTGGTGTGTTTGGAATTGGAATTGACCTTGAAGGATTGATCGAACAAAAAAATCGTCAAGGCTTAGTATACAATAATCCAATTGAAAATGCAAATAAAATTTCGGAAATTTTAAGAGTGCAAGAAAGGTGCGATTTAGTGATTTGTTTGTCGCATTTAGGTTACAAATACGACACTGAAAAAGTATCAGATTTAGCACTCGCAAAAGCAACTAAAAATATAGACCTTATCATTGGAGGTCACACACATACGTTTTTGAACGAACCCGTAAAAACCACAAATAGCGAGGGATCTGAGGTACAGATAACTCAAGTAGGATGGGCCGGAATTTGGCTGGGCAGAATAGACATCTTCTTTACTTCTTATAAGAAAAAAATCCTACAAAACAACTCAAATCACAAAATTTTATAGTGATTAGAAAAATATTTTAAAGTACCAAATCCGACCATAAAATTTTCCATAAATTTTTTTTGGAAATTTTTGTTGCTAAAACAAATAATACGAGTATATTTACAAACACGTTAAAGTTAATTACTATAAACAAACATATTCTTAATAACATTTTAAAATTGAAAGGGCAGTAATAATGAAAGAGAAAACAGCAGAACAAGTATGGGCCGGTTGTATACAAATTATTAAAGACAATGTTAGTCCTCAAAATTTCAAAACTTGGTTTGAACCTATTAAACCGATCAAGTTAAATGATAACATTTTGACCATACAAGTTCCGTCACAGTTTTTTTATGAATGGTTAGAAGAACATTACATCAGCTTAATTAAAAAAGTAATTAAAAAAGAATTAGGTCCGGATGGTAAATTAGAATACAACATTATTATGGATAATGCTTCAGGTAAAACTGAAACACCTATCACTTTTAAATTACCAAACATCAGTACCAATTTAAAAAACCCTGCTGTATCAATGCCAATTGATATCAGTAACAGCACTATTAAAAACCCATTCATTATTCCGGGTCTAAAAAAGGTACAGGTTGAATCACAATTAAATCCAAACTACAGCTTTGACAACTTTGTTGAAGGAGATTGTAACCGTTTGGCTCGCAGCGCCGGATTTGCGGTTGCTCAAAAGCCGGGCGGAAACGCGTTTAACCCATTATTATTATATGGTGGTGTAGGTTTAGGGAAAACTCACTTGGCTCAAGCCATTGGTATTGAGGTTAAAAAGAACTTCCCGAACAAAACCGTTCTTTATGTTCAGTCAGAAAAATTCATCACTCAATTCATTGAGTCGATTAAAAATAACAATCAAAATGATTTCGTACACTTCTACCAAATGATAGATGTGTTGATCATTGACGATGTACAATATTTTGCAGGTAAGGATAAAACACAGGATGTGTTCTTCCACATCTTTAATCACTTACACCAATTAGGTAAGCAGATCATCTTAACTGCTGATCGTGCACCGGTAGATATCCAAGGAATTGAGCAACGTTTATTATCTCGTTTCAAATGGGGATTAAGCGCCGATCTTCAGGCTCCGGGATTAGAGACCAGAATTGCGGTATTAGAGAAAAAGGTTTACAACGAAGGTATTCAATTACCAAAAGAGGTTATTGAATATTTAGCATACAGCATCACTTCAAACGTTCGTGAATTAGAAGGTGCATTGATCTCTTTATTAGCTCAATCATCATTGAATAAGAAAACCATTACTTTAGAATTAGCTAAAGCAATGATCGATAAATTCGTTAAGAGTACTGCTCGCGAAGTTTCTATCGATTATATCCAAAAAGTGGTTTGCGATTATTTTGATCTGGCTATTGATACCATGAAATCAAAAACACGTAAGCGTGAAGTTGTTCAGGCTCGTCAGATCGCAATGTACTTTGCAAAGAACATGACCAAATCAAGTTTAGCAACTATTGGAATGCATTGCGGTGGTAAAGATCACGCAACTGTATTACATGCTTGCCGCACAGTAAATAACTTAATGGATACCGATAAGCGCTTTAAAGCTTATATCGAAGAATTAGAAAAGAAGATCAGTATCACTAACTAAAATAAAATTACACAGCACAAAAAATCCCGATGAAAATTCATCGGGATTTTTTATTTTAATTTATATATAAAACCCTCTTGTTCCTTTTTTGTAAAATCTTTATTCCGAAGCCGCGTGCGTAGGCATGGAAATCCGTGCTAGGCGAGTGGCGCGTGGAAGGAATCGGATTTCCTTGTCCGCCCCGGCGGATCTTTTGTGGATTTTATACTGAGCGAAGCCGAAGTGTTTCTTTATCAAGAAAGAAAAGTAAGAATAAAAAATTAATTTAATTCTTGTTTATGACTCCTCGATCGCCACATCATATAAATACCAAACAACACAAACGGTATACTTAATATCTGGCCCATGTTCAAGGTTAGGTTATTTTCAAAGGCCGCTTGATTCTCTTTTAAGAACTCATCAAAAAAGCGTTCGGTAAATAAAGCCACACATAATAATCCTAACATAAAACCTTTTCCTAAAACCTGGCGCTTGTTGTTCCATAACCAATACATCACCAAAAACAAAAAGAAACAAAATATGGCTTCATACAATTGCGCAGGGTGACGAGGTACCATATCAATTTGCTCAAAAATAAAACCAAACGGCAAGTCGGTCTCTTTACCTATGATCTCGCTATTCATTAAATTTCCTAATCGTATAAGCATGGCAGCTAAAGGAACTACAACAACCAAACGATCAAATAACCACAACATGTTCTCCTTTTCTTTTCTGCAATACAAATAAGCGCCAATTATAATTCCTATCGCGCCGCCATGACTAGCCAATCCACCTTCATAGATCTTCAGCATATTCAATGGATGCGATAAATACCCTTCTTCCACCAAATTACCCATACCATCATACACATCCCATAACGGTCCGTAAAACAAACAATGTCCAAATCGCGCACCCAAAATGGTTCCTAAAATAATGTATAGCGTTAGGGTATCTAATTGCTTATTAGTTCTGTTCTCAGCTTTAAAAATTCGGTTCATTATAAAATGACTCGCCAATAAGGCCGATGCCCATAGCATACCATACCATCTTACAGGCCAATCGATACCCGGAATTGTAAATATTTCGGGACTTGGATTCCAATGAATATAATTCAAAATCATGAGGCAAAGTTATAATAATTAATCGTTATTTTTGCACGATGATCAATGCAGCCATATTTGCAAGCGGAGAAGGCACCAACGCCGAAAATTTAATAACCTATTTTAAGAATGATACACGTATTAAAATAAAGTTGGTGATCACTAACCGCGATGATGCCGGTGTTATTAAGCGTGCAGAAGATCATAAAAAAACAGTGCAGATCATCAGTAAAGAAGCATTGGCAAATTATACCGATCAGATCATTGAATTTTTAAAAGCAGAAAAAATAGACCTTATCATATTAGCCGGCTTCTTATTAAAGATACCGGAAAAATTAGTGAAAGCTTTTCCTGATAAGATCATCAACATTCATCCTTCTCTTTTACCAAAATTTGGCGGAAAAGGCATGTATGGTTCAAATGTTCACAAGGCTGTAATTGATGCCAAAGAAACCGAAAGCGGAATTACCATACATTTTGTTAACGAGGAGTACGACAAAGGCGCTATTATCATGCAGGCCAAATGCACGGTTGAACCTACCGACACAGCCGAATCACTCGCTAAAAAAATTCATCAATTAGAATACGAATACTTTCCAAAAGCCATTGAAAAACTAATGGTATAGCAGTTAATAACTCATCGGTACAAAAAAGTTAATTTGGTTTATCTTTAGATGATATGTCGAAGAACAAAAAACCAAAAAAATTCCTTTTTGAAGAAGTGTTGGCGTTTTTACAACACAACTCCGAAAAATCATTCAATTACAAACAAATTGGCGCTGCCATGGAAATTAATTCCGAAGTAGAGCGCCTGCAATTAATTGAAACACTTCAGGCATTAAAACAAAATGGTTACGTAATTGAAAAAGAAATTGGAAAATTCACCATCAAACAAACCAAAAATTATTTAACCGGCACTATTGATTTTACTTCTCAAGCAACAGCATTTGTTGTTATAGGAGAAAATCAAAACGATGTATTTATACCCTACAAAAAAACAAAGGACGCCTTACAGGGAGATCTTGTTAAAATAGTTATTTCAAACCGTAGTTCAGGAAAACGTAAAGAAGGCGAAGTAGTTGAAGTGATTCAACGTGCTAAAACGCAATTTGTAGGTACATTAAAACTTTCTCAAAAATTCGCATTTGTTATACCTGATAGCCACAAATTACATGTTGATTTTTTTGTGAACCTCAGCAAGATCAATGGTGCAAAAGACGGGCAAAAAGTACTGGTAAAATTACTCGAATGGAAACAAGGCGATCAAAACCCAATAGGCGAAGTATTGGAAGTATTTGGTTTCCCGGGAGAACATAGTACCGAGATACACGCCATCATGGCCGAGTATGGTTTGCCCGAAAAGTTTTCGGATGAAGTAGAATACTATGCGCGTAAATTAAATTTAACTATTGAAGCTTCTGAAATTAAGAAGCGCAGAGACTTTAGAGACATTACCACATTTACTATTGACCCATACGATGCGAAAGATTTTGATGATGCTTTATCATTAAAAAAATTAGAGAATGGTAATTGGGAAGTTGGTGTGCACATTGCCGATGTAACTCACTACTTAAAACCTGGCACTATATTAGACAAAGAAGCAGTTAACAGAGCTACCTCTGTTTACCTGGTTGACCGCTGTATTCCAATGTTACCCGAAGTTTTGAGTAACATGGTTTGCTCGCTTCGACCTAAAGAAGAAAAATACACCTTTAGCGCTGTATTTGAAATGACAGATAGCGGACAGATCATGAACCAATGGTTTGGTAAAACTGTAATTAATAGCGACAGGCGTTTCACCTATGAAGAAGTTCAGGAGATCATTGAAGGAAAAGACGGTGACTACAAAGAAGAAATATTTGTTCTAGATCGTCTAGCGAAAATATTAAGAAAAGAACGTACCGAAAAAGGATCGATATTTTTTGATAAGGCAGAAGTAAAATTCAAATTAGATGATGATGGTAAACCATTAGGGGTTTTCTTTAAAACACAAAAAGATGCGCATAAATTAATTGAAGACTTTATGTTGCTTGCCAACCGAAAGGTAGCCGAGTATTTAGGTAAACCAAAAGATGGTGAAAACAACAATGCGCCTAAAGGAAAACAAAAAGATCAGGACCCAAAAAATTTATGCATTTACCGTATACACGATGCACCAAATGACGAAAAACTTACTCAATTAAGCGGATTTGTTGCAAAGTTTGGATACAAGATGACATTGGGTAGCAAACAAAAATCGGTTGACAGTATCAATAAATTATTGAAGGATGTAAAAAATAAAAAGGAACAAAGTATTATTGAATTGCTTGCTGTGCGAAGTATGCCAAAAGCAATTTACACAACCGATAATGTTGGTCATTATGGTTTAGGTTTTGAATACTATACACACTTTACATCCCCTATTCGTCGTTATCCGGATGTACTTGTTCATCGTTTATTAGAATCGCGTTTGCATAACGAAAAATATTCAAATCAAAAAGAATTGGAAAACCTGTGTAAGCACAGTAGTGAAATGGAACGTATGGCAGCCGATGCCGAACGTGCTTCAATTCGCTTTAAGCAAGTAGAATTCATGCAGGATAAAGTTGGCATGGAGTTTTCGGGTGTTATTAGTGGCGTAACCGAATGGGGGATTTATGTTGAGATCATTGAGAACAAGTGTGAAGGTATGATCAGAAGCAGAGATATTAAAGGCGATCAGTTTTATTTTGATGAAGATAATTTCAGATACGTTGGAAAGAATACCGGAAAGATATATGCATTAGGCGATACAGTTAACATCACCGTAAAAAGTGCTGATCTTATTAAAAAACAATTAGATTTTGAATTTGTTACAGATGAAAAACCAAACAAATTTGTAGATCATAAAAAACGAAGAGGCAGATAATTTAGCTCATATGAAAAACTTATTTCAATCACTTCTATTTATATTAATTTCCAGCTCAGTTTTTGGTCAAACAGCTAAGATCAATACAGACCTAACCTATCTGGTACACGAATCAAAAGCAAAATCAAACCCGCCGGTTATTATAATGCTTCATGGTTACGGCAGTAACGAAGCAGATTTATTTGACTTGTCCAATGGCTTAGATGAACGATTTTTAACCATCTCAGTGCGTGCACCATTCAAAGGAAAAGAAATTGGTTACGCCTGGTACGACCTGGAGTTTTTGCCTAACAAACAGGTAAGTTGCAATTACAATCAATTGAAAGAAAGCAGGGCGAAACTCTTATCATTTATAAGTAATGCATGCCAAGCATACAAAGCCGATAGTACAAAAGTTTTTTTAATGGGATTTAGTCAGGGTGCTATAATGGCATACGACCTAGCTTTAACCAATCCTAAAAAAATCAATGGCATTATGGCTTTAAGCGGAAGGTTATTGGAAGATACCAAAAAAAATAAATTAGATGATAATGCAATTACAAAAGTTAAATACTTTATTGCACATGGTTATTCAGACAATGTAATAGATATAAAGGAAGCAGATAAAGCTAACGAGTTCTTAAAATCAAAAAACATCAAAGAAGTAAGCTATAAGAATTACGAAATGCCTCATTCAATTACAGGTAATGAGTTAAATGATATTAAGAAATGGCTTAAAAAACAAATTGATCCGGCACCAAAAACCAAATATTTAATTTTATTTTCACTATCTTTAATTATTAGTTCAAATATGAAAAAGATCATTTCCCTTGTTTTTATACTTTTTGCGATCGTTGTGATCAATAGCTGCCGTCAGGATGAATACATTCCAAATGTATGTTATAAGCAAACCATTCAGCCATTATTGGTGAGCAAATGTGCCACATCAGGCTGTCATAATCCAAAAGATATGGCAGATGGTTATGACTTTACAACTTATGAAGGCACACTTAAAGCGGTTAAAAAAAATAAAGCGCTACAAAGTGAGTTATATTTCGCTGTAAGAGGTAAAGATCCTAAAATGCCAAAAGGCGGAACCCCTTTAACAGATAAGGAGGTTGATTATATTAAACACTGGATCAACTTTGGAGCCGAAAACTCGAATTGCGGAAACACAGCCTGTGATTCGGCTTCATACATTACCTATAATAATACTGTAAAAGATATTATTGCATCTAACTGTTTAGGCTGTCATCCAACATTTAATTCATTTGCAACAGTTTCATCAAATGCAAGCACCATTAATACGCGCATTAATTTGCCTTTAACAACCGCAGGCCATATGCCTCAGGGTTATAATTTGTCGTCGTGTGATATTGCCAAAATTCAAAAGTGGATCACATTAGGAAAACCAGAATAATTAAAAATATAAAGCCCCGTAAATTTACGGGGCTTTATACTTAAATAACTATCTCATCCATTTCCTTATTAAAGAAATGATACTCCATAAAACCATAACTTTCAATGGCCTGAACATTTATCCACTGTTTGTATTCAAAATACCATTTCCATTGCTTGCTTCTTAAAAAGCCACCTTTTTTAATAAAGGCTTCAATGTATGGGTGAACATGAAGTGTAACATTTTTTTCGTTTTGATCTTTTACAATATAGCGTAATGCATTTTGTATTTGATCAACAAATAATAAACTTGGCTGTGCTTTCCCTGTTCCATTGCAACTAGCACAGGTTTCCATTACCTCTACATTAATTTCAGGGCGTAAACGCTGACGGGTAATTTGTATCAAACCAAATTTGCTTGGAGGCAAAATATTGTGTTTGGCACGATCGGATTTCATTTCCTCCTTCAGCTTATCGTATAATAATTTTCGATTCTCCTGATTATGAAGATCAATAAAATCAACAACAATAATACCGCCCATATCACGCAAACGTAATTGGCGAGCTACCTCAACCGCAGCTTCCAAATTAACTTCAAGCGCATTCTCTTCCTGTGTATTATCGCTTTTTGCGCGGTTTCCGCTATTCACATCAAACACGTGTAAGGCTTCGGTATGTTCAATAACCAAATAGGCACCACTTTTCATGTGAACGGTTTTCCCGAACAAACTCTTGATCTGTTTTTCTATGCTAAATGCATCAAAAATTGGAATTTTTCCATTGTAAAGCTTAATGATATCAGCCTTATCAGGAGCAATATTTTTTATATACGCACTTAGGTCTTCAAATATTTTAGCATCGTTAACATGAATGGCATTAAACGAAGCATTTAAAAAATCGCGCAGAAGGGAGTTTGTTCTATCCATTTCACCCAAAACGCGCAAAGGTGGTTCAGCAGTTTTTAGTTGCTTATAACACTCATCCCACTTCTTTATCAGGTCATTTAGATCGCCTTCCAATTCGGCAACAGATTTACCCTCCGCAACAGTTCTAACGATCACACCAAAATTCTTTGGCTTTATGCTTTGCATTAACTCCTTTAAACGATTTTTCTCTTCGAAGTTTTTGATCTTTGAAGAAACCGAAATTTTATCGGCAAATGGTATTAAAACAAGGTAACGGCCCGCTAAGCTTATCTCTGTATTGATACGTGGCCCTTTTGCACTAATGGGTTCTTTTGCTACCTGAACCAATACATGTTGTCCGCTTTTTATTATATCATTGATCTTACCATCCTTTTTAATATCCGGCTCATTTTTAAAATACATGAGGTTGCTAACGTTTTGTTTCCCGTTTTTAACCTGTTCAACATATTTTATTAATGAGTTGGCTTGTGGTCCAAGATCCAAATAGTGTAAAAAAGCATCTTTATCGTAACCAACGTCAACAAAGGCAGCATTTAATCCGGTCATAACCTTTTTGGCTTTACCGAAATAAATATCACCTACCATGAACTTTGAATTGCTTTTCTCTCTGTGCAGCTCAATTAAGCGCTTGTCACTAAGCAAAGCAATTACCACTTCGTTAGGCGTTGAATTAATTATTAATTCGTGATTCACGCTTTAAATGTTTTAAATTATAAAATAGAAAGCAGCACATACACTTGAGTTATTCAACTGGTACATGCTTCTTTCTTTAATAAATACAAATAGCTAAAACGGAACAAGAATACTCTTTTCCGTTATTAGATGATGTAAGAAGTAAAACAACCTATTGGTTATTTTTTCTTATGACGATTTTTTCTTAAACGCTTTTTGCGTTTGTGAGTCGCCATTTTATGTCTCTTTCTTTTTTTTCCGCTTGGCATAAAAAGTTGTTTTAAAGGTTAATACTCTATTTTAATTTTAATTGTTTTATATACTTTTCTACTTCAATTTTTGCAGTAGGGTCATTTGTTTTTGAAGCATAATTCTCAAGTGCTTCAATGGTTTTGTCCAAATTATTCATTTGCTCATAAATATCTGCTAAATGCAAATATGCCTCAATGTAAGTTGGGTCGAGCTTTAATACTTTATTGAAACGTGCAATGGCCTTATTTGTCTGTCCGCTTTTTACCGATAAAAAAGCAAAGGTCAATTGCAACTTCACATTATTACTATCAACACGCTCTACTTCTTTTAATAAGGTGATGCCATCCATTGGTGCTTCGGTTCCTTCAACATAACACGAAGCCATCATGATCTTCGAATCAATATTATTTGGTTCAATTTGTAATCCGTTTTTAAATGAGCGGATGGCGCTTTGGAACAAAATTGGTCTTTCAGTTTCATCTTTAACAAACTGTACGCTGTAATAATAACGGTTACCGGCAACAAACCAATCATCTGCTTTTTTTGTTTTTGAAGCTTTTTGCTCCAAATATAAACTAGCAATATCAGGGCGCTTGGCTTTATCCCAAAACTTTGCCAAACTATCAAAATAAGTAGTTTGCTGCGAAGCTAACTTAATATAAGAATCGTTTTGCGTTTTTAAAGCCGGGTCTAATGCTTTTGATGCCATATCTAAATACAATTGAATGGTTGCATTTAAATTAACAGCAGCAGGCTTGTTGGCCATTTCATTAAGGTTGTTTGCCTTTTCAGACGATACAACCTTTGGTGCAATAAATAAAAGAACGAACAATATTAATGCGCCAACAGATAAAACTATTTTTACGTGTTTAGGGCTCATTAATTAGTTTTTACTAATCGTTATTTTTAGGTTCCGGTTCTGCAGACTTAACATTACGTTTTACACGCTCAGAAAAAGTTTTAGCAGGTTTAAATGCCGGAATATAGTGCGCCGGAATAACTACCGTAGTATTCTTAGAAATATTACGACCGATCTTTTCAGCACGTTTTTTAACTACAAATGTTCCAAAACCGCGCAGATATACATTCTTACCTTCGATCATGTTGTTACGGATAGTTTTCATAAATGCTTCTACCGTAGCCTGAACAGCAATTTTTTCTACACCGGTTTTTTCAGAAATTTCGTTTACAATGTCAGCTTTTGTCATCTCTCAAATTATTTAAAATCAATTAATTGAAATTTTAAAATGGGGAGCAAAGATAGTATTTTAATTAAAACCAAAAAAAATAAATTCAAAAATCATTTAATTTCTTCAATTTTGAGGAATAATAAGGCTTTATGGACACTTTTTTTGGAAATACACTCATTAAATGGTACAAGATCCATAAAAGAGACCTGCCCTGGCGAGAAACAAAAGACCCTTATAAAATATGGTTAAGCGAGATCATTTTACAACAAACACAGGTAGCGCAAGGATTGGCCTATTACTATAAATTTATTGATGCCTATCCTACTGTGAAAGATCTGGCGGCAGCCTCACAAGATGATGTTTTAAAAAATTGGCAAGGTTTGGGATACTACTCAAGAGCTCGTAATTTGCATGAAACAGCAAAAAAAATAGTTCACGATCATAAAGGAAAATTTCCAAACACCTATTCAAACATCATTTCTCTTAAAGGAATTGGCGCATATACCGCTGCTGCCATTGCCAGTTTTTCCTATGATTTGCCGCATGCTGTTGTAGACGGCAATGTTTACAGGGTTTTAAGCCGCGTATTTGGAATAGAAACACCAATAAACAGTACCAATGGCAAAGTACAATTTCAACAACTGGCAGATGAGTTGCTTATAAAAAAACAAGCTGCAATTTACAACCAGGCCATTATGGAGTTTGGCTCACAACAATGTAAACCCGTTAACCCCAATTGCGAAGAATGTGTTTTACAAACCAAATGCTTTGCTTTTGCAAATGATCAGTTAAACAAGTTGCCCGTAAAGCTTAACAAAACCAAAATTAAGAACAGGTACTTCAATTATTTTTATATTGAAGATAAGAACAAAACTGTTTTTATAAATCAAAGAAAAGGAAAAGATATTTGGGAAGGTTTATTTGAATTATACCTTGTGGAATCCTTAAAGGAAGCTGACTTGAAACAATTGCTTCAAAATAAAGATCTAAAAAAAATAATAGGCAACGCCTATGCCATTGCGCCAGAAACAAAACAATTCAAGCACATTTTATCTCATCAACATTTACATACAACATTTTATAAGATCAAATTAAAAACAACATTACCCAAAAACACGGGTAAGATCCCCACTTCAAAATTACATGAACTTGCTTGGCCACGCTTAATTGATAAGTTCTTGAATATTTGTGAGTTATACTAATAAATGTTATATTTGATAAAATTTAAATTATGGCAAAAATTATTGTAATGTTTGGTGCTTTATTACTTTGCGTGCAAGCAAGTATAGCACAAATTTATAAAGCTAAAGACGGTGCAACTTCAATAACATTTTTCTCAAGTTCGCCATTGGAAGATATTACCGCTACCAACAAAGGCGCTATAATTGTCTTTAATTCTTCAACTAACGATATACAGATCAGAGTTAGTGTTATCAATTTCAAATTTAAAAATGCCTTAATGGAAGAGCATTTTAATGAGAATTACATGGAAACCGAAAAATTTCCGAATGCTGTTTTTAAAGGAAAGATCAATGAAAAGATTGATCTTACAAAAGACGGTGAAACAAAAGTTACCGTTACCGGAAAAATGGATGTACATGGCGTGGTTAAAGATGTAACTTATGATGGAACAATTACGAAAAACGGAACCGACCTTGCTATTAAAACCAAATTCAAAGTAAAACTGGTTGATCATGATATTAAAGTACCATCATTATATGTTAAGAACATCGCTGAAATTGTAGATGTGGATGTGAACAGTACTTTAGAGCCTTTCCAAAAAAAATAATAGCTGATACTTTATGAGATCATTTCTAACACTTCTATTATTAAACTCCGTTTCGTTATTTGCTCAAGACGACCTGCTAAGTTTGGTTGGAGATGCCGAGCAAGAGAATAAAAAAGTATACGCAACATTTAAAACGTATAAGATCGGAAACGCGCAAACCGTTGAAACCGTTAAAGCAAAACATTTAGATTTTCGCATTTCGCACCGCTTCGGTAACTTATATGACACTAACGATCCCAATCCCATCAATCGTACCTTTCAAACTTTTTTTGGTTTTGATCAAGTGAATGATATTCGCTTTAGTTTAGATTATGGTGTTACCGATGATATAACCATAGGTTTGGGAAGAAGCAGAATGAACTCGCAGATAGACGGCAGTATCAAATGGAAATTCTTAAAACAAACAAGCGACTTTAAGATCCCTGTTACAATTGCCTTTTTTGGTGATATTGGTTATAATCACGCTCCTACCTCAAATATTTATACCGGAATAAACAAAAATTTTGCCACAAACGAATTGCACCGCTTTAATTACGTTTCTCAATTCATCATCGCGAGCAAAATAAACAAATCTATATCATTAGAAATATTACCAACTTACGTTTACCGCAACTTTATTGTACAACGTATTAATACTGATAACGCGAATGCAGAAGATGTGAATGGTTATTTTTCAATGGGAGTTGGCGGAAGAATTAAAATGACCAAACGCATGAGTTTAATTGGCGACTACTTCTACAATTTCGCCTCATTCTATCAAAAGAACGAAAAAGTAAAGATGCCTTTATCGTTAGGTGTGGAACTTGAAACAGGAGGACATGTTTTTAGTTTATTCTTTACAAATGCAGGAGGTTTAATTGAAAACAATTTCTTGTCATACACCACCGATAGCTGGTTAAAAGGCCAGGTAAAATTTGGCTTCTGTATTTCACGAACATTTGCTTTATAAGCTGCTGTGTACGATCATATATTTACCGATCATAATTTAAAACCAATTCATGAATATGCTGTTTTTAATAACAGCTCGCCATTAATTTGGCCTTCTCTTATCCTTTTGTTGTGTTTTGGTTTATTTGTTTTCATTAGAGTTTCAGCTTTTCCAAAACTGGTCAATACATTTCAATCGTCATACAGCATGCAGGCCATTCGCCAATTAGAAAGAGAAGAATTCAATCCGTTAAATTTAACCTCATTTCTATTATCGCTACTGTTCATACTCATGTTCTCTCTCTTTTTATATAAAGTAAATTGCGAGTACAGTGTAATATTGCAGAATAAAAGCGATATCACTCAGTATACGATATTTGTATTATGCATGTGCTTTTTTTTACCCGTAAAATTTGGTTTAAAAAAAATAATTGGGTTTGTAAGCGAAACACCGGCACTTACTACAGAATTGTTCTATAACAATTTAGTGATCAATCAATCCTTGGGGTTGATACTATTGCCTATCATGGCTATTATTGAATTTAGCCGAGTTGGCGTTATTTATGTATTAATTGCTACAAGTATAATAATAGCTACAAGTATGCTTATTAAGTTGTATAGAGGACTTATCTTTAGTTTATTTGAAAATCATATCGGGTTATTACAAGTTTTTATTTATCTTTGTGCCTTAGAAATTTTACCTTTTTTAGTTTTTATAAAATTTATAGTAATAAACTTTTAATATTTTTTAGGCATGGCAGTGAAAAAAGCAAGCAAAAAAGTTAAAACAAACAAAAAGCCTCAAGCTGCTAAAAAGAAGGCAAAAAAAACAACTGCTAAAGCTCCTGCAAAAAAAACAGCGCCTAAAAAAGTAACTGCCAAAAAACCAACCGCCAAAAAAGTAATTGCAAAAAAAGTAGCAGTTAAAAAAAAGCAGGTTGTTAAAAAAACAACTAAGCCGTTACCAAAGGTAAAGCCTAGTAAAGTAAAACCTGTAAAAGAAATAAAAAAGGCGCCCGTTGTACAAACTAAAAAAGCCAATTCAAAAACCGAAACATCAAATCAGGTAAAAGATTTTAAGGAAGTACAGATCGTTAGTCCGAAACAGGATGAAAAACGCATTCGTCGTTCAAATAAAAAGAACATTATTGCTTTACCGCCACCACCAAAAATTGAAATAAGTAATTACCCTAAAAACAAGGTAAAGAACATTTTAATTTCGCAACCAAAACCGGTGGAAACCGAAAAGAACCCTTATTTTGAGTTAGCTAAAAAACACGGATTGAGCTTAACTTTCCGTCAGTTTATTAAGGTTGAAGGTTTATCGCCTCAGGATTTCAGATCTCAACGTATTGATATTTTAGCGCATGGTGCAGTAATTATGACCAGCAAATTAGCTGTAGATCATTACTTCCGTATTTGCAATGAAATGCGCATTACAGTTCCTGAGAACATGAAATACTTTTGCATTAACGAGCAAACAGCTTATTATTTACAAAAATACATCCAATACCGTAAACGCAAGATATTTTTCGGGCATGGAACCATTGTTGACCTGGTTGATGTGATTAGAAAGAACAGAAATGAAAAGTTTTTGATTCCTGTTAGTGATGTTCACAAGGAGCAGATAGTTGACTTTTTAGATGAATTACAAATTACCTATACAAAAGGTACATTTTATAAAACAGTATGTGCGGACCTTAAGGACATTAAAACATTAAATGAATTTGATGTTGTAGTTTTCTTTACACCTCAAGGTATCCGTTCGTTAAAGCAAAATTTCCCGAATTTAAAACAAGGTAACTTGCGTATTGCAGCATTTGGATATGCTACCGCACAAATGGTAAAAGAGTTAGGATACAGATTGGATATTTTTGCTCCGAATCCTCAAAACCCGAGCATGTCGGGTGCGCTTGAAACGTATATTAAAGAAGCGAACAAACGTTAGTTTATTCAGCCCATACTTTTGTTCCTTCGGTACAATTGGTGCAAATATCAATTTCTTTACGGCTTTTTAAAATATTGTTCCTGAAATTTTCATAAGCTCCGGAAAACCATATATCATTGAACTTACTTTTACTCAGATCTCCCAACTGATGTTTTGCATCTTTATCAAAACAACATGGCACAACTTTACCATCCCAGGTGATCACACAGCCCTGCCACATCCGCCAACATTGATTCAATAACGGATTTTTTATTTCCCAATTCCCAAACTTGTTTTTCTTATAGCGCGATAGTTCATTATTCATTGGGATCATATCCTGACTATTCTCAAAATCATAGATCTGTGCCGTTTTGATCATAACCTTATCTGCCCCCATTTCTTTACCCAATTTTTTTACTGCTTCAACCTGGTGTTCATTTGAACGAAATACAACGAACTGAAAAATAACAAATGGCGTTTTGCTTTTAAGTAATTTTTTCCATTTAATTATCGTTGCAGCGCCTTCCAATACTTTATCTAACTTTCCTCCTACACGGTATTGCTCATACACTTCTTGTGTTACACCATCAATAGATATAATTATTTCATCCAAGCCACTGCATACAGTTTGTTTACTAACCTCATCATTCAAATAATGAGCATTTGTGCTGGTAACAGTATAAAGCTTATGGGTGTTTGCAATTGTTACCATTTTTAAAAATTCGGGATTAAGATACGGCTCTCCCTGAAAATAAAATGTAATGCGATGTAAGTGATGTTTAACCTGTAAAACAAATGATGTAAAAAATTCGGGATCCAACATACCAATTGGTCGCGTGAATTGCCTTAAGCCACTTGGGCATTGCGGACATCTTAAATTACAACTTGTTGTAGGCTCAACACTCACCGAAAAAGGCAAAGCCCATTGTTTGCTTTTTTTAAGTGTTTTTGAAATGCGATATGCATAAAGCAACTTAATGAAATTATATATTTTATATATACTTAACTTCTTTACTATATTGATGTAATAATACACTATATACTTTTGCTTTAAAATGCGTAATTTGCTTTACTTTTATACAAATTTACTTAATGAAGCACAATTTACTTAAAATATTAACCGCTCTGGCAGTTATAATTTTGTTTAATAGATGTGCTCAAATTGGTGTATTAAATGGCGGGCCCCGCGATCAAACACCTCCAAAACTGCTGGAAGCTACTCCTGAATTAAAATCATTACAATTCAATTCGGCATTAATAACCTTAAAATTCGATGAAAACATTCAATTGCGTGATCTAAACAATCAATTGGTGATCAGTCCGAAATTAAAAACCAAACCTGAGATAATTGCTAATGGTAAAAAACTAACTATAAAACTAGTTCCGGAAGAACTGCTCCCGAATACTACCTACCGGTTTTATTTTGGTAAATCAATTGCTGATATGCATGAAGGTAACCCATTAACCAACTTTAGTTATATTATTTCAACCGGAACAATAATTGATTCACTGAACATTAAAGGAACAGTTACAAATGCACTTGATCAGGTAAAGGAAAAAGATCTTGTTGTTGGATTATATTTCAATAAGAACCTAACTGACAGCTTTGCATTTAAAAACACACCTGATTATGTTACACGCACAAATGAATACGGACAATTTGAACTTAATAATTTACCAAAAGATGAATTTAAACTGATCTGTTTTACGGATAAGAATAAAGATTACCTATATAATGGAGCCGATAACGAACAAATTTCATTTTTAAGTGAGGATATTAAATTACAAACCGATAGTTCATTTAAACTGAATTTATTCAAGGAAATACCAACCAAAACCTACATTAAAAAAGTGATCATGTCGGAAAACGGAAAAGGATTGGTATTATTCAATCAAAAAACCGTTAGTAATGTAATGTCGTTTATAGACGAACGATCAAAAGATGTTTATCAACTACATAAAGACCGTGAATCAGATACCTGTGAATTCTTCTATAAGCAATTTAAAGATACCATTTGGCTGAAAGTAGGATATGGTAATGGTACTAATAAGTTAATTGATACATTAAAACTAAAAGTACCAGTACTCAAATATAAATACAGACAGATCATAAAAACACAAAGCGATCTGCTTTCGGGAAAATTAGGCTATAATAACGATCCGGTAATAGCATTAAGTCAGTGGATAGATACCAGTAAAACAGATCTTAAACGAATTCACCTGTATAGTAAAACGGATACCTCGGTAAACAGATCACCAGTAAAGATAAAATGGATGAATGGTCACACATTTAAGATCGAAAACACCATCAAGCCTAAACAACAATATTTTCTAAAAATAGATACGGCTTGCTTTATTGGTTATAATGGATCAATAAATGACAGTATCAAGTTCCCGTTCACCAAACAAAGTAAATCTGAATTAGGTAGTTTAATATTAAAGGTAACCTTTAATAAAAAGCAAAGCTATGTGGTTCAATTGATCAATTCAGCAAACAAGATCGTAAAAGAAAGAAACGTTAGCTTTAGTTTATCGGCAAGCAATACTACAAGCATTACATTTAAAGATATGGAAGAAGACACTTATAAGATCAGGATCATTTATGATGATAATGAAGATAAAGTGTGGAATACAGGAAATTATTTAAAGAGCATACAACCCGAAAAAACATACATTTTCGAAAAAGGCATCAAAATTTTGCCGGATTGGGAAATTGAGGAAGAATTTATTTTACGCGAATAATATTTTTTTTGAAGCACGAAATCAGAAAAAAAACATTACTAATTCATCATAAAAAAAATATTTCAAGTTACACATGCCCTACTCGCCTTTATTCATAGTATACACAGAGGCTCGCGTTTTTTTCATGATGATTTATTTTTTTCAAACCTCATTTTCATGTTCTCATACAAAAAACGCTATTAACAATTTCAACAAATTGATGTTGAAAAAATAACTCGCTTATTTATAGATAAGAATAAATAATTTATTTACTTCGTATCAATAAATCTCAAAAACAAAAAACCATGGCAAAAAAAGCAACAGCTAAAAAAGCTACAGCGAAAAAAGCAGCTCCTAAAAAAGCAGCTAAGAAAAAAGCAGCTCCTAAAAAAGCAGCTAAGAAAGCAGCTAAGAAAAAAGCAGCTCCTAAAACAGCAGCTAAGAAAGCAGCTAAGAAAAAATAATAAAAATCCCGGCTGAGCCGGGATTTTTTGTTTTATGTCATTTCGTTCTTGAGATCATTGCCCAATTAAAAAAAACCCACCTACACTTCCCTACTATTTAAAAATAATTATCTTTACTTCCATAATTCAAACTCACATGAAAAAAACCTTTATTATCGCTTTAAGCGCCGCAGGTATGTTGCTAAACACATCTTGTGGTGATAAAAAACCTGCACAAGAGCCAATTGTTGCTCCTGAGGGCATGCATGTTTTAGATCTTACCAAATACGGAAAGTCGTTTGCCATTTTTGTACCGGATACTGTACAAAACAAAATGACCATCGTTGAACAATCATACGGAGCATTAGATATTACCGTGGGGGCTAATTTTGCCGTATCTATTTCTGAACAAGCAGAAGATATCGCTATGAAAAAGAAAGAGGTTTCGGAAGATGAAGTGAATAAACTAAAGAGCTTTATTACCGATGAGCCAACTGCCATTCTTTGGGAAAGTGCGATCACTGAGTCTGAGTTTCATTTTATCATTAACCAAAAGATCGACAATTCTGACTACAACATCCAGGATGTTAGAAATACAGAAGCTAAACCCTATTCAAAAGAAGCTATCCAAAAAATGTTTGATAGTGCCAAGAATATAAAAGAGATCAAAAAAGCTGCTCCGGAAGCTTAAATGTAATAACCATATAAAACAAAAGCCCCGCAAATATGCGGGGCTTTTGTTTTTAAAAAAGTATCCTGTATTGAGGGATCACAAAAAACCGCAATTGATAATCGGTTTTAATTTGTTTGTTTGCCAGATCGTAGGTTTGCTGAAAGATATTCTCGTGTTTGGTGATGTTTTGTATATCCACACTCCATTCATGCGTTAAACGTTTGGTGCTTAATTTAAATCCGGGTTTTACATCGATACGGAAATAATCGGGGTACTTGTTCACATAGGCTTGCGACCAATCTCTTACCTCATCACCATATGTAATACTGGCTGGTAAATTTATTGGTACATATCGCTTTCCACCCGCATAGGTTGCTCTAACGTCAATTGTTATGCTGGCTTTTTGACTTAACTTGAATTCTTTTCCGCCTAAAAGGTTAAATACATAGTTTCCGTTAAATGCCGTGTTTCTTAAAACCTTATCACTTGCCTTGTACTTACTTTCAAATAAACTGGTAGTAAATAAAAAATAATAGCCTTTGCTGTAAAATTTTTCCAGGGTTATCTCTACACCATAATTTAATCCCTCGCCTTTACTCACCAAATTAGCAACATTCGGACTATTAAAATCGGCTCCAAGGTTTAAGGCCGAAAAAGCCGATGAAAAATTATCTACCGGTGCGTTGTATTTATACTGATAATAAAACTCTGTTTTTAATCGAAAGCTGGTGTTAAACGTAACATCGTAAGCCAAAACACCGTGCACGGCACGGGTAAAGTCAAGATCTTTATTTGTTTCGGTTCGTACACCATTTGAATCGGTTACACTCGCAAAATAAACATACAATGGTTGCAACTGGCTATGCATACCACCGCCCAAACTTAACGATTGCTTGCTAGTGATCTCATATTTTAAACCAATACGCGGTTCAATTGAATATTTTTGATTCAATAAAAAATATTGCGAGCTCACACCCGAATTAAAGGTTAAGGTGTTGGTGAATTTGTGTTGCCATTGCAAAAAAGCACGTGCCATGGATGTAGTTCCTTTATAATCGCGTAGCACTTCAAAGGTATTGTAGCCAAAATAATTATCGGTACTATCCACAAACAAGGTATTGTATATATCGTAAAACAAACCGGCATTCACAAAATTTCGACTGTTTACCTTTTTATTATAGATCGTATTGGCCGAATAAATAATGTTTCGCGTTGTATTGCGATACTCCGGCTTTGTGTTGTTAGGTGTTTTAAAGGCCGTATCAATTCTATCAGCAATAATGTTGTTATACTGACCGCTAATTCCAATATTGGTTTTTAAATAGGCATTATTTTTAAATAATATGGTATGAGTAATACCACTGGCGCCAATATTCGATCTGAAGTAGGTGTCTCTGGCGCTGTATCCGTAAAGATCTTTTCCCTGAACTTTATCCTTTTCAAGTAAAGCCACATAACTTAAACCGCCAATTCCCCAAAACGAAAATTTACCGGCCTTTGTTTTAAAATCGGTTTTAAATGTGAGATCCTGATATTGCGGTACAGCAGCACCGGTTCCAAAATCAATATTCAGTGCTTTAAAGATACTTAAGGTTGAATACCTGTAATTCACCAAAAAGGTTGCATTCTTTTTTTTATTGAATGGTCCTTCTGCACCAACTTCAAAACCATTGAAACCAACCTGACCTAAAAACTCATGCTTTTCGTTATTTCCTTCGCGCATTTTCAGATCAAACACCCCGGCTGTTGCATTGCTGTAATCGGATGCAAAAGCTCCGGTCATAAAATCAGAATTATCAAGTGTGTTATTATTAAGAATGCTAATTGGTCCGCCTGTTGAACCGGCACTTCCAAAATGATTGGGGTTTGGAATATCCAATCCATTCAAGCGCCACAAAATACCTAGTGGCGAATTTCCTCTAATGATAATATCGTTTCGTGAATCATTAGCACCACTAACACCGGCAAAATTTGCAGCCATACGGGCCGGATCATTTCTGCTGCCTGCATATCTTCCTGCCTCCTCCGCACTAAACACGCGCGAGCTAACGGTACTCATTCGATTATTGGTTTTGGTTTTATCTTGTTCTGCCGTAACAACCACTTCCTGCCCTTGAATCACATTTTCTTCCAACTCAACATTTAATACCGTTTCTTTCCCTGAGTTTAATACTACAGTTATTTGTTTTTGTTTGTATCCGGTATAGGTGATCTTTAAATTTACCCGGCCAATGGAAACCTGATTGAGCTTATAAAAACCATTTTCATCAGCCACTGCATATTTTCGTGTTGAATCGGTTAATTGAACCACAGCGCCCGGTAAAGGTGTTTGACTTTGCTTATCAATAACTGTTCCTTTAATGGTTTGTGTTAATCCTTGCGAAAAGGAAAAAAAACTACTGAATACAAAAACAAATAAAAAAGCGAAATGCCTCATGACTAATTTTGTTTTGGTGCCGATGGTGGTATGTGGCGTTCTTTTAAACATGGATACTGCCAATCGCAGTATTTAAAACCAATACGATTATTAATGTAATGAATTCCCTTCCATGAAATAGTTAAACTACCATCCTGACGTGCCCATTCCTTTTTCATACACTCCATATCAAAATCATTTTCGGATCCGATAGGCGTTTGTTTAAAATGCTTGTATGAAAGAAACAGTTCGTATTTACCGTATTTGATCCTTCTTTTAACCCAACCTAATGAATCGGTAACCAAACTATCAACACACTTGCCTTTTTTATACATGTAAATGGTTTTATTAGCGAAGGGTTTCTTTTTATGTGTTGAAGCTAAAACATCCTCCGTTGGAGCAGCACCTCCACAATATTGATTGGTGATCTCGAATTTTGCACTGAATGATCTAGTTTGAGCAATTAAAATGCCATGGCAAAAAAGTAATATAAAAATTAGATACTTCATTAAGGTGTTGTTGATGATACCGGTAAAATTTTACCATTAAAAAATTTATTGCCGTTAACCGCAAATTCATGAATATAAGATGCCATTTCATTTGCTTTTAACGGGGCCTTGTATCCAGGAAAAGCTTTTGATAGCATTTCGGTTTGAACCGCTCCAATGGCTAAACAATTTACGGTAATGTTGGTGCCTTTTAATTCTTCGGCTAAACATTCTGTTAAACCAGCCAGTGCAGCTTTACTTGATGAATAAGCGCTTAAGCCGGCGAATTTGGCGCTTCCCTGAAACCCACCCATGCTGCTGATATTTACAACATGCGTGCTAGCCTTTTTACCCATCCAAGGTAATAACGATTGTATTAATAAGTAAGGTGCAAACACATTGGTTTGATAAACAGAAATCAACTCTTTCTCACTTATTTTTGCAAACGACTTAACAAGAATTTCACCTGCATTATTTACAACAATACTTACAGGTTTATTTATTTGCTTAAAGGTTTTAAGTATTTTATCGCGGCCAACTTTTTTTGAGATGTCGGCTTGAAGAGGTAAAACATTTACAATATTATTTTTTTGAATGAAGGCCTGTATGGTTTTTACATTGCGTGAAATTGCAATAACCATATACGATGAATTTGCGAATTTTTGCATCAATTCAAATCCAATACCCTTTGATGCACCCGTAATAATAACCAACATATTTCCTATATTTACAATACGAAGTTACACTAAATTCAAAATGATTAAAAAAAATCACATACTCTTTTTATTTGTGATTATGGTAGGGCTAAATAACGCTCAGGTTGATAGTGTTTACTATGGTGAAAACCCTTCACAGAAAAGAAAAACTGAAAAAAAACAACGTAATACCGAATTCAGAGAACGATTGATGTATGGTGGAAATTTTGGGGTTTGGTTCGGCACACTAACTTACCTCAATCTTTCACCAACCTTAGGTTATCGGGTAACAGACAAATTTCACGTTGGTATTGGAGGTATTTACAACTATTCCAGTGTACGTTATAATAAAATTAATTACACACAAAGTTTATACGGATCACATGTGTTTGCGCGCTACATAGTGAATGATTTTTTGTTTATTCAAAGTCAGTATGACCGATTGAATCAACCGAATTATTTCTCATCAAACAACAATAACGAACGTATTTGGGTAGACTACGTAATGGTAGGTGGCGGATTCAGACAGCCCTTAGGCGATCATGCAGCATTAATGACAACCGTAATGTATAACTTAACGCCACATCCTTTATCGGTATACAGCAGCCCTTATATTCAAATAGGAATTATGGCAGGATTTTAGTGCTTGGTTTGAGCTTTGAATTTTTCAATGCCTTCATCCATCCACTTAATATACTCTTCAATGTTAGGATCGTAACCACGAACTTTATTAAGGATCTTTTCGTTGTGATCCAATAAAACATAAAGTGGTTGAGTACTTTGTCCGTATAACATCTCTTCCATGTATTTGAACTTATCACCAATGTCAGTTATCTCACGCTCTTTACCAAACCAAACTACATTCATGTAATCCTTCGGGTCAAGCGGTCGTTTATCATCAACATAAAGAGAAACCAATACCACATCATTATTCAATCGTTTGGTAACTTCATGATCTGGCCAAACATAATCCTCTGTTTTACGACAGTTAGCACATGCATGTCCGGTAAAATCAACCATTAATGGCTTACCGGTTTTTTTAGCGTATGCTAAAGCCGATTCGTAATCATTCTTAAAATGAACTATGCCGTTCTTGTTTACTTCAATGTGTTTTGCGAATTCAGGATCAACATTTGGTAAACTCGCACTTGTTGTAGTTCCGCCACCGCCAAATCCATGCGGCGATTCAGAATATTCTAATGGAGGTAAAATTCCACTGAACATTTTTAAAGGTGCGCCCCATAATCCGGGTATTAAATAAATAGTGATAAAGAAGGAAATAACAGCAAAGAAAATGCGTGTTACAGACAGATGCTTTACTTCAGAATCGTGAGGTGTTCTGAAAACCCCTATTAAATAAAGCGATTGTAATAAGAAGATGGTGATCCATAATCCAACAAATACTTCACGTGTTAAATAACCTGCTTGTACAACCAGATCAGCATTAGAAGCGAATTTTAATGCAAGAGCTAACTCCAAAAATCCTAAAACAACTTTTACCGAATTTAACCATCCGCCGGATTTTGGTAAAGTATTTAACCAACCCGGAAATGCTGCAAATAAACCAAATGGTAATGATAAAGCAATTGCAAAACCAAGCATACCCCAAAACGGACCGGAGATACTACCTGTGCCCGCTGCTTCAACTAATAATGTTCCAATAATTGGTCCGGTACATGAAAAAGAAACCAAGGCTAAAGTGAATGCCATAAAGAAAATACCGATCAATCCACCTTTATCTGCTTTTGCATCCATTTTACCAACAAAAGAAGATGGTAGAATGATCTCAAATGCGCCCAGGAAAGATGCTGCAAAAACCAATAATAATATAAAGAAAGCCAAGTTAAACCAAACACTGGTAGATAACGTATTTAAAGCACCTGCACCAAACACCATTGTTACGCCTAATCCTAAACCAACATATAATATAATGATGAATAAACTATAGATCATTGCATTTCTGATACCTTCTGATTTGTTCTTACTGCGCTTGGTAAAGAAACTTACATTCATTGGGATCATTGGGAATACACATGGGGTAAGCAAAGCCAAGAATCCACCAACCAATCCGGCCAAGAAAATTCCCCACCAGCTTTTATCCTGTCCAAGGTCAGAATCACCCTCAGTTACTTTTGGAGTAGTATCAATACTTGTTTTTTCTGCAACACCGCCTTTTGCCTTTATAATAGCATTTGTATCACATACACAATTTACAGGCGCAGATGCAACACTATCACCATCAACTACTTCGGTTCCGGCCATTCCTGCACATGCTGCAGTCCCTTGTATTTCTAGCTCAAATTTATCTGCCGGAGGAAAAATACATTTCTCTTCGGTACACGCTTGTGCTTCGTAAGTACCGGTGATCTTAAATTTATTGGCAGTAAGAACTTTTATTTTTTGCGTGAATGTTGCTGTTTTTGGATGATATGCAACATTCATTTCAAAAACTTTATCAAACACTTTTGTAGGTGTAGATTCAACCACCTTGCCTACCAATTGATAATCCTTTGATTTATTAAAAACAAATGAAGTTGGATTTGGTCCATCATCACCGGCTTTCACCAATGAGTAAATATGCCATGGCTCATCAATTTTTGCTTTAAAAACAAGTTCATATTCACAATCACTGATCTTTTTTGCTTCATATTTCCAATGCACAGGATTTTCTTGAGCATTTAGAATAAAACTCAAAAAAACCACCAAAACAACATACAGTTTACGCATACTTTTAAATTGATTTAGGAATTAAAGATACTATATTTTTTACGAATCAAAACAATAAATTATTTTTTTGTAACTACCGATAAATCAATGGTTTTAGGCGGTAAACACATCATGTCGTTACAACACATATACTCAACCTTCAACTTAATTGTAAAACCTGCCTTACCGCTTAATTTCACTTTATGCTTAAATACGGCTTTATCATCAAAAACAAAAAGTTTCGCATCAAAGGCTTTATCATAAACCTCGTGAGCCTCCCCTTCTACAAGCTCACCAAGGAGTTCAAAATTTTTATTTGACTCGAACGTAACTGATGTAGGAATAGGGCCATCAGCGGTTTTACGGATAGAATAGGTGTGCCAACCTTTATCAATAGTTGCAGTTACAACAATTTCACCTTCTTTATCATTAATAGAATTATATACTACTGTCCATTTTGTTGGATCAGCTGTTTGTGAAACTAATTTGGTTGAAAATGTTGCAACGAGCAGTAAGGCGAAAATAAGTTGTTTCATAACTAGGATATTTTACACTAAATTCCGAATAAAACAGAAGCTAAACAACCAGTTAAACATTAATTAACAAAGCACTACGTTCCCAAATTTCTAAAGGCTTTAAGCACAATCTTCAGATCATTTTCTGCTTTATATTCCTTTGAGTAATTCAACAATAACACATTGAATTTTTCTTTACTCACCGGTGTTTCTAATGCATCAGCAGGAGTTAAAACAGATGGTTTTATAGCAGGGAGATCTTTTCGCATAGTTTTACCATAGCCTACCCATGTATTTAAACCTAAAATTACTTTTATGGAATTTAAAATAAATTGGAATGGCTTTTTTTGAAAGAGCATTACAACTGGGAACAAGATGAACAACAAACCCGCAGCCGCCAGATCGAATAAGCGTTTTTTTCGTTTGTTCTCGGGCTTAGCAATATTATTCAGGTCGATCACATATAATTCACCTGCCGTATCAATGCTGTTACTTCCAATTATAGAAAGACTTTCCGGAGGTGCTATTTTGAACTCAATATCTTTTGCCACCAACGATAACATTTTATTGATGATGTTTTGAGAAGAGATATTCTTCGCGCAAAAGATCACTTCATTTATCTGATGAACTTCTATGATCTCATCGATCTGATCGAAGTTGCCTATGTAAGCCGGGTTTTTAACCCCGTTCGATTCATTACTCACAAACCCTATAAATTGAGATCTCACTGAGGTTTGAATTAATAGATCGTTCACGCGTTTGAACTCCTCCTCATCCCCAATGATCGCAATGCGCTTTTGCTCCTCACTTGCATTTAATTTGAATTGCTTTATTCCGGCAAAATGATAAGTAATACGCAAGATCAAATACACTAAAATACTGGATGCCGTTCCTAATAAAATAAGCGCACGTGAAAAACGATAATATTCAGGCAACAAGGAATAAACTATTAAAATAAATGCAGATCCTGTAAGCACTCCGCGAACAATGCGTTTTAATTTTAATGGCTGATCATATCCACCACTTAAATAAGAAAAGAACATCCATATGAATGTATAAACCGGAAAAGCAAAATTGATGATCTGATCGGAATAGAAATTTGGATATAATTTAAAGTTTTGCTCGTACATGTTTTTTACCAGGTACAAACTCAATAATATCAACGCAAAATCTATGGCCGGGAAGAACAACTGTTTGATCATTCTGCTTACTATAGCAGCAAATGCCCGCAAGTAAATAGCTAAATAGATCAAGAAAATAAACGTGCCGGCTCCTTTATTCTTAAAATGCTTTTTTGCAAAAATTGCCATGGCCTTGTAAAATACCACTACGTAATTCACACTGCTCTTTTTGGTACTCTCGCCTTTGTAATGAATGATGCTTGAGTCAGCGAAATAATAATTCTTGTAGCCGCCTTGCGTAATACGATAACTCAGATCAACATCTTCTCCGTACATAAAAAATGTTTCATCCAATAAGCCAACTTTATCCAATGCCTCTTTGCGCATGAGCATAAATGCACCGCTTAAAATATCTACTTCGTGATTTTTATTTTTATCTAAATAGGTTAAATGATACTGACCAAATCGTTTGGAGTTAGGCAATAACTTGGCTAAACCAAATATCTTATAAAATGCGACAGCCGGAATTGGAAGTCCGCGTTTACTTTCAGGCAAAAAATTACCCTTTCCATCCACCATTTTTATTCCCAAACCACCCGCATCAGGGTGTTGATCCATAAATGCAACAACTTTTTCAAAGGTATCTTCCTGAACAATGGTATCGGGATTTAATAATAAAATGTATTTGCCTGATGCAACTTTTATGGCCTGATTATTTGCAACCGAAAAACCGGTATTCACATTATTCTCAATAAGTTTAACCTGCGGAAACTTTTGTTTAACCAGGGATACAGAGCCATCAACCGAATTATTATCTACCACAAACACCTCAGCATCAAGCTTTTTTAGGGCATTATATACCGAGTGCAAACACTGTTCTAAAAAGTGTTTAACGTTGTAATTAACTATGATTACCGATAGCTGCAAGGCATACAAAAAACGGAAAAACCGACAAATAATTATAATTGTATAAATAATTTATTTTTTTACCTTTGCCAACGCAAAACGGTCCCGTAGCTCAGCTGGATAGAGCACAAGTTTTCTAAACTTGCGGTCCCTGGTTCGAGCCCAGGTGGGATCACTGGTGCCAAACCAATAAACCCTCACAGTTCAGAAGCAATTTTGATCGGGCTGAGGGTTTTTACTTTTATAGACATTCATGAAGCTGACTGTTTTTAGTTGGCTTATTTTCAACTCTTTGCTGTGGTTTAACAATTATTTGAAATATGCTTCACTTATTTATCGTAATTTTACGATAAATATGGGATACTCAAAAACAGAAGAATTTACAATTAAGGATAATAAAATAGCCGCTTATGCCAAGGCTTTAGCTCACCCGGCGCGTGTTGCCATCCTTCAATTATTGATCAAACAACAAAGTTGCATGTGTGGTGATATTGTGGATGTACTTCCGTTATCACAATCAACCGTATCGCAACATTTAAAGGAATTAAAAGAGGCTGGATTGATCAAGGGTGATATAGAAGGCGTTAAAGTGTGCTATTGTATTGATGAGAAGGAATGGCAAAATGCCAAAGCCTACTTAAATGGACTATTTGAAAGTTTTTCTATTAACAATAAAAAATGCTGCTAATAATAATCGTAATTTAACGATATAAAACAAAACCTATGAAACTATCAGATCTAAAAACAAAATTGGGTTCATTAAATGAACTGAATTTTATATTACCTAATGGCACTAAAGTACCGCAACACTTTCATGTAACGGAAGTTGGTCAGGTTACTAAACATTTTATTGATTGTGGCGGCACGGTGCGCCATGAGAAAGTGGTTAATTTTCAATTATGGGAAGCTAATGATTTTGATCATCGCTTAGCTCCAAAAAAGTTAAATGATATTATTGCACTATCTGAGTGCCAGCTTGGATTAGAGGATGCTGAGATCGAAGTGGAATACCAAAACGAAACCATTGGTAAATTTGGTTTGGAATTCTCGAACGGAAATTTTCAATTAACATCAAAACAAACCAATTGTTTGGCGAGTGATAGTTGTGGCATTCCACCTGAAAAATTAAAAGTAAAATTATCTGATCTTCAAACTTCAGGATCGAGCTGTTGCACACCGGGAGGTAAATGTTGCTAATCTATGATGTTCGAACAAATTCATTCTAATTTAAGCTTACTTACAGCTAAATTTGATTCAATTCCGGATAAACGAAAAGATCTGCTTGAAACAATTGCAAATTATATTCGTTCGAAAAAAGACAAGAATGAGGCAATAAATCTAATGTTCGTGTGCACGCACAATTCGCGCAGAAGTCATTTTGGTCAAATTGCCGCTGCATTGGCTGCAGATTTTTACGGCATTAAAAATGTTCATGTATTCTCGGGAGGTACCGAAGCTACCGCATTCAATCCTAATGCCATTAAAGCTGTTGAGCAATTCGGATTAAAAACAAAAAAAATTAGTGATGGATCAAATCCACACTACGAAATATACTTTAGCGACAATAACAAAACCATTTGTTTCTCCAAAGTTTATAATGATGAATTTAACCCCAATAAAAACTTTGCAGCTATTATGACCTGCGGTGATGCGGAGGAGAATTGTCCGTTTATTCCCGGGGTTGAATTACGCATTGCCACAACCTATGAAGATCCTAAACGATCGGATGGCACGCCATTGCAAGAGCAAACATACTTAGAGCGTTTCAAGCAAATAGCAACGGAAGTACTCTATGCATTTTCTAAAATATAAATTACTTGAAGATGAGATTCAGTTCTGTTCTCCTATTTGTTTTTTGGTTTTCTTATAAACACGCATTTTCCCAAAACATAAATATTGGCGGTGTTTTTCCAACCATTGATCATTCAGCTTCTTTCAACAAAAAGGTTAACTATGGCATATATTATTTTGCTGCTTTCCCCTTAATTAATTATGATAAACCTGATATTAAAAAAGACACTTACTTTCATCTCTTTTACGCTGAACATGCACTTACTTTTAGTCCTTCAAACGGTTTATCTTTTACGGGGAGTTATGTGTATCAAAGAGCAAATGTAGTGTACGACAATTATAGTAACGAGAACAGGTTTTATTTTCAAGGAAAATTTAACCAATTTATAAAAGCTCTTTCTTTATCACACCGAATCAGATTTGATGGCAGATTTATAGAAGACAGATCAACTAATAAAAGACCGTTTACTCATCGCGTACGCTATTTTATTGGCGCAACCTATCCTATAAACAACAACACTTATCTTACGGGCTATGAAGAATTATTTTTTAATACCGCAAAAAGCCCGATCTTTAAATATGAGGAAAATTGGGCTTATGCAGGGTTTGGAAGATCTTTAAATAAAAACAATAAACTTGAATTTGGTTTACTTTATGTTACTTGGGATATAGGTAATAAAAATTGGTTCAATCAATATTATTTCCAACTAACCTGGATAAATCAAATAAAGCTTACAAAAGATTAGATCAATGAAAAAATATTTTGCAGAATTTTTAGGGACCTTTGCTTTGGTTTTTTGCGGAACAGGAGCCATTGTGATCAATCAGGAAACTAATGGCGTAATAACTCATGCCGGAATTGCAATTACCTTTGGTTTGATCGTTGCAGCAATGATCTATTCTTTGGGTGATATATCGGGCGCGCATATAAATCCGGCAGTTACAATTGCTTTTTGGGTTGCAAAACATTTTCCGGCCAAAGAAATTTTACCGTATGTGTTTTCACAAGCCTTTGGTGCATTTTTAGCAAGCGTAACTTTAAAACTTCTTTTTCCATTCAATCAAACACTCGGCGCTACTTTGCCTTCCGGCACACCCATGCAATCCTTTATTTTTGAACTGATCCTCACTTTTATTTTAATGTTGGTGATATTGCAAGTTGCAAAAGGCAGTAAAGAGCAAGGCATGTTTGCAGGTATTGCTATTGGGTCTGTTGTTCTATTGGAGGCAATGTTTGCAGGGCCAATATGCGGCGCATCCATGAACCCGATTCGTTCTATTGCGCCGGCAATTGTATCAGGACACATTGAACACTTGTGGTTATATATTGCTGCACCTATATTAGGAGCAATTCTTTCGGTATTTAGTTGGAAAGTGCTGCGAACTTCTTAATTTCGTTTAAATTATAATTCATGGCTACAAATGTATTTATGGCAGAAGCCATTCGCTTATCCATTGAAAGTGTAACAAAACATAATGGCGGTCCGTTTGGATGCGTGATCGTTAAAGATGGAAATATCATAGCACGCGGTTATAATCAGGTAACATCAAATAACGATCCCACAGCTCATGCTGAAGTTGTTGCCATCAGAGAAGCCTGCAAAAACTTAAACTCGTTTCAATTAACCGACTGTGAGATATACACCAGCTGTGAGCCTTGCCCTATGTGTTTAGGTGCTATTTATTGGGCGCGTCCAAAAAAAGTATATTATGCCAACACACATGAAGATGCTGCGGAAATAAATTTTGATGATAAATTTATTTACGAGGAATTAAAAATAGATACCGGCAAACGTAAATTCCCTTTTGAACAATTGATGAGAGAAGAAGCTTTAGAAGCTTTTAAATTATGGAAAGAGAAACAGGATAAAATATCTTATTAAACAAAAAAGCGGTTTAAAATTTACACCGCTTTTTTTATTGTATTTAATTTTAATCCTTATCTTTTTCTTCGCCTGCCTCAACTTGCTTTTTTTATGAAGCTACCATTTGAATCAAAGATCAGATCAAATTCTTCTTTTCCTTTTTCAACTTCTGCTTCGTAGGTAACAGTGCCTTTGCTATCAGTGATCTTTGTAGCTTCATCTACTTTATATCCTGCATAGTTTTTTGAGATGTATTCACTTACTGCTGCCGGTAGTTCTTTTACCGCGATCTCTACTTCTGTTTCTAATATTGCTCCGTTTGCATCAATAACAACCGATGTTTCTACTTTATTTTGCTTAAACTCAGCTTCAAAATTTGCACCTTCTTTTTCCCACTCACTCACTTTTGCGTTTGGATATTGTTTTTTAAATCCATCCTTTACAGCTGCAGGTACTTCAGTTTCTTTAATTTTTTGCGCAAATGCCGAACCTAATCCAAGGCTCAAGGCAAGAACCAAAATCAATTTTTTCATAAATTAAATATACATTTTTTATTCTGATTTAACTATTCCTGACTTCTCCGGCATACGCTCGCGATCAACAACCGGAAGGCGTTTCATGGCGCTTACTTCGATACTGATAAAGTCATACTCTTCAACCACTTTTCCTTTTAACACATAACAACCCGGCCCCGTGAACGGATAGGTTTTTGCCGATGGCGGAAAATGAACGGTATCAACCCAATCACCATCTTTATCAATAAAGGTTCCGAAATACATTTTTTCTTTTTTACTGGTATAAGTGGGTTTAACGGTTATTAAATATCCAACTATCACAACTTCTTTATTGATGTGCGAACGTAATTTTTTAGCCGTGAGTTTACTTGGCATTTCTTCCTTTAATAATTCAAATGGCGAACATAAGGAAAAACCCAGCAACTCTATCTCATCAAAAGCCTCATCAATATACGAAGTAGTTAAATTAGGAAATTGCCATGTTTTTGGTTTTAATTCAAACAACTCGTTCTCCTTTGTTTTTTCGGGAGTGATCAGCGCATGAATTTCCCAAAGCAATTCTCGTTTATTTTTACCTGTGAACCTGAAAGCGCCCATGCGCACCAGCAAACGCATTTGCTCTACCGAAATAGTCACGCGTTTTATAAAATCATTCACATCTATAAAAGGTCCGTTCAAATTGCGTTCATGCAAAATGTCTGCCAATGCCTGATGTTCAATTTCATTGATGAATGCCAAACTTAAATAGATCACATTACCTTTGATCACACACACCTCGGTACTATTATTAATGCAAGGCAGTTCAATTTGCGCGCCATGCAAACGTGCTTCGTGTATGTACAATTCCTTTCTGTAAAAGCCGCCACCATTATTTAATGTTGCTACCATGTATTCCAAAGGATAATACGCTTTGATGAATAAGGCCTGATAACTTTCAACCGCATAACTTGCCGAGTGACCTTTTGAGAACGCGTAATTAGCAAAGCTTTCTATCTGCAACCAAATATCACTGATCACTTTTATATTATACCCCTTTGCCAAACAGTTATCAAAAAATTGTTTTTGAACGCGATCAAACTCGTTTCGCTGTTTGAATTTCCAACTCATCCCACGGCGTAAATAATCGGCTTCTGCCAAAGTTAATCCGGCAAAAAAATGTGCCACTTTTATCACATCCTCCTGATACACCATCACACCATAGGTTTCCTGCAACAGATCATACAATTCGGGCAAAGCCTCACGCGCTTTTTTTCGCAAACGCTCATCGCGGTATCGCAAAATATATTCGCGCATCATGCCGCTTTTTGAAACACCCGGACGAATAATAGAACTCGCAGCCACCAAACGCAAATAATCATCGGCACGCAATTTTGAAAGCAACATGCGCATAGCAGGTGATTCTACATAAAAACAACCAATAGCCTTTCCTTCGCGCAACAATTCTTTTATGCGTTCATCATCTTTGTAATCCTGCATATTGTGCACATCCAACTCTACACCTTTGTTCTCCTTTACAAGTGTGAGTGCATCTTTTATTTTTGCCAAACCGCGCTGACTCAAAATATCAAACTTATACAAACCAATATCTTCTGCTTCGAGCATGCTGAACTGTGTTGTGGGATACCCCTTTGGCGGCATGATGGTGGCGGTGTATGTGGTAATAGGCTCTTCGGAAATAATGATGCCACTGGAGTGCACACTTAAATGACTCGGAAAACCTTTTATCAGATCGCTGTAACGCAACACCATTTTCCCCAGATCATCAATATCCGGATACTTGCTGGCCATCTGCAATTTATCTATCTCACCGGGTGGCAAACCAAATACTTTTCCTAATTCACGTATAACCGCATCGTGCTGAAAGGTATTGTAGGCGCCTAGCAAAGCTGTTCGCTGCATACCAAAGCGATCAAAAATATAACGCGTCATATCATCTCTGTCGGTCCACGAAAAATCAATATCAAAATCGGGGGGATTGCTGCGATACGGATTGATGAAACGTTCGAAGTACAGATCGAGATCAATGGGATCAACATCGGTTATCCGCAATAAATAGGCCACCATGCTGTTAGCGCCGCTACCTCTGCCAACATAATAATAATCTTTACTCTGCGCATAGCGCACAATATCCCAGTTGATCAAAAAATACGAAGCGAAATTCATCTGCTGAATAATATCGAGCTCCTTTTCCATACGCTTCAACACTTCTGCAGATGGTTTCTTGTAGCGATAGGATAAACCCTCTGAACAATTTTTTCGCAGCAGTTCAATATCCTCACCTGATGAGCCGGTGTAATGCTTTAAATTTTTATTAGCGAATTTGCCATACTCAAAACTGATGGAGCAATTATTTAAAATAGATACCGTGTTTGAGATGATCTGCGGATAAGGTGCAAACGCATTGTACAGATCCTGATGCGCATACAACAGCTCGTCGGGTTGCGCCTGCTCGTTTGGAGATAATTTACTTAAGATGGAATTGGTATCAATGGCGCGCAACAAGCGATGCGCATTAAAATATTTTTTATTTAAAAAAGTAAAGGGTTGCTGCACTACAAACTGTTTTGTTTTTTTTTGAGCGGCAACAAAGGCAATGCTATTTAATTCCTTTAGCGACACACCAATAAATTCGTTATCGCGAAGTGATTGTCCGTAATACAATTTAAGCGGATACACCACATACGCATTGGTAAATGGCGGTGCAGGAAATTGAAAGGGGATGTTGTTATGGAGATGGTAAGAAAGATGATCATTGAGTTCTTTAAAACCTGCGGCATTCATGGCAATACCCACGTAGCACTGCTGCGCGCCATTTCTGAAATCGATACCAATAACAGGTTTAATACCATATTCAGGTGCTTTGCGCACAAAATCAATACAAGCCGATGTGTTATTGATATCGGTAACGGCAAAGCTGGTATAACCCATTTGCTTAACAGAAAGTAACAGATCTTCGACCGACAACGTGCCGAAACAAAAACTATAATACGTATGGCAATTCAGTAACACGAATCATTCCCTCCCTCCTTGCTTTTTTCCGTTGAACGGATTAAAATCGTTATGGCGCATACCAAGACCCACAGCGCGTAAAACCGAATCTTTACCAAAGCGTTTGCGTATGCGATCCATGGCATTGAGCAATTGCAATTGTTCTTCGGTATCGTCAAACAAATTGTATTGGTAACTGCCTTGCACTAAATGACTGAACTTGATACCGATCAAACGAATGAGCATACGCTTTTGATACAGCTTATCAAACAGCTCCTGCACTTTTTCAATGAGCACATGATCGAGCGACGTATAAGGTATGCGCATTTGTTGTGTATAGGTATTAAAATCGGAATAACGGATCTTCACAGTTACGCAGGCCGTTAATTTCTCCTGACTGCGTAATTGATAAGCCAGTTTTTCGGTCATGCTCACCAACACTGCTTTCAAGGCTTTCACATCAATGGTATCGCGCTCAAAAGTTTGTTCGGTTGACATGGATTTTTGCTCGGTATACGGTTCAATGGGTGAGTTATCAATACCGTTGGCCTTTTTCCAAATTACCACACCATTTTGGCCCAGCACCTGTTCCATTAATTCAATAGGCATTTCCTGGAGTGTACGTATCCACATCACGCCCATGCTGCGAAGCAATTGATACGTTTTATCACCAACCATGGGAATTTTTTTGACGGAAAGTGGTGCTAAAAAATCTTTCTCGGTACCAAACGGAATTTCTTTTTGTCCGTTTGGTTTAGCCTCACCCGTTCCTACTTTTGAAACTGTTTTGTTAGATGATAAGGCAAATGAAATAGGCAGACCACTTTCGCGCATGATACGCTGACGCAATTCGGTAGCCATTTTATAGCAACCAAAAAAACGATCCATACCGGTAAGATCAATATAAAATTCATCAATGGATGTTTTTTCATAAAGCGGCACATCTTCCTGAATGATATCGGTGATCATATTGGAGTAATAACTGTACTGCCCTGTATCACCACGCACTATAATGGCATCCGGACAAAGCTGGCGAGCCATTTTCATAGGCATAGCAGAGTGTATACCATAAGCTCGCGCTTCATAACTGCAGGATGCTACAACCCCGCGATCGCTTGTTCCACCAACCAGTACCGGTTTTCCAATGAGCTTCGGGTTTTGCAAACGCTCTACCGAAACAAAAAAAGAATCCAGATCAATATGTACCACCGAACGATTCATCAAACTATCTCTTTTCTATTCCAAACATTCATCAGATCGTCATGCTGAGCGGAGTCGAAGTATACGATCAGTATTTATTCTATTTATATCTCACTAATGCCGCCCTTCGACTCCGCTCAGGGTGACATTAATTATCTACTTACTAATTATTCATTAGCCTTAATTCAATTCCAAACATTCATCAGATCGTCATACTGAGCGGAGTCGAAGTATACGATCAACCAATAACTATTTTATCTTATTACGAAAATGCGTTTGGTTCTTGCACGTCGAAAACTCATGAAGATCATTATAATTACCTTCAATCAAAGCTTCTTTCTTCCTGCGAGTCCATCTCTTTATTTTTTTCTCCCACTCTATACAATACAAATTATCTTGAAATAATTCAGAAAACACTAATTGAACCGGTCTCTTATTATATGTATAACAACTTTTATTTATTCCGATTTGATGCTCACTTAAGCGCTGATCCATATCATTTGTTATTCCGGTATAATAAGAATCATCTGAACACTTCAATATATATAAATACAATGCCATTTTCATTTCACTAATGTCGCCCTTCGACTCCGCTCAGGGTGACATTTAATTATCCATTTATCAATTCTTCTACTCTTTTAATTCTATTCCAAACATTCATCAGATCGTCATACTGAGCGGAGTCGAAGTATACGATCAACCAATAACTATTTTATTTTGTTGCTAAATGTCGCCCTTCGATTCGCCGCGGCGAACGCTCAGGGTGATATTTTAATGTACCACCGAACGATTCACTCTTGCACCATTTTTCTGTTTTAAAGGTAGCTACGTTTTATGGTTGCATGTTGCTAGCTTTTGTAGCATAAAATGTTAAAGCTCTAACACGCAATAAATCAGGGAGATTGTCGTATATTTAACAAACATGTAAACATATGAGATCGATCAACTACATCTGTTTAGTAGCATTATTGCTTGTTACCGGTTCGTGTAGCATTCAAAAAAGAAATTATCAAAAAGGGTACTATGTAAATTGGTTTCATAAAAAAAACAGCAATACACCTGAGAAACATTCACAGGAAGAAAAGGCGAAGGACATTGCGCAACGATCAATAAACAATTATGAAACTAATAACAACATAATTGCATCTCAAAAAACAACAGATGATAAAGTATTTTTCGAATCAATAAACAAACCACTAATTAGCATTAAAGACACTTGTGGAGATAGGGTAATATATAAAAATGGTGACGAAGTATTAGCAAAAGTTTTAGAAATTGATGATACTCAAATTAAATATAAACGGTGCGACAATCTTAATGGGCCTTTTTTTTCTGTTTCAAAACAAAAAATTGAAATGATCATTTATAGTAATGGCGTTAAAGAAACAATCATAAGCAGCCCGGTAATACAAACACCAAATCAAATTCAACAACCCTATCAGGAAAAAGAAACACCCGCAAGCGCATCAATTGCACTGGCCTTTGCAATTCTGGGTATATTTTTACTGCCGATAATAGGCACTATTGTATCACTCATATTTGCAGAGGTTGCCGGAAACAAGATCCGTTCAAACCCACAAAAATATGATGGAATGGAATTGGTAAAAGCCGCCAAGATCATTGACTGGATAGTTATCGCACTGATCATATCCATAATTCTTATCTTTGTTGTTTTACTGTAACTTATTTGAGATAAAACTCCCTTGGTAATTATAAATATCTCATTTACAAGGATTTAAAATTATAAAGTTTTGTAACTTTATCCCTGCTTGATCGTCTTATTACTGTAAAATGACTGTATCTGATTATAATTCGTGTGTTGACCGTTATTCTGACGGACTGTACCGTTTTATGCTCAAAAATACGCGTGATAAGGATCTGGCAAAAGACCTGGTGCAGGATGCATTTGAAAAATTGTGGCGAAAATTAAATGAAGTGGATGCCGAAAAAGCAAAGACCTACTTATTTACAACCGGATACAATGCATTTATTGATCATACCAGAAGACAAAAGTTCAAAGGAGATTATAATGAAGTAGTTGAAGAGAATTACGGTTACCAAACTAATTACAACAACCTGAAAGAAGTGATCAACAACGCCCTTGAAAAGTTACCGGAAATACAACGCACGGTGATCATGTTAAGAGATTATGAAGGGTATGATTATAGTGAAATTGGAGAGATCACGCAATTGAGCGAAAGCCAGGTTAAAGTATACATTTTCAGAGCACGTCAAACATTAAAAAATTATTTAGTAAAACTGGATACAATACTGTGAGTGAGATAAATTTAAATAATTACGAAGCCTACATGCTTGATTATTTTGAAGGGAAACTTTCAAATGAACAGATCATTGCTCTGAAAGCCTTTGCCGTATTGAATCCGGAGCTTGAACTGAATTTTGAAGAAGAATTGGTGCAGCTGGAGAACGAAACAATTAACTTTTCTGACAAACAAAAACTAAAAGCAAATTTTAACGACGAACTTGTAATTGGTTACCTGGAGAACACATTAAACAAGGAAGAAAAAAAAAAGCGGATACTTTATTGAGAACAAATACGGTTTTTATCAATGAACTTAATTTGTATAAAAAAACCATCGCACAACCCGATGAAAAAATCGTATTTGAAAATAAAGCACAATTAAAACGCGAACCTAAGATCATTTTCTTCTCACAAACTGTGATCACGCGCATTGCCGCTGCTATTTTATTACTTGCCGGTTTATGGTTAATTGTTAGTAAATTAATGGTCACCCAACAGATCTCTACTCCTGAATTAGCAAACGCAGAAATTAAGAACAATGTAATTGCGCCACAGGAAAACAAAATTACCGCGCCTGAGAACAACAATAGTGATAAACAAGTTGCAGCTGTAAAAGCGGTGAAGAATATAGTTTCAACTAAAAAACAAAAGCAATTAAATTCAACTGAGCCGGCAACTTTAACAGTTGCTTCAACAACAATTAACAACGAACCATTTATTGCCAATAACGATAAAGAAAATAAGCAGGAAAAATTTACTTACTTAGATACTAATGCACTTAAATTAGCAAATGAATTTGTAAAAGAAAAAACACAACGTAAGGTAATTATTGAAGAGGAAAACGATGAAGATGCAACTTTAGCTAGTAAGGCTCCCAAAAAAGGCAAGCTTTGGAGTTTAGCATCAAAAGCATTAAGATCATTGAATAAAACCGGCATCGAAAAAGTGAATAGTTCTGATAATTCAAACGACCTGTTTATTGGTGCATTAACTATCTCTAAGAACAATTAATTTATTTCGTAAAAAATTTAATTGTTGCTGTAACTTTTCGAATACCCTAGCCGTCTTACTTACAAATAACAGCAAAAATGAAAACACTAAAATTAATGATCGCGATTGTATTTGTAAGTTTAACTTTAAATGGCATAGCAGGAACAGGCGGTGAAGGAATAACCGAAAAAGAAATTCAAAAACACTTATCGTTCCCAAATATATTACTACCCGTAAATAAATCGCAAAGCAATAAGGTAGATGTGGTTTTTACAACAAATGAATCGGGCAAGGTAAACCTGGTGATCGCCAAAACCGATAATGAGCATTTGAAAAAAGAAATTGAAAAGAATTTCTCGAAACTAACATTAAAAACCACTAAGCCCAATGTATGCTATGGGGTAACCTTAAAATTAAAAACCTATTAATTTTTTATAAACCCCTGTAACTTTTTAAAACACATAAACGTCTTACTACAAAACAAACCAATTATGAAACTTTTAAAATACATAACTCTATTCGGCATCTTAACAGGAACATTGGTGGCTCAGGATATTCAGGAAAAAAACATTGAATCATTTACAGGCATAACCGCATCAGGTGCCGTTAACGTAAAATACCGCATAAGCGATACTTCGAAAATAAAATTAGTTGGGGAAAAGGAAGACTTCAACAAAATAGAGTACACGGTAGGTAATAATATGTTATATATAAAATCTATCGGCAGTATTAAAAATGCCTTATCAGTAATAGTTAGTGGCAATAAATTAAATGAAGTAACCGCATCAGGCGCAAGTAATGTTAGATCAAATGAAACTTTGCAAGCAGATTTCTTTAGAGTAGATGCAAGCGGTGCCAGCAATATTAACTTAACTATAAAAGCAAGAAAAACCATGCTTGATGCCGGTGGTGCAAGCGATGTTACATTAAAAGGCTCAACAAACATTTTTGATGCAACCGTAACAGGTGCTTCTAATTTAAAATCTTACGATCTTATTGCAGATACTGCTAATATAAATGCTTCAGGTGCATCTAATGCAAAATTTCAGGCAATTAAAAAAGTAAATATTAATGCAACAGGTGCAAGCACAGTTAAATTCAAAGGAGATCCAAAGGATATCTCTGCAGAAGGCAGCTCTTCATCAAAAATCGTAAAAATTGGTGGCGATGAAACTTCAACAAAATTGAATGGAAGTGACAGTACTCAATCTAAAACTACTTTTAAATTCAAGGGAAAAAACATCATCATCATTGACAATGATGACCCACGTGCCGATAGCATAAAACGTTCGAATAATGGCTCTGATCTTACACGCCAACACTGGCAAGGTTTTTGGATGGGATTTGCCGGATTTACCAATCCTCAAATGGGCTTCAGCATGAACAATCCGTATAAATACATGGAGTTAGATTATGGTAAATCATACAATTTCCAATGGAACTTATTTCAAAAGAACTTAAACGTGTATAAAAAATACATTCAACTTTCAACCGGTTTAGGCTTTCAATTCAACAACTTGAGCTTTGAGAATAAAACACGTTTAAATGCAGATAGTTCTTTCACATGGGGAGTAATTGATTCAACCAACTCATTCACGTATCGCAAAAATCGTTTTAAACAAACTTATGTTGCAGTACCATTATTGTTAAACTTTAATACAAGTAAAAACTTAAAACAAAACTTGCATTTTACTTGTGGCGTGGTGGGCAAATATTTACTGTCATCAAAATCAAAACAAATATTAGTTAAGAATAGTGATGAGTTTACTTTCAAAAGAAAAGATGGTTATAACTTAAATCCTTTCTTGCTGGATGCCTACGCAAGTGTTGGTTATCGCAACTTAACGGTGTTTGCACAATACAGTTTAAACGATATGTTCAAAGCCGGAAAAGGTCCGCAGGTTAATTCATTCTCAGCAGGTATTCGCTTATTGAGCTTCGATTAAAATTTCATGTTCTGTGTAGTTGGAGTAAAAAAGGCATCTTTCAATAAGATGCCTTTTTTCATTTTAAAAATTATAGTCCTTAAAATCGCGCTTAAATTCAGCATCATCAATTTTAGGATTCACTTGTAAGAAATGATAATTGTATTCTTCAAACAAACCTTTATCATCTTCAATTTTCATGCTTATTGGTAAAAAATAAAATTTATCAATATACATCTCTACTTTTTTACAATACCAGGTTGGCACTTTAATGATCTCTCCTGGTTTTAAAATATCAAAATAATCTTTGAATTTTTTGTTTTTCTCAAGGATCATATATTCGCACACAAATAATTTACGTGCAATAGATGTGATGCTTTCATTCTCTCCAACTTTATAATCAGTATATCCAAAATCCTTATTGTTAATGGTGATCTTATAACACATGCGGTTATTTATTTTAGTTTCACCTTCTAATTCAAAAACCTCATCAAATTTATCGCCGATCTTTTTTACACTGTATCCAATAATGGCACCAAAATAATCATAACCCATCTCATTTAAAGTATGGTGTTGATCTTGTCGCATCAGATCACCTAATGGATCTAAATTTAAATTGATATACGGAAATGAGTTTGGTTTAACTAAAGCCTTTCCTTTGTTTGTACCTTCAACCCATAAAACTTCGATGCCCTTTATGTATAAATAAATTTTACGAGGTTTTCGATTGAACTTAACTGAACTCTCATAAAAATTGAAGCCTTTTTTACCGCGTTCGGTAATTTTTAAGTGGTATTTTAAACTCTTAACCTCTTCTATTGATTTCAATGATTTTAAAACGATCTCCTTACACTGCATATCATCTTTTTGACTGAAAGCCAAGGTGTTGAAAATCACCAAAAAAAATGCTATCAAACGGTATCTTAAAAAATACATTGCGGCAAAGATAACGTAAACTTTAACTGATAAACAAGTCATTGCATTTTTTTAGTAGTTTTTTAAAAAATTATTGGCTAAAAGCTCATTTTATAGGTTATATTTGATAAAACAAGCGTATATTTATTGCCCCGAAAATGAATTTACACAGCAAAATAGTTGAAGGAATAAAGCAGTTACTGCATGAGCAAGATTATGTGGTTGTGCCTAACTTTGGCGGTTTTGTAACTCAGGTTCATTTTTCGCAATATCTGATTGATAAGAACATACTTACACCTCCCGGCAAGATCATTTCATTTAATAAGCAGTTACGTCAAAACGATGGCGTATTAGCATTTTGGCTGCAATCTCATATGCAAATCACTGCAGATGTGGCAATGAAACACATTCATGAATTTAGTGATTACTGCCAGCAAGTATTAAATGCAAAACGTCGTTTAAGTTTGGATAACTTAGGTTTCTTTTATTTAGATCTGGAGAATAACGTTTGTTTTGAACCAAAGAACGACAGCAATTATTTATTGGAAAGTTTCGGTTTAAGTTCGGTTATATTAAACGAGTTACCTGTAATTGAAACACCAACCGAGCCTGTTAAAGAAACTGTTTTTGTTGATAGAAAACCCGATGAGGCAAAACAGGAATTACCAATTAAACGTAAAAGAAATTACAAGCCGCTTGCATATGTTGCACTAGGCGGATCGATCCTTTTCTTTACACTTGCAACTTTGGTCAATTTAAATAAAACGGAGGGTCCGTTGCTTTCAGGTTTATTTAATTCATCAAATACCAAAGCCTACAAGCCTCTACCTTATTCTGATCTTGTGATTCAAAAAACAATTGAAGATACAAAACCCTATGTTGCAAATGCAAACGGTATTGCTGTTTTGGAACTAAATAACAAAACCATTGCCGTAGCTGTTTCAGAAAATTTGAACACCAATTCTGATGCCTCTGCAAACAGCCACTCGGCGTCATACACCAGCAGCAAGTTTCAAATTGTGTTAGGCTGTTTTAGTATGAAAAACAATGCTGAGAAAATGGTGCGAAAATTAAAACGCGATCAAATTAATGCTCAAATAGCCGGTACCAATGCAAAAGGAATGCATGTTGTGAGCTGTGCAGGTTTTAATTCAAAAGAAGACGCTCAAAATTATCTTTCAGAGATCAAAAGTAATTTTCCAACAGCTTGGATAAAATCAGATAACTAAACTGTTTTATTTTCGTCAGTACCAGTTAAATCATCTGTTGATGGTGTACTTACCGGTTTATCGTTCTCACGTGTGCGTTTGTAAACATAAACCATCAACACAAGAATTCCGGCAAATGCAATTGTACCTAAAAGTCCCCACAACAAGCCACTGCTCGATTTAACGATCACTAAAAACACAATGGCTACCAATAATATTGTAGCAAGTTCATTGAACAAACGTAATTTAAACGAACTAAATTTATAAACTCCTAAACGTTGTTGGATAAAAATACGCTGACATTGCAAGTGATAAAAAGATAAGATAATAACAGAAATGATCTTTAACCACATCCAAGGTTGCGCTAAATAATACGTAGGATTTGAAATGATCATCCACCAACCAAACACATGTGTACCAATAGCTGCTGGCCAACCAATGATGTACCATAATTTCTTTTGCATGGTTAATAATTGCTGCGTTAAAATTGGTCGGGCAACATCATCCTTACTTTGCGCTTCGGTTGCGTATATAAACAAACGCACAATGTAAAACAAAGCGGCAAACCAACACACAACAAAAATTACGTGTAAGGCTTTGATATATAAAAATTCCATATCACAAAGATAAAAGATATATCAGTTTAAAGCGTTAAATTTGTTTATTAATTACACAACATGAAAGCTAAAAAACCATCGCAATCGTTAACCATTAATACAGAAGTTGTATTGCCAAATGACACCAATCACGTAGGAAATTTATTTGGCGGTAAACTGATGCAGTGGGTAGATATTACCGCGGCTATTGCTGCTCAACGCCATTGTGGACGAGTGGTTGTAACCGCAGCTATTAATCATGTATCGTTTGATAATCCCATTAAACAAAATAGTGTAGTTACTCTTGAAGCCAAAGTGAGTCGTGCTTTTTCAAGTAGTATGGAAATTTTTGTGGATGTTTGGGTTGAAAATCCTGTAACGGGCGAAAAAACTAAATGTAACGAGGCCATCTTAACCTTTGTAGCCATCGATCAGAATGGTGCACCTTTACCTGTACCTCAGTTAGAACCTGAAACCGAATTAGAAAAGAAACGTTTTGAAAGTGCTTTAAGAAGAAGACAATTGTCATTGATATTAGCAGGGCGAATTAAACCGGAAGAAGCAACAGAGTTAAAAGCGTTATTCCTTAAAGACTGATCTTTGAAACATCAATATCGTTCATGCATTTAAAATGTTTCTTCGGACAATTTTTGTAACCAAGCTTACTGCATGGTCGGCATTTTAGATCCTTCACTTCCAAGATCAAATTAGACATGTTTGGTAAATACGGGCTCATTCCAAACTCCGGAATTGTATTTCCCCAAATTGATATGATGCGTTTACCAAATGCCGAGGCAATATGCATTAAACCGGTATCGGATGTTACAACCGCTTCAGACATTTTAATAACATAAGCACTTTGGTTAAGCGATAGTTCTCCACACGCATTGATCACATTTACACAAGCCTTTTCCAAAGCATCTCCAATTAACTTTTCATTTTTTCCACCTAACAAAATAAATTGCTTGCTTGTATTCGAACAAATTTCAATGAGTTTGTTTAATGGTATCTGTTTGGTAAAATAGGAACCACCGGCAACCAATGCAATAAAATTTTGTGAAGTAAGCTTTGTGAATTTTTCTGCTATTTTAAATTCATCATTTTTATTGATAAAATAATCAAGTCCGTTACCATCGGACCGCACACCCAATTCTTTAACGGTTTCAAAATAACGATAAACAATGTGTACAGGAGGCAATGCGCTTTTGCTTTTTAAATTAACCGCTAAAAACTTTTCAATGTTCAATTTATTAAAAGAGTATGCTTTTTTACCAAGTGCCAACTTTAATTTTAAACTCCGCAAATTATGATGCAGATCAATTATAAAATTATAATTCTCCCCTTTTAAACTCTTTAATACTTCTGAAATGTCTTTTTTAAAAGTGATGAGCTTATCGATATAAGGATTATTGATCAACGTATCCTTAAAAGCATCTTTTGTAATAAAATGCACTTCAGCATTTGGTATTTGTTTCTTTACACAGCGAACAACGGGTGTAGTCAAAACAATATCTCCAATAGAGCTAAATCGAATTATAAGGATCTTTGCTTTCAAATCTTTTTCAAACTTATAATTTAATTTTAAATTAACACTTAGGAGAACAATATTAATGGTAAAAACTTTATTTAATAATTATAAATTAACTTACCTTTGCTTTATAAATTAATGTGAATATGAAATTAATTACAAAAAAAATGTTTTTGCTGGCCGTTCTTCTTTTTGTAGGCTTAAACAACTTTGCTCAGGTAGCTAACTATCCTTTTACACAATCTTCAGGAAGTTATAATGCAATTACTGGTGGTACCGTATTTGGTAGCACAACCAGTGATGATGAATACTATGTTGACCCAACTGTTCCATTAGGTGGGTTTGTTTCAACCGGTGTTGGTATTCCTATTGGTTTTAACTTTGCTTTTAATGGTAACGTATATGATGTTATTGGCATCAATAACAATGGTTGGATATCATTAGGTCAGTCTACCTTAACCCCTAATGCTATCGACATGAATACTGGTAGTGCATATAATCCTTTATCGGGAACTTCAACGGCACCAATTATTCTTCAAAATAAAATTGCAGGCTTAGCACGAGATCTTGCAGGCCAAACCGGTTCTGAGTTAAGAGTTGAAACAATTGGTGTAGCGCCAAACCGTACTTTAGTTGTTCAGTTTTTAGGTTATCAAAAATGGGCCTCAACCGGTGATGACTTTAATTTTCAGATCAGACTATCAGAAACAGTTAATAAAGTAAATGTAGTTTACGGCACATTTACAACAACTTCATCAGGTAGTGCTCAAGTTGGTTTAAGAGGTACTGTGATCTCAGATTTTAACAACAGAGATGTTGCTATTTCAAATTTATGGTCAACCTCAATTGCAGGCGCTTTAAACTCTGCATTAGTTAATTTTAACGCTACACTAACACCAGTAAGCGGACAAGATTATCAATGGGTGCCTCCGGCAAATTGCAGCGGCACACCAAATTCAGGTACTGCATCAATTTCATCTTTCACAGGATGCCCTAACGCAACTTTTAGCTTAACAGCAAGTGGTTTATCAGTTGCAAGTGGTTTAACGTTTCAATGGCAATCTGCACCAAGCGCTTCGGGTCCGTGGTCAAACATTGTTGGCGCAACAACTGTAAATTACACTACTAACGCAACATCTACAACTTATTATCAATTGGTTACAACTTGTACTATTAGTGCGTTAAGTGCAAGTTCGTCGGTTGTTTCATATTCTATTGTTAACCCCGGCCCATGTGTTTGCGGTGGCTACGCCAATTCATCAGCTTCTTCAACTGCTGATGAAGAATTGTATAATGTAACATTTGGTTCGTTAAATAGTACAAGTTCGTGCACTACAATTGCGCCTGGAATTGGGTCTTTACAAAATCGCTATAGTAATTATACAGGCTTTTTGGCATCTCCAAGTGTTATGCAAGGCCAGTCTGTTCCTTTCTCATTACAGGTAGGTACATGCGGCGGCAACTTTAATAATTCATGCGCTATATATATAGATTATAATCAAAACGGATCATTTACCGATCCGGGCGAACAAGTATACTTAAGTGCTACAACAACCAATGGCCCGCATTTTGAAACCGGTAATGTAACTATTCCATTAACGGCTAATGTTGGTACTACCCGTATGCGCGTAATTGTAAATGAAACAGTTCCGGCTTCAATTACTCCAACAAATGTTTATACATGGGGGGAAACAGAAGATTATTGTATTGATATTATTGCGGCAACAAATTGCTCAGGTTCTCCAAACTCCGGTACAGCTTCAATTTCAACACCAACCGGTTGTCCGAATACTGCATTCACACTTAACGCTACAGGCTTAACTGTTGCAGGTGGCTTAGCTTACCAATGGCAATCTGCGCCAAGTGCATCAGGACCATGGTCAAACATTATTGGTGCAACAACCGTTAATTACACAACAACAGCTTCTTCAACTACATATTATCAAATGGTTACAACATGTACAATAAGCGCATTAAGCGCTACAACATCTGTTGTTTCATATTCGGTAATTAATCCGGGGCCTTGTGTTTGTAATGCATACGGACCATCAGCAGCAACTTCAACATTTGATGAAGAAATTTTGAATGTTAGCTTTGGTACATTAAACAACCCGAGCACCTGTACAACAATTGCTCCTGGTCCGGGTTCAGCTCAAAATTTATACAGTAATTATTCGGGCTTTGTAACTGCGCCAAGTGTATTGCAAGGTCAATCTGTTCCATTTGGTGTAACATTAGGAACATGTAATGGCTGGTTCGGTATGTCGTTGAACATTTATATCGACTACAATCAAAATGGTTTGTTTACCGATCCGGGCGAATTAACTTATAGTACAACTGCCGCAATTCAAGGTAATAACACAGGTTTGATTTTAGTTCCTCCAACTGCGAGTGTTGGTACTACACGTATGCGTGTGGTAGCTGTTGAAGGCACTGTACCAGGGCCTACAGGCACTTATTCATGGGGAGAAACAGAAGATTATTGTATTACCATTGTTACTCCAACTCCATGTACAGGAACTCCTAACTCAGGATTTGCTGCTGTATCTACACCAACTGGTTGTATTAGTGATGTGTTTACTTTAAATGCCTCAAGTGTAACGGTTGCAGGTGGTATTACTTATCAATGGCAATCGGCACCAAGTGCTTCAGGACCTTGGTCGAACATGATCGGAGGCACATCAGTTAGTTTTACTGCTTCTGCTGCAAACACTACATTTTATCAGATGGTTACTACATGTAGTACCAGTGCGCAATCAGCTACCACAAGTATAACTTCATATACACCATTTAATTGCTATATAATGAGTAACACAACTGTTACTGCTTGTGGTGGTACTTTATACGATTCTGGTGGTTCTAATAATGATTATCAAAGTAATGAAGATTATACTATGACTATCATTCCTGCAACACCATCTGCAAGTGTGATGCTAACCTTCTTAACTTTTAGCACTGAGCCATCGTTTGATTACTTATATGTGTATGATGGTAATTCAACAGCAGCACCATTAATTGGCACATATGATGGAACAACTTTACCTCCGGTAATTACGGCGAGTAACTCATTAGGTGTATTAACCCTTCAATTTACTTCTGACGGAATAATTGAAGATAGTGGATTCTCTGCTTCCATTTCTTGTTATACTCCTTGTGCTGGTCCTCCCGCAGCTCCAACAGCAAGTGCTAACAGTATTTGTGCAGGTGGTCAGGCTACATTAAGTGCAACCGCTACAGGAACTGCGCAATGGTATACATCTTCAACAGCAACTGCATACGTAGCAACCGGTAGTATTTTTGTGACTCCAACATTAACTACAAATACTACCTATTACGTTAAAGACTCTGCAGCTTGCGGAATAAGTTCAGTTACAGCAATTACAATTTCGGTATCGCCGGCTCAAACATTAACAGCTGTTGCATCTAACACAACAATTTGTATTGGTAATAGTGCAACTTTAACAGCATCTGGCATTGGTACCTACACATGGAGCAATTCATCAACACAACCTGTAATTGTTGTTACGCCAACTACAAACACAACATATACTGTTAATGGTTTCTCTACTTTATGTAATACCTCTCATTCATCAGTTGTCTCTGTTAGTGTTAATCCAAAGCCAACTGTTACTTTAACTGCAGGAGCAACAACAATTTGTGCAGGTGCCGGTAGTATAGCACTAGTTGGCAGCCCAAGTGGCGGAGTGTTTAGTGGTGCAGCAGTTAACGGAACGTTATTAAGTATTGCTAATGCCGGAACATTTACACCAATGTATTTGTACACAAACAGCGCAACCGGCTGTTCTAATACGGCTACTACTACAGTTATTATAGCTAATTGTACGGGCTTACTAGAGTTTAATACAGAACCTATTTCTGTTTATCCTAATCCAACCAATGGCTTAGTTAATTTAACTTCTATGGGCAAGTCTTTAAAAAACATTGAGGTTACAGAAATAACAGGAAAAATAATATTTAGCACCCAAACAGTTGATGAAGCTTTACAATTAAACTTAAATGCATATTCAAATGGCGTTTATTATTTAAAAGTAGTGTCTGATTCAAACACACTGGTGTTTAAAGTGATCAAACAATAATAGTTATTTTTTATTGTTGAAAGCGTCATCCAAAAAAGATGACGCTTTTTTATTTAATAGTATTTAACTGAAATAAATCATCTTTTAATTACATTGTTAAATATTGATTTACATGCATTTAATTGATTTGTTAATTGTTAGGATACCTATTATGTTAGAAAATTTGTAAACTTTTTACACCCTTATGGGTTAACTTTGTATAGTTAAATCAATTTAAACATGAAGAGAATATTACAAATCATAGGTTTTGTAGGCTTAACCTTAACAGGGGCGAAAGCGCAAACCTATTTGTTGGAGAATTTTGAGAACCCTTTTGTAGGCAACCCTGCAGCTCCTTCGGGATGGACTCAAACAAGAATAACAGTTTTAGGTGATGGTATACCAGATGCCGGTGGAAGCGGTGAAAAAGATTGGGAGCGTATTACAAATACTGGCACTGCTGTATGGACTGCTTCTTTTACTTCTTTTCCTTTTCCGAACGCTGCCGTGAGTGGCTCAAATGTAATTGCTATTGCCGATTATGATTTTGGTAGCACTGGAAATGCCTTTGGAACAAGACGCATGGAAACACCTGCGGTTAATTTAGCTGCATCAACCAACCCGTTTGTAAGATTTTGGTTATTTAGTGGTAGCCCAAGCACAATGATGAACTTTAGGGTAATGGCGTCTAATGATGGAGGTACAACTTGGCATCCGATAATGACTGTTGCTCCAAACGTAGAGTCAGCCACTGCGATAACTTCTGCATCGCCTTGGCAAAGGATCAATGTGAAGATTCCTGCAGCGTTTAAAGTAGCTAATGCTAAATTTGGATTCGAGATTACAAATACTTATTTAGGTGGTAATTATCACATTGATGATTTTTCAGTGGAAGAATTTAACCCAACAACCATCACTTCAGCTGGTACAGGTTTGTGGAGCAGCACTACTACATGGGTAGGTGGAATTGTTCCAACAGCCGATAACCATGTTGTTATTGCAGCAACACATACCGTAAGTATGGATATGAATATTGCTCGTTGTCAGGATGTAGTTGTAACCGGTGTATTACAATATAACGGAACCAGCACAACGCAATTATTTCAAGCGTTTGGAAACATGACAGTGACTGCCGCTGGAACTTATTCTTCAGTTGGTGGCACAATTGGTAAACGCACTTATTTTGGTGGCAACATTGTAAATAACGGTGTCATGAATTTCCAACCTGGAACAAGCATTTCAGGTGCATTGATTTGGTTAGGTTATTCAGGAAACTATTCGGGTACAGGTTCTTTATTTAACAGCCGTGTTCCTGTAGTAGGTCATTTAACTTCAGGTGGTGTTACCTATTCTTCTCCATTTAGAATTTCAAATTCATGTGGTTTATACTTAGGTCAAGTGAGTGGTGCTAACCTCTCATTAGGTAATGGCCCTGCTGCAGCTGTTTTTTTAACAGAGAGATATTTAGGGTCTTTCTCAAGCGCGCCTACATTTGTGAACACTAACGTTACGCAACGCAACACCTCATACATTACACCAATCAATACTGCTATTGGAGGTTTTTATTACACACAGGCTCCTCAGGTTATTACCACTGGCGAGGAGATCGAATTAATTTCAAGTAACAGACAATGTACCGGTACTTTATTAATGAATACTCATAATAACTTACAATTAACTTATCCTTTATCTGTAGGTACAGCAACCGGAACACAAAACATCACTCTAACACGCGGTATCATCATTTCATCGTTAACTAACATGTTAACTTTAAATGCGTCTGCTACAGGTGCAATTGGTGCAACGCCTACCACATTTACAAGTACTGGAACTAACGGTGGTAACCATGGTTCTTACATTGCGGGTCCTTTAAAGATCAATTTTCCTGCAACCGGTACAGGTGCTAGAAACTTTGGTTTAGGTGAAGGAACAGCATTACATAACAATTTACCAAGTGCAAACGTTAACAGAGCTGCAGTTTTAAATTCAGGTTCTGTTGCATGGAATAGCCAAACGATCACTGCTACTATTGAGGGTGCCCCATCTGGTGCAATTAATGCGCCAATTAACTTAATTATGGGAACAAGAGCTTACCGCTTGAACTTTAATAGCGGGCCTGGATTAGCTGCTAATGCTAACTTACAATTACGTTTTAATAATTCAACTTTTGGTGGTTCAGATAATTTAGTAGGTAACCAACAAGATGTGAGAATCGTTCAATCATCTGCTTTGACCGGTCCGTGGACCGAGCGTTCAGCAACAGCAGGAGCCGGATTAATTGTGGCTAATACGCTTTATACAAGAAATACAGCAACAGTTGCACCGGGTCCTATTAATAATGGTGACCAATATTTTGCATGGGGATCTACAGGTGCTGCAGTTGATATGGCTGCAACAGCCTTAGCACAACCGCTAACAGTAGGTTGCTACGGCCCTAACCAAACCGTTGCGGTTCAATTAACAAATAGTGGAATTGCAGTAATGGATTTTGCTGTTAATAATGCTACGATAAGTGCAGATGTTTCTGGCGCAGTAACACAAGCCTTTACACCTGTTGTGGTTAACTCAGGAACATTAGGTGTTGGCGCAACAACAACTGTGAACATCACTAATACATTTAACATGTCTACTATTGGTGTTTATAATTTCAACGCTACCGTAACTGCAAATAACGATCTAAACCTTGTTAACAATGTAATGCCACAAGCAACCCGCACACTTGTTTCTGCTTTAGGTTTCCCATATGTTCAAGATTTTAACTCGTCGTTAACTATGCCAGCTGGTATGGTTGGTTCAGGAAGTCCTGCTTACTCAGTATTCTCAAACCATGGTGCTAACTATAACAATAACGCCTTATCTGGTAACTTATACGGAACTACACAAACTGTTGCCATTGTTACACTTCCAAAACTTGGTCAGGCAACTGCAAACAGTTACATGACGTATGATTATCGTATTCAAGATTGGAGTGGGTACCCAAGTTCTGCAGCAACAAGTTTAGCAAACTGGGCTAATGACAGTTTAAATGTTTATGTGTCTACAAATTGTGGATTAACTTATTCATTGGTACAATCGATCAACGCGTCTAATCATACACCTACAGTTGCCATGACAACTAAATCAATTAGCTTAGGTGCATTTGCAGGTAGCGATATTATTGTACGTTTCATTGCTAGGAAAGCAGTTTCAGGATCAGGTGATTACTATGCAGATTTAGATAACATCAATGTATTTACACCATTACCTGATGACGTTGCAGCGGTTGAATTAGCTGCACCTGGTTTATTAGGATGCTATTCTGCTTCTGAGCCGGTTTCTATCAAATTGATCAATTATGGTGTTAACACACAAACATCAATACCTGTAACCGTTGTAGTTTCGGGTGTTATCAATCAAACATTAACTGGAACATATGTTGGTAGTTTACCTTCAACTGGTACTGTTAACTTTAATATTGGTAGCATTAACATGAGTGCTGCCGGTGTTTATTCATTTAACGCTACAACTGGTTTAGTTGGTGATAATAATCCGGGTAATGATGCCATGATCGTTCAAACACGCACAGTAGTTGCTGCATTGCCATTACCATATGCTCAAGATTTCAATTCATCTTTAACTCTTCCAGCTGGCATGACCAGTGCAGGTAGTCCGGCTTATGCTGTATTTGCTAACCATGGTGCTAACTATAACAACAATGCGTTGTCTGGAAATCTTTATGCAACAACACAAACTATTGCAATTGTTAACTTACCTAAACTTGGTCCTGTAACAGCCTTATCAACTTTAAAATATGATTACCGTATACAAGATTGGAGCGGTTATCCAAGTTCAGCTGCTACATCAACTACGAATTGGGCTAATGACAGTTTAAATGTGTATGTATCTATCGATTGTGGATTGACTTATTCATTGGTTCAATCAAACAATGCATCTAACCATACACCAACTATCAGTTTAACAACTAAAACTGTTAACCTTGCTCCATTTGCAGGTAATGATATCATTATCCGATTCATTGCTAAAAAAGACCCTGCTGGTTTTGGTGATTATTATGCAGATCTTGATAACATCAATATTTGTGCTGGTCCTCCAAACGCACCGGTTGCATCTGCTACATCAATTTGTACAGGAACTTCAGCAATTATCACATCCACTGTAACAGGTATGTCACAATGGTACGCTTCACCTTCAGCAACATCTGCTTTAGCTACAGGTACATTGTATACAACACCAATACTTACTACTTCAACCACTTATTATGTTCTTGATTCTGCTGCTTGTGGAATTAGTAGTTTAACTGCAGTGAATGTAACTGTAAATGCTTTACCATCTGTAACCATTACACCTTCTAATTCAAGTGTGTGTTCAGGAAACAGTGCAACATTAACAGTAACTGGCGCAAACACCTATAGCTGGAGCAATTCAGCTACTACATCTGTGATCGTGGTTTCACCTACTGTAAACACAACATACAGTGTTATCGGTTCGGCAAATGGCTGCCCTGATTCAAATGGTTCGCAGTTGATCAACATTAATCCTTCACCATCATTGAACATTGTTGCAAACAATAATACAATTTGTGCAGGAGCATCTGTTAATTTAACTGCGTCAGGAGCTTCAACTTATACTTGGAATACAAGTGCAAATACAACCAGTATAGTTGTATCACCTACTGCTACAACTGTTTATTCAGTAACAGGTACAAGTACTCTTGGGTGTGTTGGTGATAAAACAATTAGTATTACAGTTAATGCTAAACCTAGTTTAACTTTAACTGCAGGTACAACAACAGCTTGTTTAAATGGTGGTGCAATTACTTTAACAGGTACACCTAGTGGTGGTGTTTATTCAGGACCAAACGTTACGGGTAATGTTTTAAACCCAACAGCTTTAGGTACATTTAACCCTGTTTACACTTATACAGATATTGCAACAACTTGTACAAACTCAACTTCAATTTCAATTTTAGTAAGTAATTGTACCGGTTTAACTAATTTATCTGGTGATACACAAAAAATAAGTTTATATCCAAATCCTAACAACGGTGCTTTTGTAATTGATTCCAAATCACAAGATGAAAAATCAATTGAGATATTGGATGTAACCGGACGAGTTGTGTCAAAATTCACATCTAACCAAGAAACGATCCAAGTTAACATAAATGAGTTAGCTAAAGGTTTATATTATGTAAATGTGAAAATGAATACGCGCGATGATAAATTCATGATCATTAAACAATAAGTTTTGATCTGATCAACAGTAAAAAACCCCGGCTAAACACCGGGGTTTTTTTATACCTGTTTTAAATAAAACAATGGAATAAACGGCCTATACACTAGCTTTTTTTCATCCAATAAACTTTGCTCGATCTCTTGCCGGATTTTATTGTAGTGTCTTTGCTCATTTGGCGCATTAAACAAAGTGCTCAATAACTTTGGTAATTTATGTTCAAATGAAAATATGACACCATTTTTTTCAATGAATCGTTTGTATGAATTTAATTTAGAGAATAGCAATTCGGAATTCCCTAAATAAAAATGTATCACCATTTCAAGGATCAATGAAACATGATTGATATCTTTTCTTACTGTAGTTGAATGCTTGATCGCATGATTTACCAAACGGAGAGCTTTCCTATAATTTCCTAAAACAGTATTCATTAAGCATAAATAATAAAAACTGGTGCACTTTTCATCAGCCGCTAGTTTGTCCTCGTGTTCTTCCAGCTGTTCTTCAAATTTATTTATCTTATCTTTATTTGCATCAATAGAATAGTTTGAAATAATGAGATCCATGCGCAGCAACACCATTAACGTATAAATATCATTTTGTAAAGAAACTTGCTTGCGCATTTTAGAATTCATTATTACAGACTCAATATCATTTAAGATAACTTCGGCCTCATTGAACTTTTTTTGATGGGTAAATACAATACATATATTTCTTACAACACGCAAATATTCATTTAATTTGTTTTCTCTTATCTCGGGATAGGAATCAAAAATATCCTTTGAACGAACCGTATATTTATAAGCACTTTCAAGATCGCCTTTTTTTATAGCTAAAAACGCATTTACCTGGTTAAAATAGATCTTTGCATTAGGACTGTAGGCTCGAGCTTCGTCACTTAACAGATCTTGATATTGTTTTTTAAACTCATCATTCTCCCCAAAAAAATAGAGTGTTGTAGATTCTACTTTCATAATGGCCCACATACTTTCATACTCCACCAGGTTGAAATAATAATTGGAGTATTGAGCTAACAAAACTTTATCCTCTTCAAAATCGTTCTTTAAATAATCTACATCAACAAATTTTATTGCTGCCTTTATCTTTAATTCTATGGCTTCGATTTTAATAAGGTAACTATAGCTAAAACCGGTATAGATCACTTTATTAAGTTGCTTCACCCCTTCTGAATAAAACCCTTTGTGAAATAAAATTTGCGAGCGCTTTATTAAACGATTACTATTTTCGTTTTCATATAAAAGATCTTTATGTAAACTGAACAAAATATCCAAGATCTTGTAGAACAATCGTGTTGCATTACCTTCTAATTTCAGCTCTTCCTTTAGTTTTTTAAGCGATAATTGCTTCTCTATTCTGTTAAAATCAGATAAAAGTTGATTACCATTCTCATCAAAAGAATATGTTTTAAGGTTTAGATTAATGTATCTTTTCTCGTTACGAGTTAATGTTTTTACTAGTTGAATGAGTTGATTTGACATAAGCAATACGATAATGTTTATAAATATAATTTTAATTTTGAAATGAATTATTTTTATTTTTAATAATTTGATTATCAATTATTTAATTAATTTTTTATTTGTTTTAAAAAGTAAATAAAATTATTTTTTTTTAACAAGAAAACAAAAACTTAAAGAACTTTGTTTTACAAATACTACCTAAGCCAATAAGAATTTTAATGCAATAGTTTAATTAAGATCCTTATTTAATTTGACAGGTTTTTGTAAATGTTTGTATCACTAAATTAAAAAAATGAAAATGAAGAAAATTTTACGAACGCTTATCTTACTCGTGTTAACGGTAGGGTTTGCAAAAGCGCAAGTTTACTTGACGGAAGGATTTGAAAATCCTTTTACAGGTAACCCTGCAGCGCCGAGCGGATGGACACAAACACGCTTGGTATTATTAGGAGACGGTATTCCTGATGTGGGTACCGGTGAAAAAGATTGGGAAAGAATCACAAACATTAGCCCAACTATTTGGTCGCATTCATGGTCAACCCCAGGAACGCAGCCTTTATCGGCTAAAACGGGTTCTGCAGTGTTAGCAATAAATAATGCGAACTTTGGAGGCACAACTGCTGCATTAGGAAACAGAAGAATGGAAACCCCTGTTGTGAACTTGGCTTCATCAACAAATCCATATGTTCGTTTCTTTATGTTCTCCGGAATGTCAAACATTTATAATCATGTGCGTGTTGTTGCTTCTAACGATGGTGGCACAACATGGCAGTACATTTCTCAATTGGCACCTGGTCAAGGTTCTGCTACTGCTTTATCAAGCAACTCGCCTTGGGATCGTATCAATGTTAAGATCCCTGCAGCGTTTAAAGTATCTAACGCTAAATTCGCTATTGAGATCACCAATTTAGGTTTCACAGGAAACTACTATATTGATGATTTTACTATTGAAGAATTCACTCCAACTACTATCACTTCTGCTGCAACCGGTAACTGGGCAAGCCCAGCAACTTGGGTTGGTGGTATTGTGCCAACTGCAGATAACCATGTTGTTATTGCAGCAACACATACTATTACAAGTGATCACGTTACTGCCCGTATGCAAGATCTGTCGATCTCTGCAACAGCTGTTTTTCAATACACTTCTTCAACGGCGATCGCACAAGTTTTTGGTGACTTAACTGTTGCTTCTACCGGTACTTTTTTCTCAGGTAACGGAGTAACAGGACGTAAATCCTATTTTGGTGGCAACATTATTAATAATGGTGTTCTTAATTTCCAGCCAGGTACTAGCACAACAGGTGCTTTAAACTGGGTTGGTTATGCTCAAACCTATTCTGGTACCGGTACATTATTTAATAACCGTGTTCCACAAGTAGGTCATTTTGCTTCAGGCGGTGTTCAATATTTAAGTGCATTCAAAATTTCAAATTATTTGGGTTTATACGCCGGTACTGTTGATGCTACTAACTTAACATTAGGTGGTGGCCCTGCTGCTGCTATATTTCAAACAGACAGAACAATTGGTTCATTTATAAACACACCAACATTTGACAATGCAAACGTAACTCAGCGTAGTTTAGCTTACGTTACACCATTAACTACTGCAAATCCTGGTGGTTACTATTTTGCTCATCCTGCAACAAACTTAAATCCGGGAACAGAGATCCCTTCTGTTTCAAGTTCATTTAGCGTTACAGGAACTTTACAAATGAATACATACAATAACGTTACATTAACAACATCATTAACTGTTGGTACGCCAACAGGTGGTGGATTAACGTTATCAAGAGGTATTATAACAACCTCTAATTCAAACTTATTAGTGATCAACAACTTTATCGCAGGACCTTTCGGTGTTGCTCCATCTACAATTGTTTGTAATGGTACTAACTTTGGTGGAACTCATGGTTCATATATTAATGGTCCATTGCGTATAAACTTCCCTACAACAGGTACAGCAAACCGCAACTTTGCTTTAGGTGTTGGTAACGCATTTCATAACAACTTAGCAAGTTCAAATATTTTAAGAACTGTAACTGTTGGTTCAGGCTTAGTTGCGTGGGGTGGACAAACCATTACCGCAACAATTGAAAATGCACCTAGCGGAACATTTAACACACCTATTACCGCTGTATTAGGTAGCCGTGCTTATCGTTTAAATTTTAACGGTGGCCCTGGCTTACCTGCAAACGCTTTTGTTACATTAAATGCTAATAATTCAACATTTGGTGGTTCTGATAACTTATTAGGAAACTTACAAGATCTAAGGATCGTTCAAGCATCTTCTTTAACCGGTCCTTGGAATGAAAGATCGTTAACAGCAGGTCTAGGTCCTGTATTAAATAACACACCTTTAACAAGATCAACTGTAAGTGCAACTCCTGGTCCTATCAATAACGGAGATGAATATTTTGCTTGGGGTAGCGCAGGTAACGTTGTAGATATCACTGCAAGTGGTTTCACTAGCCCTGCTCCAGCCGGATGTTACGGCAACAACCAAACAGTTGCAGTTAGTTTATTGAACTCAGGTTTAGCAACCATTAACTTTGCTACTAACCCCGCAACAGTTAACGCTGTTGTTTCGGGTGCAGTTAACTTTACATTTGCACCTGTAGTAATTAACTCAGGTACTTTAGCAGCGAGTGCTTCACAAACAGTTGTTATATCAAACACATTTAACATGAGCACAATTGGTAATTATGCTTTTGATGGAACAGTTACTACTACTGGAGATAACAACACAACGAATGATATTTATACAACAATCAACCGCACGGTAACTGCTCCGGTAGGTTTACCATTACAAGTTGATTTTTCAAACTTTAATGGAACTAACTTAACAACATTGTTCCCAGGTTGGACAGAAGCTGCCGGTACAACACCAAGCGTATCAGGATCTAACTGGGCGAGTCAAGTTGGTATTAGTGTTCCAACTAACACCACATCACGATTAAACTTATGGGATGTTAATCAAAATGCGTGGATCATTAGTCCGAAATTTACAGCAGCAATTGGTTCTCAAGTTACATTTGATGCAGCTTTATCTGCATGGAATAGCACTGTAAACACTGGTGTTTTAGGATCAGATGATATGTTAAGAGTAATGGTTTCAACAGACTGTGGTGCTACTTACGTTCCAATTTTCACTATTAATGCATCAACTAACTTGAACCTAAACTTCACAAACTTTATTGTTCCTTTAGGTGCTTACAATGGACAAGATATCATTGTTGCATTTTATGGGAATGATGGACCGATCAATGATATTCCTGACATGGATATACATATTGATAATATCAATATTTATAACCTTCCTGCGTTTGATGCCGGTATATCAGCATTAACAAGTCCTTCAACAGCTGGCTGTTATTCAAACAACGAGCCTGTTAACGTTACATTAAAGAACTTTGGTGCAAACAGCATTACAAACGTTCCTGTAACAGTTATTGTTAGTGGTGCTGTTTCTCAAACGTTAAATACTGTTTATACAGGTACTTTATCTTCTTCTGCTTCAGTAGCAGTTAACGTAGGTAACTTAAACATGTCAACCGCAGGTTTATATAACTTCAAATCATTCTCTTCTTTACCTGGTGATAATATTCCTACTAACGATACAAACGTTACGTCAAGAACCGTATTACCAACTTATACTTTACCATTGATCAATGGCTTTAACAGCTTTAATGGTTCTAACTTACCAACAGCATACATTGGTTGGAAAGAAGCTCAAGGTGCAACAGCCCCTGGTACAGGTACAGTTTCAAACTGGGGTAGCGCTGTAGGTTTAGGTGCTCCAACCAACACAACTTCTAGAGTACAATTATTTGGTAATACTTACAGAGAGTGGATCGTTGGTCCTAAATTTGTTGCAACTGCAAGTACACAAGTTACTTTTGATGCAGCTGTTACAGACTTCCAAGCAGTACCTGGTCCTTCAGTAATGGGTAGTGATGATCGTTTATTAGTTTATGTTTCAAATAACTGTGGTGCAAGTTATACTCCAATATTTACTATTAGTGCAACAAACAGTTTAGCTCCAACCTTTAGTAATTTTGCTGTAAGCTTATCAGCATATTCTGGTCAGGAATTAATTGTTGCATTTCAGGCAAATGATGGTACTATTGATGATCCTGAAAGTTATTATTTACACTTAGATAACATCAATATCTACAATATCCCTAACCAGGATGGTGGTATTACTGCAATTACTAACCCTGCTGCTACAGGATGTTACGGAACAAATGAAAACGTTCAGGCAACTTTAAAGAACTTTGGTTCTGCAGCAATCTCAAACGTTCCGGTTTCGGTTGTTGTAAGTGGTGCTGTTAACCAAACATTAACAACTACGTTTGCTGGTCCTTTAGCTCCTTTAGCTACTGTAGCTGTTAACGTTGGTACTTTAAACATGAGTACTGCTGGTACTTATAGCTTTAATGCATTTACTTCAGTAGTTGGTGACGGATTTGTTTTCAACGACTCTACAAAAACAACACGTAACTCATTACAAACTTATACCATTCCAATGGTAAATGGTTTCGATGGATTTACTGGTGCAAACTTACCAACAGTATATTCAGGCTGGAGAGAATCACAAGGTGCAACTGCTCCTAACACAGGAACAGTTTCAAACTGGGCTTCTCAAATAGGATTAAGTGTACCTACTAATACAAATGCGCGTGTTCAATTATTTGGTAATACATACAGAGAGTGGATCATTGGTCCTAAATTTACTGCTACTGTAAATACACAAGTTACTTTTGATGCAGCATTAACCGGAAACACTACTGCTCCATTCACACCAAGTGTAATGGGAAGTGATGATAAGGTAATGGTGTTTGTTTCTACGGATTGTGGTGTGAACTTTACGCCGATATACACGATCAGTGCAACTAACAGTTTAACTCCTACATACAGTAACTTTGCTGTGAGTTTATCTGCTTATTCAGGACAAGACATCATGGTTGCTTTCCAAGCGAATGATGGTACTATTGATGATCCGGAAAGTTACTTCTTCCACTTAGATAACATTAATATTTACAATCAACCGAATCAGGATGCAGGTATTACTGCTCATACAAGCCCTACAACTACTGGTTGTTTTGGTCCTGCTGAAACAGTAATTGTAACATTAAAAAATCATGGTGCTCAAAACATCACTAACGTACCTGTAACAGTATGGGTAAGTGGTGCAACAGCTGCTACTTTAAACACTACCTATACTGGTACTTTAGCACCGCAGGCAACTGTGGCTATTACTGCTGGTACATTAAACATGACAGCCGGTGGTACTTATAGCTTCAACTCATTTACTTCATTAATCGGTGATGGTTATGCATTAAATGATACATTAAAGACCACTCGTTTTATGGTTCCATTGTATCCAACACCACAAGTTGTGAACTTTACCGGATTTAATGGTGGTAACATCAACACCTTATTCCCAGGGTGGGCAGAAGGTACAGGAACAGCAGTACCTACTTCTACAACATCAAACTGGACATCACAAACCGGTTTAAACGGACCAACTAATATCACTGCAAGATTGAACTTATGGTTAGCAACAACAGCTGCTTGGTTAATAAGCCCTAAAGTAGCTATCAACGCTAATTCACAATTAACTTTTGACGCAGCATTAACTCAATATGCAAGCACAACAGCTTCTGCAACATTGGGTAATGATGATATGGTGAGAGTAATGGTGTCTACAGATTGTGGATTGTCTTATAGCCCAATCTTCACGATCAATGCTACAAATAGTTTATCTACAACATTTACAAACTTTACTGTATCCTTAGCTCCATATGCCGGTCAAGAAATTATGATCGCATTCTTCGGAACAGATGGTCCTGTTGATGAAGCACCTGATAACGATTTCCATTTAGATAACATCAACATCACAACACCTTACGGTAATGACGTTGGTGCAACTGCATTGGTGAATCCGGGTCCAGCAGGTTGTTACTCCGCATCAGAACCTGTGAACGTTGAGATCAAGAACTTTGGTGTGAATACACAAACTTCAGTTCCTGTTACTGTTATTGTAAGCGGTGCATTAACCCAAACATTAACCGGTACTTACACAGGTACTTTATTAAGTGGTCAAACAGCAACATTTGGAATAGGCTTCATTAACATGTCAGCATTTGGTACTTATTCGTTTAATGCTTTCACCGGATTAATTGGTGATAACCAAGTATTAAATGATGCATTAACAAGTATTGCTACACGTACGAATGTTGCACCAATTGCTTTGCCTTATTCGCAAAACTTTAATGCAACATTAACTTTACCAACTGGATTTACTTCAACCAATTACAACGTAATGGCTAATCATGGTGCGAACTATAACAACAACGCTATGGCTGTAAATCTTTGGTCTACATCAAGCACAGTAGCTATTGTTACCATGCCAAAAATGGGAACTGTTACAGCAACTTCTAGTTTAAAATACGATTACCGTATTCAAGATTGGAGTGGCTACCCTAGTTCTGCTGCAACATCTACTGCTAACTGGGCAAATGACAGCTTAAACGTTTATGTATCAGTTGACTGTGGTTTAACATATTCATTAGTTCAATCGAACAATGCTTCTAACCATACACCAACTGTAAGTTTAACTACTAAAACAGTTAACTTAGCTCCTTATGCAGGTAATAATATCATTGTAAGATTTATTGCTAAAAAGGATCCTGCAGGATTTGGTGATTACTATGTTGACTTAGATAATATCAATGTGTGTGCGGGTCCTCCAAACGCTCCTGTAGCTACATCAACTGTAATTTGTACATCTAATTCAGTTGCATTAACTGCAAATGGTACAGGTACATTAAGTTGGTATGCTACACCAAGTGCAACAAGTGCAATTGGCTCAGGTACTTTATTTAACACGCCTACTTTAACTACAACAACTTCGTTCTATGTTAAAGATTCAACTGTGTGCGGTAACAGTAACTTAACTACGGTTAACGTAACTGTAAGTCCTACACCAACCTTGAATGCGGTTGCAAATAACAGTGCTATTTGTATTGGTTCAACAGCAACTTTAACTGCATCAGGAATGGATACGTATACTTGGAGTACTGCTTCAAACAACACAGTTATAGTTGTTACACCTACAACAGCAACAAGCTACACTGTAAGTGGTTATTCAACTTTATGTATGTTAACTCAAACAACTACTGTATCTCTTGGTGTTAATCCTTTACCAAGTGTAAGTTTAACAGCAGGTGCATCAACAATTTGTGCAGGTAACGGAAGTATCTCGTTAACCGGTTTACCTCCGGGAGGCGCATACAGTGGTTCATCTATCACAGGTAGCTTATTAAGTATTGCAAACCCTGGAACATTTGTACCGGTGTATACCTTTACAAATAGCACTACAGGTTGTTCTAACTCAGCTTCAACTACTGTAATTGTTGCAAACTGTACAGATGTACAAACAATTGCCGGAAACACAAGTACGATCAACATCTACCCTAACCCTAACAACGGTAGCTTTGTGATCGAAACAACTAATGTTGAAGAGAAATTAATTGAAGTAACTGATCTTACCGGTCGTGTTGTGTTTAGTGAAAAAACCACTAACCAAAGCATTAAGGTAAATATCTACGAACTTGCTAATGGTTTATATCAGATAAAGATTAAATCAGAAAGTGAGACACACCAATTTAAAGTTATAAAACAATAAATTTTTCGTGTTAGTTTAGTGATGAGAAACCCCTCAAGGAGAAATCCTGAGGGGTTTTTCTACTTTATAATCAATCAAATACTTTTGTAAATAAAAAACCCTCTTTAATGAAGAGGGTTTTTTATTTTATATTTTATTAAATACACTTAAAGTAATCGAATGTCTCTAAACACTCATCACATTTATATAATGCCTTGCAAGCTGTGCTTCCAAATTGTGAAACTAAAGAGGTGCTTTTGCTTTTACAACGGGGACAAGTAACTGCCTTGTGTTTTCCAGTGATAAAAGATTTATCACTGGTGGTTTCTTCAGGAGGTGCGATCCCGTACTTTTGCAACTTCAATTTCGCTTCCTCGCTTAACCAATCAGTGGTCCAGGCCGGACTATAAACCATTTTAACTTTTACATCCGTAAAACCATTTTCTTTTAATTTGGATACCACATCATCCTCCATTTGTTTCATGGCAGGACATCCACTATATGTTGGTGTTATAACTACTTCAATTGAATGCGCACCTAATTCAATAACATTTCTTACAACACCTAATTCTACAATAGATATTACAGGAATCTCAGGATCAGGGATCTCTGATAGTTTTGCAAATATTCGCTCTTTAAAATCCATATTAATCTATTCCAAAATTACGTAATGGAATCAATTATTTCTTATGATTTTCGACAGTTTTTAAATTGTCTTCCGGATCAAGATCTATTAATTTATTATAAGGATCAACCCCAACCATGAATGGCTCTTCTTTTGTTATTACCTCTATTACCTGATCCTTACGTGTGATCTTATATTTTTTAAAGGCTAATTCTTTTCCCGGTTCTTTCGCATTCTTTTCATTCTTACCAAATAAACCAATATCAATCCAATCATTCAATTTCAAATCTTTAGCCTTACCCAAACTATCACTTTGTGTTTTATTTGCCTGAAGTGTCATTTTAACCTTATAATCCGAGCCAGCTCTTTCTACTTTAACTTCTTTAATTTTATTATCAAACACGGTAATGCGTTCAAAAAGATCTTTAACCGTTTCCTTTAGCGTATCAGCGGTTGACCGTTTGATCTCAGCATAAAACTCATTAGCAGTTGTATAAGGCGCATCCTGATATGCAACTTTTTTCACATAACGTTTCATAGCTGAACTCATGCTATCCTCACTAATGTAATCCTGAAGCGCGTACATCACCATGCTTCCTTTATTGTAATGAATATATTGTTGATTCTCTACCAACATCAATGGAACCTCTTTTCTGTTCTCGGTTGCTCTGCCTTGTAAATAAGTATCCATTTCATATTTCAGGAATTTCTTCATTGCCGGTTTACCATACTCTTTTTCCATAACCATTAATGCACTATACTGACTCATGGTTTCACTCATTAATGTTGAACCCTGTACCTCAGCACCAATTACCTGATGTGCCCACCACTGATGTGCCACTTCGTGCGCAGTTACATAAAAAGGAAAATCAATACTTAACGGATCATCCTGATCAACTTTTGCGATAAAGCCTATTGCTTCAGAATATGGAATTGCATTTGGGAATGATTGCGCAAAACTTGCATACCTAGGGAATTCCAAAATACGCACCTGTTTGTGCTGATAAGGAGAAAATGAAGCGGTGTAATAATCTAAACTCCGCTTTACACCTTTTATCATTCGGTCTAAATTATATGTATGATCGCTATGATAATACACTTCTATGTTTACCGAATGCTGAGGATCCTTCGGGTCTATCCACTTATCTTTCTTTACTTCGTATTCTGCAGAAAGGAATGCGTAGAAATTAAGAATAGGCTTATCCATTTTGTATTTAAAATACCTTCTGCCGGCTTGTTCCCATTCTTTTTCCAAATAACCGGGTGCTATGGCAATTTGCGTTGGAATAGTAGACACCACTGCTTCAAACCTTATCCAATCGGCATCTTTTGAAATATAGGTGTTACCATAAGCTGTTGAATCATTAATGGAAGGCATACGTGGCTTGGCTTTTAAACCATACTTTCTTCGTGTAGCATTATCACTCAATTCTGCCGGTTCAGGATATCCTATGAAAGGCAATATACTGCTGTTAAAAAATGTTCCGTTTTGTACAACCTCCGATGATGAACCATCTTCAGAAAAACCTTTTGAATAATATTCCAAATTAAATTCCAGTTTAATTGAATCGCCGGGAGCCATTTCCTTATTTAATTGATAACCATAAAAAGCATTATCCTTATCATCAATAATTTTTTTATTCGGTGCCATCAATTCCAGTTTCTTTATATCAATGGTATTCATAATGGCGATGTATATTTTTGACAATGCCTGCTTATGTTTGTTTTTAATATAAAAATATCCCTTAATGTTTGCGCCTAATTCATTCGGAAAAATATCCACCTCTAAATTTGATTCAACAATACGTGGTTGTAATTCTTTCTCCAGGTGCTTATATTTTTTCTCAAACGCTACCGATTCTTTTTCCTGTTCCTTATTGGTCTTGTATTTATTTAAAACGCGCGTGTTATAATAGATAACGCTGCCAAAACCAAAGAACATGATAAATCCAACAAGCATCAACCATCTGTACGAACGGTTAAATTGTTTTGTGGCATATTTAAAACGGGCTTTGTAATTTTTTTCCTTTAATCGTGGCCACATTGGCATTGATAAAGCCACCAACACCAGCATAAATCCGATCCAGTAGGCTTTATAAAGATAGAATACATAAAGTGTGTGCCCGTATCCATTCATATCGGAATATGGTAAAATGTTACCCGAACTATTGAATACAACCAACTTATTATTGATCTCTAAACTATTATAAAGTATTTGCAAACCAAAGGTGAATAGTGTTGTGAAAGTAAATCCAATGAATTTATTATTTACAACCACTTGTATCAAAGTAGCCAAAGCGCACAATACAATACTTGAGAGTATTTTTTTACCAAAGAATTCGAATAAATACAAACCTAATTCATAATTGTAATAACCTTCATATGTTTGAATGGCAATGGAAGTAAGGATCGCGGCCACATATACACTTGCAACTAAACCAACCAATGAAATGAATTTTGAAGTAAATAAAACCCAAGTTTGAACCGGTGTGCTATAGATCAACTCATCTGATTTTGTATCGCGCTCACGCCAAACCACTATACCACTGTAAAAAATGATCATGATGGTAAGAAAGAATGAGAACAAGGCTCCGCCAATTTCGATCATTTGATACGTAACCGGATAAGTTTTAGTACCAAATATCATTCCTGAAAAATTATGTGCAACAAGGGTTAACAGGATAGAAATGCCAACAACGATCAGAAAGAAAACAGATCGTACAATTTTTTTAAGTTCAAATTTTGATAAAAAAGAAAGCTGCTGTAAAGAAGTTCGCAGATCGAAATACTGATGCGCTTTTGGTAATTGAAATAAAAACTGGATCGGTTTTACTTCCGATACATCTGACTTAGAAGCTTTTCGTTTGAAAAATGAAACAGGAGATAAAAACTGACTGAATTCAAATTTCAAATAAGTAATAACAGCTATTACTAATGAAATACCTAACCATAAAACCCGGTTCCATAAAACATAGCCTTCTAACGGTACCATGCGCTGGTTTTGCTCGGCCGGCGTCCAATACTCGGTTAATAATGATAAAGATTGATTACCAAACGGATCAATTAATGCCGCAAGTGTTTTGTTCTCTATTTCACGGGTCATAATTCCTGCAATACCGGAAACAACAACAAATATCAAAGATGTAACGTATCCTGCAGTTAAATTACGCGTGTAGGTTACCAACGAAAAAAATGTAACACCCACAAAAAACACATTTATAACCGTGAACATTATAAAGGGCACAAAATAATTGAGCAATGAAAACGGACCTATTTGCCCATTATCATTTGGTGCAATGGCAAAGCCAAGCATTAAACCATAAAGGATACCCGATAATGCAAATAAGGATAAGAAGAAGGATGCAAAAAAACGTCCAAGTAAATACGATGACTTTTTAATTGGCTTGGTATAAAACAAGGAATGGATGTTGTATTGGTAATCTTTTTGAACGCAAGACCCCATAATGGATACGCAAATGATGGCAGTGATGAGGCCTAACAAAAAATCGCTATTAAAGGAATTTAATATTCCTGCTACACTAATGGATGAATTCAAATAGGTGTTTGTATCGCGCGTTTCACCACTAAATACACCTGTTGCTGCACAAACGATCAAAAACGTACTGATCAAATACAAGAAAAAATACAGGTAAATGGCAGGGCGTTTAAACCAGGTTTTTAATTCAAATAAAAAAATCTCTTTGAACATATAATTTATTTATGTTGATTATTGATATAATAGAAATACACATCTTCCAGATCAGGCGAAACAGATTCAAAAGCAGCAGAAGGCTTGCTATCAGCCACTGTGTTGATACTGATCTTTCCGCCGGAAACTTTACTGGAAATTACTTTGTATTGCTTACGGTAATCTTCAACCTCTTCTTTGGTTATTTGTGCTTGCCATACTTTTCCTTTCAATACTTCTAAAGCATCTTTAGGCTTGCCGGTAAACAATACCTCTCCAAAGTTCATAATGGCCATGTTCTCACATAAGTTCTTTACATCATCAACAATATGTGTAGATAGTATCACAACAACATTCTCACCGATCTCACTCAGTAAATTATGGAAACGATTACGCTCTTGAGGATCTAAACCCGCTGTTGGTTCATCAACAATAACGATCTTTGGATTACCTAATAGTGCCTGAGCAATACCAAAACGCTGGCGCATACCACCGCTATAGTCGCCAATATATTTATCGCGCACTTCATACAAATTAGTTTGATGAAGTAATGCATCACAAACCTCTTTACGTTCAGCCTTATTACTAATGCCCTTTAAAATAGCAAAATGATTGAGCATATCTTCGGCACTTACCTTTGGATAAAAACCAAAATCCTGTGGCAAGTAACCCAATATGCGACGAACCTGATCTTTCTCTTTGATCACATCAAGATCATCTAAAAAAATGCTTCCTTCATTTGGCTCCTGCAAGGCAGCAATGGTTCGCATTAAACTTGATTTACCGGCACCATTAGGACCAAGTAATCCGAAAATTCCGTTGGGAATATCTAAACTTACATTTGACAATGCCTTTTTACCGTTAGGGTAAACTTTTGACAGGTTTGATATTTTTAATAGCATAATTAAATAATTGATCTAATATAGATATAATGAAAAAAAAAACCGCTTAAATTATTTAAGCGGTTATTAAAGATGTTAATCAGAAATTAAAGACTATGAAAGATCGACGAATTATTTCTCAAGGATCTTGAACTCGGTACGGCGGTTGTTTTGTCTGCCGGCATCGGTATCATTTGTGTCTATTGGCTTTGTTTCACCATAACCTTTTGCAACCAGGCGGCCGGCAGGTATACCTTTTGTTATCAAATAATCTACAACCGACTTTGAACGGTTATCACTTAATTTCATATTATATTCATCAGAACCCTTACTATCGGTGTGACTACCTAATTCGATCTTTAATGTAGGGTTATCCTGCAATAATTTTATCAAGCGGTCTAATTCATTTGCAGATTCAGGACGAATGGTAGCCTTATCAAAATCAAAGAAAATATTACGCAATACAATAACACTTCCAACTTCTATTTTCTTTAAAGCAACATCCTTATTGAATTCCTGGTAATCGGCATTATCGGGTAAATTAAAATTTTCTGAATGAAATAAGTAACCATCCTTTTTAACGGCAATACCGTAGTTTTTTCCTGATGGTAATGTTACCAGATATTTACCTGTTGCACTGTTCGATTTGAATGTTGCCAATACCTCATTCTTATCATTATCAATTAGGTCAATGGCAGCTTCCAATTCCTTACCATTTTTAGCATCAGTTATTATACCTTTTAAGATAGTTAGTTTAGCCGTTTTAATTTCTAAGGCTGCTTCTGTTTTTAAATTACTGATAGGGTTAGCGATCATGGCCAACAACTGATCTTCGGTACTTAGTAAAGGTTGCTTCTCTGGTCCAAGAAAGGTGATCTTGTAAATATCCTTATCACCATAACCACCTTGTTTAGATGATGAGAAATAAGCGCGATTTCCACTTCCACTTACCACAAAAAACACATCATCATCCGGACCATTGATTGGGTAACCTAAATTAATTGGCTTACTCCATTTACCATTTACAAACTCACTTTTAAAAATGTCGTAGCCACCCATGTTATCGTGACCTTGACTGCTAAAGTAAAGCGATTTTCCATCAGGATGCATGAACACGCCTTCTTCGCCGTATTTGGTATTAATATCCGGACCAATATTTTTTGCCATTCCCCACTCACCTTTCATATCCATATCACTGAAATAAATATCACGATCGCCCATTCCGCCAGACTTATCACTTACAAAATACATGCGATGACCATCAAAACTTAAACTTACACTACTCTCATGAAATTTGGTATTAATGTTACGATTCATATGAATGGGTTCTTCCCAATCTGTACCAAACAAAGTTGTTTCGTAAAGGTCGCCACCATCTTTACCTGAATGACGGTAAACAAATAGTTTAGAACCATCGGGCGATAAACCGGCAGAAGCATCATGACCAATAGTGTTCACATTTTTACTAAGCAATTTTGCCATTTGCCATTTAGCATTCACCTTATTTGAAATGTAAAGATCTTCGTAGTAACCAGCATCCTGATCTCTTTGACCTCCGGTTGAGTTATCTCGACGTGCTGTATAAATAATGGTTTCTTCATCAGCTGTAATAGATGGGCTGTACTCAGGATACTGTGAGTTAATGGTTGGTCCAAGGTTATCTACAAATACACGTTCAGGTGTTGCGCTGTATTTCTTTCCGTTATTACATTCTGCGATCTTTTTTTGTACATCGGCAATTTCTATTGCATTTTTTCCTTTTGCCGTGAGTTTATTTAAATAAACAGTATAGTATTTAATAGCATCATCCCAATTAGTACTTAAGTGATGGCACCATGCTAACCAATAGGCAACATCATATTCTACCTCAGGATCTAAACGATATGCATCCGACAAATATTTAAGCGTTTCTTTTGAGTTAGGCGTTTCAAAGAAGTTGATAAAACCTAACATATAATTTAAACGCGCATTATTCGGATTAAAACGCTGTGCATCCAATAATGGCGATTGTGCGCTTTTAAAATTATCATAACCCATACGCAAGTAATCGCGTGTGCTTACCGGTAAAATTTTATCAGACATTAAGCCCTTGCGGAAATCATCAAACTCTTTACGACCTTGATTGTAAAATTCCATTCCGATATCTAATTGCTTTCTTGCATTTTTTAATTCCTCTTTTTTGCCCGGAAAATTTTCTTTTTCAAACTCAACCGATTGAGAGAAAAAAGTTGAAGTGAACAATAGAAATAAATAAGATAAAATACGCTTCATAGGTTATATTTTAATTACAATCTGTATTCATAAATGTTTTTGCAGCACTTACACCAAGGTCGCTTGCTTTTTTCCAATCGCCACAAGATCCTTCTTCATCGTGTAGCATTTGTCGCGCTATACCTCTGTTAAAATACGCCGGACCGTTATTTGAATTTAATTCAATGGCTTTGCTGGCCATATCTTTAGCTTTCTTGTAATCTTTTTGTTTAATAGCAACAGAAGCTAAATTATTAAATGCAGAAGAGTTCTTTGGATCTTTAAGTAAAACATCTTCAAAATCCTTTTTTGCCTCATTCAAATTACCATTCTCCAATTTGGTTGCACCTCTGTTATTTAAAGCCACTAAATAATCAGGTTTATCGGCCATAGCCTTGGTGTAACATTCAATGGCTTTTGGATAATTTTTATTTAAACGATAGGCCGAACCTAGGTTATTGTATATGAAAGTTAAAGATGGATTTAAGCTAATGGCCTTTTCGTAATCAGCAATTGCGCCTGCGTAATCGTTCTTTGCACGCTTGGCGCTGGCACGATCGTTATAGGCGTAGGCATAATCACTTTTTGCTTCAATGGCACCGGAATAATCTTTTATGGCCTCATCGTAATCAGCTATTTGATATGCCAATAAGCCCTTGTAATAATAAGCTTCAGGATGTTTGTTAATAGCAATGCAATTATCTAAAGAGCGAATGCAGCTGTCCTTCATCTTTTGATTATAGAACATCATTGCCTTTGCAAAATGAGCCTCTGTGTGCTTAGGATTGGCTTTGAGCACCGTATTGATGTCGGCCGATGCATCACTGTATTTTTTCATTTGTGTAAAAGCGATCCCTCTATTGTAAAGTGCTTTATCAAAACCGGGCTTGTTCACTAAACTTTTGGTGAACATATCTACAGCGCCTTGAAACTCGCCTTTATTAAGTGCAGCTATACCGGCATTGTAATCATACTGGGCTTGTTCCTCAGGACTTAAGGTTGTATTTACCTTTACGGTATCCTGTGCATTGAAATTTGAAAAACAAATAATGCATGCTAAAAGTAAGATGATCCTCATTATTAATAAGTTAAAGTTTTAAATATATAATAAAAACTTAAACCCAAAAACAAATTTTAATAAATACAATTAAAAGTATTAAACAGTGAATCCGATAACGCAGATATCATCCACCTGATCATAACTGCCTTTCCAATCGGTAAAAGCATTGTCGAGCATTTTTAATTGATCAGCTGGTGTGTTGGAAGCTATTTTTTGAAGCAGTAATTTAAAGTTCTTGGTCATGAATTTCTTTCCGTCCTCACCGCCAAATTGGTCGGCAAATCCGTCGGTACTCATTACAATAAAATCGCCTTTAGAAATATCAAATTCATGCAGCTCAAATGCCTGATCATAATCGGTAAAACCACCAATGGCACATTTGGTTGCCTTCACTTCCAACACTTCCCCGGCACGGCAAATATATAATGGACGATTAGCAGCCGAATAAAATAATTTATGCTTATCGAGATCTACCAGCACCAACGCAATATCCATACCATCACGTTGTTTTGTTTGATCGGAGTTTTGCTTTAAAGCGTCTTTTACATCGTTGTTCAAATGCTTTAATACATTGTGTGGTTGATCCAATTTTTCATCGGCACAAATTTGTTGAAGCATGTTGATGCCAACCATACTCATTAAGGCACCCGGTACACCATGCCCTGTGCAATCTGCACAAGCGATCAATCCCTGATTTTGATCCTTAGATTGTTTGAACCAATAAAAATCACCGCTAACAACATCTTTAGGTTTATACAAAATAAAATTACCCGGCAGAAAAATATCGAGCAACTCTTTATCCGGTAAAAAAGAAGTTTGAATTCCTTTTGCGTAATCAATACTCTGCTCAATTTCCTGTTTCTTTTCGCGTATGATCTTGTTTTGTTCTTGTAATCTGATGTTTGTTTGTTTCTTTAATATGTTTTGCCTGTAAAGCAAATATGCGATCACAATTATTACCAAACCCGCAACCGATAGCAAGGCTATGTAAACCGATTTTCGCTTATTCTTTAATTCATTGATCTCTCTTGTCTGCTTTAATTGAATGTTGCTCGCCTCAGATTTTGTGTAATTATAATCGACTTCCAAATTACTAATGGTAAAGGCATGAAGATCCTTATTGATACTTTCATTCAATTCGTTTAACTCTTTTTGAGCTTCAAATAATCGTTTGTAATCTTTAGTTTCTTTATACAGCTGTGTGTATGCAGACAAACAATCTTTCCGCAGCTCCACCAGATCATGATATAAAGAATACCGGTATGCAAAATCAATACCCTTCAAGGCTTGTTTCATATCATTTAAGGCACCTTTTGAAATTGCAATTCGCAAGATACAGGCTGTAATGTTGTTTGAATCGTTCTTAAATATTTTTTTTGCCTGCTCATAATAAAATATACTCGATTGATGATCTTTTGAGTGATAGAATAATTGCCCAAGATTATTGTAAAGTGATCCAACCGCATTAAAGGCTTTTAAGGCTTTTGTTGTTTCAATGGCGCTGTTAAAATACATCACTGCCGAGTCAAAGTCAGATCTTTTCTTCTCTCGCTCATATTTGTCTGTGTAAAAACTTCCTAACGCGTTTTGTGTTCTTAAAATAATTGGGTTCGACTTTATTTCTTTTCCTATGCTGTGGGCTAAATAAATATAACTTACATCCTTATAATTCTTTTGTTGAATAGCTGCTTGCCATCCTAAGTTATAAGCTGAAAAAGCCTTGTAATACTTACTATTTATTGAATCACTTAATTTATATCCCGCATAATAATACCTGAATGACTCCTGATAATATGCTCTGCTAAAAAGCACATCGCCAACTGTATTGTAAAGTTTTGCTTTCTTTTTATTCAATTTCAATTTTGTTGCCAACTCAAATGCCTGCTTCGAAATATCCATTACTTCATTGAACGCCTCATTACCATAACGCTTACAAAATGTGTTTATCAACTCTACTTTTACAGAATCGTTTGGCAACAACAATAAACTATCACGGGTTTTAATAATAGCCGGATCGGTTTGCGAATTTGCAAAAGATGAAAACAAACAAATTAAAACTATAACTAACCTAGTTGCTTTCATTTACTGATATTACTAAACTATATTTTATATAAAACATTGATCCCTATTTCAAATTATATTATTGTCCTTCCAACACAAGCCTCATTTATCGGTGACAAAAAGTTGTTTTTAACTCCTTCGTGATTTTCAGATCATAGGCGAATACCTATGATACAAACATCATCAACCTGGTCAAACTCACCTTTCCAGTCATTAAAAGTTGATTCGATCTTTTGATATTGATCATCACAACTCCGTTGTTTATTTTCCAATAATATTGCTTTTAATTTTTTTGTCATCAATTTCTTTCCCTCTTCCCCACCAAATTGATCGGCGTATCCATCGGTTGTCATTACGATCATGTCGCCTTTATCAAGTTGTATTTCCGTTTCCTCAAACTCCTGATTATATTTTGTAAACCCTCCAATGGCACATTTAGTAAGTTTCAACTCAATCAATTCATTTCCCTTAATTAAATATAGCGGTCTGTTTGCGCTAGAATAAAGCAGTTTGTTGGTGTCTAAATTCAAATTGATCAAGGCAATATCCATACCGTCATTTTGCTTGTTTTGTTCGGTATTTTGCTTTAACGCGTTCTTCACTTCATTATTTAAATTCTTAAGGATAATGGCAGGAGGATGCAGTTTTTCGTTCCCACAAAATTGTTGTAGCATATTAATACCAACCATACTCATTAATGCACCTGGAACACCGTGTCCGGTTGAATCGGCACAAGCAATAAGTACTTGTTTTCTATTCTCGGAAGTTTCAAACCAGTAAAAATCGCCACTCACAATATCTTTTGGTTGATAGAAAATAAAATTGTTTGGCAATAGATCATTCAGGTGTTTTCTATCAGGTAAAAATGATGTTTGAATTCCTTTGGCGTATTCAATACTCTGCTCAATCTCATGCTTCTTTTCAGAGATGATTTTGTTTTGATCCTGTAATTGAAGATTACTGCTCTGTTTGAGTTTATTTTGACGAAACAACAAATACACTATTACAATGATGATCAATGCAACACCGCCCAAAAAAGAAATATATGTTGTTTTACGTTTGTTTTTCAGTTCTTCGATCTCATTTGATTGCTGTAATTGCAACATTTTTGCCTTCGCCTTTTCAAGGTTGCTGCTTGTTTCCATCCCCTTTAAATTATTAGCATAGGTGGTCTTATCAATATCGGCCTTTAACTTTGAGAACTGGTCGTAATAGTCAACCGCAGTCTTATACTCTTTCAGTTCATAATATGCATAAGCGATATTTTCCAAAGCTTCTAACTCCTGATCGCGCTGACCACTCCTTTTAAATATCTTATAACTGTCAACAATGATCTTAAGTGACTCTGGCTTTTTATACAAGGCAAAATCGCACAACGCAATCCGATAATCTACCGATACAATTGAAACAGTATCTCTATTTAATCGGTACTGATCGCGTGAACTCTCATGATAAAATTTTGCTGTAGAATAATCTTTAATGAAATAAAACAGATCGCCTAGATTGGAATAATACACGGTAATTTTACGGTACTGCTTGCTTTTGCGGGCAAGATCAATTCCGCCTTTTAAATAATATACAGCAGAATCAAAATCTATCTTCTGGCCTTGATCACGGTATTTATGGGAATAACTCAACCCTATTGCGTTATAAACATCTAAAAAACCTCCGTCGTCTTTCAGATCTTTGTATAATCCAAGCGACCTATATAAATAAGCAATATCCTTGTAATTTTTTTGATCGATACATGAAAGCCAACCCAGATTATAAAGTGAAAGTGCGGTTTCCGACCTGTCGTTTATTGAATCGGCAAGATGATAGGCCTTGTAGTAATAATCAAAAGCTTTATCATACTTAGCAATGTACCAAAAAGCATCAGCTATTCCATTCATCGCGTCGATCTGATAATCGATCCGTTTTAACTTCTTAGCCAGTTTTTCGCTTTCAGTAAAATATTTTAACGATGCCTGTAGGTCGTTCTTAATATAATAATTTGAAAGTCGGAGCAGGTCCTTAAGATGTAAGGTGTCTTCCTGGTTTTTATTCTGATCTACCCGTTTACGAACAACATTGATGTCTTCTCTGGTCTGTGCAGACACAACAAAAAAAGTGATACAAAAAAGAAAAATATGTACGCTTTTTGATATCACTTTAAAAAGTATTAATTAAATGTTTATTAAATGATCTAACTTTTTACTCTGTTAAATCGCATGGTTTTTAGCATCCAGTCTGCCAAAGGCTTTTCGGGTGCACGTTTTCGTAGGTCTAAGTACCAACCAAACTTCTTTAAGATCGGCAATTTTTTTGTTTCTACAAACTCAATTAATGTACCATCAGGATCCTCAATGTAAGTAAAATGCCCGGCTGCCTCGCCCATCTCAAAACCGGCACCACCATCAACTGTGAATGGATGTCCGTTTTTTTCACACGTTTCCTTTAATGCCTGCATGTTCTTAATATCAAAACATAAATGTATGAACCCGAGGTCGCCCCAATATCTGTTCTCAAAAATGTTCCGTGGTGTATAGTTTTTTGCTTCTACTAACTCAATGTAAGTTTGGCCTAATAATCGTGAAAACGGACCAACACGTTTTTGACTATGCGTTAATACAACACGGTGTGCTTTTACCTCGCCACCCGGTAATCCTTTAAGGTCTGCAAACGTATCTTCCTTATCAAAAACAACTTTATCGTATCCTAATATTGTTTGATAAAAATGTACCGATTTGGCCATGTTCTTCACGCCGATCATCATACCATTTGGGCCACCGGTGTTTAATGCGCCATTAGCGAACCAAACGTCATCCTCAATTACCTCAAAATTATTTCCATAAAGGTCTTCTACAAAAAAGTGTTTTTTGCCATAAGGTGTAGTTGTTATTTCTGATAAAAGCTTTGCACCGGCACTTTTTATATGAGTGTAACTTGCCTGAATATCATCAGACTTTATTTTGGCGCAAAACAACCCTATATCGCCCATCATTGGTTTAAAACTTGCCGGTTGCGGTGTTCTACTGGTATATTGCCAGATCTCAAAACCACCTCCGCCTTTTAAATTAATGGCTAAAATTGCATGGCGCTTATGTGGCATGCCACCTGTATATGGCAACATTAAATTAGCTTCTGCTGCTTCCTCAAAAACAGGAATATCCATTCCAAAGTGCTTATTGTACCATTTAAAACCTTCGTGTACGTTTGGTACACCAATACCTACTTGCTGTATGCCCGAAATAATATAACTCATATTGCAAATATATTATGATTTTTACAATTGGGGGAGCTTTGTTATGAAAAGGAAATGAATAGCCTACTTAACAATTAACTTGGAAGTATATTGTTCCCCATTTATTTGAACTACCACTAAATAAATACCAGAGATTAGCTTAAGATCATCCTCCATTATATTTGAAAGACTTTGATTCATTCTTTTTCTAATAATGACTTTTCCACTTTCATCAAAAACATTTACAACGGCATCAATACTTTTAAAGCCAACTAAATTAATAGCTACGTTGCCATTTGATGGATTTGGATAAATAATAACTTTTTTATTATCATCATTATTTACAATAACTGCAATGGGTGAATAACTGAGATCGCCACTAAAATCAACTTGTTTTAAACGATAATAGGAAACTCCTGAGAATGGCTTGGTGTCAATGGATGAATAATTTAACTTAACCATGCTATTACCAGCACCTTTTATAACATTCACAACTTCAAAATCAATTGCATTTTTTGATCTCTCAATAACAAACTCCTTATTATTTCTTTCGGTTTGCGTTGCCCAGCTAAGATCTACCTTGCCATTTTTTAACTGAGCATTAAAAAATATCAACTCTATTGGTAACGGACTCACCAAGCTGTTTCTTGTTCCAATGGTGTAATAGCCGTCATTTACAAAAGTATAGTTACTAAAAAGAATACGATCGCCAACAATTGACGTAGCTGTGGTCAATTCCGTCCAGTTTCCGGTTTGAGCAGCCCTGTATAAAAGAACATAATTAGATGGTGTGCTAATAGCAACTGGTCCAACATCTCCATCGCTCATATCAAACTCAATATTAGTTTCAATATTTGTTCCTGTATTAGTTATATCAACATACCAAATACGATGCCAACGGGCGTTATTAGTTCCAGTCATTCCACCAATATCGGTTGTAACCTGCGAATTTGTTGTTGTAGCATGTCCTGCCAGAATGTAATCTGAATTATCAAAACCTATGCCAGTTGTACTAATGCCTAAACCACCACATGTTGATGCTGAAAAAGAAGGGTTGCTGCCTGTTGCGTCTTTTCCCACACCCGCTACTTCAAAATCATAATTACCATTACCCGCATTGTCGCCTGCGTACTTGTCGTTAACAGCTAAAGAAATATTATATTTTGCAGAAAGATAATTGTCAACAATAATACGCTCAGGATCATTACACGCTTTTCTGAAAATAATTACCTCGGCAATATATCCTCCAAAGGGCCTGGGATCAGTAGCATCGGTTGATCCGATAACAATTGGTGAGGCATTATCAGGAACGCTAGTGCTTGCTTCTCCGGATGTGACATTTAAATTTCCTGCAACATATGTTTTACATCTTGATCCTGTAGCTAATGTTCCATCATAAAGTTGATCGATCAGATAGTTGTTGTTAGCTGCAAATGTAGCCGCTGTTGCATATCTGTTATTATTGGTCTGTATATCAGTATGAAATGTATTTCCTGTGTAAAAAAATTGCATGAACGATTGGTCTACTGCAACTGTTGTTCTTTTAGAAACGATCACTCGCGCCGCCCCATCCACAACCTGTGGCCTTGCAATCATAAAAAAAGTATATCCATTCGTATTATCTAATGTTGGCGAATCTGCACCGGTCATTTTATCATTTGTACCATTATTGTTATCAAACTGAATTGCGGGAAATCCATTAATTAAATTAGTAGTGTATAATGGTTGCTGGTTAGCTGCAGATTGCGACAAATTATTACTGTTACCTGATTGATCGTTCCAAGAAGAAATAGCCGCAGCATTAACCGTGCTGGACGTACCAGCATCTGCCTTTATCCAAAAACAATTTGTAACAGAAGTACCAACCCCTCCGGGACCGGTTTGTGCATGGATAACTGTTACTAACAGTGTGCAAATAATAATATAAGGCAGGGTCCTCAAAATGTTTATCTAAATTACAAAAAAAACCAACGTATAAAATATTTGTTTCCTTTAACATTCGGGCTATTTTTATACATTTGTTCACTTAAATTTAAGAATTATGTACGGACAATTAAAAGATCAATTAACCCAAACTTTAAAAGAAATTGAAGATAACGGTTTATTTAAACGCGAACGCATCATAACCACCCCAATGGATGCTGTGGTTAAGGTAAATGGCAAAGATGTAATTATTTTTTGTGCTAACAATTACCTGGGCTTATCCTCACATCCAAAAGTAATTGAAGGAGCAAAAAAGGCTTTAGATACGCATGGTTTTGGAATGAGCAGTGTGCGATTTATTTGTGGTACACAGGATATTCATAAAGAATTAGAATCAAAAATTGCCAAGTTTCTAGGAACAGAAGATACCATTTTATATGCCGCTGCTTTTGATGCTAATGGCGGTGTGTTTGAGCCCTTGTTTGATGAGCAAGATGCCATAATTAGTGATGAATTGAATCATGCCTCTATTATTGATGGTGTTCGCTTGTGTAAAGCACAACGCTATCGTTACAAGAATTGTGATATGGCAGATCTGGAAGAGCAGTTGAAAAAAGCACAAGCACAACGCAACCGTATCATTGTTACAGATGGTGTATTTAGCATGGATGGATTTGTTGCGCCATTGGATAAAATTTGCGACCTGGCAGATAAATACAATGCCTTGGTAATGGTTGACGAGTGCCACGCCAGCGGATTTATTGGTAAAACAGGAAGAGGAACCATTGAAGCTAAAAATGTAATTGGCCGTGTGGATATAATTACCGGAACATTAGGCAAAGCACTTGGTGGCGCCATGGGTGGATTTACATCTGGCCGCAAAGAGATCATTGAATTGTTGCGCCAACGTTCACGTCCGTATTTATTCAGTAATTCATTAGCGCCTAGCATTGTTGGTGCAAGTTTAGCCGTGTTTGATCTGTTAAGCTCTACAACTGAGTTACGCGATAAACTGGAGTGGAATGTAAACTACTTTAAAAAAGGTATAAAAGCTGCAGGTCTCGAAATTAAAGATGGTGATAGTGCCATTGTACCTGTGATGTTGTATGATGCCAAATTAGCACAAACATTTGCCGCTAAATTATTGGATGAAGGTATTTATGTGATCGGATTCTTTTACCCTGTGGTACCAAAAGATAAAGCACGTATTCGTGTTCAGTTGAGTGCAGCGCATGAAAAAGAACATTTAGATAAAGCCATTGCAGCATTTGCCAAAGTTGGTAAAGAGCTTGGTGTGATCAAGTAAAAAACTTAATCAATTTAAAAAGTCATGTTGGTAATTACCGGCATGACTTTTTTTATTTTTCAAAATAATGCAGTTCCTCCCATTTACTTTCCAAACGCAGCAAACTAAATCCTTTAACTTCAAAGCTAGCTTGATACATTTTTTCTTTGAATTCAACCCAAACTTCTTCAAATTTATTCTTTCGCAGATCACGAAAAGCTATAGTAACATGCGGATGAAAACCACGCATATCCTCTACCTCATTTAATAATTTTAAATTCTCCTGCGCATAATATTTCAATCGTTTGTGCAGATCAAACAACAACTCGTTCTTTAAAACATCAACATAAATAACCCGTGGATGAAAACAATTGAAGTTTTTAAGCTCTAAGTTAAATGCCTTACCAAATTCAAATTTCTGCAAGGCATCAATTAAGAGTTGTTCCTTCTCCTCTTTCCATTCGAACGGTCGGTGCAGGGTTATGTGAGCCGGACTTCGCAATGCACCCTTTAAGCCAAATTGTGTAAAAAGCTTTTGTTTCATCGCTTCTACCTCTTGTTGAATGGGCTCGGGCAATACAATGGCTATGAAGTATTTTTTGTTCAAATTGCGCTGATTTTCAGGCTCTAAAATCCGTATTTTATTTTAAATTTGTAAGATTATTCTTATAAGTTTATGCAGATCATTATTCCCATGGCAGGTAAAGGTAAACGCATGCGTCCTCATACCTTAACCACTGCCAAACCGCTTATACCTGTTGGTGGAAAACCAATTGTACAACGTTTAGTAGAAGATATCACGAAAGTTTGTGGCCAAAAGGTTGAAGAAATTGCCTTTGTGATTGGTCCTGATTTTGGTTCAGAAGTTGAGCAAAACCTCATAAAAGTGGCAGAAAGCCAAGGTGCTAAAGGCAGCATTCATTATCAGAACGAAGCTTTAGGTACGGCTCATGCGATTATGTGTGCCAAAGATGCCATTAAAGGAAAAACCGTTGTGGCATTTGCCGATACTCTTTTCAAGGCCGATTTTGTGATGGATACAAATCAGGAAGGGGTTATTTGGGTTCAAAAAATTGATGATCCCCGCCAGTTTGGTGTTGTAAAATTGAATGCCAATAACGAGATCACTGATTTTGTAGAAAAGCCTCAGGAGTTTGTGAGCGATCTTGCGATAATAGGAATTTATTACTTTAAAGATGGTGATAATCTGAAAAAGGAATTACAATACCTGCTTGATAATAAGATCATGGAAAAAGGCGAATACCAATTAACAAACGCCTTGGAGAACATGAAACAAAAAGGTTTGAAATTTAAACCCGGACAAGTTACGGAATGGTTAGATTGCGGAAATAAAGATGCAACCGTATACACAAATCACCGTGTGCTTGAATTTGATGCCGGTAAAGATTTTTTGAAAGGAAAGAACATTAAAAACACCAACAGTGTTATTATTGAGCCGTGTTATATTGGTAACGATGTGCAGTTAAACAATTGTGTTGTTGGTCCGCATGTGAGCATTGGCGCTAATGCCAAGATCGAGAATTCAGTATTAAAAAATTCGATCGTTCAAATAGATGCAAAAATAAAGAATGCGGTTATTTCAAATAGTTTGATTGGTATTGCAGCCGAAGTAACCGGAAAACAAATAGATCTAAGTATTAGCGATTACACTCAAATAATTGTATAAAAGCATTAAATATATTTTTTTAGCCCTTGGTGTTGGTATTGTCTTTACAAACTGTAAAGGAAGCAGAAACAGTCAGCGTGCAGAAGACACTGATCAGGTTAAAGGAAATGCTTTAAGTGAAAAAGATGAACTAGCATTTGCCGCAAAATATATTGATGCCTGCACGGCGCGCATGCGCGGTAATGTTAATGAGGCTTTAAAATTATTTAACGAGTGTTTAAAGTTAAATCCTAGTAGTGTTCCTGTTAAGTACGAACTGGCCACCGTAAATAAATTACTTGGTGTGAACGATGTGGCTTTAGCGTATGCGAAAGAATGTGCGGCAGCAGATCCAAAGAACGAGTGGTATCAATTGATATTGATCGAATGTTACCGGACCTTACGTCAGTATGCCAATTCGGTAAAAGTGCAAGAAAACCTCATCAGATCTTATCCGGAAAACAGCGAATTCAAAGAAAACTTGGCTATTGAGTATACTTACATTGGGCAGTATGAAAAAGCTTACAATATTTATAATGAGCTCGAAAAACAATATGGTGTAAACGAACAATTAAGTATTAACAAGATCAAACTGCTGCAACAGGAAAATAAATACAATGATATAGAAAAGGAGATCAATAAACTGCTTGAAACGGCACCTGAAAGTCCGCGCTACTTAACCTATTTAGCCGAACACTTTGAGTTTATCAAACAACCCGAAAAGGCAAAAAGCGTTTATGATAAGATCTTAAAGATCGATCCGGATAATGCAACTGTGCATTTAGCATTAAGCGATTACTACAAACAAAAAGGGGATGATGAAACGGCTTACAATCAACTTAAGCTGGCATTTTTAAACGCCGAACTAGATGTGGTTACCAAGTATAACATTGCACAAGCCTACTTTAACACATTCCGAAAATTTCCTGAGTCAAATTACGGTACACAGGGTTTTGAACTGGTACAGATCATGCTAAAGGTACATCCCAGCTCACCGGAGGCAAATGCTTTGTATGGCGATTTTTTATATTACCGTAAAAAGTTTGATGAAGCCAATAAGTATTTTTACCTATCGGCCTTAAAAGATAAAAGCAATTATTTGAGTTGGGAAAAGTTGATGAATTGCGATAACCTGATCAATAATTTTGACTCCTTGCAAAAACACAGCTTTGAGGCCATGGAATTATTTCCAAACCAACCCATGACCTATTATTACAATGGTATTGCCAATATTCAAATTCATGATTACAAGAAAGCAAGTGAATCGTTGAGAGACGGATTAGAATTTGTTTTAGATGACAAGATACTCATGTCGAATTTTTACAGCCATTTAGGAGATGCCTATTACTATTTAAAAGATTACGAAAAAAGTGACAGAGCTTTAGATGATGCTTTAAAAATAAACGCCGATAATTTTTACGTATTGAACAATTATGCCTATTACCTATCACAACGAAAAGAACAACTTGAAAAGGCAGAAAAACTTTCGAAAAGAAGTCTGGAATTAAAACCAAATGAAGGCAATTTTATGGACACCTATGGCTATGTATTGTTTTTAGAAGGTAAATACATTCAGGCAGAAGAATGGCTGAAAAAGGCCACTGAGCTTTATCCGAAAAAAGCGGGTATTTTAGAGCGTTATGCCGATTGTTTGCTTAAACTCAATAAAGTGAACGAAGCTATAAGATATTACGAACTTGCCATTGAGGCAGGTGGCAATAAAGAAAAACTGACCCAAAAAATTAAGGATAAAAAACTGAATGATTAATCTGATACAAAAAAATATTTTTGTTCTTGCGGTTTTAGTAATGTTTACTTCAATTTATGGTTGTAAGCACAAAAACAAAATGCAAAAACAAAAGGATCAAGTAGTAGCGGTTGATGTGGATACGCTGGGCAAATGCCGACTTGATTTTAAAAATTCGAAAGCACTTACCAGATACATTCGCGAAAACGAAGTAAAATACAATTGGCTTTTTCTTAAATCAAATGTTACCACCATGTTTGAGGGTGAAGATAAAAGCTTTGATGCTAAAGTTCGTTTAAGAAAAGACAGCTTGATGCTCATAACCATTGAATTGCTTTCCATAGATTTTGCAAAAGTGCTGATATCAAAAGATTCGATCAAAATGGTTGATTACCATCACAAAAAATACTTTAAGGGCGATTTTAACTACATCAACGATCTTTTAAATGCCGACCTCGATTTTAACGTGATCCAATCGGTTATTATTGGTAATAGTGCCGAATTCACGGAAGATGACGAAAAATTAAAACCTGTAACCGATCGTGAAAACTGTTGTTATATGTTAAGTACTGAGCGTAAAAAGCATTTAAGAAGAATTGAAAAAGGCCAGGAAGATGTTAAAAAAGCCTTACAGATCATTACTTTGAATCCGGATAATTTTAAGATCACCAAGAACGAATTCGTTGATCCGCTAAGCAACAGAAGCTTTATTGCCAATTACTCTAACTTTAAAAATGCAGATAGCCTTTTTGCACCATACAATGTTAATATTGATATAAAGGCAGAGAAGAATATGAATATTAAAATTGAGTATGTTCGTATTGAGAAAGACAAAGCTCAAAAATTCAATTTTAGTATACCTTCAAAATATGATAAGATCGAGATCCAGAAAAAGTAATGCAATCAAATTAATTTGGTTTGTATTATTTATTTTCTGCATTTCGCTTCAACCATTTGCGCAAAATGGTAATCTAAAAAATTCTAAAAAAGAGCTCGAGAATAAAAAGAAAAAGATCAACGAAGAGATCAATGAGATCAACGCGATGTTAAATGCCACCAAGGCAACCAAAAAGAATTCACTGGGAACATTGGTATCGTTGAACATGAAACTCGAGAAACGTCAGGAATTAATTTCAGCCATTAACGCTGAGATCTTTCAACTCAATAAAAGCATTAAGATCACCGAAAAAGAAATTGAGTTACTGAAACAAAACCTCGATAAATTAAAAGCAGAATATGCGCGCATGATCATTTCTGCGCAACGCCAGCAAGATGCCTATAGCCGTTTAATGTTCCTTTTTTCATCATCGAGCTTTAACCAGGCTTTAATGCGTTTAAAATATTTACAGCAATATTCGGTATACCGCAAAAAGCAAGCCGAAGAGATATTGTTCACTCAAAATCAATTATTGGTAAAACTAACTGAATTAAAAGAAAGTAGACATGAAAAAAATATGCTTCTTGGAAATGAAGAAGCTGAGAAGGATAGTTTAAGTAAAGAAAAAGTTGAACAGGAAGTTCTATTAAGCGATCTGCAGAAAAAAGAAAAGGAACTAAAGGTTTCATTAGAACGTAAAAAACAGGAAGGTATTGAATTGCAATTGGCCATTAAGAAATTAATTGCAGAGGAGATCAAGCGTAAGGCCGAGGAAGCAGCTAAAGCGGAGTTAGCGGCTAAAAAGGCAAAAGAAGAAAAAGAAAAAGCCGAGAAAGCTAAGAAACCAAAGGATAAGGACAAAGAAAAAGTTGCAACCACCGATCCTAAGAAAACAAACGATTCAAAAGAAAAAATAAAAGAAACGCCTCAGTTCCCGGATCTTTCTGAAGAAGCGGAAGCATTGAGCAACGACTTTGCGAATAACCGAGGCAAACTTCCTTGGCCAATAACCAAAGGAATTATTTGCGAACCATATGGCGAGCACGAACACCCTGCAATTAAAGGCTTTATGATGATGAACAATGGCGTTGAGATATGCAGCAGCAAAGGCGCCACAGCACGTTCTATTTTTGAAGGTGAAGTTACCAGTGTGGCAGTATCACCAACCGGCGGAAAATTAGTGATCATTCGCCATGGCGAGTATTTAAGTGTTTACACCAACCTTAGCGACGTAATGGTAAAGGTTGGCGAAAAGGTAAAATTAAAACAACCTTTAGGGACTGTAATGACCGATGAGGACGAGACCAAAGCAGCCATGAACTTTCAAATTTGGAAAGGCCAGAAGACCATGGACCCAAGCGGTTGGTTGTATAAAGGCGGTTAAATTGTCTTCATCCTAAAAACTCATAAACCTTTCCAGGTCTGCTCTTTATCAAATTATTGAATTCCAATTGCAGTAACAAAGTACTCACAGCACTCACGCTCATATCAGAGGCATAACATATCTCATCTAAATGCAATTGCTTTTTGCTCGCAAAAGCCTTGGCAATTTTTTGTTCATCTTCACTTAAACTTAACAACAAAGGCATTTGTTTTTTCCCTCGTTTAGTATTCGCCATATTTTTTTCGGTCAGCCAATTCATTGCATCCAGCATATCAGCAGCATTTTCGATCAATACGGCCTTATTGCGTTTAATTAATCCATTACCACCTTCACTTAATTCTTCTCCTGCCTTACCCGGAAAAGCAAACACATCTTTATTATAACTATTGGCAATGGTGGCTGTTATCAAGCTTCCACCCTCTCGTTTACTTTGCACTACCACCAACGCATCACACATGCCGGCAACGATCCTGTTTCGCTTCGGAAAATTAACCGCATCGGGATTTGTACCGCTCATAAAATCGGTTAACAAACCTCCATGTTGTATCATTTTTTTTGCCAAGGCAGTATGCGTGCTTGGGTAAACGCGATCCAAACCATGTGCAACAACACCTACCGTTTCCAATTGCGCATCTAAGGCGTACTTATGTGCAAAAGCATCTATACCATAAGCCAATCCACTCACAACCAATGCACCGCTTTCTTTCAGGTCGTGCACTAATTGTTTCACCAATTCCTTTCCATAATCATCCGGTAAACGTGTTCCTACCACTGCCACTATTTTATCTGTGTTTAAATTGGCATTTCCTTTATAATACAATAATACCGGACTATCATTACAAAACTTTAAACGTTGCGGAAATTCTTCATCCGTATAAAAAAATGGTTTGATCTTGTATTTCAAAATAAACTCAACCTCCTCCTCTGCCCGCTTCAAAACATCCTTGTTCTCGCTAATTTGTTTTGCGTTAATTTCTCCTATTCCCGGTATCTTCAACAATAATTTTTCCTTTGTATTAAAAACCTCACTGGCACTTCCACAATACGATATTAAATTCTTAGACAATACATCACCAATATTTGGCAACAAGGTTAAACCAATTTGATATATAAGTTCCTTTTGATCCATCTCCTGATTTTTTAGTTCTTTTCCCTAATATGCTCTACTAAATTATTCAGTTTTAATATTTGATTTTCTTTGCTAAATTAGAAACATATTCTGTAAACATGAACAAATGTACGGTCATCTTCATCGCTTTTCTTGCTTTAATTCATAGCAATTTATTTTCGCAAGACGAGACAGCTGTTATCAAAGGAAAAGTTAGCGATGTTCAAAGTCACGAGGCTCTGGTAGGCGCATTGGTAAGCATTGATAAGAAACAAGGTGCCGCTACCGATGTGGAAGGTAATTACAAACTCAGCGTAAAGCCTGGTAAATACACCTTTGAATGTAATTATGTTGGATACAAGAAAAACACACAGATCATTACCGTAAAAGCAAATGATGAGATCACCATTGATTTTGAATTGAAGAGTGAAAGTGCCTTGGATGAAGTGGTTGTAAGTGCCGGCAGATACGAACAAAAGCTCGGAGAAATTACCGTTAGTATGGAGTTATTGAAACCGGCTTTGATCGAAAATAAAAACACTACCCGATTAGATAATATCATTGAACAAGTTCCGGGCGTTACTGTGGCCGATGGCCAGGCGAGCATACGCGGTGGAAGTGGTTTTAGTTATGGCGCTGGAAGCCGTGTGTTAATGCTGGTAGACGATATGCCTATGCTCAGTGCAGATGCGGGCGACATCAAATGGAATTATTTACCGCTGGAGAATTTAGAACAAATTGAAGTACTGAAAGGTGCTGCCTCATCGCTTTACGGGTCGAGTGCTTTAAATGGTGTAATTCATTTACGTACCGCTTATGCTAAAGATAAACCGATAACTAGTGTGAGCAGTTTTATTGGCGCCTACGATGCGCCGCGAAATACCTACAAGTGGTGGAAAGGTACAAGTCAGTTACAAAGAGGTGTTAATATTTCACATGCCGAAAAGATCGGCAATTTTGATGTGGTAATTGGTGGTCATATGTTCAATGATGATGGTTTCCGTTATTTAGAAACCGAGAATCGCGGGAGAATAAATGCCAATGTGCGCTACAATTTCAAAAAAATTCCGGGATTAGTTGCAGGCATCAACACCAACATGATTAATACAAAAGGAGGCTTGTTCTTCCTTTGGCAATCTTATGATTCGGCCTATATTCCTCAGGGCCGCACCATTCAAAAATACAATAACAACCGTTTAAATGTTGATCCATACATAACCTATGTATTTGGAAACAACAACAAATTAAGCTTACGCACACGGTATTTTAAAACTGATAATATCAATGATAAAAATCAAAGCAGCTTATCTGAACTGAACTATGCCGAAACGCAATACCAAAAACGTTTTGACAACAACCTCAACATTTCTTTAGGATATGTATATATGCGCACCGTTACCCTCTCTGATTCATTATTTGGCAAACACATTGGTTTTAACCATGCCGGTTATATACAGGCCGATAAAAAATTCTTTGATAAACTAACCGTATCCTTAGGTGCACGTGGTGAATTTTATAAGATAGATACGGCTAAAACAGTTGGTTATTTAATTCGCTCCAATGCAAATACCAAACTGCCGTTTTATCCGGTATTTAGAGCAGGGGCAAGTTATCAGTTAAAGGAATTCACTTTTGTTCGCGCTTCTTTTGGTCAGGGATACCGTTTCCCAAGTGTTGCCGAAAAATTTGTAAGCACCAATGTGAGTTTGCTAAAAATATTTCCGAACCCAAGTTTACAACCCGAAGTTGGTAACAATATTGAAGTTGGTGTAAAACAAGGATTTAAAATTGGTGAGTTCAAAGGCTTTTTTGATGCGGCTTATTTTTGGACACGCTACGACAATATGGTGGAGTTTGTGTTTAATTACTATGGCACCGATCCAAATCTTTCTTTCATTGATAAGTTAAATTATTATGGCTTTAAATCTCAAAACCTCGGAAAAGCGGATATCAAGGGTGTAGACCTTGGATTTACCGGTGCCGGAAAAATTGGTCCAATGAATATCACGTTGATGAATGGTTACACCTATATGAACCCAATAAAATCTGATTATGATCCTGCAAAGGACACCTTGGGTTTACCGAACATCAATATTTTGAAATACCGCAGTAATCATTTATTTAAAAACGATATTCAATTTGATTACAAAGCCTTTTCGCTTGGCTATAGCGTGCGTTACCAAAGCAAGATCGAGAATATAGATAACCGATTTATACGCCCTTTGTTTGAAGAATTAGGAAGTGGATTTGAAAGTGAGGATGCACCAACCATTTTACCGGGATTAAAAAAGAATTTCGATCAGTTTCAAAAAAGCGTTTGGGTCCACGATCTGCGTTTCTCCATTCAGCTATCTAAACAAATTAGAATTTCCTATATCGTAAATAATTTTACCAATGTTGAATATCAGGCGCGCCCTGGTGATATGAGGCCTCCAACGCTGCATATGTTACAAATAACCATAAAACCCACTTATAACCGCGATTAAATTTTTAGACCGCCTCTACTCGAACTAAATGTTAATGTTATTTGTTTAATAGCATATATTTTTTATATTTAATATAAAATTAAGCAAATGCTTGACAAGGATTTTCATCTTTTAGAAGAACTTGACAATGTATCAAAGATGCACTTTGTTGATGGTGCAGATATGGATCAGGTTATCCTTGATTTTTCAAAAAGCATTATACTCGCCTTAAAAATTGAACGTCTTAATATTTGGTTATTCAATAACGATCAAACAGCACTTATATCTATTGGTGAATACGATTCGCGAACACAGCAATTCAATAAAAATTCTGTTCTCCGTCAAAAAGATTTTCCTTTGTACTTTGAAGGATTAAAACAAAATAAACTGATCATTGCTGAGGATATATTTAGCCATCCGCTCACCACCGAGTTCAATGATATATATTCAAAGCCAAATGATATCCATTCATTACTAGACATTCCATTACGTGTTTCAGGAAAACTGGTTGGTGTTTTTTGTTTTGAAAAAACAGGCATCAAAAAACAGTTTAGTGTTAATGAACAAAGTTTTTGCTTAAGTATTTCAAATGTGCTTAACTCTATTTTAGAAAGTAAGCACCGCTTAGCCATTCAAATTAAATTAGAAAATGCCTTAAAGGAAAAAGAGGTTTTAATTAGTGAATTAAATCACAGGGTAAAAAACAATTTTGCCATTTTAATTAGTTTGTTGCGTTTAAGTAAGAATAAAGTTCAATCGAACGAGGCTAAAGACGTGCTAACGGAATACGAGCAACGCGTGTTCTCCATGTCTAAAATATACGATCTTCTTAACACCAAACATTACTTTTCAACCATTAGTATCTCCAATTATTTAAAAGAACTTTTAAATGAGTTCAGTGTGTCGTACCCGCAATTTAACCATTGCTTTAATTGGACCATTGAAAAACTGCCGCATGAAATGAGCAGTAAAAAGATCATTAATTTAGGTTTGGTGATCTCAGAGATCTTACTTAACTCTATAAAACACGCCGCCGGTAATACAGGTAACTATGAATTATCCATTGAATTAAAGGAGATAGATGAACATAAGGTATTTTTAAAATTGGGAGATAACGGCGGTGGTTTTGATTTTAACACATCCGCCAAAAATAGTTCGTTAGGATTACCTTTAATTAAGGATCTGATCGAATCAATGGATATTCACGCAACCTATCCAAGCAAAGGGAACGCCTATTATTGCCTTACCATAAGTGTTTAAATAAAAAAGGCTATCATTTCTGATAGCCTTTTTTATTTGATCAATAATCAATTAATTCTTGATCACTTTTAAAACACGTGTTTGGTTTGCACCTTTCACATGTACAAAGTAAACTGCGTTTGGTAACGAACTAGTATTAATACTACCGGTTCTGCTGATGATCTCATGACCCATTTCTTCACCAATTGCATTGTAAATTGTAACAGTAACTTCTTCACTTGCATCTATCTTCAATTCATCTTTGAATGGATTAGGGAATAAAGATAATTGGAAACCTGCTGCTGCATAACTGTTCAAACCAGTACAAGGGAATACACTAATAGCAACTGTTTTCACATCTGTACAACCGTTAGAAGTACCGGTTACAGTATAAACTGTTGCCGATGAAGGAGTAACAGTAACGTTGGCACCTGATAAACTTCCAGGGTTCCAAACATAAGATGTAGCTCCTGTTGCAAACAAAGTACCAATTTCGCCAACACATAATGTTGGAGTTGAAGTTGCAACGTTAACTATTGGCTTGCTGTTAGCGGTTACAAATACTGTTTTTGTATCTAAACAACCTGCTGCAGTTGCACCAACAACGGTATAAGTTGTAGATGAAGTTGGATTAACAGGAACAGACGGACCTGTTAAATTACCCGGTTGCCATGTATACGTTGATGCTCCTAAACCATTTAAAGTTGTTCCTGAACCAGGGATACAAACTGTTGGATTTGCAGCTGAAGCAGCCACAGTTGGATTAGCGTTTACTGTAATTGAAATGCTGTTTGAACCCGTACAAGCTGCTGCTGTTCCACTTACTGTATAAACTGTGGTTGAGCTTGGGTTAACACTAATACTTGAACCATTCAAGTTACCAGGTTGCCATGTGTAAGTAGAAGCACCTGATGCGGTAATTGTTGCCGAACCACCATTACAGAATGATGTAGAAGTTGCAACAGGAATGATACCTAAATTAGGACCGATAGAAACTGTTAATGTTTTAGCACTGCTGCAAACACCATTTGTACCTGTTACGGTGTAAACAGTTTGACTAGCTGGTGTTACTGTTATACTTGATGTAGTTTGTGTAGTACTCCATGAATATGTTGTTGCGCCACTTGCAATTAATGTAGCTGTACCACCCGTACAAATTGTTGTACTGTTAGCTGTTAGTGTAGGTGTTATATTTACGGTAATTTGTACCGTAGAAATTTTCACACAATTTGAAAATGTACCACTTACCGAATAAATTGTTGTTGCACCTGGTGAAACCACAGCAGATGTTCCGCTTATAGCACTCGGATTCCATGTGTATGAAGTTGCGCCACCGCTAACAGTTAATGTAGCGTTATTGCCCGAACAAATAGTTGTTGCACCACTTGCTGCTATCGTATAACCATTTGTAATTGAGAATGGCTGGAAACTATAATTGTTTCCGGTGTTTGAATCTGAACCTGCATTCACCGAGTTAGCATTAATCGCAAAGTAATGGGTACCATTTGAAATACCGTTTATTTGAGGTAAAGTAATTGTTGCAGATGTGTTTGGCGATAAGTTACCTGTGTAATTAAAAGTTTGAGTACCTGCACCATCAATGTTGTATGTGAATGTTGCAGAAGTAACCATGTTTGAACCGAAGTTATGTATTTTAACTACCGGATTAATGAATGGATTACAATTTACCACTTGTGAATAAGTTGGACTGATGATATTAACTACACCAATATCATTAGTAACCGTTGGTACGTTACAAACTGTTGAAGTAAGTAAAGGCGCTCTGAAAGCTGCATTAGCCATGATCAATTGGGCACGATACATTTGATCTTTAGAGAACATCTTTAAACATGGATCATCACCATAATCCATAAAATTCATGAACATATCGCCATTAGGGCCGTTTGAACAGGTTACATGTGGAAATGCTACGCAACCATAATTTGCTGTTTGTTGTGTTGGTGTGTCATTACAAAAATCATTTCCGCAGTTTGAATCTCCCCAAACGTGACGTAAACCTACCCAGTGACCAACCTCATGTGTTGCTGTTCTTCCTTTGTGATAAGGCGCATTTGTTGAACCTGTTCCAACACTACCAAAAGATTTATTTAAAATAACTACACCATCAGTAGTTGCCGTACCAAAATTACTGGTTAAACCTCCCAATCCTGTTGATCCGGGATTAGGGAATGTTGCATATCCCAATAAACTCGAACCTAAATTTAACACCCAAATATTAAAGTAACGGTTCGGGTCCCAAATGCTATTTGGTTTAATGGTGTTATCAATATAAGTTGTATTGCTGTAAGGAGGAGCTGTCCATCCTTTAGAAACACGGTTGATACGATCTATCCCCGGCTCAGGTAAAACACCTCCCGTTGGGTTAACTGCAGCTAAACAAAAGTTGATCTTGAATTTACCCAACAATGGTTTAAATGCAGATGGAATGGTATTCGTATCAGCATTTGTTCCGTTAAAATCTTTATTTAAAATATTGATCTGATCAATAACCTGTGCCGCATTGATATTTGCACCAGTGTTTGCACTAACAGAGTTAACAGGCTCATTATTATGAATGATATGCACAATTACCGGAATAGTAAAAACTGATTGAGTTGAATTATTAGTTTCTCCTTTTCCTCCGCCCTGTTGCTGAAGAGATTGTACCCAGGTTTCAAATTGTTGTGGTAAAATACCGGTTCCGCAACCTCTGTTTGGTAAGCCTGTATATACAGGTCCTTGATTTGATTGTACAGTTTTATTTGATTGCGCAAATACCATCAAATTACTGCAAAGTAACATTGATGCTGCCACCAATGATTTGTAATTTATTTTCATGCCTACTTAGTTTAGAGTTACAAGGTAATTTAACATTTTCAAATTGTCAATAGCCAAACTCGAAAAACCTCAAAAAATAACGCCATAAACCGTGTTTTAACATTTAAAACACGGTTAAATTTTACCTAAATAGTTTAAATCACAAAATTCTCAATGTCCCTTATGCACAAATCCATCGTTAAAAAATCATACAGGTCACCAGGTTTTTTAATAGGTTGCTTGCGTTTTAACTGTAACTTTACTTATAGTCATTTGAAATGAAAATTGGTTTGTTTTTTGGTTCATTTAACCCAATTCATGTTGGGCACTTGGTATTGGCCAATTACATGGTAAGTTTTACCGAATTAGATGAAGTTTGGCTGGTTATTTCGCCTCAAAATCCATTGAAAGATAAAAAAGGTTTGCTTCATCAGAACGATCGTTTACACCTTGTGAATTTAGCACTTGAGGATCATCCAAACATCAAAAGCAGCACTATAGAATTTAATTTACCGCAGCCTTCATACACCATAAACACACTTACCTATTTAAAGGAAAAATACCCGAAGCATGAATTTAGTTTGATCATGGGCAGTGATAATTTAATGAGTTTTACGAAGTGGAAAAATTATGAGGAGATCTTAAAGCGATACCGCATTTACGTTTATCCTCGCCCAAATTATTCCGGCAGTGAATTTGACACACATCCTATGGTTACTTTAACACAAGCGCCTTTAATGGAAATATCATCAACCTTTATCAGAAATGCCATTAAAGATAAAAAAGATGTTCGCTTTTTTATGCCAACAAAAGTGTGGCAATATGTTGATGAAATGAATCTTTATAAAAAATAAAACCTCAACAATTTTTTAATTTTGTATATTTATAGCTTAAAATTTTAGCAAATGGGATGCAGCGGATGCGATACAGGTAGAGGAAATCATAATAACGGAGGGGTGCCTGCAGGTTGCAACAATAATGGTTCTTGTTCTACCGGCGGATGCAATAAGTTAAATGTATTTGACTGGCTAGGTAATATGAAAATGCCGGATGGCCAGAAGCCGTTTGACATGGTGGAGATACGATTTAAAAACTCACGTAAAGATTTCTTTAAGAACGTAAATAATTTACCATTAAATGTTGGCGATGTGGTTGCAGTTGAAGCAACTCAAGGACATGATATTGGTGTGGTTTCTCTTACAGGCGAACTCGTTAAATTACAAATGAAAAAACGTAATTTGAATTTTGACAGCGAGGAGATCAAAAAAATTTACCGAAAGGCCAAACAAACAGATATTGACAAATGGCAGGAGGCTCAAAAAATTGAAGTGTCAACCATGTTCAGAGCACGAACCATTGCCTTACAACTTGGTTTGCAAATGAAGTTAAGCGATGTAGAATATCAAGGAGATAAATCGAAAGCGATATTTTACTACACCGCCGATGAGCGTGTTGATTTCAGAGAATTGATCAAATTACTGGCAGAAGAATTTAAAGTACGAATTGAAATGCGTCAAATAGGTGCGCGTCAGGAAGCATCGCGATTAGGTGGTATTGGTGCATGCGGACGAGAATTATGTTGCAGCACTTGGTTAACCGATTTCAGAACCGTATCAACCAGCGCAGCGCGTTATCAGCAATTATCATTGAACCCGTTAAAACTAGCCGGACAATGCGGTAAATTAAAATGTTGTTTAAATTACGAATTGGATAGTTACGTTGATGCTTTAAAGGAATTTCCAACTATTGACAATAAATATTTACATACGCAAAAAGGTGATGCCTTTCATCAAAAAACAGATATTTTCAAAGGCATCATGTATTTTTCTTACAAACAAGAGCCAGATGTTTTCATTCCAATGAAAGCAGAACAGGTTAAGATCGTTTTGCAAATGAATGAAAAAGGCGAAAAACCGGATGATCTGGTACAAGCTGTTGTGGCCACTAAAATCAAGGTAGTTCAGGAGTTAGCGTTTGAAAATGTAGTAGGCCAAGATAGTTTAACACGTTTTGACAGTAAAGGCAAAAATCACAAAAAGCCTCACAACAAAAACAAACAACATTCAAATCAAAATAAAGGTAATGCTAATCAACAAGCAAAACCTCAATCAAACCAAGCTCAAAAACCACAACAAAATAAAGGTCAAAACCAAAATAAAGGTCCGCAAAACCAACAAAAAAGCAATAAACCGCAGCACAAACCAAACCCTAATCAACAACATAAAAAACCAAACCCAAATCAAAACAAACCAAACAAACCCAATAATTCAAATGAAAATAAAAGCAATTAAATTTTTGTCGGGCATTGTTTTTTGTGCGCTGCTATTTACAGCATGCAACAATAATGTGGTGTATACAAAATATATTAAGTTTGAAAAAGAGGAATGGTATTCAAAGGACAAAGCGGTATTTGATGTTGAAATTACAGATGTGCAGAGTTTAAATAACATTTCATTGATGATCCGTCATGCTGATAGTTACCCTTACAGCAATGTTTTTTTGTTTGTGGAAACCACCTACCCCGACGGAAAAAAATTAAAAGACACCATGGAAGTGATCTTATCAAACAGCAAAGGTGAATGGCAAGGAAGCGGCGCCGGCGATCTGTTTGACATTAAAGTTCCTATTAAAAAAAATGTGCGCTTTCCAATGCCGGGTAAGTATAAGTTTGAATTTCAACAGGCCATGCGCACCGATCCGTTGCCTCTGATACTTGATTTTGGCTTTGAGATCGAAAAGGCTAAATAGTTTAGGTTAATTTTCTTGTTTAATTGTTGTACCTCCCCCTATAACAGGTAGCATCTCTTCTATTTTATTATTAATCAGCTGCGAGGGGATTTCATTTAATGGTCGTCTAACCATTATACAACAATTTGTTTAACGTGTTCTTTAAAACTGAACTAAAAATTTATTAACTTAACATTTCCTTTACAAATGGCTAAAAAGCTTAAACATTTATTTATCATTTTAGTGATCCTTCAATCTGCCTCACTGAAATTAAAAGCACAACAATGGAACGGACTAACATTATACAGTAATGGAAGCTCAACCAGCGCCTATTTAGTTGATACTAACGGCCTGGCCGTAAAAACATGGTCTAATTTAACTGGCGGAACAGCCTACTCCTGCTTTTTAGAGCCTGGTGGTACTTTAGTAAGAGGTGTTAAAGTAACAAATGCTGTTTTTAATGGCGGCGGCGCAGCAGGTGGAATGCAAAAAATAGATTACAATGGCAACCTGATCTGGGATTATACGCACTCTTCATCTACCTACTATACGCACCATGATCATTGTGTACTGCCAAACGGAAATGTATTAATGATCGCATACGAACTTAAAACACAATCTGACCTTGCAGCAGCAGGCGGAACCGCAGCACTTTCAACAATTTGGCCGGAGAAAATAATTGAAGTTCAGCCAACAGGTTTAAACACAGGAAATATTGTTTGGGAATGGCATGTATGGGATCATCTTGTGCAAAATGTTGATCCTGCAAAAGCAAATTATCAAAGTTCAATTGTAAATCATCCTGAATTACTAAACATTAATTACCTCTCACAAAAAGATTGGTTGCACTGCAATGGATTAGATTACAATCCGATACTCGATCAAATAGCATTAAGCTCACACAACATGAATGAGTGGTATATTATTGATCATAGTACAACCACTCCTGAAGCTGCATCACATAGCGGAGGTATTGCAGGTAAGGGTGGTGATTTTTTATACCGTTGGGGAAATCCGGCAGCATACCAGGCAAGTGGAACAAAAATATTAAACGTAACACATGATGTTCATTGGATCCCTGAAGGACATCCTGATGCCGGAAGATTAGTTGGTTTTAATAACCAAGGTGTTTCTCCTTCTCAATCAAGCATCGATCAAATTCTTCCTCCAATTAACGGAATTAATTACACAATTACACCAGGATCTGCTTATTCACCGGCCACTTATTTGCAACGCACAACTGGCTTTGGATACACAAGTAACGAAGGCGGTTCAGAGCAATATCCGAACGGTAACCAATTAGTTTGCGTTGCTTTAGCAGGAAAGATATATGAATTAAATCCGGCAGGTGTACCAATTTTTACAATTACTACTGGCGCTAAATGTTCGCAGGCTCACCGCTATTCAAATTGTTATATCACCAATCCTGCTCCACCACAACCAAGTATAGCATTAAATGGTAATGATCTTACTACGGCAGCAGCGGTTACTTACCAATGGTATTATAATGGTGTGCTAATTTCAGGAGCAACATCTCAAAATTATACACCTACACAAAACGGTGTTTATGTTGTAAGAACAACAGATGCTAATGGTTGTGTGTACATGTATTCAAAGGGCTTTATGTTTGGTACAGCTTCAGGAATCGATTTTTATCATTCATCATTGAACTCAGTTGAAATTTTTCCGAACCCGAGTAATGGTAAATTTCACATTACTTTAAACGACAACTATTCCTATAAAATAAAAGTTTGTGATGTGAACGGTAAAGAAATAGTAAGAACTAACTACACCAATGAACTTAATTTGAATGATATGACTGATGGTGTTTATTTTGTTACGATCACTAATGAAGTTCTGGGAAGTACAACTAAAAAAATAATGTTAATCAAATAAAAATGAAATTAAATTTAATTAAAAAGTGGCTTAGTGTTTGCTTGTTAACTTCAAGCAGTTTAATTGCTCAACAGTGGAATGGTTATACCTATTACAGCAATACCGGATCAACTGCCGGCTACTTAATAGATACAAATAGTGTAAATGTAAATACATGGACATTCACAGGCGGTACAGGCTATTCAACTCATATGATACCGGGTGGTACAATTTTCAGATCAGTACAAAACACCGGTAATGTTATTACTGGTGGTGGTGTTACCGGCCGAATTCAAAAAGTGAGTTATACCGGAACCGTTCTATGGGACTACACAATTTCAAGCGCTACAGAAGTATTACATCACGATCATTGTCCGCTACCAAACGGAAATGTTTTAGTAATTGTTTACGATGTAAGAAGTTCAACAGAATTAGCAGCAACAGCTTGTACTAACTCTACTCTTACTTCCATGCAGGCTGAAAAAATACTGGAACTAAAACCGGTGGGCACCAATTCTGCTATTATCGTTTGGCAATGGAATGTGTGGGATCATCTGGTACAAAATGTTGATCCTGCAAAGGCAAACTATCAAACATCAATTGTAAACCATCCTGAACTATTAAACATCAATTACCTTCCTAAAAAAGATTGGATACACATGAACGGAATTGATTACAATCCCATACTCGACCAAATTGTAGTTAGCTCCCACAACTTAAATGAATGGTATATAATTGATCACAGTACAACAACTGCTGAAGCTGCCGGCCATACCGGTGGAATTGCAGGTAAAGGTGGTGACTTTTTATATAGATGGGGCAATCCTGCAGCATACCAGGCCAGCGGAACTACCATTTTAAATGTTACACATGATGCACATTGGATACCTGAAGGTGTTCCGGGCGCAGGTAACATTGTTGGTTTAAACAACAAAGGTGTTACATCGCCTAGCAACAAAACAACAGTTGACCATATTACCCCACCGCGTTCGAACTACAACTACACCATTAATCCTGGCAACGCATTTACCCCGGCTACATACTTAAGTAGACATACGTCTGCAGGTTACACCAGTAATATGGGTTGCTCAAACCAATTTCCTAATGGCAACCAAATGATCTGTTTAGCAACTGCAGGTAGTATATATGAAATTGATGCAGCAGGAAACACCTTGTGGACTAAAAGCACAATGGGAATTACGCCTCAGGCACACCGTTATACACCTTGTTATGTAAATAATGCTGCGCCACCTCAACCTACCATTAGTTTAAGTGGCAACGATCTGGTTTGCACTTCAGCAACCACATACCAATGGTATTTCAATGGCGATCTATTACCGGGCGCTAACAGCCAAACCTATACACCATCACAAAACGGAATTTATGTGGTAAGAACTACAGATGCCAACGGTTGCGTTTATGTTTATTCTTCAAGTTTTATTTTTGGAACACCAACTAAGATCAACAAATATTCAAACATTGCATCGGTAGAAGTATTTCCAAATCCTAGCAATGGAACATATAATATTAAACTATTGGGGAATTACGATTACAAAATAAGCGTGAAAGATATCAATGGCAAGGAACTATTAACCTCTTTTAATGCTGAACAAATTGATATGAATTCATACAATGCCGGCGTATATTTTATGACAATATCTAATGATAAACTAGGAAGCGTAACTAAAAAAATAACATTAATCAAATAAACACCATCGCAAAATGAAAAAATTTTTATTTCTAACCATTTTAAGTTTACTCATATCACAAATTGCCTTCGCAAAAAAAGTGAAATTTGCGGTTGATATGGGCACCTATACAATTAGTCCGCTTGGTATACATGTCATGGGTGATTTTCAAGCTGTGGCAGGCTACACCGGAGGAAACTTTAATCCGTCAAGCACGCAGTTAACACAGGAAGGCAGTACTACAATATACAGTATCATTCTTGATCTTCCTGCCTTTACAAAATACGAATTCAAATATGTGAATGGCGATCAAAGTTATGAAGCAGAATTTGTTCCTGATCAGGCGCGTGTTGGATACCAATTCAATGACAACAGATGGATCTATTTAGATTCATTACAAAACGACACAACGTACCATGGCGCAGTTTTATTTAGCGGAAATGCTCCGGTAGGAAAAACCCTTATTCGTTTTAAAGTAGATATGCAAAATGCCGGCACCATTAGTTCTAATGGCGTGCACGTTGCGGGAGATTTTCAAGGGTTTGATCCATCAAAGATCAGATTATACAGTTTTGAGAACAGTGTATACGAGATCATTACCTACATGAATACAACCGGAATAAAACAATTTAAATACTACAACGGCAATACGGCCATACAAACAGAAACAGTGCCAACTAATTGTGCCACTTCCGGTAACAGAACAACAAACGTTGTTAACGATTCGATATTAGTTACCGTATGTTATAACGAATGTAATATATGTACACCAAATGGTATCCAAAAGAACAGTATTGCTTACGAAAGTGTTAAGTTAACACCTAATCCTGCAAAAGAAACAGTTACTATTTCGAATGCCAACTTAAAAGGTGGGGAGAAAATTACGATCATGGATGTTGCCGGTAAAAAAGTGCAAGAAATTTATGTTGATTCGCAAATGCCGGAAATAAAAATTAATATTACTGAATTAACATCGGGTTTATACCAACTATATATAGGATCAGAATCAGGCATTAAACACTCAAAATTAATTATTGAATAATTACATGCGCAAACTCTACATCATATCCTTTTTACTATTAACCTTTTTTGGAATCTCGCAAAATCTTTACGATCCGAATACGATCCAAAAAATTGAGATCAACTTCACGCAACCAAACTGGGATTATATTTTAGATACCGCAAAAGCTGGCGCAGATGGTTATGTAATGTCTAATTGGGTAAAGATCAACGGGGTGCAATTTGATAGTGCCGGTGTGAAATACAAGGGTAATAGTTCATACAGCGCCAGCAACAATAAAAACCCTTTGCATATCGAATTGGATGCGTTTAAAAACCAATCTTATCAAGGTTATAAGGATATTAAACTCGGTAACAATTATGCCGACCCTTCAATGATCCGTGAGGTGTTAGGTTACGACATATTAAAAAATTACATGCATTGTCCATTAGCTAATTTTGCGAAGGTTTATATAAACGGCGCCTATTACGGTGTTTATTCAAATGCCGAAAATATTGGTAAGAAATTTTACTCGGAACATTTTAATTCATCTTCTAATACTGCATTTAAATGCAATCCGCCATTATTAAATCCAAGTCCAACTACAAAGTGTAATTTAAAATACATCAATAATGATAGCAGTAGTTACTTTAATTTTTATGAATTAAAATCTAACACCGGTTGGAGTGAGTTAGTAAAACTTTGTGATACGGTAACAAATTTTGGTTCGAGTATTGAAAACAACATGGATATGGATAGAGCCATATGGATGCATGCATTTAATACAACTTTAGACAATTTAGATAGTTACTCGGGAGCCTTCTGCCAAAACTATTATCTTTATAAGGATAATAATAAACGTTTTAATCCGATCATTTGGGATCTAAACATGTGCTTTGGTGGCTTGCCTTTTGTTGGCAGTGGTACTGTTAGTTTAGGTAGTTTATCAATTTCCGGATTGCAGCAACTGCCACTTAATATCCATTCAACAGATATTCATTGGCCACTGATCAATCAAATTCAAGCAAATGCACGTTACAAAAAAATGTATGCGGCACATGCTAAAACAATTATCAATGAAATTATAGCAAGTAATTACTATCAAACAAAAGCCGGCGTGTTTCAAGCATTGATAGATACCTCTGTTCAATCTGACCCATTTAAATTTTACACTTACACCCAATTTCAAAATGGCCTAACGGCAAACGTAAGCGTTGGTAGCTACTCTGTTCCCGGAATCAGTACTTTAATGGGCGCTCGTAATTCCTATTTGCAAGCTCAACCCGAATTCACATTGGCACAACCAACTATCACTAACATTGCTTACACGCCTTCAATGCCAAGTATAGCCGATACAATTTGGATCACTTCAAACATTGGCAATCAAACCTATTCGTATTTAGGATATAGAGATGTTAGCTCGGCCAGGTTTAACAAACTACAGATGTTTGATGATGGTATGCATCATGATGGTGCTGCCGGCGACGGTGTATTTGGGCAACGTATTATTGCTACTGCTCCAACCATGCAATTTTACATATATTCGGAGAACGCCAATGCCGGTAAATTCTCTCCTGAACGTGCCGAACATGAATTTCATACAATTTCAGTAGCTGTACCAACAGTAAACAAGAATGATGTTTTCTTAAATGAAATGATGGCGAAAAACAACACCATTGCCGCGGATAACAATGGTGAGTATGATGATTGGTTAGAAGTATTTAATAATACTTCAACAAATATTAATTTAGGCAGTGTTTATCTTTCGGATAATATTTCGAATTTAAAAAAATGGCGTTTCCCAACCAATGCAATTATTCCGGCTTATCAGGTAAGAGTAGTTTGGATGGATGAAGACACAACTCAAATAGGCTACCACGCCAATTTTAAACTTTCTGCAAGTGGTGGTAGCGTGTTTTTAAGTAATCATCTAAATGTGATATTAGACAGTGTTAGCTTTGGCGCTCAAAGTGCAGATATTTCTTTAAGAAGATGTCCTGATGGAACAGGTAATTGGGGTTATACTTTTTCTCCAACTCATAATGCGTTAAATTGCGATGTGAGTGTAAAGGAAAACAATTTGACTCTAAATCCACTTCACATCTATCCTATTCCGGCTTCCAATCAGTTTTCTATCGAATCAAGATCAGAAATAGTTAAATTAGAGGTCTATTCTATTGACGGGAAAAAAATAATGGAACAAACAAACTTAAGATCTAACTCTGTAAGCATCATAACCACGGATTACCCTAATGGTGTATACATGATAAGAGTTAATGGCACAAATTCACAAAAATTTATAGTACAACATTAATATGAAAAAACTTATTTTGATCATTCCGTTCTTATTGATCATGGCAGCATGTAAAAAAACTGCCGGAGAAGGTGGTAAGGCTAAAATAACCGGCACTATTTGGGTTGAAGAATGGGACGGTAACTTTTTAGTGAAACGTTACGAGTATGCCGGTCTTGATGAAGAGGTATACATCATTTATGGCGACCATACATCGGAAGACGATAAGGTGACAACAAATTATAATGGTACTTTTGAGTTTAAATATCTTCGTAAAGGAAAATACAAGATCTACATTTTTAGTGATAAAAAACAAAGTACCTCAAGTCCAAACAATAAAGAGGCTATTATCAAAGAAGTAGAGATCACTTCAACAAAGCAAGTTATTAATTTAGATACCTTAACTGTTCTTCGCTAATGAAACACGCTCTTATCATTTTGTTCAACCTTTGCATGATCTTGTCATTTGCTCAGGGTAAAAAAACAATAAAAAAATATGGTGTAAAAAGTGTAATAGAAACTTCTGTACACAATGGCAAGTCTGTTAATGAGAATATCAAAAAATTCAACAAAGAAGGTGAAGTAATTGAAGAAACTGACTTTAATAAAGAAGGTGAGATCAAAGAGGTTAAAAAGTACACCTATAATGCCGATAACGATATTACTCAGGAAGAAACGTATGACGGACAAAAGAATTTGATCGAAAAAAAGATCATAAAATATAATGCACTTGGTGAAAAGTCGGAAGAATACATTTATAATGGCACCAATGTTCTTCAAAAAAAACATGTTTATAAATACAATACCAAAGGCTTAAAGACAGAAAGAACAACATACGATGCGTCAAACAAAATTATTGCAGTAAAAAACTATTCCTATACGTGATCGTACCTGAACATATTTTAAATGTTTTAAAGCAAATGACCCCAATTACATTAAGTGAAATGGAGTCGGTTAAGCTTATGAATCGCATAGACTCCAAGTATATGTTCAATTCACAAGCATTAATTGAAATTTTAAACGGCTGCATAAATGATTATTCTGTTGTGTTGATCGAAAACAAAACCTATTCGACATACAGCACCTTGTATTACGATACCAGATCGTACGATCTATACCATCAACATCATTCGGGTAAATTAAACAGGTATAAGATCAGAAAACGCACATATGTTGAAAGCAATTTACATTACCTGGAAATTAAGTTCAAAAGCAACAAAGGACGTACAACCAAAAACAGGATCAAATTAAAAACAAACACCATCAACGAAGCTGCTGCATTTATTGAGAACGAAACCAATATCAAAGTTGATCAGTTGATACCAAGTGTTGAGATTGCCTATAACAGAATAACACTTGTAAATAAAAATTATCCGGAGCGTATTACAATTGATGTGAATTTAACTTTAACGAAAGATACAGTTAACAGAAGTTTTCCTAACTTGATAATTGCCGAGGTAAAGCAGGATAAACTGGCCAAATCGAAGTTTGTAGAACTAATGAATGAACTACGCATTAAAGAAGGCGCGGTAAGCAAATATTGTTTAGGTGTGAGTAATTTAGTTAACGAAGTGAAAAAAAATAACTTTAAAGAAAATAATCAACGAATAAATAAACTAACGCATACGTAATGGAAACAGAAGTACTATCAGGCGGACTTGATGCCGTATTTAAATTAGCAGGTAAATTTGGGATTCGACTCATCATTGATGTTTTTTTTGTGATCTTGCTGATCAAATTCATTTATTTAAGAACTTATAAAAGCAAAGACCTTGTTTTTACTTATTTCGTTTTCAATATTGTTATTTTTTCAGTTGCCTTTTTGTTAAATAAGGTAGACCTTTCATTAGGTGCCGCCTTTGGTTTATTTGCCGTGTTTGGCATGCTCCGATACAAAACAGAAGAGATCAGCATTAAGGACATGACCTACTTGTTCCTTAATATTGCCATTGGATTAATATGCGCCGTTACAAAGATCAAAGGAACCGAAGATGTTTATGAATACATTTTCCTGATCGGGTTAAATGCAATTATTTTTACGATCATTTATTTATTGGAAAGCAATGTATTCATCAAGCGTGAATCGGTAAAATTGGTTAACTACGAAAAAATTGAAAACATCAAATCCGAAAATCAAAATTTACTGCTTGAAGATCTGAAACAACGTACAGGAATAGATATACATCGGATAAGCATTCAAAAAATTGATTTCCTTAAAGATTCAGCCCAAATAAAAATATATTTCTACGAATAAATTTGTTGATCAAAAGAACATATATAATTATAAGTATACTTACCGCTTTAACATTAAAGGCACAGGATTTTAATGATGATGCAGCTCTTTGGCTATCATTTAAACTTGAAAAAAAAATTGGTAATGGCTTAAGCGTTTACTTTAAACATCAAAGCCGTATCAATGAGAATTTCTCTGCTTATGGTTTAAGTTATGCAGACCTTGGCGCTTCTTTTAAGATCAACAAACTCATTAAACTTTATGGTGGTGCGGTTTTAAGCAGAAAAGATCCGTTCTATGAATTGTATGAGAATAGACAACGTTATTACTTTTCCATCAACTTAAAACAGTCGATCAAGAATTTCGAAGTGTCATTCCGAAATCAGACACAAATGCAAGTTAAGCAACAAAGAGGTCAGGAAATTGAAGTTTATAACCGTAATAAAATTGGATTGGATTATGAATTAAATAAACGCGTAAGTTTTAATATCGCGCAAGAGTTATATATGCCGCTTAATGATCCGGAAGGTCTTTTTATTGACAGATCGCGCAGTATCATTGGAGCTGCATATAAACTTAGAAAAGGGCATTCGCTGGAACCTTATTTCCTGTACCAATTCCGAATGGTTAATTCAAGCGATCGTGATTTTGTTTACGGGATCAATTATTCCATTAATTTTTAAGTACGTCTTCCATCTCCACACTAACCTGTTCAACGTTCCCATTCATTGGAGGTAACAACTTTGTAACCTTAACCTTTAGCGAGCTTATGGTTTTAAAATCATCGGTAATGTTATCAAATATGCGCTTACATACTTGTTCAATAAGTTTTGAGCGCACGGCCATCTGTTTCTTTGATATTTCATAAATGGCACAGTAATCGATCGTTTCGTTCAAATTATCACTAATTGCAGCCGAAGTAAAATTGGTTGTGATATACACATCAACAATGTAATTCGCGCCTATCTTCGCTTCCTCATCTAAACAACCATGATAAGCATAGAGCTTTATTCCCTCAATATTAATTCGGTTTATCATGCCGGCAAAGTTACGTAACTAAACTAAAAAAGGCGGAAACTTATCCGCCTTTTTTAAATAAAACTGATTGGTTTACTTTTTTAATAAATTCACATGGCCAACATAATACTTCTTGTTGCCATCAAGGTCGGTAACATTTAACTTATAAATGTAAACCCCTTCTTCTGCAATAACTGCAGTACCTTTAACTGTACCATTCCATCCTTTATGGAAATTCTCAGACGTGTACAATAACTCACCCCATCTGTCAAATATCTCCATTTTATATGGTTCCTCTTTAATACCATATCCTTTAGGCTTAAACTCATCGTTTATTCCGTTTCCATCAGGAGTAAAGGTGTTTGGAATATAAACTGCTACGTCATTCCAAACCTCAATCCATTTCATCAACGTGTCCTTACATCCAAATTCATTTATCGCAACCATATTAACCGGATACTTACCAATATATTCGTATGTATGCGATGGATGCGCAAAAGTTGAGTTATTTGCTTTTGAAGAATAATCACCAAAATCCCAGAAATAATTTACTGCACCAATAGATGTATTTGTAAAGCTAACTGTAGGATCCAATAAGGTTACCAATTGAGGGAATGCATCAAAGTTTGCAATTGGAACAGGCCATACCTCTACATAGTTCGGATAGATGGTGTCACTCTTACAACCAAACTGGTTTGTTACAACCAAACCTACGGTGTAACTACCCGGTGTTGGATAATAAATTGACTGTGTTGGGTTATTACCATTTGGCTCACCGGCATCTCCAAAATCCCATGAATAATTATCAGTTCCGGGATTATCTGAAATTGCCTGGAAGCTAACATTCCAAGGCGCACATCCTTTGCGTGGTGTTGAAGAGAATGAAGCAGATGGCAATGGATTAACATTCACGGTAAATTGTGTTTCAGCACCAGGTATTGTACATCCGTCGGTAATAGTAACAGTATAAATATTTGGCGTGTTATCAAACGTTGCTTGTACCGTTACAACAGGTGATGATGAACCATTATGCAACCAATTATAAGTGTATGGCCCGCCATTACCCGGACTAGTAATGCTTGGCGTTAATACAGCAAAATCCTCGTCACATTTTGTGATCGAAAATCCTTTTGCCAACAATTGAGGAAGTACTCTAACGTTGATGTAGTTTGGTCCGTCTGCACAACCATTAGCATCAATGATCGAAACAGTGTATACAGATGAAACAGTAGGTGTAACTGTATGAGGACCGCCTAATGTAGATGTGATAACACTTCCAGGGGTTGTCCAATTATAAGTATATGGTGTTGTTCCACCACCGGCAGATGCGTATATCTGCGTGAATCTTCCGTAACAAATCGTATCAGGTGCACTTACATTTAAAACTAAAATATTTGGTTGCGTTACATTTACAACACTAAATATCTTACAACCATAAATATCGGTTAAAGTACCTGTATAAACTGCTGCACCAATTCCTGTGATCGTTCCTGATGTTAATGCACCAGGCATCCAGTTATAACTGAACGGACCGTTACCGGTTGGCGTCATCCAAGCACTTGCGTTTTGCTGACTATAACATAATGGCGGTGTAAAGCCCATGGTCATTGTAGGTAATGCAGGTGCAGGTACGGTTACAGAAGTTGTGATGATACAGTTATTAGCATCGGTTGTAGTTAATATCCAAACACCGCCATTTAATCCGCTTGCAATATTTGATGTTTGCGGAGAAGGTGTATTCCATGAATAGTTATAAGGACCAACCCCACCGGAAATGTTAACTGTTGCTGAACCATTTGCGTTACCACACAAGGCCGGATTAGTGCCTGTTGAAATTATTTGCAAAGCTGCAGGCTGACCAATTGTATAGAATGTGTTCGTTGAACATCCCTTTGTATCGGTAACCGTTAAACTATATGTGCCTGCAACTAAGTTAGTAGCAACCTGATTAGGACCAGGAACAACTGTACTGGTTGAAGCCCATGCGATGGTGTAGAATGGTGTACCGCCTGTTATTGAAGTATTGATCAATCCATTATTACCACCATTACACAATACATGAACTACCGTATTTGTTGTGATCACCAAAGGATTTGGTTGTGAAATTGTAACCGAGCTGCTGGTTGTACAACCATTTCCATCCGTTATAAAACAGGTATATGAACCAACAGGCACACCTACTAATAATGAATTAGTTTGAACTGGTGATGAGTTCCAGCTATACGTAAAGGCAGGTGTACCACCATTAACTAAGGCCGGAGCACTTCCATCAAAATTACCATTACAAGTAACTTGAGTTGGTGTACCAATAGCACTAACTAATAATTGTGGTTGATTAATTAATACACTTGCACTCGCAATACAACCCGCACCATCAAACACCGTAATACTATGCAAACCTGAAGGTAAATTTGTTACGGCAGATGTTGTTTGTGCGGCAAAACTCCATAAATAAGAGATTGGTGGTGTTAATACCGAAGCCACTACAGTTGCCGAACCATTTGAAAAACCATTACAAGTTACATGATTTGAGAAGGTATTTGCAATAGTTGGTCCTGCAATATTCGGAATGTTAGCCATCGATGTAGCAATACATCCGTTTGCATCTGTTACAGCGATCGTATACGGACCTGCAGTAACATTGGTCAATCCCGGATTTGTGTATGTTGGGCTACCCGACCATAAATACGTGAATCCACCAGCACCACCACTTGCAGTAACCGAGGCACTACCGTTTGACATGTTACAATTAGTTGCAACAACACTTAATACATTTACCGTTAAAGAAGATGGCTGTGTGATCAACAATGTTTGTGTTTGAATACAACCGTTACCATCAGTTAATGTCACTGAATGTGTTCCGGGGCCCAGATTATTTGCAACCTGTGTGTTGTTTAAACTTGGTTGCCATAAAATAACCGGAATACCAGAACCACCTGAATAAGCAACATTACCTATACCGTTGTTGGCGTTAAAACATGTTACGTTCGTACCGGTAACAGTTGCTGTTAAACCGGCAGGTTGTGTGATATTTACATTACCTGTTGCCGTACAACTCTTGGTATCAGTAACTGTAAAGGTATATAAACCGGCAATTAAATTTGATGCCGTTGCATTGGTTTGACTATTACTCCAATTGTAGGTATAACCCGGAGTTCCACCACCTGCATTGATGGTTGCAAATCCATTACTTCCACCTGAACAACTTACACTTCCAACAGCACTAATTGTTGCTGTAAGCACCGGTGGTTGAGTTATTGTAAAGATGGTTGATGCGGTACAATTATTTTGATCGGTTGCCGTCATCGTATAAGAACCAGCGCACATGTTTGTAACACTTTGCGTTGCAACCGGCAATGGTCCGCCAACAAAGAAATAAGAAACAAAACCTACCGCGTTGGTTGTTGTTGCAGCAGCCATACCATTACATGCATTAAAGCATGTTACATTGGTACTGCTAACACTAGATAACATTTGCGGAGGATTGGTTAAAAGAACAGAACCAATAATTATACATCCATTGGCATCTTTTACGGTCACAATATAATTACCTGCGCCCATGTTACCAGGTGTAGAGGTACCCTGACCAGAACCCGGGTTTGGTGTCCATGTGTAACCATATGCCGGCGTACCACCTAAAACACCTGCGTTCGCTGATCCGTTTGTTCCGTTATTACATAATGGATTTGTTCCGCTTACATTTATTGTTAATGATGCCGGCTGCGTAATTAATACACTTGCAGAAGCAACACAACCATCCTGATCGGTTACGGAAACTGTATGCACACCGGCCATTAAGTTAGTTGAGGTTCCGGTATTCTGACTATTGCTCCACATGAATGTATATCCTGGATTGCCACCTGATGGAACTGCAACCGCTGCTCCATTAGTTCCGCCAAAACAACTTACGTTAGTTTGTGTACTGATAACTACGCTTGGTCCGGATGCATTTGGAATTGTAACAGCACTTGAGTAAATACAACCATTTGCATCTTTTACCAATAAAGAATAAGTACCGGCAACAGCATTGTTTAACACAGGGCCTGTTGCACTTGTACTCCATGTATATGTGTAAGGACCCATACCGCCACTTGCAGTTACAGTTGCACTACCATTGTTTTGATTACAAGTTGCAGTTGATGTATTACTTAATACCGTAACAGAAGTTGGCTGAGTGATGTTTACAGTTTGCGTAAGGTTACATCCTTTTGTATCGGTAACTGTTACCGAATAAATACCGGCAGATAAACCAGAAGCAGTTGAAAGTGTTGAGCCACCCGGTGTCCACAAATAGGTATATCCCGGGTTACCACCTGTTATAGTTGTTACAGATGCAGCACCTGTTGAACCATTGAAACATAATACGCTACTAGTTGCAGTTGCAAAATTTAATACTGCAGGTTGAGTAATTACAACGGTTGTATTTGATTTACAACCAAAAACATCTTGCACAAACAAAGTATATGTACCCGGAATTAAATTTGTAGCAGTTTGTGTTGTTTGACCATTACTCCAACTATACGTTAAAGGCGCTGTAAAGCCACCGGTACCACCACCTGTTGCGCTTCCATTTCCAAAACCATTACACGTAACAGGAATGTTTGCAGTAATGATCGCTGTTCCACCAGGTGTTGCATTAACCGCTACCTGACCCGTTGCTTGACAACCATTCACATCTTTTACCGTTACTGTATAAGTTCCTGCCATTACGCCATTAGACTGAGCATTATTACCACCTGTTGGCGACCATGTGTATGTATATCCACCGGCACCACCGGAAGCTGTTACACTGGCAACACCATTTGGTGATGAACAATTTGAATTGTTACTTGACAAGGTTAATGTAACAGGCGATGGTTGTGTTACTATTACAGATTGTGTTAACGAACAACCTTTACTATCGATCACAGTGATATTATAGGCACCTGCAGAAATATTTGTAGTAAATGTGTTCGATGCTTGGTTTGGTCCCGCATTTAAATTATATAAATATGGAGATGTTCCACCACCTGCTGTAGCAGTTATTGTTCCATTATTTCCGCCATTACAGCTTGTTGGTAACGATGCTAATGCTAAAGTTAATACCGGAGGCTGACTGATGTTTAACGTTACAGTTGTAACACAACCTACAGCATCTTGAACATTTACTGTATAGTTTTGTGCTGTTAAGTTTGTAAAGAAACCAAAACCACTTGTTATATTGCCGGGTGTTAATGTGTAGTTATAATTTGGTGTACCGCCAAACGTATTCAATGTGAAACTTCCGTTGGCACCATTAAAACAACTAACGTTGCTAAAGTTAGATACAGCCGAACTTGGACTACCGGTATTACCAATATTAAAGTTAACTGTATACGTACAACCATTATTATCTTTAATTACTACGCTTTTTGGTCCGGCTAATTGATTGATCACAAAATTATTCGGGCCAAACGGACCGCCATTAAATGAATATTGGTAAGGAGCAGAACCACCTGTAACCGAAGTTACTGTAGCTGAACCACCTGCATTGCCACAAGGAGCAGGCGTTATAGCAATGTTCGCATTGTTTGGGCCAACCACTGTAGTAACTGTTGCAATTGTACTAAACGTACAACCTGCTGCATCCTTTACTAAAATGGTATGCTGCCCTGCAGCTAAATTTGTAGTAACTGATCCTGTAGGAACGTTATTTAAACTAAATGTAAAAGGTGCTACACCACCAGTTACGCCTGTAATACCAACTGTTCCAGTGTTTGCACTACATGCTGTTGGCCCAGTTGTAAATGATATTGCACTCGGCGGAATCGTATTGGTTAATGTAACTGTTTTGGTGAACGTACAATTATTTATATCCCTTACACCAATTGTATAGGTACCTGCACCTAGACCTGAAAAAGTTGTATTGGTTGAATATAGGCCACCATTAATATTAAATGAGAAAGTTGGTGTACCACCCGTAACAGCACCTGCAACAATTATTCCATTGTTTGTGGCACAGGTAGCATTCGTAAAGGTGGTTGCTAATGCAGTCATACCGGGTGTGTTTCCTATTGAAACCGTTGTTGTGGTTTGACAACCGAAATTATTTGTTTGTACCAAGGTGTAATTGCCCGGCGCTAAGTTTGTAACGGTTTGTGTACCAATTGGGCCTCCATTTAAGGTCATACCGCTTATGGTTTGGCCTGGGCCGGAAGTGTTATTAATAACAATGATTCCATTATTTTGACCGCAAAACGCATTCGTAACGGTCATTACTGCAGAAGGATTTGGATTAACAACAGCTACACCGGTTATACTGGTTATACAACCATTATGGTTGATGGTATGTGTTACTGTGTAAGAACCCGGTGCCGTAAAACTACCTGAATAATTTGCAGTATTACCTGAAGCAGGAGCTCCTGCTGAAGGATTGAAAACATATGAATGTAAACCGGTAGCATTTGAAGCGTTAAAATTGAATGAATTACCAACTAAACATTGTGTTGCAGATGGGATGGTAAAGGCCGGTGGAATTCCACTGATTGTGATGTTGGTAGATACCACATTTGAACAGGATCCAACGGCGACCGTATGGGAAATGGTATAAACTCCTGCAACACCAAAAGTAATTGTTGGGTTGGTTGAAGTATTTGTTGAGAGTGTTGTATTGGCAGCAGGTGTAACAGCCCAGGTATGAGACACACCTGCTGTTCCGGTATGATTGAAATTAATTGGGGTGTTGATACATCCGCTTGAATTCAATGGTGTAAATGCAGCAGAAACTACAGGTACCACTGTTACTGTTACTGTATTTTGAACAGTATTACATGGCGTGGAGACAATGGCTGTGTAAACCGTTGTTGCCGCAGGATTAACAACAACACTCGTACCCGTCATGTTACCCGGAAGCCATAAAACTGAGGTGTTTCCGCAGCCGCCGCTCACATTGGATGCGGTTAGAGTGGAATTACCGGGACTGCAAAATATTGTTGGATTTGCCGCGATATTAAACGAAAGCGGAACAAAAATTCCGGGAACGGTGAACTGCATGGCATTGGTCCAAGGACCCACACTATTGGTACCACTCACCCATTCGCGAGCCGCCACAAAGTATGTTTGACCGGGACATAAACCCGTAAAAGGAATAACAACAGGATGGTAAGGTTCGGTAATACACTGATCGGTCCAAGTAGGAAAATTGTAGTTTGCAACATTTAGCAAGGAGTTGAACCATGGGAAATTGTTATAAGTAACACCCGGTCCTGTCCAGTTCAAAAGAAGGGTTTGCATGGTTGCCGGTGGTGTTCCTGTTAATTGGTTCGCCGTACACCTAACCTCAGCCTGCAACCAATAAGGGCCGCCACCACAAGTTGCAGCATTTGAGCTAGCTGTAATGGTTACACCTGTTGCACCAACTGTAATTACAGGATTTACCAAGGCCATACCGTGGCCCGCAATTACCTTGTTATAAGAAAGCAAGGTTATTATAAATGCAAAAATGTAGTGTAACTTCAATCTCCTAAAAATCATAACTAAACAGTTTGATGTAAATATAACATTTTAGGGGTTTAGGCGGGTAAAATTTCAGTCATTCAAACTGCTATTTCACTCATTTAACGGGTGTTTTTCACCATTAAGGTTTGATTTTGTTGAAAATCTGTTTAAAAGGATAAAGCTGTTGACCCAAGAAAGATTTAGGCATGCTTTTTTGATCGGAAACCCCTAAAATGGGTGTTTTACCGGGGGGGTTATAGAATTGTTTGAAAAGCAGATCCCATATAACCAAAATGCTTGCAAAATTAACGCCGTATTTATTCGGTAAATTTTTGGCGTGATGCCAGGCATGCGTTTCAGGTGTGTTTACAATATAATTCAAAAAACCCCATTTTACCTTAATGTTCATGTGGGTGAAAAATCCCCATATATTTTGAACCGTGATCTGAAATAAAAAATAATCAATAATGGAATAGCCGATCATGGCAAACGGAAAATAGATCAAAGGTTTAAAGATGATCATTTCTATCCAATGAAAATGGCGTGTAGATGGGGCACTTAACTCGTCTTGTGCGTGATGGATCTTATGAAATTCCCATAAAAAATCCACACGATGAAGGATCACATGCGCCACATATTCCATAAGATCTTGTAAAACAAACATCACTAATACTTGCACGATTGGGTTCCAACCGGTAATATCGGCTACTTTGATCGAATGGATACCAATTGCACCTAAACCTTTATTGAATATTAATTCTGTTGCGGCACACAATCCATAAAATCCGATCACGTAGATCAACAGATCATTAAAGACCACATAAAACGTATCCTGTAAAAAATTCTTTCGGAATATCGTTCCATGCTTACGTTGCTTTGGAAGGATCACTTCAAAGAATAAAGTGATAGCATAGGCCATGATCACACAGTAGTAGGCGTTTTTAAAGGATGGGTGTTTTAATTGATCAAGTGCGTATTGATTAAACAGAATGGTTTGCTCTTTTATGTAGTGTAAGATCTCCATTTATCTATTCACTAAAATACACTTTTTGCGTGAACACCAATTGCCTTTCGGATGAATAACCACAAACAAAATAGATCTGATCTATATAAAGATCTTTTATCATCACTGTACCATTTTCAATTTTGTAAGATGCGATCTCTTTTCCTAAAATATCAAACACGATCACTTTATCAACATCGCTGCATGATACATCTAGTATGGATTCTGAAGCTTTGTGTTTTTCGAAACGCGGTAAACATTCATTAGTACTTCGATAAACTTTAAACGATGTATTCACTAAAACGGAAAGCGAAAAGGTGGTAAGAAATCCATCATCCTGACCATTGTTTGTGACCTGATAATTCCCAGTAATGACCGGGAAATTAGGGCTGGATGTGCTTCCTGCCACATACACCCTGTTGTTTGCCAGAACCAGATCGCCGCTTATCTCATCTCCACTACCGCCTTTGTATGAAGTCCAAGTTAACTGGCCGCTACTATTGATCTTAGCTAAAACAATATCATTTGCGCCATTATGCACCGTGTAATTTGAAGTACCCACCATTGGGAAATCAGCGCTTTGGCTGTTGATGAGAGAGATGACGTTGTTATTCCCATCTATATTGCAATGCACATTATTATCAAAAAATGTTCCGCCGAAAATATTACTCCACACTAATGATCCGCCGGGCGTTAACTTTAAACAGTAAGTATCGTTTGATCCTGCAATAGCGGTTTGATGCGAAACAGCCGTGTAATAAAAATCGTTGCTGCTGGTATGACCGCTTATGTAAATATTTTTTTGAGGATCGGTTGCAACACCATAAGCATCGTCTAACGCAGTGCCACCAAGGTATGTAGAGAATAAGCGATTGCCACTTGAATCCAATTTGATCACATAAACTTCCATACCCCCGTTATAACTTGCCTGCTGGCAACCAGGCGTAGTGCTTAAATTATTGCTGAAAGAACCGCCAACGCCAATCACATTACCCTCAACATCTGCAGCAACATCATGAATATCCTCCGAATTACTTCCGCCATAGAACGTAGAAAATTTTAAAACACCGTTTGAATTAAATCGCGCTACAAATGCATCAACGGCACCTGCCATAGTTTGTTGAAACGAAAGGGAATTGGTATGTATAGAAGGACTTAAGGAGGTACCTCCAATAATGATGTTATTCTTAGGATCAATGGTTAATGCGTAAGAAAAATCAGCTTGCGATCCGCCGAAATAGGAGATCCATTTAGGCTGACCATTCAAATTGAATTTGGCGATGAAACAATCATTAGTCCCTGCATTGCTTGCTTGAAAACAACCCGGTGTTGTGGCCAGATCAGTGCCATCCGTATGCCCGGTGATCACAATGCTAGTATCGTTTGAATACGCAATTTTTTCGCCGGAATCGAAGCCATTAGTGCCAAAATAGGTGCACCAGATCAAGGATCCACACGAATCAAACTTTACAATAAAGGCTTCGTAATTTGATTTGTAGGTTGATTGAAATGCACCGGGCGTTACCGGCAGATCGTTATTATAGGTGTTTCCAATGGCGTAGATGTTGCCGCTCTTATCTCTGCAAATACCTTTGAATTCATCTATTTGTGTTCTACCAAAATAGGTTGAAACTTGAGGACAGGATTGGGAATGACCAATTACTTGACAGAAAAAGAAAATAACGATGCAAACTATTTTATTTATATGGCTCAACTTCATACTAAGTTATTAAATAAAACTTAAGCTCATCAATGAAGTGAAATAAAAAAACCCGGTAAGAATTACCAGGTTTAGTTCCAGCGGGCTCAAATTTACCCAGTTCGAACCAAATAACCAACGAAAACCCTGAAGAACTTAAGGAACCCAAAATTCAGCGATTTTTAGCCGATTTAAGAGCGATAAGCCGCTTTTGTAAGGTGTTGGGGGGTGGGCAAAAATAGTGGCTGTTATCGTATTTTACGCTAATTTTATAGCAAAAGTGCGAGAATGCTTCAATTTAAGCAAATACCATTGTTCTATCGCCTCTCCGATATTATCGGGCTGATCTTCTTGAATATAATGTTTCCCTCTACCAACAAAGGCGGGTGTTAAGTTTGCAAACTCCGTTTTATACTGCTCCGCCTGTTTTTCCTGAATTTGAACACCGGGATTTGCATAAATAAGAAGCTTTCGCAGTTTTGTTTTTTTAAGCCACACATAATACTCGGAAATTATTCTTGTGTTTAAGGTTTCCTCGCCGTTAAAAGGAAGTTCCTGTGGTAGCTTAACAATTGGCAACCTGCTTTCAATTGCAAGGAAAGGGTCAAGGTATCTCTGCTTTTCAATATGTGACAATTTTCTGATAATAGCCGATTGAAGAACAAAGCGCAAAAACAAATTGTATTTACCATTCCACTTTTGTCCTTTCAGCGGATCTCGGAATTGTTTAAAAACAAAGCGTGTAAGTGGCGTTAAATCTTTCCAATCCATAGCTTTGCAAAATGTCTCCATAAATACGATGCCTTTGATATTGGATTCATTTCTCATAGCATAATTAAACCCTAAAGCACCGCCCCAATCATGAACAACCAAAACAATATTTTTTAAATCGAGTCCTTTTATAAACGCATCTAAATATTTGATGTGTGTTTGATAGGAATAATTACAGTCAGGTTTGCCGGATTTTCCAAACCCAATTAAATCAGGTGCAATCACTCTCCCTAATGGAGTTAGGTATGGAATAATATTTCTCCACAAATAGTTTGAGGTTGGGTTGCCGTGGAGCAACAAAAAAGTTGTGTCAGAATCAGCATAAACACTTTCATCAACGTAGTGCATAGTTGAATCAAGTACATCAATGTAACGTGATTGAAATTGAAAATCAGAAGATATGTTTTTGCTCATCCTTATTTCTTTTCTAATAGCTTCTGCCAATTATCAAGCAATTCTTCTGCTACTTTTTTAAACTAACCTCTTAACAACGGGTGTATTAATACATTTTGAAATTTCTTCTTGTACTCAAATTCAAAATGCATTTTAATTATTGTGTGGGTAGAATCTATTTCTTCAACTTCCCAAGTCCCTTTCAAATACTTAAATGGGTAAGGATAATCTGGAGCGGAGGTGTTTACAATAAATGAATAGGTTTTTTCTTCTTGCCAAGCGGAACAAGTCTCCGTCCAATTATCCTTTCCGTGAGAACAGCTTCTAATCATTCCTTGCCCTTCTCCTGATATGATTTTAACATCGTCAATGTTTGGCGCTACCTTATGGTAATTAGCAACATCAGAAATAACCTTCCAAGTATCAGTTTTTGAAGCTACAACTATTCGAGTGAAATTAAAGTGCTTAACTTTTTTATCCTGAACGGAATCAACCTGCGCTAAAGCAGAAGATTGATTTAATGCCATTAACAAAACTACGAGCGCAACAGCTCCAATTGTATAATTGCCACCCCTTGAAAAATCAAAAGGATGAAAAATAAGTAGCCAAACGCTACCAATTACCCAAAGCGTATCCTGCGCTATGATCCAAAGTATAGCGAGCGTATTTTGGCGTTTTGTTTCGTAAAGTATTGTAAGAGAAAAGAAAATCAAAAGAATACCAACCACTAAAAAGTGTGTTGTAGATAATGCTTCAAAAAGATTCATCAGTTGCTGACGAAAGATTATCATTAATATCCCCGATAAACCTGAGAAGGTTGCGTTTATGATTAAGGCTCGTTTCATAGTATTAAGTTTAATGTTTAACAAAATTACATATAACAAATCTTGTTATATTGATATTTTACGCCAATATTTGCATTACATTAAATTAGGAAGATGCCAAATAATGATCTTGTTATAAGACTTGCAAAAAAAGAGGACTTGGCAGAAATGCAGGAACTGTTCGCTGAAACGATCTCTGCGGTTTGTGCTAAAGATTATGACGCAGCACAAATCAAGGCATGGATTTCTTCTGTAGAAAATACTGGAAGATGGCTCGATAAAATGACTCGGCAACACTTTTTGATTGCTGAAATCACCGAAAGGATAGTTGGATATGCATCCTTAGAAGCGGGGAATTATTTTGATTTTTTATATGTACATAAAGATTTTCAAAAACAGGGAATTGCTCAATCACTTTTACAAAAAATAGAAGTTGAAGCTAAAAATCATGGTGCAATTACAATTGATTTGGATGTAAGTATAACCGCCAAACCTTTTTTTGAGAAAAACGGATATATGGTAATTAGAACTAATACTAGTATTTTGAATGGTGTAAAAATTGTTAATTATAGAATGGCAAAACACATATGAAGCTTGCAGCCCCACATATTGGTAACCTTTTTAATTACGCCTCTTTTAAGGGAATAATAGAATCTGAACTGAGGAAGTATCTTACTCAAACTTCATTGGATGTTTGCAGTATGGAAAATGATGTGAGTGATATAGATTTTTTGAAAGTGTTTGAGCATATCATCAAAGCTGAAGGCACTGATTATGCCGGATTAAATTATGGTTGTTATCTAAACATAAAGGCATTAGGATTTATTTCACAAATAACTCTTAATGCTTCAAATATGGCGCAAGCAGTTTTTATACTTCAACAATATTTTGACAATGCGTTTCCTTTACTTTCTCTAAAAGCAATTGAAAATAAAAAGCAATATGCTTTGCAATTGGAGTGTAATGTAAAAGATAAGGTTATAAGACAGCATCTGTTGGATGCTGTCTATTGCTTTGTTTATAGAGAATTGAGGTTAATGGTAGCAGATGATTTACTGCCCCAACTATTTATGCCAACTAAAGATACAAGCGTTTGTTCTTTGTTTTTTAATACCGATGTAAAAAAAGGAACAACGCACTCTATTGTATTTGATAGAAGTGTGCTCGAAGAAGAAATTAATACTAAACGTGCTAAACAAATAGAACTTTTGCTGCCACAGTTTCTTAAAATGTTGGAAAAGAAAAAAGCAGGGTATAAATCATTTTCAATTCAAGTACGGAATATGATACTAAATATGTGTTGCCCGGAATTGCCCTCGTTTGAGCAAGTATTAGCGCAGTTTCCATTCAGTAGCAGAACATTTCAAAGAAAACTAAGTGAGGAAGGCGTCTCTTTCAGGAGAATAACAGATGATATCAAAAAAGAACTTTCGACTTATTTAGCGAAAGGAAATAAAATGAAACCCCAAGACATTGCTTTTGTCTTGGGCTACTCAGAAGCAAGTGCTTATTTACATGCCGTTAAGAAATGGCAATTTCACTAACACAAAACAGCTATTTTAGGCAGTTTTTTATTTCTTTTGCTCAGTAAATACATAGAGCAACATATGAGTCTTCTTTTTTGTATTTAATTCGTCAGGACCTGTATAGATATAATTGATTTTTAGTTCTGGGTGTGTTTCCTCAAAAGCTTTAATTGTATTTTCCATCACAAATTTATCTCCCCAAAAAAGGGAAATCAAACTTACTCTAGGAGGTAAATATAGGATTTTATATAGTTATTATGAGTCAAAATATTCTGCGGAAATCTTACACAGTTGTTACTTTCTTTTTGCAAGTAATTGACAATAAATTGAAAACAGATACGTTATTGTCAGATTAATTAACTGATTTTCATACATTTGTTACATGGGACAAGAAAAGACGAAACTGTGGTATTTTGAGAATTTTAACCTTATGAAAACGCTTCCTATTAAGGAGCTCATGAAGTTAAATTCATCCTCTAAAATGACCAAAGCCCCTAAAAAGCAAATCATCTATTTTCCTGAAGAAAATTCAAATTCGGTGTACTTAATAAAAAAAGGGAAAGTGAAAATTTCTCGTTTATCTGATGACGGTAGAGAAATAATAATTGCGATTTTAGGCCAAGGCGAAATATTTGGTGAGTCTGCGATAACTGATACTGGTGCTAAAAGAGAAGAGTTTGCGGAAGCAACCGAAGACACGATTCTATGTAATATGTTTTCTGAAGTTATTCACGATTTAATGGAAAAGGATTCAAGCTTTGGGCTAAGAATTACAAAAATCATAGGGTTTAGATTTAAACGAATCCAATCAAGATTTGAATCATTAATATTTAAACCGTCAGATGAAAGAGTAAAATGCTTCATTAGAGACTTAGCAAAAGATGAAGGACAAAAAAGCGATAACGGTGAAATTGAATTAAGGCTTAATCTTACTCATGAAGATATAGGAAAACTTACTGCAACTAGTAGGCAAACTGTTACTACGGTTCTTAACAACCTTGAAAAAAAGAATATTATTTCTTACGACAGATCCAGAATATTAGTTAAAGATTTGAGTAAATTTTAAGCCTTTCTTCTCGCAATAATACCAAGCTAATACCACACTATATTCTATCCAAACAATTACCATGTTTTCTTTATATGGCAAAGTTGAATAGGCAAGATAGCTTCCAAAAATCAAAATTGACCATATTATTGCGAAACGAGATTTTAAGAATACACTTATTAGTACTAAAAATGTTACGTACCACGGATGTATAATTAAAGAAAATAGATAATATACAAAAAGTATCAGTAGTACTTTTTGAAAGAAAGCTGAATTGATTTCTTTTACAAAGTCTTTAAGCGAGATTATTAAAATTAAAATCAGTGAAACGATTGGGAGTACCTTTCCTATAATTGCAATTTCATTGTATCCTGAAAACTGAAAACCTAGCCAACGAAATAAATAGTAAAAGCTTGCATTAAACTCAAATTTTTGAAAGTACAAACCCACACTATTTCCAATGTTTGTGATTAATTGCTGATTTATAAAAGGTAAAAATAAAACGACTGATAAAACCGCAACTATAGCCGAATAAATAAATCCTTTTTTAAAACCAACTGATTTTACAAATATTGGAAGCAAAATTAGCGGTATCATTTTAGTAGAAACCGCTAATGAAAATAAGCTGGCAGAGTAAAGTAAATTATTTATTAATAAATAATATATAGATGCTGTAATAAAGAAAAGCATTACTCCTTCGAAATGAAGATTGCCTGAAAGCTCTAAAATTACTAGTGGATTTAAAAGATATACCAACGCTTTGGATTTTGATAATTCTAAGTGCTCTAAAATTTTCTTTAAAAAATAGAATGTTCCAAACTCGGCACACAAAATAAACACTCTTAAAATTACAATAGCTACAAAATTGCTTCCGAAAGAAAGTTTTCCAGAAATAAAAAAAAGGAACTGAAGCACTGGAGGATATACTGAATAGTAATGAGGGGAATTCATTTTACTATAAAGCTCTAGGTTTTCCGAACCATTTAACAAAACTTGACTATTTACATAATCGGGTAAATAGACAAACGGATTGATACCTTTAGCCGCAAGGCGCCCATCCCAAATAAACCTATAGAAATCATCAGAGAGGGCCGGCGTTGCTACAATAAAAATAAATCTAAAGAAAAAAGCTGATGCTATAAGTATTAAAAAATTATGCTCCGATAAATTCGGTCTACTAATTAAGTAAAAATAGATAGCAAAAAGAGCGGCAAATGAAGAAAATAGCAAAATTGAATCTTCACGTTTAATAAAGTATGACAAAAAAAAATACAGCATACAAGAAATAAGTAGTGCTAATTTCAAAATCATATTTTCATTATTGTTCGGTTTCATTAAAATGCCTCCGTTACAGTGAGGTAAAAGTTAGGTTTAGGATCGGCCCAGCCAATATCTAATCTAATATTAATTTTTTGCTTTTTATCTAACAGAAATCTTAACCCCCCACCGTAAGCCAATTTAAAATCGCTTAAGTTAAAATTAGAAACTTTATCAGAAACATCACCGGCACTAATGAATGCAACGGCTCCAATGCGCCAAAACAGTGGAGCTCTATATTCAGTTTGCACCATCAGTAAATTATTATCTCTGTACCTTCCCTCATAAAAACCTCTCATTTTTTTTGTTCCTCCAAGCAAAGCCATTTGATTAAAAGGTATATCACCATTACCAATAACTGAGTATAAATTTAGTGCTAAAGTATGCTTGAATTTTGTAGTGAAATAGGTTGAACCATCAAAAATCAATCTGTTGTTATTAAAACTGCTTGCTATTGCTTTGTTGTCAACTTGAAATGACAACTCTGCAAAATATCCTTTCGTTGGATAAAAAAGATTATCTCGGCTATCATATTTTAAAACTGCACCAAGAGAAGATACAACTCCACCACGACTGCCAATTACATTGCCGATATCCAAAATGCCACCCGAGTCTACTCGTGTAACACGAAAATCATCATAATTATATTTAATGCCTGCGTAAGTATTTGGTGCAACTCGCTTAAGTGCATTTAATTTTATTCTAGGGAATGTTACATCGTATAGCTCTTGCGCATTAAATGGTTGTTTATTTCCTACACCCCAAAAAAAGAAATTATACTTATAGTATCCTATTTCTCCAAACACATTGTACGCTTCATTTTTTAACCATAAATTAAACGGGAGGTAAACAAGGGTTTGTTTTAGCTGAGTAAATGCTAAGCCAAATTGAACACTGGAAGGCCTAACATTTACACTGTCTTTTTTAAAACGCCAAGTTATAATACCGGCACCACCACCACCAAACTTAGTTTCGGGTACATAAAAAAACAAGGGCAAGCCCAATATTTTATATCGCTTGGTTTTTGTAGAGTCCCTTTTTACTATAGAATCAGATAAGTTAAAATCTTTACTTTTGCCTTCAAAAGAAATTGCTAGTAAAAAGCAAAGTGGCCAAACCAATCGTGAGATTTGTGACATAGATGAATTTATAGATATTTAAAAATTGTAGTTATTATTTTATAGCCTGCGCCAATAGTACCTTTTAATGTACCACTTACCTTTGAGTGACCAATTCGCACTCTATATTTTACAGGGATTTCAGTTGTTTTAAATTTATGTTTGGCTGCTTTTAATTGCATTTCCACTGTCCATCCATAAGTTTTATCTTTCATGTCAATTTCAATCAGTTTGCTATACTTTATGGCTCTAAACGGCCCTAAATCAGTATAAGTAACTTTATAAAACAGTTTAATTAATGTTGTGGCCAACCAATTGCCAAAAATTTGTTGTGGAGTCATTGAACCTTTCTCTCTGTTACCCAAAGCCCTTGATCCAATAACCATATCAACTTCATCATTAATTATTGGAGAAATAAGTTGCTCAATCTCTTCAGGATAATCAGAGTAGTCGGCATCAATAAAAACAATTATATCAGGCTTTTTTGAAAACTCTTTTACATATGCAATGCCTTTTAAGCAGGCATTACCATATCCCTGAATAGGCTCATCCAAAACAATTGCACCTGCATTTTTTGCATTTACGCTAGTTAAATCATTGGAGTTATTATTTACCACAATAATTTCACTAACAATATTCTTTGAAATATCATGTATTACCTTTCCAACAGAATTTTCTTCGTTAAAGGCAGGTATTATTACAACTACATGTGGTTTACTCTTCATATTCGTGTATTCTGTTTTGCTTTCCCTGTAAATCATAAAACTTCCATGCCCCCATTTTTCTGCCATTAAATTGCTTCCCTTCTTCAGAAATTACTCCGTTAACGTATCTTTTTACATACCCTGAAATTTCGTCTTGCGAATAACTTGCCTCTTCAGTTAACTTACCATTGCTATCATAACTTTGCCACCATCCGCTTTTATAATTATCATGATAATAACCTTGTTCTTTGATAGCTCCATTATTGTAATAGAATTTCCAATAATCATTCTTCAAGCCATTGCTAAATGAACCATCTGAAACTAAAATGCTGTCAGACGTAAATTCTCTTCCTAAACCCATTAAAGTATCGTTCTGGTAATTGACAAACTTCATTGTTTCATTGCCCATTCGCAGATATCTCCAATAGCCTTGTTTTTTATTTAATTCGAATTTACCACAACAAATTAGTTTATTGTCGGAAAAAACATCCCACCATCCATTTTTTTTATCATTGAAGTATGTCCCTTGAAACTTTAAATTATTTTTCTCATCTCTGATTTTCCAATAGCCTTGTTTCAAATTATTCGAATCTACACTACCATCAACTAAATAGTTCTCTATTTTAAAGCTGTAATAATTCTTGAAAGAAAGGGTTATCTCAGGAATAGTTGATAAATATTCAGGTACAAAGTTATTTATTCTGCCTTTTTCTTTAACCGCAAAAGAAGGCACAGTACTCTCTTGCGATTGAGAACAAGAGAGTAAGAACCCAACTAAACAGGAAACTAACAAAAAAACAGTACATTTCACAGTGCAAGTATATAAAATACAACTATTTAGTATTGTCTTGAAGCCGACATTTCAAGTAAAGGGTGACCGTTATTTTTGACATATATAAATGCATTCAATTATGTCCATAAAAAAGTCGTTCTTCTTCGTCTTGCTGTTAATGTCCCAACTGAATTCTGTTGCTCAATCTACTGATAGCATTACCATTAAAACGGACACATTTTTAAAAAGCTACGTTACCTCTGGCTTAGTTGATTACGAGCTTGTAAAAGAAAATAAAATAGTATTAGTAAGTTTAATAAGTTCTTATGAACGTATTACGCCCGCTAATGCCGGTGAAAAAAAAGCATTGCTGATTAATTTATATAATCTAGCTGTAATACAACTTTTAGCTGAAAACTATCCTGTATCATCTCCTCAAGAGATTGCAAATTTTTACGACAAAAAAATTATTAAATACAACAATTCAACTTTAAGCTTGAATAATATAGAAAATGATTTTATTAGAAAAGAATTTAAAGATCCTAGAGTTCATTTTGTTTTGGTTTGTGGTGCTTTAGGTTGCCCGCCAATAACAAATTTTGCTTATACTTCTGATAAATTAGACGAGCAGTTAAATCAACAAACAAAATTAGCTTTAGATAACGTGGAATTTATTAGAGTTGATTCACTAAACAAAACAGTTTTAGTTTCTGAAATATTTAAGTGGTACGAGAAAGACTTTTTAAGAGACAATAAAAATGTAATTCAATTTATTAATAGACATAAAACTGTTGCCATAAGTGAAAAATTCAATCTGGATTATTACGGTTACAACTGGAAAATAAACGATATTAAGTCGGCACTTGTTGAAGAAAATATTGCACCTTACGATCCATCAGAACCTAAAAAGAAAGAAAAAAATAGCACGCAAGATTATACACCTTCTGTTTTATACACCAAGGGGCAATGGGAATACAAGTTTTTCAATAATCTATACAGCCAAACAAAAGGATATGATGCGAATGGAAATAAATTAAAGTATAATAACAGAGGAAGCTATTTTTCATCTATCAATCAGATTTTGGTTGGAGTAAATTCACGTTTTAATGTAGGTATAGATTTTTGGATAAAATCTGTCCGCATTGATGATACTACAAGTTCTCCTTTTGATCTATTGTCATTTCAAAATAGTCCTAATACTCGTACTGCTTTGAGTAACATTGGCCCGAAGATTAAAGTACAGCCATTTAAAAAATTAAGTCACTTGTCAATACAAAGCACTTTTCTATTTCCGGTGGCTAAAGACCAAGAAGGCAAACAAAATGGAAAGCCCTATTTAAGTGCTGATAGTTACATTTCAATAACTCAAATATTTTATGATCAAGCAATAGGTAAAAAATTTCAATTATTCTTTCAACTTGCACCATGGGTTTATATAAAACAAGTGCCTGTGCAAAATGTAAGTCGTTACAGTGTTAGTTCGCCAGCTGATATTTTCTTAAGCTATTTTCCTACCAAAAGACTAACCATTTATTTTCAACAAGAATTTTGGCCAAACTATGGCGCTAAAGGTATTGACTCTTGGTTTAGACAAGAAGGCATTGGTGCAAAGTATCAAATCATAAAAGGAAAATTAGAAACGGAGGCTTCTTACACTCGTTTTTCAATGGGTATAAACGCGGGTGCAGGTTCTACTTATAATTTTGGACTAAGATTGATACATCTTTAAAATGAAACATTTCAAGTTTATTTTTGTATTTGCTACACTTACAAAAGTTGGCATAATTGCACAAACCGCAATGTCTGAAAAAATAAATGGCGTAAATTTTGTTTCTCCAAAACTAAAGTGCAAACTAAGCGGAATAGACTCCATAAAAACTATAAACGCTAATTGGATTGCTATTTGCCCATTTGCATTTTTACATAAGAGCAGCAGTAAGATTGAGTTCAACACTAGTGTTAATTGGTGGGGTGATACGAAAGTTGGCTTAATTGAAGAAGTGAAACGAGCGAGACAAAACAAATTTAAAGTATTTATAAAGCCTCATTAATGGGTGATGGACAATGGTTGGGCTGGAGACTTTGATTTAACAGGGAAAACAAAATCAGAATGGGAAGCCAACTATAAAACTTATTTACTTTATTTAGCGAGGTTGTGTGATTCCTTAAATGTTGAAATACTTTCAATTGGAACAGAACTAAAAACCTATACAACAAAACATCCTGAATTTTTTAGTGGATTAATTGATGAAGTTAGAAAGGTATATAAAGGCAAAATAACCTATGCCGCTAATTGGGATGAATACGAAACCATCAACTTTTGGAATAAACTTGACTATATTGGTATTGATGCTTACTTCCCTTTATCAGATAAAAAAACACCAAGTATAAAGGAGTTAGAAATAAATTGGGAGAAGATTAGTTTAAATCTCAAGGGTCTATCTTTAAAGTACAATAAAAAAATAATTTTTACCGAGTATGGCTACAAGAGCATTGATTATACGGCTAATAAGCAATGGGAATTTGAAAATACACCCAAAACTGAAGATGTAAATTTTGATTCACAAATTAATGCATACACTGCATTGTATAATTCAATATGGAAGAAGGATTTTATTGCCGGTGGATTTTTATGGAAATGGTATAATGAATGCGAAATGAATAAATATAATTCGGACTATACACCACAAGGGAAGCCTGTAAAAGACATTATTAAAAAGCAATATTCACTAAAATAATAAGCATGCAAATACAATTGATTATTTTAAGTTTCATTTTTACTTTAAGTTCGTGTAAAAAAGATGCTCCAATACAAACAACCTGTGAACCTATTAATAAAGATACGGTTGTAGCTAATTTTGAAATGAGGAGCATTAGTTATGTAGCTATGAACTTTGTAATTGATAGCAGTAATATTACTCCACTTGAAAAAATTAACTGTAATTGGATAGCACAAATGCCATTTGCCCATGGATATTCAAACTCGCCTACTCTTGATTTTTCTCAAAGCAGTATTTGGTGGGGCGAAACATTTAATGGCGTAAAAACTACTGCTGCATTGGCAAAGCAAAAAGGAATTAAAACCATGCTCAAACCTCAGATTTGGATCTCTGGTTCCTACACCGGCGCGTTTACTTTATCTAACGAAGCTGATTGGCAAGCATGGGAAAATAACTATAGACAATACATTATGGAGTACGCGCATTTAGCAGATTCCATTGGCATAGAATTATTTTGTATTGGAACAGAACTAAAATTGGCAGTTCAAAACCGACCAACTTTTTGGAATAAATTAGTTGATTCTATTAAAACATTTTACGATGGTAAATTAATTTATGCCGCCAATTGGGACGACTACCAAGAAGTGCCTTTTTGGAGTAAATTAGATTACATAGGTATTGATGGCTATTTTCCACTCTCAAATGCAACTACGCCTGAAGTAAAAGATTTAGTAGATGCTTGGCAAAATACAATTACAGCTATTAATAATTACCGTATTAATCAGAACAAAGATGTAGTATTTACAGAAATAGGATATAAAAGTGTAGATGCCTGCGCGCACGAACCTTGGAACCCAACTTCACCCAACTTAAATTTGCAATCTCAATCAAATGCTACGCAAGCTTTTTTTGAGGCATTCGCTAATAAGCCTTGGTTTAAAGGGGCTTTTCTTTGGAAATGGTATCCAAAGCATGAAACGGCCGGAGGCTCAAATAATAAGGATTATACACCTCAAAATAAACCATCTGAATTATTGATTAAGAAATGTTTTTAAACATAACAGGTGGTGTTCTGTCAGTTTTTAGGCTATAGCCTTCTTGACTTTTTCATAGCAGAGCACCCCTGTTTAATTTTAAATACTTTGTCTATGTCGGCATCAAGACAATTAAATCTTTTGCTCGTAATTATGTTTGCATTTATAAATGACAACTGATAGTGCAGCAATATTACTTTTCACTCATGACTCCGAAAATGAGATAAAAAACAAACTTTTCTTAAAGGGTGGGAATAGTAAGAAAAATAAAACAATTGCTGATTGCCTTATTAGCGATTCAATTAAGAAAATATCAGGGCTTGGAATCCCTTATTTCATTGTAAGTATAAAAGATCAAAAAGGCAATACATTTGGCGAACGATTATCAAATGCGGTTGAATCTATTTTTGAAAGTGGTTTTAATAAGATTATCGTTACGGGTAGTGATATTCCAAGCATAACTACATCTACACTTATTAACGCCTCAAATGAACTAAAGCACAATGATTTTGTTATTGGGCCAACTTTAAATGGTGGAACTTATTTAATAGGGTTATCAAAAAAACATTTTAATAAAAATGATTTTCAAAATTTAAATTGGCAAACATCAACTCTACTCACCGAAATTATCGATTTCGCAAAGGGTATTACCTCGTCAGTTGTAATTACAAATCCACTCAACGACATCAACAATCCTAATGATTTAATTCATTTTGTAGAACATAAATCAAAGTATTGTAGTCTTGCTAGAACCATTGCAAGTCTTATCTCTCAATCTTTATACTCTTGTATCTTTCAAGAATCTAATAAAAAAATAAGTATCCCTCTGTATTCTTTTGGTACATCTGCTCCTCCAGTAATTTAATTTAGACAGGTTCATTTTAAATCAATAACTATTTACTTCTAAATTAAAGAGTATGTTTAAAATTAAGACATTAATATGTTTTTTATTTATTTCCGTTGCCATTAAAGCACAAATTACAACAGGCGAAATTCGTGGACAAGTTAGTTCCAAAAATGCCGAATTACTTACAGGAGCAATAGTAACAGCAGTTCATTTACCGACAACGACAAAATACTTTTGTAGTACATTTAGTGATGGCTCATACGTACTTCCTAATTTGAAAATTGGTGGTCCATACGAACTTAGAGTAAGTTTTATTGGATATACGCAGCATACAAAAAGTGAAATTTTTCTTTCATTAGGTGAAAGCAAAAACATAATCTTTACTTTAGAAGAAAACACAACTGAATTAAGCGAAGTTGAAGTAACAGCTAAGCAAAATGACCCTTTTGATTCAAAAAGGCGTGGCACAGGAACTACGATCGACAAAAATAAAATAGAATCATTACCTACTTTAAACAGGAGCTTGTCTGAAATTACAAAGCTTACTCCACAAAGTTCAGGTAACTCATTTGGAGGAAGCAACTACAGGTTTAATAATTTAAACATTGACGGCACGGGGTCTAATGACGCCTTTGGATTTCAAGAGCCATCCAGTGGCGCGGGAGGATCAACAGCATCAGGAACCCCTGGGTCTCTTGCAAAGACACAGCCTATAAGTTTAGATGCCGTGGAGCAATTGCAAGTAAATATTGCTCCTTACGACGTAAAAATTGGAAACTTTACTGGCGCATCTATAAACGCTGTAACTAGAAGTGGGTCTAATAAAAATGAAGGCAGTATTTATTTGTATAATAGAAATCAATACACTACCGGAAAAAGTGTTGATGCAAGTAGAACAAAAATGACAACTTATAATGACTTGCAAAGTGGCTTTAGAGTTGGGGGTGCTTTAAAAAAGGATAAGTTATTTTATTTTATCAATTACGAATTTACTAACAGAGATGAGTCAGTACAATATGCTCCTGGCTCAGCAGGAAGTTTATTTTCATATCAAGAAATGAAAAATTTGAAAGATACTCTATTTAAGAGATACAATTATGACGCTGGCACTATAGACAATGTAACTTTAAGAACAACTAATAATAAAATATTTACCCGTATAGATTGGAATATTAACGATAAAAATCAATTATTGGTTAGATTAAATATTGTAGATGGTTCAACAAATAATTTAGAGCGCGCCCCAACAATTTTAAATTTCGGAAGCCAAGGGTTTAAACATTTAAGCACTGCTATTAACGTTGTAACAGAACTTAAAACAAGGCTGTCAAATAATTTAAGCAATAATCTTATCATGGGTTTCGGCAACGTTTATGATAGGAGAGACCCGGCAGGTGATCAACTTTTTCCGCATATTGAGATTACAAATAACACAAGTAATATTATTCTTTTAGGTACGTATCGTGAAGCCGCCTTATTTCAAATGAAACAGCGTAATTTTGAAATAACAAATAATTTGGTTTATTACAAAAACAAAAGCACCTTCACATTTGGAACGCATACCGAAATATTTGATTTTAACTATCACTTTGTTACGCCATACACAGGAAGGTGGGCATATAAAAGTTTAGATGATTTTTATGCCAACAAACCCTCTCGTATTAGAGGAACATATAATTTATTTGATGATTCTTATGAAAATAATTACAACAATCCATCAGCAAGTTTCCAAGTTATTTTACCATCAGTTTATGCTCAACACGATTTGAAAATTAATGCAAAGCTTAGGTTAACTTATGGATTAAGAATTGAGGGAAATATTTTTCCAAATTCGCCTAATTTGGTATCTGTTTTCCAAACAACAAAGCAATTTACTGAAGTGCAATCAGGCATTAAAAATCAAATCAATGTTTCTCCACGCCTAGGTTTCAATTATGATATCACAGGGAAAGAAAAATTGAAATTAAGAGGTGGAAGTGGGATATTTATTGGGCGAATGCCATTTGCTTGGATGGCCTATGCGTATTTATATAATGGAAATCAATTTGGTAATATTGATTTTAGACCCACAGGGAATGTAAATCTCATTACAAATAATTATGGACAAATGGCAAATCTACAGCCCGGGTTGAAAGAAATAAACATTGTTGACTCTGAATTTAAGCTTCCAAAAGTATGGAGAAGCAATTTAGCTCTTGACATAAAACTACCCAAAGATTTTATTTTCACAATTGAAGGATTGTACAGTAAAACTATCTATGATGTGCTATTTAAAACAATAAATTTAAAAGACTCTACTGTAGGTTTACAAGGGGCAGACGGAAGACCTGTATATGCAGGAAGTGGTTCAAGTGCTAAATACAATCCAAACTATACAAATGTATTTATGCTTACTAATACTAAAAACGGGTATCGTTACAATATATCTGTTAGTTTAAGTAAAGAATTTAAATTTGGATTAACTGTTTTTACAGCTTATAATTATGGCATTTCGAGAGATGTGATGAATGGTGTACGAGTTTCTCCACAAGCTAATTGGGAATGGAATCAAACTATTAACTCTAATTCACCAGCATTAAGTTTTTCTAATTTTGACATTAGACATAGAAGCATTACGAATATTTCTTATATAAAAAAATGGAAAAAAGTTATAGAGAAATCAATAGTTAGTATAGTGCTTAATGCCCAAAGTGGGAGTCCGTTTACATACATTTATTCGGGCGATTTAAATAGAGATGGCTCGCCCAACAATGACTTGATTTATGTGCCTGCTAACCAAAGTGAAATAGCATTGGTTGACATTAAAGATGCGGCTGGCAATGTACTTGTTAGTGCTAATGATCAATGGAACCAACTTGATTCATATATTAATAACGATATATATTTAAGCTCTAGAAAAGGTAAACATACTGAACGAAATGGAGGGAGGACGCCTTGGAATACTCAATTAGATTTAAGGATAAGTAATGAGTTTAAATTAGGAAAGAAAACAAAAAACACTTTGCAAATACTTATTGATGTAATAAACTTTACAAATCTGCTAAATAAAAACTGGGGGCATCAATATTTTGTTCCAAATACTACAAATGCAGGTTACTCATTAATTACTGTAAAAAGTATAAACAGTGCTGGGTTAGCTACCTATCAATTTAACAACCCAACATCTTCGCCTTGGCAAATAGACCCAATAGCTTCAAGATGGCAAATGCAGTTGGGAGTTAGATTCAATTTTTAAGGTATAATTTGTATATGAGAATTTTGAATTTATTTGTTCTCAGCATTATTGTTCTATTGTAATAAACTTCTTCATTTATTAAAAGGATACACCTCTTGTTGATAAATGAGCTTGCGAAATTTTCTATTTCATTAAAACCTAACAGCTTGTTTTGGGGTAGTACTAATTTAAATATTCCCCGTTATATTACAATCGTTTTTTAGATTCGTCAATTTTTAAATCGTTAATACTTGCAAAACGTTTTGCCATATATCCATTTTCATCGAATTCCCAATTTTCATTTCCGTAAGCTCTCCACCATTGTCCGTTTAAATCTCTGTACTCATATTCAAAGCGCACAGCTATTCTATTTTCTTGAAATGCCCACAACTCTTTTTTAAGTTTATAGTCCAATTCTTTTTCCCATTTCCTTTTTAAAAATTGTTTCACTTCTTCTCTTCCGTTTAAAAACTCTGTTCGGTTCCTCCACTCAGTGTCAATTGTGTAAGCCATGCAAACCTTTTCAGGGTCTTTTGTATTCCAGGCATCTTCAGCCGCTTGAACTTTTTGCAAAGCAGTTTCTATTGTAAATGGCGGAAGAGGTAATCTTTTATTTTTCATCTTGTAAAACTATAATTGCTATGAAGAAAGTTAATAATTCAAAAATCTAAATTATACAATAGTTGTAGTTTTTCCTATATTCCACCGACCTTCAATCATTCTATGAATGTAGCATGAATCAGCTTGTTCGAGCAATTGCATTTTTTGTTCTTCTGTAATATCACCTTCAATTTTGATAGCAACTGTTACCTCAGTAGATAGCTTGCCACCTTCACCACGTATTACCTTCATTTCAAGCTCTCCATCTACATCACGAATATTCCAATTATTTTTTCGAGCTATAAAACGTACTGTTGCCACTTTACACATAGCTAAACTTGAAAGGATAAAATCTTCTGGCGAAAAGCCAAGATCAGTCCCTTTACTATTAAGTGGTTCATCACCCACAACACTATGCCTGCCATTTGAAATGAATGATTGGTACCCAGTTGGTATGTTTTTGATATTTATTTTCTTTCCCATTTTTTGAGTTAATTAAAAAAATGATTTGAGAATCTCTTCCCAAATCATATTTCAAAACGTTTCTTTAATTATTACTTCACACTTATAGCATAGTGTGGCGTTGGATTTAGTGGACAAGAATACACATATTCTCCTGCTTTCAAATCAACTACACCAGTATATTGTGCTTCCCCTTTTTTAACCATAGCTGTTGTGAATGAATTAGGCACCGCAGTTTTCATAACATCACCCTTTTTGTCTGCTGCTTTTTGAATTACAAATCCAAGGTCCTTTTCAACATCTTTGTTGACTACGCGAAACTGATATTTACCAGGTTTTAATGACAAATTTTGGGTTAAAAACTGATTGGTAGTTTGCGTTAATTCGATGATGGTTACATCTTTATCAGCAGACTGAGCGTTTGCGTTGATTGTACCAAATAATGTAGCTATTACTGCAAGAACGATTGTAAAAATTGAATTTTTCATGTTATACTTTTTTTAGATTTTTTGAATAAATATTTGTTAATTATATTTCTGTTGCAATTGGAAAGTCAATAGCAAAACCTGTTAAATTATGAATGTAATTACTGATAATTTTATCACCAACTACAATTATCACATCAATTAGATTTGCCTCGTTATAACCAGCATTAAAAAAAGCTTGCTTAATGGCTTCACTTGCTCTTCCTCTGTTTTCAACTACAGATGCTGTAAATTTAACCAGTGCATCCAATTTAGTATCAAAAGAAGCTGAACCTTTGCGTAATTCAATTATTTGTTCGTCAGTAAAGCCATTCATTTTGCCAAGTGCAGTATGAGCAGATTGGCAATAATGACAGCCATTAATTTGGCTAGTAACAAGATTTATTACTTCTCTCTCTTTCGCTTTTAAAGTACTTTTACGATTTTGAAGCGTGAGATAATCACCTAAAGCGGTTTCATTTTTAGCATAATATGCATACAAGTTTGGCACAAAGCCTAAACCTTTTTCAAGACTATCAAAAATAGCCTGATTGTTTTCCGATACTTCTCCTCGGCTAGGAACCGTGAAAGTTTTTGTTTCTGTAGTTGTCATTTTCTTTGTATTAAAAATTTTGATTGTCATTATTGACGTTGCAAAGATGTAGCAAAAAAAGGAGGTAGTATTAGGTAAAAGCTCCCGATGAGTTAGCAATATTTCCCTAAAGGGAGATTTTATATTCAGAAGGACTAATCAATTCGTGTTTTTTGAAAAAACGACTAAATGTTTGGATGTCTTCGAACCCAATTTCATAAGCTATTTCTTTAACAGATTTGTCTGTATATCGAAGCATTCTGCGGGCTTCTAGCATTTTCCGTTCGCGAATAATTTGAAGAGGTGTTTTAGAAGAAATAACAGAAAATAAATTAGAAATAGTTTTTGGAGACTTATTTAACAAAGTAGCATATTCCTCGATAGCATGTTTGGTTTTAAAATGCTGCTCCACTAATAAATGAAAATTTCTAACAATATCAACGTCGGTTGATTTAAGGTTAAGAAAGTTGTTTTGTGCTTTGTAAATTCTTGTGCACAAAATAATAAAACGCTTTAACATTGTCTGTAGCATTTCTAATTGCAATTCGTCTTTGGATTGCATTTCTATTTGAAACATTTTCCACAATACCTCAAATTTTTCTATTTCCCCTTCAGGAATTTGAAATACAGGTAATTGATTTGCTCCAAAAAACAATATTCCTTTGCAACTTACTTCCTTATCATGGTCTAGTACACAATAAAATTCTCGATTAAACTTTATAAATCTTGCTTCAGATATATTATTGAATTCTACTTTATGAAATTCAGTGAAACATAAAATACTATTACTTGGCAATGAAAAAAATTCGTCTTCAAACATCACTTCCGTCTTCTTATCCTTCGTCCAAATAAAAATGAGAGGTTAGTAAAGTAAATTATCTTTAACCAAATTATCCCCAGCTACTAAAGTTTTAAGTTGTATAAACTCATTGTTTTTTCCTTGAAATATCATACGTTACAGTAAGGTTTGAAAAGTAATTATTTTTTAAAAGGATACACTTCTTGCTTGATAAAATTTTTGGGAAATTTTCCAATGTCATTAAACCCTAAAGGTTCGTTAGCATTATTGTTTGGAATATAGGCTGTTTTAAAAACATAGTCCCAAATGCTTAAGCTTAATCCATAATTAACACCATAACTGCCTTTTGGTAAATCTTTTGCATGGTGCCACAAATGCATAACTGGGTTATTTAAAATGTATTTTAGTGGACCATAGGTTAGCTTCAAGTTTGCATGGTTTAAATGCCCGATAGCAACTGCAATGATATGAATGATAAAAAAATCTTGTATTCCAAAGCCAAGCATCGCTAATGGGATATATTGTAACGATTTATAAATAACCGTCTCCATCCAATGAAAACGAAGGTGCGCTGCAAATCCCATTTCAACGACGGAATGATGTACTTTGTGAAATTCCCACAAATATTTATTACGATGCAACAATCTGTGTATGTTCCATTGAATAAAATCGGCAACCACAAACATAATAAGAAATTGACTCCACTTTGGAAAAGCTGTTATGTTAATAGCAACAAGGTTGTTTATTCCTGCAACTTTAAGAAATGAATTAAACAAATCAACCCCAATATTTGAAATGGCATTGAATCCAATTAATGAAAATAAAAAAAAATTAAAAAACATGTAAAAACCATCCAACCAAAAATCTTTGCGGAAAGCTGCTTGTTGCTTTCGCCACGGGAAAATTAACTCAAGCATCCATACAAATAAAGATAATCCTAAAAGCCAATAAAAATAATTATGCCAAGATGGGTACAAAATTTCATTTACCAAATAATTGTAGTAACCTGAATAAGAATTTAATATGGTATCAAAAATAGTATTCATGTTTCAGTTATAAATCTTTTCCCCTTTGTTTAGCCAAATACCCCATGTTTTACTATATGCATGAACCTTTTCTGTTTGTTTTCCTGTATTATCAACAACAGGATACCCTAAATTTTTCCATTCAAAAATACCTCCTACAACATTGCTAACATTACTGTATCCCGCTTTGTTTAATTTTTCCGTTATTTTTTCGCTTCTATAACCAACAGAGCAATAGACAATAATTTTTTTATCTTTTGAAACTGCTTTAACACGGTTCAATTCGAAATCATCGTATCCAACCCACACTGCATTTTTAAGGTGACTAACTTCAAACTCTTTTTTTTCGCGAGCATCTAAAAAGATTGCTGTAGTATCTTGGTTTGCATCTTTTGCTCCCATTTCTTTAACGTTGTGGGAGAGCAATGCTTTTAACATGGTGTTGTATGATTTGTTTTGAACATATTGAGCAAAGGAAGCATTGGTTAATATCAGTAAACCGTTTAAAATAATGTTACGTAATTTCATGTTCATTGGTTGGTTTAATAAGTAAAAATAGTATGATCGCTTATTTAATTATGTATCATTTGTTACACGGTTATGTTAAATTGTAGTTTTTCTTTCATTAAATTAATTAACTCACCCAAATTCTTTTGTTGATCAATTTCAGATGCAGTAACAAGTTTATTTAATCTGCTACCTTCTTTTATGTAAATTACTGGGTAAATTACTTTTTCTTCGGGATACAATACTTCAAAATCATTCTTGTAAAAAAAACGTACTGGAGTTACTAGAGAGGAGACAAAATCAGCCCATTCTTTATGAACAGAAAAATTGCTATAGGTTATTGCACACAAACTACAATTATAGGTTTGAGGTGATACGAGTTTATGTGCAAAATCTGTTGCTTTACTTAATAAGTCGCTTTTTGCATTGTAAATAAATATAAGCTCTTTTACCATTACGAGTTACAAATTAGTTTTGAATCAATTTCATATTAGAAAATTTAATTCACTATATACTTTTAGTTACTTTAAAATTTTTAATCGAGTTTATCATTTCAACATCACTCAAATTCCCATCTTCAGAATAATAATAAATCTGTTTACTCTTAGATATTTCAAACCGAACCTGATTATCTTTTTCCATCTTTAGGTTTGATAATTTTCCATACGTTTCAGCATAAACTTCCGCTCCGACAGTTGGTTTTTCAAAATATAATTTACTTACCGACCATTTTATAGGTTCAACTCTACTTGAATCTACGTAAGTGTATTTATAAGTGTTGCAATTGATCTTATAATGTTTTCCGTCCCACAGGGTATTGGATACGAAACTTTTTCCGTTCACTAAACTATTTACTTTTGATTCTATTAGCTTACTGTCTTTATAAACAGAAACTGTTTTGTAATAGACCTTTACTTTAATAATTAAATTAACTGATACGTTGCTTACTATACTGTAGTAGTCAATATTTTTAACTTGTATATGTGTAGCACTTAATGTACCAATGTTAAACCCTGCTAATGTGATTTTATAGTTCTGCGTTTCAGAAAATACAAAAAAATAGCTAAAGGCTAGGTATGTTGTAAATATGATTTTTATTTTCGTCATCCATTTTAATATTTATGCTTGCCCTCACTCCAACCTCTATTCCCTAATAAACTATTCCCTGACTCAACGGCTCCCTTTTCAATTTCGGTTCCCATCGAATCGTTCCATCTATTCAAATACCCAAAAAGCGATACAACACCTAATATTTCTACGATTTCGCCTTCAGTCCAATACTTTCTGAGTTCAACAGCAATATCATCGGTAACAGAATTAGGTATAACCGATGCTGCTAATGCAAAATCTAAAGCGGCTACTTCTGCTTTAGAAAATGCTAAATGCGTTTTATATTCCCAAATATTATCTAATTGCTCTTTACTGGCATCATAACGCTCGGCAGCTCTAATGGTGTGAGCTTGGCAATATCTACAACCTGCTGCATGGCTACTTATATAACCAATTAATCTTTTTAAAGCACTGGTTACTTTACCTTTATTTTCCATCACGGCCATATTCATTTCTACAAAGGCATAAGCTATTCTTGGCCTATGATACATTGTTAAAACGCTATTAGGACAAAATCCAAGGGTTTCATTAAAAAAAGCGATTAACTTATCTAGCTCAGGATCATTAATATTTTGTTTTGGCTTAACTAAAGGTGTTTGCATATTGTACTAGTTTAAATATTATTAGCAGCAACCACCACCATCGTAAAAATATGTTGATTCAGAGATAAAGATGTCTTCTTTATTAAGTGCTTTGAGTGCAGAAGCGGTTTTGTCACAAATAGCCAAAGGCTGATTTTTAAGTAAAGTGTGTCCTTTTGTGTCATCAAAAAAATCTTCATTCCCATAATAAATGCTGGTTTTCCCTGTAAAAACACATGGCCCGTCTTCAGGCATAGGATCTTTTATAGCACATACTTCAACACTTTCTATAAAAATTAATTCATTAGTATCGTAATGTTTTGGGTCTAAAATACGATAGGGTCTTTTAGCACGAATTTCTACTGTTCCAAAACCTACATCGGTTATCATCTTAATGTAATCCTTTAATGGCATAGCACCACTTAAACATAAAGCTCGTAGGCGCTCGTCATTTTTTAAATTTTCCGGCATAGCAGTTTCGCAAGTAGGGTCAGATAATACTAACCTACCTCTTGGTTTCAAAACACGATACATCTCTGTTAGTGCTTTTTTTAAATCATCCACTTTAAAAATATTGAACAGACAATTTTGAGCCGCAACATCAACACTATTGTCTTCTACTGGTAGATTAAGAGCATCACCTTTTTTTAACGTAACAAACTCTGATTTAAACCAAGGATTTTCCTTTTCGGCAACTTTAAAATTTTCTTTTGAAGCATTTAGCATTTCATCAACCACATCAATTCCAATAACACCACCCTCTTTTCTATTAAAATAGGAGAATTGCAATAACTCCATACCACCACCAACACCAACGTATAAAATAGTTGGCTCATTTACCAAATCACGAGGATTAACGGTACTGCCGCAGCCGTAGTTCATTTGTTGCATAATTACAGGTATGCTTAATCCCGGTAATTGCCAAATTGGAGTTGTTGTGCAACAAAGTCCTACATCGGGAGTAAGGGCTGCTTGTTTGTAAACATCTTTTGTAGTTTGTAAGTAAGATTCCATATTGATTGTATATTAATTTATGATTGTTTTGTAAAGCTTTGTTTAAATGAAAAATAAAAAACGGTTAAAAAGCCTAGTGAGAGCATGGTATGAAAAGGTAATAATCCGTAGTCTTTTAACTGAAGCCCTTTTACAACACCAAATGCAAAATAACAGGCTAATGCCAACTCAAGAATATTTATCCAATTTAATTTTGTTTTTAAATATTTATTGCCCGCCCATTCACCATCTTTTTTATTCAAATTAAATTTTGGAGTCCGTATAAAAGGGGTCTTTCTGCCAAAATATCCTTCTAGCACAGCAATACCATTATGCAAAGATAGCCCCATCGAAACGGAAAGAAATATAGGAAATGTAATTAGCACATTAAAAAAAGCTGTGATTTTGTTTTTATATCGCTTAGCAGATGAAACGTAGTACATAGTACACAAAATCAAGAAACTTAAAACGAATAATGATGCAATTAAGAATAAATTTTTAAATTCGGGAAATGCCACTTTTATATACAATAGTGGTACACTAAATATTGCACACGACAAAATGCTTAAAAATATTGCACTATTTAATAAGTGCATAGCTCCGTGCCACTTAATTGAAAAAGATTTTTTACTTTTAATTACACTAGACAAATGTTTTCGGGCGGTTTCTGCACCACCTTTAGTCCATCGGTATTGCTGTGTTTTTAAAGCACTCATAACAGGAGGAAGTTCAGCCGGAGATTCCATATCTTCTAAATAAATAAATTTCCAATCTCTTAGTTGTGCTCTATAACTCAAATCCAAATCTTCTGTTAAGGTATCGGGTTGCCAATTTCCTGAATCAGTAATACAGGATTTACGCCATATTCCGGCAGTGCCATTAAAATTAATAAATCCTTGATTATAATTTCTGCCTACCTGCTCAATCGTAAAATGGGCGTCTAAGCCAAATGCTTGTAACTTTGTAAGCAAAGAATAATTACGATTTAAGTGTTCCCACCTTGTTTGAACCATTCCAACCTTGTTATCAATAAAATATGGGACTGTTTTCAGTAAGAAATCTAAACGCGGAAGAAAATCCGAATCAAAAATGGCAATGTATTCACCTGTTGCCGTTTCAAGTCCGGCCTCTAAAGCTCCGGCCTTATATCCGGTACGATTTTTTCTGTGAACGTGAACAATGTTTATTCCTTTCGCTTTCCACTCAGCTACTTTTTGTTTAATGATTTTAAAGGTTTCATCCGTTGAATCGTCCAATACTTGAATTTGTAACTTCTCAGAAGGATAATCGAAATTACAAACGTTATCAATCAACCTCTCTACAACGTACAATTCATTGTATACAGGCAACTGAACTGTTATTAATGGAAAATAAGTCGAGTCGCTTTTCGATTCATTTTTCTTATTCTTATTTTTTAAATACCTCCGAATAAGCGCAGCCTGAGTAAGGCTATAAGTAAAAATAAACAGCAATGCAATAGAATAAACTATAAGTACAAGTATCATTAATATTTTCATCATCTTATATATTCAGTTTAATGCTGTTATTACCAATGGAAATTGGATCACTATTAATTCTGTTTTCTTCAGAACCGTTCTCGAGTTTTAAAACGCCACGCGGACATACTGCTGAGCAGATGCCACATCCAACACAACTGGCCCGAACAATGTTTTCACCTTTTTGCGCATAAGCTCTTACATCAATTCCCATTTCGCATGAGTTTGAGCAATTGCCGCATGAAATACATTGTCCACCATTTGTTGTTATCCTGAATCTTGATTTAAATCGTTGAAAAATTCCAATGTAAGCCGCTAAAGGGCAACCAAACCTGCACCAAACTCTTGAGCCTAACATTGGATAAAACCCCACGCCAATAACTCCCGAAAATGCTGCTCCTATTAAAAAACCATAGGGTTGTCTAATCCATGTGTACGTGTCTAATCCTAAAATTGTAGAGGTATTTGTAAAGTAATTGTACAATACGGCAGAAGTCATTATTATTGCAAATAATAAAACGCCATGAATTATGTAACGTTCAAATTTCCAGGCAGAAACTTTTTTTGATGAAAGATGGCGAAATGGGTCTCCCGCAGTTTCTGCTAAACCGCCACATCCGCAAACAAAAGAGCAGTACCAGCGTTTCCCGACAAAATACGTTATTATAGGAGTTACAACTAAAAACAAAGCGATACCCCAAACCAAATAAATCATACCCATTGTTCCACCGTTCCTCATATTATCAATGTGCCAACTATCAAAAAAATAATAATTAAGTGGCCACATGTTTTTTAGGTCTTTTGCAAAATAGGCTTTATCGCTATTCAAACCTTCCAGTATTTCAGGAATAAAGTATGCTAAGAAAAACTGAGAAACCATAACTATTATTGTTCTAATAATTTGGTATCGGTTATGACGATACTTTAAAATGAATTTGTATCCTAACGCAACAATACATAGCGTATAAAGAGTACCATACAAAAACCATTGGCTTGCTGCCTTGCCATTTAAAAGCAAACTTAGAGGGTCGAACAAAGCAACCAAACCTGTATTTGCATTTCCATTTTCGCCTAAACCTAATACAAATGGGAACCAATAAATTAAAACATAAAAGCCTGTAAGAATAATACCCAAGGCCCAACCAACAATTCCTCTTGAGCTTAAAGAACGAAACCATACGCCATCATTTTTAATTCCAGCTATTTTATTTAAATACATTCTTCGAGAATAAATGATTGTACCAACTAAAATGGAGCTTAATGAAATTGGCAAAAAAAGAGCGCTATTTAATTTTACATTTAAAAAAGCAAGTGCTAAAATAATTAAGCCAATCGTAATAAGTGAGACTGCCACTTTCTCAATAACATCTATTTTATTGCTATCGGGATTTGATATGGAGATTGATTCGTTTTTCATGATTATGATGTTTAATTACTTTTGACTGTTTTATATTTATAAGAAAGAATTATTGCACTCTCATGCTTTATGAAAAACTCGGGGTCAAAATTTGCTTCTTGTAAATTGTCAATAACATAATTAACAGATTGCATTTCATTTAACCATTTGTCAACCACTGCGTGACGCATACGAATTCCAAAAACATTCAAACCAATAAACTTTTCAGTTTCCTTTTCAAAAACTAATCTTAAGCATATTTTTTCTGTTGGATGCTCCCAATAAAATGAATTAAAATTTTCCGGCATTTGATAAGGAACGTTACCATAAGTTTGATATTCAATATCAAAGAATTTTGCAGAATTAAACCAGTGCCCCGGTTGGTAAGCGGTTTTTTCGCAGGTTGCAATAGAATGCGCTAATGTTTCGCCATGCATACGACCAGTGTACCAAACTTGTTCTATTGGTCTGCGACCTTTAATAGAAATCGAGAACTGTGCGCAATCGCCAATGGCATAAATATCTTTAATGTTAGTTTCAAAATAATCATTAATTAATATGCCTCTATCAGTTGTTATTTCAGTGTCTTTTACTAATGAAATATTAGGACTAACGCCAACCGTTAATCCTACAAACTGGCAATCAATTTTTTCTCCAGTAGAAGTTATAATGCTTTCAACCCTACCGTTTTTATCTCCAATAATCTCTTTTAGTTCAGTATTTAACTTTAAATCAATGTGGTGTTCTAAAATGTGCTTTTCAATTAGACTAGCCTCTTCTATAGGGAGGACACTATCCCAAAAATTCTTTTCTCTTACTAAAAAGCTAACTGATATGTTTCGCGATTTCAACATTTCAACCATTTCCACACCAATTAGTCCACCTCCCACAACAACGGCATGTTTTGCATCTTTGGTGTTTTTCTCCATTAATTCCAAATTCTGATAACTATACAAACTTTGCACACCCTTTAAATCTTGTCCGGGCCAACCAAATTTATTAGGAACTGATCCAAGAGCTAAAACCAATATGTCGTACTTCAGATTTTCACCATTTGAAAAATGAAGGATTTTTTTGTCTGATTCAACTTTGGTAACAAACCGATTTAATAACTCAATTCTATTTTTTTTCCAAAACGAATCTTCGTAAGGTTTTGTATCTTGGTAACGCATGTGCCCCATGTAAATATACATCAAGGCAGTTCTCGAAAAATGATGCTCTGTTTCTGAAGAAATAACGGTTATTTTGGAATGGCTTTTTTTTCTAATATTTCGTGCACAAGTAATACCAGCAACACCGTTACCAATAATGACTATGTTTTTAGAATTGTTACATTCCTTCAGTAATCGTTCCATCAATATTTTATAAGGGATTTATAAATAGAGTTAATTTTTTGAGGATTTGTTTTTAAATAAAATAGAATCATAGCTGCAAGATTTGCCAAATTTACTCGCAGATAACTATTCTTTTCATATTTTCTAGCCGAAACTGTTGCTTTGCTTTGTATGATTTTAAATTTTGAAATGCGTTTTAATCTCTTATAAAATTCAAAATCTTCCATAATTACAAAGTCAGGGTTAAAGCCCTTGGTTTTATTGTAAATGGCTTTAGTTACAAACAAAGTTTGATCGCCACCACCTGTAAAAATGCCATTGAATTTTGTGAATTGCTCATTTACTCTAAGTAGAATTTTATCTGAATCAAATTTGTAGGCACAACAGCCCGATGTAAAACCGTTGAATATAGATTCCTTAATACAATTCGGATAAGATGCAGGTGGCAAAGTATCTGCATGCACAAAATAGAAAATATCTCCACTAGCAATAGCAGCTCCCTGGTTCATTTGATTTGCCCTTCCCTTTTCTTTTACCAATTCAACTTTCACATTTTTACTGTTTGCAATTTCTACTGTTTTATCATCACTTCCGCCATCAACAACAATAATTTCAACGTCTGAATTGGTTTTATTAAGAATGAGATAATCAATCAAATTCCCAATTCGTTCAGCTTCATTAAAAGTTGGAATAATAACACTTATTCGCATAATTTCTATTCATTTAAATCCCAACTATAATCCAAATAAGAAACCTTTGCGTTTGCATTGATTTTTGTTGGAGAATACTTGTTTACAAAATCAATAACCGAAACTCCTTTTGATTTAAAATCCATTCCATACCAATCAAATATTTTAGAGAGCTTTGGCTTATCGACAGAAATATCATTTCTCGCTTTATCACTTAAAAATACTTTAGCCTGAGCATCTAATTGAGCATCTAACTTTTCGGCTTTATATGCTTCATTTAAAAGAATAGGACAGGATTTTGAAGCGCAAACCAAAGCAAAGTGTACACGAGCATCGCCATATTTTTTCCTTAGCTTACCATGTTCAATATTATTTAAATCGTATGTGTCATTTCCTATTTTAATAAATTTAATGTCCCAAGGTGTGTTTACAAAAGGTATTTGCATTTTAGCCCCCACGTCCTTAATACTCTTTACCGGATAATTTTTAACAATTAATTTCACCGTAAATGCATTGTAAGCGTTTATCCAGTAAGCCTTTTGCTCGTTTGCCGACCAGGCCTTTTCATCTGGCTTGCTATCAGAAAGAAGTTTAAGGTATTTACCAAGCTGAACTGAATCAGCGATAAAGCCTTTATAATTTACTTTTCCGCTAGTTGAAACATTCTTCTTTAACAATGTATTCCAAATTTCATGTGAAGGTGGTTTGGTCTGTGCACTTGAACATATATGACTTACCACAAGAATTAAGAAGATTAGTTTTTTCATTTTCAACAATTTTTATTTACAATTATATTACATTTTCAATATTCAAAGTGTGTTGCCTAAGATACATTCAACTTTTCTATTATATCGATAAACAACTTCGATAGAACCTTGTCCGATTTTCCTGCAACTTCTATTATTTCAGCAATGTTAACTGGCTTTAAGTTTTTCGGGTCGCATTCATCAGTAACAACCGAAACCGCAAAGCAAGGCAGTTTCATGTGATTGGCAACAATTACTTCAGGCACAGTTGACATACCAACCAAATCGGCACCTATTATTTTTAAAAATTTGTACTCGGCTTTTGTTTCTAAATTTGGCCCTGTTACTGCCGCATAAACACCTTCATTATAATTTACTCCATGATTTTTACAAGCTTGTTTGTATAACTTGGTAATGTTAGTACAATAAGGGTTGCTCATATCCGGAAACCGATCACCTAGTTCATCTATATTTTTTCCAATGAGTGGATTGCCAGGCAATAAGTTAATGTGATCTTCGATGACCACTAAATCGCCTTTCTTAAAATTAAGATTGATGCCACCTGCTGCATTAGACAACAAAAGACTTTTTACCCCTAACATTTTCATTATTCTTATAGGAAAGGTGATTTCTTGAAAGGAATACCCTTCATAAAAATGAAATCTGCCTTGCATCACAATCACTTTCTTACCCTTTAACCAAGCCAATATTAGTTTGCCTTTATGAAACTCTACTGTTGAGGCAGGGAAATGCGGAATGGAAGAATAATCTACTGACTTAATAATATCTAAGTGATTTATTAAATCGTTTAATCCTGTACCTAAAACAATACCTATTTCAGGGCTAGAGAATTCTTCAGATTGAAGATAGTTAATCGTTTCATTTAATTTTTGCAACATCATTATAAATTAGGTGTTAATTTTAATTGATAAAATTTGTTTTTTTAAGCCTAGATAACTACCGTGTTTTTTTAACCCGCCCGAATGAAAGTATAGCTTGCTGATTACAAAGAACGAATTGGCCACAAAAGAATCTTTAAAAAGTACACAACAAAGTTTTTTATATAATTTAAGGAATATATTATCTGAATCTAATGCGTCCAACTCAAAGCACCCCATAGCATATTTATTCTGAACATAATTAATAATACGCTCATCGAAGGCTGGAGGTGGCACACAACAGGGCTTTATAAAATAAATAATTTCTCCTTTTGCCTCAAAGGCACCCATTTCCATTTGAGTGGAACTATTTCCGGATAAATTATAATAGAGTCTTGCGTGGCTCTTTTCGGCTACTTTAATAATTCTATTTGTATTAAATGCTTCAATTATAATTATTTCCTCAATATTTTCAGCCTGTGCATTAGCCTTAATAAATTGAGTAAGTTTCTCAACATACATGGCTTCATTATTAGATGGTATCACTATGCTTATTTTCATTCTGAAAGTATATTAGGATATTTTTCTAAGTCCTTTTCCTGATCAATATCGGTTAAGGTTGGAAGCAGCTTAAATGAAAGATTAAGATTAGAGAGATCTAATAATGTGTCTAGCAAAACATTCTCAGTACTCCATGCTTTATTCTTAAATAATTGCCCGTGATGGTTTTTCATGCCTAATAAATAGTATCCGCCATCTTTAGCGGGACCAAGAGTAACTTCGTGTTCCTCCAAAATATTAAAGGCTTCAGAAATTATATCTTCATTTAGGTCAAAACAATCGCTGCCAATAATCACAACCTTCTTATATCTCATATTAAATGCCTTCAAGAAAGCATTCGACATTCGATCTCCTAAATCATCACCCGTTTGTATGAATTGCTGGAACTTATCTTTTTTCCAAACATCATCACTTTCAATAAAATCGGAATAGAAAACAGCTTTATCTATGTTTACTCTCCTCACTACTTTATGCGTATGATCGAGTAGCATTTGATAAACATGTAACGCTTTTTCATCGCCAATGGTTTTAGCAAGTCTTGTTTTAACCTTTCCAAGTACAGGGTTTTTTATAAATATCATTAATAGATTGTCTGAAAACATACTCTTTATTTTACGCTACGTTACCCGAACAACTTGAGCCAGCTCCTGCTGTACATCCGTAACAATGTTGATTTACAATAATATTTCTTTTATTGATGCGTTCAGCGTTAAAATGTGACAGATGCTGATGATTTGTTTCAACTGCTATTTTCATTTCTAGCATTTGATTAAAATCACAATCATAAATAAAACCATCCCAACTTATAGAAAGCGTGTTTCGGCACATAACATTTTCAGCTGCTATTGGATTATAGGCATTAACCAATTTCTCCATATAAGCTTCATAATTTTCACTCCGAACTAAATACTCTAAAAAACGACTCACTGGCAAATTAGTAATAGCAAAAAGTGCATTAAATTCCAAATCATAAAGCGCTTTTAATTTCTCTTTAAACTCTTTTTGTAGTGCATTTTGATCGGAAGGTAAAAAAGCTCCTGATGGATTATAAACAAGATTTAAAATTAAGCCACTTGCTTCAATGCCATAACCAACTTCGTTTAGCATTTTTAAAGCCTTAATGGATTTATCAAAAACACCATCTCCTCTTTGCGAATCAGTTTTTGAAGCAGTAAAGTATGGTAAGGATGAGACAACCTCGATCTTATGTTTCTTAAAAAATTCAGGTAAGTCGTTATACTTTTTGTTGGCCACAATAATGGTTAAGTTGCATCTAACTATGATTTTCTTTCCAAGGGTTGATAATTCTTCAACAAACCATCTAAAGTCAGGATTCATTTCGGGAGCACCTCCAGTTAAATCTACTGTAGTGGCACCTGATTTTTTAATTGCTTCCAAGCAAAGTAGCATTGTGTCCCTCGTCATTATTTCCTTTCTATCCGGCCCAGCATCTACATGACAATGTTTACAAACTTGATTGCACATTTTACCAACATTGATCTGAAATATTTCCAGCGCTTGCGGAGTTAAAGGGTATAAATTTTGAACACTCAACTTGTCTGAAAATTTTGTGATGCTGGAATCTTGCAAAAAGCTTACTTGACTTTTTGCAGAAGATAATTTATGATTTTGAGCTATTAGTGATTTCGTGGTCATTACATCGAAAGTTCTTTGTATTTATTCATCATTTGAACACCGTGCACTAATACTGCACCTCCCTTTATTGCAGAAGCCACATGAACTGCCTCCATGATTTGTTTTTCATCACATCCTTTCTCCATCGTATCTTGCGTGTAGGAATCAATACAGTAAGGACACTGAACAGCATGAGCTACAGCTAGCGCAATAAGTGACTTTTCTTTTGCGGTTAAGGCCCCTTCCTTAAAAACATCGCCATAATAATCGAAGAATTTTTTTGCAAGGTTAGGCTCAAATTCGGATATACTTCCGAATTTTTTTAGGTCATCAGGATTGTAATATGTTTTCATTGCGGAATTTTAGGCTAATTTACTCTACTTCAACAAAGTGAACTGTCTTGACCCCGACAGTTTGATTAATTCTCTATAAAGTGTTGGGTAACATTAGTTAACTACCTTTTCTAAAGGTTATAAGCATTAAAAAGGCAACCTAAGTTCATTTCACTGCTTTTCATAGCATTTGTGTGCCCTTCTCGGCAGTTACCGCCCAAATCGGTAAAGCGGATCAAACCCCTGCCGTTACTTTACGCTAAAATCGAAAAACTTTAGAAAAGATCACAAAACAAATTAAAAAGATTGCAACGAACGTCAAAAATGCGGAAAGCGTAAAATACACTTGTTGCACCTTTGCTTTTGTAAACGATAAACTCCAATGCCATTCAATAAGCACCAATAAGTGCTAATGCGTTCGGGAATCGGAAAGAAGTAAAATACATTAAGCGACCTTTGAATTTTTAAACGTAAAATACAATAGCCATGAAAGAAGAGAAAGAAGAAAAAACAGAACAAAAACAAAACTCAAGCAAGACCGAAAAGACTTTGTTAGGGACAGATGAAGAAAAAGGTGTTTGGGAAAAGGCAGCAGAAACTATTGCCGGAGACAATAAATTGATGGGAACGGTTTTAAAACTCATATTAAGTCCCATCACTTTGTTAATTGGTGTAGGGCTGTTGATCTATGCCTTTATTAAAATAAAAGGGCAAAAAGATGAAATAGAAAAACTGAAAGCAGAAAACCTTAAGCTAAAGGATGATTACACTGAGCTTGAAGAGGATTTTGAAAAAGTAAAGAAAAAGTATAAGAAGATAAAAACGTTAACGGAAACAGAATCGGAAAGTCCAGTCTTGGGATTTGGTATTACAAATCATAAATCTATACTGCCAATAAATCAAACAGAGAAAAAGAAAACCTATGAAACCGCTTACTTATAAAACGAAAGACATGGAAAATAAACTCATGGTAAAACGATATAAAATTCCGGAAGATCTGCTGATGGATATTTTACGCATTTTGTTTGGTAACAATGTCAAGCATAAAATTATTGGAATACAGGAGCGACAAAACATTGTATTGCTAAACGTGAATTTTGATTTAAACTTTCTTAAGAATAGAGAAGCCAAAGAAAATATGGAAGGCATTTTAACTGATTACAGTGAATACATGAAAGGTTTGCTTGGCGATACAGTTTTGATGTTAGACGAAGAGGACGAAGAAAACGAATATTAAACCGATTAGAATTTAAAAAGAATGGAAAGCACCTGTTTATATTGCGGAGGGCATTTTACGGCAATACGGTCGAGCAAAAAATATTGCAGCGATAACTGTAAGCAAATGGCATACTTTAAAAGAAATGGCTTGGTGCTTTCAGGAACAACGGAAGTAGAACCAAGTTTGCAAGTTCCTGTAGTTGTCGTAAAGCATTTTACTACTAATGAAGTTAGCGTAAAATACGATAAGGAAAAGGATACTGTAAAATACGGTAATGAAGAACTTACCGTAAAATACGATAAGGATGAACAAAGTGAATTTGTACCGCTGGAGGATGCAGAAGAAGAAGAAGAAGAAGAAGAAGAAACCGAAATAGCAGAATCGAATAATGTAAGAGAGATTGAAAAGGAAATTGAACCAATAAATAATCTTATAAAAGTTGAGCAGAAACATGAAAATGAAAACGAGCCACGTTATAAATGGATCAACAGTAAACTCATTGGTTTAATTGAAAAAAAATACGAGCAAAACTCCGGAGGTATTAAAACAAAAGAACCTTTTGATTATTGGCAATACGAAGAAGCAAAATACATTGTTTGGGTAAACTCTCGTTTTAGATGTTTAGCCGAAAGTTTAATAAAGCTAAGTAATTATAGCCGAATAGATCAGCACACCTTGCTTTGCGTAACGGATGCATTTAAGCGATTGGTTACAAGTGCAACTTTTAACAAACTGCCAAATGATTATCCTTTTAAGGAATTAATTATTGAACTCTTTCTCGGACTAAATAAAACGCTTGAAGAAAAGAGGCATTTAAAAATTCTTGCTTTCAAGTTAATAAAGGAAAGAAAAGCACAACTGATTTGCATTAGACATCAATTAATGAATAACACACCGGAAATAAAATTCTCTGAAATAGATTTTGTTGAAGGGAAACCGCATCAAGAAAAAGTGCAGCAATTCATCTCCGGTAAAAATGAAACAGAAAAGAAAAGTGATTGGAGGTACAGATACGAAGCACTAAAAAAACAAGGATTATTAAAAAGTCAACATCAAAACAAAGCTGCATAATATGAACAGGAAAGTAAAAATCAGATCACCTTGCTAAATTTTAGGACACTAAAATGTACAGGAGAAAGCTATAAAATCAACCTAAAAATTGGGCAAACTTAGGGCGATTCAGGGGCATTTCTTTATTCCAAAAGATGTATGTAAATTAGCTAATATATTGATAATCAATATATTGAATTTTAAAAGGTAGTACTTTAAAATTTAAATAAAAAGAAAAGAAATGAAAAGTGAGAGCGTAAATAATAAAGGATTAACGGTTGAAAAACTGAGGATGATAAAAGGTTATGAAAGTGTGAGCGATGAACAAGCAAACAAGATTGTATTATCAATCAAAAAACTGGCTGTTCTTTTATGCGAACATCTTTCAAAAATAAAAAAGAAAAACGAGATCGATGATTCAGGTGAAGCAAAAATAATTTTGTTGAATACTGAAAAGGATGTTTCAGAAATTGAATACAGAAAACAAGCATAAATAATAAAAAAAAGAAAGGAGGCTAAATGACAGAAGAACAAATAATCGACAATCGCTTTGGACGCTTTGGTAAAAAGGAAGTAAAACAATCCACATCTAATTTGGCGGTCATGTACACAAGGGTTTCCGGAAAAGGTCAGTTTGATAAAAACGAGTCCTTGGAAACTCAACGTAAATCAATTGAGGAGTATGCCAAGAGAAATAATCTCACAATTGTTTCAGCGTTTGGTGATACTTATGAAAGTGCTAAAACCGATGCGAGGAAAGAGTTTCAGCGAATGCTGGGTTTTGTAAATACAAGTAAAGGAAAAATAAGCACCATTTTGGTTTACAAAATGACTCGATTTAGTAGAACAGGCGGCAAAGCAATTTCTATCGCTGATGAGTTGCGAGAGAAACATGGGGTTCACATTAAAGCAGTAACCGAACCAATTGATACTTCTAATGCAAGTGGAGTTTTGTTTCATGATATGCAATTGTTGTTCGGGCGATGGGATAATGATCAACGCAAGCAAGTTGCAATGGCAGGAATGAAAGCCAAATTTGAAAAAGGAATTTGGGTTGTGAAACCACCACAAGGTTATGATATTGTAAGAACAAGTGGTGAACGCAAAATTGTAGTGAATGCCGATGGAAAGAAAATCAAAAAAGCATGGGAATGGAAGTTAATGGGCATGAAGAATGAAGAAATTATTTTGAAGCTTCAGGCTATCGGAGTAAAAATGTACAAACAGCAATTGCATAAAATATTCATTAACCCATTTTATTGCGGATTAGTATCACATGGAATGCTGAATGGAAAAGTAGTTGAAGGAGTACATGAAAAAATGATTACAAAAGAAACATTTATGAAAGTAAATGAAGTGATTTCTTCTTCGCCTAAATTCGGAGTGCCTCATAAAGCAGAAGATGTAAATATTCCTCTTAAGGTTTTTATTAAATGTTCGGATTGTAATCAGCCCTTTACTGGCTATATTGTTAAGAAGAAGAACTTGTACTACTACAAATGCAGAACAAATGGCTGTAAGTGCAATAAAAGCGCAAAAGAAATGCACCGTTTATTTTCTGAGGAGCTTGAGAAATACGAAGTAAAACGAGATTTAACCGAAGCGATTAAAATTGAATTGGAAAGCACCTATCATGAACTGAATAAAGATTCTGTTGAAAAAGAAGTGATTCTTAAAGCGAGAATTGTCGAACTAACGAAGGATATTGAAACGCTCGAAGAGAAACACTTCATAAAAGAGGAAATGCCCAAGGAAACCTACGAACGATTTAGAGTAAAATACACTAAGGAATTTGAAAAAATCCGAAAGGAAATGGCGACTTGTGGAATTTCCATTTCGAACCTAAAAGAAATGATAAACGAAGCCGTATTTCTTTGCCGAAACCTGCGCCAACTGTGGCAAGATGGCGGCATAGCCCTGAAGGAGGGATTGCAAAATTTACTCTTTCCTAGCGGTTTGGTATATGACAAGAAAACTGGAGCATTTCGAACCTCTGAAATAAATTTTATAATTGCACAAATCGCCCGTGTGTCGGGCGATTTGGCTATAATAAAAAAGGCACTTAGTTCTCTTTTTGAGCCTAAGTCCCTTTGTGCGGTGAGGGAGGGATTCGAACCCTCGGTACACGGTAAAGCGTACGACAGTTTAGCAAACTGTTCCTTTCGGCCTCTCAGGCACCTCACCAAAAAATTCGGAAGGCAAATGTAATTAATTTTTATTAAAAAATAAATGATTTTGTGAATTTAAATAGCTCTAGCTCAAATACATCTGTATCAAACCGTCAGGAGCCTTGTAAAAAATGGTTTTTTTATCGTCATCTATTTTTAAAACCAGATCCTCGCTATAGGGCAAAAGCACTTGTTGTCCTTTATGATCGATCTTTAATATCAAATTAGCCCCTGTATCTTCCACCTCATCTATCACCCCTACTTCACCAAAAGATTCATCAACCAAAGTGTATCCCACAAATTCGCCATCCTCATCTGCAAAAATAAATTTCTCATCAACTAACACTTTCTTTCCAACATACATCTTTGCTTCATCAATAGATGTAATATCATCCAATGAAACAATAAAACCATTTTTTGTTTCACGAAACTCGGAAATGAATTGTGGCAACTGGCCTGTAGGTAATTGAACGATCAAGGCATTACATTCTTCAATGTCGAAATCCTTAATAATATTCAATTGTAACTGACCTTTTAAGCCGTGTGTTTTACTGAAATATCCAACTTCCTGAAGGATCATTTTTTTAAAGCGGCCTCAACAAAGCTGATGAACAATGGGTGCGGATTTTCAACCGTACTTTTATACTCCGGATGAAACTGCACGCCAATAAAAAACGGATGGTTTGGCAATTCAACGATCTCAACCAATCCTCCCTCCGGATTAACACCCGAAAGAACCATGCCTGCATCCATGAATTGTTTTTTGTATTCGTTGTTGAATTCGTAACGGTGACGGTGACGCTCAGAAATGCGTTTGGTTTTATATACAGAATACGCCAAAGTACCCTCTTCAACTTCGCAAGCGTAAGCGCCTAAACGCATGGTGCCACCCATGTGAGAGATACTTTTTTGATTCTCTAAAAGATCGATAACGGGGCTGCTGGTTGCAGGATTCATTTCGCGGCTGTGGGCATCTTTTAAACCCATCACATTGCGTGCAAATTCAATTACCGTGCATTGCATTCCTAAACAAATGCCCAAGAACGGCATATTGTTTTCGCGCGCATATTTAATGGCACTGATCTTTCCTTCTATACCACGATTACCAAAACCAGGCGCCACTAATATACCTTTTAAGTTGGAAAGTTTCTCGTGAACATTTTCTTCCGTTAAACTTTCGCTGTGGATCCAATCTAACTGCACCTTGCAATCGTTAACTGCACCTGCATGAATAAAAGCTTCTGAAATAGATTTGTATGAATCTTTTAATTCAACATATTTTCCGATCAAACCAATACGAACTTCCTTTTTAGGATTATGGAATTTATTTAAGAAAGCATTCCAGTTATCTAATTTCGGTTCATTTGGAGAAGTGATCCCTAGTTTTTTTAATACGATCAGGTCTAATTTTTCCTTTTCCATTAATAATGGAACCTCATATATTGTACTGGCATCAATCGACTCAATTACCGCATCTTCAGCAACGTTACAAAACAATGCCAATTTTCTTCTGATATCTTTTGTTACAGGATGCTCAGTTCTGCAAACCAAAACATCCGGCTGAACGCCATACTCCAACAATGCTTTTACAGAGTGTTGTGTTGGTTTTGTTTTTAATTCGCCTGTTGTGCTTAAATATGGTAATAGTGTTAAGTGTATAACCAAGCAATTACTGCCTAACTCCCATTTTAACTGACGCACAGCCTCAATGTATGGAAGTGATTCAATATCACCAACGGTACCACCTATTTCGGTAATTACAAACTCAAACTGACCGGTTTTTCCTAACTGTTTGATGCGATTTTTGATCTCGTCGGTAATATGCGGAATAACCTGAACGGTTTTACCTAAGAACTCACCTTTTCTTTCTTTTTCAATAACCGATTGATAAATGCGGCCTGTAGTAACATTGTTTGCCTGTGAAGTAGGCACATTTAAAAAACGCTCGTAATGTCCAAGGTCCAGATCCGTTTCGGCACCATCATCTGTAACATAACACTCGCCATGCTCATATGGATTTAATGTGCCGGGATCAACGTTAATGTACGGATCTAATTTTTGAATAGTAACGGTAAAGCCGCGTGCTTGTAATAACTTAGCTAAACTTGCAGAAATGATGCCCTTGCCTAAAGAAGAGGTAACACCACCGGTAACGAAAATATATTTGGTTGGATTTGACATACAGTTTGTAAAAAAACTGTGCGTAAAGGTAATAAATTAAAGGCGTTTACCCAATTAATTGTCTACAAAAACGGGTAATTCGTGTCCAATTTATACCATAATATTAACCTTAAAGGGAATTGTTACAAAAGTTACCGCTTTTTAGCGCTAATAAGAGGTACCTTTGTATTAGAAAATGGAATTAATTGGAAAATATGAAGCCTCGAACTTTTTTATGAAAAGGGGAATTATTTTGGATCTGCTGAATGGTTGTTACCAGATAACCAATAAGCTTTTTAGTTTGATACCATTGCCAAAAACATGTGAAAAGGTACCTAAACCCGATTATGTTTTAATATTTAAAACTCTTTACGCTAAATGTGAGGCCTGTGAGTTAGAAGATTTTGAGAATGGAAATGGCAGCGTGTATCAATTATCGTTGGTGCATCATAAAACAAGAAGGCTGATCGTACATGAGAGTAAGGATAAAAAAGATATTTTTGAGAAGGCTAAACTTTTGGCAGAGCATTATCAGTTGCGCATAAAAGATTCGGCTAGCAATAGAAAAATTCCAGTTTGGATCTAAAGTAAAAGCAAAAGCCCATCACGATGTGACGGGCCTTGATCCATTTTAACTAAAACATACGGGATCATAAAACATTTAAACAGTTGAATGAAGTACATGAAAAATTGATCACTCGTCTTTCTTTTTTCGTTTTAAATGAATGTCTTTGTTTTCGCTATTGATGTTTATACCATTTTCATCAATAACCACATGGTTTCCGTGTTCATCTTTCACGTTAATGCCATCTCCATTAATGACCACTTTTTCTATTTCCACTTCTTTTTCAGTTACATCTTCAATGCCATCACAATCTACACACTCTAAACCTTTATCAGTCATTTTCCAACGGCGACGAAGCATATCCTGGTCGTAGGTGTTGGTTATATTATCTACATCGTATATAATGTTCTTTAATGATGCGTCTAAATAGATTGTTCTCTCTTTAGGAACTTTTACTATGATCTCAATTTCCTGAACTCTGAATTTTTGTTCTTCGCCGGTATAAAATATCTCATCTAAAACTAATCCGGTGCTATCTAATGTATAGTTGTAGGATATTTCCTTTGCTCTATCATAGGCAGTGCGCTTTTCTAATCCGCGTGCTTTTTTATTAATTACAACTTCAATTTTATCGGTACTTGAAGATATCACACGTACGCGAGGATAACCAACAATAACCTTTTTCCCATTTAATTCGCCTATTTCATAATCCTCTTTATTGAAGTTTTTATGATGACTATCTCTATCGTCGATATCCTCGATATGAAACAGGGTGATCAATTGGTCGGCAGAAGTTGCTGTGATAGAAAATACCGGTGCAGTTGAAGAGATCGCTTTTGACTCTTTGTATTTACTTGATTCACCGAAATCGGAAGCAGTTGTTGCTGCAGCATAGGTAACCATAATAAAGCCAACTAACCAAACCAAACCGGCCGAAATATTTAACCAACGATTAGAGTATTTTATTTTAAATAAAAGTTTAATACCGCCATATAAGATCATAAAGGCAGGAACACCAACGGCAATGATCAAGCCAATGAAACCTAACCAGTAATGTGAATGATCCAAGAAGATCAGGTTGATCCAATCATTAAAGTCTGCCGAATTACCGGCGATCGAAAAACCAAAAATGGTTGACATCAATCCGATCATGATAAAAATAGCGATGAATATCAAGAAAGCGCCAATTACTCTACCCATGATCTTAAAAATGGTTCCCAGGATCATTGCCACTCTGTCGGCCACTGTATTTGAAGCGTGTGATGCGCTTTTAAAACCATCCTGCATGCGGTTTTTTACACCGTCCATTTCTTCTTTGAATTGCTTGCTGATGTTATCGATATTCACGCGCTCGCCACGCATAGCTAATCTATCGGCAGTAGTGCGTGCTTCAGGAATTACGATCCATAGAATAATGTATACCCACAAACTTACGCCACCAAAGAATATCAATAAAAATGTAGCCAAACGGATCCACACTACATCAATATCAAAGTAATGAGCTAAGCCAGCGCAAACGCCACCAATGGCTTTTTCATCGGGATCGCGAAATAAGCGACGCTTGATATTTTCTGTTGAGTAGTTTTGTTGTTGTTGTTTTTCATTTGATGGTTCATCCTGTTCGATGCCAAACTCCTCGGGTTTACCAAGTGCGTTTATCACATCATCCACATCCATCATTAAAACTACTTGTTTATACTGACTAACCTTTGCTTGTAACAATTCGGCAATACGTGCTTCAATATCGGCAATGATCTCGTTACCACTTTCGTTCTTAGAAAAATACCCTTTGATCGTACTTAAATATTTACTTAACTTTTCAAAAGCATCCTCTTCAATATGGAAGATTATACCGCTAATGTTTATAGTTACAGTTTTGTTCATGATTATTATTTTTAATTTTTACTGTTTAAAATTGTTTTATTTACCGCATCCACCAGCTCGTGCCAACTAAGTTGAAGTTCTTTTAAATATTGCTCGCCAATTTCGGTGAGCTTATAATATTTACGAGGTGGTCCGCTTGTGCTTTCTTCCCAGCGGTAGGTAAGTAAGCCGGTGTTTTTTAAGCGGGTTAACAAAGGGTAAAGCGTTCCTTCAACTACAACTAACTTTGTTTCCTTTAACTTATCGATGATCTCTGTTGGATAAGCATCGCCCTGTGAAAGGATAGAGAGTATGCATAGTTCAAGAACACCTTTACGCATTTGGGCTTTTGTGTTCTCTGAATTTACGGTCATAGGTTATATTGTTTTAATATTAAACACAATGCTGTAGGCAACGTTACTTTTTATTTTTGAAAGTGTTAGTTTCGAAAATTGTTTTTCGATCTGCTTTTTTAGAATGTCATTTTCTGTTTTTGCCAAAACAAAATTTACTTTACCGTTTTCGGAAGTAGTAAAAATAACTTCCACTTTTTCGGTGTGTTGGATCGGCAGGATGACATTCGGGAAAGAGATGTGTTGCTTAATTGTTTTTTCGGTTTCAATAATTGCTTCGTTACCATTTGATGAAGTTGAAGCAAAAGAGAAACTGCTTAGGGTGATCAGTGAAAAAAAGCTGATCGCTTTTACTAGTTTGTTTTTAATTGTTGTTTTCATAATTCGTCTTTTTATGTTTTTAAATAATGACCTTGTTTTAAACTCGAGTTATTTGGTGATACAAAGATAAGTGAATATTTTAGTACCTTGCAACACATAGTACTGTAATTTAACAATTATATTTTATAACTACCTGATTATCAATACAAATAAAATTCATTTAACATTATAAAATTCGTATCTTTGCGGCATAGTTCAATTATTATGCAGGATACAGAATCCATTTTTGGAGTTCTTTTTACGGCTCAGGGCGTTATAAACCTGATCACATTATCTGTACTAGAGATCATTTTAGGGATAGACAACATTATTTTTATTTCAATTGCGGTAAATAAATTACCGCGTGAATCACAAAATAAAGCACGCATTATTGGTTTAGCACTGGCGTTATTGGTACGTTCGGTTTTATTATGTTTGGTTGGTTATATTGCACATTTAAAAGATGCGCTTTTTACAATTGGCGGTTATGGCGTTTCGGGTAAAGCCCTGATATTATTTGGCGGCGGTATATTTTTACTTTACAAGACCTGGAAAGAAATAGAAGAAAAAATTCACGAAGAAAGTGAAGAAGAAAAAAAGGAACGAAAAGAAAGCAACACCTTTGGAGCCATTATTACTCAGATCATCATCATTGATTTTATTTTCAGCTTCGATAGTATTTTAGCTGCGGTAGGTGTGAGTGGTGAAGTTGTTATTATGATCGGCGGCGTGGTGATATCAATGATCTTAATGATGTTATTCAGCGGTGCTGTTGCCGATTTTATTAATCGCAACCAAGGCATTAAAACAATAGCACTTGCATTTTTATTGGTGATAGGTGCTATATTAGTTGGAGAAGCCCTTACAGATGCCTACAACTTTTCAGTTCCGGAAGAGCATCATGTGGAATTAAATAAAAATTACGCATACGTGGCCTTAGCCTTTGCTATGTTCATAGAACTATTGAACATGCGTGAGAGGAAGATGAGGAAGAAGTACAATCAAAAAAAGCAAGAGGAAAAACAAAGCTAAAGAATTAAGCTTTGCTAAAGTCGGTGATCATTTCTTCACCATTCAGAAGTTTTTTATATGCAATTCCATTGAAGATATACAAAAGCACAAAAAAAGGAAAACCATTAAGGAAATAATGGCCTTGTCGGAATAAATTAAGCAAGATCATAATTAAAATACCGTTGCTGACCAACCAATGGAAGGTGTCGTGTTTCTCATCGCGCTTTACATAAAATTTTATGATGATGTATAACATGATCAAAACACCAAACAATCCCGTTTCAGAAATTAAACGCAAAAGCATAGAGTTGGCATCGGCGGAATTTAAATTAAAACCATAAACCTGAATATTTTTTGCCAAGGAATACTTTTCAAATGCTACAGGATGGGAGCCGATGCCGGTACCAAATAAAAAATTTCCTCTAAAATTTTGAGTAGCAACATGGTAATTATTATAAAGGATATATGAGGAACCGTGTGTTTTACCTAACACAAATTTGCCTGTGGTATATAGGCCTATCAAGCCATCATATCGCTCACGAAAATCCTTAACATTATTATATAAAAAATTGAACATTAAAACAGAAACAGGTATAATTAATAAAATGTATCTCAATAAACCAAAATTTACTGCAAAAAACAAAACAGTAAGAAAAATCCCTATTTGACCTAAACCTGAAAAGGACAATAAGTATATTACTATTATAACTAAACTTTGAAACTTGGTTAAATAAAATGACTCTTTAATGAATAAATTATAAACAGAGAAAAAAAAGGAAGCTGACATTACTGCACCTAAATGGGTAGGTTCAGAAAATATAGAATTAACACGTAAACCAAAATTGCCTCCGGGAGCAAAGCCCCACTTGTTTAAGATCCAGGTAAACTTATAACCAGGTATAAAACCAATGTGAAAAGAAATAAACTGTATTACACCTATTAACGCTGCAATATAACATCCTATTAAGTACCATTTGAATAATTTTTCAATATTAAAATCATACTCTATTATTACATAATAATAAAAGAAATAAGACAAGGCCAATCCGGTGAAAACTTTGAAAAATTGACTTGCAGTATTTTTATCCATTAAAATATTGAAAATCCCAACAATAAATAATACAAAAAAAATAGCAAGAAGGCTTTTATTATAACCGTAACGCTTGATGAAAATTGGCAAAAGTGGAATGTAAACAATATATCCAAATTGAAATTCAAAGGGTTCTTTAAAAAAAATAAAGGAATTCAAGAAAATAGATAGATAAATCATCAAGATCATCAAGATCTCAGTTCTACTCATTCCTATTTTATCTGTATTTACCAACTAATTGGCTATTCTTTTATAATATAATAATAAAATCCAACTGACTGCCTCAAGCATTCGATCTTATAATACAATTCAGATAATCGTTTAGATTCAGTTTTTGATTTTTTCTTTACCAATAAATATGCTAAAAACACAAGTTTTGATTTAAGAGAAAAAACAGATCGGATATACTTTGACCGAACCCATCTAGTAAATTTGAAACTGAACGGATAATACAAAATTCTTTTATGATAATCTATTCCAAATCTATGCCCTCCGGATATTTTTATCAAACGCATTCCGTTTTGTTCAGAAAAATGTTCTAACGCTTTGAAAGATAAATGACAATAAGATATTTCATGAAAGCATTCCATAAATGCAACATAACCTATAAAAACTCCGTTCTTCCTTAACACACGTGCCACTTCACTAAAAGCTTTTGCTGGATCAGGAACATGTTCTAAAACTGCATTCATGTATGCAATATCAAAACTATTAGCTTCAAACGGAAGATTTTGTGCATCACCCTTCACTGTATGACTACCTCCTTCAAATGGCTCTACTCCAATCCATTCGCCACCAGCACTTTCTACAATAATCTTAGTAGCACCATAACCACAACCAATATCTACAACTCGTTTACCCTTTGAAATTTCACCTAAATCAAAAATACTTTCGTTTATAAAAATTTCGCAATTTGGCGACATATCATCAAGAGTTAATGCTCTCACTCCATCTGCCCTATTATTTGGTTTTGACATATTAATTTGAAAACGAATTCAACAATTTTCTATACCCACTCTTATTAACCTCTGAATCTTTACTAAAATATTCAATTGCTAGGTTTTTTGAGTTTTGTTTCTGTTGCACCGTAACCGGTCCAAAATTCATTATGTTATAAAAATCATTACTCACTGTATAGCCACAATTATGTTGAATTACAAAATCCGAAAGATCACCGATAGATTCGCTAATTATTATCTTTAATCCACAAAATAAATATTCGGCAAACTTCACGGGCGAAGCAACAAAATTAGTTACACTGTTATTTCTTAATAACAATCCATAATCACAGGCACTTAAATAAAAGGGCACCAACTTATGATCGAGCCATACACACTTAATACGGTCAGGATATTTTAAGATCAACCTTTCAATATTTAAACTTTTCTTTGATAAAAACAGGAACTTTGCGTTATCTGATATTACAATAATCTCTGAGATGAATTTTTCAATTAGATCAAAGGATTGCCATGGTGCATTTGAACCTGAGTATACATAAACTACATCTTTAACTTCAAATCCTAATTTTCTTCTAATATCACTATTTTTATCTACCCTTAAGTTATCAAAATCTTGGAAATGCTTTGTGTCTAGAGTGCAAGGGATAACTACATGATCACTAGCCGTATAATTAAATTGATCCCTCCAAAACTGAACTAATTTTTCAGATACTGCAATCCTAAAATCACAATTACTTACAGAATCCGATTCAAAATTTACTGCATTACTACGCAAGTAATCAACCGGAAACACATCGTATTCTTTTATTTCAGCTGACATTGCGCTTCTCCCATCAAGTACCACTTTTTTTAATAAGCCAAGCCTTTTTACTTTCAGGGCAACTCTTGTACAAAATATATTTCTACAAATTGCATTTCTCTCTCCGGTAAACAAACAAACAAATAGTAAAAAAAGAAAGGTATACTCGAAATTCTTAAGCCCGGGGAATGCCGGCAAAACAATAGCTCGCGGCGAAAGTTTTTTAAGTTCGCTTTTTGCACTTGTTTTTATTAACTCTTTTACTGATAAAAAAGCAACTATTCTAATGTTTGCATTAAATCTTTTGTTCAAATGGTCGCAAACATCTATTACCTGGCTTGAATAAATACCTGGATGAAATTGATCAAGTAAAGTTATATATAGCATTTAATTTAGAATAACTAAAATTCAGCGCTTATTAAAATTTGGGTCGGCATTTAAAATATCTTTTACTGTATTCATCCCGCCCGGAATATTAATGATTGATTTTGCATAAGTGTCGTTAATTTTAACATTATTGATCAGCATATCTATCCACTTATGAAAATATTGAGGAGTAGTTGAAGATTTTTTTACACTTTCAAGAAAATCAACATCTTTAAATCCCATCCTTTGCATGAACGCAAATACTGTTTGAATTGAATAATCATCAACCTCCGGTCCTGATTGGTTCCTTGTTACGGAAAAAAACTCATCTTCCTTTATGGCATAATAACCACCATCCTTAACATAAAATTGAAACGTATCCTTTGCCGCGATTCCAACTTTTTTATCAATTCCTAAAAGATAGATTAATTTTCTTAATGGCGTTTTCAAAGCTTTTAATAATGGGTTAGAACGTAAAGAATCCGTTACTCTTTTTTTATCGGGACTCCAAACGATCAAAGTTGCTGATAAAGAAGTAGGATTAATAACTACATGTGGTTCCCAAGCATCTATCAAATGTAAAGGACGTTCTTGTTGAGTAAAGTGCTCTCTGATCTTAAGGTTAGTCTTTTTTGTTAACGGATCAATTGTAAATTCCTTTTCAAATAACATAGTTTCATAACCTGACCCATATGCAGCATAAGTAGATAACATATAGTTGTTATGATGGTGAATTGCAGACGCCATTATGTGAGGTTCGTAATTACTTAAAGGCACAAACAAATGAACTTTCAAATAGAAATCATCACATTCATACACGTATAAAAAAGGAATGTCATACATTGTCCATTTTCTTTTCAAATACCCTTCATCTGTTAAGTTCTGTTTAAAGATCTCGAACCAAAAGTTCTTATCCTTTGCCATTACTTCCAACAATTCACCAGCCTTCAAGTGAAACTGATAACGATCGCTATACTTTTCATTTAGCTCGATTACTTGCTTTATATATGAATTATCTTTCATGACATCAAAATTAAACTACCAATTACACTTATACAATTTCTGAACAATGACATTCATCATAAAAACAATTTTTCCAACTGATCTGCTCTTGTTTGAAGAGAGTAACTCTCGATCTCATTAAAACCACCATAAGTTTTATTTGAAGAAGTGTATATCTCACTAACACTCCCCTTTGACCTAACAACAATTCCTATATCGTCCTCCTGAATACTTCTCGCAACCTCACCCATTGGGCCAACATATAAAAATGGGATCTTATAAGGTAAGAATTCATAATATTTTGTTGTCTTAAAATTCTTATTGTGATCAGACAATAAAATAAGTATGTAATCGTAATCACTTAATCTTTCAAATATTTTATCACCTATGTTGTTGCTAAATCTAACATATTCATCAATCCCATGATCCTTAAAAATATTAGATCTGTGGTCGGTAAATAAATCTAACTTTATCTTAGCATTTGAATTTGAATTAAATTGCTTAACGCCAGCCGCCAAAACTGAAAGGTATTTATCAGTGTCGCTATATAAGGCTCCTGCATATATGACCCTAATGTTCTCTTTTTCTATTTCTCTTTTCTTTAATTTAACTATGTCATCTAAATCATAAAAATGTTCTACAGAAATCAATTTTGGGAATTGTTTAGAATTTGATGAAGCTTTTATCTCTTCTAATAAAAACTTGTTAGGTGCTGTTACAATATCAATATTAGCGAAAGCAAAATCCTGTTTACGCCTTTCCTCATTTCTTCTCGATTCATTAATATGCATCATGCCATAATTAACTGAATTGATCCAAGGATCTCTATAATCTGCTATAAACTTTAATTTCGGAAATTTCTTCTTTAAGAAAGCCGTATAATAAATTAAATTAAATGGTGCGCCAGTTACAATAACAACATCAATCTTTTTTCTATTTATTATTTCTTCGGCCTTATTCAGTAATTCTGTTTTTACACCTATAGCTTTATCAAAAACTGTACCTCTTTCAATTATGCTCAGGTATAATTTTGCTACCCTGATCTTTATAGCTTTTAGTTTTGATTTGTAATCATGCAACCATTTAACAGCCCAATTAATTTTGACCTCTGTTACATGTATCTTTTCAAAATCAATATCCTTGGTCCAAACCGAATTACTTGTACTTGACAAATTTTCAGATTTTATCACTTGTATTTGATGACCATTTCTAATAAGAGCTTTAGCAAATTTAGCCCATCTCCTTCCACCTATTCCTGAATTAGGCGGAAAATCCCAACAAATAATTAATATATTTTTATTAACTAACAAATTCATTAATGGATGAGGAAATAAAATATACTTGCTCATCACTTAGTTCAGGGAACATGGGAATAGATAAGATATACTTTGACTGCATACAAGCTATAGGAAAATTACTTTCATTTAATTTCAGATGACTATACGACTTTAATAAGGGTAAAGGAGTTGGATAATGTATTGCTGTTTCTATGCCTATTTCTTCCAGGTATTTTTTTAATTCATCTCTTTTATCAGTTCGAATTACAAACAAATGATAAACATGCTTAGCATTTTGATTTACAACCGGTAATTGAATATTTGACTTCAATAATTTAGAATACGTCTCTGCGATCTTAACTCTGCTATCATTCCAATGGTTCAGATATTTCAATTTTACCGATAAAACAGCAGCATGAATCCCATCTAATCTTGAATTTCTGCCTTCTATCAAATGTTCATGTTTTTTCAATTGGCCGTGGTTAGCAATCATTCTGCACTTTGATGCAATTTTATCATCATTAGTTGAAATAGCACCAGCATCGCCATACGCACCTAAATTCTTCCCTGGATAAAAACTGAATGAGGAAGCATGACCATAAGTTCCGGCAAGTTTATTATCAAATTTAGCGCCGTGGGATTGAGCGCAATCTTCAATAACAACTAATTTGTATTTCGCCGCAATTTCCATTATCAACTTCATATTTACTACATTTCCATATAAATGAACCGGAATTATAGCTTTTGTTTTGCTTGTAATCTTTTCCTCTATCAAAGAAATGTCCATTAGAAGTGTATCCTTTTCAATATCAACAAAAACAGGCTTTGCGCCTCTTCTTCCAACTGCTTCTGATGTGGAAATCCATGTAAGTGCCGGAACAAGCACTTCATCTTCATTACCAATATCATAAGCTTCTAACAAAATCTCTAAAGAGTCTGTTCCATTCGCACAAGTAACAACATGTTTTTGTCCCAAATATTCAGCAAATTCACTCTCAAATTTTATAACAAATTTATTGTTGCTTCCACCAACAAAAGCTGTTTCATTTATCACAGATGTAATTGCTTGATCCAATTCTGTTTGGTAGTTTTTATATTGAGCTTTAAGGTCAACAAATGGTACTTTCATATTTTTAATTTAAAGATTTCTTATTTTTTTAGCAGGATTTCCGGCATACACGCCGGGAGAATTAATATCTTTAGTTACCACAGAACCAGCGCCAATAACGACATTATCACAGATCCTGATCGGTAAAATTGTTGCATTTGAACCAATTGACACGTTATTTCCAATTGTAGTCTCTTTCCAACGTGCTTTATTACCCATTGCAGGTCCACCACCTGCAAATAAATCATTTATAAACATCACACCATGACCCACAAAGCAATTATCACCAAGTTTAACTAATTCGCAAATAAAAGAGTGTGATTGTACTTTACAATTATTCCCAATTAAAACGTCTTTCTGAATTTCACAAAACGGTCCTATAAAGCAATTATCTCCTATGGTACAGCCATAAATATTTACGGGCTCAACTATTTTACAGTTATTTCCAAATTTAACATTAACCACTTTTGATGATAAAACCGTGGGTTTATTTCCTTGTTCCATATAATTTCTCTATAGCATGAATACTCTTTATTCCTTCATAACCATCCACTGTTTCAAAACTGCGACCTTTGATCTGAGAAATAATTGATCTTATCACTTTATCATGATTTGAACTTGTACCCTGATATTTGCCATAGGCATTTGGTTTATCAGAAAATTCAATACCTTCCGGTAAAGGAAAACCTTCTACATCCCAGTATTCGATCTTATTTAAATACTGTCCACCAATTTTTACAGTGCCTTTCTCTCCAATAATAGTTATGCTACCTTCGTAATTTTTATTATATACACATGTTGTCCAAATTAAACTCCCCATTGTTCCATTAGCAAATTTCAAAACTGCAATCCCTGAATCTTCCGTTTCTATTTGATGATTTTGTGTTTCCATTTTACAATTAGCGTCTATCAGATCGCCGAACCACCAAACCAATAAGTCAATAAAATGACTTGCTTGAGTATACAGTGCGCCTCCTTCAAATTTCTTCTTCCCCCTCCAAGGTGACTCATCATAATAACCCTGATATCTATTCCATAAAATATCGCATTTTACCATAAATACTTTACCAAGTCTGTTACTTTCTAATGCCTCTTTAGCTAAACGAATTGGTACGTTATATCTATTTTGCTTTACTACCCATAAATTCAGATTATTTTTTTTAGCCGCTTCATTCATTAAAGCGCAATCTTTTGCTGTTAACGCCATTGGTTTTTCAACAAGTACATTAAATCCATTATTCAATGCGTCAATACTCATTTGTGCATGAAGATGATGCGGTGTTACAACATTTACAACATCAGCATCAATTTCTTTTAACATTAAAGAGTAATCTGAATAAACTTTAATACCTCCATATAAATTACTAAGTTCAGTTGCCTTTTTTGTGTCTAAATCGCAAATTGCAATTACTTCCGCCTCCGGATCAGCATCCAATACAGCTATGTGCCTTTTTCCAATACTACCACAACCTACTATGGCAAATTTTACTTTGTTACTCATTTTTATAGGATTTAATTATGCTATCAAGTTCTTCAGCGGCAATTGTAACGCCGTTAATATTCCAGTGGCTATCATCTGTGTGATATAACTGTATGCCTTTTTGTTCATATGCCATTTTAAATTTGCTCTGCAAATTTGCCACTCTAATATTAGCTCGTTGCAAATCGGTGATCATGGCATTTATTAAAGGAGGGTTATCGGATCCGTTAAGATCCTTGTAATAAATATTTTCTTTATTAGGGATAGGTAAAAAAATGAAATGAATACCTCTTTTCTTAAAATAATCATTGTACTGCTTAACAACAGAAATGTACTTTTTCTTATCTGATTCACTCACGGGCTTGTTTGCCGCCTCTCCCTGTAGAAATAGCATTTTTGAACGCTTAACATACAAGCGAGAGCTTATTATGCTAAAAATTCGCTTTCGCGTAAAATTATACATTCTTGAGTCTCTAATCCTATCAAGGGTAACTGCAACTTTTTGTAATTCATTAAACTCCTGCCAAATATTATAAGATGGTTTATAATCAAACCTGTAAAAATCATCTCTTATTTTTGGTAGGTCACAAAAATACCTTTCGACTGAATTTATGATAACTATTTTTGGCGGGTCTTCTATAAACCTTTTATCCTTTAAAAATAAATTAACATCAGAAGGTGCATACGGGTATACCGACAATCCTGTTTTTTTCTCTAAAACTTCACTTAACATTTCTTCCTGAGATAAATTGCTACCCCAAATAAAAGAATCTCCAATTATTACAACGTCATACTTCCTTTTGTCGGTGCATTTTCTAAATCCATAATTATCTATACAAGTGAATATATGCCGCTTAACAGAATAATTTGTATTTGGTGCAAGATCACCTTGCTCAATTTTATCAAGTTTATGATTTGGATAAAATGGTCCGCGTATTTCTGTATCGTAATACCCAACTTTTAATGTTTCATAAAATCTAAACGTGAATTTATCGATAGGTAATATAAAAAGTTCAATAAATATCAAAACAACAAATGGCAAAAAGAAGATCGCCAGTTTAGAAAAGAATTTGTAATAATCTGTTCTCATTTAGAATTGAAAATAGATAAATTGTTTTTGAGAGTATACTCCTAAGAACAGTATCATTAAAACTAATGTATAATATATAGCCCATCTTATATAGACCGGTTTTTTTCGGAGCAATTCTCTAACACTGCCATTTTGTTGGTGATAATGTACCAATTCAAGTATCCCTATTCCAAGAATTGCTATTATAAAATCTTCAACTAATTGTCCCAGTAATATATGTGAGAACACATTCTTTCCCTGTCCACGCAATGCGAAGCCATTAAATATCTCGTTGATATCATTTCCTAAATCGGTAAATAAATTAGTAGTGATATACAATGCGTCACTTAAATTATTTGCTCTAAAAAATATCCACGCGAATGCAACCAAACAAAATGTTGTGGCAACCTGAACAGCTTTAAATAATCTTGGAAATAAATTAACTCTCAATTTTGTCAATATCGAAATTCTTAAAGGTTCTGAAACGATTCCGAAAATAAGATATAAACCATGTAAAACTCCCCAAATAATAAAATTCCAGCTTGCACCGTGCCAAAATCCGCTAAGAACAAATACAATAAATAAATTAAAATACCATTTCCACTTTACTGTTCTATTGCCCCCTAAGGGAATATATACATAATCTTTAAACCATGTTGAAAGTGAAATATGCCAACGTTTCCAAAATTCTGAGATTGATGCTGAAAAATATGGTTGCTTGAAATTTTGCATCAATTTAAATCCCATTACTTCTGCAGCACCTAATGCCATATCAGAATAACCTGAAAAATCACAATAAATTTGAATACTGAAAAACACAGTAGCAACAATCAAGGATAATCCATGGTAATTAGCTGGGTGGTCGTATACCTGATCAACGAATAAGGCAAGTCTATCTGCAATCACTACCTTTTTAAATAAACCCCAAGCCATTAACTTCAAACCACTGGTAACTCTTTGATAGTCGAATTTATGCTCTTCTGTGAATTGATGTAAAAGATTTTGTGGTCGTTCAATTGGCCCCGCAACCAGTTGCGGATAGAACATTACATACAGTGAATAAATTCCAAAATTTCTAACTGCTGGCTGATTACCTCTATATACTTCAATTGTATAGCTCATTGCCTGGAATGTATGAAAGGACAATCCTATCGGCAAGAGAATGCTTAGGTATGATAAATCTCCGGAATTACCGAATTCCTTAAGAAGTAGATTGATGTTTTCAATAAAAAAATTGTAGTACTTAAAAATAGCCAATACCAGAATATTAGATACCAGGCTAATGATCAGATATTTTTTTCTTCTCGGGCCTTCTGCTCTTTCAATTAAAATACCCGCATAATAATCTATAACTATTGTAAAACCGAGAATGAGGATATAAATTGGTACAAATGCCATGTAAAAATAACAACTACTAAAAAGCAGAAGTAAATACCTATACTTATGTGGTAATGCAAAATACGCAGTGGTAACTAAAACAAAAAACTTTAAAAATTCAATAGAATTAAACAGCATTAGCTCTCTTTTAAAATAATTTTCTTGATCTTATTAAAGATGCGTTTGATAATATAACGCCTGTTTATTGCTTGCCAATAGGATTGATTGATCTGATTATTCAATTCCTTTGCCTTTATGTAATTAAAATATGAATGTGATCGCAAAATATAATCCTTTTGGGTTGGTACCGGCCTCTTGTTTCGGATA
>JBKDKI010000048.1:0-2820 GCA_046345155.1 Sphingobacteriaceae bacterium
TAGCATCATGATCTGTTTAGGTGCAGGTCAACATTACATGAAGATATCGGCAGTAGGCACTAACGGCTGTAAAGGTACATACGAATACAGTGTTCCAATTACGGTACATCCAAAACCGGGTGCAGATTTCACATGGGATCCTCAAACGCCTAACACATCAAACAGTCAGGTTACCTTTATGCCAACAACCAGAAATGGTAGCGAGTTTACTTATGAGTGGCAGTTCACAAACAGCACAAATATTGGTGGTCCGGATACTGCATCAACTAAGAATCCTACAAAAATGTACGATAATAACGGCAGATTCCCTGTTATGTTAGTTGTGAAAAATGAAATGGGTTGTATTGATACAGTTTATAAGATCGTTGAGATCGAAGAAGATGTGAATGTTTACATTCCAAACACCTTTACACCAAACGATGATAACATCAATGATGTATTTAACATTAAAGGTATTGGTTTAAAATCTGAAGGTTACTATATGGAAGTATTCGACAGATGGGGTACTTTGGTTTATTCAACTAAGGATATTAACAAAGGATGGGACGGAACCGTTAAAGGTGTAAAAGCTACTGAAGGCGTTTACATTTATAAAGTAAGAGTAATTGGCGGTAATGGTGTTGGTAAGAAAGAATTCAAAGGCCATGTAACACTTTTAAAATAAATAGTTCTTTTTTTTGAAAAGGCTACCTTAGGGTAGCCTTTTTTATTTAAGTAATATCCCCATTTACTAATATCTCATCAAGCCCCCTTGTTTTTTATAAAAAAAGTGTTATTTTTAAGGGAATTTTCCTCATTTTGAGTGAAGCCTAGCGCATTTCTAGTAAGATGGCGTTATTGGTTATTCACAGATTGCGTAATTTTCTTTTTATAGACTAATTTAGCAGTAGGAAAAAGTATTTATTTAAATTATATAAAATGAAAAAATTAATTGGTTTAGTTGTAATGTTGATCGCTATTGGTTTTGGCGCAGAAGCTCAAGTAAATACTTGGGTGCCGGGAACTGTATGTTCAACCTGTATCGTAAACAGTAATTCTAACAATCCTAAAGGTGGTGGAAATAATCAGGTAATGAATGGAAATGGCACGATGGGGTTTACCTATTCCAATACTGCTTGCGGCTTAGGCTATGTTCAAGCTAGTAGAAGATTAGGTCGTCGTAATCCACTTAACGGTGCACCGCAGCCAGCGCAGTTTACTGTAACAGGTATACCTGCTTGTGCCATTATCGAGAAAGCTTTTTTATACACCGGTGGTTGCAGTGCTGCAGCAATTGCAATTAACGCCAATTTATTAGGCCCGGCTGCAAGTTCTGTGTTCCCAATGACTGTTATTGGTAACCATAGTGATAAATGCTGGGGTTATGGTGGAACCAGAAACTGGAGAGCAGATGTAACATCGGTTGTAACCGGTAATGGAACGTATACTTTATCAGGTATTCCTACTAACCCTCCAATTCCTGGTCAGGATATGGATGGTGCAACAATTCTTGTTATCTATCGCGATCCATTGCAATTATGGACAGGTCATGTGGTGATTGGTGATGGTTGTCAAGTTGGAATCGGTGGAACACAAACCGGAAATGTAACCGGTTGGACATCGTGCGCTGCTTCAACAACTGCATCTGGTATGTATATCGTTAGTGATATGCAAAATGTTGGGGTATATAATATGCGAATGAATAACACGGTTAATAATTTCGTTTATCCTAATTTAGTTCAAAACTGGTGGGATTTTATTGCAGGAGCTGCAACGCCGGTAACTAATGGTCAAAACAGTTTACCATATGGTATGACATCTGCAGGTGATTGCTATAACATTGTAATGGCCGGCTTATACTGGCAAACAAGTTGTAATACCTGTGTAGTAACAGGTATTGCCAATGCAACAGCAACAACGAATGGACCAATTTGTCAGAATAGTCAATTGAATTTGAACGTTGTACATAATGCAACTACAGCTTGTACGTTTACTTGGACAGGCCCGAACAGTTTCTCATCAACGGCACAAAACACTTTGATCGCCAATGCACAACCAAGTGTAAGTGGTATTTATACAGTAGTAGTAGAGCCGGCAGGATCATGCAGGATCACGCGAACTGTTGAAGTAAATGTTTATCCTAACCCTACAATTACTGCTTTATCAAACAACGGGCCTATATGCCAGGGTAGTACATTAAATATTGGAGCAACTGCAAATACAAGTGCAACAGCTGTTTTTGCGTGGAGTGGTCCTAATGCCTTTACAGCAAATACCCTCAGTACATCCATTAATAATGTTCAGCCAATTGCAATGGGCTTCTATACACTCACGGTCACGAACACATATACAGGCGCACCATATACAACAAATAACCAAACATTAACATGTGCGGTAAGTGCGCAAAATAGTGCGGCAGTAGTACCGGTTGCATCCTTGAATGTTGTGCCATTCTACACCTTATGTGCAGGCTCAAACCTGGCATTAACAGCAAGCGCAGTTGGAGCAACTTCATTTAGTTGGACCAGCTCACATCCTGCACCGGGTACTTTCACATCTACCTTACAAAATCCGATTATCAATAACTTAGTACCTGCAAATTCAGGTGATTATTCGGTAACCGCATTTTACACAAGTTCACAAACTACATTAGTTTGTAAATCTTACGCCGTTTCAAATGTTTCAGTTGTTCCAAAAAATCCTGTAACAGCCTTCAGTTCAGCGAATGTATGTCAGAACGGAGTAGGAACCTTCTCAGCAAATGCTTTAGGTGCATCAGGTTATGAGTGGTTTGGCCCGAATGGTTATACTTCATCAACACAAACTAATGTGATCAGTAAT
>JBKDKI010000049.1:0-9751 GCA_046345155.1 Sphingobacteriaceae bacterium
CAGAGGTTTGTTAGAAGATTTGAATCGGCAGGTAACTTTGGCGTATTTAACGCAAAATTATCTGCAACAAAGGCAAATAGAAAAAATAAACTATAATAGGTGACTTTCATTTGTAATTAGCTACGGTTAACACAAACAAAAATACCTTTATAGAATTTAAAGGTAAATACTACACAAGTAGTATATTTGCGCGATCCAATTAAACGAGGGTGAAAGTATAATTAGAGCGAGTGAATACAATACATTCATAATGCATGTATTAGTTAATGGACAAATGAAAAATAATGGTTATGTTTAAGATTGATACATGGAACTTTGTATATATCCCTAAAAGTAGGATATTAATAAACGACAAAAAAGTTTAATTTTAATATGTCAAAAGATAAAATAATCTAAACACAGCGAAACGCAGATCGTGATGATGCTGCAAGAGTATGAGAATGGCAAAAACGTGAAGGACATCTGCCGCGAACAAGGGACCGTGCAACCTTCTACAACTGGAAGAAAAAGTATTCGGGAATAGATGCATCGCATCTCACCAAGCTCAAAACATTAAGGGAGGAAAACTCCACGCTCAAAATAATGTACGCCGAACTTGCCATGGATAACATGTTACTAAAGGAAGTTCTCTCAAAAAAGTTTTGAGGCCCTTTGAGAAAAAGGAGGGGTTGACTATATCCGCAAAAATTACGGATACAGTCTTCAAAGAACCTGCAGAGTGATCAACTTCTCACGTTCCCTGAATTATTATCAGCCCACTGGAGATGGTCAATGGATTTTATGCATGATGTATTGAAGAGCAAAAGAAAATTCCGGACACTAAATATCATAGATGATTATAATCGAGAGGCACTGGCCATTGATGCCCAATACAGCATTACTTCAAAACAAATGACTAATGTACTGAAACAGCTCTTGCATGAAAGAGAAAAACCGGAATGGATCAGGGTTGATAATGGCCCGGAATTCATGACAAAATATATAAGCTTGTTCGTGATACTGTTTTTTTACCATTGTCTGCCCAATGAAGTACTCAACAACCGGATTAATTTCTTTTTGCCTTTGGCTTACGCTTTTGGGACGTCAATATGATGGTGCAGTAATGAACAGCAAAAGATTTTGAGTTTTCATTTATTAAAACAAGTTCAAGTTTCTGACCTTTATTACGGCAGATTCAAAATTATCCGGCACAATGGCTAATGGTACGCCTTTGAACAAGTGCAGAGAATTTTCACTGGCAACAATAAAGTCTTCAAAGGTTTGGTTAGGAATAGCTTCAATATATAAATACTGGCTCCAACCTAAAATAGTAATAAACTCCTGAGCATCGTTTCACCCAATGAGTAGGGATAACGCTCCTTATATAGCCTGAATTTTATCCCGATGGTTATTCCCCACTTGCAAATCTTTTTTTTCATTTCAGGAAAATAATCATAGAGCTGCTGTACCTTATAATTTAATATCAGTTCGCGTGACAGATGAAATAGTTTGTTTAACTCAAAGACATCCAATTTGGAGTGCTCGACCCATTTGATTTTTAAACTGCAATAGATTTTTATATAAATTTTCACTTTGTCCTTTGAAATACCCAGCCGGGTGTCAATCTTTTTCTACCCTATACCCTGGTTATAGAGTTTATTAATTTGTCTAACTTTACTTATACTTATTGCTTTATTAGCCATGATTTTATATGTTTGCTTTATCAACGTAATGGTGATACAGAACTAATAATCATATCCAAAAACACCGCATATTTTTTGAATTGATACTCACTTTAATTCGATCAAGAGGGGTCAGTTTTGCTGGAATTTCCACACAAAGCCTAGTTAAGTTTTGTGCACAATAATTATTTACTTTTCTGGTTTAACATAATTTTTAGTGTAATAGTTATTTATTGATTTAAGTCAATTAAGTTAAACACAATAAGACATTACCTTCGCGAGGTCGATTATGAATTGCGTATGTTTGGTTTTTTCATAGGATTAATGTTTTGCATATGCTTTTCTAATCGACTCTTATATTAATAATTTTAACTTAATTAGTTTATCTGTTTTTGATCTTTCTTATGATAAAACAAATTAGAGTTTTAAGTCAGAATTTTGATTAGAACGATACCAAACTTTTCTAATAATATTTTCAATATAGGCGCACGGTAAGCACTTTAATAATCTTTTCATATCATTATTTAGTCGCATTTCTCTTGCTTATATTGACACAATATTTTCAAATGAAATACTCTATGATGACAACAGATTATCTGGTTCTTTATTAAATATACATTGTACATGTATTAAAATATAGTGCATATTATCTATAGATTTTAAATTAATTCAGACTATACATTATCAAATGCATAAAATATTAATGTTTATTATGTGAATGAAATATTACGTGACTTACAATCTTAAGAAAATAATAAAAGATGAATTAATTGTTCCTTACGATAGAATAAAATAAGTAGCTCATATTCAGAAATTAATTTTGATCATCAACAGATTAATCTTTTGTAAATGATGCTAGAAGTTCTTTTTGAAATTGAAATTAAGGATAATAAACTTGTTGGAGATATTAAGTTATATGAATTAAGAAATTATATTTTAAAACAACTTGAACATTCTTTGATAAATTTATTTAAAGAATCATGGCCACTACTCAAATAAATCCCATAACCTCATTGAATGAATTATGAACAGAACAATTTATCTCTAAAGTATTTTAGTTATAAACACTCCGATCTTTAATGCATACAGAAATTACCATTGCCCAAATATTATTCTTATAAATGAGTTAAATATTACAACTATCCAACAAGACTAAGAGGTTACTTGGTGCGGAATAAATATTTTGATGGATGGTTTCAAAAGGTATATTTATCAAACAAAAGCTCACTTTTATTGTGATTTATGGTAACGCAACAAATAACACATTTGATGTATTATTCAGGTACTTATTCCTTAGCAAGTTCCACTAATTGGTTATTTTCCTAAAATCGATATTACTTGTGATCCAATACAACAATTTATAAATATGGGAGAAATTATTCTTAGCAAAGACTCATTCGAATTAAAATGGAGTTTATTGACATCTTTTTGAATTTATCTGATAATTGTACTATAAGTACGTCTGGGTTATGGCAGATGCATCCTCTTCAAAGGCCAAGGGATTGAAATTATCTATAGTTAGACATCACCAAACGGATGTAATAATTAATGTATAAGTTATCCATAAAGATGAAAAGTTGTTCTGAAAACATCTTTTACAATATTACCATTGGCAACCAAATAACAAACAAAATAGTAATTTTTCAAAGATGATGTATTTTTATCAAATAACGATAAAGGGTGCTCGAACTAATACTTTAAACTTATACAAAAATCTTTACCGGCTCAACAAAATCTTTTTCTAAGAATTCAAATTTTATATTAGTAAGTTCTTCTATATCTCTACCAGTATCATAAATATCTTCATCGTCAATTTCATATAACCATGTTACGTTAATGGAGACTTTGGTATTATTATTAATTTTCTTAATTAAGGTCAAAATAAATTTTATAAAATTGGTATTAATATACTTAAGTTCCAATGAAATAGAAATAGAAATTACCTTGCTTTTCAAAACTTCATCAATCCATTTTAAAAGTGGTTCGTAAAATTCAATAACATTCTCAGGATAAGAATTTCCTGAGATTTTTAATTGACCATTGCTTTTAAAGTCAACTAATGGCGTTTTTGATGTTGGTTCAATGAATAAGTTTTCCATTTTTCAAAAAGAATATTTTACGTAAATCTATAGAGGATTAAATTACCACTTAAATTAAATAACTTAAATACTCCTTAAGTAGTATATTTATTCTAGGAACAAACCACATTTATTGTTCAAGAACCTCAGAGGGTTAATGAATTTGGGCAAATAAGCAATATTCTGATAAAGTGTATAGACCTACTTGGTTTTTCATCCACATCTAAACGAGTTAATATTAAAAGACTAATCAATCAACGTTGTCAGTTAATAAGACGATATGATAATTGGCGATATTTTAAAGAACAATTTAATGCACCTTCTCATAAAAATAGTTGGAGTAAAAAACATAAATGAGATTTTTACAAAATCTAATGCTTATATAGCTCAATAGCAATACCTTGTTGGATTTATGTTCAAAGCCATTCAAGCCAAATTTCAACGATGTTAAATTAGACATTGATTAACTTAAAAATTACAAATCAGAATGGGTCAGTTAGTTAGTCTTTGAATGGGTTAAGTTGAAAAGGAATATACATCTTGGGTCAGTAAATAAATTTTTATTAACTGATGGGTGTTTATTTGCTTATATAGTATTTTCTTTAGTTGTTGTTCTTTCTTTTTTTATTCAATTGCTTGTTGTGCGCTTTTATTTTTTTAATGAGTTTCTTTTTTTCATTTGTATCTATACCTTTCAATTGTGATATTATTTTCTTGTTTTTCATTGAAACTAGCTTTATGAAATAAAAGTAAAGAAGAATTATATGTTATAGAATGGACGAATATATAAACTATTTTTAACTGTTTTTGTTAATTTAAAATAATCTAATGGCGCGCTTTATAAAACTAGTTCATGTTTATATTGAATTGTATATAAATATAACATCTTCATTATTAAATGACATGAGGATACATTCGTGTCATCTGCTTATATAATAGGAAGTAGTTTAATTAGAATTTTACAAATAGTATTCTGAAAAGAATAATTTATACAATAGCTAGCTAAATAAACAATCTAGCATAACTTAAGAAATGGGTTTTAGTGAGATAAATTAAAATTACAATGAACATCATTTATTCAAATCGTTCTAATATCAAAGGTAAACACTAATTTAAAACATGATTGTTCAAAATTAATATTTATGGAGCCTTTATTTAACTTTTATTATAAAGATTCAAATCGACTAACTTTATTAGTTATGGCAAAGAATAAGCTTGTTGAATAAAACCAAGGTGTTCTTTAAATAATTATAGGATTTAGAAGTTAATAGATCGTGTAAAATACTTAATTATAATCGTGAAGAGTATATTCAAATTAAATAGTCCCGATTCTCGATAGCAAATTTGGATAAAGAATGTGTTTTATTAATTAGGTTTAATTTTTTTGAGATATTTTGCCGGTGTTTTCTGATAGTAAGTTCTGAACAAAATAATTTTTCCGCAATCTGTTTTGAGTCTATATTTTTAGAAATAAGTTTTAAAATTTGTTTTTCTGTAGAGGTCAATTTAGAAATAAGCTCATTTATTTTTTCATTCTGAATTAATTTATTTGGTTTATTAACCAGATTATTTTGCAGATCATTACTAATATAGAAATTGTTCTTCAAAACCGTCTGGATAGCATTATTCATCTCATCCATGGCAAAATTCTTTAAAATAAATCCATTTGCGCCAATTATTAAAGCCCTATTGTAAACCTCTCTTTCATTTAGCATGGTAAGAAAAATGATTTTCGTTTTAATTTTTTCCTCCCTTACTTTTTCACAAACTTCAAAACCGTCCATTTTTGGCATGTCGATATCTAAAATCGCTAATTCAGGTTCATTATCAATTATAAAATGCAGCGCGTCAAGACCATTATCAAATTCACCAACAATTTCTGCATTTTTTATTTGTGCAATGACGTTTTTGAGTCCGGCTCTTATAAGTGTATGGTCATCGGCTATTATTAAGTTTAATTTATCCATGTTTAAGTGATACATTTATTTTAGTTCCTTTTTCTAAATTAACTATTTTGAGTTTTGCATTTATTAATCTGGCACGTTCCTGCATAGAGGTCAAACCAACAGAGTTATGTTTTTTTTTAGTTTTAAAACCAACACCATCATCCATAACTTCGAGAACTAATTGGTCGCCTTCTCTTAAAAAAGTTACACGTGCGTTATTAGCGTTCGAATGCTTAAGGATATTATTTATAGCTTCCTGTGTTATTCTATATAAATGTATTTTTTGTTCTGAAGTAAGGCTATTTATCTCTTCTATTTCATAACTGAAATATATGTTTGACTTTACCCCTTTAATAAGCTGTTCCAGAATTTCCTTGAAATTGTATTTATATATTTTTAAGGGCTTGAGGTCATATGAAATGGTTCTGACTTTTTGAATGATCTGGTCAATGGTTTGTTTTGCTTCATCGGTTAAGGAATAATTAATTCTGAAGTAAGATAATTGTTGGCCTAGGTCATCATGTAGTTCTCGGGAAATTCTTCTTTTTTCTTCTTCTTGCGTTTCCACTAAGAGTTTAGAGAAAGATTTTAATTTCCTTTGCCGCAAATAGTCGTATGTATATGCAATTATAATTAAGCTAACAAAATAAATGAAATAAGCCCAATAGGTTTGGTACCATGGTGGCAAAACCATGAACGCAAACTCAACAGGTTTGCTCCAATAGCCATTAACGCTTCTGGCAGATACTTTAAAAACATAATTACCGGGAGGGATATTACGATAATCAACTTCAGTTTTTTCGGTAATGGAACTCCACTTATCATTTAATCCTTCCATGATGTATCTATAACGTATTCTGTCTGAATTAGCAGCAATGCATATTCCTGTAAAATGAAAGGTGAGATGGTTTTTTGAAAAAGGTAATTGTAAACCTAAAGGTAGGTGATAAATATCTTCTGTTAATCTGCTGTATTTAATTTTTTGTTTAACGAAGAAAGAAGTGTCTATTGGAAGTTCTCCATTCAGGTAAAAGGTATCTAAGGTCGAAGACCAGATTGTATCATTTTTTTTAATCCCATTTGATATTAGAGCCAAAACTGTACTTTTTTCACTTATCCATGGCTCTTTATTTTCCATTACATCAACAGCTGTTATATAGGTTTCAGGTGAATTTGTATATGTTTTAACATAAGGGTCAAACTCGGTAAGCACATTACCTGCGCCCGCCCATAGTTTACCTGTATTTGTAACACAGATGGCATTATTATTAAAATCCATTTGCTTTAAACCTTCTCTTTTGTCAAAAATTTTCTGAACGATATACCTGCTGTTTTTTTTAATCATTTTACATAGGCCTTTGCTGGTGCCCAACCAAATGTTACCCAAACTATCTTCTTTTATTGATAGTATATAATCACTAGGCAAACCCTGCGCAGTGCTGTATTGCATGAGGTTATTTCTTATTAAATTTCCCGGTTTAAATACACAGGAATCAAGAATATTCAGACCATTGGAAGTTCCGACAAAAAGTTTACCGTTTCGACTTTCCAATAAACAATTAATATAATTGTTACTCAACCCATGTGTCATATTAATGTGGGTAAGGTTTTGACTTATAACATTTAATAAATTAAGACCACCTCCGGAAGTACCGATGATCAGATTCCCATTTCTGCTTTCCAATAAACACAAAATATAATTGTTGCTTAGCCCGTGCTTTGCGTTGTATGATGTAAGGTATTGGCTTCTAAAATTGAGTATATTCAGGCCGCCTCCAGAAGTACCTATTATCAGATTCCCATCTTTGCTTTCCAATAAACTCCAAATGTTATCACTACTCAACCCTTGCTCTTTACTATAGTGCTCGAGATTTTGTTTTTTAAAATCAATTATATCTAGCCCCCCTCTATCAGTTCCAACAATTATATTTCCATTATAGTTTTCAAGCAAGCAAAAGACATTATTATTGCTTAATCCATGATCTTTGGAGTAAAGTTCAAATATTTGACTTTTTTCGTGTAGTATATTAACTCCGCCTCCTCTATTTCCTATGATAAGATCTCCATTTCGGGATTCAAACAAACTTAGGACTATACCATCACTTAGACCCTCTGCTGTACCATAGTTTCTGAGATATTGGTGCTGATTGCTCTTGAGATTATCATCTAACATATTCAGCCCTCCTCCAAAAGTTCCAATCAGAATTTGCCCGTCTCGATTTTCCAATAAACTACAAACATAATTATTGCTCAATCCCTGAGTTTTACTATAATACAAAAGGTTTTGTTTTTTTGAATCTTTCAAAGTCAAAGAGCCATGACCTACTATGTTAAGTCCACCTCCATTTGTTCCGATAATGAGACTCCCATCTCGACTTTCCAATAAACTTAAGATGAAATTGTTGTTAAGGCCCTGTGCTGCACTATAATGCGTAATGCTTTGTTTCAAATTTCTATAGGTATTAGCACCTTTATCTTTGAAAACACAGGGGTTAAGTATATTAAGTCCACCACCTTTAGTTCCAATGATCAAATTTCCATCTTTACTTTCTAATAAACACGAGATAAAATTGTTGCTGAGCCCCTGAGCCTCACTATAGTGTTTAAGGCTATGTTTTTTAAAATCTAACACATTCACTCCTCCTCCATTAGTTCCAATGATCAAATCGCCATCTCGGGTTTCCAATAAACTTATAATATTTTTGTTTCTAAGCCCTTGCGGCGCGCTATAATGTTTGAGTATTTGCCCCCGATTGCTATTGGTATTGTCGCCTATCCCTTGTAAAGTAGCAGGGTTGAGTGTATACAGTCCGGCTCCGGAAGTTCCAATCAAAAGATTCCCTTCACGGCTTAACAATAAACATCTAATATTTTCGCTATCTAGATCGTCAGATAAGTCAATGTGTTCAAGGTATTGGTACTTAGAATACAGTATATTCAGCCCACCTCCGTTAGTTCCAATTATAAGATTCCCATCTCCGATTTCCAATAAACTTGTGATATTATTGTTGCTCAAGCCTTGCCTTATGGTATAGTTCGACCATTCTTTACCGTCAAATTTACACAAGCCGCCATCGGTACCTATCCAAAGATTCCCTTTTTTATCGAAGCACATGCATTGAATAGCGGTAGCAACCAAGCCTTGGTCTTGTGTGTAAAATTTTAAATTATTAATTGCATTGTCGGCTGTTTGTGCGGGTTTACAATTCACCTTTTCGGGTTGACCAAGCAATACAATTTTACGTTTTATTGTATTCGTCATGGGTTCCTGTATTTTTATTAGAGTTTTGCCAGGATTTTCATTTTGTAGTAAAGGCATAGAGGCTTGCGTAAAATAATAAATGGTATCGGGCTGTTTGAATGGAACAATGTTTGGTTTACCTAATGTTTTTTTGTTATTAACAAAAGGAACAATTTTCGGTTTACCTAATTTTACAATTTTTGGCGGTTTAATTGAATCGGGCCTATCTTTTATCAATGGAATAACATTTGGCTTTACTTTCATACAATATTGCTTTCCCAGTTTTTTTATTATAGGAGGTGCAAATTCGTTTTCGTTATCTGGAAAAGGAATTGTTTGATGATCAGATACACATGAGACAAACAATAAAATAATTGAATATATTACGTATTTAACAGGCCTCATATCAATGGAATATAAATACTAAAATTAACAATATTTAATTCTGTATTAAAGTATTTCTGAAGAATACTACTTATGTAGTATTAGCTTCACCATTTTATCCAAGCTTAACTACCATTTACCATCCATAACAAGGCCTTAATTTAAATACTACATGTGTAGTATTGTAAGTAAAGTATAGCTGAAATAGTTTTACAGGAGTTTAATGTTGTTAATGAAAAATTTATTTAAAACACTTATCGTCTTGATATTATTTCTTTTGAATAGCATTAGCAATGTTACGGCTGGCAATACACAAAAGAATCTTCTAACAAACCTCTGGGCCAATTATTACGAGAGCAAATTTGCTCCCACACCCAAAAAAGAGCAAAGTAATAATGAAGAATTAAAGGCGAAAGCAAGAGATTATTTGGCTGCCCAGCC
>JBKDKI010000050.1:0-4169 GCA_046345155.1 Sphingobacteriaceae bacterium
GCCAATTCAATGCCTGCTTCGCAGAATTTAATTTTCATTTGTCTTTGCTTAAAAACATTAGTATCTTCAAACAAACATTAATGGGTAAAGATAGAGACGGCTTCGAAAGCCCAACTACGCTAGCCCCTAATACGTTACCAGTAATGCACCCAGAAATCTCCGTAGACAATTATTCGGTGGACAACAATGCTTTTTTTCAGAACATTTTAGGACATTTTAGAACAGGGTTTCATAGAAACAGTTTAGGGAACTTGAAACGGTTTTTAGTTTTTTATTTTCCTCCGCTTTTTGTGGGTTTGAAAAACCCATTTTTGCTATCCCTAATTTAGCACATTTGTTTTTTGCAAAAGGCTGCAAAAAACCAAATAAGCTAAATTCCAACCGCACACAAATAGGTGTGGCGAAGCCACAGTTATGCGCATCTCACGTCCGTTCATTCAAAAGCGCTTTGCCACGGGCGTAAGGTATTTTATTTTGCTACAAATTGTAGCAAGCTGCTAAACTTATTTATACTAATTTCATAATTAATTTTCAACAATTCGTTAAATGAGTGTAAATATTGGTAAATTTGTTGCTTATAGTCAACATTATTAAATAATGAAAAAATCAATCTTAAATGAACTAATCAATACTCAAGATTTAAGAAGTCTTGAGCAACACTTAGTGTTTTCATATTTGATAAATAACAAACTTGACTTTAAGAAAAGTTCAATCCTTACTGAATATTTTAAATCATTTGAACAAAACACAAAGCTTTATTTTGACGCTTCAACTTTAGAAATTACCACAATAAAAGAGCTTGAAAATCATTTAGAATTAATTATTCCTCACGGAGACCGAAAATTAAACGGCGCATTTTTCACACCTAACTATATAATTGACTTCATTATAAATGAAGTTAAACCTCAAGAAAATCACAAAAACCTTGACCCTAGTTGTGGTTGCGGAGCATTTTTAATAGGCTTAGTCGATTATTATAAACGAACATTTAATAAGAATATAAAAACGATAATTAAAGAAAATATTTTTGGTTCTGATATTCTTGAGTATAACATTCACCGAACAAAATTAATACTTACAGTTTATGCTTTACAGAATGGAGAACAACTTTCTGATAAAGACTTTAATTTATATCATCAAGATAGCTTACAGGCAAAGTGGAATGATAGTTTCGACAATATTGTAGGCAATCCACCCTATGTTAAATTTCAAGATTTAACCGAAGAGAATAGAATGTATTTATCTAAAAATTGGACTACAACTGAAGGCGGTACATATAATTTATATTTTGCATTTTTTGAACTTGGATATAAATTGTTAAATCCAACTGGTAAACTTGGGTACATTACACCAAATAATTTTTTCACTTCATTAGCAGGCGAATCTCTTCGCAAATACTTTCAAAATAAAAAATGCGTAACTCGAATAATTGACTTTAGCCACAAAAAAGTTTTCGATGCACAAACATACACAGCACTTACTTTTATAAATAAAAAAGAAAACGAAGCGATTACTTTTGATAGAATTAAAAAAGGATATACTCCAGAAGAATATTTACCAAAAGCTAACGGTTCTCCTAATTATTTAAAAGACTTAAACGCTAAGAAATGGAGATTACTTAAAACTGACGAACAACAAAATATTAAAATAATCGAAACGATTGGTAAACCAATCGGTAAGCTTTTTGATATTTGTGTAGGTATTGCAACACTTAAAGATGAAATATTTTTTATTGATGGTAGTAATCTAAAAAACGGATTTTACACTAAAACTACCGACAATGGAATTTTTGAAATTGAAAAAGAGATTGTTAAGCCTGTTTACAAAATCTCTGATTTTAGAACCCAAGATGATATAAAAAATAATACTCGAAAAATAATTTGTCCTTACAATATTAAAAATGGAGTTGCTACTGCGATTTCAGAAAATGATTTTAAAAATAAATTCCCGAAGTGTTACTCATATTTTATTTCTGAAAAGGAAAATTTACTTGCTAGGGATAAAGGTAAAATAAATTTTGAACCTTTCTTTGTTTGGGGGAGAACTCAGGGACTTACTCGAAAAGGAAAAAAAATCCTTAATCCAACTTTTAGTCAACACCCAAGGTTTTTATTAGTAGAAGAAGAACAAGGTTTTTTCACAAACGGATACGGTCTTTATTTTCGAGAGCAAGAAAGTAATAATTTATTTAGCGATAATATAAATCCAATTACTCAATTAGAAAACATTGATGTTGTTCAAAAAATACTAAACTCTTATATAATGGATTATTATGTAAGTAAAACAAGTGTATCTATTGAAGGAGGTTATCCCTGCTACCAGAAAAATTTTATAGAAAAATTTACAATTCCTGAATTAAAACAAGAAGATATTGAAACCATTCGTAGTTTAAATGATACTCAAGAAATTGATGAATTTCTTGTTAATTTATATCACTTGAACTTGCCTGTACCAAACCTTGTAGAATAAATTTTCAAAAGGTCAGCAGCAAAGTTAGGGAAGCTTAAATTCTTTATTGTTGCAATAGAATTTTCTGGTAACAGATTATCTTCTTTTAATTCTGCGTCTGTGTTATAAACCTTTGGGACTTTTTTACTAAAATCTACAATTAATAAACAAACTCGTTCGTATTTAAAATGGTCGCCCGTAACTGTTTGTCTATTATTAACAGCAGCAAATGAAAGTAGGTATTTTTCAATATGCTTTGCTACACCTTTAACATTTTTGTATTTAATTTCTTTTTTATTTGCTGCTACACTGTCATATTCATTAACGGCTATCATATAAAATTCTCCTAAAATCATTTTAGACATCTTAAATGCAAATTCAAAGCTTCTGCAAATGTTCTTTCATATAGTGTATCAAAATTTTTAGCCGAGCTACTTAATTGACTTCGAACATTAACAGATAACGTTTTTTCGGTATAATCTAAACCATATTTATCTTCTTGTCCATAAAGTATACCTTGAAAACTTAAAATTTCTTTTTTGGCTTTTGTGTTATTGGAAACAACACATATATCTTGGTCTTTCTTTTTGAAAAATCCAGCCAAAGATAATTCTCCATTCGATTGATTAAAAGGTGGTTTAAGTAAATCAGGATTCACATTATTATTAAGAAATTCTGATTTAACAACTTCGTGTAATAACTTGATTGGTTTTTGACTCCTGATAAGATTGTTTTTTCCTTCAGTTCCATTTTGCTTTATTGCAGCCTCAATGGACTTTTTAATTTCGTTTAGTGCGTTTTGTAGGGTTATCAAATTCGACATTGTTAAAAAAATCTTTAAGTGAAACATTTAGAGCAACGGTAATTTTTTCAATATTGACAATAGAAATATTACGCTGACCGTTTTCAACGCTTGCTATATAACTTCTATCTAAATCTGCTGTATAAGACAAATCCTTTTGTGACATTCCTGCCACTTCACGCAGTTCCTTAATTCGTTGACCTATTTTTAGTTTTACATCCACGTTGCTAAAGTCCGAATATGTTGACTATAAATCAAAGACTATAAGTAACATTTGAATATCTTTAATAACTAATAATTTCTTTTACTTTCTGACCTGTGTGTTTAGACCTGTGTGTAATCTCCCCTACATTTTGCAAGCCCATTTGGTCGCTTCTTTTTAAAGGAAGTAATTTATTTCTTGCGCCAAATAAGCTTGCAAAATGGCTAACGCTCCTCACAAAACGTAATTAGAACTGGCGGTTTTCCAAACCGCTTTCCCTATCGCGCTATAAAAAACTAAAAACTATGTTCCAAAAAAAGCATTCGGCAACCAACTAACCGCATAGACGCGTTACTGCTTAGTTCGGCAGACACGTACCTGTGTGTAAACTGTGTAGGGTGCACTTCTGGTAACACACGCTTTGCATAATTTGGGCAGAAGTATAAGGCATTTGCAAATATTGCCCCTTCGGGAAAGTTATTTATTTCTGCTTTGCAAATGTCTATTAAACATTGTATCATTGTTAGTCGCATTTCGGTAGAGAACGGTTTCAAAACCCAAACTACGCAAAGCGCGAAAACGTTAGGTGCAATAGCGAGACTAGCCTTTTCCAATAATGAAAGAAGTTAAAACTGAATATTATTTTTCTAAAATTACATTTACACTTTCGACAATTCTAATAGTTTCTTTTACTCTAATTTTTATATTCTTGTCTTA
>JBKDKI010000051.1:0-2580 GCA_046345155.1 Sphingobacteriaceae bacterium
CAAATTGGTTGACATGTTTAGCAAGGTTGTGAAGGAAGAAGAATTTACAAGCATCAATGGTAATTTTAAAACACATTTACTGTTAAGCGATCTGAATAAAGGAATATACTTTATGAAGATCAAAGTAAATGAAAACGAAAAGGTGATCAAGATCGTTTTAAGTGAATAACCTAATTAAAGTTTAATTCCGATCACTAAACGTCATAAAATACTTTGAAAAGCTACATGAAACCATGTAGCTTTTTTATTTGCTATTAATTGACAAGACGTAGTTCTACTAAATTTTTAGTGATTGTGGCTGTTTGTTTGCAAAACAAAACCAAATTTAACATCATGTGGCCTTAATTTTTTTAAATTCGTATTATAAATTTTTTAAGCATGAAAAGATTTTTATTTTCTCTTTATATTTTATTTGGTGCTGTTTATTTGAATGCACAAACTACTTTAAACTCTGTTTGGATGAAAGGGTTTGGATCAGCCACAAATGAAGAAATTAACGGTAGCTATGTTGATGCTAACGGGAATATTTATTTAGTAGGTAGAATCACCGGCTCTCTAGATCTTGATCCCGGGCCTTTACAATATACGGTTAACCCATCGGCACCACAAGCTTATTTTGCAAAATATTCGTCTGCTGGTAATTTAGTTTGGGCTCGAGTAATTGGCGGTACCGCCGAATCAAATGCAAATGCAATTACTGCGGATGCTAATGGTAATGTGATCGTTGCAGGTATGTTTGAGAATGGTGTAGCTGATTTTAATTTGAGTGCTCCAAATACAAACACTTATACAGCAAATTTTCAGGATATGTATTTGTTAAAGTATACTTCAGCAGGTGTTTTTTCAACTGTACAAATTGTAGCTTCTGCAACGTGTCAGGTAAATCCAACACAATTAAAATTTGATGGATCAGGAAATTTAATAGTTGCTGGTGATTTTGCTCAAAATCCTGCAACACCAGTGAACTTTAACCCGGCAGGTCCTACATATACGATTGATCCCGTTGGTTTTAGGGATGGTTTTATTGCGAAGTATGATCCATCATGGCAAATTCAGTTCGCAATTCCTTTTGGCTCGATTGCAAATGATTATTTAAGTGGTATGGATGTTGACGCAAGCGGAAATGTTTATGTAACGGGATCGTTTCAAGCAAATAATGATTTTGACCCAACAGCAAATACATACACAATAAATGTATTAGGTAGTGAGGCTATGTATATTGCTAAATATTCTAACAGTGGAACAATGTTGTGGGCAGAAGGATTTGGTGGAACATCAAGTGATGGTGGTTACCAACTGGTTTTAGATAATAGCTCAAATTTATTAGTATATGGATATATGACCAGTCCTAGTTTGGATGCAGATCCTACTACGAATACAGTAACCTTAACCAAAGTTGGAACTGGCACGTATAATGCGATCTTAGGAAAGTATAATCCCCTTAATGGTAATTTAATTTGGGCTAAAAACACAGGTGGCTCCGGTAATATTTTGCCGTACGCTTTGAGAGCTGATGCTTCTAACAATATATACTTGGCTGGCGCATTTGATGATGTAATTGATTTTGATTTTACAACTGCCGGCGTAATAAACTACACAGCCTCCACTGTAAGTTCATCAGATATTTATTTAGCTAAATATAATTCAGTTGGTGATTTTATTTTTAATTATAATTTCGGTGGTGCTTCAAGCACGGGGAATGAAGGTCGCATCATGCAAATTCTTTCCGGAAATGATATCTTATTGGGAGGATTAATTACCGGCACAATTGATCTTGATCCTTCTATTGCTAACAATACAGTGCCATATGTTGGTTCACGTGATGTTTTTTTTAGTACCTACTCACAATGTATAACGGCAGATGTACCAACCATTACCGCATCAAGTACCACCATGTGTGCTAATGGTGTAGTCACATTGTCAATAGGTAGCGGCAGTTTAAATTCTGCAACAAACTGGGCATGGAAATCAATGTCATGCAGCTCATCAGCAGTTGGTACCGGAACAACCTTCACTGTATCGCCGGTATTTGCGACATCTTATTTTGTTCGTGGCGAAGGTGGTTGCCCAACTCCTAGCAATTGCGCGAGTATCACCATTTCAGTAACACCTTCAACAGATATTACCGGTGTTGTTACTACAAGCCCATCAGTACCTGTAACAGGTTCCGTAGTTATATACAGATATGAAGGTCCGGGTACATTATGGGACTATGTTGGTTTCCAAAACATCAATGCATCCGGTAATTACACCTTTAATGCGGTAAATTCAGGAAGTTATATTATTATGTGCCAACCGGTAGCAAGCAGCTTACAAACAACATATGCGCCAAATAAGATCAGCTGGAAAGGCGCAACCGTATTTGGACATGGTTGTAACGTGAACACCAATTTGAATATTGATGTACAACCACTAACTAATATTGGTACAGGTCCGGGAGAATTATCTGGAAAGATCACAGAAGGAGTAGGTTATGGAAACAGAGGTACAATAGTTCCGGGAAATCCAATTGGAGGTTTAAATATTAAGGGCGGTAAAAATCCGGGTGGTAATATTGTAGCGCAAGGCAGAACAAATTCA
>JBKDKI010000052.1:0-16636 GCA_046345155.1 Sphingobacteriaceae bacterium
GACCACCGATCAAACAAATGGTTGGGATGGCACAAAGAATGGGGTAGAGCAACCGGTTGGTGTGTATGTATGGACATTGGAAGTAGACCTTTATAACAACCGTACCGTAAAAAAGAACGGTGATGTAACTTTAATGAGATAGGTCTAAAAAGCAATAAATAAAAAAGCACTGTAATTACTACAGTGCTTTTTTTATACCCAAATTAAAAATTTCACAACATCACTTCTACTTTTCTTTCTTCGATCATTTTCTTTAAATTAATTAAAGCATAACGCATACGACCTAATGAGGTGTTGATGGATACATTGGTCACATCGGCGATCTCTTTAAAACTCATATCGTAATACGTACGCATGATCACAACCTCGCGCTGATCAGCAGGTAATTGATGGATCAGTTCACGTATATTGTTCTTGCGTTTTTTATTTTCTTCATCTGTTTGGTAAACATCTTGATGCTGCGCTACCATATCCAATGGATGTAATTCTTCCCCATCCTCATTATAATATACGGCAGCCGGCGGCATTTTTTTAATGCGACGGAAATGATCGATGATCAGGTTGCGCGATATGCGATAGATCCATGGTAAAAATTTACCTTCTTCGTTATACTGACCTTTTTTTAAGGTGGTGATCACTTTTACGAATGTATCCTGAAATACATCTTCTGCTAAAGCTCTATCTTTAACAATAAGTAAAATACTCGAAAAGAGTTTTGCTTTGTGACGATGTAAAAGTGTTTCTAAGCCCTTTTCGTTACCTTGTAGGTATAATTCAACTAATTGATGATCAGTTAATGATTGAATAGACATGTTATTACTTGCTTTAAATTAAAAGTTCTGTTTTTGCTAGTAAATGTCTATTCTATGGGCAATACGTTTTAGAGTTATAAGGCAAATATAGTCCAAATACCCAATTATCCAAAAAACTTGAGTGTTAAAACAACCATTTTTTGAGTAAAATGTTAGTCTTATTGAGTGAATGAATGATTATCCAATCCAAATTAAGCCCTAATTTTGTTAAATATGCCATCTGTAACCGATATTTCAAAAGTTGACGCCAAAACCCATATAATTATTAAAGGCGCACGATTACACAATTTAAAGAACATTGATGTGGTTATTCCACGCAATAAATTAATTGTGATCACCGGTTTATCGGGCTCCGGAAAATCAACTTTAGCATTTGACACTTTATATGCAGAGGGGCAGCGCCGTTATGTAGAAAGTTTATCTGCCTATGCGCGCCAATTTATGGGTCGTTTAGAAAAACCTCAGGTTGATTATATCAAAGGTATATCTCCGGCTATTGCCATTGAGCAAAAGGTTGTTTCTCGTAACCCGCGTTCAACCGTTGGTACTGTTACCGAGATATATGATTATTTGAAATTATTATTCGCACGTGTTGGTAAAACCTATAGTCCGGTTTCAGGTAAGTTAGTAAAGCGCCATAAGATCAGCGATGTGGTTGATTTTATAATGGAACAAAAACCGGAAACGAAAGCATTGATCACCGTGAAATTAGCTGATAAAAAAGACCGTACTGTTACTAAACAGCTCGAGTTGCTTAATCAGCAAGGTTTTTCGAGGGTTATTTTAAATGATGAAATAAAAAAGATATCGGAACTCGATCTTAAAAAAATAAAAAAAGGAACTGAAGTTTTATTGTTGATCGACCGCATTATTGTTCAAGCGAATGATGAGGATCTGATGAATCGTTGTTCAGATAGCGTGCAAACCGCCTTTTATGAGGGTAATGGCGAGTGTAATGTGATCATGGAGGATGAGAAGGGAAAACAAGCAACACATCATTTCAGTAATTTATTTGAAGCAGATGGTATTTCGTTTGAAGAACCTAGCGTGAATTTTTTCTCATTCAATAATCCAATAGGCGCGTGTAAATCGTGTGAAGGGTTTGGAAGTATCATTGGAATTGATCCGGATCTGGTGATTCCAAACAAAAGCGCCAGTGTATTTGATAACGCAGTAGCTTGCTGGAATGGCGAGACCATGAGCTACTACAAGAATCAATTGGTAAAAAGCGCACATAAGTTTAATTTTCCGGTACATAAACCAATTGTTGAATTAACAAAAGCGCAGTACGAATTACTTTGGAAAGGCAACGAGCATTTTGAAGGCATTAATGCCTTTTTTAAAATGTTGGAAAAGGAAAGTTACAAGATACAATATCGTGTAATGTTGGCACGTTACAGGGGCAAGACCAATTGTCCTGATTGCGAAGGAACACGTTTAAGGAAGGATGCGAATTATGTGAAGGTTGGGGAGATGTGTTTGCGAGATATTATTTTAATGCCTGTTTCGGAAGCACAGCAATTTTTTAAGAATTTAAAATTATCAGAGTCAGATGAAAAAATTGCAAAGCGTTTGTTGATAGAGATCAATAATCGTTTGCAATATTTGATGGATGTTGGTTTGAATTATTTATCGTTGAATCGTGTGGCAAACACCTTAAGCGGAGGCGAGAGTCAGCGTATTAATTTGGCAACACAACTAGGCAGTAGTTTGGTTGGAAGTTTATATATTTTAGATGAACCAAGTATTGGATTGCATTCAAGAGATACCGAACGTTTGATAAAAGTGTTGCGCGAATTGCAGCGACAAGGTAATACAGTAATTGTGGTAGAACATGATGAAGAGATCATGCGTGCCGCGGATGTGCTGATAGATATTGGTCCGGAAGCAGGAACAAAAGGTGGAAAGCTGGTGTTTCAGGGAACGCATAATGAACTAATTAAAAGCAAAGAAAGTTATACCGCAAAATATTTAACCAATCAATTAAAAATTGAAGTACCTTTTTCGCGCAGAAAGTTCAAAGAGTTTATTGAGGTAAAAGATGTGACCTATAATAATTTAAAGAACATTTCAGTGAAATTCCCGTTGAACATGTTATGTTGTGTTACGGGTGTGAGTGGTTCGGGTAAATCAACCTTGGTAAAAAAAGCATTGGTGCCGCGCATGCAAAAATATTTAGATGGCTATTTTGCAAATGTTGATCATGTGAATATCATTGGCGGCAGTTTAAAACAGATCAAACAAATTGAATATGTTGATCAAAACCCAATTGGCAAATCGTCGCGCAGTAATCCGGTAACGTATACAAAGGCGTATGATGAGATCCGTACCTTATATAGTGAGCAAGGTTTAGCAAAGTTACGCGGTTATAAAGCCGGGCATTTTAGTTTTAATGTAGATGGTGGCAGATGTGAGATCTGTCAGGGAGAAGGAACTATAACGGTTGAAATGCAGTTTATGGCTGATATACAATTACAGTGTGAGGCATGTAAAGGCAAACGTTTTAAAGCAGATACGTTGGAGATCCTATATAAAGGAAAATCTATTTCTGATATTTTAGAACTGACCATTGATGAAGCTATCGATTTTTTTAGTAACGATGATAAAAATAAAACCGCATTAAAGATCGTAGATAAATTAAAGCCCTTGCAGGAAGTCGGTTTAGGTTATGTTCATTTGGGTCAGAGTAGCAGCACCTTAAGTGGAGGAGAAGCGCAGCGAATTAAGCTGGCAACTTTTTTATCAATGGGCGCTAATGCCAATTCGGTATTGTTTGTATTTGATGAACCTACTACAGGATTACATTTTCATGATGTAGCCAAATTATTAATGTCGTTTGAGGCATTGATCAAAAAAGGACATTCCATCTTAGTGATCGAACATAATTTAGATGTGATCAAATGTGCTGATTGGGTCATTGATCTGGGCCCGGAAAGCGGCGACGAAGGTGGCTATGTGGTTTTTGAAGGCACACCGGAAGATCTTGTAAAAAGCAAAAAGAGTATTACCGGAAAATACTTGAAGGAAAAGCTTTAATCTTTTTTGGAATAAAGCACCGTTACATTAAAAGCAGCACCGCCGCCACGTATTTTCTTCCATTTATGAATGGCGTTTTCACGCACGTATGATGGTTCGGTATTTTCGCCGGCAAAGCAAAAATCAGTGATGCTCACCTTATCCATTAAACACGCCACGCTCACGTAAAAATCGTCATAGGCAATGATGTTGTATTCCATGAGATCAATTTTAAACTCTCCCTGCTTAATGGCAGTTTTAAAAATGATCGGTTTTTTAAGGATGTTACGCGTTGGATAATATTGATTGGATGAATAAAAATTCAAACGAAAGGTAAGCGTGTCTTTAATGGTGTTTTTGATGATGTAAAAACTAAAGTCTTTTACCTGAAGTCTTTTATGATCGCTGTTTGGCAGTCTGATAGCTGTTTCTACGCCTTTCCAGTTATTTTCAAGGTCAATAAAACCGGAGCAGTTTCTTTTATCATAATTGGTGACTCCTAATTTTTTATTGTACAATTTTTTGGCACTTACCTGAACTTCATCCAATGATACTGCACTGGCTTTTAGTTTAAATTGTTTTGTGGTGTTTAATTCTTTAATGGAAACAGTATATTCAAAATAGCCAATTGCAAAAAATTTGATGGAGTCAGATTCGTTTGCGTGTTGCAGAGTTAATTTAAACTCTCCTTTTTCATTTGTAAGAACAGCAGCTTTGGTTTGTTTGCTGCCAACAGAAGCAAATGGGATAGGCTCTTTGGTATCTTCATCAATTAAACTACCTATTAACGTTGTTTGCGAATGAAGTTGATGTATAAGAAACGAAAATAGAATTATTACAAGTCTCATACTTCCATTTTTTTTAATTCATCCCAAAATTTCGGGAACGATTTAGAAACCACTTGCTGATCTTCAATTTGCACATTCGGATAAATATATTTGAGCGGGGCAAAACTCATAGCCATGCGGTGATCGTTGTAGGTTTGTACATTGATTTCTTTTTGTTTATCAATAGAATTGAGTTTGATGATCTCTAATGAATCAATTGTATTTTTGATCTCTGCTCCAAATTTCTCTAATTCATTTTTTAGCGCTTCAATGCGATCGGTCTCTTTTATTTTTAAAGTTCTTAACCCGGTGAGTTTGGTAGTGATTCCTGAACCAAAGCAAGTAATGGCAAGGGTTTGAGCTATATCCGGACAATCCGTGAAATCATATTCAAAATGAGAAACAGATGTTGTTTGTTTTTTAAGAATGATAGCATCATTTTTAAAACTAGTTTCTATTCCAAATTGCGAAAATAGTTTTGCACTAACCGAATCCGGTTGAATGGAGTTTTGTAATAATCCGGTTAATTTTATTTCTTTTTTAGTTGAGAACAACAATGCATTATAAAAATAGCCGGCTGCACTCCAGTCTGATTCATTAAAAAATGAAGGTGATGAAATATGGTATTCGCCATTCTCAACTTTTATGGTATCATTTTCCCATGTAACTGAAATTCCAAATTCCTGTATCAGTTTAATGGTCATGGTAATATAGCCGGGTGATACAACTTCTCCTTTTAAAATAATGGTGCAGCCATTTTCAAACGTTGGAGCAATTAGTAGTAAAGAAGAAATGAATTGTGAGCTTACTGATGCGTCTATTTCAATAGTGCTTGTTTGCAGTTTTTTGCCGGTGATCTCAATGGGTGGATAACCGTCTTTGTTCAGGTAATTTATTTCTGCACCAATAGAGCGTAAAGCGTCCACTAATTCTTTAACCGGACGTTCTTTCATGCGCTCGCTGCCAGTCAGTATCGTCTTCTTTCTTTCTCTAGTTGCCAGATAAGAGCATAAGAAACGCATGTTAGTTCCTGCGTGATGGATGTCTATTTCAGTTGCGCCATTTTGTATTTCTTGCAACACACGAATAAGCGAATTGGTATCGTCACTATCAGAACAATTCTCAATATCAAATGAAAGTTTACCGATCGCTTTGATCATCAATAAACGATTACTGATGCTTTTTGATCCGGGTAAATGAATACTTGGAATATGTGAATTAACTTGCAAGGAAAGTAGAATAGTTTACAAATGCTTTTTCAATATCTTTTTGAGTTACTTCATCGTTGAAGGTGCAATTACCTAGTCCTTTTAATAAACTCATACGAATGATCTTATTCGCATTCTTTTTGTCTTGTTGAATGTAGGAGTAGATCAATTGCATTTGTTTTTTGTTGAATTGAAGCAATAGGTAGTGCGGATGAATTAAATTTAAAAGGGCGGTTAATTCAGTTTTACTAATACGTTTTTTATCAAACGAAATAAATCCTTCAACGATCATACCAATGGCAATGGCTTCTCCGTGCAGTAATTCTTGCTTTGTACCTAATAAAGCACTTTCAACAGCGTGACCAATGGTATGGCCGAAGTTTAAGATCTTTCGAATACCTTTATCATTCGGATCCTTTTTAACGATGGCTGCTTTAAGGGATACACTTTTTTTGATAACTGAAGCCAGATCACTTTTCTTTTCTTTCAATGTTTTTAAAAGTTCCTTATCAGCGATCAAGCCCATTTTTATGATCTCTGCCATTCCGTTTTTTAATTGCCTTGCATTAAGGGTATTTAAAAAGATAGGGTGAATAAATACGGCACTTGCTTGCGTAATGGTTCCTAATTGATTTTTGATATTTCCCAGATCAACGCCGCATTTACCGCCAACACTGGCATCTGCCATAGCTAATAATGTAGTTGGAATATGAATAAAAGATACGCCGCGTTTGTAAATACTGGCAATAAAACCTCCCAGATCGGTAATAACACCCCCGCCTAAATTAATGATCAGGGCATTTTTATCAATTTGCAGTTCACTTAATGTTTGCCAAACCAATAAACAGGTGTCTAATGTTTTGTGTTGCTCGCCACTTTCTAATTCAATGATCTCTGCTGATTGAATGGCAACACAATTTTCTGCTAAAATAGGATAGCACAATTCAAATGTGTTGTTGTCTGCTATCACTACAAGTTTTGAAAATTTGTTTTTTTTCAAAAACGCATTTAGTTTGCTAAATGAATTTGATTCAAAAAAAACATTGAATCGGGTTAGTGTATTTACTGATGATACTGCCATATTTAATTAGCCAACCAATTTGATATTATTTGTTCACCGTATTCGCTTAGTATTGATTCAGGATGAAATTGCACACCTTTAATATCCAATGCTTTGTGTTTAAGAGACATTATATTACCATTTTCATCTACAGAGGTAATTTGTAGATCGTTTGGTAAATTTAGTTTATTTACCACCCATGAATGATATCTTCCCACATTTATTTTCTTTGGTATTCCTTTAAAAACAGTGTCGTTATGTGTGATCTCTATTGGAGTGGCAATACCATGCATTACATGATCCAAATTACTTAATGTTGCTCCAAAATTTTCTCCTATTGCTTGTAAACCCAAACAAACACCAAAAATTGATTTTGTGTTTTGAAATTCACGAATGATGTGTTGCATTTGTCCTGCTTCAGAAGGTAATCCTGGTCCGGGTGATAAAAGGATCTTATGAAATTGATCAACATAATTCAGTTCAACTTGATCATTTTTTACAACATGAACACGGTGAGCGGGATTGCGTTCAATGAGATGAACCAGGTTAAATGTAAAACTATCGTAATTATCAATTAATAAAACATCCATATTTAAGCAAAGTAAATATAGCTAATTTTTAAAGTTTAAATGGGTATAAAAAAGCATAATATAATTGGCAAAATCGTATATTAGCACAGTAATGGCATTAGATCTAAATACACTTAAAGTACGAAGTATATCGGCGGCGGTTTTTGTGATCGTATTGCTTAGTGCTGTTTACCTAAATTATTATACCTTCTTTTTCTTTTTCTTTTTTGTTGCCATGTGGGCATTAAAGGAGTTTTATGATCTTTCAGAAAAACTAGGAGTTACGGTATATCGTGGAATTGGCATGCTTGGTGGTTTTATCAGTTTTATTTCTGTTTATGCGCGACATTTTGATGATCAGTTTGTGCAATTGCCATTTTTGTTTCTTATACAGAACCTCATTTATCTTGTACCATTTGTAATTGCCATTAAATTTTTATTCTCTGAAACAACGCAGCCTTTTCATTCGTTTGTTTATTCGATAGCCGGTATCCTTTATTGTATTTTGCCTTTTGCTTTGCTTGTTCAAATACCTATTCAATCAACCCCCGAAGGTATAACGGAGCAATTGGCAACGTATAATTATTTTAAAGTGTTGGGTATTATTTTATTGATCTGGTCAAATGATACGTTTGCTTATTTAGGAGGGAGTTTGTTTGGTAAGGACAAGATGTACGAAAAAGTTTCTCCTGGTAAAACCTGGGAAGGAACCATTATTGGTGTTATTTTAACTATAGGTGTTGGATTGGTTTTAAATTATGATCACACGTTTAGTTCCCCAATTATATGGCCTGCAATATCCTTATTTATTGGCATATTTGGTACAATTGGTGATCTGGTAGAAAGTTGGATGAAGCGCAAAGCAGGTGTAAAGGATAGCGGCAATATCATGCCGGGACACGGTGGTATACTCGACCGTTTTGACAGTTTGCTGTTTGTTAGTCCGTTTTTATTCGTGATGATAAAATCACTTGAAAAATTTATCTGATCAATTTTTTATTAAGTGTACCCGATGGATAGGAATAACCACACCATGTTTTAGAATAATACGTTTGTCGGTAACACCCCAAACAGTTGTTTCAACCACCTTCATACTTTTATCGTCTTCAAAGTAGATCTTTGTTTTTGAATGTTCTAAATTTCCTAAAGTAAGCGCACGTTTTAAATTAGCTTCTCTTTCGGCAATTTTCTCTTTGTCTGTTAATACTTCTTCAGAAGGAAAACGTAATCCTTCGATCTTTTCTTTCTCAATTGGTTCAAATTTAGTAGACATCATATCTTTCATTTATCTATTAATATTAAACGTAAGAAAAAATAAATGGTTACATTTTTTTTTGATTTTTTAAAAGTTCAAGTTGAGTTTTAATTAGGTTGTAAAACTCTGACGATCTGTGAGTTCCAATTCGGTATACAAAGCCGCTGTTATCGGCTAATTCAACAAAATCTTCGCCACTTGTGTAAAATTTAATAATGCCTTTGTTGTGTAAATTATAAACTGCTCGTCTTAAAATATTCCGTTTATACCTGCTTTTTCGCACGTGCGTGATGTTGTTCAGATCGATCTTCACTTTTCTGGTTGTCCAAAATCCGTCAATTAATATATACCCTTTATAAACTTTTGTATGAATATGTAATATATACGTTAAACCTGCAGAAAGCATTAAGATCAACATTCCTGTAACGAAAAAAATAATACCCGATTCGTTGATGTGTTCAATAGGATACGAACCAATTCGCACAAATGAAACCTGCACTGGCTTTGGGTTCTCGCTCCAGTAATAACCTAAAAAGCAAAACAAAGCCAATACCGATCGAGTTAGAATACTTAATCGGTTATGTCCCATGTATTGTTTTTCCTCAAATATGATCCGGTTACTTTCCAACTATTTCCAATCTAATTATTTCTTTTGTTTGATCTGTAATTTTGTATCGGTCATCAAGGCGTTTATTGAGAACCCAAATGATCTCCTTGTTCCCATTCTCTAAAATAAGTGTTTTGTTCTTTTCAAAATAATTCATTTTCAGGTCAACGAACAGATCACTTATTTTTTTAAAACCTTTCATGCCTAATGGTTTAAATTTATCGCCAATTTGCCAATTACGAATGGTAAGCGGGTAAGTTAGTTTTTCAGCATCTACATAAGCAACTGATGAACTATCTTCTAATTTGAATGCGTTTACTTTTTGAAGTTTAAATTTTACGGGTTCTTCAATTTCGCTTTGCTCCTTGGTAATTTGAGTTGCAATGATCTGCTCTGATTCTATTTTTTTTATGATCAAAAAATCCCTATCCTTTAAAAGTTCATGCGTGTCGCTTTTAAAATGTTTGCCTGAAATGTTTTCTGTGCTTTGAAGAATCTTTTCAATTTCTTTTGAGTTAAAACCATATTCCTTTATCGCTTCAAAAAGTAAAAGTTCAGGTGTATCACTTTTTTTTAATTGATCAATACTAATTTGAATGCCATTTTCATTTGATGTGATCAAATTGTTTTTCTCACTCTCAAAGTGTTTTGATAAAATATGGTTATAATCTTTTAATCGCTGCAATTCCTGTAGCATTATGGTTTCAAACGACGGATTAAGCTCTTTGAATTTAGGAATGATCTGATGGCGTAAAAAATTACGTTGGTATTTATCTTCATTATTTGAACTGTCATTTCGGTATTGAATGTTGTTTTCCTGCGCGTACTTTAATATCTCATCTTTACTGAAAGCTAATAAAGGTCTAATAACATTATTTCGTTTTTCTTCAATTCCTTTTAATCCATTAATGCCGGTTCCACGAATTAAATTGATAAAAAATGTTTCAATGGAATCATTTAAATGATGCGCTGTGAGTAAAATGTCAAACGAATTATTTTGTAATAGCTCATTAAAGTAACTGTATCGTAATTCTCTTGCAGCCATTTGAATGGATACAGAATTTTCAGTGGAATAGGCAGTGGTGTTAAATGACCTCGAGAAAAACTGAATATTGTTTGCGGTGCAATAATCTTTTATGAATTGTTCGTCGGCTTCAGATTCGTTACCACGTAATTTAAAATTGCAATGTGCTATTGAAAACGGGTATTTTAACTTAAACATAAGATCACATAGAACCATTGAATCAACACCGCCACTAACCGCAATTAAAATTGAGTTATTTGGTGTAAAAAATGATTTTGTTCTGATATTGGCCGCAAACGCTTGTAGCATCTAGTAAAGTTAAAAATTATTTTAAACTATTTTTTTGTTTCAACTGTTAACTACATAAATATAAAAAATGTGTATTTTAGCTTTCTAAGGCTTATAAACACCTGTTTTATGCCAAAATATTAAGTTATGTCAAAAAAAGTCACAATAGTTGGAGCAGGTTTAGTAGGTTCGTTGCTAAGTATTTATTTAGCAAAACGCGGATACAAAGTTAATGTGTTCGAACGTCGTCAGGATATGCGCAGTGCATTGATCAGCGCCGGACGCAGTATTAATTTAGCTTTAAGTGATAGAGGTTGGAAAGGTTTAGAGGGTGTTGGTGTTGCAGATGAGATCAGAAAAATTGCCATCCCAATGTATGGCAGATATATTCACCATAAGGATGGATCGACCGCCTATCAGCCCTACGGAAAAAATGATCAGGCGATTTATTCGGTAAGCCGTGCAGAGATCAATATGAAATTAATGGATCTGGCAGAAGAGCAACCGAACGTGAAATTGCATTTTGAAGAACGTTGTTTGGAGATCGATCGTAAGGAAATGATCTCGGTATTTGAGCACAATATAACTAAGGATATTAAAAAGGATAAAAGTGATCTGATATTTGGTGCCGACGGTGCTTTTGCGGCCAGCAGATTGAATATGCAATTAACCTCCGATCGTTTTGAGTACAATCAGCATTACATTGAGGCCGGCTATAAAGAGTTGATCATTCCACCGGGCGATAATGGAAAATTTTTGATGGAGAAGAACGCCTTACATATTTGGCCTCGCGGTAGTTTTATGATGATCGCTTTACCAAATCCGGATGGTAATTTTACTTGTACTTTATTTTTACCGTTCGAAGGCGAAAAATCGTTTGCTAACTTAAAAACAAAAGATGCTGTAAAAGCTTTCTTTGAATCTGAATTTCCAGATGCTGTGCCTTTAATGCCAAGTTTACTTAATGATTTTTTTGCAAACCCAACTTCATCTTTGGTAACTGTAAAATGTTTCCCATGGGTGTTTGATAATAGAGTAGCTTTAATAGGAGATGCTGCTCACGCCATCGTACCATTTTATGGACAAGGTATGAATTGTGGTTTTGAAGATTGCGTTGTTTTAAATGATCTGATCTCGAAGCATGATGAAAATTGGAATAAGATATTACCGGAATACCAGGAATTAAGAAAACCGGATGGTGATGCTATTGCAGATCTGGCAATTGGCAATTTTATTGAGATGCGTGATAAAACAGCCGATCCTAAATTTTTATTACAAAAGAAAATTGAAGCACGTTTCAATGAAAAATATCCTGATAAATGGATCCCATTATACAGTATGGTTACGTATAGTCCGCATATACGTTACAGCAAAGCCTTAAGTGAAGGAAAACGCCAGCAATTGATCATGGATAAGATCATGGCTTTGCCCGATATTGAGAGTAAGTGGGATTCGGAAGAGGTGGAGAAAATGATCCTGAAGGAGATCTGATCAAACCCAATTAATATCTTTTTTAAGCAGACTTAATGTTTTTTCTTCTTCGGAGTTTTTATCCGGTTGGAAATTATATTCCCAGGATGCAAATTTTGGTAAACTCATGAGTATGGATTCGATGCGTCCATTTGTTTCTAAGCCAAATTTAGTGCCTTTATCATACACTAAATTAAACTCAACATATCTTCCTCTACGCATTAATTGCCATTGTTTGTTTTGATCATTGAAAGGCTTGTTCTTATTGCGATTCATAAGCTCTACATAAATAGGAGCAAAGGCTTTTCCAACATCCTGCCAAAACGCAAAATTCTTTTCAAAGCTCATATCATCACTTGAATTTAAGCGATCAAAAAATATACCGCCTATACCTCTGGTTTCTTTACGATGGGTGATAAAAAAGTAATCATCAGCCCATTTTTTAAATTGAGAGTAATAGTTGGCGTGATGTTTATCACACACTTTTTTTAATTCGCTATGAAAAAATTTTGCATCATTTTCGTTGATGTAATGTGGCGTTAGGTCTATACCGCCACCAAGCCATTTCACGCCATTATTCATTTCAAAATAACGGATGTTCATGTGAATGATAGGCACCATAGGATTTTTTGGATGGATAACTATTGAAACCCCTGTTGCGAAAAATTTAGGCTTATTGATCTTTTCTGAAGATACTGCGTGTTCTTTTTCTTTGAATAAAAAATCAGGCGCATCGCCATGCACGGCACTAAACATCACTCCGCCTTTTTCCAGTACTTTGCCATCTTTGATCACGCGCGAAATGCCGCCGCCACCTTCTTCACGGGTCCAATTCTCAACACTAAATTTTCCGTTACCATCAGCAGTTTCAAGTGCCGAACAAATAGAATTCTGGAGATCTTTTAACCAGGTCGAAATGTTTTCCTTGTTTATTTCCATCCTTTTTCTACTAACTGATAGTTAGCGTATTTAAAAATATAAATACCGTTGTTGTCGAATCCGGTGGAGTTATCAGGTCGCGTAAATTTAAAACGCATGTAATTACTTTCGGCCGGTAATTCATTAAGGCGAAATACAAATTCGGGACCAAATGTTTTTAAATTCTTTAAATAGTACATGGCAATATCAAAACCAATAAAGTAAAACTCACTTGGGTAGGTGTTTTGTACGGCTTGATATTTTGGAATAATACTGGTGTATGCTTTTAAATTAGTGATGTTGTTTGCGGCAGGAAAAGTGTAATTCAATAAATTTAAATATTCCTGATCAATATTATCAATCCCTGTGGTAGATTGCCAGCCACAAAGGGTGAAATCTTTTTTATTCGCGTATAAATTCAGCTGTGTTGTAAAATCGGTTATCAATACCTGGTTATTGCTTAACGAAACAACAACATTCTTCATTCCCTCGGCATAATTCTTTTTTATTCCTTCAATTCCTTTCGAAACAAACACGGTGTCTTTTAAACCATATCCTAATTTCCGTGCTTTTTCGTTGTAATATTGTTTAAATGCTTTTACAAAGCCCATTTCCTTCGCATCTTTTTCTGAAGAGACATTTAAAATGACCTTCGCTTTTTTAGGTTTGATTGAATCTAAGATGTAATCTGCTAAGGACTCAAGCATGGTGTATTGCGATGGATTGGTTTTTGATGCGTACACATTATCAAATAAAAATTTGTTTTGCTGGGTAATTGGCGAAACAATTGGAATGTTCAGTTCTTTTGCACGTTGTGAAATGGTTTTAAAGCCATTAGCGTAAAGCGGACCAAAAATAAAATCGGTTTGCTTTGCATTTAAGGTGTTTAGGATAGATACAAGATTAATTGAATCTTTGTCATCGAGGTCTTGCAGATCAATTTTCACATCAAAGTCTTTTGATCTCAGCGAATCTGCAGCATGTTTAAAGCCCAAATAAAAATCAATGGCAAGCGCACTGATCTGAGGAAAGTTCATGTTTGACTTAACAATAGTTGAAGGGTCAATAGCATCAATTTGATTTAATTTAAATGGTAAGATCAATGAAACATTATAGTTTGTTTTTTTAGGCAAATTAACTTTAATAGGAACAACCGTATCGGTGCGTGGCTTAATGGTAGCAGTATAAACCTGAGATGAATTTACCTTAGTGATTGTTCTTTCGCCAATGGCAACAAGCTGACCTTCTTTTAATCCGGCTTTTGCACCTGGGTTAAGTTTTTCAAAGTATTCTGCTGAAAGATTGAACTTTTTTGTGATCGCATAAACGGTTTCACCTTTAGATACGCGATAGGTGTTGTATTTTAAAGTATCTACCGGAAGATTGCTTGTGCTGATCGTTGGTGTTGTTTGTGCAAGAGTAGGCGTAGCAGTTGATTTTGCGTCGCCCGAAAGAAAAGGGATCTTTATTTCCTGATTAGCTTTTGTACCATCTCTAAGTTCAGGGTTTTCCGCATAAATATCATCTAACTTTACCTGATAGAGTTTTGAAATAGAATAAAGACTTTGTCCTTTTTCGATCTTATGTAAATAATATTTTTTTCCGTTAAGTGTTTGAATGTTGGAAGACTTTGCTTGAGAAAACAAGGCAAAGCTACAAAGCAAAAAAATAAAAAAAAGAAAATATTTAGGTTTAACGATCAACTTCAAAACAGATTAAATGCAAATTAATTTTACTTATACAACTTCTTTTATTCCCACTCAATGGTTGCAGGTGGTTTTGAGCTGATATCATATACAACACGGTTCACACCTCTTACTTTGTTAATGATCTCGTTACTCATTTTAGCTAAAAACTCATATGGTAAATGGCACCAGTCTGCAGTCATACCATCTGTGCTTGATACGGCTCTTAATGCAACTACATTTTCGTATGTACGTTCATCTCCCATCACACCAACACTTTGTACATTCAATAAAATAGCACCTGCTTGCCAAACATCTTTGTATAGGTCGTGGTTCTTTAAACCATCAATAAAAATGGCATCAACTTCTTGTAAAATTTTTACTTTTTGTTCGGTGATATCACCAAGTATTCTGATAGCTAAACCAGGACCTGGGAAAGGATGACGATTTAAGATGTTCTCGTCTAAACCCAAAGCTTTACCCACGCGGCGAACTTCATCTTTAAATAAACTGCGCAACGGTTCAACAACTTGTAACTTCATGTAATCAGGCAAACCACCAACATTGTGGTGTGATTTGATTGTTGCAGAAGGACCCTTTACACTTAAACTTTCAATCACATCCGGATAAATAGTTCCTTGTCCTAACCACTTAGCTTCTTTATCTAATTTTGATTCACTGTCAAAAACGTCAATAAATATTTTACCAATGGCTTTACGTTTTTGCTCCGGATCGGAAATACCTTTTAGCGCATCGTAAAATAAATTTTTAGCATTAACACCTTTTACGTTTAAACCCATGTGTTTGTATGAGTCTAATACACTTTCAAATTCATTTTTACGAAGCAAACCGTTGTCAACAAAGATGCAATGCAAATTTGATCCAATGGCCTTGTGTAATAACATAGCTGCAACGCTGCTATCAACGCCACCGCTTAATCCTAAAATTACTTTATCATCTCCCAATTGTTTTTTAAGAGAGGCAATGGTATCATCAATGAAAGAAGCAGGTGTCCAGTTTCCGGTACATCCGCAAATGTCGTACACAAAATTCTTTAGTAATTGAGTACCTTCTGTGCTGTGGTATACTTCCGGATGGAACTGAATTCCGAATGTTTTTTCATTTTCAATTGCAAATGCAGCAACCTTTACATCGTGGGTGCTTGCAATGATCTTGTAATTATCAGGGATTTTTACAATTGTATCACCATGACTCATCCACACTTGAGAATTTTGAGAAATGGATTTGAATAATGGGTTTTGATTATCAGCAAATTTTAAATTAGCTCTACCGTATTCACGTGTGTTTGATTTTCCAACTTCGCCACCAAAAAAATGCGCCAAAAATTGCGCGCCATAGCATACACCAAGCAAAGGTAATTTCCCTTTGATGTTTGTAAGATCCGGTTTTAGAGGATTTTCTTCTCTAACAGAATGCGGACTTCCACTTAAAATAACACCCTTGATACTAGGGTTTAAAGCAGGTATTTTATTGTAAGGATGGATCTCACAATAAACGTTCAATTCGCGCAATCGGCGGGCAATAAGCTGAGTGTATTGCGAACCAAAATCAAGTATAAGGATTTGTTCATTAATCATCCGTCAAAAATACGATTTATTTTATGCTGGCAGATGCAATTATAGTGCCCGAAATTAAATATTAATATTTTTTTGCAGAAAGTAAAAAATAGCTATATTTGCACTCTCAATTTTTGAGAACTCGGGGTGTAGCGTAGCCCGGTATCGCGCCACATTTGGGATGTGGAGGTCGTCAGTTCGAATCTGGCCACCCCGACTTAAAGAAACCTTAGCAGATCACTAAGGTTTTTTTGTTTTTATGAGCATGAGTTTTTGAGGAGAAGAGCGTCAGTTCGTCGCGAAGCCTCGCGACTGGCCACC
>JBKDKI010000053.1:0-7232 GCA_046345155.1 Sphingobacteriaceae bacterium
ACAACTTGCAGCAAAAATATAAAATCTTAATTTTTCTTTAACAGCTTCGGTGATCCTTCCCAAAAAAAATCCCTCAGCTTTACGACTCAACACTCCACTTCACACAATCGTGCGTCTTGCAATTACCCTCTAACGTTTTGCAGCTACTTGTAGTTTTTTGCTATTGTCCACCCCTGTATTTGAGCGTTAACAGGCAAAAAATTACAAGTAGGTGCTGTTACTGGTTGTTGCCGCCACACAGTTGCGTCTTGCTCGGGTGTCTGCCGTTAATGAATAAGATAACATTTACTGTCATTGTAAGGATTCTTTTTGTTTTCGCATTTTTTCTTAGCGTTTGCTTTTGAGTCAGCTTTGATTGGAAATGCGTCACAACTTAATGGGTCGGGGCAATAACAAGAATACTCTTTACGACAGCTACAGAATAGAGTAATTAAAACAGTTATGATGACTAATTTCATTGTATACCAAAAATAGTGAAATGAATTGAAAAAAACAAAGTCCGCCGTTAATAATTAAGTTTAGTGACAACTATTTTGCCTGAAGAAGCTGTCGCTTGTCCGCCCATTGTGCTTGAACCTCCCATTGAGTTAGATCTAAACTTTAATGTCCCAGAACATTTTAAATTGCCTTGATTGTCTTTGGCTTCAATTTTATATTTACCAGACTTGAGTGTTAAATGTAAAGCGTTTTTTATTATGGTGTCATTGGTCGGCGAAACAGAAGTTTTTAGGTTTGGTAACTCACCTTTGTTTTTACCGTCAACAAATAGGGTCAAAGGTCCAGCCGAATTTTCAATGTCGGTGTAAAAATAGGTGTCGAAGTCTTTACCGAATTTTTTGCAATTTGTCAGGACGATGATCGTCGAGGCAAGAAGCACCAGTTTTATAAAATGTTTTTTCATTGTCTACTGTTTTAACGGTCAAAAGGTCGTTTTATTGTCGGCGGTAATTTGTCGTGGACAGACTTTTTTTCCGAGGTCTGTCTGCGGCAATTACCAGTAGCTGCTGTTATAACTCGTTGCCGCCACACAGTTGCGCAATGCTCTAGTGCCCACATATTTTAAAACCATTTGTCGGTGTTAGTTATTGTCACTCTGTTTCTAGTTGCAAATGCTTTAAAAACTGGCTTTCTTATTGTCCACATACTACCAGAAGATCGAGAAGTAATTATGTACATATAATTGTCTATATAGCAAACGAAGGCCCCAACATTAAAATATAGTCGAGGAGCAATTGCGCCAATGTCTTTTGCAGCAATTTTTGCGGAAGTACTGTCATTAAACTTCCATTCTTCAATAATTGCGTCTGTATACCATTTCTCGCCATTAAATTGGTCGGGTTTTAACTCTGAGAAAAAGTACCATATAATACTTTTACTTTTCTTTAACGTCTCGGTGTCAATATGCCAAGCCTGTTCATATTTTTTGTCTTTTGCGAAATAATTAAAGTATGTCGACAGCCCGCTTGTCTCAGGTGTCGATGCGTAGAAAAAATGATTATTTATATTATATCTAATATTTTTTGAATGGCCGCCATATATTTTTTTAAGTCGGTTTGTGTCGCAGTTAAAACCTATAGAGTCAAGATAACTAACGAAACTCAAAAGTCTTTTTGTCACAACTGTGTCTACCGGATTGTATGATGAAATAATGGAGTCCTTACCAAGTGTCGAGATGCTGTCAGCGTGGTTTTCGGTAACGACTTCTTTTGTCAATGGAGCATTTTTGTCCGAGCTGTTGCAGCTTGTCAAAACGACTAATATTATTAACGGGATGATTTTTTTCATACGTCGTCTGTCCTGCGGCAATGAGTTATAACGTATTGCGGCTTTGCGTAGTGGCGGATTTTTAGCACAAAAGTTTAATCGAAGAACTGCACTTGAACCTACCACAAAACTGTCATACGAAGCACTGCACCCGCCATTACGCAAAACCGCTGTTAGGTGCTGCCCTTCTTTTCTGTCGTGTTTGTTCGTTGTCATTTCGTGTCTGTCTTTAGTGCGTTGGCTTGGTGGCTCTTTTGCAAAACTTTGCTTTAGCGTGGGCTTGTGCGGTTTTGCAAATGTGCCACCAAATGCGTTGGCTTATTTTGTTTCGTTTTTAAATGTCAAATATTCTTGTCGTGTTAGTGTTGTGTCATAAAGTCCGATGTCTTCGTCTGCGTGTTTGTTTATGCCTGTGTATTCCAAACTTGCGTCTTCGTAGCGTTTAAACTTATAAACTGCATCGTTCATTAAGGCAGAATTGAAAACTCCTAAACTCACAAGTAATTCAAAGTCCTTTACGTTTAGTCCAGTCACTTTGCGGAAAAGTTTGGGTTCAAGTTTCGTAATTACATCTTTCAAACTGCGTTCACGGTAATCCGTCAAATACATAAAAATCGGAACTCGTGTCGCAAACTTGATAAGCTTTTCCTGAATTTGTTTACGCAAATTCTTGTATTCTTTTTCTTCTTCGGTTAATTCCTTTTTCTTTTTGTCGCTCAGTTTGTCTGTCCCTTCTTTTTTGGCTTTCTTAATTTTGTCCGACTTGTTAATGATGGTTTCAATGTCTTGGTTTAAGTTACGGAAACCTTCAATGTTCATCAACGCTTTCATAGCTTCTTCGTTGTTCATTAAACGCTGCAATGTGTTATTGTCCACGTTCACCAACAGTGCACTTTCCCAGCGCCTCGCAAGCAATGTTGCCGTTGTGCCACTCATTGCAATATCCAAAATACCTGCGGCATCAATTTGTTTCATTGAACTGCCGTCATAAGCCAACACTGGCAAGAAGTTTATAAATTCTTCAACATTCTTTTCAGGATTACTTTCATTGATGTTTAAGTTACAAGCGTATTCGGCAATTTGCTTTAATGCTCGGTTTGGTGCAAAGTCAAACACATAACATTCTTCCTTTAAAATTTCTTCTTTGTTTGGTGATTTGCTGTCGGGGTTTTTAATAACCCAAGGTGTTTGCACACGAAATGCCGCTTGAAAATAGGTTTCAGGACTTGATGAATTTCTAAGCATAAAAATTCCTGTCCACGGTTTTACCGAAACGCCTGTTGTTAGTTTTCCACAAGAAAGGGTAATGGTTTTTGATTGTAAAGGTTCATCCATTCCGCTTAAAACAGGTTCAAGTGCTTTTACACCAATACCTGCTTCTGTGCCTGCTGCAATGATTACTTTGTAATCGTGGTAAAACTGGTTGTTGCGTTTTTTTAACAAGTTTGCCATTGCGTGGCACGAAGCAACGGAGGGTAAAAACCAAAAGGTATGATTTAATACGCTTTTCAATCGTGCATCGGAATAAGGCAAAGGCGGTTTTTCTGTTTTTAATTTCAGCGTATCAACAATTTGCTCGGAGAACGAACCACGAATTAAATCCAACCATTTTTGCACATCATCTTCGTATTTAAAACGTGCTTTGCTTCCTTCACCTTCGGCTTTAAAAAATATGTTTAAATCAAAGCCGTCAAACTCGCCTAACTCGGCAACTTTGGTAATGGTTTCGGGAAGTTGGTAAGTAAGCATTACCATTCTCGGTAAACTTGCGTAAGGATTTTCCCCGTCTTTTTTCTTCCAATTTTCTTTGGCACGTTGTTCGTCTGAATACGTCCAATTAAAAATTTGTTCTTCAATAAATTCTCCTGAATTGATGGCACGAAATGGTGTGCCAGACAAATACAAAAAGTGATTGGCTTTGATGGGCAAAATGTCTTCCAACACATCTACTTTTTCTTCATCGGAAAATCCTTTTTGTTCAATTTCCTTAAATGCTTCAATCTCTTTTTCTGCTTCGCTGTCTTTACCAAACAAATCTTTGGCATTATCTCTCCAAGCTCCAAAATGGTATTCGTCAAACACAATGCAATCCCATTCGGTATTATGCACCCACTCGTTTTTTACTTTTATGCTTCCATCTTTTTGTGTGCCTAAATAATCTTGAAACGAACCGAAACACACTAAATTGGTTTTGGATAAATCGGTTTTCTTAGAAATATTTTCGGCTTCATTTTTCGAGAAGAATGTCCAACCTTTAAAATCTTTGTGAGTGTTTAAATCTTCACGCCACGCATCTTCTACGGCTGGTTTAAACGTTAAAACCAATACCTTTTTCCATTTCATTGTTTTAGCAAGCTGATAGGTTGTAAAGGTTTTGCCGAAACGCATTTTTGCGTTCCAAAGAAAGTGAGGTGTTTTGTTTGGGTTTTCTTTTTTGAAACTCTTGAAATAAGCAATGGTTTTGGTTACGGCTTCTTGTTGCTCGGGTCGCATACCAAAATTAAGCACCCGATTATCTTCGGTGCTTTCGCCTGTTTTAATTTCGTGAATGGCTTTGCGTAATTGGTTGAGTGTGCAAACAAACCATTCGCCTTCGGGATTTTTAATTTTGTCTTTACGCAATAAAGCGTGAACGGTTTTGTCGGTAAAACTGCTTCCGTCAGGTCGCATTGCACTTTCCTCAAACACAATTTTAAAAGCGGCACGGGTAGCACCAATTTGTTCTTTGATGCGTGTATGTGCATCACGGTCGGTGAAACCTATTTTAATTTGCCCTTTGCGTTTGTTATCGTTTGGCAATTCGTAAGCGTAAATGGTAGGATTTACGCTTGGGCGTGGCGGAAAAAATTCTCTTTTACTCATACGTTTATTCTTCTGCTTGGCTCACTTCCATTGGGCGTATCATACTTTCTATAAATGCAATCTCGTCTTTGGTTAAACCGTATTTTTTATATAGTTTTTCATCTGTCCATTCTTCGGTGAAATCTTGATTTGGAACAAATGAAAAATTCTTTTGAGCAATGTGCATTGATGATAAAGTAAGTTGTATCATAAATCGCACAAACTTTGTTCTAATATAGTTAGCACAATTTTCTACATTCTTTAATTTTTTGTCAGTGTATGGAACAATATATGTTTCTGTTACAACTTCATTTTTCTTTAAAACTCTAACTTTTGTTGTAACATTTACCATCCCGTCAGCAGCATTGTTCACACCTGCTCTGTCAGGATTCAAGTAGCCTATGAACACTTTGTAATCTTCAATTAGATGTTGATTTTTAGGCACAGAACTTTTATCAATATATCCTTCGCCTGCACTACTAATAAGTTTTACGGAATCTTTATAAGGTTTTTCTTTCCCTCTTTCATAAGAACGTAAACCAAATGGGCTAACACTTAAAGCGATGTCAGACATCATTTTTTCTTTTTTACTTAGAACTTTATGAACGATTTCAATTCCAACATTATCTCTTAAAACCATTTCAAATTCATCTAAATATCGCTCACTAACAGTTTCGACATCTTTTATTCTTGAAATAAATTTGCATTTCCCTTTATAATCCTTTTGCCAAAGAAAATAACAAACACCACCAGCAATATCAACGCCTGGAAAACATTCTCTACTCTTGGGATAATCAACTAAAATTTTTATTTGTTTATCTTTTTGCATTTCTTTTCTAAAATCATCAAGTCCTCGACCGCCAGCAAACCAACGTGCAGGGATAATCATCGCCAAATATTTTGGTTGTAGTTTCTTGGCTTGTTCAACAAATTTATGGTAGAGTGGAATAGCACTCGCACCTGCACCGCCATCACTCAACTGATATGGTGGATTACCTGCAATTACATCAAATTTCATTTCTTGTCCTTTTTTTAATTTCTTGTTTGTAAAAAGTTTCGCTGGGTTTTCTGTATGTATAAAGTTGTAAGCATAGCTTTCGGCTTCATCGCCACGGTCATACACTTCTTGGCTTGCACCGCATTGTTTGCATTTGCCGTTTTCCCAACTGTGTTGAAGGCGTTCATAGCGTATATTTCCTTGTTCGTTGTCAAAGGTTTCGCAAATAGCATATTTGCCGTTGGCGGTTTTGCTGCAATACACGCTTCTGCGGCTGAGTAGTGCCGTTAATTCAGTAATGGCAATGCCGTAAAGTTGGTTTTCAAAAATGTGGTTAATACGTTTTTGTTTGTTAGGTATTTTCTTTTCTAAACCTGTCATCAGACGTTTTGCTATTTCACGTAAAAACACACCGCTTTTACTTACAGGGTCTAAAAATTTAGCATCGGGATTGCTCCAAAGTTCATTGGGCAATAAATCTAAAATGTTGTTTACTAACGTGGGTGGCGTTAACACTTCATCGTTGCTTAGGTTAGCCAAGCAAGTAAGCACATCGGGGTTATAATTAGTTTGCAGTGTCTTCATCGCCAAGTTTCATAAAATGAATTAAGGGGAAATCTTTTACAGGTTCGTCAATGGCGTTGGCTTCGCCTTCGTCATTGAAGAAAGAAAATTGATGTGTTTTTTGCACCAAAAATTTAAACATATAATCTCTGCGTTTCAGCATTGTGCCGTTTACGGCACTCCACTCACTAAAAATGATTGGCTGCTTTGTTTGCGGATTAGTAAAGTCCAAAGCATCGCCCCACAAAATGTTTCTGTGTAAAAGAAAGTCAACACTACGCAACACTTCGGGTTTGCATTTGTCGGCAAACAAAGCGTTGTAACGGTCTTTAAAAATGTTAAGTAAACGCTTGCGGCATTCTTCGGCATTGTCTTCCAAAATGTCAACACCGTAAATATTGCACACAGCAAGAACTGCGTAACGTTCCCACTCAATTTGAGTGTGAGAATATTTGTGTTCTACAACATTGAGTTTTCTGTTTAGCACTTCGGCAAGGAAATTTCCGTTACCGCAAGCTGGTTCAAGGAAACGGCTGTCAATGCGTTCGGTTTCGTGTTTCACAAGGTCAAGCATAGCGTTTACTTCACGTTGGTTTGTAAAAACTTCTCCGTGGTCAGCTACTCGTTGCTTTGATTTTACTTGCTTGTCTTGTTTTATTTCTTCGTTCAATTCTATCACTTAATTTATTGCTTGTCAAAGTTAAAATTTAATGCCGTTGTTCAGTCCGTTTTTGTTTAAAAGTCCACTTGTCCAGTTGTCAGGGTGGTGGGTGGGCTTGGTGTGTTTGGGCAAAATAAAATGTGCTGCAATTTGTGTCGGCTTGTGCGTTGGGTTGCAGCTCTTTTTATTTTGCGAAGGGTTGGCATTTTGTCTGTCGTTTTACTGTTCGTTTGTTGTCGGTTGTGTCGTCAATTAGGGTTGCACCTAACGTATTAGGGGCTAGCGTAGTTGGGCTTTCGAAGCCGTCTCTATCTTTACCCATTAATGTTTGTTTGAAGATACTAATGTTTTTAAGCAAAGACAAATGAAAATTAAATTCTGCGAAGCAGGCATTGAATTGGCTTT
>JBKDKI010000054.1:0-4821 GCA_046345155.1 Sphingobacteriaceae bacterium
GACCACCGATCAAACAAATGGTTGGGATGGCACAAAGAATGGGGTAGAGCAACCGGTTGGTGTGTATGTATGGACATTGGAAGTAGACCTTTATAACAACCGTACCGTAAAAAAGAACGGTGATGTAACTTTAATGAGATAACAAGATCATGATAAGAAAAACTAAATTAATAGCCATTTTGGTGAGTTTAATGCTGGGAAAGATCTCAGCACAAGATTTTCACTTAAGTATGTATGATGCGGCGCCATTGTTTTTAAATCCTGCAATGACAGGTTTGATTGAAACAAAAATGCGCGCGCACGCGCAATACAGAACGCAATGGAATGCAATTGCATTTAAACCATTTACTACTGCATTAGTAAGTTTTGATATGCCATATAAAGGAAAGTGGGGTTTTGGCGGGCAAATTTCAAATATGCGTGCAGGATTTAGTAATTATAATGTGTTGCAAATTTTAGGTTCAGCGGCATACGCTGTTCCAATTGACAAATCACGTTATCATAATTTGAGTTTAGGTTTGCAAGCAGGTGTTACACAAAAGCGCGTGGAATATCAGATATTAACTTATGATGCGCAATGGTCAAATGCTGCAGGAGGTTCATTTGATAAATCGTTACCAAATAATGAAAATTTTACACGCGGTGTACAGTTTCAGGAAGTAGTGAATTTTGGAGCATTATATTATTACAGTAAACAACAATCACGCTTGAATCCTTTTATTGGTTTAAGTGGATTTAATTTAACTCGTCCGAAAGAAACATTTTTTGGAGGAAGTAATCGCTTGCCAATGCGTTTTTATGCGCACACCGGTGTACGTGTGAATGTGAACGAGTTGTTCTATTTTATACCAAAGGTATTGGTAATGAAACAAACAAATGCCTATGAGCAAACTTATGCAATAGATGCAGGTTATTATTTGAAAAGTGAGAAACTTTATTTATTGGCAGGTTATGTTTACCGCGCAGCTGATGCAAACATTGGATACGTTGGTATGAGAAAAGATAATTATATTCTTAAGATCGGTTATGATATGAATACATCTTCATTGCGCAGCACATCAAAAGCAAAAGGCGCGTTTGAAATATCATTAACCTATATGGGTAAAACAAAGAAAATTCAAGATATTAAAAATTGTCCGCGTTTATAAGTATGAAGAAATTACTCTCTATCTGTTTTATTTTTTTTACAGTAATTGGCTTTTCCCAATCGAAAAAACTTTGGTTAGAATTAGCTGATGATGCATATTTGAAAAGAGATTATGCAAATGCCGCAAATTACTACGCTAAGGTATTAGATGATACCACAATTTTAAGATCCTATGTTATTCCTTACGAGGCACAACTGGTTAACTTAAAAATGAAATCCTTATTCAAGGTTCCTGAGATCAAAAGCTCAAGAAAAAAGGATAGCATGAATGTGGTGAAGGATGACCCGAGTCAAAATGCAACTAAATACGATTTTATTCAGTACCGTTTAGCAAACAGTTACCGTTTAAATTTTGATTATAAACATGCCGCTGAACAATATAAAAAGGTAGTTGATAGAAATGCTTATCCTGATGCGCCATATTATTATGGTCTATCTTTGATGGCATTAAAAAGATATCAAGATGCATTAGTGGTGTTTGATGGTTATTCGGGTAAGGTCCCTTCAACCGATACAACTGCTTCAAAATTAACCTTACCAAAAAACGATTCATTGGTTAAGATCGCAGCACGTCATGCTCAATCATGTTATTTTGCATTAGATACATTGTCGCCTAAAAAGAATATTAAGATCCGCTTAATGGATTCGTTGGTATTCAACCGCGGTACAAGTAATTTTGCACCTCAATATTATTTAAGTTCTGATAAAGTAATTTTTACTAGTGCACGTAAAGGTGGCGTGGTAAGTGATCCTGAAAAACAAGACTCAAGATATTTTTGTGATCTCTATTATACAACGTTAGATGATACCATTTGGCAACGTCCGGTTAATTTCGGTCGTCCGGTCAATACATCTTTGCACGAAGGTTCGGGTGTATTTACTCCCGAAGAAGTAATGTTGTTCACCCGTTGGAGTGATAATAACAGAAATGAAGCTTTCATTTATATGGCTCGTACTTTAGAAGGTAAGTTCTATGAAGCTATGAAACTGGGAACGCATATTAATTTACCGGGTTATAAATCGCAACAACCATTTGTAACAACTGACGGAAAAAAATTATTCTTCTCATCAAATCGTCCGGGAGGAAAAGGAGGATTTGATATTTGGATGGCTGCCATTGATGAAAATGGTTTTATAGGAAACCCTGTGAACGTTGGTGCACCGGTAAATACAGCCGGTGATGAAGTAACACCTTTCTTTCATACGTTGGGAAGTACACTTTATTTTAGTTCAAATGGATTTACAGGATTAGGTGGTTTGGATGTATATAAATCGGCATTGAATCCTGATGATTCGGTTTATACTTTCCCAAAGAACATGAACACACCTATTAACTCAGCGAAAGACGATGCGTATTTTATTTTAGATAAAATGCAAGGCAAAGGATTTTTTGCAAGTGATAGAAAAGATTGCCCTAGCGGACATTGTTACAATATTTACAGTTATGAGAACGAACCAATTAAATTCTCATTAGAGGGTGTTGTATTTGATGCGCAAAGCGGTGACCCAATTCCAAGTGCCTTGGTTACTGTAAGAGATGTGCATGGTGTGGATGATGATATTTATGTTCCTACCGATGATAAAGGTTTTTACAGTGTAGATCTAAAATTGAACATGCAATACTTTTTGAAGGCACAAAAGTCCGGATACTTTGGTGATGCGAATGAGGTAACTACAGAAGGGAAAACTGAATCAGAAGTATTTGTTCGTGATTTTAACTTGAATAAGATCCCTTCAGGTGATATTGAGATCGAAGGTATTGAGTACGATTTTGATAAAGCAACACTTCGTCCTAAATCAATGGAGATCTTAGATAAGATCGTAGATCTATTAAAATTAAATGATAACATTTCCATTGAATTAGGTGCTCATACCGATGCTCGTGGTAACGATGATTATAATATGAAACTTTCTGCGGCACGTGCAAAAAGTTGTGTTGATTATATTGTAAGTAAAGGTATTAACAAGGCTCGCATTGTTTCAAATGGTTATGGCGAAACTCGTCCGATCATACCTGAAGCGGAGATCAACGCAATGGTTCCTAAGAGTCCGGAGTGGGAAGCTGCTCACCAAAAAAACAGAAGAACAGCGTTTAAAGTAACTGGTGAGAGCTCTTTAAATATTATTAATAAAACTAAATAATTTGTGAGAGATGGTTTTCAGTAAGAATAGAATTTTGTTTTTTGCACTACTGTTTATTCTTAAAATAAATCATTCCTCTGCACAAATTGATACCTCGTTTTGGTTCGCTGCTCCTTGGACAACGCCTGATCATTGGTACCGCGACCCAATTAAATTACATATTTCTACTTTTGCTGCGCCAACAACAACTGTTCGTTTGCGTCAGCCGGCAGCAATTGCCCCAAACAAGTATGATACAACAATTGTAATTCCTGCAAACAGTAATTTTGATTACACGTTTTGGAGAGACGCTGCTGTATCGTTAACTAATAGAGCATTTGATTCATTGGAAACCAGACCGGCTGATGTGGTAGTTCCATACGGACTTTACATTTCATCATCTGCGAATATTTCGGTAGTTTATGATATTGTTTCGCGCGCACCAAATTTCAATAACCCTGAAACATTCTCTTTAAAAGGTCAAAATGGATTAGGTTTAGAATTTGTGTGTCCGTTTCAAACACGTTGGTTCAATCAGTTCAGGGGAGATCAGGCTAATACACCACCAGGAGCCATTCAGCCTAAGCAACAGATAAATATTGTTGCAAGTAAACCAAATACCGTTGTATGGATAAAGCCCGCATGTAACATTGTTGGTCATCTTGCCAATATTACGTATAGTATTTTATTAGTGAATGCAGGTGATGCTTATACAGCTGAGAATTTAGTGCAAAACACCAATGTGGCCGGTAATAATTTGTCGGGGTCTATTATTGTTGCCGATAAACCCATTGCAGTCACAGTAGCTGATGATTCAGTGCGTACTCCGGGCGGAGGTTGTAATGATGTTATTGGTGATCAAATTGTGCCTGTGGATATTGTTGGTACAAATTATATTGTAAATAAAGGAGCTATGTTTGTTGCTTCTATTGAAGGGATTTACGTTGTTGGTACCGAAAATTTCACACAACTAACTATAACAGATGCTGCAGTTACCACTACATTGATTAATAAAGGCGAAACATTTTTCTATAACATTACACAACCTTTAACGTATGTGCAATCGAGTAAAAATGTATATCTATGGCAAGCATCAGGAATTGGTTGCGAAGCCGGTGCCGCTATTTTACCTCCTTTGAATTGTGCCGGTTCTAATTTAGTGGCGTTTTCACGTAATACAAATCAAAATTTTAATTTGAATATTTTGTGTGAGAATGGGGTGCAAAGTACATTTACAATTAATGGCTCAACTACTTTAATTCCTCCAACCGCTTTTACAGTAGTTCCGGGAACTGCTGGACAATATGTTGGTGCACAAATTCCGTTTAACACAACTCAAATTCCAATTGGATCTTATACTGTTGGTAATAGTGCCGGCGTTTTTGCGCTTGGTGTTTTTGATGGTGGTCCTGGCACCGGCGGCTTATTCCACTACATGTCAAGTTTTTTACGCCGCACCACGGTAACAGTGGGTACTTTAGCGCCGGTATGTGCTGGCCCGGGCTCAACCATTGCCTTAACGGGAACAGTATCGGGAGGAGCCATCACAGGTT
>JBKDKI010000055.1:0-1920 GCA_046345155.1 Sphingobacteriaceae bacterium
ATCGCAATAATTTGGCTTTCTGTAAACTGTGTCTTTTTCATTGTTATTAGCATTTAAAGTTATAAAAACATTCTCGTTCGCTTACCACCGCGAACGAGTTGAATTCTATTTTTAAATGGCCGAATTTCAGGGAAGCTTACATTGCCAAAAGACATATTTGTCTTTTTTGTTAGGGTTATTGTGCTAACTTTACTATTAAAATGAGAAGTCTTTTTTTTGTTTTCATTAGTTTTTCGCTGTTTGGATATGGGCAGTCATATTTTAGCAATCGGATCAATATTTCCAATAAGTATAATCAGTCCCGAAGATTATTATGTGTTAATGACACTTTCTTTGCGTCTGCATTGGTGAATGAAGTCGCCTTTAGTCAGGTTAGTACTTCGCTCTTGAAGATAGATAAATTTGGCTCTTTATTTTCTGCAAAACGCTATAAGCCGGCAAATAGAAGTTACTTTGGTTCCAATGGACTTTATTTAAAGAATCACAAGTTTTACACGGTTGGAGTTACTGATTGGGGACTGCAACTTCAAAATGGATTATACGTATTCGATGAGAACTGTGATAGTGTATTGACGAGATCTTATGGAGATACTGTGTTTTATAATTTAACCTCTGAAGTAAAGCCATTTCTGAAAGATAAAAGTAAAATGATTCTATTTGGAATGACCGATAGTACATGCGGAATTAATCATCCAGGACTTTATAAGCCACTGATTAGAGTTGTTGATACAAATGGAGTACTACATCAAACAAAGATTTACACCAACACTTGTTTTTATCGGAGCCTTTGGGACGCTGATACTACATTAAAAAAGGGCTTTGTTTTTTGTGGAGCCGAACCTATGAACGTTACTAGCACAGGCGTTACAAAAAACTATATAATAAAGTTGGATAGTAATCTTAATCAGCAGTGGTATAATTTTGTTGATACTGGGAATTCGTTATACAGCAGTATTATTTGCCTTAAAACTGGAAGACTACTACATGCTCACAATCATAGCGATTTTAATGGTTCAACATATCTTGGAGATAGAATAACTTTAACCAAATTGGATGCCGCTGGTAATATTATTTGGAGAAAGAGATATGGTAGCACAGAGTCAGGAATTGGCGTTGCAAAAGTAAAAGAGTGTTCAAATGGGGATTATGTATTATGTGGAGAGAAATATGTGAATTATACCGCCTCAGTTTCGCAATATATGGGATGGATTATGCGAACTGACAGTATGGGGAATGCTAAATGGTGGAGAACATATATTCCTACAAGTCCGATAAAAGATACGACTACGCAAAATGAGTTGTATGATATAATTGAGCTTGCCAATAAAGACCTGGTGTGTGTTGGATGGGGAGGAAGCAACGGCTTTAACCTAGTTCAGGAAACATGGATTTTGAAAGTAGATAGCAATGGGTGTCTGGGTGCAGGCAATTGTCCGCCGAACCTGGCCATTGGCCTAAGCGAAGTAAAGAACGATTTCTATTCATTTAAGCTGTACCCTAACCCCGTCAAGGATGAACTAACCGTCGAGCTAGGTGATGAGGATATAAAAGCGACCCTTACAATTATCAATACACTTGGCGAGATCATCCAAAAAAGCCCAATTGTCCAGCGTATAACAAAAGTACAGACATCAGAGTTAAATGAAGGGGTTTATTTTGTGGCAATAAAAACCAGTCAGGGTAGTTTTACAAAGAAGGTCATTGTGAAACGGTAAGCTGAAAGTCTGTTTGTTTAGTCAGCCTGCTGTTTTTTCTCCGAGGTCTGTCTTGCGCCTTGCATATAACGTTTTGCAAATTTTGCCCAGTGCGGCTTACGAAGCATCAAGCGTCTTTACATACAAACGTTTGTTTAAAGATACAAAACGGAATTAGCGAGCGCAAAAATAAATTAATGGCCGCTGAAAAAAGCGCGAGCGATGA
>JBKDKI010000056.1:0-185045 GCA_046345155.1 Sphingobacteriaceae bacterium
TTTTAATACTAACCGCCGGCGCATGGTCTTACGTGCTAGTAAACTACACGGACGCATCAACGGCTTATGTAGATGCCTTTGTTGCAACAACAAGTTTAATTGCAAATTGGTTAATGGCAAAAAAATATGTTGAAAATTGGGTATTATGGATTTTAGCCGATATTATTTATATTGGATTGTTTTTGTATAAGGACTTATATCTTTCCAGTGGTATTTATCTTGTATTTTTAATTTTAGCAATAAAGGGACTAATAGATTGGAGCAAAAAAAGCGATATAAAAAAGGCTTTGTATTAGGTAAGTTTTTACCGCCACACCAAGGGCATCTTTACCTTATTCGAACTGCAATGGAACAAGTTGAGGAACTTACCGTATTGGTATGCACCATTCAAAAGGAACCAATAGCAGGACAACTTCGTTACCAGTGGATGAAAGAATTAGTTACGAATGCGAAAGTTGTTCATGTAACTGATGAAGTACCTTCCTATCCTTCAGAACATATTGATTTTTGGAACATTTGGACATCATTATTGAAACGCGAAGTAGGTAGTGATACTGAAGTGTTTTTTTCATCAGAAGATTATGGTTATGAAGTTGCAAAGCGTTTAGGAATAGAACACGTGATGATTGATAAAGAACGTGTTTCAATTCCAATTTCTGCTTCTGTAATTAGAGATAATCCTTTTAATAATTGGGAGTTCATTCCATATAATGTAAAGCCCTACTTTTTAAAACGGATTGTATTAATTGGTCCAGAATCTACTGGTAAAACCACGATGGCTAAATTATTGGCTCAGCACTATGGCACAGTTTGGGTGGAGGAATTTGGACGAGAGTATTACGTTAAAAAGAATGGCAAATTAGTTTTAGAAGATATTACTGAAATAGCAAAAGGGCAAATAAAACTTGAAGAAGATGCCCTATTAAGCGCTAATAAATTTTTGTTTTGTGATACAGATCTAATTGTTACGCAAATTTGGAGTGAAATCTATTTTAAACAATGCCCAACTGAAGTTTTGGATCTTAATAGAAATAGGAACTATGATTTATACTTACTTTTAGATATTGATTTACCATGGGAAGATGATGGCACAAGAGAATTTCCACATTTAAGAGAGTGGCATTTTAATAAATTACAAAATGAACTAGAAACTAGAAAATTGAATTATAAAATAATCCGAGGCATGAACGAAGAAAGGCTTAATCAATGTATTAATGCAGTGAATTCAATTATCTAATAATATTTAATAAACATGGCTAGAACTTCACTTCAAACCGAACTACTTAATGAATTTATCATTGGTCATACTTTTAAAAGTCAGCCTATTCTAAAGTATACTGAAAGACATGGAGGACCTCTTTGGTTTGATCTCTTAGAAATTTAAATAGTTTTTTTGCTTGATAATTCAATTGATATTAAATATGATAGTACCTTATCCAAATCTATGAATGAAATTATTGAACCCGTGAAATATGAAAAAGGCAAGTTTGAAATTTTTCATGTTTCACCAACTTTTATTTCTGGCAATATCAAATTAAATGAAGGGAAAGAATATTATTTTGAAACACTAAAAAATATGAGCTTTCTTTTTCTAGAAAATAAAAACAATCAAAATAGTTCATTTGTTGTTTCTATTCGAAAAGATTAACTATTTTGAAAACATTAGCGATAATTTAACAATCACCCAATTGAATAACAGAACTAAATATTGTAGATACAAAAATTACACGCTTCAGGTACACAAAGAAATTGGTGATATCGTTGACGTTGTGACTAGTGAGTGGCACATAGGAAAAGCATTAAATTTAGTTTGCCACGACAGAGATTTTTTTACAAAAGAAATTCCCAAAAATGAAATTGATTGTATATGGACAGTAGAGAGTGGTGGTGATTATTACGATAATATTCACGTGGAGTTTGGCCAACTAAAGGCTATAGATTATGAAAAACGTATTGATTTGTTGAATTCAGACTACATTAAAAATGGCGAATTTGCTCACTACAAAGGGAATATTTATAGATCATTCACCGGTTACAATCACAGCGTTTGGTTTAAACTATCTAGTAATGACGAAAAAACAGAGGACATTGGATTTATTATGGAGGAGCCTGGGCTCTTTTGCAAATGTTTAAATCCTGATAAAATTGACTTCGCTTTTGAATCATAAACAATTTGTAATTTCAAAAATAAAGAGTTCTGCATCGTTAGGGCTGACGCAAATGGTAAAATCCAAATTCAGCCTTACGACCGAAACATCTATTCCCAAAAAGAACTACTTGAAATGGAATTTGAATCAGTTAATAACATTCCCTTTAAATGGATCGAACCAAAACAAACTGACAAAATTTGGACGATTACTAAGAAAATCCATGACTTTGATAGATTCATAAATCAGGACAAGGTTTTATACAAAGGCTGCCGCTAACCAGGTACCTTGTGCCATGGCTGAAGATAAAATTTTGGAGGAAAATTTTCACTTCATTTTTAGCTTTTGGTTTTTGTAAAAGGTAAAAACAAATCTGTAATTGGAGTACGGAAATGGAGTACGGAAATGTTCAAAATTGATACAAAATGAAGGATTTTGAAACGCTGTAACCCTTGTGGCACTAAGGACCCAGAGAGTTCGAATCTCTCCGGATCCACCAATCGCAAATTCGCAATTTATTGTGGATTTGCGATTTTTCATTTCCAAAAAATTCTGAATTCTTATAGAATGCTTTGAACCATTCAAATGAAAACCTTCTTTTCAATTCTTTCGTAACCCAATTTTATTTCATAAATCAATGAAAACATTTAATAGCTAACGTTTAGTTTATCAATTCGCTTTACTTTATATGAATAATAAATCACCTATTAGTAATAGAATCTCTAAATAAATTTAAATGCTTTTCCGCCAATGATATTAATTTCTTAAAGTTTAGCATCATTAAATAAATAAATTCCTGATATTTGTTTACCTTATAAAAAGTTAATTAAAATTTTAACATGAATAAGAAACTATTTTTCGGAGTATTTTTAGTGGCAGGTATTGCAGCACTTACAAACGCAATAGCAATTACTACGAGTGTAAATGAAGAAGATTCTTATGAAAACAATTCTGGCTTGGCCAGTTTGATTCTATTTGCCATTGGCACAGCTTTAACCCTCTTGGGCTTTTTTGGTTGGTTAAGAATTAGTAAGAGAGAAAAGCTAAAGAAAGAATTAATGGAAATGGGCGAGAAAATAGAGATCAGCGAATTTACCATTGAAAAGGATACTGCGCATTCCGGTGTTGTGAAAAATACAGATGAGTCCGTTTATGGACACAGGATCGTACTTAATTATCAGGACAAAGTTACCGGTATAACATACAAATATAAAAGCGAGCCGCTTTGGTATAACCCACAAAAATTTATTAATAAACCAATTACAGTTTTTATTCATCCGAGCAACAAAAAGTTGCATTGGGTAGATATTACATTTTTACCGCCTGAAACAAGAAAAATAATACAAAGAGAATTTACTTTTTAAACTATTTTTTTATTTCAAATTGAAGTAATCTATTAAAAGAAAAAGCATCAGTATTAATATTATAACGCTCACCAAAGTATAAATCTTTATCCTTGATTACATTTATTAAAATGTATTTTTTTTCATTTTCTTCAGCATAAATGTATTCCAATCCTTCAATAAACGAATTAAAGGAGCCGTTAAAATTAATATGTGCATTAAACTCATTGTATAGGTTTTCAAGTTCCTTTCTTACGTCAATAAAATAAGGTTCATCTTTAATACTTTCGTAACTAAGTACCTCATAATTGGTGAATTCATTGCTAAATGTTTTATTGTAACGATTAAAAATTTTGTATTTATCGTTACCTAATGTTGCAAAAGCCAACGGCGCCTTCCAATCATTAAAAACTTTTAAACTTTTTATTGGCAAATTAGGCACGCAGTCTCCCCCATTTAAGCTAAAAACAGATGGTTTTCCATCAAATTCTTCATTTTCATTTTTAAAGTCTACTAGGTATTTTTGTTTGTTTTTCCAGACAAAACAACCTAGGTGTTTGTCATAATCACTTTCATTTATTAGTAAAAAGAAACCGTGATTTGTTGCAATTGAATCAAAATTTAATTTATTCACAATAGAATCATTTAGTAGATCTAAAATTGTGATTTCATGACCATCTGAACATGCAAAAATTTGTGAGCTTTCAGTAAATCTATTCTTATTTGGCACCTCAAAAAATTGAATATAGTTATAATCAGATTCAGGTGAACTTGGATTACTTATAAAACCATACTTACCTATTTTATTTTGAGATAAATACTTACCTTTAAATATCAAGGGTTTTTTATTTAAGGGCGAAATCATCATTTGATTATTGATTGAACTTAATGTATACCATAAAGAGTCTTTAGTCAAAATCAAACAAGTAGTTTGATTTACCTTTATAAAATCAAGAATGGTTTCAACAAATGCTGCATTTTCATGATTTACCAGAATGTTGAAATCATGAGTTTGGTTGTTTATAAAATATATTAAGGAATCTTTAGTTTGTATTAATGAATAAGGATAATCTAAAGAAAATTCATTATTGGGAGTGTCGCGATAAATACTAGGTATAATAATTCTTTTAATGCTATCCTTAAACAGAAATTTACCTTTTTTTAAACTGAACAAATTAATAGGCGACTCTTCAATTATTTCATTACCATTAGCATCCCACGTGTAAGATAACACCGGCTCATATTCAATACAATTGATTTTGTTTATAAATGCAGATGAAAGTTTGTCAATTTTTAATCTTTCAATTGCTTGCCCATGATCGCTCCTCAGTGGCTCACATCTATTATTTACTAAATACCCGTATTTTGGTTGTAATGAATCGGCAGATGCCATAAGAATATAAGTAGGAAGAGTATCTTTAAGATATGCTCCGCATCTTTTGTCTGAAATGAATTCATGAACTATCTCATCACCATTTTGTGTTAACTTATTTTTTTTTACATCTAATATCTTCCAAGCACCTTTATCACTTCCATAATAAGACATTCCATGTCCTATATAATCATTTGGATTTTCTTCAAAACGATTTTTTCCTCCAACATAAACCCTTGCCAAGCCAAACGAATTCACAGGCATAACTTCAGTGTATACGTCGGGTACAAGTATTTCTCCTTTTTCGTTAATATAACCCGCTCTATTAATACTATCAATCGTATACGTTAATTTAGAGTAATAAGGAGCAACACCATTATGAAATTGGTCTATGTAATTATACTTAAATTCAATAACTACATTACCATTTGCGTCAATTGCACCCCATTTGCCATTTTCAATTGACTGTGCTGCAAATATGCTTTTATTGTATCCCAAAACAATGTTTTGATACTTTGGAAGGCAGGTTATGTTGTAATTACTGTCACAAATACCTAGTTTATTAAATGAATCCTTTTCAGCAATAATGGCAAACCCATCTTTATTAATGTCATTATAACCTATCCAATATCTCTCTTGTAATCGATGTAAATTTGAAAGTTTTTTAGTTTCATTACTGTTATTAGAACTAACATCAATCTCAGAAATTTGTTGTATACTATCTGCCTTGAAGTTACTAATATAAGATTCCAAAGAATCTTTTACTTGCTTTTCACTTTTCACAATTTGCTGCGTTTTTATTTCAAAATTGTAAAAATGCTTTTCGTCCCAAAAATCAAGTACGACTAATACCTCATTATTTTCTGTAACATATAAAATTTTACTGTCTTTTTTTAAGGCAAATAGTTGTGGTCCTTTTTTCCTAAAATTTATACCGGTATAATTAACTTCGTTAACATAATCAATTCTTTTACCTTTAATTGAGTCGTATTCAGGTAACAGCTTGTTTTGTTTATCGTTATAAACAGGTTTAATTTTTTGATTTAGTTTTTTTGTATAAAGTGGCAAAAATATGGCAGAGCCTTCTTCTTTTCCATAATAAACGTGTTCTAAATCTGAAACATTTTCATCTAAAAGTTGAAAACTGATATTTATTTTAGCAGTATCGTCTCGCATTTTCCAATTCACTGCAAAAAGCTTTCTATCAGTGGTTAAATAGTAAAAAGTCTCCGGATAACAATCGCATAAGCTTTTGTAGACCATTTTTATAATCGGCTGCTTGTTTTGCTTTTTGCCTAGGAAGTAGTAATCCCAAGTTTGGTTCTTAAAATATAGCGCTGCTCCTCCGTTAATATCCACATGTCCTCCTATAAATTTGGGAGTTTTAATTTTCTTACCACGGTTATTTATTAAAAGGAGTTTATTCGGTTCTAACGAATCTATATTTCGAGTACTTACAATTATTTGCTCAGGTATACTTTTTTGATATCCGCTGTAACCTTTATTCATTTGGCTAAATTCCCAAGTACTATTAAAATAATCCGGATACTTTTCTATATAATAGTTTTTGGGTGATACTTGCTTGCCTTTAATGTTAGCAATCACAACGTTATTTATACTATCATAACTTGCTAAAAATAAGCCATCCGCTCCTATAGCATCCACAAAAGTAAATACAGGCAGGCATTGCACATGGCCGAGAGAATCAACAATACCATATTTAGCATTAATTACATTCTTGAAGCGGTATCCTGAAAAAACCCCTTCAACAATTTCATTCGTAACTTTCCCCGTTTTGGTGTATGCAAAATACCCACTGCCTATATTTTGAATAAATACATTGTCGGCCTCAACAACAACCTTACCGGTTTTCTGGTTTATTAAACCGTACTTTTTTGAAGCCTCATCAAAAAACACACGGGTTTGGGCGCTCGTTTTGTCAATACTAAAAGCAATAAAAAGCAGAGTAATAAATAAACACTGTTTATAAAAAGCAGATTTAAAAAATTTAATTACCATAATTTAGCTATTGAAAAAATCTGTCCTTAAATATAGAGCCTTTTAGTAAAAAAATCAATGGCTTAACATTTACTTAATCATTAAGCAATTAGTTCGATAAATTACGTCTTTTAGGCGTTCAAGTATAAATATAAAATGTCAAAAATATTCATAATCCTTTATTGGAATAATTTTGGAAATAATTTTCAATTGTTTTAAATTGCCATGCAAATAAGTCATGTTTCAACAAATTATATCTAAGGTTAAAAAAGCAACAGAGTCTAGTAGCTTAATTGAAAAACTAACAAGCTCTTTGCTTTTTTTGCTTATTTCAATCAATTTAGTTAAGGCGCAAGATATTCAACTATCCATTCAATCAGGCCATTCAAATATAATTACAGCGGTTGATCTTAGCCCTGATGGTAGGTTTATTGCCAGTGCCTCAAAAGATAAACGCATTATTATTTGGGATAGAAAAACTCAAAAGCAATTTATGACCTTGATTGGTCATAAGGGTGCGGTAAATGATGTTTTGTTTTCCATAACCGGCGATACATTATACAGTGTTGGTACTGATAAACTTTGTATTCAATGGGCAATACCATCAGGAAAAATTATTAAAACATTCGAAAGTGATAAAAGACTTTTTATTATCGAGAGAAACAATGTTTCTGGAAACATTATTTTAGCCGGTGAAAATATTGGGATTTACGATGTTAAACTTAACTTGATTGAATCAATTGGTATCAAAACTTTCTCAAGAAGAAATCCAAGCACTTTAGTTGATTTAAAAATAAGTACCGACGGTAATTTATTAGCATACACTGATGGCGCTGGTGTAGCGAATGTAATTGATTTTAAAAACAAACGACAAGTTGAAGTTTCAAGAGACTTTGTAAATTCGATAGCTTTTGGAGAGGATCTTAAAGTCTTTACTGCATCTTTTAGTGGGGTTTTATCGAAAATTAATTTAAAGAATATAAAGGTCAAAAAGAAAAGGTTAAATAAGAGAAATTTATTATCAAAACATTTCTGGAATAATCTATCAAACAAATCACCTAACAATTCCCTTAAAAAAATAAGCATCAACGATCTTTTACAAAATGGGGATTTGTTATATGCGGGACTATCTAATGGAGAATTAAGTATTTTGGATAACAAAAACCTAAAACTAAAAAACAAGATTAAAATTTGTAACGCGGAAATCATTAAAATTGAAATAGATCATATTAAAAAAAACCTGCTTATTGCCTCATCTGATGGAATTATTTATGTTTTGAGTATTTCAGATTTAATAGTTACAGAGAAATATTCAGGCAGTATAGAGCGGATAAATGATATTGGGTTTAATGATAGTGGTAAAAAATTATATGTTATGTATAATAATGGACAGGTAAGAACTTTTGATTTTAGTAATTTTAGCTCAGCATTTTACGCACCGGTGTTACCGGCGAAATACAAGGTTTCTAATGACAAATATTTAGTAGGGGGGAGAATTAACATTGACCCAAATGAAAATCTTAGTGTTGAAGCATCCTTGATTGATCGTTCCCCTGAATTCTATTGGGTACCGGAAAGAATTATAGACTTTAAAGGAACCATTGCTGATAGTGCAATTAAATTCATACAATTAACAAATGCCAAACCATTCAAACATTCGGTTTCATTTATGGATAGTATTAAATCCTACATAAATAATGGTGCACCTCCATTATTAAACCCGGATAATCTTAGGATTCAGGATAACACAATTTCAAGTATTAATGAAGATACCTCAGCTAATTTAAATAAACATGATGATATCATTACCTGTACAGCAGCTCATCCGATTGGTGGTTTTTTCGCTACAGGGTCGTGGGACGGAATGATTAAATTTTGGGATAACAAAACAGGAAAGTTGGTTTTAACAATTGGTCTTTTTCCGGATCAGCAGTTTATAATGATCACACCTGACAACTATTACTTTGCGTCTAAAGGTGCGTTAAAACATGTTGCCTTCAGGTATGAAGATCAACTTTTTTCATTTGAACAATTTGATTTAAAATTTAACCGCCCTGATAAAGTTTTAAAAACCATAAAAGAAATAATACCAGAAGGAACATTAAAACTTTTTGAAACTGCCTATTTAAAAAGATTAAAACGTTTAAAAGTAAAAGAAGAAGATATTCAGATCTCTAAAAATGCCCCTGAAATAACACTTTCAATAGATAAATCAGAAACAAAGGAAATAACCATACCTATTTCAATAAAAGCAAAGTCAATTAGCGAACTTGCAAAGTTAGTAATTGAAGTAAATGGCGTCCCGGAAAATGGCTTAAAAGGCATTCCTTTATCATGCTTACAAATTGATACAACTATTAATTTGCAACTAAATCCTGGTAAAAACTTAATCAAATGCTTTGTGACAAACAAGTATGGTATTTCATCTTTTGCGAATGAAATAATTGTTTTCTCATCAGCAAATATAACCGACGAGAAATTATATATAATAGGAATTGGGGCAGGGAAATATGCTCAAAAAGATTTTAATTTGAATTATGCCGATAAAGATGTGAATGACGTTATTAATTTTTTCAAAGAAAGTAAAGCAAACTCACAAATTGAAATTTTTCAATTAATAAATGAACAAGTAACTAAAGCGGAATTAGAAAAAGCAAAAGAATTCGTTAATAAAGCAGATGCAAATGATAAAATAATTTTGTTTGCAGCAGGTCATGGCGTTTTAAGTAAAGAACTTGATTACTATTTTGGAGCTTATAATATGGATTTTAAGGAACCCGAAGTAAATGGCATTCCTTATGAAACGTTAGAGGACCTCCTTAATAATTCAAAGAGCAGGTATAAGTTAATGTTCATAGATGCTTGTCATAGCGGTGAAATTGACAAAGAGGAAGTGAAGCTATCTAGTTCGCAAACATCAATTCAAACAAACGAGCTAAAGTTTAGGGCTGTTGGTAATGTACAAAAAACTGATGCCGCAAGTTCTTATGAACTATCCCGAATGCTATTTGCTGATCTTAAGTCAAATTCGGGTAGCACTATTATTTCAAGTGCCGGCGGAGGCGAATTTGCATTTGAAGGTGATGAATGGAAAAATGGTGTATTCACCTATTGCATGTTAGATGGGTTAAAAAACAAAAAAGCAGATTTAAATAAAGATGGCAATATTATGATTTCAGAATTACATACATATGTTACAGAAAGTGTGTTTTTAAAAACAAGCGGTAAACAAAAACCAACCAGTAGAACTGAAAATATATACAATGACTATAAATTATACTAAGAAGTTTTTAATTTTATTGTTCATTCATCTAACAATAAATTTAAATAGCCAAATAGGCAATAACCGTGTTTTTGGAGTTTTTGTTGAGGCGCAAAAAAATTCATTCAATGAAATTGAAAGTAATAATCCAAGAGTGAGCCATGTACAAGGTTACAACCATAGTCTTCCATTTGTTTTAGTGCATAATAAGTGGGAAATAAAAAATCAAATAAACATTGGTGTTTCAATAAATAAAAATAGAACCAATGGATTTGTAACACGAACCCAAATTTATGGTGGATTAAACAAATTAACTATTAGTTCGAAAAGTAAAGTAGAAGTAGATTATACATACGAAATGTATGAAAATAGTTATATGCCTATTGTACTAACAAACGGTACAAGTTTTGGCGAACCAACCATAGAGGGTTATAATACAGCAGTACAAGAAGCGCCGTATAACAAAAAATATAACTATTCCTCTTCCCTAGCTCCGTACTTTGGTTTGGATTTTAATTGGGGCTATAGATTTAATGTGTATAAAACAATAAGGCCCTATTTTCTTTTAGGTTTAAATAATTATTATGCATTTTATAATCAATTTAAAATTGATGAGCAAGAACTTACACCCTTAAATACGATGAATATAAACAGAACTCAAACAACGGAGCAATTGATATTTGGGGAAAAAGCAAGTGTGTTTAAAGGTGATCTATCACTCAATTTTGGCGCAGAAGTTAATAATTTAAAATTTTGGCTGGGTATTGGAAAAGGTATATACAACGCTAGCTTTTTAACCACAAACGATTTAAAAAGAGAAAGATATTCGCCTCTAAAAAACAACACATTATTTAAAGTTGGTATTGAAACTTCCTTTAAAAAATCACCACGACGCACTGATCCACCTATTAAAAACAATACGGATGCATTTTCAGGTATGCCATTAAAGAAAAGAAATTTTAAAAACTATAAAATAGCATTAAGGGGAATTGGTACTTCAAATTTTAACTATTTTGATCAACCGATAAGTATTTGGCTTTTGGAAAGCAGTTATGGATACTATTTCAGAGCCTCGCATTTATATGCTGATGAAAGTATAGAGAAAAGATTTACAACTACTTTAAACCCCGGAATTAGTGGAACATTCAGGTTAAAGAATGTTTTTTTGAGAACAAGTGTTGATATTATGAAAACTAAAATTTCTCAGAAATATTATATTGAACAATATTTAGTTAACTACTGGGATAATTCTTTTCGTGAGTCCTTTACTCCGGCAGACTATAGCACTTTAAGGCTAAGCAAGGAATACAGGCAAATACCGGTTGCCTTGCAATTGGGCTTTAAAATATCAGAAAACCTTAATAATTCCAATGAAACATTTATCACCTTTGGATTTACAAACATGTATCAAAAAACACTAAGTAATTTTGTTGATGCGCCAGAGTTTACTAACGAATACTCTAGTTTATTGCAATATATGACTCCTGAATTAATAGACATTAATCAAGGCTTATATAACGTTGTTGAACTTGACAAACTTTTAAATGGTAACTATGAAACATTTGTCAATGATCCCACGAAAAGCTTCTCTGAAAAGTATGAATTTTACATAAATGATAATACTAAAAAGGAAGATCTTCCGGAACCAGAGGATTGGGATAATGGATTTGTAGCTGATGGTGTTGGAACAGTAAAAAGTAACTACTCAACTTTTGAAGACTCCAAGTTCAATAGAGGAAAACGAAGTCCGGTTTACCGATCCTTTTCTACTGGTTTTTATGTGTCAAAAAGACGATGGGGATTTATGTTTAATTTAGAGACTAATATTATCAGTAAGAAAAATAGAACATTTTATAATTTTATAGGAACTAGCTTTGGAATAGAGTATGCTTTGTTCGCAAAGTAGCAGATGTTCGTGTAACTTTAAACTTTGCTAATTTAGGTAACATCCATTGATAAGCTGAGTTAGTTTTCCTACTTTTACTAATATTAAACTGTAAATATGGCAAAAATTAAATTTCACCTACTGATCATTGCATTCAACTTTATTTTTTTCAACTATTCGTTAGCTTCTGATAAGTATACTGTTATTAAGGTAATGGGAAGCATTGTTGTTAAAAAAACAGGGGTGCAATTATCGCAAGGTGATGTTATTTTAGATGATGAACCAATTGTTTTTAAATCTCCTGATGCAAAAGCTTCTGTTATCAGTGCCATTAAAGGAAGGTTTGTGCTTTCGGCCGGAAATAAACAAAACAATAATTCCGCCTTAAAATCAAACTTACTTCCTCCTATAAGTAACATAAGCTCAAGAAGCGGTTTGATACTTAATTTAAATGATTTTAAAACCAATTTTAACGGAAATTATTTAATATTAAACAAGGCAGAATTTCCTGTTTCAAAGGTTAACTTTCCCATGAACGATTCGTGTTTCTTTTATTTCTCTTACAATTATAATAACGAGGCTATAAATAAAAAATTAAAACATAAGCAGGACACCTTACTTATTATTGAAAAAGAATTGTATATGCTAGATGGTAAAGAAGTCGCAAAGGCAGAATCTACCGGTGTAAAATTAAATTACATATCAGGTAAGAAAGTGTTTTTTATAAACGAATTTACTATTATAACACCGCCTAATGAGAATTTGGTTAATGAGGTTAAATTAATTTTAGATCAATCTAAAAACAAAAAAAAGAATGAAATTGTAAAGGATGTAGTTTCATACTTTAATGAGTTTTATGGCAAATGCGATGAAGATAATGTATTGATATGGCTAAAAGATAATTTTGGTATTTAACTATTTATCAATAATTATTAGCCTTGAAGTTTTCTCTTTTTAAATACTCATTATTTTTTGCGTTAATACTTAAACTGCATTCTCAAAATATTAATTACCCGCTACAAAATTATTCAACAAAAGATTACGGAAAAAACAGAAGTTCACAAAACTTATGTGTAGTACAAGATAAAAATGGTTTTATTTATTTTGGAAACGCAAACGGAGTATTGCAATATGATAACCTTAACTGGCGTTTTATACCTGTAAAAACAGGTGCTTACGTTACGTCCCTAGCTGTAGATTCAACAGGAACTATATTTGTTGGCTCACAAAAAGAGTTTGGATATTTGCAAACTACAAAAAATGGTAATTTAACTTATCAATCATTACTTTCAAAAATTGACGCTTCAGAAATGAATTTTGGCACCATTGTTAAAACAAGTGCTAATCAAAATGAAGTTTTTTTTCAATGCGAAGAAAAAGTATTTGTTTTCAGAAAGGATAGTACCTTTAAAATTCTTAAGCCTAGCACTACTTTTCACACTTCTTTTGTTGTGAATAATAATTTTTACGTGCGTGAAAGGCAAAAAGGTTTATTTATTTTAAAGAACAATAAATTACAGGTAATTGAAGGCACAGTACTTTTCAAAGATCTAGGCATCTTTTCAATGTTACCCTTTGATAAAAGAGGTACTATTTTGCTCGTTACAATGGAAGCCGGTTTGTGGAAATTAAACCCTAATAGCAGTGATTCTAAAACAATTCTTACACCTATACTTTCAAACAAGCAAGTATTTTTACTTAACGCTTTGCTTTATGGTGGAACCAAATTATCCAATGGTAATTTTGCCTTAAATTCACTGAACGAAGGGGTTATCATTACCGATACCGCCGGGAATGTGATATCTATCATAAATAAAAGTAATGGATTAAGGGTAAATGATGTCAAAAATATAATTCAAGACAATCAACAAAATTTATGGCTCGCCCTTAACAATGGTATAAGTAAAGTGGTATTTGATTCGCATCTATCTTATTATAGTGAAGAAAATGGATTGAATGGAACTGTACATGACGTAATAAGGTTTAATAATGTCATTTACACAGCAACTTCAGCGGGTTTATTTTATCGATCAGCAATTGATTCTAATGAAAAGTTTAACGCAATGCCAGAAATAAAAAACAGAACCTGGCGCATTAGTAAATATCAAAATACATTAATTATCGGTGGAGATGAAGGTGTATTTGAGATTAAAGACAGAAAGACGAGAAAAATATTAAATGTTCCTTGTCGGTCATTAGAATTTGATTCATTAAATTCAATATGGGTTTTAGGAAATAGTAATGGTGTATTTTTATTTGATAATAATTGGAAATATTTAAGGCAAATTAAAGAAGTAAATTCAGAAATTGTTTCAATAAAACTAATTCGAAGTAAATCAGATAATTCAAAATCCATAATATACGCAGGAACTGCCTTACAAGGTATTTTTAAAATTGATTTAAATACAGATCTATCAGAGAATTTGGAATGGCTAGGTTTACCTGGAAATTTAAGCAATGAGTGTGTTTACCCGTTTTTTTATAATAACAACATTGTTTTTGCAGCATCAACTGGTATTTATGAGTATAATCAAAAAAATGGCTTTCAATTAACACCATTAATTAATGGTTTAACTTTCGAACAAAACACAAGTGGTATCATTCAATCTAAGTCTAATTTATGGTTATGCTTGGACAATAGGCCAGTTTTGTTTAAATCAGAAAATTCAAATCCAATTGAAAAGCCCTTCTTTCCTATTGATAAAGGTCAAATACATTGTATGTATGAAGATTCTAGTATATGTTGGATTGGCACTGATGATGGTTTGGTTAGATATGATATTGATAAAAAACGCAATCTAGATGCAAGCTTCCCCATTTATATACGATCTGTTACCATTGGCAAAGACTCAGTTCATTATTCCGGAAATGGATATCAAAACAATCTACAAAATATTGTGGCAAAATTCGATTACAATTATAACTCCATAATTTTTCAATATAGCGGCTTGTTTTATGAAAATGGAAGTAATTTACTTTATTCCTTTAAACTTTCAGGACAAGATACTTCATGGAGCAAATGGAGCAATGAAACAAAATCGGTTTTTACGAATTTATTCGAAGGTAAATATGTTTACTATGTAAAAGCTAAAAATATTTATGGTACAGAAAGTACTGTTGCAAGCTATGAATTTGAAATAAAAGCCCCTTTATATAGGAGTTGGTGGGCTTATACCGGATATACGTTGGTTTTTGGATTTTCAATTTATTCTCTTATTAAATTTAGAACTCGAAAATTAATAAAAGAAAAAACAGCTTTAGAAAACATTGTTAAGGCGAGAACTGCAGAAGTAGTTGAGCAAAAGCATCTCATTGAAGAAAAGCACAAAGAAATAACAGATAGCATCAATTATGCCGAGCGAATTCAAAGAAGTTTCCTGGCTACACAAACGCATCTCAATGAAAATTTAAACGATTATTTTATTTTATTCAAACCAAAAGATGTGGTAAGCGGAGATTTTTACTGGAGCGCAACACTTAACAACGGAAATTTTGCATTAGTTACTGCGGATAGCACAGGTCACGGTGTGCCGGGCGCTATTATGAGTTTGCTTAACATCACCAGTTTAGAAAAAGCCATCGAAACACAAACAGCACCGGCAGAAATATTAAACGCTACACGAAAAACTATTATTGAACGATTAAAAAAAGATGGTAGCGAATTTGGCGGCAAAGATGGAATGGATGCCAGTTTAATCGTTTATGATTTTAAGAATAAGAAACTTGTTGTGGCGGCTGCACATAATCCGGTTTGGATTGTAAGAGGTACTGAAACAATTGAAATAAAACCTGATAAAATGCCTGTGGGTAAACACGATAGAGATAGTGTTTCATTCACCCAACAAGAAATTGAACTGCAAAAAGGCGATATAGTTTATTCCTTAACTGATGGCTTCCCTGATCAATTTGGTGGACCATTAGGAAAGAAATTTATGAGTAAGAATTTAAGGGCATTATTAGCAACCAACTCGCATTTGCCAATGCAACAGCAAAAAAAACTCTTGGAAAAAACGTTTACAGAATGGGTAAATGATCTAGAGCAGGTTGATGATGTTACTATAATTGGGGTAAGGATTTAGTCATGGGTTAAAAAACAATTTAGATTACTTAATTTGGTCAAGTCCATAACAAAAGAGTTCGAAAAAATGTCGGTGGACTCCACAGTAAATTCAGAAATCCCGCACTATTGTGCGGGATTTTTTGTTTTAGGAGGAACGTTGAAAATAGTATTTTCAAAATTGACAACTAAAACAAAAAACCGACGCAAAACGGAGGATTTCTGAATTTGCAACTTTGGAAAGGAGTGATCATGTAAATAATCTCTCCGGATCCATTAGAAGGGACAAACTCATTTTTTTCAGTTTGTCCCTTTTTTATTTCCTACAAAACCATTGTTATTATTCTTTACCTTTCAAACCTTTTCCTCTTGGTCCATCACGTTCATAGAGTACCGATTCTGAATGAAGGTGCCTTACAGCTTCAGCAGAACCTTTTACTTTTATAGCACAACGCTCTAACATTTCCAATTCAAATTCTTTTAATACGGCTTTTCGGATGCCAATTTCTTTCCATTGTGATAATGGTCTACATCCTTTTGTGATTCCACGAGCCAGCGACAAGGCATCTAACAAGGCTTGATTTGCGCCTTGTCCTTTAAACGGACTCATTGGATGCGCTGCATCTCCAAGTAATGTTACATTTCCAAATTCCGCCATTAATTCCGGCTTAAGTAATTCTCTGTCATACACGGGATAACCTGAGATCAATTCTTCAGCTGTTGCAGCTACAATATGAGGAACGGGTTCATGCCATTGTGTTCTGCGACAAGCTTCTTCTTTCAGAGTTCGAGCTCCTTGTTCACTCAATGTCATGGCTTCTTTTTCCGACATAGGAAAACTTAACTGCCACATCACTTTATCTTTCGTGTAAGGCATGATGTAAATGCGGTCATTGCCATTGGAGGTTTGAAAAACTGTAGCTGAATCTAATAATGAATTTTCAAGACCATTCAGCGCAGTTAAAGGACAAATTCCCAATATTACAATACATCCCAGAAAATGCAAAGGACTTCTGTCATCACCTATCAGTAACTTCCGAACTGCACTTCGAACACCATCTGCACCAACAACAAGATCTGCATTTATGGTTTTTATTTCCCCGTTTACCTGAAAAGTTAAGTCAACCCCATTGTGTGCACTATCCTTTAAACCTATTAACTGATGACCCCACATGACTTTATCTTGTTCGCCAAGTTGCTCCAACATAGCTAATCGCAAACTTTGTCGGGCAATATGTATATTAGTTCGCTTAGGTACTTTTTTTGGTACTAAATTTATTCTTCTTCTATGGCCCCATTCACCAATTATTTTTCCTTCACTGGTATGTACTACATGTCTTGTTGAATGTACACCTTCCTTTAAATGAAAAAGTCCCAATGCTTTAATGGCATTACTTGCTTGTTGCAGGGTGAGTCCATATCCCTGAGATCTTGTGTTGAAATTTGTGTCGCGCTCATAAAGGGTAAATGGTATGCCACGGTGCAAACACGCTACAGCTAATGCAATACCACCAATACCACCTCCAATAATGGCAACATGCGGAAAGTTTTCTTGATCAGCCAAAGGATGTTCGGCAGAAGGAACCAGTCCGGAACCGCCGCAGTTTGGGCATTCATATAAATGTAGATTTTTACGTACAGGAGTTCTGTCTTCTTCTTCCGGTTTTTTATTTCGATTTAATTCAGGCTTAGGATGATATTGTACTTTCTTTTTGAATTTTCTGATTTTCTTTCCGAGCCCCTTACATTCCAAACAAATAGTATAAGTTATCTTTTCATTTTCCGGCATTTTCGTTCATTATATAAGAAAAATAGTGTTGATAGAATTAGTATTATGCTTAATCGTAATCGCTTTAATTTAGTACAATTGAACAAGTAATCAAGTGTAAAGATAGTAATTTAGCTTGAGTTCATTTCGTCTCATCAGCAGATCTTGAGGAGTTGTTTCTCGGATCCTCAATTGCAATTTTTTTATTTCTCAATTCCTAAAATTCTACTCAAATCTTCCCGAAACAAGTTCAGAAATATATAAGCAGTTTCCAAAGCAAATACAAAAATCTCGTAACTAGGTGCGGGTTTTCATATTATTGGCCGTACAACAAATCAAATTGCCAATTTTTTAAAATAAAATCCACCTCCCTAAACTTTCATCAGCTTCATTGTTTAAAACTGGATCAACCAACCTTTTAACCACCATTGATGCCGCAGTAGTATTTGAATTTATACTTCAAATTATAATAAGTGGATTGCTAATTATTTGTAGCTTCCCATCTTCTCAATTTAATAACCAAACAGTGATATTAATATGTTATTCAAATGTTTTTTATATTTACATAATGCTACGGTTTAATTATATTTTCATAATACTATCGTTTTTTCTGTTTGCCTGTGATGCCGATCAAAAAACAAAAAATATATTATTGCCTTACAAACCTAAAGCAAATAGCAAAGCTGATTCTTTAGAAATCAACAAACCCTTACCTATAATTGCCACCAAATACGACACCATTACACCAGCAAGTGTTTGGCGTTTAAAACTGGAATACGATATTATACCTCTTTCGAATAAGGATAGAGTAGCTGACACTATCTATGAAAAACATAAACACCATGGTGTTGAAGAACGCATTAACTATAAACCAAAAGAAAGAACAATAAGTCCTTTTTTTCAACAGGTTTATCACCCAAAACCCATCAAAGCAGGAGATCTTCGATCAACAGGTATTGCCAATGAGAACATCACCTATTTAAGCGAAGAGCAAGGATTGCCCTCTACCTCCATTAATCATTTACTTGAAGATAAAAATGGTGCCATATGGATCGCACATAGTTCAGGTTTTTCAATTTATAATGGCGTGCAATTTTATAATTATGGATTAAAGAGTGGATTGCCGGCAGCTGTTACAAAAATTATACTCGACCCTTCCGGTAATTCAGTTTGGATGACAACCAATAAAGGTTTAGTTAATTATGATGGAAACAATTTTTTCATCTTTAATAAAGAAAGTGGCTTACCAGGCGACGCTGTTGGAGATATTGTATTTGATAAACAAAATAACTTGTGGATACTATGCCAAGGTGAAGCTATAGTGAAGATGCAAAATAATAAACTATTGGTTTTTGACACTTCCTCTAAAATGCCTGTTAATAATACTGTTGGTTTAACATTAGGTAAAAAAGGTGAAATACTGGCAAACACATGGGATTCAGGAATTTACTATATCGATCAGAATAATGTAATGTACTATAATAGAATTGCAGGAAAATATTTATCATCGCTGATCACCAGCTTTTTTGTTGATACTAAAAACAACTTATGGTGCGCCGGTTATGGCGGCGGTTTTGGAATTGTTGGAGATAGTGTTACAATTGGATACAGACCAAATACAGGTTTTCAGTATTCGATCATAAATTCAATTACACAAGATAAAAAGAATAGAATTTGGGTAGGTACAGGTGAAGGCGGATTAATATGCAAGGAAAAAGATAACTTTAAAATTTACACCACTAAGCAAGGATTAACTAGCAATAAGATCAATTGTATGTTACACGATAAAGCTGGAAGTGTATGGGTAGGTACAGCAGATGGCGGAATAAATAAAATTACACCGGGAAGCTTTAAATTATTATCTAATTTGGATGGTTTTACAGATAAACCGGTAAGCAGAATTTATGTGAACAAACGTGGAGAAATACTACTCGGAACAATTGCAGGTGGTTTATATTCATTTAACGGTAGTAAATTCAAACATTTTAAAACACATGATTTCAATTGGAAGATCATTTTAGGTATTTGCGAAAATGATCAAGGCGATCTGTTTGTTGGTGCTGACCTGCATGGTTTAAATAAATTCACCTATTCCAAAGATCCAGAAATTGGCTACGATTCTTCTATTCATTTATCATGTATTTTGAATCTTCAATGCAGATACGCCTTTAATATTTCAAAAGATCCTAATGGAAATATGTGGTTCTCAAACTATAAGATCAGTGATCTGGTTAAACTTACAAAAGATCATTTCTATACATTTAAAACAACTGATAAAGCACCTTTAAATTCCATTTCTGCATTACAGATCGATTCAGACGGTGTTGTTTGGCTTTCGCCTACATCAATGGGACTCAGTTATATAAAGGATAATAAGATAGTTCATTTAACGAAAAAAAACGGACTTGTAGATAATCAAATATATGCCCTTTATTCAGGCAATAGAAACGAATTATGGATAGGGACCTCCCTTGGCTTAAGTATGTATAATGGTAAGGAATTTTTAAACTTTACAACAAATGATGGATTAAGTCATAATTCAATCATGTCAATTATCAAAGATGATGAGGGTAGGGTTTGGGTTGCAACAAGTAATGGATTGAATTGTTTGAGGAAAGATAAACAAAAACCAAAAGGTTACTCAATTGAAAATTTTCATACCACTGATGGCTTAAAGACCAATCAATTCTTTAGAAATAGCGTTGCCTTTGATAAAAATAAACGCACCTTATGGTGGGGAACACAAAAAGGAGCTATCAGTTTAGAATTGAACAAATTTGATCAAAATAAGTTCAGTCCACTTGCTTATCTCGCGAACATTAGTTTAATGGATGATCACATTGACTTTAATGCTCTTAAAGACAGTTTGAATAAAGGCGTTGATTATTTTGCCAGCGACACAACATTAACTTACAATAATTTAAAATTTGATGGAGTAAAGGCATATAATAACATTCCAATCAACCTCTCTTTACCTTATAATAGAAATACCATTTCATTTGATTTTTATGCCTTTGGCGGACAATCGAGCAATAAGTTACGTTACCGTTACATGCTTGAAGGATTTGATGAAACATGGAAAAATTCTAATTTGCCAAATGCTAAATATTCTAATTTAAATGCAGGTGATTATATTTTTAAAGCGCAAGCAAAGTTACAAGGTTTAGATTGGAGCGAACCATTTACATACAAATTCAGCGTTAGGCCTCCATTTTGGAATACATGGTGGTTTAGGATCTTGATGGTTATTGTTACTATCTCTATAATTGGAATGATTTTTAGATGGAGAAATCGCCAATTGATCATACGTCAGCAACAATTAGAAAAAACAGTTGCAGAAAGAACTGATGAGATAACAAAACAAAAACATCTGATAGAAGAGAAGCATAAAGAGATCACAGATAGTATAAATTATGCCGAAAGAATTCAAAAAAGTTTTTTGGCAACAAAAGAACACTTAGATACTAATTTAAAAGAATATTTCATTCTATTTAAACCTAAAGATATTGTTAGTGGTGATTTTTATTGGTCATCAACTTTAAGCAATGGTCATTTTATTTTAGTTACAGCAGATAGCACAGGACATGGTGTACCAGGCGCAATTATGAGCTTGCTCAATATTACCAGTTTAGAAAAGGCTATTGAAACAGAGACTGAACCTTCGGCAATCATAAATACCACTCGTAAAATAATCATCGAACGTCTAAAAAAAGATGGCAGCGAAGAAGGTGGTAAAGATGGTATGGATTGCAGTGTTTGTGTTTATGATTTCAAAAGAAAAAAACTATCTTTTGCAGCTGCTCACAATCCGGTTTGGATTGTTCGAGGTAAAGAGATAATTGAGATAAAGGCAGACAAAATGCCAGTTGGCAAACATGATAAGCAAAACACTCCGTTCACCCAGCATGAAATTCAATTGCAGGATGGTGATTTGATATATACATTAACTGATGGTTATGCTGATCAATTTGGCGGGCCCACGGGTAAAAAATTTATGAGCAAGAACTTAAAAGTATTGATCTTATCTAATTCTCACTTAAGCTTGACTGAACAAAAACAAAACCTCGATTCAACATTTGCTAATTGGGCAAAGAATATTGAGCAAATAGATGATGTGACAATTGTGGGTATTAAAGTATAAAGATCTCCAGATTTTTTATTTATTAACCTCAATTATTCAATTCATATAACCAATTCAAAAACACATGCAATTATTTCAGATCACTTATAGAATTTAAATTCAGTTCTTCTATTCATCTTGTACTCTTCTTCGGTACATTTCATGCCATCGGTGCAGGTATTTAAAGGAGATGTTTCACCTTTACCCAAAGGCTTTATGCGTTTTTGATCGATGTTATTCTTCACAAAGTAGTCCATTACCGCCTCACTCCGCTTTTGAGACAGTTTCATATTCTCTTCATTTTTACCTCTGCAATCTGTATGAGAAATGATCTCAATATTAAAATCAGGATGCTCCTGAGCAACTTTAATCACTTTTGCTAATGTTGTTTTGGCTTGTTCCGATAGAACATCTGAACCAACTTCATAATACACAAAATCACGTATAACAATATCAGCAGTATTTAACTTCATCTGTTTATTGAAACTAAATGATGGATCTTCTTCATTAGTGTTAGACAAAGTGATCATATCTGACGGGATTGTTTTGTAAGAGAATTTCCCATCTGTATTTTTATAAATACGTGCAACCAATTCATTTTTTGTATTGGATAAATAAACTTTCTCTGTTTTTAATTTCTCTTTATAATCAGGTAGCTCAATAGTATATATCTCCTTCAGATCAACATCACTCAATTCAAAATTTCCTTCTTTATCAGTTCGCTTTGTTTGTAAAATTTTATTCTCTGAATTCTTTAACTCCACAACTTGGTCAACCAATGGATTGATCTTATCTGTTACAACTACCATCCGAGCTTTTATCTTAATTACAAAATCAGCCACTGGATCAGGTACTTCGATCTCTTGCATCGATCTCATATCCGCTTCCAGCAATTTATAATCAAACCCCAGCTTGTTCTTTTTAAATTCACCAATAACCCTATCCTTTACTGTAGCTAGCTTATACCCATCCGCTTTAACTGATTTATCAATAAACATCGTATAGGTTAAACCATCATCAATTTTCTGAAATTTCACGAATCCATCTGCATCACTTTTGCATGTTGTAATAGTTTTATTTGACGCGTCTCTCAACTCAACCATGATATCGGGTACGATCTTGTTATCTGCCCCAACGATCTTCCCTTCTATATTTATTAAATTCCCAGAACCGCCATTGGTATTATTCTTGGGTATACAAAAATAAAAACGGATATGCTCCGAACGGTCTGCATCCCTTATGATCGCATCATTAGCCTTTTGCGTTAAACGTGATTTCTCTTTGGTTATTAATACATCAAAAAACACAAATGCCGAGCTATACTCTTTTGATGTTATTTTAGCTGCAAACTCACGGTAACTCGTATCAGTTTTATTGATCTCATAAAACGCTTTGCAATCAGCCTTTGTTATATCCTTAATGAAGCAGGCACTTGTTTTTAAAACTTCAATGTGATAATTTAAATTCATCACATTAACTCCAAAAAAACTCTTGAAGGCCTTATCGGTAAAACTTAGATCATTTACCATTTCGTCAAAAACAGTTTTGTCCGTCGTTTCCGTAACATAAATGCGCTCATCGCCAACAATAATTACCGGCAAAACAAACGCGCTATTCTCATCTAGATAGGCACGAATTTTAGAGCTTAAGAATGATTTTTCAATATTTACAGTTACCTTATAATTTACAAGTATGTTCTTTTCCGATTTCAAAACACTTTTATTCAACTGTGTTTTCTTTTCAGCATCTACCTCCGGAAAATATCTGAATTCACTTACCTCTTCATTCCAAGCATCTATCTTTTTAATGTTGATCGAATAATTATTCGTTTCACTCACAAAACCAAAGGTGTTTTCAATAGCTCTATTGATCAATTTATTGGTATTCTCCAGCTCCTTATACTCGTTTTTTGCAATTAAAAACGGTTTCGGACTTTCAACACCAAAAGCGAGTTGAACAGAAAAGAACAATAAAACCAAGCTAAGGATCTTCTTCATAGAAATGAACTTAAGGATACGTAAAGTAAAAATAGCATTTTGTACCAATTTAGCAATAAAAACAGTAAAAGAAAATACTTGGCTTGTAATTTAATGAAATGCTCAGTTATTTTTACTCACCAACACAATTACTTTGACTGCTATTAGATACACTTCACGAAATAAATTCAAAAACAGGCTTGTTACTAATGAATTTTAGCATTTTTTAAAGTTATAACATGCATTTTATAGCTAGATTTGAAAAAAATAAACATTATGAAAACATTATATATATTTTTCGCTTTACTGATCACAGGTATCAGTTCTAACTTAAATGCTCAAACTTGGCAAAAAGAACAATTGCTTGCTACTCAAGATTTGGCTATAAAAATTAAAATGAATGCCAAAGACAAGCCTTTGATATTTAATGTTGGCCCTATGGAAAACATAAAGGGTGCCAAAGCTGTTGGTCCGGGTAACGCTGTTACTTTTGGTCACAAAATGCAAACCGAATTATCTATGGAAAACAAAGCAAAACCAATTGTGATCTATTGCGGATGTTGTTCATACGTTAATTGCCCTAATATTAAACCTGCTTACGACGCGCTTATTGCACAAGGATTTAAGAATACCAAAGTTTTAGAATTGCCGGAGAGTTTGAAAAAAGACTGGCAGGAAAAGGGTTATCCAATGGATTAAGCTGTAACTTTTACCATAACCCTTTATTATAACATACATGTTGCAATTCATATATAAAATAGGCTTTTTCAGACTGGTATTAGTACCCATCGGAATTGCCATTATCATCACAGCCTATTTAAATGGCATCATAGGAATGGGCATTGTGGGTGCAATTGTACTTGTGTTTGGCGTTTTAAACAAATGCTTGCTAATGGGGAAATGTGAAATTGATCCCCCGCAAAGCAATTACGATCCTACTTCTAAAAAATAATCCTTACTACTTTAGACTTATTATTCCCTTTAGTTAATGCTAAAATTTGATAATTTTCAGATTTCGGTATTTTATTTGCAATACATTCACATATATCACTAAATTAGTATATCATGAAAAACATCTTTTTAGCAGCGTTAATTCTATTTTCTGTTCTTGGCTTCTCGCAATCGTTTAACTTTATTCAAAAACGTAAGATCAAAACAAACATTGAAAAAATTGATAATTCACAATTTTTGATCAATCATCATGAAAAAGCCAATTTTAAAATTGAAAGTAAACCCGCCGAAAAACTCATTGCAATTGGCAAACCTGCAACCGCTAAATTGATAGATGCATTGGGCGATCCAAACAAAGTTATTGTGGCTCACTTGATATTATGCAACATTTACCTTGGTAAAGCCACATTTGCCGGACCAAAAGAATTTACGGCCGACAGTGTTACATACAACAAATATTTTTTAGGTGAAATGAGCAGTCAGGGACTTATAATCAGCGAAACTAAAAAGAAGAACGAATACAATGTTTTTATTGTTCCTAAAGATCAGGAAGACATTATAAATTATTGGAAAAGAAAAACCGAAAAGAAAAAAAATTAATTGGTGAGAATTAAACTGATATATCCTTTTTTCTTTTTGTTCATTGCATTTTCTTTAAGGGCTCAAACCTATACCGAGCCACTTAAAAAAAAGCTCGACTCCCTATTACAATTCGTGAATGATGAACATCCCGGTGGCTACATTCATATTGAACAAGGCAATCAATTGCTTTACAACAGAGGATTTGGATTAAGTGACCTAGAAAGCGGATCAAAATTCACAGAAAATACACTGATCAATATCGGGAGCTTATCAAAAACCTTTATTGCCTACTCCATTTTAAAATTAGAAGAGCAAGGTTCATTGAAATTAGAAGATAGTATTTATAAATATATCCCTGAATTTAAGAATAAAACATTGGCACAAAAGATCAAGATCCGAGATCTGTTAATGCATACTTCAGGATTAAAAGACCTGCCGGTATCGCCGATGGATAGCGTATACTCCTTAACTATGAATGATGCTCAAAACTTTGAACTTGTAAAATATACCAATACACCATCTTTTGAACCGGGCAGCAATTTCCTATATGCAGATGAGGCCTTCAGTGCTTTAGTGCTCATATTGGAAAAGGTCAGCAAATCATCATGGCAAGAGTATTTACAAAAAAACATAATGGCGCCAATAGGCATGACCTTTAGTAAACTTACTTATACTTCGGAAGTAACAAGTGCTGCGCACGGATACATCAGCTCAGCCAAAGGCTTTACCGAATTTGATCAGGGAGAATGCCCTAAAATGTATACCGCAACCAATGCGGGCATCTGGTCAAACATTATTGATCTGCGTAAATATTTATATGGTTTAAAATATTGCCTTTTTGTGAATTGCGACAATGTTGCCATCAGCGAAAAAATGATCAGGACCAACGCTTGGTATTCAACCGAAAACCCGCCACATAATTATGTTTGGTTCGTTAGTACCGATCAAAATGCCAATAGATCCATATATTATAAAAGTAAAATAGGTGGTTTTGTTTCACATGTTATTTTTTATCCCGAAAAAGACCTTAGTCTGATCTACCTAAGCAACAACAGTACAGATCTTACCCCTGAGATCCATACTATTTTAAAACAATTCCTGAAAATAAAATAATTAGCACTCTCCTTTAAGGTTTAAAAATAAATATTGGACATTCTTACAATTGTGTTATATTTATTTAATAAAACGCACGCAACATGAAATAATTTAATTCATGATCTGTTTAAGCAAATTGTAATGGAATCAAAAGAAGAAATTATCAATAAAATTGATGAAATAAATGAGCGCATTTGGAATTTAAGAGCCACACCAAATGACGATCATACTTCTGAAGAAACGCTGAATGAAGCTTTAGCTCAAGCTAAGGAAATTGATTACACTTTTGGTGTTGCCCGCTGCACGCTTAATCTAGGAATGGGCGCCTTTATCATCAAACACGATAAGGAACTATCGGTTAAACTTTTAAATGAGGCATTAGAATTGTTCAAAGAACAAAAAAATGCTAAATGGATATCGAATGCCATGTTAACGCAGGCGATCATTATTAACTCAACAGGCTCACCCGAATCAGCTTTATATCATGCGTTAAAAGGAATTGAATTTTACGAAAAAAATGTAACCGATAAACGTGATATTGACATGGCCTATTACGTTATTGGAACAGTTTATAAAGATCTTAAGAAATATGACGAGGCAGAAGCCTATTATTTAAAAGGCATTGTTCAAGATCAGGAGCAAAACAGTTGGAGCGCTCGTATTCATACAGGCTTATCAAACATATACAACGAAAGAGGTGATTTCCATAAAGCGCTTCAGCTAACCATAGGTAGTATTGAAATATTAAAAAAAGAGAACAACAAAGTTGGCGAGAGCCGTGCGCTTAACGATATTGGTATCATTTACAGAAAACTAAAAAATTATACAAAGGCGCTAGAATATTTAAATCAAGGACTTGAATTAAGAAAATCAATTAAGCTTTTACACTTTGTATTAGGTAGTCATATTGAAATTGCTGAGACCTATTTGGAAATGAACGAACTTGAAAATGCTCTAAAACATTTTCAATTAGCCGAACCAATTGCTGTTGAAACAAAACATGAAAGCCGATTGTCAGGTATATACAATCAAATAGCAAATATTGAGAAAAAACTTGGTCACTACGAATCGGCTATTTCCTATTTCGAAAAATTGATTCAATTAAATGAAACCATAAATAAGAAGGAAAAAGAGAATAAAGTTAGTGAACTACAAAACACGCTGCTCAATGAAAAAGTACAGGAGATCGAACGTTTAAAAAATGTTGAATTAAAAAATGCGTATGAGCTGATCTCCGAAAAAAACAAAGAGATCTTAGACAGCATTCATTACGCTAAACGCATTCAAAATGCCCTGCTCGCTTCTCAACAACTTCTTTCGAATCATTTAAAAGAACATTTTGTTTTGTTTGAACCTAAGGATATTGTAAGCGGCGATTTTTATTGGGCCACTAAAAAAGATGATCGCTTTTACTTGGCAGTATGCGATAGCACCGGACATGGCGTGCCCGGAGCCTTTATGAGTTTATTAAATATCACCTTTTTAAATGAAGCCATCACCGAAAAAGGCATTACAGAACCGCATTTGATATTTAATCATGTAAGAGAACGTATCATTCAAACCATTTCTAAAGATGGTGCGCAAGACGGTATGGATGGCATTTTAATTTGCATAAAGGAAAATGATACAATAGTTACATACGCTGCGGCAAACAATGCGCCTGTTATCGCAGTTTCTTCTGGAGCAAACGATCTTTATTGTGATAAAATGCCCGTTGGTAAAGGTGAGAATAACGCCTCGTTTAGATCCTATCAGGTTGAATTAAAAAAAGGCGACACTTTATATTTACTGACCGATGGATTTGCCGATCAATTTGGCGGTGTTAAAGGAAAAAAATTCAAACACAAAAACCTGATCGAAAAGATCGGTAACATTCACGTTCAAAACTTAATTGCACAACATACCGAACTAAAAAACACCTTCCTCAATTGGAAAGGCGATCTGGAGCAGGTTGATGATGTTTGTATTATTGGAATTAAACTTTAAGTAAAACAATGAAGCTATTTGTAAAAATTATAGTTCTGTCATTTTTTACAGCATCGATCATCTCGTGCGAAAAAGAAATTAAAAAACAGGATTATGAATTGTTTTCTTCGATCATCAAAGAAAAAACAAAAGTAGATTCACTCATATTAAATAAACCTTTAGCATTTAAACATGATCATGAGGACACGATCAGCATTCCAAACGAGCCTTATTTGCGCCGAAAGATCACTTATAGCATTACACCATTAGTAAGATCAAACAAAATAGGCCTTGGTAAATCCGATACCATCAAAAAAGATCAAGATACAATTTGCTATAAAACAAAACCTAAAGTTGTAAAATTAAAACCCTACATAGCCTTTGCACAACAACCCACACCGGTTAAAGCCGGAGAGTTAAGAAGCAACGGTATCTCAAATGAGAATGTTATGTACCTTACAGATGAACAGGGTTTACCAACATCTGCCATCAACGACATAAAATTTGACCGTAAAGGTTTCATGTGGATAGCTCATAACAGGGGATTAACCAGATATGATGGTTACAATTTTTATACATACAATATTCAAAAAGGTCTCCCATCTAACTTTATTACAAAGATCATAATCGATAGTTCAAACAACTTGTGGCTTGGCACAACCAATGGCGTTGCTCATTTTGATGGCACCCGCTTTTTGATCTACAACAAAGTTAGTGGCTTAGTAGATAATCTTGTTCAGGATCTAACTTTGGACAATAATGATCACTTGTGGTTTCTTTGTGCCGATAAGGCTATATACAAACTTACAGGCGAAAAGGCCTTAATGTTTGATGATCCCAATTTGCACCCGCCTAGTTTTTATCATATCCATGCCGATAGCTTAAACAATATTGTGATCGGAGGCTTTGGAGAAAATGTTCGCTTCTTAATAAATGAAAATAAAATTGTAAGATACAGCGGCAATAATGCTTTTTATGGATCATACATTACAACCGCCATTTATAGCGATAAGAACAAACACCTTTGGTACGGATCATATAATGGTGGAGGCATTCATATAGATGGTAAAAAGAGTTTTCGTTATTTTCCAGAAACCGGATTCCCTTATAACATCATCAGTAGTTTCTATCATGATAACGATGGGAAAATGTGGATGGGAACTGCAGAAGGCGGCTTAGCAAGAATTGAAGAGAACGGATTTACCGTTTACACAACCAAACAAGGCTTAACAAGTAATAGAATTACAGCCATTGCAGGCGACGAACAAAATAATATCTGGATCGCTACTCAAGACGGTGGTTTAAACAGAATTAAACCCAACAGTTTCCGAAACTACTCTTCGCTTGATGGTTTAAGTGATAAATCCTTTTACAGTGTAACCACATTAAAAAATGATGAAATTGCAATTGGCACCTGGGGCGATGGTATTTATACATTTAATGGAAAAAGATTTGCGCGAATTTATGATCCATATGGATTTGATGTGAAGATCATGCTTAGCATGAGCACTGATGAAAAAGGTGATCTTTATACAGGATTGCATGCAAACGGCGTTTTTAAATTACACGCCACTCCAAATGATTCATTACCATTTGATAGTATCTATCTGCTCTCAGGCAATGAAAAAATGGCCAACAACTATGCCTACCGAATGCACACTACCATACAAAATGAAATTTGGATAAGCGCTAAAAATGGTGAAGGACTGAACAGCATCAAAAATGGTTTTTATAAACACTACTCTGCTCTTTCCGGACTAGCCTCCAACGAACTTGGAGCAGTAACTTCCGATTCAAAAGGAAATGTATTTGTTATAAATGAAAATTGTGGTATCAGCAAAATTAATAAAAACACTATTCAACATTACACCAAAGCCAATGGTTTACCGCACAATACAGCAACAACCCTTTTTACCGACAGTAAAGACCAAATTTGGATAGGCACTGCTAATGGTTTAAGTATTTATAACGGAACAAGTTTTCTTGATATCAATCAAATTGATGGATTAAGTTCGCCATTAATTAGCAACATAATAGAGGATCATAAACACAGAATTTGGGTTGGAACTCAAAAAGGACTTAATTGTCTTATTCCAGATCCATCAAAACCCAAAGGCTATGCCATTGAAACATTTTATTTACAAGATGGATTAAAATCAAACACGTTCATGGCCAATGGCGTAACATTTGATTCAACAAATACCCTTTGGTGGGTAACACCTCGCGGATTATTGAGTTTGAACTTAGATGAATTTGATGTGAAAAATCAATCGCCCACAACGTATCTTGAATTGGTAACCATTATGGGAGATGTGATCAACTTCCCTGCTTTACAAGATTCGATAAATAAAAATTCAAATTACTTTGGCTCGGATAGCCTTCGTATTTATAACAAAATAAAGTTTAATGGCACTGAGCCATTTTTTCATTACCCAAAAGACTTGCAATTAACATACAATTTAAATAACGTAACATTTAATTTTTACGCCTTAGAAGGTAATTCGCCTCACCGCATTAACTACCATTACCGTTTGATCGGTTTGGATGAATCATGGAATGAGATCGATTATCCTGAAGTAAAATTCACCAATTTAGACCCAGGCAGTTACACCTTTGAAGCAGAAGCAAAGATCATTGGCAAACCCTGGGGTACAAAACTAAGTTACAGCTTTGAGATCCGTCCGCCATTCTGGGAAACATGGTGGTTTAGATTATTAATGATCGCATCAACTATTGGTATTGTTGTTTCTATTTTCCGACTCAGAAACAAACAGCTCATTGCCCGACAAGTACATTTAGAAAAAACCGTTAAAGAAAGAACACTTGAAATTGAGGAGAAGAAAGCCTTGATCGAAGAAAAACAGAAAGAAATTGTTGACAGTATCAACTATGCAAAACGTATACAATATGCTTTATTGGCTCATGAAGATCTATTAAAAGAAAACTTGCCGTCTTACTTTATTTATTTTAACCCAAAAGATATTGTAAGTGGCGATTTTTATTGGGCAACTAAAAAAGATGATCGGTTTTATATAGCTGTTTGCGATAGCACCGGACATGGCGTACCGGGCGCATTTATGAGTTTATTAAGCATTGGGTTTTTAACCGAGGCCATTAATGAAAAAGGTATTGAAAAACCCAATGAGATATTTGATTTTGTGCGCGATCGATTGATCACCAATCTGAGTAAAGAAGGTCAAAAGGACGGATTTGATGGTATACTCTTATGTATGGATTACAAAACAAACAAGATCACCTACGCTGCAGCAAACAATCAACCCATTATTATACAAAACAATACCTTTATTGAACTTCAAAAAGACAGAATGCCGGTTGGTATGGGCGAACGAAAAGAGAATTTCAAATTGTACGAACTAACCTTTACACCTAACAATACAATTTATTTATATACGGATGGGTATGCCGATCAGTTTGGTGGACCAAACGGTAAAAAATTCAAATACAAAAACCTTAATCAACTTTTATTGGATATTACTGATCTTGATCCAACCGAACAAAAACAAAAATTATCTGATCATTTCAATAATTGGAAAGGCGACCTTGAGCAGGTCGATGACGTGTGCGTTATCGGCATTCGCACTTAGCTGATGAGGAGAATGTTTTTTCAAATACGGTGACAAGGATAATTTGGAAGTACGAGTGACGAAGTGCGAAGTGGCAGAGGTATCATTCTGAGCGGAGTCGAAGAATACACCGCGTGAAAATAGCCTTCATGTCGCACTTCGACTCCGCTCAGTGTGACACGGAGAAGGTAGAATTACGAATGTAGAAGTACGAATACACAACCCGAAACAACAAACTCGAAACTATAAACATTTAAACACGGATTCCGATAGCTATCGGACGCGAAGGTAATGTAAGGAGGAACAACGAAGCAATCTTATGCATTGTTTGAGATTATCCGTCGCGGCGAACGCTGCGCTCGTAATGACGTTGATCACCGAGAAGAATTTCCCCCTTCGGAGGGGTTGCCCTCAGGGCGGGGGAGGAATAGGAGAAGTTGGAAGTGCGAATGTAGAAGTACAGGAAAGGATAAGGGAGTGGAAAATTTTATCCGCCGCGGCTCACGAGCGCGAGTCGAGAACACTCGTCATTGCGAGGAGGAACGACGAAGCAATCTCACATTTTGCAAGGAAAATTAGCAAATTGAAACCAGAAGATTAACTTTCAAATCAAACTTTACTGCAACAAGCGATTCAAAATTTCTTTCTCCCAGTTCTGCATTTTTTTGTTGGTGATCGTTTCGGTGATCATGGCTTTGTGCTTATCCTGCGCGTAAAAATATTTTATGGTCTCATTCGCCGGTCCGGCTAAACGCCCGTTATTAGACACTGCCGCTTGCATGCAATTTAAAAGTACGTTTACGTCAAAATAATTCAATCGCTTTAAAGCGGCCATCGCATTTGCGCGTGTTATAAACTCATACGAATTAGATGTATATTCGATCAGCTGATCTATGTGTTTCTTACTATCAGCGATCTGTGTTGCTGCTGCGATCTCAAGCCACTTTACTCTTACGTTTCGGCCATTTGTTCCTTCAATATCTTTTGTTCTATCGAGGTACTTTGCAATATTCTCCGGATATTGAAAACACAATTTCTCTAACGCGGTTGCAATGGTTTGGTATGATGAATCGGTCAATAATTTCTCATACTCCGGCAGTAAACTCTTTTCAATTTGCTTTGCATTCATGATCACGCCCTTGCGTACCTGAACATCTTTATCCATTAAAGCGGCTTTAACCAATGCGATACTTTCAGGATTCTTATCGTCAATCAATTGAATAACAACCTCTGTTTTTACGGCATGAAAATTATTCTTTTGAAATGCTTCAATTAAGGCATTACGCTTTTGATCAATTGGTAAACTGCGCATGGCAAAAACAGCATCATAACGATCTAACATATGAGCAGCCTTAAGCGATTGTACCTTTAACATTTCAAATGGTTTATTGAATGTAACCGTTTTCATCACTGCACTGTTAGGGTCAAACAACACATAAGCTATTGCTTTCTTTGATGGGTTAGGAATATTGATCAGGTGCGATTCCTTCTCTATCCATTCGGTTCTTGAATCCACGCTACCATCAGTATAATGCACTTCAAACACCATTGGCATTTTAAATAATCCGATCACATCATTTTGTTGATGCACTTGATTCACTGTAAACTGTGTCATGTATTTCCCGGTGATCTCTGTTTCTGAATAGGTCACCTTATAAGCAGGCTCACCACCACGATATACCCATTCATTCCAAAACCAATCCAGGTCCATACCTAACTCATCCTGAAATGCGTTCAACAGATCATCTGAATCAACATTTGCGTAAGAATGATCTAATAAATAACGCTTCACCGAACGGTTATACCCTTCCCTTCCTGTTACATACTTCAACATTTCCAAAACCTGCGATCCCTTTTGATAAATGATGGATGTTGGTGTTTCCGAGTGGGCAATTGGTTTCTTATCCATGGTATTAATAGCAGTTTGATGTGCATAACGTCTGGCCCAATTAAAATGATCTTCGCCAAAACATTCGCGCTCTGCTATCACGTTATAATGGGTGGCAAAACTTTCCTGTAACCAATGTGAATTACCGCTGCGTGCCGAAACATAATCACCAAACCATTGGTGAGCTAATTCGTGCGCGTTAACCGAAACATAATTGCGATCATTGAAACTTCTTGCATCTACTTCAAAAAAATCACCAAACAAAGTAGCCGATGTATTTTCCATGGCACCAAACATAAAATCCTGCACCGGTATTTGCGAATACGATTCCCAACCGTAAGGCACACCGATCTCACTCTCTAAAAAATCAAAGATCTTTTCATTGTACTTATATGTGTACTCATATCTGTCTTTCCATTCAGGGTAATACCACTGCCGGAGTGGCACACCCGATTTTGATCGCGTTTCTTTTATTTCATACTTGCCAATTCCCAACATCACTAAATAAGTTTGATGCGGATGCGACATTTTATAATGCCACAGCTTTGTTCCGTCCTTTAATTCTTTTTCGGCCACCTTCACGCCATTAGATAATACTTTGTAAGCCTTATCAAACTTCACATATACTTCAGTGATCAATTTATCGTTGGGTGTATCGTAACAGGGGAACCAATGTCTGTTATCCACTCCCTGCCCTTGTGTCCATATTTGTTTTCTGCTGATGTTCTTCTCATCATTCCATCCAATAAAATAAATGCCTTTGCGCGGTGTAGCTTCATAGGTAATGGCCAAACTATCCTTTTCTCCTAACAACAATGCTTTCTCCGGATAAAAGGTAATACCATTTGCATCCGAACGGTACTTCACTTCTTTGCCATTTAATTTTGCTTCTTTGATCTTAATACCCGGACCATCCAAATAAAACGTATCCACTTTTTGTCTGATCGGTGAAAAGAAATGGGTGATCTTTCCTTTTACCAATCCAACAACAGGTTCAAACTCCACATACAAACGCATGCGCTCAAAATTCAAATTATGATCTCGTGGCGCAGCACCCGGATCGTATAAGAAGGTTGGGTTTTTATGCTGCGCTAACAATACATTAAAAACAAGAGATAAAGCAATAACAAACTTTGTTTTCATATGGTAAATTAATTTTTAAAATAAATAAAAGCGTTCAATGATGTTGCAATAAGCAACCAAACAAAATAAGGCAACATCCATAAGCCAACTAGACCAATATTTTTAAAGCCCCAATAGGTGAACCAACCAACCAAAATGGTTAAAGCGATGATAATGATCAAACCTCCTAACACCTGGTGGTAACGAAAGAAAACCGGATTCCAGATAACATTTAATAACCATTGCACTGCAAACAAAATATAGAACGGTTTCAATTGCTCGAATGAGAATTTACTTGCTGCCTGATACATGAAAATTGAAAAGCAAAACATGATGGTGGTCCATGCCGCTCCAAAAACCCAGCCCGGCGGTGTCCACGGTGCCCTATTTACATTTTGATACCATTCGTTAGCGCCGGGGTTACCGATCAATAAACCACCAATGCCTAGGGCAGCAAAATTTATAACCAAAAATAAAATGAGTTTTAGCATGTAAGCTGTGTTAATTATATCACCTTAAATATAATTATTTCCGGCGATCAAGCATCAATAAAAACAGCATTATCCTTCTTCCGTTCGTGAAGGGCTGGACTTTCATCGGCATACCCAAAAATAAGCGCCAAATTAATGTACTCAGATGATGGCACATTTAATAATTCATATCCATCGGTGTTCTCAATGAACTTCGCAAATCCAATGGGGCAACTTGCTAAACCAATGGAATGCGCATATAACATCATGTTTTGCGCACACATACCAACATCAATAGGTGCCCACTCGTTACTGCGGGGCGATGCAATAAAAACAACTAAAGGTGCACCGTGAAAAACAGGATCATCTTGTTTAAAAAAATCAATACCATCTTTTAAATGAAATGAGCCGGGATGTAGAATATGATTCACAACTTCTTTAATGCCTGCTTTGAACATGGCCATCTTTGAATGATGCAAGATCGCGTCTGACATTTGTTTGATGCGCTCTTTATTGCTTACAACATAAAAATGCCATGGTTGCTTATTCATGGCCGAGGGGGCCATCCTACCTGCATCTAATATCGCATTGATCACTTCTTTTGATAATGGTGCATCCTTGAATTTTCTGGTGGCACGCCTCTCGTAAATTGCTTTCACGATCGTATTATTTAAAGTTGTTTCCGTTTCCATATGATTTTGATGTTTTACTAATTTGCATCAAATATTCTATTCAACACATGACATAAATCAATTTACAAAGCGGCATTTATCAATTGCCATTCACACAGTTTCGATCATCTTCGGATATGAGATTTAAAGATCGCATACAGGCTGCAACACATTTATCAGAAAAACTTCTAAAATATAAAAACACCGATGGTGTTGTATTGGCTATTCCCAGGGGCGGTATACCATTGGGTGCTCTGGTATCGAAAAACTTGAACCTACCTTTGAGTATTTTACTTTCAAAAAAGATCGGACATCCTGCCAATAAAGAATATGCTATTGGGGCGGTGACTTTGTTTGGGTTGCACCTTAACGAAAATGCTGCATCTGTGAGTAAGGATTACTTAGAGTCCGAGACCGAAAAGATCCGATCGAATTTATTGAGTAGACAAAACTTATTTTTGGGGAATAAACCTTTGCCATCATTAAAAGATAAGATCGTTATTATTATAGACGACGGCATTGCCACCGGTGAAACCATTATAGCAGGTATTCAACAATTACGTTCACAAGAGCCAAAAAAGATCATCGTGGCTGTGCCGGTTTCTGCTAAGGATACAGCATATAAAATTGCACAACAAACAGATGAATTCATTTGCCTTTATTTACCGGAGGATTTTAAGGGTGTTGGCGAATTTTATGAGAACTTTGAACAGGTGAGCGACGATGAAGTGATCGCCATCCTTAAAGAACATTAAAATGTATCTTCAATATATTTTATAAGATGCGAGGCATCTATTGGTTTAATGAATAAATGACTGTTACTTATTTCCTTGATCGATTCTTTTGTTTGTTGTAACGAATTGCCGGTGGTGTAAATGATCGGTTTTTCAATTTTTGATTCGCGTATAGGGCGCCCTGCATTTAAACCAGAAGTTTTATTCTTTAGGAACACATCCATTATTATTAAGTCTGGGCCAAAGGAAATGGCCAATTCTACTGCAGCATCTTCATCAACCACATGCTTTACTTCAAAACCTTATTGCTCCAGCATCAATTTTAATACTTTGGCAACCAGTAATTCATCTTCTGCTATCAATATTTTTTTTACGCTGCTCAATCTATAGGTATAATGATTTCGTATGCCGGTGGTTCATTAGATACTAGTTTAATAGAGCCATTCAATTGTTCAATGAAGGTATGTATAAGCATTAAACCGGTTGTTGATGTATCATAAAAATCAACCGTTTCAGGAAACACCCCACTGCAATCACAATAGTTGATCTTTAAGTTATTCTCTCCACGTGTAGATTGAATGCTCAATTACGATTGCTCTCTACCCTTAAATGAATGCTTCATTGAATTCATCATTAATTCATGCATCATTAATCCAAAGGGCAATGCTTTTTCTAAATTCAAAACTTCGTTATCACCATCCAATTGTAACTTAATATTCCTGTTCATATTTAAATTACCAAACAACTCGGTTAGGTAATCTTTCACTTGAATATTATCAAATGAATCGTTCTTATAAAGCATTTCATGTACCAAAGCGGTTGATTTGATACGTTTTCGGCTATCGCTCAATGCATCTTTGGCTAATGCATTATCCATGTTCATTTCTTTTAACTGCAACATGCTCGAAACAAGTGCCAAATTGTTTTTTATGCGATGATGGATCTCAGAAAGCAAAACGTCTTTTTCCTTTAATGCACGCTTTAAATTTTTTTCGTTTGAAATGCGCTCCGTTATGTTTTTTGAAAATATAGAAATACCTGTGATCTCCTTCGTGTAATTGTAAATTGGATGATAACTCGATTCAAAATAGATCATGTTCCCACTGAGCAATTCAAAACCCTCTATGTCATTTATCACCTCACCCTTAAACACCTGGGTATAAATATTCTTCAGATGATCGTGTTTCTTAGGGTCAATGTAATTCAAAATAACAGTACCATGTATTTCTTTCAGTCCAAAACCTCTTTCAACTTGTTGCTGAAAAACACTATTATACTCGGTTAGTTTATATTCTTTATCTATGGATAAAATGATATCGTTGGTGTTATTGATGATAGCGTAAAGCTTTTCTTGCTTATTACGCATGGCAATATCAAATTGTTTTAAATCGGTAATGTCCTTTGTGAAAACGATCAAATGGTCGATCGCATCGTGCTGATCTTTTATAGGCGAAATGGCACATTCATACCATACTTTTCCAAACGATCGGTAATTATCTACAACAGCTATCTCAATGTTTTGCTGCTGTTTGGTTGATACAACTTTTGCCAATACCGAATGATAAACTTAAATATGCTCCGGCGTTACAAAATCAAAAACTTTTGCACCAAGCACATCCTTTTTGTTATATCCCGGCTGAACGTGATTAATGTATACGATGCGGTATTCTTTAGGTTCTATTAACACCACCACATCTTTTAGAGTTTCAGCTAAGGTCTTAAAATACCTGATCGTTTCAGATGCTTCATCTATATACTTTCCTTCTGTCATACCAATTATCTAATCAAATATAAACAAAAACAGAAAAAAAACAAGGAAACTAAAATCTAAAAGGAAAAATTTCAGTTAAGGTAAGGTCGATGGTATTAAACTACATCTGTTCTCTGAGGGCATTCACCCTTACGTTCATGTGACTTTCGTTATAAACGCATTTCCCGTTCTTGATCACTAATACCTGAGGCGATTCATGTTCCACATGGTACCTTTCTGCAATGGTATTTGAAACGGGCCTGTAGGCGATCAGATCCAAATAATACGGCTTCATCTTTGAACTATCTTCTTCTGTCCATTCTCTTTCAAACCTACTTATTGCTGCATCGCTTATACTGCAACGTGTGCTATGCTTAAAAAGCAATACGGCCTGTGTAATAGACAACGCATCTATTTGATCTAACTGTTCAATTGCGTTTAATTGTTCCCATTTCATAGCACAAAGTTACTGCTCTTCATTAAAATTTTCATCATTTCTTTAAATATTTACCAATCATCCCAAATATCAGGCGTAATGATCGTATAATTTGACTTTATTTTTATATTTGTTAATCTCATAACATTTAAACTATGAAAAAACGTATTGTTACCCCCTTGATCGCAGCCATGCTTTTTTGCCTTTCTTTTAAATCAGAAAAAAACGAAGCTTTATGGATGCGTTATCCTTCAATTTCACCTGATGGTAAAACCATTGTATTTACCTATAAAGGTGATCTGTACAAGGTGGATGCCAATGGTGGTAATGCTACACCGCTTACTATCAGCGAAGCCTACGATGGTTATCCGATCTGGTCGCCCGATAGCAAAAACATTGCTTTTGCATCCGACCGAAATGGTGGATTTGATATTTACATCATTCCTGCCGAAGGAGGCGAAGCTAAACGCTTAACATATTACTCTACCGACGATGTTCCCAACTTTTTTACCGAAGATGGCAAAAACATTGTGTTCACTTCTATCCGTACAGATGATGTGAAATATACGCAGTTTCCATCCGGACGTTTACCCGAATTATATTCTGTACCCGTTAATGGCGGAAAAGAAAAACAATACATGACCATTTGTGCCGATGATGCGCAGATCAGTAAAGATGGTGATAAAATGATCTTTCACGACCGTAAAGGTTATGAGAACGATTGGCGTAAACACCATACCTCATCGGTTACACGCGATGTGTGGATGTATGCGAAAAAAGAAAATAAATTCACAAAGCTAACTGATTTTAATGGTGAAGACCGTAACCCGGTTTTTAGTGCCGATGAAAAATCTGTTTTTTACCTCAGTGAAAAAAGCGGCTCGTTCAATATCTGGAAATTAGATCCTGCAAATCCGTCGAGCCAAAAACAAATAACCAACTACACAAAAAATCCGGTTCGCTTTTTATCTATTTCAAAAGGTGATGTGATGTGCTATGGTTTTAATGGCGATATTTTTACCCAAAGCATCAGTGGTGAAGCAAAAAAAGTGAACATCAACATCACTACAGATGAGCGTTATTCAAATGACAAAATCGAGAACTTAACCAACGGCGCTTCTGAAATGAGCGTTTCAAGCAATGGTAAAGAAGTGGCCTTTGTTGTACGTGGTGAAGTTTTTGTTACTTCTATTGAAGGTGGTACCACCAAACGTATAACCAACACACCTCAACAAGAACGTTCGGTGAGTTTTAGTCCGGATGGTAAAAGCCTTATTTACGCATCTGAACGCAATAATATTTGGGGTATCTATAAAACCGAATTGGTGCGAAAAGAAGAAAGTTACTTTTTTAATTCAACCATCTTAAAGGAAGAAGCTGTTGTTGTGGGCACTGCTGAAGCGTTTCAACCCAAATATTCACCCGATGGAAATGAGGTGGCGTTTTTGGAAGATCGTACTGCCGTTAAAGTGATCGATCTTAAAACAAAAAAGATAAGGACCATTTTACCTGCCGAAAAAAATTACTCTTACTCAGATGGTGATCAATCGTTTGATTGGTCGCCCGAGGGTAAATATATTTTAGTACATTTTTTACAAGATGGCAACTGGCGCCAGGAAGTTGGTTTAGCCGATGCCCAAGGAAAAGAACCGATCATTGATCTTACACAAAGTGGTTTTGATAATGGCGGTGCCAAATGGGCCATGAATGGTAAAATGATGATCTGGCAATCGAGCCGACATGGTATGAAGAACATTGCCAGCCACGGTAATCAAAATGATGTGTATGGTTTGTTTTTTACCAAAGCGGCCTATGATGTTTTTAAAATGAAAAAAGAAGAGTACGATCTGTACAAAGAAAAAGATAAGGATAAAGACAAGGAAAAAGATAAAGACAAAGCAAAAGCAGATACGGCTAAAAAAAGCGGAATAAAACCAATTAAAATTGAAATGGAAGGATTGGAAGATCGAAAGGTGCGTTTAACCATTCATTCATCTATGCTTGCAGATGCTTTAATTACGCCCGATGGTGAAAAGTTATTTTACTTAACACGTTTTGAAGGCGGTTACGATCTATGGCAAACAAAGTTCAAGGATAATGAGACCAAATTATTCATGAAATTGGATGCCGGTAGCGTTGGCGAAATGATGTTTGATAAGGATGCCAAAAACATTTTCTTTATCAATAACGGTAAGCTTACTAAGATCAACATTGATAAATCGGAGAAAAAAGAAATTGGCTTTAATGCCGAAATGATAATGAACCTGGCGGCTGAACGCGAGTATATGTTTGAACATGCATGGCGTCAGGTGGTAAAAAAATTCTATGTAACTGATCTGCAAAAAACCGATTGGAATTATTACAAAGAGAATTATAAAAAATTCTTACCCTCTATTAATAACAACCGCGATTTTGCCGAAATGCTCAGCGAACTATTGGGCGAATTAAATGCGTCACATACCGGTTGCAGCTATCGTGGTAGCGGCAAACGCGGCGATGAAACAGCAAACCTGGGTGCTTTTTTTGATGAGAATTATAACGGCAACGGATTAAAAATCATGGAAGTGGTTGCAAAAGGCCCATTGGTATACGATGGTTCGCAAATTAAAGCGGGTTGCATCATCGAAAAAATAAATGGTGAAGAAATTACACCACAAACCAATCATTACAAACTATTGAACCGTTTAGCCGGTAAACCTACCTTGTTATCGTTATACGACGAAACCACAAAAAAACGTTGGGAAGAAATCATTAAGCCAATTTCAAATGGTCAGTTTTTTAACCTTTTGTATTTACGTTGGATCAAACGCATGCAAGATATGACCGATAAATTATCGAACGGACAATTAGGATACATGCATGTGCGTGGTATGGATGATGAGAGTTACCGCGAATTTTTTGATCAGGTAATGGGAAAATACGTGAATAAAAAAGCCTTGATCGTTGATACGCGCTTTAATGGCGGTGGCTGGTTGCATGATGACCTTGCAACTTTTTTATCGGGTAAAAAATACATAGAGTTTGTACCTAAAGAAAGAAAAATTGGTGTTGAACCCGCAAACAAATGGATAAAACCATCTGTTGTGTTAATGGGCGAAGGCAATTACTCCGATGCGCATATGTTCCCGGTGGTTTACAAAACCTTAGGTATTGGTAAACTGGTGGGTATGCCTGTTCCGGGAACCGGTACTGCCGTATGGTGGGAAAATTTACAAGACCCAAGTTTGGTGTTCGGTATTCCGCAAGTAGGTGTAAAGAACCTAGAGGGGCAATACTACGAGAACAACCAGCTGGAGCCGGATGTAAAGGTTAACAACGAGTATATTCCAATGATGAAAGGCGAAGATCAGCAATTACAGGAGGCTATTAAAATTCTGTTGAATAAATAGTACGTGTTGTTTTTGCATAAAGCTATTTTAACTGTATTTTTACTGATTAAGTTTTTACAATGGAATTTAGCGCAAAACAAATTGCCGGTCTTTTAGGCGGCAAGGTAGAAGGTGATGAGAACATAACTGTTTCAACCTTAGCAAAAATTGAGGAAGGAAAAAAAGGCAGTTTGTGTTTTTTATCGAACGCGCTTTATACACCTTACATCTATGAGACCGATGCGTCTATTGTGATCGTAAACAATTCACTCGTATTAGATAAACCGGTAAAAGCAACTTGTACACTTATTCGTGTGGAAGATGCTTATGGCAGCTTTGCAAAATTACTTGAGATCTATCAGGAGTTCAAGCACAACAAAAAAGGCATTGAGCAACCATCATATATTTCGCCAAGCGCTAAATTAGGTACCGATTGCTACGTAGGTGCATTTGCTTACATTGGCGAAAATGTAAAAATTGGTAATAACGTAAAAATTTATCCGCACTGTTACATTGGTGATAATACCGTTATTGGCGATAACTGTTTATTTTATTCAGGCGTTAAAATATACCACGAATGTATATTAGGGAATGATGTAACCATACATGCCAGCAGTGTTGTAGGCAGCGATGGTTTTGGATTTGCACCTAACTCTGAAAATAATTACAAAAAAGTACCGCAAATTGGAAACGTGATCATTGAAGATCATGTGGAGATAGGATCTAATACCTCCATTGACAGAGCCACGATGGGATCTACCATTATTCGCAAGGGTGTGAAGCTTGATAATTTAATTCAAATTGCACATAATGTTGAAGTTGGTGAAAATACCGTAATGGCCGGTGGTGCCTTTATTGCGGGTTCTACTAAAATTGGGAAGAATGTGATGATAGGCGGACAAGCCGGAGTGGTTGGACATATAAAAGTGGCTGATGGTGTGAAGATAGCCGGACAATCGGGTGTGGGATCAACCATTGATAAAGAAAATGAAATTGTTCAGGGCTCACCCGCCTTTGCCATTGGCGAATACAAGCGCGCTTATGTATTGTTCAGAAGCTTGGTAAAGTTGAACGATCGCATTAAGAATATAGAATTAGCCATTTCGAAAAAATAAGCATACAGAACTGAACCACGTGTCGCACAAAAAGTTTATTGACATAGATAAAGTACTTAAAGAGAAAGCACCTGCCTTAAACAAATGGTTGCCTTCTTTAATGATCAATTGGCTTAAGCGCAAATTGCATGAAGAGGAGATCAATGTGATCATGCATGAATTAAAAGATGTGTATGGTTTGGATTTCAATGCGCAGGGCTTAGATAAATTAGGCGCTAATATTCAATCAGTCAATCCGCATCACGTGCCAACTTCCGGCGGTATTATTGTTGCAGCCAATCATCCCTTAGGTGGATTAGATGGCATGGCCTTAATTAAATCGGTTGGTGAGTTGCGTTCGGATGTGCGCTTTTTTGTGAACGATGTGTTGCTCAGTTTAAAAAATTACGGCGATGTGTTTGTGGGCATCAATAAACTGGGAAGTACCTCCGCCAGATCGTTACGCTCTATGGAAGATGTTTTACGTTCGGATGACGCGGTATTATTCTTTCCGGCGGGATTGGTATCACGTAAAATTGATGGTAAAATAATTGACCTCGATTGGAAAAAAAGTTTTGTAACGCAGGCCATTGATCACAAACGCATGATCGTGCCAACCTTTATTGAAGGCGAGAACTCCAAATTCTTTTACAACTTTGCCAACTTCCGAAAAAATGTGGGTATCAAAGCCAATATCGAAATGCTTTTTTTACCTGATGAAATGTTCAAGCAAAAAGGTAACACGGTAAAGATCCATTACGGTAAACCATTTGATCCGTCTATACTTGATGCAAGCAGATCACACCGCGAATGGGCTCATGTGATCAAGCGCTACATTTATTCAAGTGAATTTCACAAAGGCATCAGCTTCGAGGATTACATCCGATTGTAATTTTATTTGTACTTCGTAATTCTACATTCTTACTTCTAAGTTCTCCTTGTCTCCGTGTTTAAATGTTTATTGTTTGTGGTTTCGGGTTCTACCTTCGTACTTCGTCACTCGTCCTTCTTACTCCTTATACTTCCTTTCATTCGTACTTCGTCACTCGTAATTCTTACTTCCTATCCTCCCCCGCCCTAAGGGCACCCCCTCCAAAGGGGGATATTCTTCTCGGTAATTAAAATATTTTTCACTTTATTGATCTTATCCTTCTTAGTGCTTCTTTTTTATACATCCTTTGTGTCTTCGTGTCTTAGTGGCTAATGTACTTCCAACTTCTCCCTCCGAGTCCGATAGCTATCGGTCTCCGTGTTTAAAAAATGTATCTTACTGTAAAGTAATAAGTTAAATCGTTTCAAATTTAGCCCATCACCATCAGCCAACAGTTTGTTTGTATTAAATTGTCGGGTTATTTTGAAAATATACCTGGAATTTTTGCTCCACTCAGGCAGTTCAAATTTTTGCTCAACGGTAAGTATTCATAGATAAACAGCGCTTTTTTTTCATGAAAATTATTCTATCTTTGTTTTAATGAGTCTCGATAAACTTCAAATAAAAGAAAACAGTCATTCACCAATGGTGAATTTTGACGCTGTAGCCGGTTCATTGGAAATTAGAGGTAATTCGTTTTTAGATAACGCGCATGAGTTTTACATGCCGCTTATTAAATGGATCAGAGATTACGCTAATGCACCTGCTGCGGAAACAAAAGTTTTATTTGATCTGAACTACATCAACACCTCATCGCAACGTATGGTGTTTGATATGCTTAAAGAAATTGGAAATATTCACAACACCGGAAAAACCGTGCATGTAGATTGGTTGTACGACGAGAATGATTACGACTTAAAAGATGTTGGTGAAGATCTTCTCAGTTTTATGGAATATTCTTACAAAGTAATTGAAAAAGTAAATTAAGATACAGCTCCCCCCAAGGGAGCTTTTTTATTTGTACACCTTTACCAAGCGAACCACTTTAATGAAGCGCTTTTTGTAGTAAGGCGATTCATTAAAATCGCTGATGATCACTCCGCGCTTTTTTCCGGATGAACTATGAATAAAAGTAGGCACGCCATTATCGTTAGAAATAACAATACCAACATGTCCCGGATTTCTGTTTCGTGAATTGGTTCCTGTAAACACAATTATATCACCTGCCTTTACCGAATCTAATGTTATGGCAGGTTTAATGCCTTTGTATTCGATGGATGAACGGGGAACTTTTTGATTGAAATTATTAAATACAAAATACACAAAACCCGAACAATCAAAACCTTTTGTTGGTGTGCAATTGCTGTAACAATATTTGGTGCCTAAAAACGATCTGGCAAATTTCACCAAACTATCGGCTTGTATGGAATCGGAAGGCAACTTGTTTGTTTGTGCAAACATGTTTACACCTGCACTTAACAACATTAGTATTATCAACTGTTTTACCTTCATCGCTGCATCCGTTATAATTCCGCTCAACTACAAAGATACGGCAATTAAGTGAATGTTTGAGGTTTGAAGTTTCGGGTTTGGGGTTTGTAGTTTCGGGTTTTTGGTTTGTGGTTTCGGGTTGTGCATCCGTAAATTGTTTTTCGTCATGCTGAACTCGTTTCAGCATCTCAGTTCTAATGCTTTACGTTTTTCCTCCCCCGCCCTGAGGGCACCCCCGTCTCTGCTCCTACGCTGTAGCTTCGGCGCAAGCGTAAAGGGGGAAATTCTTTTCGGTAATTAAATGTTTTCTCTTTCTATTGATCATATCCAACTTCGTGCTTCTTTCTTATTCTTTTTACTCACACTACCTTCGCGTCCGATAGCTATCGGACTTAGTGTCTTCGGGGTTAAAAAATACCTCTGCGCACTCTGCGACTTCTTTGCGTACTTTGCGGTTTCTGCCTCTAAAAAAATCTCTGTGTCCGATAGCTATCGGTCTCCGTGTTTCAAAAACCTTCGTGTGTTTCTTAATATTCCTGCCCCACCCTGAGGGCACCCCCTCCAAAGGGGGAAATTCTTTTCGGTAATTAAATGTTTTCTCTTTCTATTGATCATATCCAACTTCGTGCTTCTTTCTTATTCTTTTTCCTCACACTACCTTCGCGTCCGATAGCTATCGGACTTAGTGTCTTCGGAGTTAAAAAATACCTCTGCGCACTCTGCGACTTCTTTGCGTACTTTGCGGTTTCTGCCTCTAAAAAAATCTCCGTGTCCGATAGCTATCGGTCTCCGTGTTTAAAAAAACTTCGCGTCTTTATGCTTCTTCTCTTCGCAACACAATCTGCAAATCCGCGTAAGCGTATGTCTCGATACACCTCCTTCGTCGGCACTCGACATGACATGTCACTTCGTCCCGATTGCTATCGGGAGATGCGAAGTATGAGCATCGTATCGAGAAGTTACTCCGTGTTTCAAAAACCTTCGTGTGCTTCTTGATATTCCTCCCCCGCCCTGAGGGCACCCCCTCCAAAGGGGGAAACACCTTTAGGTATTTTATAAACTAACACCTCACACAAATACATCTCCGTGTTCTCCGTGTTTCAAACTCGTCCTTCTTACTTCGTCATTCCAACTTCCCTTCCCCGTGTTCTCCGTGTTTAAAAAACCTACATCAATCGTGATACGATCGTGAGCATCACCAGATCGGCAACCGAAGTCCTATTTGTTTTTTTTGTAAATGTTAGCCTTGTGATATTCTACTGTGCGCTCGGCCATACCCATTTCTTTTGCAATGAGTTTGTTGTTCTTGCCTTCGGTGATCTTTAAAAGCACATCCATTTCTTTGGATGATAATTTAAAATCGAACGAACTGTTGAGCATGGCATTTTTGCAAAAGGTGGCCTTTAAATTTTGTGTTACTTTTTTATTGGCTGCGTACGAGCCGTTGGCTACTTTAATGATGGTATCTATAATTAATTTATCAGCTGCAATTTTTGGTACAAAGCCACGCGCGCCGCGTAAAAAATGATCGTCAATTGGTTTTACCTCACAGGCACTGCTGGTAATAATAATGGCGGTATCAGGCGCAATTTTTGTTAAGTTACTAATAAGCGAATATTTATTGGTGGTGGCCATCACATCTTCAACAACTGCTGCATCAAACTGCTCGCTCTCACATAAACGCATGGCATCAATAATGGTGTGGCACCAGGCAATGTGTTTTACGTGCTTATCTTTTTTTAATAGTTCGGCCAAGCCTAAACAAAATATTTTGCTGGCATCACAAATTAAAATTTGAAGATCTTTTTTTGGCATAAAGTACGTTTAATGCAAAGTGGTTAATGGGTTAATACATCCGGTAAGGCTTGGCCCAAGCCATAGCTGCACTTTTGGTGTTAAATAATTTGGTTGGCACTTGTACCTCATTCATGTTCACATACAAACTAATAAATACCGATCCTATCAAGCGTTGCATATGATTCTCCACAATAAAAGCGCCGGCTGTTACACCGTGCATTCACTTATCCGACGCTAAATAGGTTTTGGCCTCTTTGCTTATCTCTTTCATTTCATTCATATACACTACTAAGGGATACATTTTTCCGTTACTGAACTTAATGCGGTCTTCTACACAAATTTTAGCCACTTCTAAGGTTATATTCAGTTGCGGCTTATAACTAATTACCAGTATGCCCTCCTCTATTTTCATATCTGAATAGGCATTACTGTAGTGCTCGAGTTCCATAGTACTAAATTTGTTTAGGTTGTAAAAATACGTACATAATTCATTAAATAAAGTTTCCCCGTTTTTTATTCAGTAATATTATCGCATTCCAAACGAATAATTGTTTTTATTCATCCTAAAAAACACCACTTTCATCTAAATCACACAAAAGTTGTGGGTTTCCACAGTTGACTGGTAACTTTAACTTACCTATCTTTAAGAAAACAAAAACCAATTTTGTAGTCCTTTTATGCGCAAGCCCTTTTACATATTTTATGCTTTGTTTAACATCGTTATTCTAATTGCTTTTAGTAATTGCAGCAATTCTCCTGCAAAAACCGAAAGCACCACCCAAAAAGTGAAAGAAAAAGTTGTTGTTAACGTTTACGAAAAACAAGGTAATATTTATGTGACCTTTGAAGATGGTTCCGAAAAACAATTAAGTAAATTAAATGCCGACTCCGACCCCTTCCTTCTTACCAAACAAAACGCCATTGTGTGCGTACGTAAAAAAGAAGAACTACCCGGCGGCTACAGCACCCACAAAATTATGCTGCTGAGTATTGGCTCCGGTACCGAAAAAACACTTGCCGAAAATAAACCCTTTAAAGATGAAGTGGCCGGCACTACCGAATTAATAACTGTTGAAACACCAAAAATTTCGGAAGATGAACAATTCCTTTTCTTTATTACCGAAAAATATTCAAACAGCTCTGAACTGGTTAAAATTAACCTTAATACCGGTAAATGGACCGAACTCTTCTTAGCCGAAAATTTTGAACTGCTTAATTTTGATCCGTATAAAGGCATGTTCCTGGCCGGACAAAGCGACGACCTGGATCGCGGCCCCGATATTTATTACCGTGTGCTGGTTGAAGATGGCCGTGTGGTTAAAGACCTGAACACCTACGAAGAAGCAAAAGCCTTTTTGCAAAATTACGGCGTGCAAAGTAAACTCGAAACCAATTTTTAATTGGCTGCCTAAGTTGTTCATATACTTCATTTTTGTTTTTTAAAATTTGTGTTAGTTTTAATATACACTTATTTAACCATATACCTGTAATTATTACTTATGGCAAAACCCAACGGCGAACATTTAAGCGAAGCCAGGCGCAAAGCGTTTGATGCATTAAATATTGATCACGCTCACCGTGCCATCCTGTGCCTCGATGGTGGCGGCATGCGCGGCATACTCACCATACAACTTATTAAAAAACTCGAAGCCATTGCCGGTATACCCTGTTACCAGTTATTTGACATGGTGGCCGGAACCTCCACCGGCGGCATTATATCGGGCCTTATTGCTACCGGCCATAGCGCCGTGCAAATTGAACAATTGTACATTGACCTCGTGACCAAAGTTTTTGATAAACGCAAACTGGGTAACCGTTTTTTAAACCCGCCCGCTTTTACCAAAGAACAATACCGCCAACTACTACAACAAACCATTGGCGATACCACCATTGAGAACGCCTGCCGCGGAACAGATATTGACCTGCTAATTACCGCACAGGATATGGCCGCTGCCGAGGCTACATTTTTTACCTGCTTTAAACAGGAAGATGATACCTACCACGGCACCTACCGCAGTGTGTTGCTGCGCGCCGTTATGGAAGCTACCATGAGCGCACCTACGTATTTTTACCCGCTCGAACGTTTTGTTGATGGCGGCACTACTACTTACAACAACCCATCGTTAGCGGCCTTTATGGAAGCCGTGAGTTACAGCTGCCAGCGCGGCAAACACCCGGCCTATAATTTAAATGCCTTAACGCTGTTTAGCTTTGGTACCGGTATCTCCCGCATGTTTATTAAACCAACTGATACCATTAACCCAAAGGGTATTGACCTTAACTTTTGGTTAGATTGGCTCATGACGCAAACACCGCAAGATGCAGGCGCCATGCAAATTGATATGTTCCGCTCGCCTATGATGAATAAGCTGGTGAACTACCGCCGCTTTCAAATATCATTGGACCCCACCAGCATTAAAAAAATACCCAATTGCGATGCCCTCGACGAAAAAAAATACAAGAGCAAATGGCTGCACGATGTGGGCGAAGATATTTTAAACCATATTGATATGGCCGATTTAACGCGTTTTGACCTCATGCAAACCATAGGAACCCAAATGGCCGAATACATTGTGCAAAGCGGTAATAATTTTAGGAAAGACCTCACCAACGACCACGGCCGCGACGAGCTGGTACTGGCCTTTGGCGATGTGCCGCGCATACTCAAACAAATGGGCACACCGGAATGGGTGGATGGGTTTAAGGCGTGATGGGAAAAATCTTTTTCAACACCTTTTACAACCTATCAACAACATAACTAAAAAAACCTGTAAAATAGTATATTTAAACTTCTAAAATTAAAGCACTAAATGTCCAAAGAACAGGCTAAAGCTTCTATACAAAAACTTGTTGATCGCTTCGCTGAGCATTACAATGCTTACCATACAGGTGATTATAACGAAGCCAAAACCCGTCAAGACTTCATAAACCCATTTTTTAAAGCACTTGGTTGGGACGTGGATAACGAAAACGGGATGAGCGAAGCCTACCGTGAGGTTATTTACGAAGATAAGGTGGTTGTGCGTGGTAAAGCCAAGGCTCCTGATTACGGTTTCAGATTAATGGGTCAAGGCAAAAAGCGCTTGTTTTATGTGGAAGCTAAAAAACCTTCCGTTGCGCTAAAGGCAAATAAAGACGCTGCCTACCAATTGCGCCGTTACGGAAGTAGCGCTCAGGCTCCAATTTCCATTCTCACTAACTTCGAAGATTTTATTGTTTACGATTGCTCTAAAGTTCCTAACCTTAACGATAGTGCCAGCGTTTCACGGTTAAAGCACATTCATTTTGAAGATTACATTAAGGAGTTTGATTTTATATACGACACCTTTAGTCACGAAGCTGTAACAAAAGGGCGTTTCGACAAGTTTGTTCAAAGCGATGCAAACAAAAAAGGAAGCCAAACGCTAGATAAAGAATTTGTTCAAAGCCTTGATACCTGGAGAAAATATTTGGCCACGAGCATTGCAGTAAACAACAAAAAAATTAACGACGAAGAATTAAACTTCTGCGTTCAGTTAATTATCGACCGTCTTATTTTTCTACGTTTTTGCGAAGATCGTTCTGTGGAGCCTTATGGGCAATTACAAGGCGCAGCAAGTAAAGGTAATGCTTACGGTAATTTGTTTGAGTTGTTTGAACAAGCCGACGCAAAATACAATTCAGGGCTTTTCGATTTCGAGAAAGATAAATTAACTTCTACTCTTAAAATTGACAACAAAGTTGTAAAAAACATTGTTGAAGATTTATATTTCCCTCAGTGCCGTTACGAATTTTCGGTAATGCCTGTTGAAGTATTGGGTAATGCTTATGAGCAATTCCTTGGTAAAGTAATTCGCATTTTACCCTCTCGTGGCGTTAAAATTGAAGAAAAACCAGAAGTACGGAAAGCCGGGGGTGTTTTTTATACTCCTCAGTACATTGTAGATTATATTGTAAAAAGCACTGTTGGCAAATTAATTGACGGAAAAACTCCAAAAGAAATTGATAAAGTAAAAATTGTTGACCCTGCATGCGGTAGTGGCTCCTTTTTAGTGGGTGCCTTTGAGTATTTATTAAATTACCATACCGATTGGTATCATCATAACCTTTCAGAAAAAGAAAAAAAGAAAGGTGATATTCTTTCTCCTGACGGAAAATTAACAACGCACGAAAAAAAACGCATACTTATCAATAATATTTACGGCGTAGATATTGACGCTAATGCAGTAGAAGTAAGTAAACTGAGTTTACTTTTAAAATGTATGGAGGGTGAAACCGAAGCCAGTATTAAGCAACAGGTTACCATGTTTCACGAGAGAGTTCTTCCTGATCTTGATAATAATGTAAAAGATGGCAACACTTTGGTCGATACTGATTTTTATGACAATCAGTTTGATTTGGGTTTTGATAAGAAGGTTAAGCCTTTTAATTGGAAAAAAGGGTTTCCTACGATTTTTCAACAAGGAGGTTTCGATATCGTTATTGGTAATCCGCCTTACGTTACACTTCAGCTTGGTAAAAAACAGGAATCTCAGGAAAAAAGTATTTTAGAATATTATCAATCCCACTTCCCGCATTCATATGAATATAAAATAAACCTTTATGCTCTTTTTATGGAAAGGAGCCTTTCATTAATAAAAGATCATGGGTTATTTTCTTTTATTGTCCCTAACACATTTTACAATACAATATCCTTTAAACCCATTCGAAAATTTATGTTAGATACCGGAGGAATCGAAACTATAATGGACTTGAGATACAAAGTGTTCATTGATGCGGAAATTGGCGGCAGCGCAATATTCGTGTTCAAAAAGGATAAGCAACATACGATTTCAAATTTTGTTTCAATTAGTGATTTCGGTTCCTTCCAAACCGCTACAAACACTACCATTACCAAAAAAGATCTGCTTGCTGACCAAGACTACAACTTTGTTCAGAGCCAAGGAGTTAATAAGATCTTCCAAAAAATTCAAAAATTAGATAATATCGTTGAGTTAGGCTCCTTAACGAAAATCTACCAAGGAATAATAACTGGAGACAATAAAAAATTCCTATCAGAAAAACAATCTTCTTCAAAATGGAAACCCATTTTAAAAGGGCGTGATATAAATCGCTACTCAACCTCTTTCAACAATACTTATGTCTATTATTCGCCAGCCGATTTATGGAGCAATACAGATGAAAAAATGTTTAAGGTTCCAGCCAAAATCATAAGTCGCCAAACAAGTGATAAATTAATCGCGACAATAGACACGAAGCAATATTTTTCTTTGGATAGCACCCATGTAATTCACCCTATAGCTGGTAAAATTGACATTCGTTATTTACTTGGGTTATATAATAGTCGTTTAATTAATTTCCTTTATCAAGGTCGTGTCCAAGAGGGAGGGCGAGTATTTGCCCAAGTCAAAACGGTAAATATTAAACCTCTTCCAATAAAATTAGTTGATTCAAAAAGCAAAACTCAATCTCAAAAACATGGTGAAATTATTGGGCTTGTTGATTCACTTTTAAAATTGAATGAGGACTTGCAATCTGCAATGCTTCCTGCTAAAATCGAACAGATCAAACAAAGAATTGATCACCATGAGGAAAGAATAAACAAACTTGTCTATGAGCTCTATGAATTAACCGATGAAGAAATAAAAATCGTTGAAGGAGGCTCAAATGAGTAATATTCGTATTCGAATCGCGACTGAAAATTGGGAGAGCTACGTTGCCCAACTAGCCACCATGCCCGACAAGGAATTGGACAAGAAATTAGATTTAATTCATTTACAGAGTGAAATTGCCATTCAAAAAAAGAACGAAGAAAGTATTGAGCTTTTAGAAATTTGGCGCGCTCAAGTGATTGAAGCGCGTATTCTTAAGGCAGAAAATAATATTCCTGACGCACCTAATGAAATTGAATTAGCTATTGCCGATATTGAAACTACAGTTGCAAAAGCCGAAGAACGTAAAGAGATAATAGAGGAGTTCACCCAACCTGAAAGGCCACATAAACCAAAAATTCAGGAAGACAACAGTAGCCAGATGAGTTTGTTTTAGTACACTATTAATTATGCCAATTCCAAATAATTATGCCAATTCCTAAACATAATGAATTAAGATTACCTGTTCTTGAATATTTAAAAACTAACGGTGCTTCAAGTTCTAAAGAAATGGTTGGTCCTTTAAGTCAAAAACTTGGCTTAACATCTGAAGAAGTAAACCAAATGTACGAATCGGGTAATGGTCCTATTTTAAAAGATAGAATATCTTGGGCATTAACATATTTAAGTTTGGCTGAATTAATAAACCGACCAAAAAGAGGAGTTTATGAAATAAATTCACTTGGCCTAGAAAAACTAAATAATCCACAAACTATAGACACATACATTGTCGAAGTATTAGAGAAACGGGATAAATTAATAAAAGGGTTAACAGAACGTATAACCTCATCTAATACATCAATTACTACGCCACAAGAAGATTTATATAAATCATACGATAATATTAAAAAAACAATTTTAGATGATATAATAAAAACCATTTTAAGTAAGTCTTCAAGAGAATTCGAAAAACTTGTTGTTAACCTGTTACAAAAAATGGGTTATGGTGGTGAAATTAAAAATTCTGGGTTAGTCACCCAGGCAACAAATGACAAAGGTATAGACGGTATTATAAAAGAAGATGTTTTAGGTTTAGGTAGAATTTATATTCAAGCGAAAAGATATGCCCTTGAAAATTCGATTGGCAGAGAAGAAATTCAAAAGTTTGTTGGCGCTTTAGCAGTTGCTCAATCAAATAAAGGTGTATTTATAACAACTTCCAGTTTTAAAAAAAACGCCTTTGATTATGTAAATTCATTAAATGGAGTAACTACTATTGTTTTAATAGATGGCACTCAACTGGCTGAATATATTTATGAATTTGAACTTGGAATGCAGGTTGAGCAAATTATTAAAATAAAAAAATTGGATAGTGACTTTTGGGATGCCATGCAGGATAATGAATAAAATTTTAATATGAATCTTCTAAATAGTTTAAATGACAAACAAAAAGCTTCCGTATTATCCGATTCTAAAAGGATTTTAGTTTTAGCGGGTGCTGGGTCTGGTAAAACAAAAACAGTTATTTCTAAGCTTCTTCATTTAGTTGTCGAAAAACAAGTTAAACCATCGTCTATTTTAGCTATAACATTTACAAAAAATGCAACTAATGAAATGATCGATAGATTAATTGTTTCAAGCGATTCAAGCAATACATACGAAGCTTTTATTCAAAATAAGTCTATTCAAGCAATTGATAAAGAAATTGAACGTAAAAAACGTATTAGTGAACAAACTTGGATTTCAAATCTGACAATTAAAACCTTTCACTCTTTATGTTACAAAATCCTTAGAGATAATGGCAATCCAGTTTTTGATAATAAATTCAAACTTATTTCTGATGAATCAGCCGAAGAACTCGATATCAAGAAAGCTGAAATTACAAGTCCGGAGAAACCAAAAGATATTATACACAAACTATTAATAATTGCTTGTAAAGATAGAGGGTATCTATTAAAGTTAAAACGATATATATTAGATTACTATGTAGATAAAATTTCCATTGATAAAGAAATGAAATCATATTCTTTAAATGGGCAAAAAACTTATACAACACTTAAAGGAGAAATCGTAAAATCAAAATCTGAAAGAGATATTGCAGATTGGTTATACAGACACAATATAAAATACATCTATGAAAAAGAAATGAACTTAAAAGATTTCTCTTTTAAACCTGACTTTTTTATTCCACAAGCTGATCTTTTCCTAGAACATAGAAGTGATAAAAGTTATAAAACAGAAGATAAGGAAAAACAATTCATTGAAAGCGGTCGAAATTGCGTAATTACATATGAACCCATGATGAACAACACTAATTTGTTCAATTTAGCGATGGAGAGAATTGTAATGGGAAAAATCACTTCAGAAATTTCTGAAGAAGTTTCATTGAGTTTTGAGGAGGAATTTAAAAGTTATCATGATAAAATTGACGAATTTTTAAAAACGGTAATGCGTCTTCAAACTATGATAAAAGGAGAAGACATAGATACAAAAACACTTTTAAATAAATCAAACAAAAATGAGCATGAGAGGGTAAGGCTTTTCTATGAACTAGCAGTCCCTATTATTGAAGAGTACAAAAATTATTGCACTAATAAATCGTATTTAGATTTTGACGACTTAATTATTTTAACAATTAAATTATTAAATGAACATCGTGAAGTCAGAGAACTTTATCAAAATAAAATAAAGTATTTAATGGTTGATGAATTTCAAGATGTTAATGGATTACAGGTTAAATTATTAGATCTTTTATTGACTCCTGATACTCAGTTATTTTGTGTGGGAGATGATTGGCAAAGTATTTACGGATTTAGAGGGTCAAATGTAGACTATATTGTGAATTTTGAAAGCCATTACGATAATTCAGAAGTTCATAAATTAGATATTAATTACAGAAGCTCTCAAACAATTGTTGGTGCAAGTAATGAAGTAATAAAACATAATAAAAATCAAATCAAAAAGGAAGTAAAAGCCTTTAAACAAGCTCCAAGTAAAATACAAATTTATAAAGCCAAAAAATTAGATGTAGATGGTGTTGATTTTTTAGTGGAAAAAGTAAAGGAATTATACCAAAAAGGATTAGGAAAGGATGACATACTTGTATTATATCGTAGAAGTAAAATGTTTAAGCCCTATTTTGAAGAACTAAAACAAAACAAATTATTTGTATCAAACAAAACAATCCATGCTTCAAAAGGACTGGAGGCCAAAGCAGTTTTTATTATTGGATTAACAGAAGGCAATGGTGGCTTTCCTGATATTTGGCTTGACGATGCCATTTTCAGAGTTGTTAAAGGTGTAAAGTATGATATTTTACTAGAGGAAGAAAGAAGGTTGTTTTACGTTGCAATCACACGTGCAAAAGACGAACTATATTTAATTACTGAACTTGGTAATGAATCTTCCTTTGTTGATGAAATTCCGCAACAGTTTTACACTAATAATAAGCCAGATTTTAAAAATATTACCGAATTGAAATTAGCTTGTATTAAATGTAAAAAAGAAATAAATTCTTCATTTAAGTTTTGCCCATACTGTGGTGAAGAACAAATAGAAGATATTAAACGATTAAGTGCGCTAAAAGAATTATTACTTGGCGAAAGCACAAAATATAGTAAACAAAATTACCTCAATGCCGGTAAACCTTGGACTAAAGAAGATGATGAAAAACTGATTGAATTATTTAAAACCGGCAAATCAAAAAACGAATTGAGTGATTTTTTTGGAAGGAATTTAAATGCCATTAATGCGCGAATTGAAAACCTTGGGTTAAAATAAAATTGATTTAAACATCAAAATATGACTTTACCTGAAAAATGGGCTATAGCCGCATCTATTGCAACGATACTTTATACTGGCTTAACATTTATTTTATTGTTGCAAAATAAGAAAATCAACTCCACAAATAACAAATTGGCAGAATTTCAAATTTACAATGAGATAGCAAAAAAAATAACCGCACCTGAAGTAAGTCAATTAATAAGAAACATACTTAACAATAACTTTAATTTGGACGAAAACAATACAATAGTCTTAAAAGAACATCTATTAGATAATTTTGAAGACCTGGCGTTGTTTTACGAAGATGGATTAGTAGAAATTAGTAAAATAAATTCAGGCTTTGGAGCAAAAATACTTGTATTGGGAAATTGTGCTTTAGTACGTGAATTTATATCTCAAACTCGTGATCAAGAATCCGATGAACTTTATAAAGGATTTGAAACTCTATATAATAAAATATACGAAATAAGTAATCCAAATGAAAGGTTAGGTAGATTGCCACGCCTGTTTAACTAAACATATAAACTTAAAATCGAACTACCCTATCTATTTACCATTATTGCCAAGCTAATTCAAAATATTAACTTAGCAGGCAAATACACCCATGCGCTTTTTAGCTTGTTTTATACTTTTCGCTTTTATTCTATTTGGCTGTTCGCCTCGCCTCAACCGCTTAAATAAAAACAAACAACGCACCGGCAAGTGGGTAACCTATGCCGATAAAGAAAACACCATAAAAACCTTTGAAGGTAGGTTTAGAGATGGTGTAAGCGTTGGCAAGGCCTATTACTACACCATGCAAGGTGTGTTGTATAAAAAGGAAATTGCGCGTTTTAAAAAACTTAAAACAACCTTGTATTACCCAAGCGGTGTGGTAAAATCAAAAGGTCAGGCCAAAATTGAGAACCTGCCGGATAAAATACATTACTACTACTATGGCAAGTGGAGCAATTACAATGAAAAAGGAGAATTGGTGAAATATGATTACTACAATAAAGGCGCTTACGTGAGATCGGTCTACATAGATAAGAATAATAAACTAAATGATTCATTACTATACGCACTCAATAACCTGGAAACTGAATTTAATGCGCATCGCAACAGATGGCATGATAGTATCTCTAGACACAACAACGATCCTGTAAAAAAGAATCTCTACAGGCAAAAATATGATCAGGCAGATAGCCTCACCTTTTCACAGGTTGATAAGATCCTTTCCAATTACGGCTACCCAACCGTTGATCAAGTGGGCGATGCCTACCTCACACCCTTTTATTTGTTAAGCTTTGCCCCCATTGCCCTCAAAGAAAAACACTACGATCTGCTTTTAGATGCTGTAAAAAAAGATGTGTTGAGCGGCCGATCCTTTGCCTTTTTTGCTGATAAACTGCGCCTGGCAAAAGGCCAAAAACAATTGTACGGTACACAATCCTACTACGATAAAGACAAGAACGAAATTATTTACCCCTGCGAAGACCCCGATAATTTAAAAGCCCGCCGAAAAAGTATGGGTTTTCCGGATTAAGCGGCCACTAAGTACACTAATTTTTGAAACACGGAGAACACGGGGATTTGCAGCCACGAAGCAAACGAAGACGCGAAGATTTTTTAAACACGGAGACACGGAGGAAATTGCAAAGACTCTGCAGTGGTAAGAAGATGAAGTCCACGGAGATCCGCTTACGCGGATTTGAAACACATGTTAACAAGATAAAGCAACCACAAAGCCACGAAGATTTTTTAAACACGGAGACACGGAGGATCATGTCAGTTCGAGTGCCGACGTAGGAGGTGTATCGAGAACAGCCACGAAGACGCAAAGCCACGAAGATTTTTGAAACACGGAGACACTGAGGAAATTGCAAGGACTCTGAAGTGGGTTTCAAAAAAACTTCATGGTTATCCTTTCGTGTAATTCGTGTAATTCGTGGCTCAAAATTTCTCCGATTTTCAAATCCGCGTAAGCGGAACTTTTCGTCTTCGTGGCTAAAATTCCACATCCTCCCCCGCCCTGAGGGCACCCCCTCCGAAGGGGGAAAAACCTATAGGTGTTTAAAAACTTTATTCATAATAAAACTTCCATCTCCGTGTCTCCGTGTTTCAAACCTCGTACTTCTACCTTCGTCACTCTAACTTCACTCCTCCGTGTTTCAAAAAAAAATCACTTGTGATCATACTGCACTAATTCCACAGCAATTTCATTTCGTCGGTTTACCAACTCATAAGGCGGGTTGTAGCCTAAAAAATTAAAGGTGTTGGTGTGGGCAATGTGTTCTTTATCCAAAGCATCTTTTAAAATAGCTGTGTAGTGTTTTATTTTTTCGTCGTTAGCCCAACCGCTAAAGCGTATGGCCGCCATAATTTTTTCTTCCTGTTTTTCAAAAACAATGTTGGTGTCTTTGGGTTGCGGCAATTGGTCGAGGGTATAGCCATCAGGCACTTTAAAATACATTTTGGTAGTATCGCCCAGTTGCATTACAACAGGAGTGGTCATGGCAATTTGTTGGTTCTTTTCATTACCACCAAAAATATAACCTGCCAATACGCGAAAGCCCTTACTGGAAGTTTCTTTGTAAGTGGTTTCGGCAAGCTTAACGCCCGAAAATAAAGCCGGTTTGTATTTTCTAACTTCAAACTGATCGTAAACTTTTAAAACTGTATACGCGTGTTCTTCGGTACGTTTGGTGCTTTTTGCTACAAACGATTGTGTAATGATCATAATGGCTATAAGTAAAATGGTGATAATGAGGGTTGCTTTCATAACTATTAAACACATGAACAGGCTTAATGTTTAGGGGTTCGCGTATAGAGGTGTTTAAACACGGAGGGAGAAGTTACCCCGCTCACTTGGGTATGTGTAATAAATTCATTTTAATAATGGTTATAAAACGTTTTAAGTTTAATTACCTGCATATTCACGTATTTAAACTTAATGATTTGGTAATGTATACAACAGGATAATTGAAAACTGTTAGCCGAAATTTGCGGCACAAAAATCATATAATGAATCTCAATCTTAAAAAAAGAAAAAAGTCGGCATTTAACACCTACAAAGCAGTGCGCATAAACATTAGTTTAAACAACCAAAATAAACAAGTAATGGAATATGCTTGGCAAATTGCTGTTGTTGCCAATAAATGGGAAAACAATTATATCGAACAAGTAAGCGAGTTAAGATCAGAAATAAACCCTATCAATCAAACAGTAATTAAACAAAACAAATTGATTACTAAATGGTGGGAGAACAACTAGTTCTTGATCCCGCATACGCTTATCTGCGATCTGTATTGTAACTCCATTCTTAAAATCAAAAAAAAGCGCCGACCAACTGATCGACGCTTTTACCCCAAAAAACAATTCATTCGCAAAAAAAATTCAATTTTAAAAAGTACAACTCTGACCTAAGAAAAAATCAGCTGGAACAAAATTCACACGATCCATCCTCCATTTGCTTTTGGATCTCAATCATTTTGATCTGAAACTCCGCTTCAACTTGTTCGGCGGTCCAATCGGGGTGCGCAATTTTAATGCTGGCTTTAATAAAACCCGGGCTTGGCATTTGTAAGGTTTGGTTATGATGTGCTCCCATAATAACAGGTTTTTGTTGTTGAGTTCAAAAGTAAGGGGCTTTGAGGTTACCACATTGTTAAATGTTGCAAGTTGCACAAAATGAGCCATTAAGGCCATGAACAATTTTATGTTCATTATTTTGAAAACTTTTGGTGATTTAAGGCCTTGCCATGGGCGGTGTGGCTTGCCCAAATACCCCTTTTAGTGAGGCCTTTTGCATTGGCCTTTTTGGGCTTAAAAAGTGCTGTTTAGCTTGATTTTTGGCCATTTTTCGTTTTAATACCGGCGTATCCTCCGACTCCGCTCAGGATGACGCTTTCCTGTCAATGAAACCCTCATGTTTTTAGCTGCTTTGCGCTACTTCCACCTAGGTGCATTCAGTGTATAAAAAGAATTCTGTTACTTTTTGTTTAGTCAATCCGCCGCGGCGGAGTAACCAATCCCGATAGCTATCGGGACCATAATCGTTTGATGAGATTGTTTTTGTTGTTTTTTTATTGTCTCATCGAATTCATTCTTCATTTTACAAGGCAATTGCCTCTATGTCAATTATAATATTGAAATGACATTTTGGTTCGGCACCGCGGTTAAAACCAACCCATATGCACGGGCCCTTATCTTCGTTGGTTTTCCCGCTATTGCTGCGTAAAACGATTGTTGCTTCGAAATAAAGATTTGTATGAGTAGAAAGAAAATATTTCAAAACTCGTCATTCTACCTTCGTCGTTCCAACTTCCCTTCTCCGTGACCTCCGTGTTTCAAAACTCGTCCTTCTTCTATCTCCTTATACTACTTCCTCATACTTCACATACCTAATTATTCCTAACTTTGCCCTATGAGCGAACCCGATGTATTGATACAAGAACAAACTGAAATAGAAGTTAAAGTTCAAACATTACAAGATGAAGAACGCCAAACCATTGTACATTGCCAATGTTCAATTGAAGGCAGCGAAGCTTTTCGTATTTGGCCGAGCACCTATTTGGTAGAGCATGGCAGCGATAGAAGAGCAAAACTTTTAACTGCCTTTAATATTTCATTTGCGCCAACATGGACCTTAAATGATGGAAGGGGATTTACCTTGATATTTGAAGGTTTAAGTAAAAATTGCAGATCCTTTGATCTGATCGAATTTATACCACAAGCCGGCGGTTTTGAGGTGTTTAATATTCCCCGAAATAAATCAGATGTGTATCAGGTGAGGTTTTAAGGAAGTATGAATTAAGAAGTACGTAGTAGGAAGTTGAAAGGATAGAATTTAAAACAGGAATTAGTTTATATTTGATAGATGAAAACAATCTTAACCGTTATAATCCTGCTACTTTCAAATTTATTTTACACCCAGGATAATTACAAATACTTTCCATCATACAAAACCATTACTTCTTACTTTTTTAAATATTACTCTGAAAGCAACATAGCTGAAGATACAAAACTCTGCTTTGAAAAACGACCACAAGGCTGGTACGTTACAACACGCGAAAACAATTTAGATAACCTGATACGGAAGAATGGGTTAATATGGTCGGCACAAAGCAAACAATTTGAAGAAATAAATTTCACCAAACGAAATGAGCTTGAACCAATAAGCGATTTTGCAATTCAAACCATTAATAATTGGGAGGGTGTACATTATAATGCTTGTCCGTATTTTGGGTACGATGGTTGGGATTGGGATGTGATTAACGAATACAAGATCATTGACAATTTACCTGACACAACGTTGTATGGCGTAGGAAGGGCCTACTCTTCTTGCGCCAGTAGTTTACTTCATGATAATTCGGGATTTGCAGATGAAGAACGACAATTTAAATTACCAGAAGGTAAAAACTGTATGAATGCTAACCAATTAACATTATACCGCAGTTACCGTCATAAAGCCATTGAAATATTTAAAAAGCTAAACGAACGTAATCCAAAGTTTGAAACACTTGTAGGGCATATTGGATTAAAGGCTTCGCATGAGTACCTTACTTCCTTTCTTGATCTTTGTATGTATCAAAACATTGAAGAAGCACTGAAGGAGTTGCCAGAAAATGTATACAACGATTTTTATATTTCCTTGGCAAAAAACTATTTAAATACATGTGATAAAAACGCCATTTTATTTGTGAATGGCGATTCAGATACTTATCCCTTGTTATATGTTCAGGCCAAATACAAATTCAGAACAGATGTTACGGTAATTAATGCCGGAATGCTTTTAGCTAATAGGTATGTAGAGCACTTGCGTGAGCCGGTTTTTGATGCGGCCGGTATACAATTTAGTTTTAATACAGATGCTTTAAAACAACATAAACGTGAAGTGATATACATTTCAAAAGATAGCAGTAAGGTTTGGGAATTAAAAAACCTCATGCAATATTTAAATGATGATAAAAATATGATACATGAGCCATCTTATGATATTTTCATGGTCAAGGGTAATAGATTAAAAACAAAACTTCATGGCAAGAAGATAGAGTGGCAATTTCAAAGAGATGAATATATTTTACAGGATGAATTACTTGTAATGGATATTATACTGAATCATGGCGACAAACGCCCTATATACTTTGTATTGAGCTTAAATTCAGATAAGCTTTGCGGGTTACAGCAATATCTTCAAATTGAAGGTATGGCTTACAAACTTTATGATCAAGGCAAAGCACCTACACTTACTGATGGTAGTATAAACGGCGGGAAACTATACAACAGCCTGATGCATAATTATTCGTATGATGGTAAAAAAGAGATTCAAACAACCGATCATCCAATGATCAGTAATATTTCATGGCAATTTGGCGTACTGGCATATGAACTGATCGAGAAAAAAGAAAATGAAAAAGCAATAAAAGTAATTGATAAATATTTTAATGAATATCCTAACACGATTGTGCCATACAATGAAGATGTGATTTACTTACTTCAAAAGTATTATGAGTTAGGCGAGTTCAAAAAAGCGAATGAGATAGGCAAACAGATATTAGAAAATATGAAACTTAATAAGGTACATATCCCAGGACTATTTGATAAATACAACACCATTGAAAAAAACGAGTTCGTAAAAAACAAAATAAAAGAAGCATCAGAAAAGTATAAACAGGAAGAATTTTATAAAGGAATGTTCTAAAACATTTTTATATTAAACCAACTTATCTCCATTCATAAATTTTTCGCACTCCCCCACCTTTTGTAAGTTGGATTCTATGCGCTTATTGCAATCATCAATAAAATGATGATAACGCTTGATGGCCATAATAGTGCAGGGCATTAAACAATTCATATAATGTTGGTAAGCTTCCGTTTCACCAAGTTGTTTAAGATGGTTGGCACGTCGCTTATTGATCTCATTCTCTTCTTGCGCCCATATAATTGATCGCTGGAAGGTAAGTATGTTGTTTCTCCAACATTTGATCTCGCCATTGTAAGTTATTTGCAATTCCTCGAAAATACTTAATCCTTTACTCACATTTTGCATATGTAGTAAGGTAGTCATTTAAACCCTTGAGTTAACAAAACAAGCGGTAATTACGACCAAAGGGATATTAATGAGGTTGAATTACTTGCCGATAAGCTTCTTTTTGAGGTCGCTTGCTGCGGCATCGTTACAAAGCCAAATGCCAAAAAGGGCCTTTTTAAATTCCATACCCGGAATTGTAACGATCAATTTATTGTTCTTATAAACACACGAACCTTTGGCAGTTTCGTAAACAATATCAAAAACATCGCCTTTACTGATCTTTTCGCTGAACGCCGCTTTAAACTGATTGATCTTTGCCTGTATAGGCGCCGTGTTGTTATTTGTAGAGCGCTTAAATCCTTCATCTGTTGATTCGGTCATTTTCTCACTGGTGATCATCCCCGAAACAATATGCAATTTCATGCACATGGCCTCATCGGCAGCAATAACTTTTGCAGCATCATTTGATTTTGCCTTCAAATACAAGGCACCAACGTAAAGATCTAAAAAATATTTTTCGCGAACACCTGCTCCATTAATAACCAAAGTTGTTTCATCGGTTTTAAATGTATACGGAATTTTTACTCCTTCAACTTCCATTTGCGCTTTAAATACAAAAGGCAACATCAAACACCATACAGCTATCAGTTTTTTCATAAGTTAATTTTATTGAAGGTTAAAAATAGCATTAAATTTTCCATTTCAAAATTATATAGGTCATATTATTTCAGAAATTAGGATGGATAAATCAATGGTCATCATCCCAACGACTCGTGCCTCGTGTCGTTATAGTAACTTTGAAAATTATATGCGGATGCCTATAATGCAAACGTCGTCTACCTGCTCTAAGTTACCGCGCCAGTTCTCGAACATGTTGAGTAAATTTTCCTTCTGCTTTTCAAGTGGCAAAACTGCATTGGTTTGTAAAAGTTCATTCAATTGTTTGTACTTGAATTTTTTGCCTTTCGGTCCACCAAACTGATCTGCAAAACCATCAGTATATAAATACAATACATCTCCTTTCAAAAGTTCGTATTCATACAATTTAAAATTCTCTTTTCGCTCACCCATTCCAACCGGCATACGATCGGCCTCTAATTCCATTACCTCGCCGTTTCTAATAAGTATAGGTGCATTATGAGCAGCTGCATAGGTAAATTTCACTGCACCACTTGTATTGTCATTCTCAAAACGCGTTACTATTCCATCAAAACCATCTTTCTGACCATCTTTACTTAAACTATTGATCAGCCTGCTGCGCACATGATCTAAAACCTTGTTGGGTTCATAGATCTCTTTCTCATTAATGGCCTCACTTAAAAAACCAATATTCAATAAACTCATGAACGCGCCCGGAACGCCATGCCCGGTGCTATCACAAACCGCTAAATAAAAAGAAGTACTCTTTTTCTCTTCAATAGAAGTGGCCCAGTAAAAATCGCCGCTAACGATATCCTTTGGTTTAAACAAAACGAATTGCTGCGGTAAATGTTTTTTTAAATAATCTTCATGCGCCAATAAGGTATATTGAATGCGTTTGGCGTAATTTATTGAATCAACTATTTCTTTTTGTTTCTCTTCAATGATATGCTTTTGATGCTCTACTTCCGATTTCAGCTCCGTAATGATGTTATTTTGTTTCTGAAGAACCGCGTTTGAACGGCGTTTAATTATAAAACTACGAATGGCGATCACAGCGATCAGCAAGGCTAATACCAAACAGGCTATTAAAAATTGTTTTCTGATCTTATCCTGCTGAGCTCGCTCATTGGCAATAGCCTCCTGCTTTTCAATTTCCAGTTTTGCTTCTTTCTGATAAAGGTTTTTCAAATTCTCGTTATTCACGATCATCTTTTCCAACTTCACTTTCTCCATCATATAATCCAAGGCTTCTTTATACTTACCTTTATTTCTGCTTACAAAAACCAAATTATCCAATGCTTGCATCAACTGTTTATTCAGTTTCATTTCCTATGCAATGTTCATGGATTCGATCAGATAATTTTCGGCTTTATCAAAATCTGCTTTCTCTAAATAAATTCTTCTCAGTAAGTTGTTTACCCAAGCTAAGTTCGCGCGATCATCCTCTTTTGTATAGAATTCAAATGATGGTAAAACAAAAACCAATGCTGAATCATACATCTTTAAATTCAAATAAGCGCTACCAATATTATTGTCAATTAAAACAATATTAGATCTGTTAGGTAACTTATCGGCGTGTAGTTTGGAATTCAAATAATACCCAAGTGCTTTTCTGGAATCGCCGGTTTCATTGTAATAATAACCTAAATTGTTATACACCTGATAGAGTAGCTTATGATCATTCTTTTTTGAATATTTATTTAAAAGATCATTATAGATCTGCAAACATTTTACGGAATCACCCTGATCAAGATAAATTGCCGCTAAATTATTATATGTTTCAAAGGTTTGTAACGAATCGCCAGTAAGTTCATAAAAAGAAATTGCCTTGTAATAACGGTTCAAGGCTTCTGATGGATTGCCCATTTGCTGATTACCATAACCAATATTATTATTGGCATCTGCTAACAAATTATAGGCACGATTGCGCTCTTTATCATCTTTACTCGTTGCAAAGGGTTGAGCCAGATCGATCGCCTTTAAAGCATAGCTTTCAATTTCTTTTATTTCACAAAAGTTACTTAATTGAACATATAATAAGGCTTTATCCAAAGGATCCTTTTTAAGATCGGCAGCCTTTTGCAGCGAATCCATGTTCTGTGCACCGGAAGTAATGGATGAAAATAATATCAGTAGAATAAATACCGAACGCTTGCAAAAAAGCTGAACTATTAACTTATATATGCGCATTATTTCAAACCCGCTTTGGATCCACAAGATACTTAAAAATAAAGGAGTTGCAAACGAAATACCTTCAGGAAAAATGACTTTTTTTTACCAAGTTCAATTAAAACAAATACCTTAAGGAATGTTCATTAAATCATAGGATTATTCAAATAAAATTGCCATCTTAGAGTGGATTATGAAGAAAACAAAAAAAATGAATCACCCTTTTAACCGTATTTTTTTTACGGCACTTTTCTTCTTGGTCATTTCTTCCTTTTATTCTCAATTATCAAAAGAATCTCAGATCATTAATAATGTTTCAAAATTAATTGATAACGCAAAATTTGATGAGGCCCACAAAAGAATAGATTCTTTGATACCTTTTTTGGTAAAAAGCAATAACATAAAAACCTTAGCCTATGCATACAATGTGCAGGGTACGCTGTATAAAGGTGAAAGCAAGTACAAAGAAGCCATCAGTTGTTTTAATAAAGCAATTGCCATTAATATAAAAATCAAGGATAATAAACGTTTGGCGGGCAACTACATGAATTTGGCCAGCACTTTCTCTGATATTGGTGAGAATAAAAGTGCCCTCAACTACAATTTTAAAGCGCTTAAACTATTAAGTGATTACAACGATTATCAGGAACTAGCCGTTTTGTATAACAATATTGGTAATTTGTATAAAGAAAGCAATCAAATGGCCAATTCAAATTATTACCTAAAAAAAGCCTTAGGAGCAGCCAAAGTTGATCAGGATTCGTTAACAATGGCAATGGTTTATCATAATATTGGCTCAAACATGACCGAAATGAATCGAAATGATTCTTCACTGATTTACTTTGAGAACTCCTTGAAGTACTTATCTAATTACAGTGAAGGTATCGGTCATATTTTCAATTATAAATTACTGGGCGAATCGTACATAAAATTAAATAATCTTAAAAAAGCGGAAAACTATTTATTACAATCATTACGCATTAGTAAAGAAACAGGTATTTCATACGAATTAGAATCAATTTACAAAACCCTATCTGAAGTATACAAAAAAATGGGTGTTTTTCCCAAAGCATACGAATATCTGAGTTTATCTTCCCATTTAAAAGATTCCATAAATAGAGAGAACACCCGTGCCGAACTGATGAAACAGGAGTATGATAATGAATTAGGAAATCAAAAAAAATTGCAGGAACAAGAACAAAAAAGTCGTGATGCCATTAATAACGCTAAGCTCGATGGAAAAAACAAGATCATCTATTTTTCATATGTAGCTATTGGAATATTTATGATCCTTATCTTTTTCGTGATCAGAAGTAACCGCCAAAAACAAAAAGCAAATCAGATCATATCGAAGCAAAAGGAAATTGTAGAGCAAAAAAATGAGGAGATCCTTTCCTCTATTAATTACGCGAAACGTATTCAACAAGCACTTTTAGCACACGACGACTTGCTCAATGCAGAACTTCAAAAAGTGAACAAGCATTTTTCTAAACAATCTGCTCCTGTTGATTCGTCGCACTTTGTATTCTACCAACCAAAAGACATTGTGAGTGGCGATTTTTATTGGGCTACCTATGTTGCTCCTAAAAGTTCGTTGAATAAAAACAACGACACCAAAGGTAAATTTTATATTGCCATTTGTGATAGCACAGGACATGGTGTTCCGGGAGCCTTTATGAGCTTACTGAACATTGGTTTTTTATCAGAAGCTATAAACGAGAAAGGAATTGAAAAACCAAATGAAGTATTTAATTTCGTAAGAGAGCGTTTGTTAGACAACGTTAGCAAAGAAGGTCAGAAAGACGGGTTTGACGGAATCTTGGTTTGTTTTGATCTACAAACATCGGTAATATCCTACGCCGCAGCTAACAACGCCCCAGTGATCGTTCACAACAATTTGATAAACGAACTGGATTACGATCGTATGCCTGTAGGAATAGGTGAAAGAAAAGAAGACTTTAAACTTTACACCATAAATACACAACCTGGCGATACCTTGTATTTATATACCGATGGTTATGCCGATCAGTTTGGTGGACCAAAAGGAAAAAAATTCAAATACAAAACGCTGAATGAATTATTAGTTTCAGTTCATACCTTAAAAACAGAAGAACAAAAAAACATACTAAGCGATACGTTTGATATATGGAAAGGCGATTTGGAGCAGGTTGATGACGTTTGCATCATAGGTATTCGCGTTTAGCGGTTGACGATCAACCGCAGCGGACGAGACAATATGACGATTGACAATGAACTTTAAATAAAGCAAATGAGTTTGAAAAAAATACTACTTCTTGTTTTGTTGCTTATTCTTCAGCAGAAGTTTGAAGCGCAGGATATCGACTCATTGAATCATGTGATCAATCGCTCAAAAGATGAATTAGCGAGATTGAAAGCTTATGCCGTTTTAAGTGATGTTTGTCAGCCAAATGAAATTGAAAAAAATGCCAGACGCGCTTTACAACTTGCCGATAATTTAATTGCAACACGCGATCGCACCGAAAAAGAAATGCTTTTAAAATTCAAAGCAAAAGCAGTTAATAATATTGGATTTGCTGCGCAATACAAAGGCGACTTTGAAAAAGCCCGACGTTACTTTATTTCGAGTGGTAAGATACAGGAATCGATCAAAGATCTGGATGGTTTATCCACCTCCCTTGGAAACATTGGTTTTACCTATCATATGCAAGGCATTATTCCGAAAGCAATAGAGTACTACAACAAAGCATTAAATATTCAAGAACAAATAAACGATAAAAATGGGGCTGCTGTGTCATACGCAAACATAGCTGACATTTACCGTACCCATAACGAAATTAAAAAAGCCTTAGAGTATTATGAGAAATCTTTAAAGATCGGTCAAGATCTAAATTTATCCAAGATCACTTCACATGCCCTATCTGCACTTTCGGGAACGCATTACCAATTAGGCGATACACTCAATGCACTTAAATACATCAATGAATCTATCATCATTCAAGAGAAAACGCAGGACTATCAAGGATTAGCAAATTCATTATCCATAAAAGGAAATATTTACATTGAGATCAATGATCCTATAAATGCGAATCATTGCTTTAGCAGAGCCTTTAAACTTTGTAAAGAAAATAATGACGCCTATGGTTTGGCCCAGGCAAATGAGAATTTAGCATCGTTGAATTTTAAACTTAAAAATTATGTTATAGCCAGGCAATATGCCTTTGATGCATTAAACATTGCTGAGGAAATTGGTGTGCCAAACATAGTGAAAAGTGCTTCAGAATTACTTTCAAAAATAAGTGAAACAACAGGCAATTACGCTGATGCTTTTGTTTACTACAAAAAATATATTTTATACAGAGACAGTATCTCTAATGAAGGTACCAGAAAAAAGGCCTTACGCAACTCATTGAATGCTGAATTTGAAAAGAAAGAAATGGCCATAAAAGAACAACAAGCCATTGAACGAACTAAAGCCGAAGAAAAAAACAGAGCGCAATTAATGATCATTTATATCTCTGTATTTAGTTTACTCGTTGTTGCATTTTTCCTTGTTTTCTTGATCAAAAGTTTACGAGAGAATAGAAAGGTTAATAAATTGATCTCTCATCAAAATGAATTACTGGAATCTAAAAATATCATCATTGAAGAAAAACAAAAGGAATTAATGGATAGTATCAATTACGCGAAACGTATCCAATACACCTTGTTAGCGCACAACGAATTCCTGGAAAATAACCTACCAGATCATTTCATTTATTTTAATCCAAAAGATATTGTTAGTGGTGATTTCTATTGGGCTACACTAACTGAGAATCGATTTTACCTGGCTGTGTGCGACAGCACCGGACATGGCGTACCGGGCGCATTTATGAGTTTATTGAATATTGGTTTTTTAACTGAGGCCATTAATGAAGAAGGTATTCAAAAACCAAATGAGATATTTGATTACGTGAGAGATAGATTAATAGCGAGCATTAGTAAAGAAGGGCAAAAGGATGGCTTTGACGGGATCTTGATTTGTTTTGATCATCAAACTAAAGAGATCACCTATGCGGCTGCTAACAACGAACCGGTTTTAATTAGAAATAAGAATACAATAGAGTTAAAGGCCGACAGAATGCCTGTTGGTATGGATGAACGCATGGAAAAATTCAAGCTGTATTCCATTGACGCACAAAAAGGCGACATGCTGTACCTTTATACCGATGGCTTTGCCGACCAATTTGGCGGTCCGAAAGGCAAGAAATTCAAATACAAACAATTGAATGAATTACTTATTGCAAATTGTGATCGATCTATAACAGAACAGCACCAAATCATTCAGGAATCATTTAACAAGTGGAAAGGTGATCTCGAACAAATTGATGATGTTTGTGTAATTGGCATAAAAATATAAATCACCATTTATATCTATCTTTGCACGTAATTCAAAGTGACTTTCGATCCTTATCATAGCTCATTACCAATAGTAGACATTTTAAACAATGTTAAAGAAACACTTGTAAATAAAAACACCTTATTGATAGGCGCACCACCCGGTGCCGGAAAAAGTACGCTGTTACCACTGGCTTTGCTTCATGAAAATTGGTTAACTGATAAAAAGATCATTATGCTTGAACCACGTCGACTTGCCGCTAAAAGCATCGCAAATCGTATGGCAGATCTATTGGGAGAAAAAGTTGGTGAAAGAATAGGATACCGTATCCGATTTGAAAATTGTGTAAGCAGCAATACTAAACTTGAAGTTGTAACAGAAGGTATTTTAACGCGCATGCTGCAAAGCGATAATGCTCTTGAAAATGTAGGCTTGGTTATTTTTGATGAATTTCATGAACGCAATTTGCAGGCTGATCTTGCCTTAGCATTATGCCGCGAGGCACAGCAAATTTTACATCCAGATCTGCGCATCATCATCATGTCGGCCACACTCAACATGCCTCAACTTCAAACCTTACTCCAAGCACCGGTCATTGAAAGTAAAGGCAGGCAATTTCCTGTAGAAATTATTTATACCAATGATGCAGATGAACGATTATTACCGGAATTGGTAACGCAAACCATTTTAAAAGCTGTGCGCGAGCAAGAAGGCGACATCTTAGCGTTTTTACCCGGTGAAGGAGAAATTAAAAAATGTGAGGAGTTATTACACATTCATATTCCTGAACTAAAAATACATCCACTGTATGGCATGCTTCCTTATCAGGAACAGTATCTGGCCATCATGCCTAATAAATTGGGAAAACGTAAAATTGTATTAGCCACATCAATTGCCGAAACGAGTTTAACTATTGAAGGAATTAGAATAGTTGTTGATTGCGGTTTTGGCAGAACATCCCGTTTTGATACAGCATCGGGTTTAACGCGTTTAGAAACAGTTCGTATATCTAAAGATGCTGCTGATCAACGAGCAGGGCGAGCCGGAAGATTAAGTCCTGGCGTATGTTACCGCTTATGGACCAAAGCAACTCACGAACGAATGCCTGAACATCGCATACCGGAGATCATGGAGTCCGATCTTTGTTCAACAATTCTTGAATTAGCAAAATGGGGTAAAACAACGATCACTGATCTGTTTTGGTTATCACCACCACCTGCTTCATCAGTGGCTCAGGCGTACGATGTGCTTGAGCAAATTGGTGCGATCGAAAATAAATTACTTACCGAACATGGCAAACAAATTCACCAATTGGCTTGCCACCCACGTATTGCACATATGTTGCTGCTTGCAGAAACTAATGAAATGAAACAGCTTGCCAGCGACATTGCCGCTTTAATTGAAGAACGTGATCCACTGCCACGCGAATCAGGCATTGATATCAATTTAAGGATAGAAGCATTAAGGCGAGCCAGAAACAATTCAACTTTAGGAAATAAATTTAAACGCATTGAAAAGAACGCGGCCTATTACCGAAAACTTCTGAATTTAGAATTAAGCAATTCCGTTTTTGATCCATACGATACAGGCTTATTACTTGCATACGCCTACCCTGAACGAATTGCATGTGCACGACCGAGTAATAATGCTCAGTTTCAATTAGCAAACGGAAAAATAGCAGTGGCCGGGCATCAAGACGATCTGGCGCATGAACCTTGGTTGGCAGTTGCCAATATGGATCTTCGCGAGGGATTAGGAAAAATATTTTTAGCGGCGCCTTTGAATCCAAAGGATCTGGCACCAATGGTAAAAGAGAAACAAACGATCATTTGGGATTCAAGAAAAGGAGGTTTAGTCGCAAGTCTCGATCTGAAAATCGGGAACATCGTTCTGCAGTCAAAACCATTATCAAAACCGGATGAACAATTAGTAGCAGATGCAATTGCTAAAGCTATTCAATTAGAAGGTGACTCATTACTGAACTGGAGTGATGAACTGCAACAACTTCAAAATCGTATTCAGAGTTTAAGTATTTGGAATAAGGATGAGAATTGGCCGGATGTAAAAACAGAACACTTAAGATCAAACGCAAAAGAATGGCTTGGCTTGTACTTAAAAAATATAAAACGGAATGATGAACTTAAACAATTGGATCTGGCGATGTGCCTATTCAATTGGCTGAGTTGGGAACAACAACAAACACTTAATGCCATGGCCCCATCAAAAATTGAAGTACCTACAGGATCTAGGATCCCATTAACGTATTTTCCGAATGGCGCAACGCCTGTGTTGGCGGTACGTTTGCAGGAGGTGTTTGGAATGGCCGATACACCAACTATTAACAATGGTAAAACAAAAGTTGTGATGCATTTATTATCGCCCGGCTATAAACCCGTTCAGGTAACCAGTGATCTAAAAAGTTTTTGGAATAATTTATACCACGAGGTTAAAAAAGAATTGCAAAGAAGATACCCTAAACATGCCTGGCCTGATGATCCATGGTTAGCAAAACCGGTTGCGAAAGGAAAGAGCACGAAATAGATCGGCTTTCAATTTCAAAAGTTATTAGATGAAAATAAAAAAACCTTGAAGAATTCTTCAAGGTTTTTGAGGTCCCGAGCGGATTCGAACCGCTGTAGGAGCTTTTGCAGAGCTCAGCCTAGCCACTCGGCCACAGGACCTTTTAGAAATTAGACGTCTGATTTTAGAAGTTAGAAGCAGAAAAGCAAAATTCACTTTAATTACTCGTAATTCGTCAATCGTCGTTCTTAATTCGGTTGGTAAAAATACTAATTTTTTCGCATATTGTAACAAGTTTTAAAACCTTTTTTATGCTAATACACAGCAAGTTACCTAATGTTGGTACAACCATATTCACCACCATGAGCGCTCTGGCCCGCGAACACAATGCCATCAATGTTTCACAAGGTTTTCCTGATTTTAGTTGCGATGTAAAACTACTCGACCTTGCAAACAAATACATGATGGGTGGTTTTAATCAATACGCTCCCATGCAAGGTGTAATACAACTACGTGAAACAATTGCTGAAATTTTACATACTTGCTACAACGCTAATTATAACCCCGATACTGAGATCACCATAACTGCAGGTGCTACGCAAGGTATTTACACATCAATAGCCGCATTAATTAAAGAAGGTGATGAAGTAATTGTTTTTGAACCCGCCTATGATTGCTACATTCCAGCAATTGAATTACATGGCGCAAAAGTAATTCCTATTCAATTAAGCTACCCGAATTTTGCTATTCCATGGGAAAATGTGATCAAAGCTGTTAATCACAAAACCCGCATGATCATTATCAATACGCCGCATAATCCAAGTGGTACAACTTTAACCGAAAATGATCTGAAAACACTAGAAGCGCTTGTAAAAGACAAAAACATTATTGTACTGAGTGATGAAGTATACGAACACATGGCCTTTGACGATCAGCCTCATCAAAGCGTTGCAAGGTATCATCATCTTCGTCAACAAAGCATCATCATTTCTTCCTTTGGAAAAACCGTGCACACCACCGGTTGGAAAATAGGATATGTTGCTGCTCCCGAATATTTAATGAAAGAATTTCGTAAAGTGCATCAGTTCCTGGTTTTTGCCGTTAATCATCCCTTTCAGCTTGCATTAGCCGAATACTTATCGCACAAAGAAAACTATTTGGAATTAAAACATTTTTATCAAAGCAAACGTGATCTATTCCGAAAATTAATTTCAGGATCACGATTTCAAATTGAACCTTGCACCGGAACTTATTTTCAGTTATTGAATTACGCCAAAATAACCGATGAAAATGATTGTGATTTTGCAATTCGATTAACCAAAGAATTTAAACTGGCTTCCATTCCATTATCTGTTTTTTATACCAAACAAACCGATAATAAACTATTGCGCTTTTGCTTTGCCAAAAAAACTGAGACATTAGAAAAAGCTGCCGAGATCCTAAATCGCATTTAAAAATTCGTCGAAGGTTTATTAACACTTTTTAATTTCTTGTATTTAATACTTAACGCTATTTAAAACGAACTAAGGCGTTATTGTATTAACTTTAATAGAGAAAAACACAGTGTTGCGTTATAAGCTTATAGTTATTTTAATACTAATTGGATACTTTTCCAAGGCTCAGTTCAATTCATTTATGACGAATGAAATTGATAGCGCTGTTGCTCTTAAACATGTACCTTATTACAACAAGGCTAGATTATCGATCGAAACTAAACAATACAAAGATGCCATTCCATATTTAGATTCGCTGTTGATCTATTATCCGAACAACGCAAGTGCTAATTTTTTAGCGGGTATTTGCTATGCGTTTAAGGAAGACTTAAAGAAAAAAGCCTTGTATTATTTTAATAACTGTTCTTCCATCAAACACAATTTACCCGACTACAATTACTGGTGCGGTCTTGCTTACGAAGTAAATGATAGTTTAAAAAAAGCTAAAGAAGTTTACACCAATTACCTCGAAAATAACACAACAGACAAAGAACCACTTTATGCGCAAGATGTTAAACGCCGCATGGAAAATATTAAAATGGCGCAAAGCATGAAACGGTTTGAAAATATGGTTACCATCAAGAACATTGGCTCACCTATAAATACAGAAGCTTCAGAATATGTGCCCCTTGTTCCTTCAGATGAATCGTTTATGGTGTATACCTATCGCGGAAAATTATCAAAAGGCGGCAAACAAACTGTTTCAAATTCAATTTTAATAAATGTTACCAAAAAAGAAGAAGGCATTTATTTTGAAGATGTGTTTATCGCAACTAAGAAAAATGACAGTACCTGGAATGAACCCTCACCCATTAAAAGTATTAATACCAGCTTACACGATGCTGCCGTAACTTTATCATCCGATGGAACAATGTTGTTTATTTACAAAAATTTAGGTTCCGGAAATGGCGATCTTTATTTGAGCAAACTCAATGGTAATTTATGGCAAGTACCTGTTTATCAAAAAGGTTTAAACTCCGATAAATGGGATGGCAGCGAGGCTTTTTTTCCTGATAACAAACGCATCATTTTTTCAAGTGAAAGAAAAGGGGGTCAAGGAGGTAAGGATCTTTATACAGCAGAATTAATTGCAGATAACACCTGGGGAAATATTGCAAATTTAGGCGATCAATTAAATTCAAGTGATGACGAAGATGCACCTTTTATTACTGCCGATGGCAAAACTCTTTTCTTTGCTTCAAATGGAAAAATAAGCATAGGTGGTTATGATATTTTACGCAGCGATCTTACCGAAAACGGCTGGAGCAAACCCTATAATATTGGTAAGTCCGTTAACACCACCAACGACGATAAGTTTTACATTGTAAGTGGTGATGGTAAAAGAGGTTACTACTCCTCATACAAGGAAGGCGGAAAAGGTGAACAGGATATTTATTGTATTGAACCCGGACTTATTGGTAAACCATTAGCCCTCGTGCAAGTGGCCGGAAACGTAACTTATAATGAAAAACCGGTTGCAGCTAGTATTATGGTTAAAGCCATTGATATGAAAAATTACAAACCGCAGACCTATGTTTCAAACTCTGCGAATGGAAAATTTTTATTGAACTTACCTTCTAGAAATAATTTTGAATTAACCTTTAATTACAAATCACTGCCACCGCAAAAGAAAATGATCAGCACAATGAAGGTTGATTCGTTTGTGCAGCTGAATGTGATCGCCGATTTTTATTCGCCGGATTATTTAAAATATTTGAATCGTAAAAAAGACAGTATTGAAAAGATCAATAATCTGGTTAATGCATTAGTAGATCCGGATAATTTCAAGAAGAATTATGGCGATCTGGTGGTGAACGGATTATTTTACAAAGTGCAAATTGGTGCTTACCGCTTTATTGAGAATTTTAACTACAGTAATACGTGTCATTTAGGTAAGATCATACGGAAAACATATAAAGATGGCATAACACGTTTTACTATTGGCAACTACAAAACATTTAATGAAGCCCTGCAAAGTTTAAATCTCATTAAATCGGATGCAATAAAAGACGCATTTATCATCGCCATTTACAACGATGAGTATTATTACCTCAACGATCTCCTAAAAAAAGGAGTGATAGGTAAATAACCAACTTTACATCATATTGTAAAGCTTTGTTCCCATGAATTTTTGGTAAAACTTAGGCGTGTGCGCATGAAAACGCCAGCCAAATGTTGCATTTGCCGTATGACAAACAGTTTTGTAATCCATTATTTTTTTACTGTTATATACATTGTAATCGCTTGTATATGCCATGATAAAATAAAATTTCTTCATATTCAACCCAAACGAAAATCGGCCGGTTCCACTCCATCCTAAATAAGTGATCTTTCTATAATTAGCGGTTAGATCATAATTTCTACCTTGTATCTCGGGTCCTAATGTAAAATATCCTGCTGCAAACCATGCTTTAAATAACACGAGTGTTGCGGCTAAACCAATATTATAAGATAAATTAACCGAACGCATTCCTCTCATTTTTCCGTAATCATTATAAAGGTAACGCGCCTTTAATGGTATCAAGGAGCTGTCGTTCCTTAAATTGAACACACTAAAACTTCCTCCCGAAACAAAAGATGCTGCACTTTTAAGCTGGCGGTAATTACAACCAAAACCGGCCTTGTATGAAAAATGCTCGTTATTCCTGAAATACATAAAACGTGTCATAAATAATGAGCTTACCATTTTTGGCTGTAGCAAGTATTGCCCGGTTTCCTTAAATGTTGTATCAAAGCTTGGGGTACTTGTATTGTAAAAACCTCTGAACCTTCTGAAATAATTTTCAGATACCCATTGATTATCGCCAACATTAAACCCGATATTAAAAATATCCGAATGTCCTTTTTTTGAAGCGGCAACCGGTTTTGCAGCTACTTTTGAAACCGATAATTGAAATTTATCATAATTAAAAACCAATCCCACCGCACCGGTATAATCGGCCTCCGTTGAATACGTATGAGCCGACATTCCAGAACTATCAATATTAATGACCTGCTTAAATTCATGACTGAACGTACGGTACTGCTGATAATAACCAACAATTAAAACCGTTTCAAACTTTTGATATTTTAATGTATCCCAGGTTTTAGGTTTTCGCGCAATGGCAACCTCCACATCATTATTGGTTTGCGCTGTAATAATGCAATTGCACAAAAGAATTAATACAGATAAAAGTCTACGCATTTTTTGATTAGCTTTGTACGTAAATTTATAAAAAAAATCCATGCCTTCTTATTTAGATAAACACATTGATCATTTAATAGATATTATTGTGGAATATGCACCAAAGGTTTTAATGGCCTTTATAGTGCTGCTGATAGGTTTATGGCTAATTAAGCGTATTGCTATTTTAGCTGATAAGGCCATGCAAAAACGCGAACTGGAAGTTAGTTTACGTACCTTCTTAAAAAGTTTGGTTTCTATTGGGTTAAAGATCGTTTTGATCGTTACCGTTGCAGGCATGATTGGCATTGGAACCGCCAGTTTTGTTACCGTGTTGGGCGCTGCCGGCTTAGCTGTTGGTTTAGCATTGCAAGGTTCGCTTTCAAATTTTGCAGGCGGCGTTTTAATATTAATTTTTAAGCCGTTTAAAGTTGGTGATACCATTGAGGCGCAAGGACAAACAGGCGAGGTAAAGGAAATTCAGATCTTTAACACCCTCTTACTTACAGCCGATCATAAAACCGTTATTCTTCCAAATGGTGTGTTATCAAATAACACCATCGTTAATAATTCAAGATCCGGTCACTTGCGAATTGATATCCATTTTACAATTAGTACTCAAAACGATATTGAACTGGTTAAAAAAATTATTTTAGAGATCATTAATAAAAATAACAAAATCTTAAAGGATCCTGCACCGGGTATATTTATTGGTAAAATTGCAGATGGTGCCTTAAATATCAACGTAAAACCTTTTTGCTTGCCAGATGACACATCCATATTAGCAAGTGAATTGTATAACGATATAAAAGTTGCACTTGAAAAAAACCATATTAAAGCACCAATACCTAAACGCATTGTTCAATCGGTTAACGACACCACAGATCTTTAAATAAAATGACAATCACTGAGGCACAACAAAAGATCGATCAATGGATCAAACAATATGGGGTTCGTTATTTTAACGAGCTTACCAATACCGCTGTTTTAATGGAAGAGGTTGGCGAAGTTGCCCGCATTATGGCACGCCGTTATGGCGAACAAAGCGAAAAGGAAAGTGATAAGAATAAAGATCTGGGGGATGAGATGGCTGACGTGCTTTTTGTTCTTATGTGTTTGGCTAACCAAACAGGTGTGAATTTAGAAGATGCCTTGAAAAAGAATTTAGATAAAAAAACCGCTCGCGATAGCGAGCGGCATTTGAATAACGATAAGTTAAAGTAATTATAAATACTTCTTTAACCAGGTTTCTTTTAATGGCTGTTCCCAGTTTTTAAATTCAACAGAGTTTGATGAAGCCACATTATAGATCAGCGAATTTTCATTTAAATTTTTTGAAGAGAGCAAGTCCTTTACTTTTGTTGAATGCACCACCTCAATTCCATTATCTGATTTATAAGCAACCAATAAGCGATTCAATAATTGCAATTGATGATCTGTTTCCAATTGTTTGATCAATCGCAACAATTTGTCAATGCTGCAACCACTGGCGTTGTATTGCGTTTCATCAACTTTCACAACAATAAAACGATCATTAATGATTTCAAAAGATGCACTCAATGGCACATCATGCGCTTTCCAATTCAGTACAAAACTTTCACCTGCTTTTAAAACAGATTGATGAAGATCACCCTTCAGTTCTTTATCACTTAAATAGACCCAAACTTTTTCCATTAGAATTCCGGATTAATTCCTGTGTAATTGTGTGGCGATATTAATTTCAATTCTGCTTTCACATCCTCCCCTACTTTCAACCCATCAATGAACGTGTGCAAAGTTTCGCGAGTAATATGCGCATTTGTACGAGTTAGATCTTTTAAAGCTTCGTAAGGTTTTGGATAGGCTTCTCTTCTTAAAACCGTTTGAATAGCTTCTGCACAAACTGCCCAATTCTCTTCCAGATCATTTTTAAAAGCTTCTTCGTTCAAGATCAATTTATTCAATCCTTTTAATAAACTTGAATAAGAGATCATGGTGTGCGCCACAGGTACGCCTAAATTACGCAATACGGTGCTATCTGTTAGATCTCTTTGTAAACGCGAAATAGGTAATTTGGCAGCTAAATGTTCTAAGATTGCGTTGGCAATTCCTAAATTTCCTTCAGCGTTTTCAAAATCAATTGGATTTACTTTATGCGGCATGGCCGATGAGCCTACCTCTCCGGCCTTTAACTTTTGCTTGAAATATTCCATGCTGATATAGGTCCAAATATCTCTGCTCAAGTCTATCAAAATGGTATTGATGCGTTTGACCACATCACACCATGCTGCTAAATTATCGTAGTGCTCAATTTGTGTTGTAAATTGTGAACGGCTCAATCCCAGATCTTCATTCACAAATTTATTTCCAAATTTTACCCAATCAATATTCTTAAATGCCACGTAATGCGCATTAAAATTTCCGGTAGCACCGCCAAATTTGGCGCTATAGGCGATCTCTTCCAGTTGATCCAATTGATTTTCCAATCGCTCCACATACACCATCAACTCCTTACCCAAACGGGTTGGTGAAGCAGGCTGACCATGGGTGCGCGCCAACATAGGCACATCTTTATATTCGTTGGCAAGATCCCTCACTTTTTTAATCACCTCTTCTAAAGCAGGGATCATTGTCTCTTTACTCGCATCCTTTAAGCTTAAAGGAATAGAAGTGTTATTGATATCCTGCGAGGTTAAACCAAAATGAATGAACTCATTGTAATTCTCTAATCCTAATGGCTTAATTTTTTCCTTAACAAAATACTCTACTGCTTTTACATCATGATTGGTGGTTTTTTCAAACTCCTTTATTTTTAAAGCATCTGCCAACGAAAAATTCTGATAGATGGCATGTAAACCTTTCTTTTGAGAATCGGTTAACTTAGCCAATTGAGGCAGATCCAAATCGCACAAGGCAATAAAATATTTTATCTCAACCAACACACGGTATTTGAACAAAGCATACTCCGAAAAATAAGCATCCAATGCTTCCGTTGTTTTTCTGTATCTGCCGTCAACCGGCGAAATAGCTGTTAAAACTGATAATTCCATTTGTTTGATGTATTAATAGCAAAAGGCAAAAGTAGTATAAAAAATTAGCCTAAAAAACACTAAATTTGCACAATGGTTAAGGAAAACAGATCGGTAGCATTTCACACGCTTGGATGTAAGCTCAATTTCAGCGAAACGTCTGCTATTGCCCGTTTGTTTGCCGAGAAAGGCTTTGTTAAAAAAGATTTTTCGGAGCCTTCGGATATTTACGTGATCAATACCTGTTCCGTAACCGAAAATGCCGATAAGGAAACCAAATCCATTGTAAAGAATGCATTGAAATTAAACCCAAATGCCTTTGTAGCCATTGTAGGATGTTATGCCCAATTAAAACCCGAGGAGATCGCAAAAATTGAAGGTGTAGATGTGGTTTTAGGCGCTTCTGAAAAATTTAAATTACTTAACTACATCAATCTTGCCGAAAAAAACACGCATGCCGTTGTACATAATTGCGAGATAGATGATGTGAACTTTTTTGTGGATGCTTATTCTGTTGGCGATAGAACACGTTCGTTTTTAAAAGTGCAAGATGGTTGTGATTACAGTTGTACTTTTTGCACCATTCCCTTAGCGCGTGGCACAAGCAGAAGCGATACTATTGATAATGTAATTGCCAACGCTAAAAAAATTGCAGCCACCGGTGTGAAAGAAATTGTTTTAACCGGTGTGAACATTGGCGATTTTGGTCATGGTAAATTAATTGAAACCGATGGTCGCAAGAAAAGAGAATTCAATTTTTTTGACCTGGTAAAAGCTTTGGATAAAGTGGAAGGTGTTGAACGTTTCCGCATTTCAAGTATTGAGCCAAATTTATTAAGTACAGAGATCATTGAATTTGTTTCAAAATCAAAACGATTTGTTCCTCATTTTCATATTCCATTACAAAGCGGCAGTAATTCTGTTTTAAAACGCATGAAGCGCCGCTACTTGCGTGAATTGTATGCCGAGCGCGGTCGCATCATTAAAACATTAATGCCTAATTGTTGCATTGGTGTGGATGTGTTGGTTGGTTTTCCGGGTGAAACAGAAGAAGAATTTAAAGAGACCTATGATTTTTTAAACGAATTGGATATATCTTATTTGCACGTTTTCACTTATAGCGAACGAGCAAATACACCGGCGGCAGAAATGAAAGATCCGGTACCAATGTCTATCCGTAAACAACGGAACAAAATGCTTCGTATTCTTTCGGCTAAAAAATTACGCGATTTCTATCAAAAGAATATTGGCACAACTCACTCTGTACTATTTGAAAACGAACAAAAAGACAACTTCATGCAGGGTTTTACTGAAAACTACGTAAAGGTTAAATTGCCATACGATCCTGCATTCGTAAACCAACTCACACAGATCACTATCACGGGTTTTGATGATGATGGCGTGATGAAAGGTGAGTTAGTTTCAGAAAACATTTCCATTTAATTTCTTGCTTTTTAAATTCTTCATGTTTTGGTACGATCTTTTTAATATCGGATTGTACTATTTTTTGATATTACCGATATTAATTGTAAATTTGTGGTATGTGGAAAGTGGAAATTGAACATACACGTAACGAACTACAAAGCACCTATGACCGCATTGCCCTGAAGAAAGAAAAACTTCAAAAGGCCAGGCCATTGCCTATTTCAGCACTTTCAAAAATAAAAGAAGCCATTTCAATTGAATGGACATACAACTCCAATTCCATAGAAGGAAACAGCCTTACCCTGCGCGAAACACAACTAGTATTGCAAGAAGGAATTACTGTTAAAGGAAAACCTTTGCGGGAACACTTTGAAGCACATAACCACGATAAGGCCATTGAGTTATTATACAAATTAGTTGATGCAAGCAAAAAAATAAGAAGTGTAGATATACTTTCTCTTCATGCCCTCGTATTACGCAGTATTGAAGATGATTTTGCAGGGCGTTTACGTTATGGTGCCGTTAGAATTAGTGGTGCTAATTTTGTTCCTCCGGCTGCTCATAAAGTTCCTGACCTCATAGACGAACTCATTGATTTTGTTAATACAAATCCTCTTCAACTAAACGATGTTGAGTTGGCAACTGTTTTTCATCACAAGTTCGTGTGGATACATCCGTTCTTTGATGGAAACGGCCGCACTGTGCGTCTTGCCATGAATTTATTTTTAATGCAAAAAGGGTATCCACCGGCAATCATCCTGAAAACTGATCGCAAAAAATACTATGATGCGTTAAACTCGGCCAATAAAGGAAATTACGATAAACTGCTACTTTTAATGGCTCAAGCCATTGAACGAACATTAAACATTTACTTAAGTGCATTGCCGGGTAATGATACCGATTATAACTCTATTCAAAATCTGGTAAATGAAGAACGCTTACCCTATGGTCAGGAATATATCAGTTTGCTTGCCAGAAGAGGTAAAATTGATGCCTACAAAGAGGGGGGTGTTTGGTACACATCTGAAAAAGCCGTTAAAAATTACATACAAAAGCGTAAACGGCAACGTTAATAACTTCGTTAATTTTTTCTATTGAAGCGCTCAATTTCGGAGTGCTTATTTAATGATATTTATTAATTGAAAACTCAATTAAAATGGCTCAAAACAAAGTAAAAGTTGGTATCATCTTTGGCGGACAAAGTAAGGAACGTGAAATTTCATTTGCAGGCGGAAGAACTGTTTACGATAATTTAAACAAATCCATTTTTGAAGCCATTCCGGTATTTGTAGATAGTTTTGGAAACTTTGTTGAACTGAATTGGGAATTCATTTACAAAGGCACCATTCGTGATTTTTATCCACCAGTTGATTTTCTTCCTACTGAATCGCATTTTCAATATTATGCTGAAAATTTAGGTGATTTAACCTCCGCACAACAAGATCAATTAATTGAGAAATTAGGAAAAAAGATAAGTGTTACTGAATTAAAAACTAAAATAGAATTCGCTTTTCTTTGTCTGCATGGCCCTTATGGCGAAGATGGCCGTATACAAGGTTTGTTTGAATACTATCAGATCCCTTACAGCGGTTCAGGAATTTTACCATCAGCTATTGGAATTGATAAATCAGTTCAAAAACAATTAATGGTTGATAAAGGCTTTAATAGTCCCAAATTTTTAACAATCGATCGTGATGCTTGGATCAGTGGCGCGTGCAAAGGCGTTTTAACAGAAGTAAAAAGTAAGATCGGTTTCCCTTGTGTTGTGAAACCTGCCAATCAAGGTTCAAGTATTGGTGTTACAATTTTAACGAAAGAGAACGAAAATGATTTTATGAATGCTGTTGAAAAGGCTTTGTTCACACAATGGATAGATGCAGCAGAATGGAATAAAAAATCAGATGAAGAAAAGATCAGCTTCATTAAAAAGATAAGCGATATACGTGAAGGAATTGGCATGCCCATGTTAGTGAGCATTTTCCCTGATAATGTATCATTAACCGATGAAAAAACACTTTATAATCCGGATGAATTGTTGAATGAATTCAATACCAATTTAAAAACAGGTGGCATTATGCTACAAAGTTTAGATGGGGAAAGTACTGTATTAGTTGAAGGATTTATTGAAGGAAAAGAATTTAGTTGCATTGTTGTTGAAAATGAAAAAGGAACACCTATTGCTCTCCCTCCTACCGAGATCAGAAAAGGAAAAGAATTGTTTGACTATCGTAGCAAATATTTACCGGGCCTTTCACGTAAGATCACTCCTATTGATCTGCCCGATGCTCAAATTGAAGCGATCAGAAAAGATTGCGAACGTTTATTCGTTGAATTGAAATTTGATGTTTATGCACGTATTGATGGTTTTTTAAGTACCGATGGTAAGATCTTCTTAAATGATCCTAATACCACTTCAGGTATGATGCCTTCTTCGTTCTTCTTCCATCAGGCTGCAGAAATAGGATTAAACCCATCACAATTCCTAACTTTCATTATCAGCACATCACTTCGCAAACGTGTGATGCAAGCAAAAGGCAACACGGTTTATAAAGAATTACAATTGAAATTAGAGAACTTAATACATAAAGAAGCAAATGCTGCTTCCTTTAAAACCAAGGTTGCTGTTATATTGGGCGGTTATTCGTCAGAGCGACATATATCTGTTGAAAGCGGACGAAATGTATTTGAAAAACTGGCTTCTTCCGAAAAATATTTCCCTATCCCGGTATTCCTTTGTGGTAGCGGTGAAAAACATGAGCTGTATCAAATACCTATCAATTTATTATTGAAAGATAATGCTGATGATATCAAAGAAAAGATCTATACATTTAAAGTTCATCCGCTTATTCAAAAAATAAAGAAAGAGTGCGGTTTTATCATTGAAAAATACTCGAACAACAGTTTAGCTGCGCCTGTAACACATACCTACGATAGTTTGGCTAAAGAAGTAAGTGAAATATTCATTGCCTTACATGGCCGTCCGGGTGAAGATGGTGCCGTTCAGGAACAATTAGATAAGGTTGGATTAAGCTACAATGGTTCAAATAAAAATAGTTCAAGCATTACAATAGATAAATACCGCACCAACGAGATCTTGAAACAAAATGGTTATTTGGTTGCTGAACATTTATTGATCACCGAAACAGAATGGGCAGCCGATAAAAAGAAATTTGAAAGTATTTTACAGAATACCATTAAATACCCATTTATTGCAAAGCCTGTTGATGATGGTTGCAGCAGCGCGGTTAAAAAAATAAAAACATTTGCCGAGTTTGAAGCTTTTGCCAAATTAATGTTCAGAACATCAGAGGAGCTAGACAAACAAGCAGCAGATGTACTTCACATCAAAGCCAAAGAAGAGTTCCCTCAAAAACGGGTGATATTAGTTGAAGAACTGATAAGTAAACGAGATGCTAAACACTTTTTAGAGATCACCGGTGGTATGCTAACCAAATTCAATTCAAAAGGTGAATTGGAGTATGAAGTTTTTGAAGCATCAGAGGCTTTAGCAGATGGTGATATTTTAAGTTTAGAAGAAAAATTCCTTGCAGGTCAAGGCCAGAATATTACACCCGCACGTTACGCCAAAGATAAAACCAGCAGAGATAAAGTGAGTGAGCAAGTGAAGAAAGCTTTAGGCGGCGCTGCAAAAGTATTGGGAGTAACCGGTTATTGCCGCATTGATGCCTTTGTACGTGTTTACGACAATGATCGTGCTGAAGTAATATTCATAGAAGTAAATTCACTACCGGGTATGACACCCGCAACGTGTATATTTCACCAAGCGGCTATCAATAATTACAAACCGTTTGAATTTATTGATCGCATTTTAGATTTTGGAGTTAAACGCAATCAATTAGCAAAAGCTTAATTAAAACTTAGTACCTAAGCTAAAGAAAATAGTTCTGCCATTACCCGGCATTAATCCCGGACCCGGATAACCGCCTGCTCTGCGTGTAAAGTAATTTACATCGGCCAAATTATTTACACCTGCTTTAAAGTTATAATACTTCATAAAGCCGCACGTAATAGATGCATCCATTATTTGATAAGACGGTATTTTACCAATTGTTGCAATAGAATTTGGCGTTTCGGTATTCAATGCATCAGCATAAACAGCGTCAACCGCGTTATACTGGAATGTTGCTGAAATTGTTTTGTAAATATAAGTTATACCATAACGTTGCGTTTGTTGTGGTACATACTCCACTTTTCTTCCAACCAATGTTTTTGCAGGATCATTTACAATTGCCGGATTATCCCAGCGTGTATACTCTGCATTGATATAAGAATAGGAAGCATATAAATTCAAATGACCTAATCGTCCGTTTCCTGTAATTAACCCCAACACATCAACTTCAACGTAGGATTCAATTCCTTTACTTTCGGTTGTGCCGATATTTGTTTTAAATGGTGCACCATTTTGCGTAATAGTACCTATACGATTATTGTATAATAAATAAAAAGCACCAATATCAAAACTTATCGTATTCTTTAGAGTACCTCGGTAACCAGCATCCACATTATAACCAAAGGCATCCTTTAAATTCGGATCTATAACATCTGTTGTTCCTGATGGTGTTAATTCAGAGAAGGTTATTGGTCGGTAATTTTGACTGTAATTTGCATAAACATTTGTTGAGGATGTAACCTTAACTTCTGAACCCACACCAAACAATAAAACATTACGTGTTCTGCTGCTCTTCTCCATTTCATTCTCTTTACCTGCAGTTATCTTATAATACCCATTTGCTGAATTAGTAATGATCTCGTAACGAGCGCCAGGTATAATTGAAACACGCTTTCCAATTTTGAACATATGCTCAGCAAAAATCGAATAATTCTCAGTGTGATATTCGATCTTTCTACCCCATGTTGGGTTTGTTAGGTTAATATCCAGATCAAAGCCCGTAGTGCCTTTACCTTGTTGCTTTCTTAACATATCACCAGTATATCCGCGTACACCAAATGAAATTGATTGTTGCTGACCGGCCAATTTATACGTTTGTAATAAACGAACTTCTCCACCGAAATTTTTATAATAATCTCTATCAACCTGACGAGGATTAAAAGATTTGATAGATGTATTAAAGGTATCGGCAATGTTTAATGCAGCCACAAAACCAACACTGTTGCGTTCAGCTACTACACCAAATAATTTTGCTGTTAAAAAGGTATTTTCTGAAATTGTGTAGTCAAAATTCATGGAAGCAACATTCCAAGGTACATTCATCCAGTTTCGCTCACGCATTGAAACGCGCGGATCAATTTGAAACTGTGCATCTGTTAATCCACCGGGTTGTTTACTGTTAAATATCATACGCGTGTAATCGGCACTCAAACGCATTTTTGAAGTAATGGAATAAGTAATAGATGCATAACCGGAATTGATCTCGTAATTATTATTCTTTCTCCAACCATCAGCATTACGATGATGAAAGAACGTATAGTAAGATATTTTTTTGTAAGTACCTCCTAAAGCATTGTAAGAATTAAATAAGCCAAAAGTACCGGTGGTTTGTTGAGTTTCAAAGGCAATAGGTTTGTATGCATTGCCTTTTTTCATTACATAATTCAGTAATCCTCCAAATTGTGGGCCATATTGTAAAGCTGCGGCACCTCTAACGATCTCAATACGTTCAACACCTTCCAAAGAAGGTGAATAATATGCTTCAGGGTAACCAAACGATTCTCCGCTGATATCACCTCCATTTTGGCGCGTGTTAAATTCCCAACTTCTGTTCGGACTTAAGCCACGCGTTGCAATGCCCACCTGAATTCCTGAACCATCATTTTCCCATACTGTTACTCCGGGTACTTTTCCAAAAACCTGACGCGAATTATTTATTGAAAGATCGGCATCAATATTACCTAATTTGATCACTTCATTTTTCTTCCCCGAAAAAATTATTCCGTTTTGAATTTCAGGCAAACGCTCAACTTCATTCTTTGTTGGTTTTACGTAAAATTCAATTTCTTTTAAATCAATTGTTTTTAAAGTATCAGGTGTTTGAGAATAAGCTGATAGTGCTAACCCGTTCAATAAAATAAGGGATAATATATTAGTTTTCATGTGTGCTTAATTGCGAATACAAAAGTGCTTTATAAGCAATCAATACACAATACCTTAAACTAGGTAGATAGGCTAATAATGTTTATAATTAACTGTATTTCAGATATTTAAACAAATCTGCATTTTAAAAAATACCAAAAAAATGGTATCATACTTTTGATCAATACTCTGCGTAATCCCAGGCAGACCGATAAAAACCATTTGCCTCACAATATTCAATGAATTGTTTATAGAATAAATTATTGCCAATGGTAGCAGTATCTCCCACTACCACCAATTTCTTTTTTGCACGTGTTAAAGCCACATTCATGCGGCGCAGATCATTTAAAAAACCAATTTCCTGTGCATCATTACTTCGCACCAAACTAATGTATATCACATCTCTTTCTTCGCCTTGAAAACCATCAACAGTTTTAATATGAAAATGATCTACCTTGTTTAAATTGAGTTCATAGTTCGTCTGATTCTCTCTTAACCATTCCATTTGCTCTTTGTAAGGCGTTATTACACCAATTGAAATTAGATCAGCTGATTCGTATTGCGCATAATTATCCAGTAATATTTTTAAATGTTTAAAAACCAGATCGCCTTCCGGTTGGTTTGAAAAACTTAAGGATTCAGGATTTTGAACTTCTGTAAATCCACACCCTGCAGTATCAACAAATTCAATGATTTTGTTACATACTTCATTATCATCATTGATCAATTGCCCTTTAGCAACCGATTCATCTGCCACCAATTTATTATCGTAAAATATCAAATTACTAAAAGCCATTATTGCCGAATTCATTCGGTATTGTCTATCCAGTAATGCAACAGCTTTCTCATTTTTAATACACCTATCAAGCAAGGTTATCCCTAACCCCTCTTTTGCTGCTTCTTTGCTTTTTACTACCGGTGGTAACTGACAATGATCACCACATAATATCAATCGCTTACATTTTAAAAGTGGTATCCAAACCATTGGCTCCAAAGCTTGCGAAGCCTCATCAAAAAATAAAGTGTCGAACGTACGTTTAGTAAGAGATCGATTGGTGCTGGTAACTGGTGTGCAACAAATTACTTGTGCTTCATTAAATAAACTATCAACAATAAAATCTTCTAATAATCTAGCTTCCTTTAAGCAATTCTTTGCTTCTGCGTAATAAGCAGCTCTTTGCTGTGCTTCCTCTTTTCCAAAAACACGTTTGTATTTACCTGCCATCCGAAAATACTCTTCAGCATTACGACGCAAATTCTTCACATCCTTATAATAAGTTGATTGTGTTACTTTCCCATCTACCGATGTACCTTGAAGATCTTCAGAAATTCGAGCCGGATGACCTAATCGTAATACATTCAACCCTATCTTATTCATTTTTTCGCAAAGCAGATCAACAGCACTATTTGTTGGTGCACAAACTAAAACCTGTTTCTCGGTTTGCAATGTTAAACGAATAGCCTCAACTAAAGTGGTTGTTTTTCCTGTACCGGGCGGACCATGAACTACACCATAATCCGTAGTATTTAATATCAACTCAACTGCTTTGTTTTGCGAAGGATTTAAATGTAATACAGGATTGCCTAATTTACTTTTTTCAAAACTTGCTTCCTGTTTCCCTTCAATAATATCGCGCAATTCCGCTACTCTGTTACTTCGTGCATTTATTACTTGATCCAATGCTTTTTGCATCTCTGTATAGGAGTTCTCATCAAACTGTACATTTATTCCAAGCTTTCCGTCATACGCCCAATCCGGTAGCTCTTCGGTTGGAAAAATTATTTTAATTACATTTTTATTGATCGCTTTAATAACGCCACCAAACTCATGTTGCTCATCACTTGCATTTGAAAACAAAGAAATATTTTTTCCTACCGAGAACTGATGTGGTAATTCGATATGCGAGGTACGTTCAACCTCAACTTGCAACATGTCTCCATAGCCCAGTTCCGAATTATTGATCTTAATTGGGTACCAGGTCAATCCATTCTTACGGCGTGTTTCAATATTTGCCTTTAAAAATTGCTCTTTATACAATTTATAATCTTCATCACGTTCAATTTGAAGTAACTTTTTTAAATGAATGAGGCGTGATTGATCTGACATGTGCGTTAATCTTTTAACTCGGCACGTAATTGTGAACTGGTTTTGGTTGAACCATCATGGCTCCATCCCGGAGGTCCAAATAGGTAAAGAAGTTTATCTTTTATTGAACATTTCTTTTTCAGATCTTTAAAAATATTGATCCATTCATGAAAAACCATTTTTCCGGGATGATAGGTTTTTATATTGGTGGTTAAGCCGTACTTAACCGGATCTTTTTCTTCTTCTTCTTGAAACGTGCCGAACAGTTTATCCCAAATGATCAAAACCATTCCCATGTTCTTATCGAGGTATCTTACATTACTGGCATGATGAACACGGTGATGTGAAGGGGTAACCATAAAATACTCCAGAAAACCAAGCTTACCAACTGTTTGCGTATGAACCAAGATTCCAAAAATTTGCGTGGCACTGTAAATGAACATGATATCCATTCCCTTGAAACCTAAAAAACTTAAAGGAATAAAATAAATAAAGCGATAAAGTGGTTGAAAAACAGATGAACGAAAACCAACCGTTAAATTATACTCTTCACTGCTATGATGGGTAACATGCACTGCCCAAAAGAATCGGCTGTAATGATCGATACGATGTAACCAGTAATACATAAGATCTTCAGCAAAAAACAAAAGGGTCCAGTAAACAAAAACATTTGTATACTGATCAACAAAACGATACTGATAAAAATAATTTAAAATGAATAAGCAGGCCGTTCGCATGATCACATCTAAACCCATATTTAAAACCGTTAAATAAACGTTTGATAGTGTTCCCTTGGTAGAATAAAGATGGCGGTGATGCTTATGCGAGTACCACATTTCTAAACCAATAACAATGGCATAAATGGGTGTGGTAGTTAATATAAGTACGAGTTCTCTGAATTCTTCCATGATCGAGTACAAAATTACAAATTCGTTACAGCTAAAAAAAATGATATTAGTAAGCTAGTTGCAGATAACCCTTATAAACTGTTGAATTTTGATCGTTCAATTTTAAAATAAAGAAATAAGTACCTGTTGGTAATTTTCCGCTAGCGCTTTTTGCATTTGGCGTTCCATCAAAGGTATTCTTATAATTAGTTGCACTATAAACTAAATTACCCCAACGATTAAAGATCTCAACTTCACTATTCGCAAAATTCTCAATTCCTTTAATTTCCCATACATCATTTTTACCATCATTATTTGGTGTTACTAACTCCGGCACTACTCCTAATGTAACTGGCTTATCTGTCACTTCAATGGTTCTGCTGATTTTAGCAGTGCAACCATCCGCATTGGTGATCACTAAATTAATGGTGTAAATTCCGGCCGCAGTGTACTCTTGATTTCCATGAATGCTAGATGATGTTTGTCCATGTCCAAAATTCCAGGCATTAAAAATATTATTGACACTTGTATTCGTAAACGTAACTGCTAATGGTGCATAACCTGAACTAGGTAAAGGCGCAAAATCAGGTAAAAGTGTAGATTGACGAACAGAAACAGTTACATTAGCAGCACCGCAAACATTCACGTATGACACTGTGTAAACACCACCTGCAGTTACTGTTTCGGTGTTTGTTGTGTTTGATGAAGAACTCCAAACATAATTACCGCCACCACTAAAATTAGTAGCAGTGATAACCGCAGTTTCAGCTGGACAAAGGAAAGATCTATTTGAAGAAGCACTTATATCAGGTGACGTTAAAAAAGTAACTGAATAAACTGCTCGTGTATTTCCACATGAATTAGATCCATTAACTGTATAATTAGCGGCAGAGTTGGTTGTAAATGTTGGCGAGGTTGAATTATCGCTCCAGGTATAAGTTGTAGCGCCGGAAGCAATTAACGTAGCCGTTTGTCCGGTACAAAATGCAGTTGACGCAGGAACTATGGTTATGGTTGGTAAAGGGCCACTCGTTAATATGACAGAACTTGCAGCCGTTCCGCAAATATTACTTACTGTAACTACAAATGTACCCGGGTTTGTAACCGTAATTGAATTGGTTGTTACGGTTGATGTATTCCAGGTGAATGGACCGGTTCCGTTTGCTGTTAGTGTAACAGAATTTCCGGCACAAATGGTGTTTGCTGATGCAGATAAATTAACACTGGCTGCAGGTCCGTCAGAAATATTTATTGTTCTTGTAATGGATCCACATGCGTTTGTAAGTGTAGCAGTATAAACACCAGAAGTTGTAACCGTAATAACAGAAGTAGTTGCGCCCGTGTTCCAAGAGTAAGTACCTGTAGAACCTGTTGTGTTAAGTGTAATTGTTTGATTCGCGCAAATAACGGTTGATGTAGGTGTAATGGTTAAACTCGGTAAAGCCAGAAAACTAACTGTTGCCGTGGTTTGAGCGGTACAACCATTAGATGCGGTTACTGTATAAATAGTAGTAGCTGTTGGCGTAACAACTGTTGTGGCAGAATTTGAACCGGTACTCCAGGTATAAGAACTGGCACCGGAAGCCGTTAATGTTACCGTTTGTGGTCCGCATATAGTTGTTGAAGTTGCAACCACTGTTGGGTTTGATACAACAGTAATGTATGCAGGTTCGCGATAAGTGCCCGGACAATTTTGTGCCCAAACTGTATAAGTGCCGGGAGTAGCAAATACACTTGTAGTAAAGGCAGACCCTGTACCAATTTGTGTTGGGCCCACTTCAGAACTATACCAGCTAAAACTTTGAACCGTGTTATTTGTAGTTGCAAACAAGGTAGCCGAACTATTACTGCAAATTGTTGCATCAGTTGTAGCGAGTGTGTAGTTTTTAATTACTGACGCCGTTACAGTTCCTGAATTACCACTAGTAGCGCCATTCGCCGGAAATAAATTATCGATCTGGCAATTTTCATTACCCGATAAATATTGAACCGTTCCATTAATTCCTCCGCCAACAGAAGTTGTTATAATTGCAGGGGTAGTGCCAATATATCCGCCGCCGCCGCCGCCGCCCGGACCATAAGCCATTGAAGCATTACCTACAACGAAACCGGATTTCATTTGCTGATTACCGCCATTTCCACCAAGGGCAACTAATGTAACAGTTGTTATTCCACCTTCTGATCTAACAGAAATAGCTCCACCGCCGCCGCCGCCGCCGCCGCCATCACGTCCGTTACAATTGTTAAAAGGTGCGTTACCGGATGCATTAGAATTTGCACCGTTTTCTCCATTCGAAACAATTACACCTCCTCCGGAAATAATACCATAGGAAATAATATTAATAATTCCACCACCGTTTCCACCTCGGCCACCATAGTTATTATCATAATCACCGGCACCACCGCCACCACCTAAATACAATCTTCCTGAATTATAATTTAACGGTCTGCCGCCTAAACCACCTTGCACACGTCTGTTATCTCCGGCCCAAGAGCCATTTCCGGGTGCTGTTGTAAGTGGACTACTGTTTGAATTTGAAAATGTATATCCGCCTCGTCCACCACCTGATGAAACAACTGTAGCTGTTCCTGGTGCTTCTAAATTCCAAGCTGTGATGAAATTTGCTGTAGAAATATTAGGCACGCCAAATCCATTGATATAGGCAGATGTATCTCCGCCATTGGCTCCGCCGCCGCCGCCGCCATTTACAGTAGCTCCACCGCCACCACCATTTGCTACTGCACCTTTTCCAAATTTACCGGAAAACAATGTGCCGTATAAAACCGTATCACCTGCTATACTCTCTCCCTTACAAGCACCTTCTGAATTCAATAAATGGCCCCAAGCTCCTCCACCAAACGCGGAGTTTGTTTTTCCATTAACCATCCCACCTCTAAAACCGCTTGCTGTAGCCACAATTGATCCGGTTGGATTGATGGTTGTATTACCTAAAACCTCAACTGCAATAACACCACCGGTTGAACCATTCCAAACCGGACAACCAATACTTGCGTTAGCATTAATAGTTAATGAAGTATAACGTGGAACTCTTATTACCTGAACTTTTCCACTGGCAGTATAACTATTTGTAACTGCACAATCAAGTGTAATGCTGGTTCCTGAAACCGAGAACACTTGCGCATATTCATTATTTCCGGCATTATTGTAATTGGTTATGCGGCCATAGTTAAAAGCTGCAGGCTGAGAATTATTAGGGTTAATGCCTTCGGGAAAACAATTGACCGAAGCACCCTGCATTTGAATGATATAGACAAGATCACCAACGGAAAAACCGGCTGCACTATTTAAAGATAAAACGGTTGTTACGCCGCCATTTGCATTTGATGTTAACGTAGCATAGGTATTAACAATGGTATTAGCGGCATTTATAACACCTGCTCCATCTTTACCTCTTTGAGAATAAAACTTTAAACTGCAGAATATCAATGCAACTATTGCACAAATTTTTATATTTTTACAAGTATTGAACATACTAATTGATGTTATTAAAAGGGATTTACACAGTAGATAAATATACAAAAATTCAACTGATATTAACGCTATTTTTTGCGGTTTTTTATGCGAACATTTCAATAGTAAATCATTTAAATTTCAGGACCAATTGGTTTGATCTGGGCTTTTATACACATCATATCTATGATTATGCGCACTTTAATTTCGCTCACCTCAAAACAAATTTATCCGATCATTTTGATCTTTTCCTGGTGTTCATCTCTCCTTTACAATATTTATTCGGGCAATACACCCTACTCATTGTTCAGATCCTCTGCGTATTGATTGGTTCGTATGGGGTGTTTTTATACAGCGATGCAATTTTAAAAGACAAGCATAAAGCGTTGATCCTTCAGTTAACATTTCTATTATGTTTTGCTGTGATATCATCCATTGCTTTTGATTATCATTCCAACGTAATTGCAGCCTGCCTCATACCATTTTTACTTTACTATTATAAAACCGAAAAAAAAAGGAAATTTATTCTCCTTTGGTTAATGATCATTTTTACCAAGGAAAATGTCATGTTCAACACATCGGTATTAGTAACGTTGCTGCCGTTCTTACATAAGGAAAGTAAATTAAAAAGAATAAGTTTTGCGATCGGAATAATTGGCTTGATCATGTTTTGGCTGATAGTAAGTAAAGTTATGCCGGCTTTTTCAAACACCGCAGTTTACTTTAACTTCAGATATACCAATGTTGGTAACAGTAAAAGTTTTAGTGATATGTTCGTTTTTATTATAACCCATCCTTTTGAAACTTTAAAACTACTCTTCATTAACACAAGAAATAACGAGCTATTTGACCATTATAAAACGGAGGCTCACATATTTATTTTCCTATGTGGCGGCTTTTTATTGTTTAGGAAACCTGTATTATTATTAATGAGTATACCTTTGTACCTTCAAAAATTCCTTCATGATTCACAAAACGTGTGGGGATTATCTTTTCAATATAATATTGATTTTGTTCCGATCATTTTTATGGCCATCATTTCCTTTCTTGAAAAAGATTATAAATGGCAATTAAATAAGAATTTGGTTTATATATTCCTTTTCATAAATATTATTTTAACCATAAGGATGATGGATAACACCGTTAGCTTTGTGAAAAAATCATCCCTTAGAATTTATCAGGGAATGCATTATACCAGCGAAATAAACAAAAACACATTTAAAGAACTAAGTAAACTCATACCTGAAAAATCATCTGTTTGCGCTCAATCATTTTTCACACCTCATTTTAGTTTGCGTGATAGTATATTTCAATTTGATGAACATGATCATAAAACGGAATATATCATTGTGGCCGATTCAACACAACCATATCCCTTAACAGCAATAAAATTTCAGGAGAGGATAGATACACTTTTAAAAGACAAGGCTTACAGACTTATTGCAGATAAGGACAAAATTAAACTCTTTAAACGAAACTGATACAAAAGAAAAATGCCGGTAACCACTCCGGCATTTCTTAAAAGTAACTAATTGTTTAACCCTTAATTATGACAATTGCTACTATTTTTTCTCAAAAACTAAGAACATTAGTTCAATTTGAAAGGAGGAATTTTTCCTTCTTTCATCATTTGGATACTTTTCTTTTTATGTTCTTCAAAGTTGCCAAATGCTAAGGCATCAAGCATTTCCTTACGTGTCATTTTCGGATTACCGAACATCTCACGAATTTCTTCTGAACATCTGTCTACATATTTTTCAAATTTAGCAGGTGCCCATAAATATTCTTTCTTTGGCGATTCCTTAGGAAGGATCGCAAATTCTTTTGGTAATGTGCCTTCAATTTTTGCCTTTATCTCCAAACCTTCATAGCTTTTTGGAAGCTGACGGTTATCAAACATAAATGGCTTACTTATTAAGATAACATGTTTCTTTCTCTTAGGATCGATCATAGATAATCCTTCGATGCGTAAACCTTTCTTTTTCAAGGTTCCGTATTTGCTTTCAAAGCTTTTTAAAATCTCAAACATGGTATCAAAATATTGGACTACAAATTTATAGATATTAATTGTTAATAAGTTTATTTTTTAGACGAATAAATTATTTCTATTATGGCTATCTTGACCTTCCCTGTTCAAAAGCTATTGAAAAGCTGTTAAATTCCTTTTAATTATTTTACAAACACCTTAATATCAATAATTTAGATATTCACAATCTAAATGCAACCAAATTCAGTTAAAATCAAATTCTTATTCATTTTTTCGTTGAATGCCTTTTTTTATTAGTCGAAATTGAATTATGATCGATAAAAGCTTGTTTAAGCAAAATATTTCATTTTATTGATAATCAATCTCTTAATAAAAATCTGAGTTGAACGCACTTTTCTGAGGTTTTGTTAAAAAGATAAGACAAACGCCATTTGAATTTACCCAAAATGAGTCATTCTTATGTTCGTTTTAAATCTATCTTTGCACACTTATTTGAAATATGACCTTTATTGAAGAAATAAAACGCCGCAGAACCTTTGCCATTATTGCACATCCCGATGCGGGTAAAACAACATTGACCGAAAAACTTTTGTTATTCGGGGGTGCTATTCAAAGTGCCGGTGCTGTTAAATCTAACAAGATCAAAAAAGCTACTACCAGCGACTTTATGGAAATTGAAAAACAGAGAGGTATCTCGGTTTCAACATCCGTAATGGCTTTTGATTACAAAAATTATAAAGTAAATATTTTAGATACACCTGGTCACGAAGATTTTGCTGAAGACACCTATCGCACACTTAGCGCGGTTGACAGTGTTATCATGGTTATTGATTGTGTAAAGGGAGTTGAGCCGCAAACACGCAAATTACTTGAAGTGTGCCGTATGCGCAATACACCGGTAATTGTTTTCATCAACAAACTCGATCGTGAAGGACAAAATGCATTTGACCTGCTAGATGAAATTGAAAAAGAATTAAAGATCAGAGTTCGTCCCCTTACCTGGCCTATTGGCATTGGTAAATCGTTCAAAGGAGTTTACAACTTAACCGAAAAATCACTGAACTTATTTCAAGGTGATAGTAAAACAACTGTTGAGGATATTGTTACAATTAATGATATTAATGATCAACAAATTGATTCGCGCATCGGATCAAATTTCGCTGAACAATTAAGAGCCGATGTTGATCTGATTGATGGCGTATACGATACATTAGATGTAAAAAAATACCTGGAGGGACAGATAAGCCCTGTGTTTTTTGGCAGTGCCGTAAACAACTTTGGCATCAAAGAATTGTTGGATTGTTTTGTTGAAATTGCACCATCACCAAAAGAGCGTGAAACAGATGCAGGTATTGTAAAACCCGATGATGCAAAATTCAGCGGTTTTATTTTTAAGATACATGCTAACCTCGATCCGAAACATCGTGATAGAATTGCCTTTTTAAGGATCTGCTCTGGTACTTTTGAACGCAATAAATATTATCACAACGTAAGAGATAATAAAGAGTTACGATTTAGCAATCCTACCGCTTTTATGGCTCAGCAAAAGTCGGTTATTGATGAAGCTTTTCCAGGAGACGTTATAGGCTTGTATGATGCCGGTAATTTTAAGATTGGCGATACGCTAACCGAAGGGAAGAATTTTCATTTCAAAGGTATCCCAAGCTTCTCACCTGAATTATTCAGGTATGTAACAAACCTTGATCCCATGAAAACCAAACAACTTCAAAAAGGTTTGGAGCAATTAACAGATGAAGGTGTAGCGCAATTATTTACTAAAAAAGCAGATGGCAGAAAAATTGTTGGTACTGTTGGTGCTTTGCAGTTTGAAGTTATTCAACACCGTTTAAAAAGCGAATACAACGCCAGCGCCAGCTTTGATGCGTTAAATTTATATAAAGCTTTATGGATAAGTAGTACCGATAAAAAAAGTTTAGATAACTTTATGTTAGATCGTGCTTCACATATTGCATATGATAAAGAGGGAAAACCTGTGTTTTTGGCAGAAAGTGCCTGGCTATTACAAATGGCGCAAGAAAAATTCCCTGACATTCAGTTTCATGTTAAGAGTGAGTTTTAAATCTCTTAATCTTTTTCTGTTAATTATATCAAACACACTAATTAGCCAAACGTTTGATATTGAGCAAACCGCTCAATTAATGCGACCGCGTTTAAAGTTTGAATCGAAATATACGTTTGATGCCCGTTTTGCTGACACCTCAGGTGTATACAATTCATTGGAGAATTCTGTTGGTGTAACATTTCCTATTAAACGCACTTTTAAAACCGAAATAAGTTTAAACCTGAGTAGTTTAAACCTCAAAGATATTTTTAAGAATAGTGTACGCATTCGCTCTAATGAAATACTTGGAACGTTCAAGGTTACTCAACGTCAAAATACACTGGGTTTTGATTCAATTCAAAAAAAGAATTTGTATTACGCAAATGCAGGCATCATTGGTTTGCACCTAACTAAAAAGTACAGGATATTCTTTTATACAGCTAATGTGAGCATACATGAGCAAGATAAAACACTATCAGAATTAATACCGCGTGTTTCGGGTGTAATTGGCCAGTACCATATCAGAGGTTTGCGAAAAGGTTTTTACTATGGTGCATCATTGATCTATAGCGATGGCTTTTTTATTCCGTCACCATTTATTGGTGGAACAGAGCCAATAAACTCTAACTTATCATTTAATTACACCTTGCCCGTACAAATTAATTTGCAGTATCGAAAAGATAAAAGTTATACCATAGTCGGAACAAAAATAGATGGTTATCGCTCAGGAATGCTGCTGCGATCAGAACGAACAAATATGAATGTTACAAATGCAAGTGTATTTGTGAATTTCCGTTACCGATTCTCAAACACATTGCAAGCGCAAATTGAAGGTGGATACAACTTCTATCAAAATATCCGTTTTACAAAGACCGACAATTACATTTACAATTATCCTTTAAAAGGAGCTCCCTATGTAAATGCAAGTATCAATGTGTTATTTGGTAAAAGCATGCTCGAAAAAATTGTTGAACAAGTGTTTTAATGTTCTTATCTTTAGCTTCAGCTGTGTTTAATAACATCAAAAAACATATTCATTATCCCTTCACAACTTGTGTGATTTTTACATTGCTATTAGCGGCGTCTTGCAACAATTCTAAAACCACTGAGGTTACCAATGAGAAAATAATTGCATCAGTTGGCAACGATCAATTAAGTGAAACCGATTTTAAACAGCAAGTTATTTACTCGTCGAGTAAAGCTGATAGCACCGCTTTTGCACAAAAGGCAATTGAAAATTGGGCCTTAGAAAGTGTTTTGTATCAAGAAGCCTTAACCAAGTTAGAGCCGGGTGAAATGGATATTGAAAAACAGGTAAATGAATACCGCAAGCAACTGGTAAATTACATTTACGAAACCAAGTTAATTGAAAATAACCTTGATACCATTGTTGATGAAACTGAAATATCTGAATACTACAATAACAACATTGATAATTTTATTCTGAAAGACAACATTGTGAAGGTGAATTATTTTAAGATACCCATTCAATCGAAAGAGATAAACAAGATCAAAAAGCTTTTAAATTCAACTGTTGCCAAGGATAAAGAGCAACTGGAAGCACTTTGTATGCAACATGCCGAAAATTTCTTTATAAATGATAGTGTGTGGTTATTACTGGATGATATTAAACGCGAAGTGCCAAAACTTAAAGATCTACTAGAATACAATACGGTTAAAGGTCGAGTTATTGAGTTTGGTGATAGCGAGGCGTATTTCTATTTACGAATTAAAGATGTAAAGATCAAGAACAGCGTTTCTCCATTAAGCTTTGAGCGCAACAACATCAAAACCTTCATTATTAATTCACGTAAAATAAAACTAATTCAGTCCTACAAACAACAACTGTTGGAGAAGGCTAAAACCGACAAAACATTTAAGATATTTTAAGTATTTTTCCCATTACACTCCAATTTAATACGTAATTTTACCCCATGCTTAAAAGGTTAGCCATTGCTCTATTCTCATCTATTTCCATTGCTTCAGTTGCTCAAGTTGAAACAATTGATAAGGTTATTGGTGTTGTGGGTAAATACCCTATTCTTTTGAGCGATATTCAAAACGCCATGTTGCTTCAGGAAAAAAATGAAGAAAAGATTGATAAATGCGGGGCGTTCGAGCAGGTATTATTTCAGAAATTATTGATCGCACAAGCCGATAGAGACAGTGTGGAAGTTACAGATGCGGAAATTGAGAACGAACTCAACAAACGTATGAACTATTACATAAGCCAGTTCGGTAGTGAAGAAAAATTAGAACAATTTTACGGTAAACGCACAAATGTGATAAAGGATGACTTCAGAGCAGATGTGCAGGAACAACTATTGGCGCAAAAGATGCAGGGAAGAATTGCTCCAGAGGGCAAATTATCTCCGGCTGAAGTACGTGCCTATTTTAACACTATACCTGAAGACAGTTTACCATTGATCAACTCTGAGTATGAATTACAACAATTGGTAAAAAAACCAACTTATAGCGCTGAGGCCAAAAAAGAAGCTAAAGACAAAACCGAAGAATATCGCCAGCGTGTTTTAAAAGGCGAAAGTATTAGCATATTAGCCCGTTTATATAGTGAAGATCCCGGTTCTGCGAAAGAAGGTGGTTTGATAGCAAATGTATTTCGTGGACAAATGACTCCCGAATTTGAAGCAGTTGCATTTCGTTTAAAAAATGGTGAGATCTCAACTGTGTTTGAAACACCTTATGGCTACCATTTCATGCAATTGGTTTCGCGTAAAGGAGATCTATTAGACCTCAGACATATTTTAGTGATCCCTAAAATGAGTAATGCCGATTATTACAGAAGCAAATTACAATTAGATTCAATAGCTAAGGCTATCAGAGGTGGCAGCATTTCCTTTGAAGAAGCAGTGAAGAAGTTTAGTGATGATAAAGAAACAGCTCAAAATAATGGTTTAATGATCAACCCCATGTCTGCCAGCACAAAATGGACGATAGAAGAAATTAGTCAGATCGACCAAAAAATGGTTTTAACCATTAACGAACTTAATATTGGCGAGATCAGCAAAACAATGGAGTTTATGAATTATGCAGAGAACAAACCTGCATTTCGTATTATTAAATTAAAGAACCGAATAGACCCACACAAGGCTAACATGAAAGATGATTATCAGAAATTATCGCAAATGGCAAGCTCGGAAAAAAGCAGAAAAGCGCTAAAAGATTGGATCAAAAAACGTTCGAAGATCACTTATATTAAAATTGATGAAGAATATAAGAACTGTAAGTTCGAGAACAACTGGATCATTAATAATTAACCTTTGATCACCTTAAATTGAATGAGAACCTGTCTGATCTCATTCTTAAACAATGCAAAGAATAAAACAGCGAACAAGAAGAATTGTAGTATATACAGTTTTAAATTGTACTCCGGGTAAAGGTAAAACTGCACAACATTAAATACCACATACAAAGCAGGTACTGCGTATATTTTAAAGTAATTGAAGTCATACTTGAAAATAGATCTAGTTAATCCTACAGATAATAGTACTTGCAATACCTTAGTTAAAATACCTGCGTAGATCACACCGATCAATCCGAAATTATTCGCCGCAAAATACGTGGCCACTATTTGAAAGATGGCACTAAAGCCAAATATTTTGAGCAATGTATATGTATTCTTTGTAAATAAAATGGTGGAAAGATAAAAATTAAGGATACTGCGTAACCCATAGCCTGCCGCCAAAATGCCAATGTAACTTGCCGCATCATAAAAACTTTGTTTTGTAATTACCAATTTATACAAAAGCGGAACGGCAATGCAAAACACAATTAATTGCAAGATGTTTACTACCGTAAATACATTAAAATACCTATTACTTTCTTTAGTAGTTTCAAGTTTATCTTGCTTGGTCCATATTTCATAAAGCTTCGGAAAAATAACTGCTGATAGGCTATTTTGCAAAAACTCAATTCCAAAAAAACATTTTAATACCAGATCGTATGTATTTAAGTCAACTTTATCTATGTACGATTGCAACATGAATCTATCGATCTGACTTAATACCCAACCGGAAAGAACATAGAACAGAAACGGGATGCAAAACGCTTTCAATTCAGGTAAAAACTCTTTTTCAAACTTAAATTTCCCATACTTCATAAAAACAACTTGTGCCAACACAAAAATGATCACACCGCTTAACAATCTGCCATACATGGGGCCTACAATGGTATCAGGATAAAGAAATAAACCACCAATGGAAATGGCAAGTGTTGCAATAAAATTGATGAAATTAAGCGATAGAAATAACAAAGGTTTTTTAAGGTAAATAAGGGAATTGGTACATGTTTTAAAGTAAGAATTAAAGAACGCGGTTAAAATAGCGTAAAAGCCGTAAGGCCAAAAATTCATTTCGTACTCCGCTTTAAATACCAGCTTCATTGCGTTAGAGCCTGCCAAAGAAAATAATGCTAACCAAAAAACACCAATGAGTAATAATAAAATGGCCGTAGTTCCTATAAACTGTTTTTGCTTTTCGGGTTTTTCATGCAACTGTGTAAATTTTACACCAAAATAAGTATCCAGTGAAAACGTAAACAAAATTTGAAACAACAAGGATATACTGATGTAAAAAGCAACTTGCAAAAAATGCAGATCATTGAGGTAATTTGTATAAAAAGGCAGCAATATAATGCTCGCCAGCATAGGCATAGCGCCGCCTATGGTGTATACAATGGATGATTTTAAAAATCCCTTACTGATCATACTGTAATGTTCAATAAAACGGGTTTACCGAACATTTATTTTATTGCTTTTCGTAAATAAAGAAATCACTGTAAGAACCAACCAAACCATTAACCGTTTTTGGATATTTATTTTTAATAACCTCCACTAATTTAAAATTTGGGAACTGTTTTGCCACAAAGGCTGTAAAGCCCCGTCTGTTCTCATGTTGGTGAATTGGCTCTTCTTCCTGATTATAATCACTTGCATAAATGATCACATACTTTTTTGAAGCATTGAAAAGATCGATAATGTACTTCTCAAACACCTCTATCTCTACCAGATGATACAGCACATCCAAAGACATTGCAAGATCCGCCTTGATAATTTGATGATTATCAAAAAATGCTAAGGAGTTATAAATTAAAAAACTCTTTGTTTTATCATCCTTAAATTGTTTATGACACAATTGAATAGCAGTTGGGCTTACATCTAAACCAATATAATTGGGGTATTTGGCAATTTTCAACTGGTTACCATCACCACAACCAAATTCTAATACAGTATTAACCTTGTTCTTTGCAACAAATTCATTTAAAATCTCTGCCTTAAAATTAGCCAAATGGTCGTATGAACCGCTACCGGAGTTACCGGCCGCTTTATAACGATCTTCCCAATATTCAGCCGAACCTTTAAAACGTTTCTTTTGCTGGTTGCGTTTAATATTTTTAATAAACTCGATCTTTAATAAGCTTTCCTTTAATCCCATTTGTAGAGCAATTATTTTATTAGTTAATTTGAGTAATAATTGAGCTAAATTAATAAAAATTATCCATTTCCCGAACAGGCGGGATAGCGCATGCAGCTTTGAAAATACTCTTCCTCTCATATTGGTATCCAAGTAAGCGTAATCCGCTAAAAGGTGTTTTCATTAAAAAGCACGCTCACGCTATTGCAGCTGCAGGTAATAAAGTTCATGTATTGAGTCTGGTAATTGAACGAACGGACGATCTTTTTAAAAAAGAAATTATTACTGATAAAGATGAAAAAGGAATTGATCACACTCAAATAGCGATCGGTTCAAAATATTACAAGTTGTTTCATTTACTTTTATTTTACCAATACCGCTTACTTAAAAAAGAAGCAAAAAGGATCAATGCTTCCTTTCAACCACAGCTTATTCACTCAAATGTACTTTATCCCGCGGTTATATTGGGCTATAAGTTAAGCACCTTATTTAATTTGCCGCATGTTATTACCGAACACTGGAGCAAGGTAAATAAATTCATGAGTAAAAGTTTGTATGCCGGTATTGGCAAGAAAGCGTATGCTCAGGCAAAGAATATCACTGTTGTATCAAATTTTCTGAAAGAGAACATACTATCGTACATTAATGCAGCTAATACCATTGTAGTGCCTAATGTTGTTAATACGGAGCTATTTTGCCTTAAGGAAAAGGCCGAAAATAAAGATTCACTCACGTTTACATGTGTTGCACATTGGAGTGCGCCAAAAAGACCCGATCTTATATTTTATGCGCTTAATAAATTTGCCAACCAATGCAATAAAAAACTGATCTTAAATGTAATTGGTGAAGGGAAATTGATACAGGAACTAAAACCAATGATCTGGATGTTTAAAGTTAATTATTTGGGCAATCAGCCGCCTGCCGAATTAGCAACAACACTGCAGGGCTCTGATTATTTTTTACACGCATCGGAAATAGAGACCTTTTCAATTGTGATAGCCGAAGCCTTGTCTACCGGCACTCCTGTATTAGCATCAAACGTTGGGGCAATAAGTGAACTCATAAACTCAACTAGCGGCGTACTAACTGATAATGTAGTTGAAAATTGGGTAATTGGTTTAGAAAAATTAACCTCCCGATCCTTCGATCATAAAGGCATTTCAGAATCAACAAAAAAATTCTCAGAAAAATTAATTGGTGAACAATTCACACAACTTTATAAAGAAATAATAAATACCAATTAATGATCGTCTTCCTCGTAAGAACTAAAATCTGATCCGTCCATCTCATCGCCATCTTCATTAAACTCATCCTCCTCACTCTCTTCTCCTTCTTCACCTTCTAAACTTTCCAGATCATCATCCTCTACACCTACCTCATCGCCACCAAGATTTTTATAGATCTCTTCCTCTTCTATTTCAGGATCGTTTAAAAGCGCTGCCATTGCCAGGTCCGGACTTAACTCCTCTTTTGCCAAATTGGTTTGTTTGTATTGCTTTGGTGCATTACCGGCTGTTCGAATACAAACCGGATAATTCAATTTTGGATCTTCATTAACGATCTTCAACATTTCAATTAAAAAACTCCATTGAACATTAGGATCGAAAACATAAACGAAACGCTGATGAGGCTGCTCTATGAACTTAGCGATCTTCGTTTCCTTCATCAAATATTTTTTGGTGATCTTGCGACGAATATCTTCATCGTTAAGGGCCAGATCTTCTTTATTAAGAGTTATCTCAGCTTCTTTTCTCCAGTAATCATCACTTGTGAAAAAAGATGCAGCATGTTTTTTATCAAATTTAAAAGCTTCTTGTATAGCCTCGTGAAACTGCTCAAAACTTTGCGCTGCTTTAATGTCTATATCGCGATAAACATCTTCATTATCCTCTAAACAAACCCTGAAACGATAAACAGCCATTTTTACTTTGATTTTGGTTGATAGATCTCGCTTTTCATGATACCCATTTTATTGAAGAAATGAACAAAAGATGTACCCAAAACACCAAAACCGTATTTCATACTTCTTCTGAAGTTAATACTGCTGGCTTCAGGGAAATATTTTGTTGGACAGGTTACTTCTGCAATTTCAAATCCGGCATAAAATATTTGTGATATCATTTGATTATCAAACACAAAATCATCTGAATTGGCATGATAATTTATAGTGGTTAAAACCTCTTTATTAAATGCGCGGTAACCGGTATGGTACTCAGATAATTTTTGATTTACCAATACATTTTGGCTGAATGTAAGCATACGGTTAAAAATGTACTTATACATAGGCATACCGCCTTTTAAAGCACCTTTACCTAAGATACGCGAACCAAATGCTACCGGATATAATTCGTTTGCGATCAAGTAACTTAAACTTTGAATAAGCTTTGGTGTATACTGGTAATCCGGGTGCAACATTACAACAATATCTGCATTTAACTGCAAAGCCTTATCGTAACATGTTTTTTGATTACCGCCGTAACCCTTGTTCTTCTCATGTTTTATCACATGATTGATACCAATACTGTGAGCTACCTCTACGGTATTATCTTTACTATTATCATCAACAAGAACCACTTCATCAACAATATCAAAAGGTATCTCGTCGTATGTTTTTTTTAGTGTTAGCGCCGCGTTATATGCAGGCAATACAACCACTATTTTCTTTCCATTAATCATAAGGTTACAAAAATAACAAACATTGTGAAATTAATGCTTATTTTCTAATTAAGAAATCTTATTTTTAAACGAAAATTGTGGGGCTAAAGAAACTACATAAACTACTGATCACAAGTTACATTCCGCCTTTTTTGGCAACACTGTTCGTAAGTGTTTTCTTGTTCTTTTTAGTGCAGATCGTGATCACGTATTTAGATGACCTTATTGGCAAAGGCCTCCGAACCATGGATCTTTTAAAGCTTTTTGCCTATGCGTGGACAGCCATCATCCCGCAATGTATACCGCTTGCTGTACTTTTAGCTTCAATTATGTGCTTTGGAAACCTTGCCGAAAATTACGAATTGGCAGCAATGAAATCATCCGGCCTATCCTTGTTCCGCATCATGAAACCGCTGATCATCCTCATATTGATCTTAGCGGGATTAACTTTTCTTTTCAATAATTTTATTTTACCAACGGTGCATTTAAAATCATCGGCCCTGCTATATGATATCAGGCAAAAGAAACCATCAGTGAACATTAAAGAAGGTATCTTTTACAATAAAATTGATAATTACGCCATACGTGTTGGCTCAAAATCAAAGGATAAAGACACTTTGAAGGATATTATTATTTACGACCACAGCGCTAATGTTGGAAATACAATTCAAACCTATGCAAAAGCAGCAAAGATGACCACCACATCTGATACCAGTGCGCTTGTATTGATCTTGAGTGACGGAAACAGATATGAAACGGTTGCGAATCAAACCAATCCGAATAAGGCAAAAGCATTAAGTATTTTAAATTTCAAACAACTGCAGGTAAATATTGAGTTAACCGATTACAAACTGAAACGGACGGATGAAAAATTATTCAAGGGCCATGAAGAAATGATGAATGTATGGCAGATCGATTCTGTTGCTGATTCAACCCGCCGATATTTGAATGTTCTGGCATCACAACTGAATAAGCAAGTAAAAGATTATTTCTTCATCAAATCTTCTTTTCTTGACACTTTAAAAAACAAACACCCCTTAGTACGCGTTGATTCAATGGTTGCAAAAGTTACTAAGGATGATCATCACCGGTTATACGATCAGGCCTTAGGATATGTTCGCAATAATGTTGGTATACTTGATAACGCCTGGAACAACAGAAAAAACGAAGAATATACCTTATTGGCTTTGGATGTGGAGTGGCATAAAAAAATCGTAGTTTGCTTTGCCTGCATCGTTTTGTTTTTTATAGGTGCTCCGCTAGGTGCTATCATTCGCAAGGGTGGATTGGGTTTACCGGTAGTTACAGCTGTTTTCTTCTTTTTAGCGTATTATATTTTAACCGAAGCGTTTTTTGCTATTGCCATTGAAGGTGAAATGGTTGCCTGGCAAGCCATGTGGGCACCATTAGCAATTTTTTTACCTATAAGTATTTTCCTCACTTATAAAGCGGCGAAAGATTCGGCTTTGTTTGATATCACAAGTTACCTGATGTTTTTTCAAAAATTAATGAAGCGTAGCAAGTGATAAAAGTTTTACAAATATGCAACAAAGCGCCCTACCCTGCCAATGATGGTAGCAGCATTGCCATATACAACATGGCTAAAGGCTTAATGCAAAATGATGTTGAATTGCACTTACTTACAATAAACACCAAAAAACATTTTAAAGAAGACGATGCCGTTCCGCTTGATTTCAAAACGCGTTCACATTACCGATCGGTTTACAGAGATACGGATACAAGTGCCATAGGCGCGCTCATGAATTTATTGAGTAGTGATTCTTATTTTGTAAGTAGATTTTACTTTAAAGGATTTGAAGAGATACTTATTGCAAAACTAAAACAAACCTCATTTGATGTGATTCAACTGGAAGGTTTATTTATGGGTGTATACCTTGATGCCATTAGAAAGAACACAAAGGCTAAAGTGGTTTTACGTGCACATAATGTTGAGCATTTGATATGGGAGCGCCATATTGCCAATGAAAAAAACAGTATCAAACATTTTTATTTGAAGCTACAAAATAAACGTTTGAAAAAATTTGAAGAAACAGTGTTTGAGAAGGTAGACGCCATTGCAGCTATAACCGATGCAGACAAAGTGATCATTGAAAAAATGAACAAAAAAGCAAAGGTATTTACGTGTATTACCGGCGTTGATCTTCAAGATTATGAACTTAAAAAGGATGTAAAAAAACAAGAGAATACGCTCTTTTATTTTGGTTCTATGGATTGGCTTCCAAACCAGGAAGCTGTTGAATGGTTTATTGCCAATTGCTGGAATGACGTTTTAAAATTACATCCGAACTGCAAATTCATTATTGCCGGAAGGAATATGCCGCCAAAATTCAAGAACATAAATTTACCCAATGTTCAGTGCATTGAAAATGTTTCGGATAATGTAGAGTTTTACAGCAAATATGATCTGATGCTGGTACCATTGCTATCCGGAAGCGGCTTGCGTATCAAGATCATTGAAGGTTTAAGTTTTGGCAAAGCTATTATTTCTACAAGCATTGGTGCTGAAGGCATTCCTGTTGCGAATGGCAAGGAACTTATTTTGGCCGATGGCAAAGATGCGTTCATTAAAGCTATTGATTCTGTGTTACGATCACCTAAAATGAAAAATGATTTAGAGGCACAAGCTAAAAACTTTGCGGCTGTTAACCTTGATAACAAACGAATTTGCAGTAATTTAGTACAGTTTTATACATCTTTATAATTTTGACGATCATTTTAAATATCATATTAACCTTATGCGTTTTAGGCATACTGCATACGTATGTTTTCTACCCGATCATCTTGCTTCTTTTTTCGGAAGATAAACCCATCGTAAAAGACGTTCAAACAGATCTTAATGTTGGTATATTGATCGCGGCTTACAATGAAGAAAAAGTAATAGCTAAAAAAATTGAAAGTCTTCTGGCCTCAGATTATCCACTTGAAAAGATCAATATTTATATTGGATCCGATGCTTCAACCGATCAAACAAATGCCATTATAGAAACGTTTGTTGCTAAGCACCCGAATATTCACCTCATTAATTTCCCAGGGAGAACAGGGAAAGCAGCCATTATAAATCAACTTGCCGCTAATTGTAACGATGAGATCTTTATTTTGACGGATGCGAATGTGATATTTGATAAAAGCACCGTTAAGCAATTGGTTAAACACTTTACCAATGAAGAGATCCATTTGGTTTGTTCCAATATTCAAAAAGTTTCCGAGAACAATGTGAGTATTCAGCCGCTTGAAAAAAACTATCTGAATCTTGAGAATAAGATCAAAGCTTGTGAAAGCAATAATTGGCAAATTGTTATTGGTGCCGAAGGCGGATGTTACGCCATCAGAAAGAGTAAATACAACCCGGTTCCAAAAAACTATTTCATGGATGATTTTTATATCACTATGGGAGTGATCAACAACGGTGGTAAAGTATTATTTGAACAAGATGCACTTTGCTATGAAGATCTTCCATCCCAATCGTCGGAAGAGTTTAAACGGAAGGTTCGCATCTCAATTGGTAATTATCAAAACTTAAGCGTATACAAACATTTACTTTGGCCTTTTTGGCAACCAATTGGCTTTGCTTTTCTGTCACATAAAGTTTTAAGATGGCTTACCCCATTTTTACTCATGATCATTTATGGATGCAGTTTACTATTAAGCTTTCATTCAAAACTTTTTTTATTACTTACACTCGTTCAGTTTGTGTTTTTTGCTTTACCACTTTTTATAACCAAACTTAATGGTATTAAACCTCTTTTATTCATTGCCCATTTTTACAATATGAATTATGCTTTACTCAAAGGATTTTTCATTTATTTAAAAGGTGTTAACTCAAGTGTTTGGGAACCTACGAAACGGAATGCATAGATCGTACGCATATTGTTTGATCTTAATGATCGTTGGTTCTTTTGTTTCAGCGCAAACTAAAAAGAATAATACTGTTCCAAAACAAGAGGATAAGAAAACTAAGATCATTAATGTAAAAAGCGCTAATAGCCTCACATTTGACCGATCTAAATCAGATGCACAAATTCTTAAAGGCAATGTGGTATGTGAACACGAAGGCGCTTTATTGTATTGCGACAGTGCTTTATTGTATTCAAATAAACGAATGGAGGCAGGCGGGAATATCAGAATTGTAAAAGGAGATAGTATAACCGTAACAGGTAACAAATTATTTTACGATGCATCAACAAAATTAGCCACACTTGAAGGAAATGTTGTTTGTGTAGAAAGAGACATGACACTTACAACAAACATTTTAACCTTTGATGTAGCCAACTCCATTGCTAATTATTATAACGGTGGCACTATTGTAAATAAAGAAAATACGTTGAAAAGTAAGAACGGACATTACTACTCATCGTCAAAAGATGTTGCATTTCATTACGATGTTGTTTTAACCAATCCCGATTATAAAATGAATAGCGACACGCTACGCTATAATACAGTTAACAAAACAGCATACTTTCTGGGCCCGAGTATTATCATCAGTAAAGATGATTATATATACTGTGAGAACGGTTATTACGATACGCAAAACGAAAGATCGGCATTTAGCAAAAATGCATTACTGGTTACTAAACAACAAAAATTAAAAGGAGATAGTTTGTTTTACGACAGAGCTAATCAGGTTGGCAGGGCGTTCAAAAACATTCAATTAACCGATACATCTCAAAAATCAATTTTGTTTGGTAACTATGCCGAATTCAAACAAAAGAATTCAGAAGCATTGGTAACGAATAAAGCCATATATGCCCGCATTGTTGAACAAGACACGTTATTTATTTATGCCGATACACTTTATCATAAAGACATTGATTCAACCAACAACCTTATGAATGCATACCATCATGTTCGCTTATACAAGAAGGATCTTCAGGCAGTATGTGATTCGGCAAGTTACAACAGTATGGATTCGTTAATGCAATTATTTTACAATCCTTTACTATGGTCGCACCGATCGCAAGCCAGTGGCAAGAAAATAAAAATAAAGATAAACGACAAAAGCATTAAAGGGTTTGTTTTAGAGAACAATGCTTTCCTTATTAATCAGGTTGATTCTTCCGATAAATTCAATCAGATGTCGTGCAAAAACATTGATGCATTTTTTGAGAAAGATACAATAAGAAAAGCCATTCTATCTGAAAACATAGATATACTCTATTACGCTAAGGATAAAAAGAAATTCATTGGATTGAATAAAACAATATGCAGTTCCATGAATATTTGGTTTAAAGATGAGGAAGTAGACCGAGCTACACTGATCAATAAACCTAAAGGCGTGCTTAATCCCATGAGTGAAGTGAAAGCAGAAGACATGCAATTAAAAGGCTTTAACTGGCAATACGACAAGCGCCCGAAATCAAAAGAAGATCTCTTTAAAACAAATGCTTCAATTACTAAATAAATATATTACTTGCTTTGTTTTTATTATTCCCTTATCACTATCCTCACAAGTGATAAACATTGAGAATAAACGTTTCTTAAACGACACCAATGGGTTTGTTGGAAGAAGCGATCTGAATTTCAACATCAATCAAAATACACAACAAGTAATGACCTTTGGCGTGAACGTGCACGCGCAATACCAATACAATAAACACCGTTTACTAGCTATAAGCGATATTGCATTTATTAAAGCAGCAGAACAGGATTTTGTAAATAATGGCTACCAGCATTTACGTTATAGTTACAAAATGATGAATAGATTAACATGGGAGAATTTTATACAGGCACAATATAATTTAGTACTAAAGCTTGATAAACGTTATTTAGCCGGAAGCGGTCCGCGCTTTAAGATCATAAAACATAAAAATTTAAGGGTTTATTTAGGCACCGCATATATGTACGAATTTCAAAGTCAGGATAGAGAAAAGATCATTCAATACAATCATCGTTCAAGCAGTTACCTAACTTTTAATATCGATTTTAATAAGTTTGATTTTACAAGCACAACCTTTTATCAGCCATTACTTTCAAACTTCACTAATTACAGAATAGCTACCGATTCAAATATTGAACTATCATTGAACAATCATTTGAATTACAGGGTAGGATTTAATTTATTGTATGACACCAATCAACCTCCCGGTGTTCCTGAACTTGTTTATGCTTTAAAGAACGGTTTAAGCTTCAAGTTTTAAAATAAAAAAGCCGGGATAAACCCGGCTTCTATTATTCTTTAATTAATTTGATCGTTCGTAAGAGCGTATTTCCTTCTTTAATGGATAGAAGATAAACGCCATTAGCAAAACCCGAAATATTCACTTTTTCTTCATTCGAATCAATGGTTTCAGTAGAGACTACTCTTCCAGTTGCATCGGAAATAACTAGTAATAATTTCGCGTTTTTTAGTTCGCTTTTAACAACAACCACATCTTTCGCAGGGTTTGGATAAACCTGCAACGATGCCACTAAATTAGCTTGATCTGTTAATCCTGTGCACTCACTTACTTTCATTACTATACTATCACTATTACTGCATCCGTTACCATCCGTGTAATTATAAACGATGCTGTAAGTTCCTGTTCCAACCGACGGATCAAAAACACTACCGCTCATACCCGGTCCGGAAAATGTTCCACCGTTTGGTGTTGCGCTTATGGCAACCGTTCCTTCTGTTCTGCAAACATCAGTATTGGTAACAGAGATTGCTATGCTTGGTAATGGATTTACTGAAGCTGTTACAGCAACTGCAGAGCTCAAACAATCAGCCTTTCTCACTTTCCAACTATAAAACCAATAATAAAAACCAGTGCCTGCACTTGAATTTACAATATTTACACAACCTGCAACAGAGTATGGATATGCTACGCCAGTATTTGAACGATACATATCAGTTGCAGAAGCGTTGTTAACTCCCAAACGGTAATTTGTACCGGTATTCAAATTAAAATTTAAATTAACAGTATTGGCACCAACTGAAAGATTCACAAGAGTTGAACTTAATACCGCGTTCGCTGAATTTCTTAATTCAAAAGTTCTGTTACCTGCAGAATTTGCATATACTACAACTGATTCAAGAATTCCATTTTGTGTTACATCAAAAATTTGATATTGTGCAGCATTGGTTAAAAACCCTCCATTTACATTTGCAGTTAAACCTCCAATGGCCGGAGTGTTGGTCACAGTATTTACCACATAGTATGTTGTACTGTTTGTAAGATTAGGTGTTGTGTATGAATTACCTGTATTAACTAAAGTGCTTAACGATGGCGAAGTATACCATTTTAAATTGGATCCACCAGTTGCATTCAAGGTTAATACGCCACTTTGACAAACAGAAGCGCCAGTTGTAGTTGGTGTTGCAGGTGCATTAATAACAATATAAGAAGGCTTGATAATACTATCAACATTAGATATACAACCTGTTGCCTTTAATTTTACAGTGTATGTTCCGTTTGCAGAATAGGTATGAACAACATTGGTTCCGGTTGAAGTTGTATTATCCCCAAAAAACCAGGTGTAAGAAACACCATTAGAAGTTGTATTACTAAAACTAATTGTTGCTGGTAAAGTGCAATAATTGGTGCTATTGGCTATAAAATTAGGATTGATAGCCGATGGCGCATAAACCGAACCTACACCAACAGCATGCCACGCATTTGTTGTTTGAATAACTTCATTACTGCAATTTCCAAAAAGATCCTTGGCTGCTTGAATAGATAATAAACGTGCATTCGCATAATTTGTTGATGGCGTATAATAAACAGTTAAAGCTCTGAAAGCAATTTTAGCTGCATTAGCCATACCAATGCCGTTAACAGTGTAGGTGTTAGCAATATCATTTGTTCCGGTTCCGCCCGTTGATAAAAGATAGAACCAAAAATTACTCACACCACTGTTCGTATGAACACCACCATTATCATTTGTTCCGGTATAATAGTTTGTACCCATGTAAGTATCAGGATGGTTAAATTGATTTGGGTTTTGCATGTTACGAATACCATTACCACTTGGCGTAATATCTGTTCCAATTTTCCAATTCCAATTGGTTGGTCGGCCATAATTTTCGATCAACGTTCCAAAAATATCAGAGTAACTCTCATTTAATGCGCCAGATTCATTTTGATAAACCAACTGTGATGAATTAGAGGTTAAACCGTGTGTAACTTCATGTCCGCAAACATCCAAGCCGGTTAATATTGTAAATGTAGTTCCATTACCATCACCATAGGTCATTCGTTGTCCGTCCCAAAAAGCATTATTGTAATTTGTGCTGTAATGAACATAGCTTAATAATTTATAACCTGCATTATCAATACTATTTCTGCTATGCATATTCATATAATAGTCGTAAGTAACTTCAGCGCCCCAGTGTGCATCAGTTGCTGCCTGATCAACACCGGTTGTGGTCCATGATGTGCTTGTATTTGTAAAATCTGTTGCACTGTATGTTGTTGTGTTTTTCATGTTATAGGTTTCAACACCTAAACCTCTTGCAACTTCTCTTAAACGAAATAATGAAGGCGTTTGCTGATCACAAGTAAGGGTTTGCGTGCCGCTGTATTTAGTTAAAGCAGAAGCAGGCACATCGGCAGTACAAATTAAATTTTGCTCATCTAATACTTTTCCGCTAACGGCATCAACAATAACATTGGCACGATACAAAGGCTCCTCAGCATAAATATTGAACATATAAGCAGAAACTGCTTTTCCATTCTTTTCAAATAGAACCTTTTTCGCTTTTGGTAGATACGTAAAATCAGGTTGATTCAAAGTAACACGCATATGTGTTTCTTCTGCTTTGTTTTCCCATTTGTACTTTTTTGCATTCACTTTTTTAAGCGCACTAGATAAAGCTGCCGACTCAGAAATAGCAAATTGAGTAGATGCTGTTTTGGGCGCATCAAGATCGCCATTCAATGAGATCAGCTTGCCATCCTTTAAATGTGCAACGATCATTTTTGATGCATATTCAGTGTTCCCGTTGTTCACAATAGCATATCGGTTGTGTGTGTAGCCCAATGGATCTCGTTCTGATTTGATCAATCGAACCTTGTTGTTTCCGGCATTTAATATCATCAGATCGATAAATTCAGCCACTTCACTTTCTTTTACCTGATGTGTTTCTTTGAATTTTATGTAGATCAATTTCTTGTCATTACCATATAGTTGTTCATCAGCATAGGCATTTAATTTTAAATTATTCTGTGCGAACGAACTAAACCCTATCCAAAAGGCAAATGCAAGGCAAGTAAATTTTTTCATTTTTACGTTTTTAAACACTCAAGGTAGCTAATTAAAATTTCAAATCAAACAATTACGTACAAAATTGTTAATAGCTGTGTATAAAATACAAACTGTTAAATTTAACATTCTTCATTTTACCACTTGTGTATTCGGTCTCTTTTTAATAAATTGCTTAGTCAAAATTTTTTAAAGATGAAGAAAATCTACTCAACCTTACTTTTGCTATTTGCATTAAGTATTGGCAATACCTTTGCTCAGTGTATGCTATCACCAATTACGCTTACACAAAGAGTTAATAATTCCGCCCTTATTATTGAAGGTGCGGTTGTTTCCAAAAAATCGTTTTGGAACCCTGCACATAATTACATCTTAACTTCTAACCTTATTCAAGTTAAACAGATCTTAAAAGGTTCAACAAATTTATCGTTTGTTGAAGTGATCACTGAAGGTGGTGAAATTGATCAAACAAGAATTTCAGTAGAACCGGCCTTACAATTGGAAACGGAACAGGAAGGTGTTTTTATGTTAAATCCAAAGTCGGTTAATTCTCAATTCGGATATACGCCTTACGAAGTTTATGCGGATGCACAAGGATTTTTTAAGTTCAATTTAAAAGAAAATTCTGCAACTGATCCTTTCAATACTTATGAGGACATTAATACTGATCTTTATAAATCCATTGGTGTGATCATGGGAATTAATCTCCCAAATTACTTTAATGGCTCACAGGCTAATAAGTTTAACCTGCCTGCTTCAATTGCTGCAGCCATTACAGGTATTTCACCAACAACGATCTCTGCCGGAACCTTTAGTATTGTTACGATCACAGGAAGTGGTTTTGGAACCGGACCAAATGCAACAAATTTTGTAGAGTTTAGAAATGCAGATGATGGGGGTGCTACATTTATTCAGCCACATTCTTCACAATATGTATCATGGACCAACACACAAATTCAAGTACGTGTACCAACCCGCACAAATGGCTCAGGTACGGCTGGAACAGGCCAAGTTCGTGTAACAGTTGCAAGTAGTAATTCATTAAGTGCGCAAACTTTAAATATTACACACGGTCAATTAAATGTAATTTTCCCTGGATCTCCAGTAACTTCAACTTCAGTAGTATACAATACCCGACATGTTAATGATAATACTGCGGGTGGAATTACATGGCAAATGTTCACGGGCTTTGATGGCAATGCATCAGCTAAAGCTTCGTTTTTAAGAGCATTAAAAACTTGGACCTGCACTACTTACATTAATTGGGTTATGGGTAGCACTGTTTCAACCAATACCATTACGCAAGACAATATCAATGTTGTGCGTTTTGATGTTGGATCTGAATTACCGGTAGGTGTTTTAGGACGTTGTACAAGTTACTTTAGTGGGTGTGGCTCAAATCCAAATATGAATTGGTTTATTTCTGAACTGGATATTGTTTTTGATGACGCCACTAATTGGCAATTTGGACCTGCAAACGCAACCGGATCGCAATATGATTTTGAATCGGTAGCCGTGCATGAATTAGGTCATGGTCATCAACTGGCTCACGTAATCAATACAATAGACGTGATGCATTATTCAATTGCAAATGCACAAAATAAACGAGTTTTAAATGTTGATGATATAACCGGAGGTAATGCTGTAATGACTAGAAATCTTTCTGGGGGTGTATGTAGTTTAGGTGCTATGACCGCTTTAAACCCTGCATCATGCTCAACTGTTGCACCAACTGCTTCGTTTGCTGTTAATTCACCTGTTTGTGTTGGTGCTGTAATTACTTTAACCGATCAATCGTTAAATGGCCCAACCGGATATACTTGGACCATGACCGGCGGAACACCTGCTTCATCCAATGCATCTAACCCAACAGTTTCTTATGCAACTCCAGGGACTAAAACCATTACTTTGATCTGTTCAAACAGTAATGGAACATCTTCACCATTCTCAAAAACATTAACCGTTGTTGCTGCACCAACAGTTGCTGTAACCTCAGCAAGTATTTGTCCGGGTAAAACAGCTACCTTGGTTGCAACAGGTGCAACAACATACACGTGGGTTCCGGGTAATTTAACCGGCGGAACGCAAGCGCTTAGTCCAACCGGCACAACTGTATACACGGTTACCGGAAGTAATGGAACATGCACTGCGAATGGAACAGGTACCGTAACCATATTACCCGGTGCAAATGTAAATGTGCCAAATGCTCAAATTTGTACAGGTACCCCTACTGTAATGACAGCAACCGGCGCAACAACTTATACCTGGAATCCGGGTAATTTAACCGGTTCATCTCAAACCTTTAGTCCTAGCTCAACTACAGTGTATACAGTAACCGGTTCGGTAGGAACATGTACAAATGTAAAAACGTTCACAATTACCGTTTCTTCAACATTAGCGGTAAGTATTTCGCCTGCAACTTCAACTATCTGTGTTGGACAAACAACGGTTTTAACGGCAAATGGCGCGAGTTCTTATACATGGAACACAAGTGCAACCACAACAACGTTATTAGCTAGTAATGCAACAACACAAACCTATTCTGTAACCGGCAAAACGGGCAATTGCTCTGGTACAGCCACTGCAGTTGTAAATGTAAGTACCTGTGCGGGGATAAATGAAATGGGAACTAATATCATTGCTAGTGTTTATCCGAATCCCACAGAAGGAATTGTGAACTTGAAATTTACAAGCAATTACGATGGTAAATTAGAAGTTTACAATGCAATTGGTCAATTGATCATGAAGCGATCGGTAGAGAATAAAGATCAGTTAGAATTAAATCTTAGCAATGAATCAAACGGAGTTTATATGATCAAATTAATTAGCACCACCGGAACTGAAAAAACAATTAAAGTGGTGAAGGAATAAAAAGTAATTAACTTCTATTTAAAGGCTGGTATTGAATTACCGGCCTTTTTTATTTGTATTCCAATTCAATCTTTATTACAGTACTATTAAGTAATTCAGCACTCCAATTATCAGAAAGCTTTTAAATTGTCATTTTATTTAGGTTATTATAAAAGCTTTAATAGATAATTCGCTTGATATTTGCAAAAATAACTAAAGATCCAAGCGCATCATTATATCTGTCTGGAGGTCGTTTCCAAATTTAAAAATGTGTTTATCAAATTCAACAAAACCATTCTTTTTGTAAAAATTAATTGCCTTATGATTGTGTTCCCAAACGCCAAGCCATATAAAATTAACTCTAGTTTGTTTGGCAATACTTTGGGCTTTATCAAATAAAAATTGGCCAACTTTAATTCCTTGATATTTTTCAAGAACATAAATACGCTCCACTTCAAGTGCGTTTTTGTCTTTAATTTCCGTTTGAGCCTTATTGAAATTTATTTTCAAATAGCCGATCACTTGATCATTCACTTTTGCAAAATAAAAGGCAGAATCGGGATTAATCAATTCTTTATATAAATTATCTACACCAAAGCTATCATTAAGATACTTCTGAAGATTTTCCGAAGTATTATCCTTTTCAAATGTTTCGGTGAAGGTTTGTATACTAATTTCTCTCAATAGGGAAATATCTAAAAAAGTAGCTTTAATTATTTCGATATTTTCCATTGGAAGACCAGTTTCTTTGAAGGTGTATTTTACAATCACTTATAAAATTAATTCCACGCTTTAATAAATTGAAAAGTGTTTTAATCAGTTAATGCCTGCTCTTGCAAAATAAAAAAACCCGGAAATATATCCGGGTCTTAATTTTATGAATTTAAATATTAGTTGAAGTTCAAGAACTTCTTAGTTACTTTTTCATTCTCAGTTTCAACTGTAACAAATATCAATTGCTCTGAAGTATTCAGATCCAAATAGATCTTATCCTTTGAAGTTTTAACCTTCTTCGTATCCATTATCTTTTGACCTAATACGTTAGTTACAATAATGTTTGCATTGGTTGCTTTTTCAAAATCAAAATTAACAAATACACCTTTTGCATCTTTATTGATGTTGATAGCGTTTTCTGCTTTTACAGGATCTAACGATTTTACATCAGCAGTGACATCAGCACAAATAGTTAATTCAAAACGTGCCGCATAAGTTGTGTCATTAATATTACAAACATAGTTCCCTAAACGAAGATCTTGAGTTGTATTCAATAGCTTATCTTTTAAAACAACACATGCATTAGGAGGTAAATTATTTAGACCTGATCCACTAATTGTATACTGTCCAGTTGAGTATACACGCACAATAACTGGTATAACAGCACTTTGTGTTTGCGCATAAGGTAAGCTATTGATCGAATAATCCTCATTGTTAGATTGAGTAGCAATTACTGTACGTTTAGTCCATTCTCCGGGATATCCAGCATAACCAGGAGAATTATATAATTTTCTAGCATCCAATGATTTATCGAAAGATGTTGTTGCATTCGAATGGAAACGAATAGCAGCATCATCACACCAACCTCCTCCATTCAAATTCAAACGAATAACACTTCCAATATTGTTGTTTGTGTTTACAGTATTGTTGTTTTTTAATAGCGGTTGTAAAGTGGTGTTCTGATTGGATTTGTTAACTTCATCAAAAGTTAAAGAAGTATTTCCTGTTGCTTCAACATAAAAACCTTGTCCCATTGGAATGATGTCTGCCATTCCTGAATAAGACCCTGGACTAGCAACACCGTTTATAAATGAAACAGAATTACCAAGATCAGGATCGTAAATATAATAAGCATCATTTACTTGCGCACCAGGGTTACTTGCCATAACACTATTCCAATTAATAGGTGAAGCAAATGGATTCGCTATCAAATTCCAACCCGCTTGGGTTGAATTGGTTAAATTAATGTTTTGCGGACCAGTGACTGGTGTTCCGGAAACTGTCCATAACATATCAGAAGTAGAAGTTAAACCGGTTCCTAAAAACACCCAAAAACCTTTCCCAGGAGTTATTGGAGAGGTTACAACAATTGTAGTGTCATAACCATAAGTATCAGCCTCATTCCAACCTTGAACTGATTCAAAATAGGTATTAGAAGTAGAAGTTACTCCTGTTGAAGAACCCTCTATTGCCATAGGAATTTGGCCATACCAATTATTGAATGTTTGACCAGAAATTCCACTTACGCCTAGGTTAGTCCAATCTGTTAAGCCACTCTTGGCAAATGTTTGAACGGTGAGGTTACCTCCAATAGTGCCATTAAATCTTCCTAAACGACCCTTTAATGTATTGGTAGAAACTAACGTTACATTGCCGTTTGTATTGAATGTAGAACCGCCGGAAATCGTCAAGCTATCAGCAATATTTAATGTATTACCAGCATTTAGGCTTGCGCCGCCATTAATTGTTAACCCCCCTAAAGTATTGTTGGTTGCATCCATAAAAATACTTGTCCCATTCGGAGAAAAATTACCAATTGTGCCATTAATTATTATTGCTGATGTATTTGATCCAAAAAACACTCCATCTGCACTCACAGCTGGTAAAGAAATATCAGCAGAAGCATCAATGGTTAACGATTTGCCATTTAGATCACAACTTCCCGTTATTTGCTGAAATGATCCAGAATTGGTTATAACAACATTTGAACCTAACCTAATGAAATCTGAACCACTATTGAATAAATAGTAAAGTCCGCCAATTGTACCTGTTGATGTAGCAAAATTTATGGTACCATTGTTACCTCCATTACCTCCCAGAAATAACAAAAAACCAGCTGCATCACTTGAGAAAAAGCCAGTTCCCGCTATCATTCCATTAGTTCCTGCCAAATAAATTCCATAACCATTAAAACTTAATAAAGAACTCCCATTTATTGTAAGTAAGCCATTAATATAAATATCTGTAGTTGCTCCATTTAAAGATGTATTTTGATTTATAATAACATTTCCGAATTGATTTACTGAACCGAATAAAAATGCACCTGAGAAATTAAAAACAACAGTGCTTGAATTTAAATCTAATAAATTCCATTTATAGGTCTTGTTATTTTGAACTGTTACTGTTCCGCCTGCTGCAATGTCAATTAATCCATTAATTTGACCACCTGTTGGCCCTGTTCCTGAAACAGTAACATTTATCCCATTTTCAACACTTGCAGTTGATGCGGCATTAATATTCCAAAGAGTACCAACTGTGGCAGTTGTTCTGTTTCTAAAATGCCAAATAACATTCAAGCCTCCAAAAGTTGTTGGTGTATTTACTGCTGTTGCTCCTGTTGGGTCTTGCGTCCAGGCAGCTAAACTTGTTGGTGCAGTCAAATTGCTTCTCAAATAGTAATGCGTTTGTGAACTTATTTCAGTTACCGAAAGTAAACATGAAACCACAACTGTTAAAAATAAAAATTTTCTCATAATACAATGATTAATTGTAGTAAATATAGATAAAAATCTTATCCTTTCCAAATCTTATATACCTAAATGTAAGTTTAGTTTCAAATATGTTTAACAAGTCAAATCTATGCTAACTTCATTTATTTTTTGGATTAATTCATTTAAATGTTTTATTTACTAAATTTACCCTTTTCTAAAATTATGCGTTACCTATTCCTTCTACTTATACTAACATTTACTTTTGCATGGGGTCAAAACACTGGTTCGGTTAAAGGTTTTGTTTACGACAAATCAAACGGCGAGGCTGTTCCTTTTACCAATGTATATTTTAAAGGCACTACCATTGGCGCTAACACTGATATCAACGGATTTTTCAACATCAACCGTATTCCACCTGGCAATTACACCCTATTGATCATTAATTTTGAGTTTGATACGATTCGTGAAAACCTTACCATTAAAGCCGGTGATGTGATCACTAAAAAATATTACGCCACAAAAGGCGGTATCAAACTGTCGGAAGTTGAAGTAACTACCACTGCTGCCGAAAAAGTTGAACAAACCAATGTTGGTGTTCAAAAAATAGATCCTATCATTATCAATAAACTACCGAGCGTGGGTGAACCTGATATTGCCCAATACCTGCAGGTTATACCGGGTGTTGTTTTCACAGGTGATCAAGGCGGTCAATTATACATCAGAGGTGGTTTGCCGGTGCAAAACAAAGTTCTATTAGATGGTTTGATCGTTTATAATCCTTTCCACTCTATTGGTCTTTTTTCTGTATTTGATAACGAGATCATGAAAAATGCAGATGTTTATTCTGCAGGATTTGGTGCTGAGTACGGCGGACGAACTTCCTCTATCATGGATATCACAACAAAGGATGGAAATAAAAAACGTCATTCGGGCAAAGTTTCTCTCTCTACATTTGGTGCCAAATTAACCCTGGAAGGTCCTTTGAAGAAATTAGATGAAGAAAAAGGTTTAAGTGCTTCTTACCTGCTTTCTGCTAAACATTCCTATTTACCGCAATCATCTAAACTCCTGTATTCATATGCCAATGATAAAGGTGAGTTACCGTTTTATTATACCGATCTTTACAGTAAATTCTCAGTAAATTCGGCTAATGGCAGTAAGTTCAGTGTATTTGGATTTAATTTTAACGATAAGGTAGTTTATACCAACGTGGCCGAATTTGGCTGGAATAACTTCGGCGCCGGCTCTAATTTTGTTTTAGTACCCGAATCATCAAGTTTACTAATTGAAGGCGTTTTCGCTTATTCGAATTACAAGATCAATTTTAAGAACCCGAATATTGAAAGCGACACAAAATCAAGTGGCGTTAGCGGTATGAACACCGGTTTTAATTTCACTAAATTCATTGGCAGACAAGAGTTACGCTTTGGCTTTGAAGGTGTAATAACAAACACCAGTTACTTCATTAAAAACCTCTATTTATCGGAAATTTCAATGTCGCGCTCAACAACCGATATTGGTAGTTATGCAAAGCTTAAAATAATTGATACTAAAAAACGAATTGTACTTGAACCTAGTTTCCGTTTACAATATTACGCTACATTAAATTACATATCTCCTGAACCTCGTGCGTCAATAAAAGTAAACTTCACTCCTAAGATCCGCTTTAAAGGAGCGGCGGGCTTATACAGCCAATCATTATTCAGCGCAAACAGTGATAGAGATGTTGTGAATTTATTCTATGGCTTTATAAATGGTCCTGATTTGAATGCCATGTCAAATAAATATTTAGATAAGGATGGTAAGGAACAAGATGTGAATAATTCGGTGCAACGTGCTAACCATATGGTTGGCGGTTTTGAATTTGATATTTTAAAATATTTCGAATTCAATATTGAGGTTTACCAAAAGTTCTTTAATGAAGTAGTTAACGTTAATCGTGAAAAAGTATATGATGATAATGCTGTTAACGCAGCTAAACCTGATGTTCAAAAGAAAGAATTCATTATTGAACAAGGCAGGGCTCAAGGTTTGGACGTGGCTTTAAAGTTTGAGAAAAAACGTTTTTATGTTTGGGCCGTTTATTCGTTATCATATAACAAAAGATGGTTTGGTAATAATGCCACAAAAGAGATCACTGAATACGCACCGAATTTCGACAGAAGACACAATGTGAATATTGTTACTTCGTATTCGTTTGGAAAAACTAAAAACTGGGAAGTGAACGCACGATTCAATTATGGCTCCGGATTTCCGTTTACTCCAACTCAAGGATTCATCAATCAATTCAATCCACAGGGAAATATCAACTACAATTTCAATACGGCAAACGGATTGTTGAATTATATTCCCGGCACACTCAATAGCGCGCGATTACCTGATTTTGCACGTTTTGATATTGGCGTTAAATATAAATACGCTTTATCTGAACGATCAACGCTTGAAATTAATGGTGGCGCTACAAATGTATTGAACCGTGATAATATTTTTTATGTTGATCGTTTTACGTTTAACCGCATCGATCAATTACCAATAATGCCAAGCATTAATGTTAGCTTATCGTTTTAATTGATTCAGATTTCTGATTGATCATTAAACGTTTTTTTTATTTAACTTAGTAGTAAACATCATTATGGCTTTTAAGATCTATACCAAAACAGGAGATAAAGGTGAAACTTCATTGATTGGTGGAACACGTGTTCCTAAACACCACATTAGAATTGAAGCATATGGCACTGTTGATGAATTAAATTCTTACATTGGATTAATTAGAGATCTGATCAAAGAGGAACACAAACAATTTAATTTACTGATTGAAATTCAAGACCGTTTGTTCACCATCGGTTCTATCTTAGCTGCCGATCCCGAAAAAAGCAAAATGAAACTTCCTGAACTTTCTGAAAAGGATATTCAGCTGCTCGAAAATGCAATTGATGAAATGGATAAACACTTGCCTGAAATGAAACACTTTGTTTTACCCGGCGGACATCCAACCATCTCACACCTTCATGTTGCAAGATGTGTTTGCAGACGCGCCGAAAGAAATGTGATCCATTTAAATGAAAATGCGCCGGTAAACGAATTAACCTTTAAATATCTGAATCGTTTATCGGATTATCTTTTCACATTATCACGCCAATTAGCTGTTGATTATAAGGCGTCAGAAATTCCTTGGATACCTCGCCATTAATATGCTTACACCAAAAAAAATAGTTGACACCATGATGGCCAAAGATTTTTTTAGTCAGTGGTTAGGAATTGAAGTATTGGAGATCAACGAAGGGCATTGCAAATTAAAACTTACCGTTAGAAAAGATATGCTTAATGGTTTCGGAATTGCCCATGGTGGAATTACATACTGTATGGCCGATAGTGCTTTAGCCTTTGCCAGCAACAGCTATGGTAACCAATGCGTGTCAATTGAAACTTCTATTTCGCACACAGCTAAAGTGAAAGAAGGTGATGTTTTAACCGCAGAAGCAAAGGAATTAAATCGCGGTCACAAAATTGCCATTTATGAAGTGAATATCTTAAATCAAGATGAAAAAAACGTGGGCCTATTTAAAGGTACTGTTTTCAATACTGAAAAAAAATGGATGTAATTAAACCTTCATTCTGTTTTACAATCTAACTTTTAAAATAGTACTACTATGAAAAACAAGCTGTTTCTAAAAATGGTGATCGTTGTATCATCTCTTTTATTAAGTATAAATTCATTTGCTCAAAGAGGAAAAGGTCATCACCCACACCGTCATCACCATCCTAATAAGGTGGTGGTGGTTAAAAGAAGCCCGTATCGCCCTAAAAAAGTTGTGGTTTACCATCCTATTTGGCGACCAAAATACGCCTATAGCAGAAGATGGATATTTTTTCCGAAGTATAATTTTATTGGGATAATTGGAGGAACCATTATGTGTTTTGGAATGGTGTGATTTGGGTTTCGCAAGCCAGTGCTCCACCGGTTGTAGTGAACGTTAATTTAGAAAACGAAAAACATCAGGAATTAAAAGAAGCTGATGATGATACGGATGATATCTATAAAGATAACAATCAACACAAAGAAGAAATAAAACCGGAATAACTTATTCAATTACAATGTAATTGAATTTAAACTCATAATTTTGAATTGCTGTAGTTGGAAGTAAACTGTTAGAACTCCTATAAATTCTAATAGTAAATCCAGTTTGAGAAATATTTTTAACCAAATATTCGAAATTCAATAGATCAACCTGAGGAGTTACAACAACAGTTGGTATAATACTATATGGTTTTGCAAATGCAATTGTTTGTTCAATGAAGGCATTAGCTATTACACCTGTAAATGAGTTTGGTGTATAAAATGTAACAGTTCCTTTAACATCATTTGCAGATATCAGAGAACCTCCAAAACCAATAACACCACCGGTGAATCCGTTAAAAGTATATGTAGTTAATGTAGGTGCAGCTCCCATAGCTTTAATGTGTCCATTCTCAAGCAATAGAGCAGCGTTTAAACCACCAGCTACAGTAAATGTTGTAAGACTAGCTTTCACAGCAGGACCTGTTCCGAGATTTTCCCCATGCAGACCTGCGGCCCCGGTACTTGAAGAATTTGTAATAGCTCTAATCCCTGATGCAGTTACTGCAGTGCTACCCCAAACATTTCTTGCCAACATTGCCGGTAGATCACCATTACTTAAACCATAAACACCAGCAGCGAATCCGCTAACACCCGACGTTTGACCATAAACACCCGAACCCCCGCCATTATTTGTACCCTGTACACCATTAACTGATGCTAAGCTTGAGGAAGTAACACCTTGAATACCATTGCCCTGTCCTGAGTTATTTCCAAAAATTGAAGGATTAGTATTACTATTATTATTTGAAACAATTGCACTATTTCCTGCAGCAGTTACATTCAATGCTATACCTCCACCTGAAGTTGAAGCATTAATAACATTTCCTGAACCATTAGTTACAACGTTAACTCCCACTCCCGCTGTATGTGTTACATTAATGGCTGTTCCACCTGTAGAATTTGAATTGTTTACATTTACAACTGGTGAAATGTTTGAATTTGATAAATTATTGAATATTGCTGCAGACCCATTAGCACTTGATTTATAAGCACTAAGAGAGGCGCCACCAGAAGTGTTTTGTGCTTCTATTGCCGAACCTGCTCCTGAATTAACCGCATAAATACTTGGTGTACCTCCATTGCTATTTGCTACAATTGCATTTGCACCACCTGCATTTACACTTAATGCAACATTATTCGCATTCGTTCCAATAACAACAGTTGTTGCTGTATTAGCAGCACTTAAATTTTCGAATTTAGCAACAGAACCTGTTTGGGCATTTACTTTGTAGGCATAAAATGATTCTGCACTTCCAGAATTGTTTGCTTGAACAGCAGCACCTATATTACTTGAATTTACACCTAAGAATGCCGCACCATTTGCAGCTGAAGAATAAACACCTAATCCGGTTCCGGTAGTTAGGGCGTTTATAACATTGCCATTACCAGTTGTTGTTGCATTAATAACATTTGATGCGGTAGAAATCACATCCAACTTAGCCCCAGGAGTACTTGTTCCAATACCTACATTATTTAAACCAGTAGATAAATAAACATTACTTAAGGTTGTACTCCAAGGCCCGCCGCTTGCGTTACTTGTTAGAGTAATTGCAGGTGATGTGTAAGTACCTTGACTTATCGACAAAACTGAGTTTCCAGTAACACTTAAGGTTGGATACTGATAGTTCAAAGAATAATTTGGAAAAGAACCACCCATTGAAACGGCATTAGTATTGTTTGCAAAAGAAGGTGATGCTATTGTTAGCTGATGAGAATTACCGGTTGAATTTACCTGATGCGAATTCGGATTAATAGAAATCGTTGCATTAGATGAAGAACTGCCTAAAGAATTGATCGTATATGTATTGCCTGAACTTGGTGCACTGATAGAAATATTTGACCCTGCCACATATTCTTTAACATTTGCTGCATCCTTTGCATATAATGCATAAGGTACACTTGCAAATGGTTGTACTGTAACAGATGAATAGGCTGTTCCTCCCAGCGGATCAATACTAACTCTTATAAAGTATGGCCCCTGCCCCCACTGAATATTATTAAATCCTGTTTGATTTTGACTTCCTATTAATAAATTAAAAACACCAAACGAATTGGTTGCTACCGAATGAGGTTCAGTAAAAACTACTGTCCCGTTTTGATTTCCTTGATGGATATTAATTTCAACTCCAATGTTACCTAATAACGGAACACCTGCTGAATTACGAGCCACTCCTTGATAATTAATGTAAGGTGCAATGTTTTGAGCCTTTAAACCACTAATTAAAACCAATATGTAGAACACTAAGCTTAGCTTTCTCATTTTAAAATATTTTCTATAAGTAAATATAATCCAAAAAACGAATACTCAAAAACAATAATAATGGTTACTTTTACCTCTCAAAACAAACCTATATGCAACAAGCTTATATCATTAATGGCGTAAGAACAGCCATTGGTAATTTTGGAGGAATACTATCATCAGTTAGAACAGATGATTTAGCAGCTTTTGTTTTAAAAGAACTTTCTGCCAAAAATTCAAATGTTGATCTTTCACAAGTGGGAGATATTATTTTAGGCTGCGCCAATCAGGCCGGTGAAGATAACCGCAATGTGGCACGTATGGCATCATTATTGGCAGGATTACCAGTTTCAGTTCCGGGAGTTACGATCAACCGTTTATGCGCTTCGGGCTTAAGTGCATCTATTGACGCAGCACGAGCTATACAAGTTGGCGATGAGAATTTAATGATAGCAGGTGGTGTTGAAAATATGACACGCGGACCCTGGGTAATGAGCAAAGCTTCTACTCCATTCGGGCGCGATCAGCAATTATATGATAGTAGTTTCGGATGGCGCTTTATTAATCCAAAAATGAAAGAACAATACGGTGTGGATGCCATGGGTGAAACTGCTGAGAACGTAGCTGAAAAATATAAAATTTCAAAAGAGGATCAGGATAAATTTGCTTTATGGAGCCAACAAAAAGCAACAAAAGCACAAGCAGAAGGACGATTTGCAAAAGAAATAAGCACATTATCTATCCCACAAAAAAAAGGCGACCCTATTTCATTTGCGAATGATGAATTCATTAAACCAAAAACTACTTTGGAAGGTCTTTCAGGTTTAAAACCTTCGTTCAAAAAAGACGGTACAGTTACTGCAGGAAACGCCAGTGGATTAAATGATGGCGCTGCTGCACTTTTATTCGCAAGTGAGCAAGGCATAAAATCCAATAATTTAAAACCATTGGCTCGCATTGTATCAAGCGCAATTGTTGGTGTTGAACCACGCATTATGGGTATTGGCCCGGTTGAAGCCGCTAACAAAGCATTAAAGCGTGCCGGATTAACTTTTAATGACGTAGACATTATTGAATTAAATGAAGCCTTTGCAGCTCAGGCATTAGCCTGTACCCGTTCATGGGGCTTAGCAGATAATGATGAGCGCATAAACCCAAATGGTGGCGCTATTGCTTTAGGTCATCCATTAGGAATGAGTGGAGCTCGAATTTTACTTTCTGCAGCTATTCAATTACAATTAACTAATAAGCGTTATGCAGTTGCCACTATGTGTATAGGAGTAGGACAAGGTTACGCTGTTGTAATTGAACGAAGCTGATTTGTAAGTTATTCGTTAATTAAAAAAGGTAAGTTCAACTCTCCGATTTTTACTTCTTCCAGTACTTGTACTATTGCTAAATTTTGGATAAAGTTCGCCCATCCCAAATTTAAAAATACGCTCTTTACCAACTCCATAATTAATCAAATGTTGTTCTATAGCACTTGCTCTTTCCATAGATAATTTTTCATTGTAACTAGCACTTCCAATACTATCTGAATGACCTGTTAAAAGCACATTAGATGCTGGATATTCTTCCATTAATGATACGATCGATAAAATTGTGATCTCATAATTTGAATTCACAGCGCTGCAATTAAAACTAAATTCTATTGGTACCATCATTTGATCCAAATCCTCATTTACGCAATAGTAAATGTTACTATTCATTACACTTGATTCTTTTTCACTTGGCAAATTTTTTTCGATTTTAGAATTTATTTCAACTATTGCATTTGGCAATCCACTTTCAATAGTATAAACATCCAAGTCGCCATTATCGCTCTCCGAAACAAAAAACATACTGTTATCAAAATTTGATATCGAAAAAAAACATTCGTTATTTGATGTATTTACTTTATCACCAAGATTTTTTAGGGGCGACCAATTTAAATAAGTTTCATCCAATCTGTTCGAATAATAAATATCATACCCTCCGTTTCCTCCTTCTCTATTTGAGGAAAAAAATATGGTATTTCCGTCTTTTGACAAGAATGGTGATAACTCATTAAACTTAGAATTTATAACCTTACCCATATTTACAGGTTTAGTGTATTCATTTTCCTTTATCCTGAAGGAAACATATAATTCGCTGTTTAATCTCAATGAAGATTTTTTACTGCACGACATCACTAAAACTTTTTCATCATTTGACAAAAAACACCCTGTCCACTCCGTAAAGCGCTCTAAAGCTCTTACATTTAACTCTTGAGGAAATGACCATTCATTATTTAATTTTCTTGAAACAGATAAACCATGGCTCATTGAACCGTCCTCCAAATAAACATTCCCTAACAATAAAGTATTTCCATCGGATGCCACGGCATCAACATAATTGGGAAAACTGTTATTAAAAGGTTCGTTAAATTTTTTGGGCTCACTCCAGCCTCCGTTAATTTCATCCCGCTTCGAAAACCAAATATCCTCTTCATCTTCAGAATAGCCGTCTTTTGTTGTGTGATTATATCTACTAAAGTATAAGGTTTTTCCATCGGGTGAAAGAATTGGGCCCATTTCATGAAATGGCGTGTTTATTTGAATACCCATTTTACTAACCTTTGCATTCGACTTTATAAAATAATTTGATTCTCTTTCAGTTAATTCAAAATCAAATACATCTTTTGTAGATGTTACTTCTGTGCTTACTATTTCTTGTGAAAAAACATTCACAGTGATAAATAACCCAATAATTAAATTTACATTTTTCATGACGTGTAATTTGAAAGTAAAATTACTATCAACTAAAAATATAATTTAACACAAGAATTACGATTAATAACCTGTGTAAGAAATAAATGAAGTTTGTAATAAAAAAAGTTAGTTTTAAAACAAAACTATATAACTATGCAATTTAACATATCAATAAGCCCTTACTTCCAATCAGGTAATCGGCCATATGTTGCAGGCATCTTTAAACTTTCTGCCTTTGCTTCTATCTGCTCTGTTAATGTTTTTAAGTCCTTTATTTTATTATAATACGGTGTAAATTTTCCTTTCAACTCGTTGAATTTTTCTTCCAGATCACCTGTACTACCATAGCTTTGTGCCCACGTGTAATAGATCATGTTTTCCATATCACCAACAAAACCGGGTGCTGTTTCAAATTCATGTTTCGCTAAACTGCCATCACCGTTCAGTTTAATTTCCAACTCCTGAACTTGTTTATCAAATGAAGAAATATCTTTTAATAAGGCCAAGCCATTTGAATTCGTTTGATTCACGCCTGCTTTCAAATACTTCATTCGGTTCTTTAAATGATTTAAATAATCGCTTGAACCTAACACTATTCTTCTGAATTCAGCAATGTCTTTATTCAACGCGTTTTGTTTAGTTAGATCCTTAATCGGTAACGATGAGGCATTTAATGTTTTTAAATTAAAGGCAACTTTCTCGGTTAAATTTTCCGTCTTGTCTTTTGATGACTTGATCAATTGCGCATAATATTTACCCGGAACAGCAGCTGCACCTTTTTCGGCTTCATAATATGGGTTTTCTAGATCAGGTGTGTTAAAGTTCACCGGAGAAGTTAATTCATATCTGCCATCCCAAAATGCTTGTTGCATGCCTTTTGCTAAATTGATCTTAATTTTTCTGATCTCGTTATTTTGCTCATCAGTAATAACTAAAAATGCCAAAGGTGTTTCTTCAGTATCTTCCAAACGAATGCTATCCGCACTTGGATAATAAACCGGCTGATTGTTCTTTATTTTTTCTTTTTCTGCTTCTTTACGTTTATCCTTTAACGATTTGAACTCATCAACCAAATTAAAATTAAACGTTGCGCCTACAGGTGGATTTTTGGCAGTATAAAACGATTCGCCCTGGAATGATTTGCCTTTATGACCGTAAGGCTGACACTCGATAAATACCAAAGCATCTGCAATTGGGAACATGGTATTCTTTTTCAGATCCTCTTCTTTGATATTCTGCAATAAAGCATAATTATCAATTACATAAAAACCTCTACCAAAGGTGGCGATCACCAGATCATTCGCTTCTTTTTGAATGGCAATATCTCTCACCGAAATAGATGCGGGCATGCCGTTGTTCAATTTGATCCAGTTCTTTCCACCGTTCAATGTAAAATAAAAACCAAACTCTGTTCCACAAAATAATAATTCAGGATTTTTATGATCTTCGGTGATGCAATACACAGATCCCTTTTCAGGTAAGTTTGATGCAATGCTCGTCCATGTTTTTCCTTTATCGGTACTCTTGAATAAATACGGTTTAAAATCACCCTGGCGTAAATTGTTGAATGCTGCGTAAACCACATTTTCATTATGTTGTGATGCGGTGATGTATTGAACCAAGGTTCCAACAGTAATATTATTTTGCTTTACTTCAGGCACGCCTGCAAACTTATCTATTTTTGTCCAGGTAGTGCCGCCATTCTCCGTTACCTGAATTAAACCATCATCTGTACCGGCATAAATTAAATTTTCATTTTTGGGTGATTCACACAACGACGTAATATTTCCGAAAATAGATGTAGATTGATTTTTAGCAACTGCATCTATACTCCACACTTTACCCATTACAGACAATTTATTTCTATCAATGCCTCTTGAAAGATCAGGACTGATCACTTTCCATGAATCACCTCTATCATTACTCTTAAATACTTTATTAGCTGCAAAATAAATTCGTTTGTGATCGTGATTACTAATCAATATCGGTGAATCCCAATTCCAACGGTATGCAGGCTCACCATGCTTTTCCATTGGTTTAATTGAAACCTGCTCACCTGTTTTTCTGTCAAAACGTATCAAACCACCATATTGCCATTCGCTGTATACGATGTTAGGATCAACAGGGTCTACTCGACTTTGAAAGCCATCACCACCAACAGTTACAAACCAATCGGCATTTGTTATTCCACTTGCACTTATGGTGCGCGCAGGTCCTCCTAATGTGTTATTATCCTGAGTTCCTCCATACACATAATAAAATGGCTTACTGTTATCTACGCATACTCTGTAAAATTGAGTGATCGCTAAATTTGCTTTGTAGTTCCATGTTTTTGCTCCATCAAATGTTTCATATAATCCACCATCACAACCAATAAGCATGTGCTTGGTATCATTCGGGAAAACATAAATCGCATGATTATCTACGTGTTTGCTTTTTTCTCCAAGCGGACTAAAACTTTTTCCTCCATTTGTAGATACCATTGCATAAGTATCCATTGAATAGATCTTATTTTCATCTTGAGGATCGGCCATGATCTCCTGATAATAATTTCCTGCTGTAGCCCAATCAGATTGTTTGCTCCAGCTGGCACCTCTGTCTTCACTTTTGTATAAACCTTTTCCTTCAGTTGCCTCAATGATCGCATAAATAAAATCTGTGTTCTTTTCAGGGATTGCTAGTGAAATACGGCCCATATCGGTTGCAGGCAAACCACTCGTTAATTTGTTCCATGTTGCACCTGCATCAGTACTTTTGTAAATAGCACTTTCGGGTCCACCGCTAATGTAGGTCCACTCATGTCTGCGACGTTGATGCGCTGTAGCATATAATACATTCGGGTGTTTAGGATCAATATGAATTTCATTGAAGCCTGTATTTTCACTTACCGAAAAAATATTCTTCCATGTTTTACCACCATCTGTAGTTTTATAAATTCCGCGATCTCCTCCAGCGCTCCAAAGCGGACCATAAGCCGCAACATACACCACATCTGAATTTGTTGGATCAATGGCGATCATGCCAATGTGCTCGGACTTTGCCAAACCAACATTTTTAAAAGACTTTCCACCATCTTCACTCTTGTAAATTCCATCGCCATAGCTTACACTGCGTTGATTGTTATTTTCACCACTTCCTACCCAAATTATATTCGGATTATTTTTATCGATCGTTAAACAACCAATTGAATAGGCGCTCGCATTATCAAAAATGGGATCAAAGGTTGTACCGGCATTGGTACTTTTAAAAACACCACCCGCTGCTGACGCTATATACCAAATACTTGGGTTGTTAGGATGAACTTTAATATCAATGATACGACCAGATGTTACAGCCGGACCAATACCTCTCCATTTTAATACAGAGTAAGTTGATTCATTTTCAATTGGCTTTTTTTCAGGAGCAGGTTTTTTTTCTTCCGTTTTCTTTTGTGCAAATGCACTTAATGCAGCACCAAAGATCAAAGCGTAACAAAGGTTGTTCTTTTTCATTATTCAAAAATTTGAATAACAAATTTAAACTTAAATGCCTAGCAAACAAAACCGCTTAAAACAACATATTTACCGCTGGTATTACCAAAGTTCGTAATCCAATACCGTGTTTTCCATTCGATAGGTGGGAGATTGCTTTCCATCTGAAAGCTTATATACTTCTTCGGAAACAAATTTTTGCAACTCACTTAATGTTACTTTTTTATCTAAATTTTTGTCAGCCTTAAAATTTGATAATCCTTCTAACACACAATGAGTAAATAATCCATTATTCCACTTCTCACCTTCAAAAGCCGCCTCTGTGCCGCCTGCTGATGAAATAACAGTTGCACCGGAACTTTGACGGATATCAGAAAAGATGGCTTTTGACATTTCAAGTGCGGTTGATTGCGCAAATGTTGAACCTGAATATAATACAGCACGTGTCGTATCCGTTCCCTTTTTATCTTCCCCTTCATAAATATCTTCTGCATCCACTTCACCACTAAAACAGGCATCTATGAACATAAGCTTGCGAATTGGCTTCATATCCTGAAATATTGTTTCAAATGATTTATAGGCAACAGAGTTAATTTTAGGATCAGAAAAATCGGTGTAATAGGTAGGGAAATAATAACTCAAGTCATCATCTAAATAACCATGACCCGCAAAAAATATCATTACCACATCATTTATGCCTGCTTTCGAAAAAAATGTTTTTAAATTTTTAAGTGAATCAACAGTAAACGATTGATTGAACATTTTTTTCACTTCAATTTTATTAAAGGTTTTTGAATTCACCATCATATTAGCCATATCACTCGCGTCTTTTACAGCATAAGAAAGATCATACTTATTGTTCTGAAATTTTTCACTGGCAATAACCACTAAATACAAATTAGGCTTTACATTGCTGGTATTATTATAAAAGCGGGTGATGCGGGGACTCTCAAAACCAAATTCATCTGTTAAGATAAACTCAAAACGATTGATGCCGGAAGTTGTTTCAAATGAAAGTTGTTTATCTAATTTACCTTTTTGATCATCACTTATATTTTCAGAATGAACAAGTGTTGCATTATTGTATACTTCCAGTTTTGCCAATTTATTTTTTCCTTTATTGGCAGTTACATTAAAGGCTACTACATTATTCTTATCCTCTTTCATTACAACATTTTGAAAGCTTGGTAAATTAGAAAAATTCAAATTCGCATCTGCCTTATAACCCAATAAACGCATACGCTTTTTATATGCGGTTTCGTATGATCTGATCATCACACTATCTTTACAACCAAAAGCCCGCAATACGCGATGCGGTTGATTTAAAAATGCATCAAATTGCTCAAAACTGAATATTTCCGATTGATATTTAAAACGGATATTCTTAATAAATTCCTTTGATCCCATGTAATGCAGGTCAGATGTTACCATAAAATACTGGTCGCTATTGGCATTAGCCAACTGCCCTATTAGCTTTCTCTGTTTCAAATCAACAAACGTAGCCATTGCATTAAATGCACTTGTAATGATCAATCGATCTGTTCGTTCATCAAAAAACAATTTTGGCATAACAATACTTAGGTCAGATAGATCCATGATCATGTCACCACTCTCATTATAGATCTTCAGCAAACTACCCAAGTAATTATCCAAAGCAAAATATTTACCGTTATCACTTGTTGTGTGGCTATTTATTATCTCCTTAGTGGCAGAGAGTGTTTTGGTTGAGATCTCCTTTGCGGTTTCAATATCATAAACCGTATAAAGTACCTCTTTAACCGAATCGTTATAATGGGCTATGTCGTATTTTATATACCAAATGGCTATATTTTTCCCGTTATCTCTGATCTTAAAATCGTACGGAAAATAAGTTTGAGCATAATCTTTTACAATTGCCTTTTTCTCCATATCTATTTTAACGATCGCATTGGTTGGCATTTCAACCTCTGTGCCATTGATGGTTTTTTTGGTATTGATCTGACTGGTTGTAAAAACAAATTTGTTATCCGGACTAATGATCACTCTCACATTGGGAGTCCATGAGGTGCTTTCATATAAAACTGCTTTTGTTTTTCGATCAACAATTTTAAATTTTCCCACATCTGGTATAAAAACTAATTTATCGGTATAATTAATGATCTGATATTGCGGAGCAGCGGCCAATGAGAACATACCTTGAAAGATCTCTTCTTTTAAGGTTGTTAAGTTTATGATGTGTAAACTCATTTGGTCGCAGTAATAAAACTCATTGTTTAAAAACCCGGATGCATATGAAAAGGCATTTTTTTTAATTGTTTTAATGTATTTTTTACTGTAGATGTTGTAGATCCATAAATTCAACGAACGGAAATTTGTTCCCGAATTAACCACTACCTCAGAATCATTTAAAAAATAAACCGCATATACGTAAGAACTATCTTTTTTAGAGATGTCTTTTATTTCGGAATACTTGGTGAAATTATGAAGATCCCAAATGAGAGATGAATTACTTCCATTGGTGATCAACCAGCGGTTATTCGGACTGATCTTAGCTTGATAAATAGAAGTAGTTAAAGCCTGACGCTCCGAGATCAACTTCATGTTAGTTGGATCGAATACACGTAACGAACGACCCTGTGAATAACCATTTGCGATCATTCGGTTTCCTGCCTTTGATAATTTGATATTAAAAACAAAACCGGCATTTGATCGCGTTACTTTTTTTGTTTTGAGATCAATGAATTTTAATTCACGCGACGTAGCATAAACGGCAATTCCTTTTTTGGAAAGATAATCGATATCATAAACGTATTCGTCTGACTTAAAATTAACGGTATCGGCCACTGTTAAAGCAGGGCGTTTATTCATTTGATCCAAATACTTTTTATCGTAATTATAACCGGGTTCATACTTTACCTTGGGTACACGCACTTCATGTACAATGTTGCCATGTTCAATATCCATGATGAAATATTTATCGGCTGCAAAACAAAACAAAAGAGAATCACACACCCTTATTTTAGATGGTGTTCCCATGTTCTTTAATATCTCACTTGTTTGCGAAAGATCTTGTAATGATTGTTTAAGAATAGAAGTGGCAGTGCCGGATGACATGGCTAATATCACACTATTTTTACCTTTTAAATTAGCGCCATGCACTACATAATCACCTAATTTAAAAGAATGGTTTGTGATAACCTTCTTTTCAATAAAATCATAAAGCAGCGTGAACGAGCCAACGCAAACATACAATTCATTTGGCTTTTCAGTAAAGAAACTAATGGAGATAGGAACCGCGGTGTAATACTGGGCGTTTGGAATATTCTTGAGCAGTTCTTCCGATCGTAACTTTTGAAACAAACTTAAGCGCTTTTGATCAAATGTATAAATGAGTAATTCATTGTTTAAACAAACACTCACATACCTGCCATCATTACTGATCGACTGATTTTTAGCACCGGAGGTTAATTCCACTTCATCAATGATCTCCGATGTTTCGGTATTAAAAACTGAAAGCGAATTACCGCAAGTTACAAAGTACTTTTCATCAGGAAAAAATTGGGCAAAATCGTAATAAGTGAAACCAATTTCCTTTGGCAAAAGAATTCGTATATCCTCTAACTGCGCTTTGCTAAAGATCGAAAAAAGAATAAAGACAATAATAAAACGGTGTTTTCTCATCCTAAAACTGAACTTTAAAGTTAATCATTTCTACTGTTTAACAAGATTTTTATAATTTAGGCTAGCCTAAAAATTTGTTTAGGATCATAAATATTTGTATTTTTGCACATGCTAATTTCTGTAACAGAAGAAAATTACATTAAGGCTATTTATGCTTTAACCCATTCGGCCGGTGTTGAACATGCCAACACCAATCAATTATCATTGCGTTTAAATAATAAAGCAGCCAGTGTGAGTGATATGCTACAACGGCTTTTTGAGAAAAAACTAATTGATTATAAGAAATACCATGGTGTTAAGCTTACCAAAAAAGGCTTAAGCACTGCTATACAAATTGTGCGTAAACACCGTTTGTGGGAAGTTTTTTTGGTAGAGAAATTAAATTTTAAATGGGATGAGGTACATGAGATAGCGGAGCAGTTAGAACATGTTCATAGTGAAGAATTGGTTAAGCGATTAGATAAATTTCTCAATTACCCAAAGTATGACCCGCATGGTGATCCTATTCCGGACATGAAAGGTATTGTGCATGAGATCAAACAAATTGAGTTGGATAAATGCAAAATAAAAAACAAGGTTATTTTTTCTGGCGTTAAATCACATACAAAAGAGTTCCTTCAACATATTTCAAAGTTAGGTTTAAGTTTAGGCTATAAAATTGAATTGATAAACCGATCTGAGTTTGACGACCTATTGGAAATTAAAATTGGGTCAAGCAAAAAAACAATTCATATTGGCCATAAAACAGCCGAAAACATTTTAGTGGAGGTATTATGAGCAAGTCGTTAGAAGAAGTACACTCAAGTGTAAGCACATCCGGAAAAAGCAAGTGGCGAGGCTTTTTAGCCTTTATTGGTCCGGCATATATGATAAGCGTTGGTTATATGGATCCGGGGAACTGGGCCACAGATATTGCAGGTGGCAGTCAGTTTGGTTACAGTTTAATTTGGGTTTTGATCATGAGTAACCTGATCGCTTTATTATTACAAAGTCATTGTACCCGTTTAGGAATTGTATCCGGTAAAGATCTGGCACAGGCGAGCCGGGAGAGCTTTCCGCCCTTTGTGAATTTATTTTTATACGTGCTGGCTGAAATTGCCATTGCAGCTTGTGATCTGGCAGAAGTAATTGGTATGGCTATTGGTATTCATTTGCTATTTCCTAATGTTTCTATTTTAGCAGGCGTATGCATCACCGTATTGGATAGTTTTGTTTTATTATTTCTATTAAATAAAGGTATCCGCAAATTAGAAGCCTTTATTATTTCATTAGTAGCATTAATTGGTGTTTCATTTCTAATTCAACTATTTATTGCAAAGCCTGATGTTACAGAAATTGCAAAAGGCATTATTCCGGGAATTGCTAACGAAGATGCTTTATACATTGCTATTGGTATTATTGGTGCAACAGTGATGCCGCATAATTTGTATTTACATAGTTCATTGGTGCAAACGCGAAGTTTCAGACGGAATGAGGATGGTATTAAAAAAGCATTGCGGTTTAATTTAATAGATAGCGCTGTGGCCTTGAATTTAGCATTATTCGTTAACGCAGCCATTTTAATTTTAGCAGCATCCTCCTTCTTTACAAATGGCATTAATAATGTAACCGAAATACAAGATGCGCACCGTTTATTGGAACCCATGTTAGGAAGCGCACTTGCCCCTATTTTATTTGCTATTTCATTGATAGCAGCCGGACAAAGTTCTACTATTACCGGAACATTAGCCGGGCAAGTAGTAATGGAAGGTTATTTGAATTTGCGTTTGCAACCGTGGATCCGCCGTTTGATCACTCGTTTGATCGCCATTGTTCCTGCATTTCTTGTTATATACTTTTTAGGAGAAGACAGTACCGGAAAATTATTAATATTAAGTCAGGTTATTTTAAGTTTACAATTAGGTTTTGCCGTTATTCCGCTCATACATTTTGTAAGTGATAAAAAGAAAATGGCTGAGTTTGTTATTCCAACCTGGCAACGAATCGCTTCATGGGTTTCGGCGCTTGTGATCATAGGATTGAACATCAAATTAGTTTACGGCTTTATTGCTGATTGGATCAATGAATCTGAAAATGCCATCATCATTAGTTTTACCATTGTACCGCTTTGTGTGTTTTGTTTTGTGATGTTACTTTATATTACTGTGGTGCCATTCTTTGCAAAACACCATCACAACAAACAAAACGACTTTCACGGCAATTTAACTGAGTTAACACTAGATCAATCTGTAAATTACAAGCAAATTGCAATTACGGTTGATTTTAGCGGAAGTGACAATAAAGCCATTAATAAAGCTTTAGCGCTTGGCGGACCAAATGCGAATTATCTATTGGTACATGTTTTAGAAAGTACAAACGCTGTAGTTTATGGCGAAGAAGCTTTTGATATGGAACGCGAACAAGATTATCAGTTCCTTAAGAAATACAGTGAACAATTAAAATCAAATGGATTTAATTGTGAGATGGCTTTAGGTTTTGGTAATCCAAAAACTGCCATTCCTGAACTGATCACGAAACATCAATGCGACCTATTGGTAATGGGTACACACGGACATAAAACATTAAAGGATATTATTTTAGGTGCCACCATCGACAGCGTAAGGCACAATTTAAATGTGCCTTTGCTGTTGGTGTAAAAAATTATTTGTTCAGTTTACCTAAACGGGCAGTAGCCTTCACAGTAGTTACTTTGTAAATAAATCCAAAACCAATTGGGCGCTTTACGGTTACTTCATACTGAGGATAGAACACAACATCATATCCTTTATTCTTTTCCATCATATCATACAACGCATAAGATGAAGTTTTATTCATCACAAAACCACCTATTACCGGAATGCTTGAAATGTCAATTCCTAAAGGACCTGCAGGAAATCCATCCTTATTCACATTGGCACTTTTCTTCATAAATAAACGCGCAAAATCGATTCCTAGAATCTGAGTTGTTTTAGCTTCACCAATTACTTGGTCAGATAATGTAAAATCACTTTTTTGCAAATTCAAACGCGTATTTGGTTCGCGCATACTATTATTAATACTGGTACAACTTGTTAATAGCGCCATTATGGCTGCCGAAAATAAAATAATTGCTTTTTTCATTGTTATAGTTTTTAGTTTGTCGAAATTAATAATTTTCAAATGAATATCATGGTTTAACCTGATATAAATCAGCCCATTCTACTAATGCTAAATATACCTTTGGCTAAACAATAAAAATTAATTACCATGAAGAAAATTTACATTATAACATATTTATTAATGAGCGTCCTAGCCGCTAACGCTCAATTAACTTTAACAAAAGCTGCAAATGAACCAATCATTGGCGATGTTTACATGATGCGAGAGTATGATACATCTGGAGTATTTCCAAAAAGTACGGGTATTAATCAATCGTGGAATTTTTCAAATATGATTGCTACCAGCAACACAGGAACTACTAACTTTGTTTCTGTAGCTTCTTCTCCCTCTCCCGGACTTTTTTCAAATGCGTCAATTGCTTCTGTAAGGAGAGGAAATGAATGGGAATTTATGAAGTCAAATGCATCCACTTACGATTACGCCGGTATGATTTGGGGAAGTGGTGATGTGATTGTCTTTTCAAATTTAGGTACTTCGTACAGCTGGCCTATTTCTTATGGTTCAAGTAATACTGATAATTTTACAGCAACTCAAACGAGCGGAACAAATACCATAAATTGGATAGGTACAATTTCATACAACGCTTCGGGAAGCGGAACAGTAAGAATGCCAGGGGGTGGAACTTATAACAATTGTTTACTTTTAGTTTCTAATATATCGGTTACAATGGCAGCCACCTCATACACAACTATATTAAAATTAACTAACCATGAGTTTTGGGCGAGTGGAATAAAGTTTCCATTAGTTAAATCTGAATATCAATCAACAACCACAGGTACAATGGTTACAAGTCAAACTTCATTTCAGCTAAATACCGCTGCCCTACCAGCCGGTATTAAAGTAAATGAAGCACAATCAGTAAATGTAAAAGCTTATCCAAACCCGTCTGCTAGCGAATTGAACATTTTAGTTTCAAACTCAAAAGAGGACTATAATGTTTCTTTAATTGATCTAACAGGAAAAACAATTGTTCAAAAAATAAATGCGGGAAAAATTGATGTATCTAACATCGAAAAAGGCATTTATATTTTATCCGTAAAAGGTAAAAACATAAATGCCCGCAAAACCGTTATTATTTCTCATTAATTAAAACTTAAATTTTAAAAAATAGGCCGGTTTTAAAACCGGCCTTTTTTATTAAAACAAGTTTGCTTTTTTTGTATATATTTGTTAATCAATATATAAACATGAAGACAAATTTACTTTTACTATTTACAGTTTTATTTTTTGGCTTAAATGCACAAAATTTAACCTTAACTCAAAGTGGCTACGAACCAATTATTGGCGACACAAACAGGGTTTACATTATGGATACTACCTTTTATTTTTCTGGTATGCCTGTTGCTTTAGCCGGTGATGGTGTAACATGGGATTTTTCTGGGTTAGTAGAAACTACAACCATCAATACAACAGCCTTTGTTGATCCAATGTCACAAACGGTAACTGTGCCAACAAATTGCGATGTGGTTCAAAAACAAGGAACTGCCTTATCGTTTTTAAACTCGGTAACAACTCCAACAACACAAACCGAATTATTAGGCACTACCTTTGGCTCGATCACCGCAGCATTTTCAAATCCGGCAATTGTTGCCAAATATCCTATTACCTATGGATATAATTTGAGTGATGCTTTTGCAGGATCGGCAACAACCATTACAATTAATGGTAATTTAACCACCAATGCCGACGGACGTGGTACATTAAAACTACCTTATGGTAATACTTATAATAATGTTTTACGTATAAAAACGGTGCAAACCGTTACTGCAAGTGTATTTATTTTAACCGTGGCAAATATTAAAACTACTACGTATCAGTATTTTCATGCGTCAAGCAAATTCCCGGTTTTAACCATTACCAGAACCTCATCTACATTTAGCACACAAACAACTGAATCGTCGAGTGCAACTGTAAATAAGGCTACCTATGTGATCGGTGTAAAAGAAAATGCAATGAACATGGTTAATTTTAATGTTTACCCTAACCCTGCATCTGAAGCGGTTACAGTTGAACTAGAGAACAACAAGATTGCAGAAATCATCAATATTGTTAATGCATTAGGACAAAAAATTGATTCATTTACTAACACCAATAAGATATCCATATCTGAACTACCGAAAGGTTTATACTATATTGAAGTAAAATCAGACGGTTACTTTGGTAGAAAACCATTGATCAAAACTAATTAAAACGTTAAAAGCCAATTGAAATTTCAATTGGCTTTTTTTATTCTCTTTCAAGCCGTAAATTTGCAGCTCAATTATTACCCATGTTTAAAAACAAAAAGTGGATATTCTTCCTGATCGTTATTTTCCCATCCCTTTTTTGGGTGATATTAGAAACCAGCACCATCAACTCAAAAAAGCTACCGATTTACGGACCAAGATCTTTTAAAGATGGTGATTCGGTTTATTACTCGGTTAATACAGAATTTGAAACCGTTGACAGTATTCGTAAAGCTTTAATTATTGATACAACAAACTATCCGGTAATTGCATTGATGTTTGTGCGTGATGAATACAAAAAAGATGCTTACCGCATCAGTGGTTTTTGGGAATATGTGAATTACAAAAAAGAAAAGATCAATCACATTCCTTTTATTTTAGTATGTGAAAAAAACAAAGGTGTATCAATAACTACCAATGAGATCAAACAAATGTCGAAGAATGATGAGAACATACATTTTGTTTACTGGAACACCAATTCATTTGATAGTTTAAATACGGTTTTCTTTAGAGACAAACCTTACTATATTGATTACAGTTTTTTTATGTTGCTTGATAAAAAACGTCAGGTGCGTGGCTATTATGATGGCAGATATGTTGCGGAGATCAAACGTTTGATTTCAGAGTACCAGCATTTACGCTTAAAGGAAGAGAAACAAAAAATCTTAAAGGATAATGAGATCAAAACTAAATAAAGCTGTTTACGCACTATTCGCTATTTTACTGTTTTCTTGTAACCAAACTCCTGAAAAAAAACTGGTATTGCCTGTAATGGGTGAAAAACATTTGGGTAGTACCGATACTATCTATCACACAATTGGAAAATTCTCGTTAACGAACCAATTTGGCGAAACCATAAGTGAACAAACTGTAAAGAACAAAATTTATATTGCCGATTTCTTTTTTGCAACCTGCCAAAGTATTTGTCCGCAAATGAGCACCAATCTAGTGGATGTGCAAAAAGCCTTTGAAAAGGATGACAGTGTTTTGATCTTATCTCATACGGTAAATCCGCTTCACGATACGGTTGACGTATTGAATAAATATTCATTATCATACAAGGCCATAAAAGGTAAATGGCATTTTTTAACCGGCAATAAAAAAGTAATTTATGACCTGGCTAAAAACGATTATTTAGTGAATGCCTTAGAAGATGACGGCACTCCGGAAGGATTTTTACACAGCGAATTGTTTTTATTGATCGATAGGCAAGGCCGCATCAGAGGCATGTACGATGGTACCGATAAGGTGCAGGTTGCAAAACTGATAAGTGATGTTAAGCTTTTGAAAACGGAAATATAAAACCTTCACGATTTCAAACATAAAAAAACCCCGAATCACTCGGGGTTAATTTTGTGCTCCCACCTGGGCTCGAACCAGGGACCCTCAGATTATGAGTCTGATGCTCTAACCGGCTGAGCTATAGGAGCGAAGTAATCCGATTTGGCATTACGCCGGTTCAAAATCGGATTGCAAAAATAGAGATTTGCTTGAGATTTACAAAATAATATTAAAGTGCTAAAATCTGCTTGGCGTGCTCCTTCGTATCAACATCTTTGATCACATGTTTAATAACGCCGTCTGCACCAATTACAAATGTAGTGCGGATGATACCGTCGTAGATCTTACCCATGAATTGCTTTGTTCCCCAAACATCAAACGCTTTGATGATGTTCATGTTTGTATCAGCTAATAAAGGGAAAGGTAAACTGTATTTATTTGCAAATTTCACATGTGATTCCACATCATCTGCACTCACACCAACAACCGCATAATTGTTACTTCCTAAAAAGTAATATTCATCTCTTAAGCTGCATGCTTCTGCAGTACATCCCGGAGTATCATCCTTTGGATAAAAATATAATACAATGGTTTTTCCTGCTAATGAATACGAACTTACAATGTTACCGTTCTGATCTATTCCTTCAAAATACGGCGCTTTATCACCCGGTACTAAATGAGTGCTATGTGCTACGAATTTTGCAACATGTGCTTTCGAATCAACCGGACTAGTTACTTTTTTTACTAACGGTTTTTTTGGTGCTGATTTTTTAGGCGCAACTTTTTTAGGTGCTACCTTTTTCTTTGCTACTTTTTTTGGAGCTGCCTTTTTTACAACTTTCTTTGCAACTTTTTTAGGTGCAGTTTTGGTTGCTTTTTTCTTTACAACCTTATTCTTCGTTACTTTTTTAACCGCTTTTTTTACTACTTTTTTTGCTGCCTTCTTTACAACCTTTTTAGAGGTTTTCTTCTTAGCTGATTTTTTTACAACTTTTTTCTTTGCAACTTTTTTACTTGCTTTTTTTGGAGACTTTTTTGCTGCTTTTTTCACCGGCTTTTTTGTTGCCTTTTTTACCGGTTTCTTTTTTGTTTTTTTTGCCATGATCTTTATTTTTTAAATTAACTTTTACAGAACCTGATTTCCTTAGAACATTCTTTTCATAAAAGGTACAAAATTCTTTTAATTGACAAACTTCACATTTAGGATTTCTTGCCAAACAGGTATATCTGCCATGTAAAATAAGCCAATGATGCGCTTTTGGTACCAATTTTTCCGGTATGTGTTTAATTAGCTGCAACTCTGCTTGCAAAGGGTTTTTAGCACCAACGGTTAATCCTAAACGGGCGCTAACCCTAAAAACATGTGTATCTACAGCCATAGTAGGCTTTTCATAAACCACCGAAGCTATCACATTGGCTGTTTTTCGCCCTACGCCGGGCAATTTCACTAGTTCATCCACCTCGCTTGGCACAATTCCCTTAAAATCATTAACCAGCATTTTAGCCATGTTTACAAGATGCTTGGCTTTATTGTTAGGGTAACTTATACTTCGTATGTACGAAAAAACAGTGTCGCTGTTGCTGTTTGCCAACACTTCAGCATTAGGAAACGTCTCAAACAAGGCCGGCGTTACCATATTTACACGCTTATCGGTACATTGTGCGGATAATATGACAGCCACCAATAATTCAAATGGATTTGTGTAATGCAGCTCGGTTTCAGCAACCGGCACATGCGTTTGAAAGTAATCTAGGATCTTATTATATCGTTCCTGTTTATTCATTTTAAAAGTAAATTTAAGTGTTTTTATACAAATTAGTACTTTTGTTATGAATGATGTTATTACACCCGCATAATCTATTAAAAACAGCAATCATCCTGCTTTTTACGCTTGTTTCCTGTAAGCCCGAAAAGCCCGTGGAGCATCAGCAAACAAAAGAAATTGATCCGGAGGCTTTAAAAAAACAATTCATTAAAGCCAATCAACAAATTGTTCAAAAGGAGAATGATGAAATGGATTATTATGCCAAATCACATCAAATGAACTTCATACAAACAAAAAGCGGTGTTCGTTATTATGTGTATGAAGCTTCTGCCAAAGGCGATAGTATTAAGGACGGGATGGAGATCTCAATGAACTTTAAAGTATCATTGCTTGATGGCACCGAAGTATACAATTCTAAAGTACTTGGTAAAAAAACCTTTATTGTTGGGCAAGAGAATATTGAAAGCGGTATTCATAAAGGTGTTCAGTACCTTAAACGCGGCGACAAAGCGCTTTTAATGATCCCTTCGCATTTAGCACATGGTTTACTTGGCGATTCAAAAAAGATCCCTCCTCAAATGCCTATCGTTTATGATGTTCAAATTGAGTAAGCGAATCATGAAACAGTTTATCTTTTTGATCCTGATCATTTTTTTCTTTTCACGTTGTGGGAAAAAGAACGATGGATTATACAGCAAACACGATGCGGGTTTTTATTACCATTTGGTTTCCTTTGCAAATGATGAGAAAAAAAACAACACCCATTTCATTGCCCTCTTAGATATTGCTTACGCCACACAAAACGATTCGGTTTTTTGGACCAGCCGAACCGATTACGATGATAAATATTTCATGAATATTGATCCCGAAACAACACACAATTTTATTGAATCCTATTTGATGAACGCCAATGAAGGCGATAGTGTAAATATACTGATAGCTACCAATGAGTTCTTTAAACAACAGTTCTTTACAAAGCGCATTCCTTCATTCGTAAAAAACGATTCCATAGTAAAAGTTAATTTTAAGATCAAAACATTATTTAACACCACCAAGGTTGATTCACTTTTAACGGCTTGGGCCTTAAACGAAACACAGCTCATTAAAAATTACCTTACTGAAAACAACATTCAAAGCTTCTACAAAGATTCGTTGAACGTTGTTTGGCTTAACGGAAAACCTAACCACGAAAATGTTGGTGCACTAAAAAACAAAACCATTTCAATGACCTATAAAGGTTACCTTTTAAGTGGTAAACAATTTGATGAATCGCCCGAAAACTGGCAGGTAAATACTGCCACCCCCGATCAAATGATAAAAGGCCTAAATTATGTTATAAAATTTTTAAATACGGGCGAAAATACCAAAATAATATTACCTTCGTACCTCGCATTTGGTGAACTCGGAACGGGTAATATCATCCCTCCATACACACCTTTGCTTTACGAAATAAACATTAAAAACATAGTAAATTAAAATGAGATTACTTTCTACCTTAACTATCGCATCGGTAATACTTTTATCTTCTTGCGGAAATGATTCAAAGTTTGATGGTTTTACACGCGCTAAGGAAACCGGATTACATTATAAATTCTACACCCACAATGATACAGCTAAACGTGTTGAAATGGGATCGGGTTTGTATTTCAGTTACAAAATTTCAACTTTCCCTAAAGATTCGTTGATCGTTAATTCAAAAGATGTAAGTCAGGATGGTAGCGGATATACACGCTTTTTATTACAAGCTGTTTCATTTAAAGGAAGTTTTGAAGATGGTTTTTTAATGATGCACCGTGGTGATAGTGCTGCTTTCATTATCCCTGCTGATTCTTTCTTCTTGAAAACAATGGGAATGAATGCATTGCCTCCGGGCATTAATCCAGGCGATCACTTAAAGGGTGTATTCTCAATTAAAGATGTTCTTACAAAAGCTGAGATCGATAAAAATCAAGAGCAACAAAAAGCTGAATATGAGCAAAAAATGAAAGAGGCTTCTGAAAAAGAAAAAGCTGATCTGGATAAATATTTAGCAGATAATAAAATTACAACTGCGCCAACTGAAAGCGGTTTAATTTACATTGAGTTAAAAAAAGGTAAAGGTCCAAGTCCGAAACCAACTGATGTTGTTACGGCACATTACCATGGTACGTTTTTAGATGGTACTGTTTTTGACAGTTCAATTGAGCGTAAAAAACCGGTTGATTTCCCTTTAAACCAGGTTATTCCTGGATGGACAGAAGGCTTAGGTAAAATGGCTAAAGGTGGTAAAGCTAAATTAATTGTTCCTTCAAATATCGGTTATGGTCCGCAAGGCCGCCCGGGTGGAATTCCTCCATTCTCAACATTGGTATTTGAAGTTGAATTAATTGATTTTAAAGCAGCTCCAGAACAACAAATGCCACAACCAATGCCGGAAGGACACGGACCAAACGATGGCCATAACCATTAATTTTTGGCATTATTATTGTAAATTGTAAGTAAAAACAAAACCAAATGAAAAAATTAGCCCTACTTATTGCTGCATTTAGCACCCTCAGTTTCGGGGCATTTGCGCAAAAAAAACAAAAAATAAAAATCAGTAAAATGGATCAAGAATTTTTAAGCAAACAGCCTGATGGCATTTATGCAAAATTTGAAACAAGTAAAGGTGATATTTATACCGTACTTGAACATAAAAAAACTCCTATGACCGTTGCTAACTTTGTTGGCTTGGCAGAAGGTACAATTACAAATACGGCTCGCCCTGCAGGTAAACCTTATTACGATAGTTTAAAGTTTCACCGTGTTATTCCTAACTTCATGATCCAAGGTGGTTGCCCGTTAGGAACAGGTACCGGAGATCCGGGATACAAGTTTTCTGATGAAATTGATGAAACTTTAAAGCATACCGGTCCGGGTATTTTATCAATGGCTAATGCCGGCCCTGGTACAAATGGTAGTCAGTTTTTTATCACACACGTTAAAACCGATTGGTTAGATGGAAAGCACACTGTGTTTGGCCATGTGATCACCGGACAAAATATTGTTGATTCGATCAAACAAAATGATGTATTAAAAAAATTAGTGATCTTACGTAAAGGTAAGGAAGCTGAAGCATTTGATGCAGCTAAAGTGTTTGAATTTGAAAAAGCAAACTACGATAAAAAACAAGCTGAAAAAATAGCTGCTCAAAAAGCTGCTGAAGAAAAGATCTTGGCTGACCTTACCAAAGGTGCTCAAAAAACAGCAAGTGGCTTGTATTACATTATTGAAAAAGAAGGTGCAGGTGCAAACCCAACAGCAACAAGCACTGTAAAAGTTCATTACGAAGGTAAATTTTTAAATGGTCAGATCTTTGACAGCTCTATTCAACGTGGTCAGCCAATTGAATTTGGTTTAAACCAAGTTATTCCGGGTTGGACAGAAGGTTTACAATTATTAAAACCAGGTGGAAAAGCAAAATTGATCATCCCGCCGCATTTAGGATATGGTGAGCGTGGTTACCCAGGCGCTATTCCTCCAAACTCATGGTTAGAATTTTATGTTGAGTTGATCGACTTCAAATAATAAAAAACCCCGATAAAATTATCGGGTTTTTTTATTTTACATCATTCAACATCTTTCGGATAACACAAATAGTACTTTGTAACTGTTTGGCTCAGCTTTTGCAAATTCAACTGATCACTGGCTTCTGCCACATCTTGCAAACTTCCATCATTCATTAATATATTAATATGAAATTTACTTGCTAAATACGCGCTGTTATTCACACTATCTCCATAAACAAAGTAACCCGCTTCTTTTCGATTCAATTTGTATTTAAGCATCACTTTCTCAATGATCTTATTTTTGTGCGAGGTAGCAATTGGTGTACTTTGTAATTCAATTCTGAATAATTTTCGTTCAATTAGTTTATTACACAAGATGTTCAAGATCCGATCATCCGACTGGGCCCATCCTTTTATTGAAGCAGAAATATCAGTATCATCTAAGGCCGCAAAATCATTCAACAATTTTGGATCCTTCATGAAATCTTCTTTGGTAAAATCATTCTGCAGGAATTTTTTAAAAATCGGCGTCGCAAATAGTTCTTCACCCTTTGCGCTTAATTCCTTGGCACGTTTTAAAATATTAACCAATAAGGTTTCGGCACTCAATACCGTTTTATGCAAATATACCTGCCAGTACATCAAACGGCGGGCAATTAAAAACTTCTCTACACTGTAAATGCCTTTTACCTCCACAACCAAACTATTATTCACTACATCCAGCATTTTAATGATACGATCGCTGCTAATAACACCTTCACTCACACCGGTAAAAAAACTGTCGCGCTTCAAATAATCCATGCGATCCATATCCAGTTGCGAGCTTACCAATTGATGCAGGAATTTCTTTTTGTAACCGTCATTAAATATTTTTATAGCTAACGATAATTTTCCTTTGAACTCCTTATTCAATGCTTCCATCAATAAACTACTGATGGTTTCATGGCTTACACCTTTCACAATACTGTGTTCGAGTGCGTGTGAAAACGGACCATGACCAATATCGTGTAATAAGATAGCAATTAAGGTAGCTTGTTCTTCTTCATCTGTAATTGATACTCCTTTTTGCTTTAAGGTTAAAAGTGCTTCATGCATTAAATGAATAGCACCAATGGCGTGATGGAAACGCGTGTGCAATGCCCCCGGATAAACCAAATTCGTAAGTCCTAATTGCTTGATGCGTCTTAAACGTTGAAAATATTTATGGTTGATCAGATCATAGATCAGATCACTCGGAATAGTTACAAAACCATAAATAGGATCGTTTATTATTTTACGTTTGTTTTTGGTCATTTATTTAAAAAATTCTGTATATCGGTATAATTAATTTAAATTTAATACGTTATTTGTAATATAACTAATCGTATGGACAAAATTACCATTCTTTGGGCTGATGATGAAATAGATCTTCTAAAACCACATATACTTTTTTTGAACGGAAAAGGCTACGATGTTGTAACAGCATGCAGTGGCGATGAAGCCTTAGACATTGTAAAAGATAATAATAAGCTGAGTGCAGTTTTGCTGGATGAGAATATGCCTGGTTTAACCGGTTTAGAAACACTTGTAAAAATAAAACAAAACCACCCGAACTTACCCGTGATCATGATCACTAAGAGTGAAGAGGAGCACATTATGGATGATGCCATTGGTGGGAAGATAGCCGATTATTTAATTAAACCGGTTAACCCCAATCAAATTTTACTCTCCTTAAAAAAAGCGCTGGATAATAAACGATTGGTTTCAGAAAAAACCAATACCGAATACCGAAAAGAATTCGGACAAATTGGAATTACCTTAAGTGATAAGCTGAGCTGGAAGGAATGGGCAGATGTATACAAGAAATTAGTTTATTGGGAACTGGAGTTAGATAAGGTTCAGGATAAAAGTATGTACGATATTTTGGTGATGCAAAAGGCAGATGCTAATACACAGTTCTTTAAATTCGTAGAAAAAAATTACATCAGCTGGTTGAATGGTTCCGATAAAAATCCGCCGCTGATGAGCCATACACTCATTAAAAATAAATTCGTAAAAGATCTTGATGCAAGCGAAAAGATATTTTTAATTGTGATCGATAATTTACGTTTCGATCAATGGAAGATCATTCAACCCATTATTGAAGATTATTACAAGGTTGATAACGAAGATCTGTTTTACAGTATTTTACCAACGGCCACACAATACGCGCGTAACGCCATCTTTAGCGGTTTACTGCCAAGTGAAATGGAAAAACGTTTCCCTAATTTATGGTTGAATGATGATGATGAGGGCGGTAAGAACATGCATGAAGAGGAATTTATGCGCGAACAAATGAAACGTTTGGGTAAAGATGTAAAGATGAGCTATACCAAAATAACCAACTTTGCAGCCGGAAAAAAACTGACCGAAAACCTAAGCAATTTACTGAACAACAAACTCAATATTATCGTATATAATTTTGTGGATATGTTGAGCCATGCGCGCACCGATATGGAGGTTATACGCGAATTAGCCGATAACGAACCTGCCTACAGAAGTATTACCAGAAGCTGGTTTGAGCACTCACCACTGCAAGATATCATTAAACAATTAGCGGAAAAAAAGATCAAATTGGTGATCACTACCGATCATGGTGCAGTGCATGTAAAAGAGCCTACCAAAGTTTTGGGAGATAAGAACGTGAATAACAACTTGCGCTACAAGCAAGGTAAAGCCTTAGATTATAACCCTAAAGAAGTATTTGAAATTAAAAACCCAAGTGATGCCTATTTACCAAAAAATAATGTGAGCTCACGATTTATTTTCGCAAAGGAAACTCGCTTTTTTGCTTACCCAAACAATTTCAATTATTATGTGAACTATTACAAGAATACGTTTCAGCATGGCGGTGTGAGTTTAGAAGAGATGATCATTCCATACATCACCTTAAGTGCCAAATAAGCTGCAATGGTTGTTGAAAGAGATATTACTTCTATTGACGAGCTGCCAAAGGTTGCGAATGAACTGTTGCAAACATTCAGTAATGAAAGAATATTTTTGTTTGATGCTGAAATGGGATCAGGTAAAACAACATTTATAAAAGAGCTGAGTAAACAATTAGGCAGTAATGCTAATTTTTCTAGTCCTACCTACTCGATCGTAAACGAATACAAAATTCCAAACGGAAAGATCTTTCATTTTGATCTGTACCGTTTAAAGAATGAAGATGAATTAATTGAAATTGGCTTCACTGATTATTTACAACCCAATGCCTATTTGTTCATCGAATGGCCGCAATTAGCTTTAAATTTATTAGAAGGCGAAAAATATTTGACCATTCAAATTCAAAAAAACGGCGATAACCGCATTTTAAACGTTAAAAACACTAACAATCAGTAATTTACAAAAGACCTGAAAGGCTTATCAGTTGTTAAATAAATTAACATTTTAGGCAATAAAAAAGGCATATTTGTGTTTTTATAGTTGTGTTCTCCGATAAGATACATAGGTACCTTTTTTTATTCGGTTCATGCGCCCTTTTAATGGGTGTGATGCTTGGCACTGTTCCTACAAGTGTTCCTCAATTTATATTACTTGGTAATTGGTTGTTAGAAGGAAAGTTTAAACTCAAATGGCAATTGCTTAAAGAAAATTATTTGTTTTGGATCTTAAGCGCTGTTTTTTTAATACACGTTATTGGGCTGTTTTATACATCTGCCTTGGGAGCAGGATGGAATGATGTTCGAACAAAAATACCACTCATGTATTTGCCTTTGATCTACTTTACAACTGCACCACTTCGCAAAAATGAATTTCATTATTTACTTCAATTCTTTATTGCCGGAACGTTCATCAATATCAGCTGGTGCTTTTTTTACAGTAAAGTATTACATCACACCGAAGAGGTAAGAAACGTTTCCCGCTTTATGAGCCATATCCGTTTAGGATTTCTGATCGACCTTGCAATTGTTTTTTGTATTTACTTTTTTACATACTATAAGCAAACACTTTTAAAACTGGTTTTTGCTTTAACAGCTATTTACTTTGGTTTAAGTCTTTATTATTTAGGCTTAATGTCAGGAATTGTAAACCTCGCATGTATCGCTTTTATTTTTGCGCTTTACATTTTATTCAAACAAAATCGTTTTGTTGGTTTTGCATTCACCGCCATTCTTATTTTGTTTTCCATTTTCATTTTTTTAAAGATTCAAGATTTCTACCGCTCCAATTTTGAGATCAAGCCTATTGATGTGGCTACCAATAAAGGTTATAGCCTTTCAGGCAGACCATACAGCAATTACCAATTTGCCAAACAAGTTGAAAACGGACATGAAGTTGCTTTTAATGTTCAGGCGCCTGAAGTTGAAGCAGAATGGAATCGCCGATTTCCGGCCGACTCATTTAACATCACACAAAAACATAATATGTCAACCTACTACACGCTTCTGAGGTATTTAGCGAGTAAAGGAGAGAATAAAGATTCGGTTAGCGTTTCACATTTAACGGTAAATGAATCAAATGACATCAGAAAAGGTGTAACAAATTATCTGTATCCACAATGGTCGTTCATACACAAACGTTTGTATGAATTGTTTTACGATTACTACGAATATGTGAATGCCGGAACCGTAAATGGCCACTCCTTTAGCATGCGGTTATTTTATTTAAAAGCTGCGCTGTGTGCCATTGAAGAAAATCAGATATTTGGAACAGGAACCGGCGATGTGCAAGCGACCATGAATATCTGCTACGAACATTCATCCTCACCACTTCATAAAGATTGGTACAAACGTCCGCACAATCAATTTATAACCATTACCGTTGCGCTTGGCATGGTTGGTTTATTTGTATTTATAAGCTCACTAATATTTCCTTTGATCTATTTAAGAAAACAACTTGGCATCATTTATTGGCTGTTCTTTTCAAGCGCCATTATTTCCTTTTTATTTGAAGATACTTTAGAAACGCAAAGTGGATTAAGTTTCTTTGCCATTTTTAATACGCTGTACTTAGTTGACGCGTATTTTAAAAAGAAACAAATTCTTCAGGATTAACTGGTGTTCCATTGAACCACAATTCAAAATGCATGTGTGGCCCTTTACTGCTAACGCCGGTATTGCCAACAGTACTTATCACTTCTCCTGTTTTTACACGTTCGCCCATTTTCTTATTCAAATGTGCGTTATGCTTAAAAATACTCATTAAGTTATTGCTGTGTTGCAGGTGAATGATGTATCCATCCTCAACCGTAAAACCGGTGTAAATAACGGTTCCATCCAATGGCGCTTTTATACTTTCATCGGGCTTTGTAACAACATCTACACCAAAATGATTTTCTTTAACGTTGTATGAAGTGGTTATCATTCCTTTAACCGGACTGTAAAACACAAGATCATTCAACGCTTTTGTTTTACTAGAATAAGCAACAGTTGTTTGTCCGCTTTTACTTTCCTCTACCTCTTTTCTGAAATTAAGATCTGTAACTGATGGTTCACTGTTGATCTTCGAATAATCTTTAAGCGTATCTTTTTTTGGCTTTAAAGGCGATTCTTCTTTCTTCTCATTAAATACATTAATTAAGTTATTGATGTAATTTTCCTTTGCCTCCAAAGTTTGCTCAATTGAATCCGCTTTTATGGTCAATTTTAACAATTCTTTGCGTTCAGAAATGTTCCCGTAACCCGGAATATACTCCCTTAAAGGGGTTAAAGCCACCAAACTGATCACTAAAGTGGTCATAACAATGGTAATGGCAGCTATGGTAATGAGCAAGCCAAGTGGCGATAAACGAATGGAGAATTTCTCCCCAAATGTCTCGTCATTCAGTATTACCAAGCGATAGGCGGTGGTTAACCAATTCCTGAATCGCTGCATGAATGTATGTTTCTCCTTAACCACTAAAGTGTAAAGATGCGAAAAATTATTTTTTTTATAGGAAACTTGCAATACAATAAAAGTTTCCATAGTTTTGTACCCGATTTCAAAAATGGGAACACCGGTAAAAATATTAAAAGGCGCTGAAGAATTGATCTTTAAATATGGTATTAAAAACATTACCATGGATGATATTGCTCGTCATTTAACAATGAGCAAAAAAACCATTTACAAATACTACAAAGAAAAAGACGAGATCATTCATTCGTTAATGAAACTGAACATTGAAGAAGATAAGTGCCGTGTAACTAAAGTTTACGATAAAGCATCTAATGTGGTTGAAGAGGTTTTTGAACTGATGAATGAAATGCGTGACATGTTCACCAAGATCAACCCTATCGTATTTCACGAACTCTATAAATATTATCCTGAAACATGGAAAGAATTTCAATGCTTTAAAAATGAATTTATTTTAGAGAAAGTTGAACAATCTTTATTAAAGGGCCAAAAAGATGGTTTGATAAGGAAAGACATTAATGTTAAACTTCTTGCCAAGCTGCGTGTTGAGAACATTGAAATGACATTAGGGGGAGAGGTTTTTGCACACGATAAATTCAACATGCTCGATGTGCAGGTAGCTATTTCTGAACACTTTTTATATGGTGTTTGCACTTTAAAAGGTCACAAATTAATAAACAAATACAAGAATATAGAAGAAGAATAATTTTTATGAAAAAAATCCTAGCAACACTTCTGCTTTGTAACAGCTTTATTTTTGCACAACAAAAATCGGCTTTTACATTACCGGAAGCAATTGATTACGCTGTTAAGAACAGTCCTAATCACTTAAACACGGAGTTAGATCAAAAAAATGCCATCTACAAAAAAAATGAGATCACCGGCATTGGTTTACCTCAAATAAACGGAAGTATTGATGTGAAAGATTACATTGAGATCCCAACTTCCTTATTACCTGGTCAGTTTTTTGGCGCGCCTCCGGGAACTTTTATTCCGGTAAAATTTGGTACCAAGTACAATTCAACTGCCGGTATCAATGCATCACAACTGATCTTTAGCAGCGATTACATTTTTGGTCTATCGGCCGCAAAAGAATTTGTGAGCTTATCGCGCATTAACGTGAACAGAAGTAAAGCAGAGTTGGCCTCTCAGGTTTCAAAAGCTTACTATAATGTTGTGATCAACAAAGAGCGTGTTAAACTTTTAGACATTAATATTATTCGTTTAAAGAAAATTTTTGATGATACAAAAGCATTGAACGTACAGGGATTTGTAGAAAAAATTGATGTGGAGCGTTTAGAGGTACAGTATAACAACCTAATAACCGAACGCGAAAAAATTGGTCGCTTAATTGGCATGTCAGAAAACATGTTGAAATTTCAAATGGGTTACGCGATCAATGAAAATCTGATCTTATCTGATTCGCTATTGAACATTGATGAAAAAGATGAATCTATTTTAAGCAAGAATAAGATCGATTTTTCAAAACGTCCGGATTATCAATTAATGCAAGCCCAACAAAAATTATTGGATATTGATGTGAAGCGCTTAAAGTGGGGTTATTTACCAACCTTAGCTGCTTATGGCGCATACCAATTCAACGCGCAACGTCAGGAATTTAATCTCCTGGATTTTGATGATGCGGATCCTTCAAAAAAATGGTTTAAAATTGCTTTAGTAGGTGCAACATTGAACTTAAATATTTTTGATGGTTTACAACGTCATTATAAAATTCAACAGGCTAAAATTGCTTCGCAAAAAAACAAGAACACACTTAGAACAATTGAACAAGGTGCAGAATTAGAAATAACCATGGCCAGCATTTCGTACGAAAATGCCTATGCAACCTTAAACAACCAAAAGAAAAATAAAGAACTAGCCAGTCATATTTATGATGTAGCGCAAAAAAAATACCAGCAAGGTATTGGAAGTAACATTGAGTTATTGAATGCCGAAGCTACATTAAAAGAAGCAGAAACAAATTACTACAATGCCGTGTTTGATGCATTGGTAGCTAAGGTTGACTATTTAAAAGCAACAGGAAACTTAATTAAATAATTATAATATATCTACATATGTTTTTTTCAAATAAAATAAAATCAAAAAATAAATTCATGATGGCATCGGTACTCAGTGCTGTTGTTATCTTATCTTCTTGTGGTGGAAAGGCGCCTGAAGGAATTGCAGAATTGAAAGCTAAACAAGCAGAACTTAAAACACAATTAGCAGAGATAAATGAAAAGATATCAAAGCTGGAAGGTGATTCATTAAAGAAATTCATTTTAGTTGATGCTGTTCCATTGGTGCCAACAATTTTTAAAACGTACATAAACGTTCAAGGAAGAGTTGATGCAGATGAGAATGTGGCAATTTCTACACAAATGCCAGGAACCGTTACTAAGATCAATGTTAAAGCGGGTGATGAAGTAACCATGGGTCAGGTTTTAGCAGAAACCGATTCAAGAGCCATTCAACAAACTATCTCCGATCTTCAAACCAATACCGAGTTGGTTAACCAATTGTATGATAAACAAAAAGCACTTTGGGATCAAAAAATAGGTACCGAAGTTCAATACTTACAAGCTAAAACCCAGAAAGAAAGTATGGAGAAGAAAATGGCTGCAATGCAAGAACAATTGCGTATGACCAAGATAATCTCCCCTATTGACGGAACAATTGATGCGGTGGATATTAAACTGGGGCAATTAACTGCACCCGGCATGCCTGCCATTCGTGTGGTTAACTTTAAGAACTTGAAACTGAAAGCTGATCTTGCAGAGAGTTACGCGTTCAAAGTTCATAAAGGTGATGAAGTGGTTGTAAGTTTCCCTGATTCAGAAGATACGCTAGTTGCGCCAATAAATTATGCTTCACGCGCCATCAATCAATTGAACAGAACCTTTAATGTTGAAGTATTATTAGATAATAAAAAAGAATATCATCCGAATCAGATCGCGATCTTGAACATCAACGATTACAAATCAGACAAACCGGTGATCTCTTTACCATTGAATTTCCTGCAAAAAGACCTTAAAGGAAACTATTTTGTATTGATAGCTGAAAATGACAAAGCGGTTAAACGTAACGTTATTTTAGGAAGAGAATATAATGGCCGCGTGGAAATAAAGGACGGATTAAAAGAAAATGATCTGTTGATCACTGAAGGTTATGATGGATTGAATGAAGGTGAAGCCATTAAATTAAAAAAATAAGATTTATTAAAATTTTACCTCAACACTTTTGTGCGGTAACAAATTACAACCTATGGATTTTAAAGAATTTAAACCAAGTACCTGGGCCATTAATAATAAAACAGCAATTTACATTGTTACCATTATTATTACGCTTGCAGGTATCATGGCATACAACGGATTACCAAAAGAAAGTTTTCCGGATATTGTTGTGCCTAAATTTTTCGTGAGTACGGTGTATGCCGGTAACTCGCCAAGTAACATTGAGAATACTGTTACAAAACCACTGGAGAAAAAGTTAAAATCAATTCCGGGTGTTAAGAAACTTACCAGTAACTCCATGCAAGACGTTTCGTTGATCACTGTTGAGTTTAATACAGATGTAACAGTAGATAAAGCGCGTCAGGCGGTTAAAGATAAAGTGGATGAAGCTAAATCTGATCTTCCTGCATCATTAACACGTATGCCGTTCGTTAAGGAATTGGCTTTTTCTGAATTACCGATCATGTACATTAACATAGCCGGTGATATGGATCTGAATAAACTAAAGGAATATGCTGATGATCTGAAAGACCGTATTGAAGGATTAAAGCAGATCACCGAGGTTAAAATGGTTGGTGCACCCGACAGAGAGATCCAAGTGAATTTGGATATGTATAAAATGCAATCGTTACAATTAGGCATGGGCGATCTTGAACGTACCATTGGTAGCGAAAACCTTACAATTAGCGGCGGCCAGATTCCAATGGACGGAACCAAACGTACATTGAGTGTAAAAAATGAATTTCATTCTATTGAAGAACTTAAGAATTTAGTGATCAATTCACAGTCAGGTGCACGCTATTATTTAAAAGATATTGCATCGGTAGTTGATACCGTAAAAGAAACTGAAAGTTACGCGCGCCTTGGTGGTAAAAATGTAATTACCTTGAACGTGATCAAACGTGCCGGCGAAAATTTAATTGAGGCTTCAGATAATATCAAGAATATTATCACTGAAATGAAAAAATCCGAGTTCCCTAATAATATTGATATTAAGATCACGGCTGATCAGTCAGATAAAACCAAAGTTACATTGCATGACCTGATCAACACCATCATTATCGGTTTTATTCTGGTAACATTGATCTTAATGTTCTTTATGGGTGTTACCAATGCTTTATTCGTAGCACTTTCCGTTCCGTTATCTATGTTCGTTGCGTTTTTAGCAATGCCAAGTATCGGTTTCTCTATGAACATGATCGTGCTCTTTGCATTCCTGTTAGCTTTAGGTATTGTGGTTGACGATGCCATAGTTGTAATTGAAAACACACACCGTTTGTTTGAGAACGGAAAACGCGATATTAAAACTGCTGCAAAAATGGCGGCCGGCGAGGTGTTTTTACCGGTATTAAGTGGTACCATTACAACACTTGCTCCTTTTATTCCATTAGCATTTTGGCCTGGTTTGATCGGCAAATTCATGTTCTTTTTACCGGTTACTTTAATTATCACATTACTTGCTTCTTTATTTGTGGCATACATCATCAACCCGGTATTTGCAGTTGATTTTATGAAACCGCATCACGAAGAATTTAAAGAATATGGTAAACTTACTCGCAAGGCTATTTTACGATTGGTATTGTACGGTTTACTTGCAGTAGTGTTTTACGCAATGGGCAAGGTTGCTTTAGGAAACCTAATGATCTTCTTCGCGTTGTTCATGATCATTCACCGCCTATTCTTATATAAGGTCATTGAAAATTTCCAAACAAAAGCTTGGCCGGCCTTCCAAAAGAGATATACCAACTTGTTGATCTGGGGATTAAAACGTCCGTATCAGTTATTATTCATGACATTGGGATTATTTGTTTTCTCTATTGTTCTCATGAATATCAGAAAACCGAATGTTGTGTTCTTCCCTCAAGGTGATCCTAACAATATTTTTGTGTACGTTAAATTACCTGAAGGAACTGATCCATACAAAACCAATAATGTGATGAAATTGGTTGAGAAGAAAGTGAATGATGTTATAGGTAAGGAAAATCCGATCGTATCATCGATGATCACTAATGTAACCATTGGTGTTACCGATCCTCAGGATGAAGATCAAAGTTCATACGCTAACCGCGGAAAGATAGCCATTAACTTTGTTGAATTCAGCGAGCGTAAAGGCGAAAGCACCATGAAATACTTAAAGGAACTTCAAAGTATGAAATGGAATATTGCAGGTGCCGAGATCACAGCAAATAAAGAGCAAGCCGGACCACCGGTTTCAAAACCAATTAATATTGAGATCAAAGGTGATAAGTTTGAAGAGTTAACAGCTAATGCCCGCGAGCTTAAAAATTATTTGGAAGAAGCAGGCGTTCCGGGTGTAGCAGAATTAAAAACCGATTTCGTTGATAACAAACCTGAAATTGTTTTTGATATTGATCGTGAACGTGCAAACCGCGAAGGTATTTCTACAGCTCAACTTGCTATGGAAATTAGAAAAGCTGTATTTGGTATTGATAACCCAAGTAAGTTTCGTGATGCAAATGACGAATACCCAATTCAATTACGTTACAATTACAATCAACGTACAAACATTGAGCAGATCAAAAACTTAAAGATCATTTTCAGAGATATGAACATGGGTGGTATGTTGCGTTCTGTTCCGCTTTCGGCATTTTGTGATATTCGTTACGAAAACACTTACGGTGGAATTAAACGTAAACAAAATAAACGCGTGATCACACTTTCGTCAGATGTGCTTGAAGGCTTTAACGCCAACAACGTAGTTGCTGCATTAGAAAAAGTGGCAAAAGGTTATAAACCTAATGGTGCCGTTGAAGTTAAATTTACCGGACAACAAGAAGAACAAGCTGAAACAGGTGCGTTTTTAGGTAATGCGATGATGATCTCAATTGGTATCATCTTATTGGTATTGGTTATTCAATTCAATTCAATTGGTAAACCAATATTAATTTTATCTGAGATCATTTTAAGTGTGATAGGCGTGTTATTAGGAACAGCAATATTTAAAATGGATATGAGTATTGTAATGACCGGTATTGGTATTGTGGCATTGGCCGGAATTGTTGTTCGGAATGGTATATTACTCGTTGAATTTGCCGAAGAAGCAAGGCATAAAGGTGTGAGCTTATACGAAGCAACTGTTGATGCAGGCCGCACCCGTATGACACCTGTAGTACTTACAGCAACTGCGGCAATATTAGGTTTAATTCCTTTAGCTGTTGGATTGAATATTGATTTTGAAGGATTACTTGCACACTTTGAACCACACATTCACTTTGGTGGTGATAACGTTGTATTCTGGGGACCATTAAGCTGGACAATGATATTTGGTTTGGCCTTTGCAACATTCTTAACCTTATTGTTGGTGCCTGCCATGTATTTGATCAGCGAACGTTTGAAGCGTAAATCGGAAGTGATATTAGATCATTTTGAATTACCGCGAATCATCATGTATGTTCCATTCTTTGTTGCTGTATGTAATTTGATATTACGTATTCAAAAAAAGAAATTAGATTTCGGGGATCTGGACAGATAATAAATAAATCAAGCATAAAAAAACCGACAGATCTGTCGGTTTTTTTATTTAAAACTTTTCCTTTTCCAATCTTGCAACAACGGCACTTGCAACAGCATTACCAACAACATTGGTTGCACTGCGTCCCATATCCAATAATTGATCTACAGCTAACAATAACAATAATCCTTCCTGTGGAATATTAAACATACTTAACATACCGGCAATTACAACCAATGATGCGCGCGGTACACCTGCCATCCCTTTACTGGTCACAAGTAATATCAACATCATTTTTATCTGATCACCTGTTGAAAGATCAATACCATAACTTTGCGCAATGAACATGGTTGCAAAGGTCATGTACATGATTGATCCATCTAAATTAAAAGAATAACCTAAAGGCAAAACAAAACTCACAATACGATTACTGATACCGTGTTTTTCAAGTGCCTCAATTGTTTTTGGCATGGCACTCTCACTGCTTGCCGTGCTAAATGCCAGTAAAATAGGTTCTTTTACGTCTTTTAATAAAGTAAAGAATTTGATCTTAAACACTTTGCATATCAAAAACAAAATTCCGAACACAAAAAACAATAAGCCGCCGAAAAAACAAGCGATCAAATAAACATATCCTCCCAAAAGATCTAAACCTTGCTGTATGACCACTGCTGTAATGGCACCAAAAACACCAATAGGAGCAAAACTCATCACATAATTTGTTACTTTGAACATTACATGCCCCAGGCTATCACAGGCATGCACAATGGCTTTTCCATGTTCTTTAATGGAAGCAGCAGCTACGCCAAAAAATAATGCGAAAACTACAATTGGCAATATCTCATTATTTGCCATGGCGCCTATTACGCTATCAGGTATCACATGTGCAATAAAATTTTTAGCGCTTTGCTGATTTGGTTTAACGCCTGCACTAGCTCCGGCATCCGGCAGATCGAGATGCATTACCTTACCGGGTTCAAAAATATTTACGATCACCAAACCTAACCCTAATGCTAAAATTGTTGCAGTGGTAAAGTATATCAACGTTTTAGCACCTATTCTTCCGACACTTTTAAAATCGCCAACCTTTGCCACACCAATCACTAAAACCGCGAATACCAAAGGCGCAATGATCATTTTGATCATTCGTAAAAATATCTCACTTAAAATAGAATAATTTCCTGCCACTTCTTTTTTAGCTTCCTTAAAGCAGGTCTCTTCATACTTCGCAACCGCTTTTTCTGCTTCTGCCTTAACTGCAGGTGTACTTATCTTTTCAAGATATGTTCTATCTAATTTATATTTTGAATTTGTGATCGATTTATTTACAACAAAACCGATCAATATACCGATCACCATTGCCGCCATGATCAAAATGATCAGTTTATTTTTCTTAAAATTCATTCTTTCTTCTATTAATCTCTATTTATAATACTTCTTGTAAGGTCTCCATTTTCATTCCACGTGAACCTTTGATAAGCACTGTTGAATTTTTGATGGGATCAGTTTTTATATGATTCAAACATTCTGCTGTTGTAGGAAACGCCTTAAATGGATTGTTTGCCAGGGAAGAAAATTCATTTCCCACTAAGATCACATTACTTAGTTTTTTTGTTTGTAACAGATCAACTATTGCTTGATGCTCGGCCTTACTATATTCACCTAATTCAAACATATCGCCCAATAACACCCATTTACTTTCCGCTTTATAGTCTGCAAAATTCTCAATGGCAGCCTTCATACTGTTCGGATTGGCATTATAAGCATCCAGGAGCAACACATTGCTTTGTGTTTTAACTAATTGCGACCTGTTCATTGCAGGCACATAATTGCTCAATGCTTCATTTATATCTTCATTACTTACATGAAAATAATGGCCAATACAAACGGCAGCCAAACAATTAATAAAATTATATTTTCCCGTTATCTGCGTTTTTACGGTTGGTAATTTATTCCAATCCTTATCTCCATAGCGTGTGGTCCATTTGAACGACACCATTTCGCCATCGGTAACGTATTTACCTATTGTGTCATACAGTTTAGTTGTACCATAGGCGATCTTATCATTATCCTTTGCCAGATCATGTAACACATCGTCATCACCATTAATAAAAATGGGAGCATGTTTTGCTTTTAAGTAACGATACATTTCACTTTTACCTTTCTTCACTCCTTCTATTCCACCAAAACCTTCTAAATGCGCTTTACCAATATTGGTGATCAAACCAAAATCCGGATCTGCGATCTCACACAGTTCATTGATCTCACCTTGATGATTGGCACCCATTTCAATGATCGCGAATTCATGTTCCTTTCTTAATTTCAATAAGGTTAAAGGAACGCCAATGTGATTATTTAAATTTCCTTCGGTTGCAAGTGTTTTATATTTTTTTGAAAGAACCGCATTTATCAATTCTTTATGCGTGGTTTTTGCATTGCTTCCTGTGATGGCTAAAAATGGTATCTTAAATTGATGACGATGGTAGGTTGCGAGTTGCTGTAATGCCTTTAAACCATCCTTCACTAAAAAGATCTGCTTATTATCGGCGTATTTTTCTTCGTCTACAACGGCATACTTGCAACCTAATTCAATTGCTTTTGCAGCTAACTCATTTGCATTAAAGTTTGGTCCTTTTAAACTAAAGAATAATGCATCCTTTTCGATCTTGCGTGTATCGGTAGTTACATTACCATTGCACTGCTTGTAAAGTTCGTATAAAGCTTCTGTGGTTATCTCATTCATCATACTACAAAATAAAAAACCCTTAAGCTATTCACTTAAGGGTTTCAATGTTTTTTATCAACAATTACTTACCTAATCCAACCGGACTACCCACACGGGTCATTGCGCAACGGAAACCTAACCAAGCCGTAGCCTGACGTTGGTCTAAGAAACGACGAGTTCCTGGGTTTAAGAAGTAAGCACGGTCTCTCCAGCTACCACCTTTGATAACACGAGCTTTATCGTTAATTAATGAAGTTCTTGCATATTCGTACATCATCTTATCAGATTTATCACCGTATGCATCTTCACCAGCTTCATAATAGATACTTGAGTTAACATCACCATCTAAGTAGTTGATGTAATCAGCAGTTTTATAATTTCTACGCTCATCTAAGTTATCAGTAGCAACTGCAACCGATACCTGACGCCATTGTACACGGCCCGGGATATCAGATTTACCTTCAGGTGTAGCGTTGTTGTTGTTGTTAGGATCTTTGCTCATTACAGTTAAAACACTGTCTGTAACCTCAGCAGTTTCACCACTCACACCGTGTTGGCTAGGAGGGTTAACTTTGTGGTTGAATTTTTGGTAAACCGGACCATCAACGTTTGTTAAGATCTCACCACCTAAACCACCAATTAAAGTTGTACTATCACGCATTTGTGTTGTGAAGATGTTACCACGGAAAGGACGGAACTCATCAGCATCCTGACCAGTGTTAGGACGGTAAACGTCCATTACCCACTCCGTTACGTTACCGGCCATATTATACAAGCCGTAATCATTTGGCCAGTATGAATAAACAGGAGCAGTAACATCGGCGTTATCATTCAAGAAACCTGCAGTACCCATGTAATCACCGGCACCACGAACGAAGTTAGCGTTGATCTGACCAATGTATTTATCAGTTGCGTTACGCACACCATGACCATTCCAAGGGTAGATACGACGATCAGTGATACGCTCACCAATAGTGTTTCCAATTAAACCGTAAGCAGCATATTCCCACTCAGCTTCTGTCGGTAGGCGGTACTTTGGTAAAAAGATACCATCTTCCATACGTACATCGCGCTCTGGGTTTTGCTCATCAAATGAAGGTAATTTTTGTTTTAACTGACCTTGCCATTTACCTGATAAATAAGCTTCAGTTGAAAAATAATCCTGGTCAGAAGGACTAGGAGTATGCTCTAATAAACCTTCACGAACTAAAATAAACTCATTTACGCGGTCTGTTCTCCAAGCACAAAAATCATTTGCCTGTAACCAGTTAACACCAACTACCGGATAATCACGGTAAGCAGGGTGACGTAAATAATACTCTACATAAGGCTCGTTATAAGCTAACTTTTCGCGCCATACTAATGTATCCGGTAAAGCTTTATAATAAATATCAGGGAAAGTTGGACCAAATACACGGCCTGTCCAATATAAATATTCCAAATAAGAGAAGTTGCTAACCTCTGTCTCATCCATATAGAAAGATGATACGGTTACCTTTCTCGGAATGTTATTCCATTCATAGGTAACGTCTTGCTCAGTACGACCCATTGTAAAGGCACCACCCTCGATCAAAACAAGTCCCGGACCGGTCTCTTGCTCCTCGTAAGGTACTTTTTCGAATCCACCGTTTGTTGGATCGTTGTATGCCCAACCGGTTACCGGTGAGCGTTCCTGAGTACATGAAACCAAAACAACCGCCATAATAGCAGTTAATGTTTTACGGTTTTTTATCCACTTCATATTCATAGTATCTAACTATATTTAAAACGCTATAACGTTATATAATTTAAAAGGTTACAAAAAATCTTAAAAAGATGGGCAACTGATAGTTCTGTATTTTTTGCGCTTAGGCTTACATTCGAACTGGATCTGTAAAGATATTTCGTGTGATCCCGCGGTGTTACCACTTAATTTTGAGACAGTTACGTCATAACTATACCCAAATTTGAAGTTATTGTTCTGTAAACCGATCAAAGCAATTACGGCATCCATATTACGATACCATAAACCTGCTACAAAAGCTCCCTTAACATAATATAAACCTAAATTTAACTGTTGGAATTTTTGTTGTGCCTGAAATAAGATGTTTGGCGATAAATAACTCTCATTACCTTTTTCCAATGGAATGATCATACCGGCATGTCCTGTGAACTTTGCAGGTAATTTAGACTGACCTAACAATCCCTCATCAGGTTGAGTGATGTGGTGTGCTGAAAATCCGAAGAAATAATTCTTGCTATATCCTAAAACACCTGCAGAGAAATCGGCATTTGCCTTTTTGGCTGAAGGTACGATCTCAGAAGTATTCCAAACGAAACCACGACGAGCATCGATCATATCACCGAAATTTAAACGACCGCGGTCTAATGTTTTTTGGAAATATGTAGCCTGAATACCAAATTTTAAAGAGAATTCGCGGTTAATAGCCGCATGGTAAGAATAAATTAAACTTGCGTTCGTATTGCGCAAAGTACCTCTCGCCTGGTCATCACTCATTACTAAAACACCTAAACCACCCGACATGAAATCGAAGTGCTGGTCGTAAGAAGCTGAATAAGTTACATAGGTTCCTGATAAATTTGGCCATTGGTTACGGTAGTTCATACAAACGCGAGCGCAACGTGCAGTACCAGCAAATGCAGGGTTTAAATATAATGGGTTCGCGTAAAACTGCGTAAACTGAGGATCCTGAGCCTTCAAGTCGCTTATAACTGCTGTAAATACAAGCAATATTAAAAAAATTCTTTTAGTCATAAATTAGATTTACCAATCCTACCTTACAAATATAATAATGTATTTTTAAAAACAAAAACATTTTCTTAACAATATTTTACTTACAAAAGCGTTTTTAATTTGTTAATATTACGGTTTCTTCGATGAAAAAGTTGCTTTTTATATCTCTTTTTTCGCTCAATTTTGCCCTTTTTTCGCAAAATATTGATGTTGAGAATGGCTTTTCGGTCCAAAAAAAGGATCTAAAACAATCTCATATTGTTAAATTAAATGCCAGCAGCTTTGAAAAGGTAGTTGTTAAAAATGCGATTTATGATGCTTCTCGTCAAAACCTGCCCTATTACTTATCTCATTTCAAAACATCCCTTAATTCAATTGCAACGCCTGCACTTAAAATTAAAAGTACGATTTTATTGGATAACACCACTGCCCAAATTGTTAAAAATGCATTCTCAAAATATTTAACTGCCGATTTTCAACTAAAACACCGCTCCGGAATTTCGGGCAAATACCTTCAAAATACCTGCGAAATTGTACCGTTTAAAGTAACGGATAATGGAGAGGTTTACGAATTAACAGATTACGAGATCGATTGGCAAACTCAACCAAATTTAACGCTAAGAAAATCCAATATATCTGCTTTTAAAAGTAACTCTGTTTTAGCAAGCGGTAAGTGGTATAAGATGGCTATTACTACTGATGGTGTTTATAAATTAGATGCCGCTTTTTTTGCAAATGCCGGTATCAGTATTGGAAACATAAATCCAAAAAACATAAGGATCTATGGCAATGGCGGTGTTATTTTACCTGAGCGTAACAGCGATTTCAGATACGATGACCTCGAAGAAAATGCCATACAAGTTATAGGTGAAAGTGATAATGTTTTTAATAGCGACGATTATGTTTTGTTTTACGGAAAAGGCACAACACGCTGGACCAAAAAAGCTCCGGGAAAAGGCACCATTTTTACCGGTTACAGAAATTATTTTTCTGATACTTCTTTTTATTACATCACCTTTGATCTGGGAGCCGGAAAGCGCATCACTTCTCAAAGTTCGTTAAGCTCTCCGAATATTTCAACTTCAACCTATGATTACTACAATCATCATGAGATTGATAACATCAACTTTGTAAAAAGCGGTAGGAATATGTACGGCGAGTATATGGATGTGACAACAAGTTACAACTTCACATTTAACGATAACAACTTCATACAAAATGACACCATTAGAGTTGAGGCTACTTTTGCAGGAAGAGGAACCGTTGATAACACTTACCGTTTATCGGCAAATGGTTTGGTGCTGGATATTACGTGTCCCGGAATAGATATCACCAATTACTTATCAGACTATGCATCCATTAAATTTGATGAGAAAAAATCATTGAACACAAATTCATCTGCCATTAATGTAAATGTTTCAAAACTTACTTCAAATACCGTTGGTTGGTTGGATAAATTTTCAATTAATGCTCGACGTGAATTAACCTTTAACGGCAGCACTTTTAATTTCAGAGATTCGCGCATTAGTGGTACAGGAAATATTTGTAATTACAATTTGAATGCAAACGGATTTTCAAATATTGCCATTTGGAATGTGAGTGATATCATTAACCCATACAACCAGGCCTATTCAACATCGGGTAACGCGTTAAGCTTTAACGCAAATGCCGATTCGTTAAATGAATACGTGATGTTCACATACGCTAATTTACCAAAGCCAATTTATTACGGTACCGTTGCCAACCAAAACTTACACGCGTTGCAACAGGCAGATTACATTATTGTAGCACCTAATGAATTTATTCCGTATGCGAACCGCTTAGCCAGCTTGCATCAGCAAAAAGAAGGTTTAACAACGGTTGTTGTAACTACTTCACAAATTTATAATGAGTTTAGCAGTGGTAAAATTGATGCCGCTGCCATTCGCGATTTTACCCGTATGTTGTATACACGTGGTGATGCCATTAACAAACCTACAAAATATTTATTACTGTTTGGTCGCGGTTCATACTACAACCGAAATGGTAAAGTTGGTAACACCAATTTAATTCCAACATACGAAACCGAGAACTCTGTTTCATACATATACAGTGTTGCTTCCGATGATTTTTTCACATTGATGGATCCGAACGAAGGTTATTTAGCTGAAAGTTCAGGCTTTATGGACATTGGTGTTGGACGAATTGTTTCATCTAATATCACACAAGCCAATGATGTGGTAAATAAAATTGAAAATTATTACCGCACCGGAAGTTTACCTAGCGAAACAACCAACAACTGTGCAACAGGTACAACCAATCAAATATTTGGTGATTGGCGAAATTACCTCTTGTTTTGCGCTGATGATGGTGATGGCGCATTGCACATGACGCAAGCTGATAACCTTTCCAACAAAGTAAAATTAGCTTCGTCTTCATACAACATTGATAAAGTTTATATTGATGCTTACAAAGGTCTATCTACACCGGGCGGAAAACGTTATCCGGATATGCAAGCAGCCTTTAACGATCGTATCAACAAAGGTTGCCTCATTATGAATTACACGGGACATGGTGGTGAAGTTGGTCTTTCAGCAGAACGAGTTGTTGATATTCCTACCATCAACAGTTGGAAAAACTTTAACAGCTTACCATTATTCATCACTGCTACTTGTGAGTTTAGTCGTTATGACGACCCGGACCGTGTATCAGCCGGTGAAATGTGTTTAACCAATCCGGCAGGTGGCTCTATTGCTATGTTAACCACATGCCGTTTAGCGTTCTCAAATTTCAATGAAACCTTAAATAACCGTTTGTTTGATTACGTTTTCAAAAAACAAGATAACGGCAAAATGCCGGCCTTAGGTGATATTATTCGCAATACAAAAGATTATTTAGGTCAAAATTTCTTTTACTCTAATTTCCATTTGTTGGGCGACCCGGCATTAACATTGGCTTATCCGAAATATAAAGTTTATACCACAAACATTAATGGTAAAAATATTACCGTATCAAGTAAAGACACCATTCGCGGTTTATCAAAAGTGACTGTTAAAGGTTATGTTGGCGATACATTGGGTAATAAATTAAGTAGTTTCAACGGATTGGTTTATCCGGTTGTGTTTGATAAAAAAGAATTAATCACTTGTCAGTTAAACGACGCAGGATCATCTGTTACACCGGGAACACTTACACCATTTCAATTCATCTCTCAGCAAAACATTATTTACAAAGGTAAATCGGAGGTAAAAAATGGCGAATTCACGTATTCATTCATGGTGCCTAAAGATGTGTCGTTCAATTACGGAAACGCCAAATTCAGTTACTACGCCACAGATGGCAATACCGATGCCAACGGAAACTATGATAGTGTTAAGGTTGGTGGATTAGATCCGAACGGAATTGTTGATAATGAAGGGCCGCAAATTAATTTGTACTTAAACAGTAAATCGTTTGTTAATGGTGGTGTTACAAATGAAAGCCCAATTTTGCTGGCCGATATCATTGATTCATCGGGTGTTAATACGGTTGGTACGGGCTTTGGACACGATATTACCGCAGTATTGGATGGCAACACCAACAAACCATTTATTTTAAATGATTCTTACGAAAGTAATTTGAATAGCTATCAGGGAGGTAAGGTAAAATATCAACTGAGTGAACTTTCGGAAGGAAGCCATAACCTGAGCTTAAAAGTGTGGGATGTTCAAAACAACTCATCTACTACCACCACTGATTTTATTGTTTCAAAAAATGCCGATCTGGCATTGAATATGGTGTTAAATTACCCGAACCCGTTTACAACCCGCACCAGTTTCTTTTTTGAGCATAACCGTAATTGTGAAGACCTTCATGTAACCATTCAAATTTTCACGATCAGCGGAAAAATTGCCAAAACCATCAGAACTACCATTAATTGCGAAGGATTTAGAAATGATGGTATTGTGTGGGACGGACGAGATGATTACGGAGATAAATTAGGAAAAGGTGTTTATTTATATAAGATAGCGGTTACAGACAAAGACCAGAAAAAAGCCGAAAAAATTGAGAAACTAGTTATACTAAATTAGTATATTTAACGTTTCAATTAGGTTCGTACGTGTTGATATGAAAAAGATTGGTATTATAATTTTATTGATTGGGTTAGTTTCTTCGAAAACATTCTCTCAGATCAGTTCTCAAGCATTGGGTGGTTCTACTATTAACCCTATTACCACTGCTGTTCCATTTTTATTAATTAGTCCTGATAGCAAGCAAGGTGCTTTAGGTGATGCGGGTGTTGCAACTGATGCAGATGCCAACTCCACACACTGGAACGGAAGTAAATTGGCTTTTGCCGATAAGAAATTTGGTGTGGCTTTAACTGCAACGCCATGGTTACGTAATTTGGTACCGGATATTTACTTGTATTACCTCAGCGGTTATTCTAAGATCAATAAAAACCAGGCAATAAGCGCATCGTTACGTTATTTTACCTTAGGAAACATTCAGTTAACCGATGCTATTGGAAACAGCATCGGCGATTTTAAACCAAACGAATTTGCAATTGATATTGGATTCGCTCAAAAATTATCAAAGAATTTTTCATTAGGCGTTGCCACTCGTTTTATTAATTCGAGCATTAGCCGTGTTTACTTTAATGGTCAGCAAGGTAACGCAGCCAGCACGGTTGCTGTTGACCTAACCATGTTCTATAAAAGCAACGAGTTTAAATTAGGCGATAAAAAAGCGTATGCAACCGGCGGATTGGCATTTACCAATTTAGGTGCGAAAATTAAATACAGCACCGAAAAGAATTTTATTCCGATGAACATGCGTTTGGGAGGCGGACTTAAAATTAACATGGATGATTATAACACCTTTGGTGTTTATACCGATTTTAATAAATTATTGGTTCCAACTCCACCTATTTACGAATACACCAGCAACAATCAAATTGCAATTGACCCAACTACAGGTGCAAAAATTATTTTAGCGGGTAAAGATCCGAATGTGCCGGTGGCTCAAGGTATTTTTCAGTCGTTTAGCGATGCGCCGGGTGGCATGAAAGAAGAATTAAAAGAAGTGAATGTAAGTACAGGTGTTGAGTACGAATACAACAAAACTTTTGCAGTAAGAGCAGGTTATTTTCATGAGCCAAAAACCAAAGGGGCTCGTCAGTTTTTTACTTTAGGAATTGGTTTAAAATATAGTATCGGTAGTTTAGATATCTCTTATCTGATACCGCGTACCATCAACAATCCATTGCAAAACACATTCCGTTTTTCATTGGCATTTTATTTTGATGCTGATACAAAGAAGAAAGAAGAGCCGGCATCATTAAATGCGCCTTAAAGCATTTCTGTAAATTTTTCGCAAAGTAAAAAAGTGGCTTTAGAATCGGCCATACAATAGGTTATCAGGTCGTCTTTAATGGTTTTTTTTTCTATTGGGTTATCCTGATTTCTGAAACCAACAAAAGCGTTCATGGCTTCGAGACCAGTGAAAATATTTTCCTTTTCAAACACATCTTCATCCAACACAACTTTTGATACGGCTTTAAGTGAATAATTCCCTTTAAATAAAAAGTGATAATAATATTGGTGCTGAATGATCTCCGATACATCTATCAGTTTTGATGACACTGCATACAAAGCATCCTTCAGATCAGGGAACAGAACGGCAAGTTCATTGATCACCAAATTTTCCAAGCTTTTATCGTAAACCAGTAAACTGGCAAAAGCTGTTGTGTTTTGTATGAGCGATTCGGCAAAAACTCTTCTATCATCATTCACATGATCAAAAAAGAAATCGGCTTCGTATTGCGAATTATATAATGTATATAAAAAAGGGATCTTTTGAAACGGACGCGTACCAATGATCTCCGGAACAGGCTGGCCCCAAATTTCCATATCAATGGCTGCATAAGGTGCTTTAATTTTAGCAAGCACATCACTTATTCCTTTTCTGTTCACATGAACTTCCTTATTCTTATTACTTTCAATTTGTATTTGTAAATGTGGTGCTAAACTTTTTACATTGGGTATTTGCGCAATGTTATTAATTCCACTGTAGTGCCATTCAAACAGATCGTCTTTGTTTATCTTACCCAAAGTAAAAATGCTATCCTCCCCTATTTTATCTTTCCAACACGTTCCAAAAAAATCGCACTCATAAGGCGAAAAACACTGTTTACCAACATTTACATTTGGTATCGCATTTTGCTCAATAATTAACTGCGCATTTTTTATTTGTTCGCGAATATAATCTTCGTTACGAATGGCGTCTTTTAAAATACTGCGGCGTTTAAAAAGTTTTTTAAGATCGAGTGTTCCATCAAACACATAAGTATCATTTAAGTTCACAATAAAAAAATCGGCAAGCCAAGGCAAACTGTTCTTAATAACATGGTATTGCAGGCAGGCATCTTTAATATAGGTTTCTGATACTTTAATGGAACTTTTAACCTCGTAGGCCATATAGCCGTTTGGTGTAAGTACCAAAATATCTACCATCACTAAAATTGAATTGTGTACAAAGGTGGCCTCGTAAATAACTTCGGTTTTACTTTCAATTAATTGTTTGGTGTATTCAATGGCGCGCTCTTTATTTTGATCGGTTTCAACAATGTTTATTCCTCCCGGAAACAATTGCTGCGCCAAGGCACCAATATCATGTCCGCGTTTAAATGTAAGCTGTTTATCGGTACTTAATTTATCACGCAAGTAGTAGTGATTCTTGTAAAGAAAAAATGCCTTTTGACACTGCTCGAATTTTAAAAAAGCAGTTTTACTAATGTAGGAAGTTGCCACTAACTCTTTTTAAGCTGTTGAATGGTTTGAACCGGATCAGAGGAGCCAAACACGGTGTTGCCGGCCACTAAAACATTAGCGCCACAATCAATTAATTTTTTGTAGTTATTCAGATCAACCCCACCATCTATCTCAATTAAAGCATGTGCATTATGTTTTAATTTCATGTCGTGGAGTTGTTTTACTTTGTTGTAGGTGTTCTCAATAAATTTCTGTCCCCCAAAACCGGGATTAACGCTCATCACACAAACCAGGTCAATGTCTTTGATCACATCTTCCAATAATGAGGCAGAGGTGTGCGGGTTTATGGCCACGCCTGCTTTCATTCCCAAATTTTTAATGTTTTGTATGCTGCGGTGCAAATGTGTGCATGCTTCGTAATGTACGGTTAATACTTCTGCGCCTGCATCTTTGAAATGTTGCGCGTAACGGTCAGGATCAACGATCATCAAATGCACATCCAATGGTTTTTTAGCATGTTTTTGAATGGCTTTTAAAACCGGGAAACCAAAAGAGATATTTGGAACAAATACACCATCCATAATATCAACATGAAACCAATCGGCTTTTGAGTTGTTGATCATTTCGCAATCACGCTGAAGATTTGCAAAATCGGCCGATAAAATGGAAGGGGCTATTAGGTGTGACATATGGGTGCAAAGTTACAATATTCTCCTAAAGTAATGGTAATGTGGAAGTTTTGAAGCTAAAAGTTTTCAAATAATTTAAATGTTAAACTGCTGAAAACCAGGTCCTAATTTTGTTATTGACCAAAAAATCGTATTTTAGTATAATGTAAATTAAACCTTTGAAATAACACACGAGCCATTTATAACGAAAAAACCCCGACTAAAAGCCGGGGTTTTAAATATAAAACTAATTAAAAGAATTATTCTTTTACAATTTTAACTGTTTTGGTTTTACCATCAACTGTAGCTTTAACAAAATAAACACCGTTTACATTATTACCTAAGTTTAATTGGTAGTTACCTGCGTTAACTTTATCAGTTAGAATAACACGGCCTAACACATCAGTTACTTCAATTGTAGCAGCATTTTCTAACTGTACATTAAAGATACCGTTACTTGGGTTTGGATAAACTAAGATGTTAGAAGCTAACACGTTAGAATTAATACCAGTACAAGCATTTACTGATTGAGTTAATACTGCGTTAGCTGAACAACCTGCAGCGTTGGTACCGGTTACGGTATAACTTGTAGTTGTTGTAGGGCTAACTGCAATAACAGCAGTTGTAGCAGTAGTATTCCAAACATAAGTATTCGCACCACTTGCAGTTAAAGTAGCAGTTTGTCCGTTACAAATTAACGATGCATTAGAAACTGTGGTAACTGTAGGGTTTGCGTTAACTGTAACCGAACTTGTTGCCGTGTTAGCACTCACGCAGCCAACTGAATTTGTACCAATAACTGTATAACTTGCATTTGCTGTAGGAGACACTACGGTATTACCACCCTGTATAGTGTATGTGTTTGCACCGCTAGGCACAATGGTAAAGGTATTGCCGTTACAGATCGTTCCATTGTTTGCAGAAACTATTGGAGCAGCATTAACAGTTACGTTACTTGTAGCTGTATTAGCGCTAACACAACCTGCTGTACTTGTGCCAATAACAGTGTAACTTGCATTAGCAGTTGGAGAAACCGCAGCACTACCACCTTGAATGGTATAGGTACCTGCACCAGTTGGAACCATTGTGAAAGTAGATCCTGAACAAATGGTACCGTTATTTACAGCAACTGTTGGTATTGCATTTACATTGATGGTTTGAGTAGTAACATTTGTTAAACAAGCATTAGTTGCTGTACCAACTACTGAATAGGTAGTTGTAACACTTGGTGTTACTGCAAAAGTAGCGGTAGTTGGACCTGATGTCCAAGTATAAGAACTAACACCACTTGCAGTTAAAGTAGTTGAAGAACCGTTACAAATAGCAGTTGGGCTTGCTATTGCAAGAGTTGGCGATACAAATGCCGCTACATTGCTATTTGAACTAACACTAGATGCAACCCAATTTGATGTTGCACCAATTAGGGCCATATTACTTGCGGTACCAGTTGGGCCGGCCATGGCTGTAACTAATGTAGTTGTTGAGTTTGTAAAACCAATAAATCCTTGGTTAAATTGATAATAAGCCACTAAACTTGTTTGAGGTAAACTTAATTGACCCATCATGCTATTTTGAATTTCCCCTTGGCACAAAGCTCGATTCCAAATTCTAACCTCATCCATATTTCCGTTAAACGCCTCGTTGTAAGGGTTGTTACCAATTACTACACTGTTGGTGCTTGCTGGTAAGGTATAAGAAGGAAAACTTACGGAACCAGTAGGAACACCGTTTATAAAAGTGCTAATAGATGTACCATTAAAAACCATGGCAACATGCTGCCATACATTTGTAGATAATGTTCCAACAGCTGTGTTTATTGTATAGGTGCCAAATCCAACAAAAGCGTTCAACTGTGTGCCGGCAGATCTTAAAGCAAATGATGAGCCACCAAGATTATGATTTGAAACGATATTAGCAAATGCAGGCAATGCACTTGGACGTATCCATGCTTCAGCAGTAAGACCAGCTGAACCATTTAAAGAAGAATTAATAGCCGTTCCGCAATTAACAATATCATTTGTTCCATCAAAATTTAATGCTCCAGCATTAACACTCACAACCGATACCGCCGAAGGATAACAACCTGCTGTAAGGGTAGAAATAGCAGTATAGTATGAAGTTGTTGTTGGTGAAACAACAGGACCAGTAGGTAAATACGAATAGGTACCAGGACCTGTTGGAGTAATAGTAAATGATTGGCCAATGTTAATGGTACCACTGTTGGCTGTTAATGGAGTAGAAGCTGTGCAAGTTTGAATTAAAATATCATCTACATAGATACCATCAATGGCATTCGAAACACCATCACCAGAATTAAAATTGAACCTAAGCCTGATAGTTTGCCCGGCATATGCAGTCAAATTTGTTGTATAAGTCAACCAACCTGAACTTAAAAACATACCACCACCATTGGTATTAGCAAGATTTGAATAACTAACACCATTGTTAGTTGAGATCTGAACTGCTAAAATATCATAAAAGCAGGTTCCAGAAGTTCCACATTCGTTTTGAACCGCATAATTGAATGATAAAGTAGAAGAATTCGTTGGGGGTAAAGTAATTGCTGGAGTAATCAAGTCTCCACTTACCGTGGCACTTCCATTTCCGTACTGACAACCAGCACCAGAAAAAACTGCCGAACCAGGGGCGGTGTGGCCACCCAAAGCACTTTTTCCGCATGAATTTGTATAAATCCAATTGCCACTAGCACCATTTGAAGGGGTAGTTGAAGCCAAGGAAGTACTGAATGTTTCAGAATAAAGTGTTGTTTGTGCATTAACCTTTTCAGGCCCAAACAATGCCACGCTAACTGATAGCCACGCGACAATAAACATAACTTTTGTAATTGTTCTTTTCATATTTTATTTTTAATTTGTCTGCTAAAGTAACAAATTTTATAACATACCGCGTAATAATTTGGGGTGAACTGTTTGAAATTTGTGAAGAACTGTAAAACGCTTAATGCTAAAAGAATTTGGTAAAAAAAAATAGTTAAGTAAAGCATTTAAAGAAGAAGATGGGCAGTCTTCAGTGGATAACCGTAACGTACAACAAGAAAATGATGCAGCAGTTAGCGAGATCAATACCGAAGTTGGAAATGTTCCTAATTTACACGGAAGAGGTGCTTCAGCAAATGGAATTAATGCTCTTCATAGCGCCTTAGGAATTACTGCAACAGGTTATACAGTTAATTTAGCCGACACTGCAAATGGAAGCATTACGATCACCTATAACGGTACAGTGGTAAATAACCGTAAACGCGAGGGTAGCATTAAATTAACCATTCTTGATTTCGCAAATGGTAAACGTTGGAAACAAGTAGGTTGTGTAGTGCAAGTTGAATACATGGATTACAAGATCACACGTGCCTCTGATGGTAAGTTTGTAAAATTAAATGGTATTCAAAACTTAACCAATATTACCGGTGGTACATGGTGGGAATTGTTGATCATTAAAACACAAACCAGTTTAGCAACTTCAGTTACCGGAACTGATCTGAATGTAACATTTGAAGATGGTAAAACTGCAGTTTATAACATCAACCGTAAATTTACTTATACCTTACCGGGTGGTATTTTAACTTGTACCGGCGAAGGCATTGGATCAAAAGATGCATTGAGCAGTTTAGAGAATTATGGAACAACTCGCGATGGTGATGCTTTCACAAGTCAGGTAACTACTCCAATAGTTTGGAACTGGACTTTTGGCTGGTGGGCACCAACACAAGGTGCGGTTGAAGTGAAAGTTGCGAGTAAAGAATTTTCATTGAAATGTACATTTGCAGTTGATAAAGATGGTAACCCTGTTTCAGTTGCTTCAAACACGTGTGCATACGGATGGAAAGTTGAGTGGAAATACAAGAACAAAGAGAGAAAGTAGATCATCGGTTATATTTAATAAAAAATAAATTTTAAAAAAGCCCTGTCGCATGATGGGGCTTTTTTTTGCTTCTATAATTTACTACCTTTAAGTATGGCATTTTTAAGAACTTGTTTTTTAATAGTTGCGTATTGTATTGCACTTAGCGGTTACGCCCAAATGCAAACTTTAAATTCAACTTCACTCTCGTTATGCACCTGCCCCGGCCATCCGTGGAATATTTCAGCACCCAACAAACCCAGCATTCTGTTTCCTGATACCGGTAACACTAACCGCGTCATGTTCAGCAAATATGGTTTCACCATTCCGCAAGATGCGTTTATTGAAGGTATTGAAGTATCATTTAATTACACAACCAACGCGCTGCCTAATACTATTTCCGATAAAAATGTTTTACTACTTTATTGGGGAAATCAAGGGGGCAATGATAAAGCAAGTGCCACACCATTTTACACCGGAAGCAATACTGTAACGTTGGGCGGACCAAACGACCTTTGGGGTTGGTTTTTTACACCGGCCGATATCAATTCAGATGGATTTGGGTTTAATATTAAACTACACAGTAGTGCCGCAGGCAAACAATTTGCGTTTACGAACGGTGTGCAAATTACGGTACACTTCATAAATCCCAATGGTATCAAAGAATCTCAAACCGCTTTACCATTCTCGAAAATAGCCATACAAAATAAGCAAGTGAGTTTTATTTATGATACAACTGAAGAAATGGAAATAAGCATTTACAATTTAAACGGACAGATCATCTTCACCCAAAAACTGGAAGCAGATGCCGACAAAACAATTGACATGGGTATATACGAGAACGGATTATACACCTACACCTTAAAAAGCCAAACACAATTTCAAAAAGGTAAATTGTATTTAAGCAACTAACGTCTATCTCTCTTCATAAAAAACAAAAAGCCCCGTCGAATTTGACGGGGCTTTTTTTATTGTTCAATACTTATTATCCAAATGCATTAAAACCGGTTACATCCATACCGGTAATTAGTAAATGAATATCGTGTGTTCCTTCGTAAGTGATCACACTCTCTAAATTCATCATATGACGCATAATTGGGTACTCGCCTGTAATGCCCATACCACCGTGAATTTGACGAGCCTCACGTGCAATTTGTAAAGCCATGTTCACATTGTTACGCTTTGCCATACTAATTTGTGCAGGCGTTGCACGGTTCTCATTCTTTAACTGACCCAAACGATACGTTAATAATTGTGCTTTGGTTATCTCGGTGATCATCTCCGCTAATTTCTTTTGAGTTAACTGAAATGCACCAATTGGTTTACCAAATTGTATACGCTCTTTACTGTAACGTAATGCGCTATCGTAGCAATCCATAGCTGCACCAATAACACCCCATGCAATACCATAACGGGCGCTGTTCAAACAACCTAAAGGACCTTTTAAACCTTTGATGTTAGGGAAAATATTTTCTTTAGGAACCAATACATTATCAAACACCAACTCACCGGTTGCGCTGGCGCGTAAGCTCCACTTACCGTGTGTTTCAGGCGTTGTAAAACCTTTCATACCGCGTTCAACAACCAAGCCACGTATTTCGCCATTATCGTCCTTTGCCCAAACAACGGCAATATCAGCAAACGGTGCATTACTGATCCACATTTTGGCACCATTTAATACCACATGTTTACCATCACCTGCATCTTTAAAATTGGTGATCATTCCACCGGGATTACTACCATGATCAGGCTCTGTTAAACCAAAACAACCCATTAATTCGCCGGTTGCCAGTTTTGGTAAATATTTACGTTTTTGCTCTTCGCTACCGTAAGAATAGATTGGGTACATTACCAACGAGCTTTGCACCGAGGCAGTAGAACGTAAGCCGCTATCGCCACGCTCAATTTCCTGCATAATAATACCGTAAGAAATTTGATCTAAACCGGGCCCACCATATTCGGTTGGGATATACGGACCAAAAGCGCCAATTTCGGCTAAGCCTTTTATCCAGTGTTTTGGGAACTCTGCCTTTTGAGCAAAATCTTCAACAGTAGGAGTTACTTCTTTTTTAACCCAGGCACGAGCTGTATCTCTGATCAGTTTATGCTCATCGGTTAAAAGTTCATCCATTAAAAAATAGTCATGTGCTTGAAAGTTATCGCTAGCCATAAAATTTAAAATTTCGGTAAAGTTAAGGATTAAATGCTGGTGGCAAAACACCAATTGGAAATTAAATATTATTTAATCTCTTCAAAATCAACATATTCGCCATCACCGGCATTGGCCTTTGGTTGCTTGTTTTGTGTTGATGTTTTAGATTCAACGGTAACGCTGCCTTCGGGCTTGGTGGTATTGTTTTGTGAAGCGTTGTGGTATTCGTATTTATTATACACAAAGGTTTTTTTAACCGAAGCCCCTCTGAACAGATCAACGAGTTTATAAACTACCCAAATTACGATTATGGTCCAAATAACGTCGCGCATAATTACCCCACAAATATCGGGAGAATTTTGAAATGAACGGTGTATTTAATGTAATTTAAGATTTGAGGTGATTGGGGATTTAGGGTGAAAATGGCTATATTTATATTTGAAATAAGCGCCACCTTATGGCGCCAATCTCGCTAACGTATGCAAGATAGGCGCCATTTTATGGCGCCTATACACTAGTTAGGGGCAAGCATATCGGACACACGACAATAACATTGACAGATGAAAATCACGAAAATTAAAATCAAAAATTTTAGAAGTTACAAAGACGAGGTTGAAATTGAATTGGGTGACTTGACAGCGTTCGTTGGCAAAAACGACATCGGAAAGTCAACTGTTTTAGAAGCACTAGATATTTTCTTTAATGAAAACAAAGGTGTTATTAAAATCGACAAGGACGACGTAAACAAACAAGCTCTTGCTGACAACGACACCGAAACAATAATTTCCGTTTGCTTTGAAGAATTGCCAACAAATATTGTAATTGACAGCACAAATCAAACAACTTTACAAGCCGAATATCTTTTAAACTCTAGCAATCGACTCGAAATCCTCAAAAAGTATTCAAACGGTGCAAAGGAAAAGGTTTTTGTAAAAGCAAATCATCCGACTGGTGACAATTGCAAAGACCTTTTACAAAAGAAAAATACTGACCTAAAAAAAATTATTACCGACAATACTATTACTTGCGACAATCAAGCTACAAATGCAGTAATGCGGACAGCAATTTGGCAACATTTTAGTTCAGACCTTCAATTATCTGAAATTGAAATTGACGTGACAAAAAGCGACACGACAAAATCGATTTGGGAACAACTGAAAAAATATCTTCCACTTTATTCCTTGTTTCAGTCTGACAGAAAAAATAGTGACGGAGACGATGAAGTTCAAGATCCTCTGAAAGAAGCCGTAAAGCAAATATTAAGCGATAGCGGACTCCAAACAAAATTCTCTGAAATTGCAATTGAAGTTGAGAAAAAGCTAAAAGAAGTTTCAGACAGGACATTAGAGAAACTCAAAGAAATGAATCCTGAAATTGCAAATAGTTTAAATCCTATAATTCCGACAGCAGAAAGTTTAAAGTGGGCCGACGTTTTTAAAAATGTTTCAATAGCAGGTGACGACAACATTCCAATCAACAAAAGAGGAAGCGGAGTCAAGCGTCTTATTCTTTTAAACTTTTTCAGAGCAGAAGCAGAAAGAAAAAAAACCGAAGAAAATATTCCAAGCATAATTTACGCAATTGAAGAACCTGAAACATCACAACATACAGAACATCAGAAAAAACTTATTGCAGCATTTTTGGAGCTTTCAAATACTGCAAACACACAAGTAATTATAACAACCCACAGCGCAGCATTAGTAAAAGAGCTAGAGTTTCAACATCTTAGGCTGGTAAAGTCAATCAGTGATACTAAAACTATTGAAAAAGTTTTACCGAACAGCTTGCCGTATCCTTCTTTGAACGAAGTGAATTTTTTAGCGTTTTCGGAAATTACAGAAGAATACCACAACGAACTTTATGGCTATATTGAGTTAGAGAGCGAAATGGGAAATTTTAGAAATGGTAAATCAGTAATGACATATAACAAACTTAAAAGAGACGGGACAACAATCGTCGAAAATGTTATTTTGACAGATTACATAAGACATCAAATTCACCACCCAGAAAACACGAATAACACTAGGTACACGCCACAACAATTGAGTGACTCAATAAACTTAATGAGAACATTTATTCAAACATTATCGACATAAAATGCCAGCCCCTAACAGCACCTACTGGCCATTGGGCGGAATCGGTCATCGTTCGGTGCGACATTAAGGTGCGCTGAAGCGCGTTTCTATTTTGCACCTCACTAATAAACATTTATCTTTAAATAAACATTTGAGGTTATAGACAGTTGATGCTTCGAAAGCCCAACGGCCAGTAGCCACCAAACGTTAGGTCGCAATTGTAGAGGCTGCAAGGAGTGAGAAGATTTTTTTCGGAGTGATTTTTTCTTGACATTTTTTTAATAAGCAGACGCTGCAACAAGAGTAAAAATAGACGATAGGATAATTTTGACTCTTGCAAG
>JBKDKI010000057.1:0-2669 GCA_046345155.1 Sphingobacteriaceae bacterium
TGGTACACCATTGGTTACACTATTAATTATTACACTGCCCGTTGGTGAAGTACAATTTGCGTTTTGTACAGTGGAATTAACGGTTAAGTTGGAACTGATCCTGTTAATGTATAGCTGGTAGTATAGGTATAATTACAATTACTTGTTACTGTTACCTGATAAACTCCCGGGCATAATCCTGTTATGCTGCTGGTGGTGTTAGTAACGTTGGCTTGCACCACACTATTACTCCACTGGTATGTATAGGGTGCCCTACCACAGGTTACGCTGATAGTGGCTACACCATTACAACCACTACAGCCCGCCGGGTTGGTTTGACTTTGTGCATAAGTTGGCGGAATGGGCGTGAATTTCATAATAAAGCCGTCTTCATTTCCTCCGTTAAAGGTAGGGTCAAAATAAGCGCCAACACCAGGATTAGCAAGGGGGTATGTTAAATTGTTAATTACAACACTAGGACCAGAAGGAGCGCCTACTGTACATTCGCCCGTAAAAAATAAATTACCAAAATTATCTAATTCAATTGGCGATCGAACCTCATAGCCATTACCGCCAATGTGCGTTGACCATACTAAAGCCCCAGTGTTGGAAAAATGATACATTAATACATCTTGTATACCATCTAAAGAGTTATCATTAAAGCCAAGGCATAATGGTTGCCATGTTTGGATAGTTGCATCATTAGAACGTGTTTCAAAACTTAGATAAACATTGCCGCAATTATCAATTTCAAGATTGTCGTATGAGTTAAATTCTTCAAGTCCACTTCCACCAAGAAATGTAGACCAGTCAAGATTTCCACCACTTGAAAATTTAGTGAGAAAAGCGTCACTTGTTCCCCCATTAAAGATTGGGTTATTATATGCTCCAACAAGATTTTGTATTGGTAAATTATTCGATTGAGTTTGCCCTGTAATGTATACGTCATTATTTTGATCACATACAAGTGAATAAGCGCAATCGATAGATGTTCCTCCAAAATAAGTTGACCAAACTAGTAATCCTGTATTTGAAAATTTAGCAATAAAACAATCTGGACTTCCCATAGCCGCTAAAGCAGGTTGGTTATAGGCTCCAATTAGATTTTGAATAGGGAACGTTGCGGGGGTTGAACTTGTTAATCCTGCAATATATACGTTATTACTCCCATCAATTGATAAGCAATAGGCTCTATCAAAACCACTTCCTCCAAAAAAAGTTCCCCAAAGAAGTTGACCTGTTACGGAAAATTTCACGATAAACGCATCATCACTTCCACTATACAGTGCATCATTGTATGCGCCTAGTAAATTTTGAATTGGAAACAAAACATTTGATTGTGTATATCCAGTCATATAAATATTGCCAAAACTGTCTGAAGCAAGTTTGTGTGCGCATTCATCTCCACTACCTCCAAAATAGGTTGCCCAAAGAAGAACGCCTGTATTAGAAAATTTAACAACAAAAGCATCCTTCATAAATCCAGGCCATGATAATGATCCTTGAAAGTAGGCCCCAATCATGTTAAACGTCGGGAAATTTGATGATAAAGTTTCTCCGGCGATGTATACATTATTGAATCCATCTATAACAAGGGAATAAGCCCAATCTTGGCCACTACCTCCGTAATATGTAGCCCAGTTCAACAATCCTGAATTTAAAAATTTAAATATTACTGCATCGCCTGCTCCTCCGTTAAACGTAGCGTCATAATAAGCTCCGCCGCTTGGATTCACCGTAGGAAAGTTCGTTGAATAAGTATAACCGGCAACATAAACATTACCTAAATTATCTGTTTCTATCGACATTTGCCCGTCATAACCATTACCTCCAAAAAACGTTCCCCATACCAATTGCGGGTCAATGATGAGGGTGTTGTTTGTGTTATGGTTTGCAAGGTTAAACTCTAACATCGTTTTGTTTTTATTGATGGTAGTGAGTTTGTAATTGCTTTGTATTTCATTGTTATTGCCTTCTTCATAGGTGTATGGTTTTGCTTCGGTAAGGGTTCCCAATTTTGTTTTAATGCTGATGCTGCCATCCTCTTCCATCTTTAAAGGTTTATCGCCTTCGTAAATGAGTTTAATTTGAGAAGCGTCAGCACCGGGGTGTACCACAAAATCATATTTCATTCCAGTTTTTTCACTGTTGTAAAACACCCAGTCTATGCCCGGGTAAACATCCCTAATGGTTATTTTATCGTATTGATATACATCGTAAATTCCTTCAGGGCAATGGCCATAGAAGTAATTAAAATGCTCGGTGCTTTGGCCTTCTTTAATAATGTTGCTGCGTTGTATATTGGCACCTTCTAAATTTACATGTACCCAGGCCATCTCCATTTTTACATTCTCTTCTTCAGGGCCGGCTAACTTGCCTTTTTCGCGTTCTTTTTCTTTTTCTCTCTCGCGTTCATGTTCTTCTTCTTCGGCTTTTACAAATACATACGTCAAACCTTTTTCGGTAATGTACACATTCATGCCGGGTGCCTCGGCTTTAAACAACACAAAAGGAACAGGCTTGCTGTTTACATCCATCATTTGCCCTTTGTTCTCTAAAAACTTTACGGGCTGGGCAGCCAAATAATCTCTTGCTTTCGCCTTTAATTCTTCATTATTACTTTGCTCTTTTTTGGGTGTGGGAGCAAATTTGCTCTCGTAATAATTGGCCCAGAGGTTTGTTAGAAGATT
>JBKDKI010000058.1:0-59594 GCA_046345155.1 Sphingobacteriaceae bacterium
CAAATTGGTTGACATGTTTAGCAAGGTTGTGAAGGAAGAAGAATTTACAAGCATCAATGGTAATTTTAAAACACATTTACTGTTAAGCGATCTGAATAAAGGAATATACTTTATGAAGATCAAAGTAAATGAAAACGAAAAAGTGATCAAGATCGTTTTAAGTGAATAACCTAATTAAAGTTTAATTCCGATCACCAGAACGTCATCAATTTGTTCTAGTTCATCTTTCCAGTTCTTGAAAGCAGTGTGTATGTTTTTCTTTTGCTGCGAAACAGGTAAGTGAATGTTTTCTCGAAGTAAATTTTGCATGTTCGATAACATGAATTTTTTACCTTTCGGACCGCCAAACTGATCTGCAAAACCATCACTAAAAATGTAAAGTGTATCACCTTTGTTCACATTAATTTGATGATTGATGTATTCGCGTTTTTCTTCTAATTCTAATCCACCAATAGGGTGCTTGGTTGGTTTAACGATCTCTAGTTCGTTATCCTTTTCTTTTCTGAAGATCCAAAGCGGACGATTTGCACCGGCGTACTCAATTACATTGGAGTTTTTATGAATAGCGCATAAAGCAATATCCATACCGTCTCTGCGCTCACTCTCTTGATTATTTTGATTCAACGCGATCTTAACCCCTTTATGTAACTCCAATAAAATATCACCGGGTTTGGTAATGTGGCGTTGGTTAATGATCTCGTTCAGCAAATTGTTCCCAACAATACTCATAAAAGCACCCGGTACACCATGGCCTGTACAATCAGCAGCAGCAATGAATTGAATGTTATCCTGTTCAGCAAACCAAAAGAAATCGCCACTCACAATATCTTTAGGTAAATAAAGAATAAAAGATTCCTTTAATGCATTTTCAGATTCTGCTAATGATGGTAATAAGGCCTCCTGAATATTTTTCGCATATTTGATACTGTCAGTGATCTCAACGTTCTTGTTTTCAATTTCCTGTTTTTGATGGATCACTTCCTTGTTGATCAATTCAACCTTTTCTTTTTCTTCTCGTAACTCCTTCGTTCGTTCCGAAACTTGTTTTTCTAATTTTTGTTTATCTGCTTTTAATTTCGCTGTTTTTACAGTATTATAAGTAAATACACCGGCAATTAAAACTGTAGCACAAATGGTATAAAACCACCATGTCATGTACCATGGAGGCAGTATCTCAAAAGAATAAACAACCGGTTCTTTGTTCCATACACCATCATTATTCATTGAAACCACCATAAAGGTATAAGACCCAGCAGGTAATGATGGGTATGTTACCTCGGTTTTAGAAACCTCTGGTGTCCATCGATTATCTAGCCCTTCAAGTTTGTATTTATAAGCAACTTTTTCGGGTGCAATGAGGCTAATACCAATATATTTAAATGTGATGTTGTTTTTTGAATATGGTAAAACAAGGTTTTTAGGCAACATGGTTATGGTGTCAATACCATCGGCGTATTTTAATACATCTTCTTGACCAAAAAATAATTTTATGTCTGTAATATTTGTTAGTGGTTCCTGTAAATTGGTTGTATTGGCTTTTGGGTCATAAATTTCTAAGCCACTAACCGTACCAATTAAAATACGACCATCGGATGCTATAAAGCTTGCATTAATATTTGATTCAAGACTTAAAAGCCCATCATCTTTTCCAAAATGCTTAAATCTGCTTTTATCTTTATAAAATTCATCAATTGAAAGCACATCAATACCATTGTTTGAGCCTACATACAAATTATTATCCTTATCTATCTCAAGAAAATTAATAAAGCCACTCGTAAATCCGTACTTTTTTGATATGCGAGTAAACACACCGTAGTTATATAAGTATAAACCATCTGCAGTGCCTAACCACACATTCTTTTTTTTATCTAAAACTGCACATGTTACTCTTGTGTTTTTGAATTTATTCTTTTCATTGAATTGTGTGATCTTATTTCCGTCACATTGAATTAAACCTTTTTCCGTGCCAATCAATATTCTTCCGTATTTATCTTCTTTAATGAACAATATTAAAATTGCTACGCCATTTTCTTTTATTTTATTTATCTCCTTTTCTTCATTTACAACATCGCCATTTAAAGTATAAACCCCTTTATTTGTTCCAATCCAAATTTTACCTTTTGAGTCTTTAAAAAGTGAATTAATGTATTTATTTCTAATGGCAGTATCCTCAATGGTTATGAATTTGTCATCGGCATATTTGCACAATCCTTCATCGGTTCCAAAATACATGGAGCCATCATTCATTGGCAAAATGGCATTGATGTTATTGTCTTTTAAAGCGAACTTTTTATTGTAATCTCTTTCGTAACTATTGATCTTTTCTTTATTGATCTTGGCTAAACCTTTACTACTGAGCGCAACCCAAATATTGCCTTTTGAATCTTCTGAAACTGCATTGATGTAGTTTTCTGATAAGCCATTTTGTTTTGTGTAATAAATGAATTTGTTCGAAAAGAATTTATAGGTACCTGCGCCATTGGTGCCTATCCATAAATTGTTTTCACGATCTTTTAAAAGCGCTAAAATGGAATTGTTTGTTAAGCCATTTAGCGAATTGTATGGGCCTTTTCGAACTTTAGTAGTGAAATTGTAAGAAAAAATACCTTCGGCAAAGGTTGCAAAAATAAACTCATCGTTACCATTGTTTTGGATACTGCTGAATGAAATGTTTATTTGTAGTGGTATCTCGGTGGCTTGTCTGATCTTAAAATCGCTATCAATGATGTTTAATCCGGTTTGAGTACCTACCAATACATCGCCATTTTCACGGTTAGCAAACGAAAAAATAAAATCGTTTGACAACCCATCTTTACTTGAGAAGTTTTTAAAGGATCTATTTTTTGTATCAAAAAAGATCACACCGTTTTGCATGGTACCAAACCATATGTTCTTATTTTTATCAATAAAAATGCTATAAACAGAACTATTGTTTAAGGTTTTGTTAAGGGTAAACTGTGTTATTTTTCCGTTTTCGTATATAAAAACCCCGTTTTGGGTGCCTATCCAAATCTTATTTTCATCACGAATTAATTTATAAACCCAGCTATTTTCTAAGCCTTGTTTTTCATTTAAGTTTATAAACTCAGCAGATCTGTAAATGCTAATCCCTTTGCTTGTACCAAATATCATTTCATTGTTGTTTCCTTCAACTATAGAAAAAACAACATCGTTAATTAAGCCATCATTTGTTGTAAGTTGGTAAAATTTATTACCATCAAATTTTCCTACACCGCCGCTATTAGTACCAAACCATATGTATCCTTTACTATCCTGAAAAATGGAAAGAACTTGAGATTGTGGTAAGCCATGCTCAGTGTTGTAATTCTTGAAATTGAAAGTTTGCCCAATAAAACACGTTACTGTGAATAGAAAAATAATTATTATATGTGTTTTTTTGTTCATTTTAAATCACATCAAATATAAAAATAAAAGCCAACACAATTGGTTGGCTTTTACATTTGAATTAGAATAGTTTAATCTGTTACAATTAATTTAATTGTTCTTTCTTCTTCTCCGATCAATATCTTTAATAAATAAACACCTTTGTTTAATTCGTTTATGTTAGTTTCGATCTTTAAGTCATTATGATTGAAAACTTTTTCAGTAATAATGTTTTGGACATATTTACCGGTTAGATCAAAGATAGAGGCACTCACACGCTCTGTATGATCAAGGTTGCAATTGATGTTTAAAACACCATTTGTTGGATTAGGGTAAACTTTTAGTGAACCATTAAATAATTTTATTTCTTTTATACCAACAGAGTTAGTTGGATTGATCAAGGCTGAATCTACCACAAAATCAAGATCGGTATATTGGGTTGATCCGGTGGTGATAGCGCGGTAGTAAGTAGAATTTGTATCCAAACCAGGGATGTCCACTAAAATGAAATAGGATTCTCCTGGCAAGGTAATTGGCAATCCTGAAAGTGTATATTGTCCCGCAGGGTTTGTTCTGCTTTGAGCAACGATTGTGCCAACCGGATTTTTCCCCCCTTTAATATTTAAACCACCAATTGGATTACCTGGTACAAAGCTTCCGCCGCGTGGCACATAACCAACACCTTCGGTAATTTTTCCGGATAATAAACCCGGGCCTGTTCCAATTGATTCGATAGGGATTACCTTAATGTTTTCTACTGTATTGTTTAAGCAACCATGCGTAACCACTGTAGCGGTTTTCCAGCTAATTTCACTTGGTGCATAGGTAATTTGTAAAGTGTTTGATAAAGGCTCGCAGCTTATAATGTAAGTATTGGCATCTTGTAGGTTAAATGTGTAGCCTCCTGAAGCATTTGTAGCCTGCGATGTTAACGAATCAAATTTGGTTAATACAGGTTCGTACTTGTATAAGATCACATTACCCGCAACAGGATTGTTAGATTGTGTAGCCAAACCGCTGATTCCTTTATTTGTATTAATTGAAAAACTACCAATGCTGCTTGATGCTACGCAATTATTTACGTCTTTGATTGTAACATAGTAAGTGTATGTGCCCGCAGTGCCTGCAATTGCTGTGTAGTTGCCGCTTGTTGATGTGTTTGTTGTTAAACTTGGCGTACTTGTCCACGAATAACTTATTGGCGCAAAAGCTCCTGCTGCATTTGGAACAAGAACCATTTTGTTATTGATACAACCAAATGATGAACCGCTCACACTTACCGAAACAGAATATATATTGATCGTGTATTTCAATGTGTCCTTTTGAGTTCCAATAATTGCAATTAACCCAACGGTATTGCTGCCTAATGATGTAAAGTTAGCAGCAAACGTATTTGAGGTTGAAGCATTATAATTTGTGTTTATAAACCATCTTACTGAATCTGCCGTACTGTTACTTACTAATGAGTATGGTGTATTTAAACAAAAATTAGTTGAACTGATAGAGAAATTAGCTACCGGTGGAACAAATTTGTATACGAATGTTCCAAAATCATGATCGGTCCAGTCTATGTAATTACCGCTTAGCAATAATTTGTTGTTTGCCTTTGTTAATCGGAACGTGGAAACGTCGTTGTGTTTTCGTCCAATAGTATCTAGTGATAAAATATCATTCGATGACAGATCAATGTATCTCACATCCGGACGGTAAGGTGTTTGTCCACCATTCTCAACAACATAAAACAATTTATTTTTAAAACTTTGTAAGCCGCTGAAATTGGCTAAAGTTGGAGGAACAACTGTTGTGAAATTTACACCGTCATTAGTTTTTGCTATTGCGAAATAACCATCGCCGGCATCTAAACCTAAATACAAATATCCACCAAGTGTATCCATATCAACAATAATTTTATCGTTTAATACAGATGCAGAATAACTTGTGTTTACTGAAAACGTTGTGCCGTTGGTGCTATTAATAAGTGGTTTGTTACTGCTACTTGAACTACACCCAATATATAACACATTGTTATAATTAAATACAGATTTTATATCCGTAATACTTTCCGGAAGAGTTATGTGCGAATTTATTATTCCGGTTTGATTCACATGTTTTTTAAAGATATCTACGGAGTCACCGCTTGGTTGCCCTCTGTGATTAAAAATAATGAGTGTATCATGGTTAGTAGCCGGACTAAAAAATGCCATATTGTAAATACCTTTTCTGTAATCACCAGAGCCGGTTTGAAAAGTTTCAGTAGTTATCGCGTTAGTAGATGTATTTAATTTATATAACACCATTACACTGTCAAGCATTTCATAAAATGGTGCTGTAGCACCAAGAAATACTGTAGCGGGGGTGTTTGTTCCCGATTGAACTGCTGCTGCAGAACGTATTCCTCTATCTGTGCTAAACGGAGTGTAGTTAATTTTGGTATAAACGTTGGTTGTTGGATTAAAACGATGAATAAAAGATTTACTTGAACCCGGATCGATCACCGTTGTATCGCCATACATCACTATGTCATTTCCAATTCCTAATGTACCATATTGTTGAAAGTAACCAGTGTCAACAGGGAAGTTATAATTCACATGGGCATGTACTGTATCCCATGGGTCTCTTATTGGTGCTTGCGAAAAAGCAAGACCGGTTAGTTGGATAAAAGCTAATACGATTAAAGACCTTAAACTGATTCTCATTTGGATTTAAAATTTTGAGAACCAAAGATATAAAAATTAACTCATCGTTAGAAAAAACGATTTAATACCTAAAAAAATTAGATTAGTAACAGCTTCTTAAGAATTTACGGATAGCTTTATTTACGGATCTCGGGCTCTCTAAAAATCCCATGTGTCCGTCGTGCTCCAAAAACAAAACGTGTTTGTTCTTAATAGTGTTGGCTTGTTCCATTAAACTCTGGTAAGGTAAAATATTATCATGTTCGCCAATCACCATCATTACCGGATATTCAACCAAGCCTAAAATAATATCGCGGTTCGGTCTGTCTTTCATACCTTCCAACGCAGCTACAGCGCCTTGTTTAGAAGTTGCTAAAGCAATTTTTGTTGCAAATGCTACTTCGTCCTTTAAATACTTTATGTTTTTGGTAGCAAATAAATTTTGAATGGTTGATTTGGTGTATACGCGTTTATCTGCCTTTACTAATTTAATAGCACGGTTCCTGTCTTTTTTCTTTTCTTCGCTATCGGCCAATGCAGTTGAATGGAATAAACACAATCCTTTTAAGTTTTCAGGAAACAATTCAGCAAAAGCAAGTGCTGCATAACCACCCATACTGTGACCAATGATCACGTATTTTTTCAAACGCAGATCATCCATTACTTTTTTAACGCATTTAGCCATAAGCTCCATACTATGCACATAACCAATATTTGGCGTGGCGCCATGTCCGGGAAGATCAATAGCTATAACGCGATACGATTTTGCTAAATTCTGAATGGTGCTTTGCCAAATTTCCTTTGACCCCAAATAACCATGTAATAAAACAACAACTCGTCCTTTCCCTTGATCAGAGAAGGTTACAGTGGCTTTTTTAAATTGGGTTGTTTTGATCATTTTAATTTGGTATCGGCCATTTTCAAAATAAATTCAAACTCATCTTTTGTAACTCCGCTTACCGAAAGGCGCGCCAATCGTAATAATTGCATGTCTTTTAAAGGCGGCGCGGCTTTAATGTCAGCCAATGTTACCGGTTTTTTTAATGGTTGATGTGGCGCAAAATCAACTGCTACCCAGGCTTCTTCTTTTGTTGTTGGATCCTGATAGTATTCTTTCACAACCTTTGCTATTCCTACAATGCACAAACCTTCATTACTATGATAAAAAAATGCAAGATCACCTTTTTTCATCGCACGAAGATTGTTGCGTGCTGCATAATTTCTTACGCCATCCCAACCGGTTTTTTTATCTTTTGTGAATTGATCCCAACTGTATTTGAAAGGTTCTGATTTTATAAGCCAATAATTCATGATCGTTATTTATCGTTTTAGTGATGCTGTAATTTATTTCAAAACAACAACGCAAGTTGCAAAATGTTAATTACAAAAGTAGGAATAAATCAAAAATCAACTGAATTTTTAAATTACTGATTATCAAGTTAATGTAATGAAAAAAGAATTATCAAAACGGTTGAAAAAATATTATGTAAATCGTTAAAAGTTCGCTACATTTGCACCCGAAATTTAGTAACCGTTAGTTAAACCGTGCGAATGACCAGTAAAATCAGCATATTCAAGAGTTCTAAGGCAATTCTTTTCACAATTCTTGTTTTTATTTTCAGTTTATCAGCTTTTTCGATCGAACCTACTGAATTGGATCATAAAGATTCAACACATGCGGCTCCTCATGCAGCAGACGCTCATGGCGGAGAGCAAAAGGTAGATATCACAAAGGTTGCATTCGAACACATTTTAGATTCTCATTCATGGCATTTATTTGGCGAAGGTCATGATGCTGTCTCAATTCCATTACCTGTTATCTTAAAAACAAATAATGGTATCACAGTGTTCACTTCTGGCGAGTTTCATCATGATACACATGGTATGCATGTGGTTGAGAAGAATGGTGAGCGTTTTGTGAATTTTGAAGAGCATATTTATTACGCTACAGAAACACCTAATGAGCACGGACAGTATTTAGATGCTGAAATGGAAGGTTCTGAATTACATGTAAAAAATGCTTCTCCATTAGATTTTTCGATCACTAAGAACGTAGCGCAAATGTTCATCTCTGCTATTGTTTTATTCCTGATCTTCTCTTCAATTGCAAAAGCTTACAAAACTACAGGTATCAACACTGCTCCAAAAGGCAAGCAATCTTTCTTTGAGCCATTGATCGTTTTTGTTCGTGATGATCTGGCGAAAGGTAATATTGGTCATGGTTACGAAAAATATGTACCATATCTATTAACTGTTTTCTTTTTGATCTTAATTAATAACGTACTTGGTTTAATTCCTATTGGTGCAAACCTAACCGGTAACATTGCCTTTACATTTGTATTATCAGTTATTACTTTAATTGTTACGAATGTAAATGCAAATGGCGCATACTGGCATCACATTTTTATGCCTCCTGCTCCAAAATGGTTATGGCCTATATTAATTCCAATTGAGGTTGTAGGTATCTTAACAAAACCATTCGCTTTAATGATCCGTTTATTTGCGAACATGACTGCAGGTCACATCATCGTGATCAGCTTGGTTGGTCTGATCTTCTTCTTTGAATCATTGGCAATTTCTCCTATATCAGTAGCATTTGCTTTATTTATTGACGTATTAGAGTGTTTAGTAGCATTCTTACAAGCATATATCTTTACCATGTTAACTGCTTTATTCATTGGCGCGGCAACTGCCGATCATGGCCATGACGAAGAGCATGCACACGGCGAAGCAGCATCACATTAACAAACAAATAATAACAAATAAAAAACAAAAAACCATGGGTGGAAGTATCGCAGCAATCGGAGCAGGTTTAGCCGTAATTGGCGCCGGCATCGGTATCGGACAAATTGGTGGTCATGCAATGGACGCTATTGCACGTCAACCAGAAGCACATTCAAAGATCCAAACTACAATGATCATCGCAGCAGCCTTAGTTGAGGGTGTTGCTTTATTCGGTGTGGTTGTAGCTTTAATGTCGAAGTAAAAACTTATGCCTCTTGCGGTTGGCAAGAGGCTTTGTTTTAAAACCGTTATTATTAAAAACAAAAAATAAAACATGAACTCATTATTTATTTTAAATGCATTGGTAACTCCGGGAGTAGGTTTGATCTTCTGGACCAGCATCGTTTTCATTTTATTATTGGTTCTTTTAGGAAAGTTTGCCTGGAAGCCTATCCTTTCTGCTATTAAAGAGCGTGAAGAAGGAATTGAAACTGCTTTAAAAAGCGCAGAGGCTGCTAAAAAGGAAATGGAAAACCTTAAGGCCGGTAACGAAAAGATCTTAAATGAAGCACGTTCTGAAAGAGATGCTTTATTAAAAGAAGCACGTGATACCAAAGAATCGATCATCTCTGAAGCGAAAACAAAAGCTACAAAAGAAGCTGATCGTATTTTAGCTGCGGCACGTGAGCAAATTGTTGCTGAAAAAAATGCAGCTATCGCTGATTTAAAAGCGCAAGTTGCAACTTTATCAATTGATATTGCCGAGAAAATTTTAAAATCTGAATTGTCATCTGATGAAAAACAAAAATCATTAGTTAACAATTTAATGAAAGACGTAAACTTAAACTAATTGTAAATAAATGATCGTCGCATCCCGATACGCAAAATCTTTATTAGACCTGGCCATTGAAAAAAAGCAATCGGACACAGTTTATAAGGATATGATCTTTATTAAGAATACATGTGAATCAAGTCATGATCTGCAGGTGTTCTTAAAAAGTCCGGTTGTAAAGATCGACAAGAAGATCGATGTGTTCAACGCACTCTTCGCGTCGAATGTGAGTGAAATGACCAGTGCTTACTTAACGCTAATTGCAAATAAAAAACGTGCAACTATATTGGCTGAGATCACTGAATCATTCATTGCTCAATACAAAAAGCACAATAATATTACCATTGCTACCATCACATCTGCTGTTAAGTTAGATGATGCAACTCGTAACAAGGCCATGAACATTATTAAAGCAAATGCAAAAGGCGAAGTGGAGTTGGTAGAAAAAGTAAATCCTGAATTAATTGGCGGATTTATTTTACGCGTTGGTGATAACCAGGTAGACAATAGTGTTTCGCGCCAGTTGGCCGAACTTAAAAAGAATTTTAATACTAAATCAGTTTTAATAAACTAGTAACATGGCAGGAGTAAAACCAGCAGAAATATCTGCAATATTAAGACAACAATTATCGGGCTTTAAAAGTGAGGCCGAATTAGAAGAGGTTGGTACAGTACTTGAAGTAGGTGACGGTATCGCCCGTATCTATGGTTTATCAAAAGTTCAATCAGGTGAGTTAGTAGAGTTCGAAAACGGCTTACAAGCTATTACCTTGAACTTGGAAGAAGATAACGTGGGTGTGGTATTGTTAGGTTCAAGTGATGGACTTAAAGAAGGAAGTATTGTAAAGCGTACCGGTAAAATTGCTTCATTACGTGTTGGTGAAGGTATGTTAGGCCGTGTTGTTGATGCTTTAGGTAATCCTATCGATGGTAAAGGTCCTATCCAAGGTACTACTTATGAAATGCCAATTGAGCGTAAAGCGCCGGGTGTAATTTACCGTCAGCCGGTAAATGAGCCGTTACAAACCGGTATCAAAGCGATCGATGCAATGATCCCTATCGGACGTGGTCAACGTGAGTTAGTTATTGGTGATCGTCAAACCGGTAAAACTGCGGTTTGTTTAGATACCATCATTAACCAAAAAGAATTTTACGAAGCAGGTAAGCCTGTATTTTGTATATATGTAGCAATCGGACAAAAAGGTTCAACTGTTGCAAACGTATTACGTACATTAGAAGAGAACGGTGCATTAGCGTATACAGTAATTGTTGCAGCTAACGCTTCAGATCCTGCTCCAATGCAATTCTACGCGCCATTTGCAGGTGCTGCAATTGGTGAGTTCTTCCGCGATACCGGTCGTCCGGCTTTGATCGTGTATGATGATCTTTCAAAACAAGCAGTTGCTTACCGTGAGGTTTCATTATTATTACGTCGCCCTCCTGGACGTGAAGCATATCCTGGTGACGTATTTTACTTACACAGCAGATTGTTAGAGCGTGCTGCAAAGATCAACGCTTCTGATGATATCGCTAAGAACATGAACGATCTACCAGATTCATTAAAACCAATTGTAAAAGGTGGTGGTTCATTAACAGCTTTACCTATCATTGAAACACAAGCAGGTGACGTTTCGGCGTATATCCCTACTAACGTAATTTCAATTACCGATGGTCAGATCTTCTTAGAGTCGAACTTATTTAACTCTGGTGTTCGTCCCGCTATTAACGTAGGTATCTCGGTATCTCGTGTAGGTGGTAACGCTCAAATTAAATCAATGAAAAAAGTAGCAGGTACTTTAAAGTTAGACCAAGCGCAATACCGCGAATTAGAAGCGTTTGCGAAATTTGGTTCTGATTTGGATGCTGCTACAAAATCGATCTTAGATAAAGGTTCTCGTAACGTGGAGATCTTAAAGCAAGCTCAGTTCTCACCATTACGTGTTGAGCAACAAATTGCTATCATTTATTTAGGAACTAAAAACTTCTTACGTCAGGTGCCTGTTAACAAGGTACGTGAATTCGAAAAAGAATTTTTTGATGCAATGGAGCGTAAGCACAAATCAACTTTAGATAGTTTAAAAGCTGGTCAGTATACTGATGAGATCACAAACACATTAGAGAGTTGTGCAAAAGATTTATTAGCTAAGTATAATTAATTGATCAAAGGAAAAAGTTAAAATCAGTTATAAATATCTGAAGCGCTTTTTCCTGTATTAATTTTGTAATAAGAGATGCCAAATTTAAAAGAGGTTAGAAACAGGATCGTATCAGTAGGTTCAACAATGCAGATCACGAGTGCCATGAAAATGGTGAGTGCTGCGAAATTGAAACGTGCTCAGGATGCTATAGTTCAAATGCGCCCTTACGCTAACAAATTAAAAGAGATTTTAGAGAATGTAAGCGCAAGTGTAGATGCATCTGAAAATGTATACGCAAGAAAAACTACAGGTAAAAATGTGTTGATCATTGCTATCTCTTCAAACCGTGGTTTAGCGGGTGCATTCAACTCAAGCATCATTAAAAAAACATGGTCGTTGATCAATAACGATTATCAAGGATACAATGTAACAGTTATCCCTGTTGGTAAAAAAGTTCAAGACGCGTTCAAAAGAACACCACATATTATCATGGGTAATGATCTTCCGCATAATGGTAACGACCTTTTCAATAAATTAACTTTTGAAAATGCTGCTCCTTTTGCAGAGCAGATCATGACTTCTTTTGCAGATAAGCAATTTGATAAGATCGTTTTGGTTTACAATCAGTTTAAGAACGCGGCAGTTCAATTTGCAGTTGCTGAGCAGTTTTTACCGGTTTCTGAATCACAAAATACAGGAACTGCAAAAGCTGATTACGATTTTGAACCAAATATGGAATACATCATTAATGATCTAATTCCACGTTCATTAAAAACACAATTTTACAAAGCCTTGTTAGATTCGTTCGCAAGTGAGCACGGTGCGCGTATGACCGCCATGCACAAAGCAACAGATAACGCAAGCGCCATGCAAAAAGAATTAAAGATCACTTATAATAAAGCTCGTCAGGCTGCCATCACCAAAGAGATCCTTGAGATCGTTGCGGGTGCAGAGGCACTTAACGGCTAAAAAAGATAATTGTATAATCCCGTAAGATTATGCGAATGCTGTTGCAATTCCGGTTCTGGAATTACAAGTTACTCCAACAACATTTCATAGTCTTACATTAAAATAAAAGTCAGACCTATGAAACTATCGATGTTCAAATTTAACCTGCCAAAAGAATTATTGGCAGAGTATCCTGCAAAAAATCGCGAAGATGCACGCTTAATGGTGGTTGACAGAGCTACCGGCAAGATCACTCATAAGAAATTCAAAGATATTTTAAATTACTTTGATGAAGGTGATGTGATGATGTTGAATGACACAAAGGTGTTTCCGGCACGTATGTATGGTAACAAAGAAAAAACCGGTGCAAAGATCGAAGTATTCTTATTACGTGAATTAAATACCGAAAGTCGTTTATGGGATGTGTTGGTTGATCCGGCTCGTAAGATCCGTATTGGTAACAAATTATATTTCGGTGAGAATAATGATGCCTTGGTAGCAGAAGTTATTGATAATACAACATCACGCGGACGTACATTACGTTTTTTATATGATGGAAGCTATGAGGAGTTCAGAAAGATCCTACATGATCTTGGTGAAACGCCATTGCCAAAATACATTAAACGTAAAGCAGAAGAATCAGATGTTGATCGTTACCAAACTGTTTTTGCAAAAAATGAAGGTGCAGTTGCTGCGCCAACAGCAGGTTTGCACTTTAGCCGTGAGTTATTAAAGAAATTAGAGATCAAAGGTGTACAATTTGCGCCTTTAACATTACATGTTGGTTTAGGAACTTTCCGCACTGTTGAGGTTGAGGATCTGACCAAACATAAAATGGAAAGTGAAGAAGTGTTGATCGGAAGTGATACGTGTAAGATCGTAAATGCTGCAAAAGATAAAAAAAGAAAAGTGTGTGCGGTTGGAACTACTGTAATGCGTGCAGTTGAATCATCTGTTTCAACTACAGGACAATTAAATCCTTATGTAGGTTGGACAAACAAATTCATTTTCCCTCCATACGATTTTAGTGTAGCTAATTGTATGATCACAAACTTCCATATGCCTGAAAGTACTTTATTAATGATGGTTTCAGCGTTCGGAGGTTATGATCTAATTATGAAAGCATATAAAGAAGCGATCAAAGAAAAATACCGTTTCTATAGTTACGGTGATGCGATGTTGATCCTTTAATAAATTAATTCAACAAAAAAGCCCTCTCAAATTTGAGAGGGCTTTTTTATTTGTAAGAAAAATTAAATTATAATTTGATCCCTAATTCTTTCAATTGCTCATCACTAATTTCACTCGGACTATCGATCATCATATCTCGTCCGGAATTATTTTTAGGGAAAGCAATAAAATCACGAATACTATCTGCGCCGCCAAACATGCTGCACAAGCGGTCAAAGCCTAAAGCAATTCCACCATGCGGCGGTGCGCCAAATTCAAAGGCATTCATTAAAAAACCAAATTGTTTTTGCGCTTCTTCTTTACTAAAACCTAATACCTCAAACATTTTTGCCTGAAGATCTTTATTGAAGATACGGATACTTCCTCCGCCGATCTCTACACCATTGATCACAATATCATAAGCATTGGCTCTTACCGCGCCCGGATCTTTTGAAAGTAATTCAATATCTTCCGGTTTTGGTGATGTGAACGGGTGATGTTTGGCAACCCAACGTCCGCGCATCGATTCTGGTAAGTTAGGATCACCTTCATTCCATTCCAATAACGGAAAATCAATTACCCATAAACATGAATACGTATTCTTATCGCGCAAACCTAAACGTGTGCCCATTTCTAAACGTAATTCCGACATGGCTTTTCTCGTCTTGTCTTCATCGCCTGCTAATATTAGCATCAGATCACCGGGTTGTGCATTAAATGCTTTAGCCCAATTTTTCAGATCATCTTCGCTATAAAACTTATCTACACTCGATTTAATTGTGCCATCTGAATTATAACGCGCGTAAACCAATCCTGTAGCGCCAATTTGCGGACGTTTTACAAATTCAGTTAATTCATCCAATTGCTTACGCGTATATTCTGCCGCGCCTTTTGCACAAATTCCAACTACAAATGCTGCATCGTTAAACACTTTAAAATCTTTTCCTTTAACAACACTATTCAACTCCACAAATTTCATTTCAAAACGCGTATCAGGTTTATCGTTACCGTAATACTTCATCGCATCGGCATAACTCATGCGCGGTAATGCCGGAATATCCAATCCTTTTACTGTTTTAAATAAATGACGAACTAATCCTTCAAAGGTTTGTAAAATATCTTCCTGCTCTACAAAACTCATTTCACAATCTATCTGCGTAAACTCCGGTTGTCTGTCTGCACGCAAGTCTTCATCTCTAAAACATTTTACAATTTGGTAGTAACGATCAAATCCACTCACCATTAATAATTGCTTAAAGGTTTGCGGACTTTGAGGTAAAGCGTAAAACTGTCCTGCATTCATACGGCTAGGTACCACAAAATCGCGAGCGCCTTCAGGTGTTGATTTGATAAGCACAGGCGTTTCAACTTCCAAAAAACTTTGCTTATCTAAATAGTTACGTGTTTCAATTGCTAAGCGGTGACGTAATTCCAAATTTTTTCTTACCACACTTCTGCGCAGATCGAGGTAACGGTATTTCATGCGCAACTCATCACCACCATCTGTTTCATCTTCAATAGTAAAGGGTGGAGTAATAGCTTCATTTAAAATTTTTATTGATGAAACCTTAATTTCAATATCACCTGTTGGGTTGTTTTTGTTTTTACTTTCACGCTCAATAACAGTTCCGGTGATCTGTAAAACAAATTCACGACTAACCTTACGTGCTTGCTCACACAGGTTCTTATCCCAATCCATATTAAAGGCCAATTGGGTAATACCATAACGGTCGCGAAGATCAATAAAGGTCATACCGCCAAGGTCTCTGCTTTTTTGAACCCAGCCACTAAGGGTAATTGTTTTATTGATATCAGTAGCTCTTAATTCGCCGCAAGTATGTGTACGTAACATGTGAGTGATTTTAAAGCATTAAAATTAGTGATTTTAATGGTTTTTTTACTAAAAAAGGAGCTATAATTTTATGCCGATAAAGCAGGGAAACTTAATTTGACCAAGGCACCTGAATCGCTTGTTAATTCGATCTTGCCATCGATCTGTTCGGTTAGAGATTCCATAAGTGAGATACCCAGTGAGTTTTGGTTTTTTTCGATCTTTTCAGGAAAACCGGTACCGTTATCTTTAATGTCGATATAGATCCAGCCGTTTGATGAACGCAATTTAACTGCAATTTCAGGCGTATTGTTCGAGTTTTTAAATCCGTGTTTGAGCGAATTGGTAACGATCTCATTAATGATCAACCCAACTGGTATGGTTTTAGTGATATCCAGATCAATGCTTTCTAATTCCTTTTTGATGTTCGCATGCGAATGTAAAGGATGACTACGTAAAACTTCCTGAATGAGTTCAGGGATATATTTATCCAAATGGATCTTTGAGAAATTATCTTTTTTGTAAAGTTGTTCATGCACCATGGCAATACTAAGCACCCGGTTTCGTGCTTCGGTTAGTGCTATTTTGGTTTCTTCATTAGTTGAACTTTCTTTTTGAAAATTAAATAATGCCATGATAACCGCAAGATTATTCTTTACACGGTGCTGAACCTCTTTTAATAGAATTTCTTTTTCTCTTAATGAATTACTAATCACTAATTGGTCGTTCTTGGTTTTTTGAACTAATTCTGCCAATTCGAAATATTGTTTATTTAGCATTCTGATGAAGTAATACACTAGGGCAATGGTTAAGATCACGCAGAAGTATATGTTGTAAAGCAGAAGCAGGTTGTTTTGTTCGGTAGTAAAATGTGTGCCCGATAAAAAGGGAATATTAATGATACGCGTTGCAAGAAAGCTTATAAGAGTGATCGAGAAAAAGGCAAATGTTCTGCTATTCTTTTTTATAGGGTTATGTAAAATGGCTATGCAAAATATCACCGGGAAATAATAAAGATATGTTCCCGTTACATCTTCATAATACTGCGAAACGAAGAATAAGGTCAGGTTGATCACAACCACGTAAACATAAGCAGCAAGCTCGTATTGTCTTTTCCAATTTAAAACAATAATGAACATAGAGGATATTGCTATGAGTGATTCTGCCACTGCAGGGTAAAGTTCGTGAAGAAAGAAAATATTTGTAGCGCCCACCAGTAATCCAAAGATGATCACTAATGCCAAACTGTTCAGTATTTTTACTTCGCGTTGCTGGTAGAAATCGATCTCGGGATGAATACCTATATGCAAAATTCGTTTGAACATAATAAGCATTCAAGTTAATAAATTTGAAGTGATTGAATTTATAAATTGTGAAATATCACCGAAAAATTCGCTGGTTGTGTAATTTTGAACGATGAATGAATTCTTTGAATGAAATACAGACTCATTATCTGCAAGTGGCACTGATCACTCCAGCACCATCAATGGGCATACCACCAATTGCATGATTTTTTAATTCAGCATTGATGATGTTTATTCGGCGATTTTGAGCACGACCATCCGGTGTGTCGTTTGAAGCAACAGGTTTACTCGAACCAAAGGCCACACCGATCAAGCGTTTGCAATCAATACCTTGTTTTACCAAATGATCTACCACCGCTTTTGCACGTTTGCCACATAGTTCCAAATTTTTAGTTTCGTTCCCTGCATTATCCGAATGTGCTTCTATCCGAATTAAACTGATGTATGATTTTGCATCCAAGTAAGCTTTAATATGTTCAAGTGCCGCTTTACTGGGGTCCATATCAATTGCTTCACTGCCTGTTTTAAAAACAATAGGCGAGGGTAGGATCAATTCGTTATTCTCAATTTTAAAATTGTTTTGAGCTTTTACACTGAATTGAACAAACGCAATTAATAAAACGATCAACTTTCTCATACTACAATATTCACGATCTTCTTTGGCACAATAATTACTTTTTTAGGCGCCTTTCCTTCCAGATATTTTTGAGAGTTCTCGTGCTCTAAAACGATCTTCTCAATTTCGGCAGGTGTTAAGGTTGTAGGCAATTCTAAATTAAAGCGCATCTTACCATTAAATGATACCGGATAATTAAAATTATCTTCCACCAAAAAGGCCGGATTGAATTCAGGGAAGGCTACTGTTGAAATACTTTCAGTATGACCTAATAAGCTCCATAACTCTTCCGTAATGTGCGGTGCATATGGTGAGATCAATGTGATCAATGGTTCTAATACTGAACGTTTGTTGCATTTTTGATCGGTTAATTCATTCACGCAGATCATAAAATTACTTACCGAGGTGTTGAATGAAAAACGCTCAATGTCTTCGCTGATCTTTTTAATGGTAGTATGTAATGTTTTTAATTCTGCTTTCGTTGCAGGCTCTTCGCTAATATTAAAACTTCCTCCCTGATAGAACAAACGCCATAATTTTTTTAAGAATCCTGATACACCCGTAATACCATTGGTATTCCATGGTTTGCTTTGCTCTAAAGGACCTAAAAACATCTCATACAAACGTAATGTATCTGCACCAAACTTTTCGCATATATCATCAGGTGAAACTACATTCCATTTTGATTTCGACATTTTTTCTACCTCATGCCCGCAATTATATTTTCCATCTTCTAAAATGAATTCGGCATTTGCAGAATTTTCTAATGCAGAATTTTTTAAAGCCTTGAATGCTTCTAAATTCAAAACATCATTTTCAACGATATTTACATCTACATGAAGCTTTGTTGTGTCGTGGTTTTTATGCAGGCCATAAGAAACATATTTATTTTCGCCTTTAACACGATAAACAAAATTACTTCTTCCTTGGATCATCCCTTGATTGATCAGTTTCTGAGCAGGCTCTTCAATATCAATGTAGCCAAGGTCTTTCAAGGCTTTGGTCCAAAAACGTACGTACAACAAATGCCCGGTTGCATGCTCACTTCCGCCAATGTACAGATCAACATTTTTCCAATAAGCAGCTTGCTCCTTGCTTACAAAGTTTTTGCTGTTTTTAGAATCCATGTAGCGCAAAAAGTACCAACTGCTGCCTGCCCAACCCGGCATGGTAGAGTGTTCGTATGCAAACTCTCCTTTGTATTTCCAGTTGTTGGCACGTGCTAAAGGCGGCTCACCATCTTCGGTAGGTAAATATTTATCTACCTCCGGTAACACCAATGGTAATTCGTTTTCTTCAAGCGCAAATGGAATATCATTTTTGTAGTAAATAGGAATTGGTTCTCCCCAAAAACGTTGTCTGCCAAATACGGCGTCACGTAAACGGTAATTTACTTTTCCTTTTCCTAATCCGCGTTTTTCAATTTCTTCGATTGCCTTTTTAATGGCAGCTTTTACTTCCAATCCATTTAAAAAATCAGAGTTGATCATCTTGCCTTCTTTTTCGCCCCATGCTGCTTTTGACAAATCATGCTCTGCATTAGGCTCTATTACTTGCGGCAAAGGCAATCCAAAAAAGTTAGCGAATTTAAAATCGCGCTCATCATGCGCAGGCACAGCCATCACCGCACCGGTGCCATATCCGGCCAATACGTAATCTCCCACCCAAATCGGAATATCTTTTCCGGTGAACGGATGCGTTACATAAGATCCTGTAAATACACCACTCACTTTATCTACATCTGCCTGGCGTTCGCGCTCACTGCGATTTTTAGCTTTGGTCACATAATCTTCTACTTTTGTTTTTTGATCAGCTGTAGTTAATACACTTACCAATTCATGTTCCGGAGCTAATGTTACGAACGACACGCCAAATACGGTATCCGGACGAGTAGTGAATACCTCGATGGTATGGTCACCCTGAGCGGAGTCGAAGGGTTTTACTTTAAACTTCAAACTAGATCCTTCACTTCTTCCGATCCAATTGCGTTGCGCCTCTTTTAAACTTTCTGTCCAATCAATTGTATCCAAACCATCCAACAAACGTTGTGCATACGCTGTTATACGCATGCTCCATTGTTTCATCAATTTGCGCTCTACCGGATGTCCGCCTCTTTCACTCACACCATCTTTTACTTCATCGTTTGCTAATACAGTTCCTAAAGCCGGACACCAATTCACATAAGCTTCTCCTAAATAGGCGATGCGATACGCCATCAATACATCACTCTTTTCTTTTTCTGAAAAGGCTTTCCATTTATCAGCAGAAAATTGTTTTACATCATCATCACAAACGGCATTTACTTTTGCGTTTCCATTGGTTTCAAATTCACTGATCAAGCTTGAGATGTTCTCTGTTTTATCTGACGTTTTATTGTACCAGCTATTGAATAGTTGAATGAATATCCATTGGGTCCATTTATAATAATTCGGATCAGAGGTTCTAACTTCTCTGTCCCAATCAAATGAAAAACCTATTTTATCTAATTGTTCTCGATAGCGATTAATATTTTGTTCGGTAGTAATAGTGGGGTGTTGACCAGTTTGGATCGCGTATTGCTCTGCGGGTAAACCAAAACTGTCGTAACCCATTGGATGCAATACATTAAAACCTTTGTGGCGTTTGTAGCGCGCCATGATATCGGAAGCAATATAACCAAGCGGATGGCCTACGTGTAAACCGGCACCTGAAGGGTAAGGAAACATATCCAATACATAGTACTTTGGTTTGTTGGATGTTTCAGATGCTTTAAATGTTTTATGAGCAGCCCAATAAGCCTGCCATTTTTTTTCAATATCTCTAAAATTGTATTCCATAAAATGCTATCGTAAAAAGTGTGCAATGCCTTAAAAATAAAGGCTTACAAAGATAGAATTTTAGGGCTTTTTATCAAATATTTAGGGTAAAATCGTCAGCATCCAGGCCGGCAGGGAACACCTTACGGAACTCATCAAGGTAGGCTCTATCCAAAGTGATCGTCTCAATACTTTCGGTGTGTGCAGCGGTTTTACTGATGATCTCGCCACGCGGGTTAATAACCATGCTGTCACCCGAATGTGCAAATTCGTTGCCATCTTTTCCTATGCGATTAACACCAACCACGTAACATTGGTTCTCAATGGCACGCGCTATTAATAATTGTTTCCAAGGGTAATTGCGTACTTCGGGCCAATTGGCAACGTAAATCAATACATCGTAATCCCACTTACCATTCTTAAAACGATTTCTGCTCCATACAGGAAAGCGGAGGTCGTAACATACAAGCGGACAAACATTCCATCCATTAACCTGTTTAATGATTTTATTTGATCCGGGTTTGTAATGCTCGTCTTCCTTGGCCATGCGAAACAAATGGCGTTTATCGTATTGGTCATGTTCGCCATTAGGTTGCACCCAATATAAACGATTGTAGTAGCTTGAATTTTCTTTGGTGGAGATGCTTCCTGTAACAATGGCATTTTTTTGAGCAGCCATTTTTTTCATGAATTCAAAACCTTTTCCCAAGTGGTTTTCGGCATTTTTTTCGGGATCCATGGTAAAACCGGTGGTAAACATTTCAGGCAACACGATCACATCAGTTTTATCTTTAATAGATGAAATGATGCGCTCAAAATGGGTGAGGTTATTATCTACTTCTTCCCAAAACAAATAGGTTTGAATGATGCTAATGTTCATGGATTAAAGATACTATTTAGCCACGAATTTCACGAATTAAACTAAACTGTGTTCATTTGTGACAATTAGTATAATTAGTGGCTTAAAATAAAGGTAAATTAATTCTTATCTTTGCATCATGCCGCAAATTTCAGCAGTAATAATTGCATTTAATGAAGAGAAGAACATTGAGCGATGTTTAAAATCGTTGCAAGGTGTGGTGGATGAGATCGTGGTGCTTGATTCATTTAGCAAAGATCGTACGGAAGAAATTTGCAAAAAGTACAATGTGAGTTTTTACCAGCATGCTTTTGATGGGCACATACAGCAAAAGAACAGAGCTATTACCTACGCAAAATTTTCGCATGTATTATCATTAGATGCAGATGAAGCGTTGGATGAAACTTTGCGCCAATCGATCTTACTAGTAAAAGATAAGTTTGATAAGGAAGGTTATTACATGAATCGTTTAACGAATTACTGCGATCATTGGGTGAAACATTGTGGCTGGTATCCGGATAGGAAGATGCGTTTATGGGACAGCAGAAAAGGGGAGTGGCGAGGTATTAATCCGCATGATAAGTATGAATTATTTGCAGGAGATAAAAATGCCGGTTTTTTAAAAGGTGATATTTTGCATTACAGTTATTATTCGGTGGAAGATCATTACAAGCAGGTTGAATACTTTACCAACATAGCATCTAAAGCTTATTTTGAAAAAGGGAAAAAAGCACCTGCGTATAAACTCATCCTTAATCCGATCGCAAAATTCATTGATCATTATTTATTGAAATTAGGATTTTTGGATGGAAAGGCCGGATACTTGATCTCACGCATATCGGCGTATGCCACGTATTTGAAATATAAAAAAATAAGAGCGCTTTACGCGAATGCAAAATAAGTTTAATATACTCATCAGCAGAACCGATTCTATTGGCGATGTGGTTTTAACCTTGCCAATGGCGGGGGTTATAAAAAAACATTTCCCCGAGTGTAAGATCTATTTTTTAGGTCGTACTTATACGAAATCGGTAATTGAATTGAGCTCGCACATTGATGGATTTATTAATTACGATGAGATAGTAGCAGCAAATAAAAAAGAACAGATCGAGTTGATCAAATTGTTAAAGATCGATACCGTAGTGCATGTTTTTCCGGTGAAGGAAATTGCGCAGTTGATGAAGGCAGCCGGAATAAAAAACAGAGTAGGTACCAGAAATCGCTTATACCATTGGTTCACATGCAATACCTTACTGAATTTATCACGTAAAAATTCTGATCTGCACGAATCGCAATTGAATATTCAGTTGCTATCATTTTTAAATATTAAAACCGATTATTCGTTCAAAGAGATTGAGTCCTTTTACGGCATTAAGGAAGTTCCAAAATTAGGCAATGAATTGTTTGTGAATATGCTTGATAAAGGCAAAACAAAAGTGATCTTGCATCCCAAATCAAAGGGCAGCGCGCGCGAGTGGGGATTGGCCAATTTCTCAAAATTAATTAAGCAATTACCAAAGGATAAATATCAGATCTTTATCAGTGGTACTAAAGAAGATGGGATGCAATTGGAAACATTCATTAAAGAGAATGAAGGTGTAGTTGATTTAACCGGAAAGTTAACTTTAAATGAATTTATCTCTTTCATTAACATGTGTGATGTGTTGGTTGCAGCCAGTACCGGCCCGCTGCACATTGCAGCAGCTTTAGGCATTAAAGCCATTGGTTTGTTTGCGCCTATGCGCCCCATACATCCGGGAAGATGGGCGCCGGTTGGAAAAGACGCACATTATGTGGTGATCGAAAAAACCTGTGACGATTGCAGTAAGGGCGGAAGTTGTGCCTGCATTGAAGCTATTGAAGTGCAAAAAGTAATTAAACTAATTGAAAGCAAATGAGTTTTTTTAAAGATAAAGTAATTTGGGTAACAGGTGCCTCATCGGGTATTGGCGAAGCATTAGCATTGGAATTGGCAAAGCAGGAAGCGCGTTTGATATTATCTGCTCGGAGAGAAGATGAATTAAAACGAGTAGCAGCTTTAACCAAATTGCCAGAACTGGATCTGATGATCTTACCTTTTGATCTGAAAGATACATCAAATGCAACGGCATTAACGGCTAGCATCATTAATAAATTCGGACGAATAGATATGTTGGTGAATAATGGAGGAATGAGTCAGCGTGCCGAAGCAGAAAAAACATCAATTGAAATAGATCGTGAGTTGATGGAGATCAATTATTTTTCTTACATCAATTTAACCAAAGCGGTATTGCCCTATATGAAAAGGCAAAAAAGCGGACATATCATTGTGATCAGCAGTATTGCGGGAAAATTTGGTTTTTATTTACGCTCGGGTTATTCGGCTGCTAAACACGCCTTGCATGGTTTTTACGAATCGTTTCGATTGGAAACAGAGAAGTTGGGAATTAAAACCTTGATCGTTTGTCCGGGTAAAGTAAAAACAAACATTTCTTTACATGCTGTTACAGAAAGCGGTAAGCATGGTAAAATGGATGAAAGTCATGTTGACGCTATGAGTGCAGAGGAATGTGCGCGCATCATCATGAAAGCCATTCAAACTAATGAAGAAGAGATATTAGTAGGTGGTAAGGAATTATTAGCTGTAAAGATCAAGCGTTTTTTCCCGAAATGGTTTGGCAAGATCATCAGAAAGCAAAGTCCTTTTTAGTTTGAAAGTATCCTTTTAGTGATAATTTCCCCGTTTATTAATCGTATTTTTAAATGAAATAATCCTTTTTCTTCAAGCGTGATATGAATTTTTTGGGAATTAGTTTTATTCTCTAGAACACTTACAATTTGTCCAAGGTTGTTATAAATGTTAATCTTGTCAATCAACGTATCACTAATCTCTGATTCAATTATAAATTCACGTTGAAACGGATTTGGATATAATTGAATGTGTTCAGAAAACGCAAATTCTTCAATTCCTGTACATGATGAGACGTTAACGATAATTGCGGTTCTATTCTCATTGGTTTGACATGTATTTGATTCGGTAAAGTAAGAGTATGTGCCTGTTGCTAGCGTTGGAGTAATATAAGTGGAGCCAATTCCGATAATACTGTAAGAAGAGGAGGATGTATACCATTTAATAATTCCTGAAGAAGATGCTGAAAGAGTTGTTGTGTTGCCCGAACAAATAGTTAGGAGGTTGTTCGGCGTAATATTCGATGGGGGTAATGGCAAAGGACAATTTGGCCCCATCTTGTGCATAAAAGCATCTAAAGATCCTGTTAGAGGCATGGTATAATTTGTCAATCCCGGATCAAAATCGCCGGTTGCTGTGTAATATCCTGTAGTATATACAATATTAGCTGTGCTACATTTAACAGCATGAGGCCAACTGTTGCTGGAAATCTGGTAGACGTAATTCAAGTTACCTGCAGGACTTAAATTTATAACATAGGATGGCATATCGATGGCCGTAACTGCAGGTAAAGTGTAGGTTCCCGGCCCGGGGTCAAAATCTGTATAGTTAGAGTAATAGCCGGCTACAACAGGATTGTTTTGAGCATCAATATCAACTGAGTTTCCCCAATTATGTCCTCCTGTTCCATTAATGGTTTTTACCCATTGAAAGTTGCCTGTGTTGTTATACTTCAGAATATAACTTCTTTGTAAACTTGTTGCAGGTAATGTATATGTAGATGCGCTTGGATCAAAATCCGGCACCCCTGAAAAGTAACCAGTGCAATACACATTGCCATTTAAATCTGTTTTTACAGCTCTGCCAGCAATGTTTTCATTCGCCGCAAAGGTTCCGTTCGCCCATAAAAAATCACCGTTATAATCAAGTTTTACTACGTATAAGCCAAAATTAGTTGTTGTTGGAGGGCCCAAATTAAAAGTAGAGGATCCGGGATTGAAATCACTTGTAAAAAAAATACTTCCAGTGGAAATTATGTTATCATTGTTGTCGAGTGTAAAGGATGCAAGTAGATTATTTCCTATGAATTGTTTTGCCCATATTAAATTGCCATTAGCATCAAATTTAGCCAAGAAAGAATCATTGGTTGAATTTGCATTCAAGGTAAAGGAAGTAACACTTGGGTCAAAATCTACAGTATCAACAAAATTTCCACCTACAATTATTTCACCTGTACTATTGCACTTAATTACTTTAATCTCATCATGAAACATGCCGCCAAAACTTTTAGCCCACATAAAATTACCATCGTTATCGAGTTTGAGCATAAAAGCATCCCCTCCACTACCTGGATTTGAATTGAGATATGATGTTCCTGGCCCTGGATCGAAATCAGTAAAATCTGCAAAGTATCCGCCAATAAGGATGTTGTTTTGGTTATCTATTGCAATACTATTAACCTGTTCTCCCAAAGGTGCACTTCCAATTTCCTTTACCCATAAAAAGTTACCAAGTGAATCATATTTTGCAATAAATATATTTTGAAAAGCTCCTGTGTTAAGTGTGTAGTTACACGGACCGGGGCAGAAGTCAGATAGACCGTTAAAAGTTCCTGTTAAAAAGACATTTCCATTCTGATCTATTGCTAAGTCGTAGCCTCTTGAATTGTTGTTTGATTGTGAGTTTATGGCTTTTGTCCAAACCAAAGATGGATTTTGTGCTTTTACCAAAAGCCCTATTGAAGCAAGAAAAATTAGAAGGTAAAAACGTATTTGAATATTTACAATTTTCATTAGTATTATTTTGTTTTCTAATAAAGAAAAGAATTAATCTGCTTACTAAGCACAAAAAATTAGTCTATTTATTGAATGGCATCCTATGATGAGTCAGACTTGTTTAATAGCAAGTTTTAACAAAAGCTTCTTTAGCAGGCGTATAATTATTTTCGGCAGCTCTGCGAAAATCTTCACAAGGGTTTTGTTTTAAATTCACTTTTGCAACACCTCGCCAATAATAGGCCTCCACATAATTCGGATTTAAATTCAAACAGGTGTTCAGATCGTTCATACAATCGGTAAACTTTTGTTGTTTACCAAAAGCAATGGAGCGCTTAAAATAGTAATCAGGTTCTTCGTTATTTAATTCAATGGCCCGGTTATAAAAAGTAATGGCATTGGCCAGGTCATTCTCATCGTTATCACAATTTCCTAAAACAAACATAGCCTTGTGATTAAAGCGGTCTTTACGCAAGGCAATGGTCGCATCGGTTCTGGCTTCTGTATATTTCATTAATGCATAAAATGCAGAAGCGCGTGCTACGTATGCTTTTGAATAATCGTAAAGCGAAAACACTTTATTGAATTCTTCAATCGCTTTTTTGGGATTATTATTCTTCAACAGTAATAAACCACGGTTGTAGTATCCTTTATAGTTATTTGGTGCAACAGTAGTAGCGCGGTTAAAATACAAATAAGCTTTATCATCATTATTCTTCATCATATTCTCTACGCCCAAACTATTTAGCGCTAAAAAATTATCCGGATATTTTTTAATGATATCTTCATAAAGTGTAATACTGTTCTTCCATTTATCGCTGCGCATAAATGTTGTTGTTCCTAATGCTGCTATGAGAACTGAAGGAATGATGAATTCGTTTAATTTGAATTTGGAGATCAAAAACGCAAGCAACCAGGCAAAGCCAACTAAGGGTAAATACATGTATCTATCTGCATATAACACCTCACCAAATGGAACAAATTGCAAAACCAGAATTAAATTGAACAGAATAAACAAAATTATGGCTAAGGGCGTGAACAATTGTTTTTTATTCAACATGAATATCGCCACAAGGATAGTGATTACAGCAAACGCGCCTAGCAAAATACCATTAATGGTTTTTTCGGGAAACGGATAAATAACACTTAAGTTGAAAGGTGCTAAAACCAATTGTGTGTATTTAACAAGCGCCAATCCTGCGTTTGTAATTCGCTCATAAAACGGAAAGCTATGTGCGTAGTTAATGAATTGGTCTGCCGCCTGTGTTTTTAAGTTGATCAATCCAAATAAAAGCGAGATAAATAAAAACGGGATTTTATTGATCACATATCTCCACTGGAAATTCTGATGAATAAAAAGATCGATACAAATTAAGCACAAAGGAAAAATTACAGCTGATGGTTTAAATAAGCAAGATGCAATAAAATAAAGGGCTGTATAAACCAATTGTTTATTCAGTTTGGTGTTTGTGTAATTCAAATAGGAAAGAGACCCCAATAAAAAGAAGCAGGTGTAACCTAATGTTTTGAATTCTGAAAGCCAATTAACCGATTCGATCTGCAAGGGATGTAACAAAAATAAAACAACCGTGAGCGAAGCTATTTTTTTCTCCTTAAATAATTTTAAGCTTAATTGATAAACCAAATAACCATTAATCAAATGTAAACTTAAGTTGAGCAAGTGATGTCCGAATACATTGCCTTTAAACAAAGCCCAGGCTATGGCATGGCTTAACATGGTTAGCGGAATGTAATTACCAACATAATGATCGGTGAATAGGGCTGATAATTTAAATCGGATAACATCTTTATTCTTAAAGATCATTTCCGGATCATCCCAGCTGATGTATGGGAAAAATAACGATTTGTAATAAACCAATAGGGTCGCTATTAAAGCGACCCATAAGATGGTGTGTTCAGTAAAATGCTTTTTAATAGTTGAAAGCACAGATCAATTATTTCCTGATTTTTACTTTTTCTACCTGAAGTACTTCTTTAGTTACTTCATCATAAACAATGGCGATCAATGTCAATTTTTTATCTTTCCAGGCTGAATTAACGTTGTAATTGTTAGTTAAAAGTGTTGCAGTGCTGGTCGCAGCAATTGGAGCTGTTTTAACTACTTCACCCCACGAACCATTTAAAGAACCTCTCAACATATGTTCAAATTCATAATCTTCAATGTGGTCAGGATTTTTCGAATAATCTAACTGATCACCAATGATACTATCTTCAGTAAGTACGAGGTTAACTTTTACATTGTTCGTGTATGGTTGTAGGAAAGTTAATTTGGTTTCAACATTTAAAGCACGCGCATTTTTATCGTACATACTTTTCAGATCTACCTTAACAATAAACGGATCATTCTTAGCCAAAGCTACTGTTGTCGCCCAAGTGTCTTTATGCACCAAAGTAAAGCCAGGGTATGTTTTTCTATTCACCATTCCGTTTGGATTTCCTTTAGCACTCACAGCAAAGCCTGCTGATCCATCCCAATCATTACCAACGGTGGTGGTATATGAAGTAGGAAAATCAAGATTTGTTTTTGAGAAGAAACCGGCATGAATAGCAATTACCACTATTGAATCTTTATACTGGTTATATAGATTTGTGGCTAATATAGCTGCAGCCGGACAATTACCACATTTATGTCCTGTGTAATCTTCCAACAATGTTTTTTTGAAATTAGCAACGCTGGCATTGGTAATGGTGTCAAAGGTTGATCCAACAGCAACCGGAGTTGTGTTTTTGATCACAGGATCTTTAACCTTATTACACGAATAAAAGCCTAACAAGGCCGCTCCTAATATGAAACCTGAAACTAATGTTTTCATGATCAATTTATTTTAATTAAAGTTACTAAAAACTACTTGTAATTGAAAGTGATAATCCGTTTGAAGCAGGTACATTTCTACATACACCTCCAACACAGAAAATTCCGGCACTTTGCTTACCATAACTTAACGCAATACGGTGTGGGCCGCTATTATAACCAACATTTAGCAGGTAATAATGAATTCTTAGATCTTTTGCGGTGTAAGAAGACCCTTTAAAAAACTCAGGGGTAAAGTTCTCTATTAGGCTTTGACCTCCCGTTTCCGGATTCCCGTAATTCCATTGATCAAATATTGCAACATACCAGTTACTGTTAATTGACCATTCAACTAAACCCGTGGCCCAATTTCCTTTACCAACACCATTGGAGGTTGTAACCACATCTTTTGATGGTGTAAATAAACCTTGTGCCTCAAAACGAATTGCACTACCGGTTTTGTATTTATAAGTTACATCAACTACAAATATATCTGAATATAAGTTCTTATAACCGGCATTTGCTGATCCGGCCTGAATAATGTTACGGTTATAGAATTGGTGAGAATACATGAAAGTGGTCTTTACCTTTTTATTGATCTTTTTAGAAACCTCAATAAAAAAGTCTTGATAATATCTGTAAGCATCATTGTAACTTACATCTTGCTTTGTATAAACGCCATCACGTAACACGCTGTCAACACGTGCGGTTTGTCCCGATAATTCTTTGAAATCCCACTTCGTATTGTAAAAATGTAAAGTTGTTGATGAATCTCCTTTTGCATATTGTTTTAAGCCGCTTGCTTGTGAATAGTTCACGGTAATTTCCATTCCGTATTTTCCTCCAAGCGCAGTTCCTTTTTTAACTTTATATTGAGCTTCGGCCATAAAACCAATTTCACCTTTTAATTGAGTTGCATAGGGGTTCAATGCTACTAACGTATAAGCATGCTGTTTTGTTGTAGCCGGCAAATAATTTATCAATAAATTTTGTAATGATTCATTTCTATCACTGCGGTAACTCATATTATCAATACGTTTTCCTTGAAACATAAATGAATAACCATCACCCGCGTATGAAGAAGTTAAATACAAGGCATCGCCAAACTTGTATGATTTATTATTGTCACTCGATGGGTCGTTTATTTTGTAAGCGTATTCACCAGCAAAATTAAATCCATCGCGAATAACGTTTACACGGCCGGAGTAACAACCAACATTTTCAGGTAAAATTAACTTCGGATCGGTTCCGGCCTGGTACTTACTTACAAAGCTGCTTCCGATCATTACCTTGGTTTTTTTATTTCCTAAAATAGAGTCAAACAATTCGTTCAAATTTATTTCACCATCAATTCCGCGAACAATACCCGGACCAACCGTGAAGAACAAACGTTGTTTACCAATCACACCTTTTAAGGTGATGCCTTTGTATGGGTTTGAAATGATACGTGCGCCATCAATGGCATTATCGTATAACAAGCCCGGCTCATAATACGTGCGCAAAGTTAAACCATTACCAAATTGTTCGTAAAAATGCCCAACGGTCACATCCAGCAAATTATCTTGGTAACGAGCAAAGCGGTTAACAATACCCTGACCTTTATAATCCGGTAAAAAACCTTGCTTTACGTTGTTGTATGCTTCATAACGCACACCTGCAGAAAATTTTCCTCTGATGAAGTTAACATTACCAAAAGCGTTTGATAAAAGTTTTTCAGGCACCGGAGGGGCACCAATTAATGAATCGGGATTATAGTACTGCGCATCAATTTGAAAATTTCCATGAACTGATGAGCCAATATCTTGCGCGATGTTTTCTTGCGCTAATTGTTTAAACGGATTTAGTATAAACCCAAACAAAAAAGTAGCTTTGAGGCTACTTTTCAATACATATTTAATCATAAGGTAAAAATACAAATTAATGCGAAAGTGGCTCGCCCTTAACCAATTTTTTTACGTTTTCGTATAATTTTTCTTCATCACCCTCAGTGTATGAGTTGTGGCTCCAAACGATCTCGCCTTTACCATTCACTAAAAAGGTATGAGGCACATTGTTTACGTTCATTGCGCGTTTAAAATCTTGATTTTCATCAAGATACACATCATACTTCCATCCTTTGGTTTTCACATCGGTTGAAACTTTAGCCGAACTTCTTACATCATCAATGCTTATTGCAATTAATTTCACACCGGTTTCTTTTTGCCAGGTCTCATATTCTTCAGCAATCGCATCCAATTCTTTTTTACACGGCTTGCACCATGTAGCCCAAAAGCTAATGATCATAGGCTTTCCATCGTTTGATAACGTGTTCGTGTTGATCTTCGTACCATCTAATTTTTTCACAGTGGTTGTTGGAATTTTATCGCCATCACCTGCAATAGCCAAATTAGTAAATGCAAAAATTGCTGCTAAAAGAATAAATAGTTTTTTCATAAGTTGTTTTGCTGTTACAGACCAAAAATAGTACCAATTTTTAATTATCCCTACATCTAAAACGAATTTAACAGCGCTTTATATCCATAATTTGTTAAAATATCTTATTTGGTTTGATCAATTATCTGAAAAATTTGTTGAGTTTTGTGGCACGTAAATCATGCAAAAAAAGAACATAGCCATATTGGGCAGTACAGGAAGTATTGGAACGCAGGCACTCGATGTAATTAAAGATCAACCCGAACTTTTTAAAGTAGAAGTTTTAGTAGCAAACGGAAATGCCGATCTGCTCATTAAACAAGCATTAGAATTTGATCCGAATGCAGTTGTTATTGCCGATGAAAGCAAGTATTTACAAGTAAAGGAAGCCTTACAGCCGCATGATATAAAAGTGTATGCCGGCGCAAAGGCCGTTGAGCAAATTGTGGAGATGGAAAGCATACACATTGTATTGGCTTGTATTGTTGGTTATGCCGGATTAGCAAGTACCATTAATGCCATTAAACACAAAAAAACCATTGCCTTAGCAAATAAAGAAACGCTGGTAGTGGCGGGTGATCTGGTAACTAAATTAGCACTAGAAAATGCAGTTAATTTGTATCCGGTAGATAGCGAACACTCAGCAATTTTTCAATGCTTGGTTGGAGAATTTGATAATCCGTTAGAAAAAATTTATTTAACTGCAAGTGGTGGTCCGTTCAGAGGAAAGACCAGAGCCGATCTGGCAGGTGTTACCAAGGTGCAGGCATTAAAACATCCTAACTGGAGCATGGGTGCAAAGATCACAATAGACTCTGCAACTTTGATGAATAAAGGGCTTGAAGTGATCGAAGCAAAATGGTTATTTAATTTAAAACCCGAACAAATTGATGTGATCGTGCATCCGCAAAGTATTGTGCATAGCATTGTGCAATTTGAGGATGGCAGCATGAAAGCACAAATGGGTTTGCCTGATATGAAATTGCCAATTCATTATGCGTTTGCATATCCGGAGCGTGTAAAAAGTAAATTCCCGCGTTTTGATTTTTTAAATTATCCGCAATTAACTTTTGAAAAACCCGATCTGCAAACCTTTACCAACCTGGCTTTAGCTTACGAGGCTTTAAAAAAGGGTGGTAACATGCCATGTATATTAAATGCCGCAAATGAAATTGCAGTTGAGGCATTTTTAAATGATCGCATTAAATTCTTACAAATTGCGGAGTTAGTAGAAAACACCATTGCAAAGAGCACATTTCAAACTAACTTAACTTACGAGCAATATGTAGATGCAGATATGGCTGCGCGTGAGCTGGCACGTGAGCTGGTTACTAAACTTTAAATTTTCATAATTCGGGCAATTTCACTGCCTAAACCCCAAAAAAAGCCTTAACTTTAAAGCTTTATAAATCAAGGTATTTAATACTTTATACAATTATGTTTATTAAGATCGCACAATTATTTTTAAGCTTAACTATATTAGTTTCGTTACACGAGTTTGGTCATTTTTATTTTGCAAAACGATTCAAATGCCGTGTAGATAAATTCTATTTGTTTTTTGATTTCTTATTCCCGTTTGCGGGCATGTTAAATTTCGCATTATTCAAAAAGAAAATTGGCGATACCGAATATGGTATTGGTTGGTTTCCGTTTGGTGGTTACGTGCAAATTGCCGGAATGGTTGATGAGCAAATGGATAAAAGCATCATTGAATCGGAACCGCAACCTTGGGAATTAAGAAGTAAACCGGCTTGGCAACGTTTGTTGGTGATGATGGGTGGTATTTTAGTGAATTTTGTTTTAGGTATTTTTATTTTCTGGATGATACTTTGGTATTATGGTAAAGAGACGTTGCCTATTACCAATTTAAAGGATGGTATCATGGTTGATTCGGTAGCCTATAACATGGGCTTAAGAAATGGTGACCGTATCGTATCACTTGATCAAAAGCTGATTCGTTCGCTTAATCGTGTGCCGGTTGAAATAGTTATGAACGGCGTAAAAACAATTGAAGGTGTTCGAATTACCGGTGAAAAATTCTCGATCCCTGTAACTGATATCGATCGCGCGAAGATCCTGAAGTCGATGAAAAAATCAAAGTTTGTAGAACCCCGTTTTATTGCAAATGTTGGATTTGTTGATCCTACAAGTTTTGCAGCTACTGCTAAACTTCAAAAAGATGATCAGATCATTGGTGTTAACGGTAAACCGGTTCTGTATTATGATGAATTACGCACTCAACTTCGTGAGAATGCAGGGAGAGAAGTTGTTTTTAATGTTTTAAGAAAGAATGATACCATTACAACTAAGTGTAACGTAACCACTATGGGTAAAATTGGTTTTGCTCCGGGTTATGTGAAGGAAATTAAAGTTGAAGAAACAAAGTATGGTTTTATTGGCGCATTTGTTCAAGGCTTTAAAGATGGTATGGAATTGATCGTTCTGCAAGCGAAACAGTTTGTTGTTATTTTCACCGTTAAGGAAGCGCATAAGCAAGTTGGTGGTTTTTATACCATGGTTCAGCAAATGAGTCCAACTTGGGATTGGCACGCATTTTGGAGTTTCACTGCATTTTTATCATTAGCCTTAGCATTTATGAACTTTTTACCAATACCAATGTTGGATGGCGGTTACATCATGTTTATCTTATGGGAAATGGTAACCGGTAAAAAGGTGTCCGATAAATTTGTATTCTACGCCAATCAAGTAGGTTTATTTTTAGTTTTGGCTTTAATGATATACGCGAATACCGATTGGTTGCGCGATAAATTCAACTGGTAGTAACTTTTTGCAACAATAGCGTTATGATGTTAATGAAAAAAGGTTTCAAGCTATTAACTCTACTTGCATTCGCAGGGCAGTTGTTACATGCGCAAAACACCACCATTAATAAAGATCAGGCAAAGAAGGAAGGCGCGCACAAAGTAATGCTTATACCATTCGAGCCCAAGTTATATAACAGCGAGATCGATTACCAGATCAACAAAGAAACAAAGTTAACGGGCAAAGAGATCAAATATAAATTCAGGGATGGCATTAACGAGCAATTGTATAAAGCCTTCAGTAAGAATAAATATTCGGTGGTTGACTTGATGGAAGATACTGTAAAGTATAAAAAGGAGATCAACTCCATTTACCAGCACTTAACGTATGAATTTGTAAAAGTTCCGGATCAGGAACATTACAAGGCACCTAAAAAAGAGAAAGAAGATAAAGCCATTCAAAAGGGGCAGCTGAATATTGAAACAAAAACGGATGCGCGTTTCATGAATGCAAAACTTACCAATGCACAATTGGTACCTTTATTATACGCCAAATACAAAACCGATGTGTTCGTGTTTATTAATCAGTTAGATATTAAAGCAAGTATGGCAACCACCGAATTAAGTGGCGCAGGTAATGAGTACCGAAAGATCATTGTGCATTACACGGTTTACACATTTGATGCAAAAGAGATCAACTCAGGAATTGCAGAACAGGATTTTCCTACCGACCTAAATAACCCAACAAAAATTATCGATAAATACTTTTCAAAAGTAGCTGAAACAATAAATTCACGAGTAATAAAGGCACTTTCAGCCACAAAGTAATTACCTTTCAAAGTAAAAATTTTGAATCAATTTCTTTGGCTTACTTTAACATATTTGTAACATTTAAGCGTTGATTTGTATATACCTTTGCGCCAGCAAAAAACGTATATGAAAAATCTGTATTTATCACCAACAACAAAAACCCCTGAAATTGATTTTAATGTTAATGGCACATTTAATTTGACCGGAAATTCGTATCCGGAAGATGTGTATGAGTTTTATGCAAATGTTATGCAATGGCTTGAAGAATTTGTAGAGAAAAATACTAACCCAATTCAATTGAATGTAGATCTTAAGTTCCTTAATACATCAAGTACCAGAGCAATTTTAAATATCATTACAAAGTTAAGTGCTACAACAAAAAACACAATAACCGTATCTTGGAACTACGATATGGAAGATGACGATATGCTGGAAGTTGGGGAAGACATTCAAAGCTTAACAAATTTGAAGTTCCTCTTCGTAGAAAAGGCCATCTAATTTTTTGCCTTTATTTTAATCAATCACTTTATTGGAAATTGATACGTAAGCTAAATCCACCCGCAATATTTGAAGTTGGGAAGGATGCTGAGGTTTGCGGTTGAGTTCTGATCCAATCACAGAATAAACGTAAATTAATATTTGGCGTTAACAAGTAATCTGCTGATGAACGTAATGTGATGATATTTGTTCCGCCTGTTGGAACACTGATGTCATCTGCAATACGTCTGATGATCGATAAATTCTTGCGGTAACTGAAGTCTACTTTTATGGTAAGGTCACTCTTAACCGGCTTGCCACCAATTTGTAATTTTTTGAATGATAAATTCGGATAACGGTAACCTAAACCTACAATGTATTCCTGACCTTTAGATTCAATTATCTGTGGACCGGTAATATTCAATGAAATGGTCTTGTCGCGTTTCATCTCAGCATTTGCCTGCCATCCCGGTTTATTGAATTGCAGATCGAATTTGATCAATGGTGAGAATGCTTCCGAAATAGTTACGGCATTGATAGTGTATTTCGGATTAAAGTTTGCATTTCCGGTTTGTGGATCAACTACCGGCGAACGGGTAATTTGTTCTCCTGTCACATCATACAATAAGTTGTTTGAGTATCCTGCAATGTTATATGTACTTCTGTAAGCATGACGAACAGTAATTGAACGGAATGTTTTTTTCAATGGTTTTATTTTTCCTAATCCATCCCATGTAACTGTCCAGTTTGGTAATGGTATTGTTGGGAATAAATTAGATGTGGAGTAGTTCTTTATTTTCTGCCCGGTATAAGTTTGATAGAACGCTCCAATTAATACATCCTGTTGATTCTCACCATAGCCATCAATTAAAGCAACACTGTTTGTACCAACTATCTGCCCTTTTGAATTGCCGTTATTGGCTGCTAATTCTTTTGCAATATCAAAGCGCGTTAGTTTAAACTCATCAAACAATACCGATTCTAATTGTGGCTTGGCATCTTTTAATGATTGGAAGAAACTGAATGTGGTAATATTGAAGTTACCAGTTTCGTTCGTACTCTTATTAAAGTTAAATCCATTGTTCCTGTCATTTAACGGATCATTTGGATCATAGATCATGAACTCACTCAAATTCTTTGACTTCGTATAATTACCATTCAATTCAATTTTTAAACTTCCATGTGGTTCAATGTTCGATCTGTAAGTTATACTCTTACTTTCGGTTTCAATATATGGCGTGGTTTGATTTGGTACTTTAGCTAACCAACCATTTGCCGCGCTGGTTTGTCTGATCGTTGGGTCATATAAACCGGTAGTGAATCTAAATCCTGGTGCATTATTAAAATCAGGATCCATACCTAAATATTGGGTACGAGGCACAAAATTAGGTAAACCTTGTCCGCGTTGATCTTGATAGGTCATCGAAATATTCTTTACCATCATTATACCGCGCGCTAAAAATTCAGCAATGTCTTTAAAGTTTTGGTTGCCTGCTTTCTCCTTCGTTTTCGCCGTGTCTTTTGCAGTTACATTTTTCTTATTTGCAGTTGTAGGATTTTTATCCGGTGTAATCTTTTGCCCGGTGTTAAGGCGTTTAAAATATGGTATCTTATTATACAAAGTGTTCATTGCAAAACTACCGGTAATATTATGTTGCGTAGTGTTGTTAATGGTATTTCCAATGAATAAGCTATCTGTTGGCACACCAAATGGTACACGATTCCATGTATAGGTTCCGCCAAATTTATAAGAAACGGTCATGAAATCTAAAATTGGAATTTTATTTAAAGGTAAATTCACATTTAAATTCATGCTTTGACGGTAATTTGCATTTGCACCGTATTTACCTTCTTTAAACTTGTATTCGTTGGCTGTACCTTTTCCAAACACCGTTTCTTTTCCGCTAAAAAATGTGCTGATAATTGAGTCACGCTTTTCAGGACTTGCTTGTGTAACATCACCAATAGGTTCTAAAATTCGTCCTTCGTTATTTGCTGCAAAATCAAACTTAATTGATTTGCTGATATCCCAGCGAAGGTTGTAATTACGGTTAATTAGGAAATTCTTATTGTATAAACGCGGGTTATCAAACACATCGGCACCTGCGTAAAAACTGGTGATGTCTCTATTCTTCAGGAACGAGAAACTTCTGTTCACATCTACACCTGCACCAAAACTATTTGGCATAAGCTGCAGGTTAAAATCTTTAATTAAAGCAAACCATTTGTTTTGGAATAGTTTCACTTTACTAAATGGTTTGATCACAAATGGTTTTTGAATGGTGTATTGGTAAGTTAAATTAGCGCGGTACTGTTTTACAATATTGGTATCAACATTAATGTTGTGTTTAAATATTTGGGTGAATGCGTAGGTTGCCGAGAAGTTACTTACATCCCATGGCATTGGCTTGGCACCTTTACGTTTTAATCCGTCGATGCGCACATTGGTTAAGTTAAATCCTTTACGTTCGGTAAAATCAACAACTTTATCTAATATCGAATCACGTTTTGCTTTATTGATATTTTCGGCATTCTTAAATACCTCTGTTCTAATATCGGGATCAAGTGGATTGAACAATGGTTCGATGATGGTTCGGCCAAAACTATAATAAACCGGTAAAGAAACTTTCCAATTGGTTGGGAAAAATTTACCGGCATTGATATTCGTGCTCATATCCCAAATTTTGGTACTTTCTTTTCTACGCTCATTGATCTTTTGTTCAACGCTACCATAGAACGGCGAGTAATATGTTCCTGCAACCGAAGCCATCCCGAGGTCGGCCAATTTTAATTGCATTTGTCCGGTTGCTGCCCAACCACCTTCATTATTAAAATCTTTTAAGCGTAATTCATTCACCCATATCTCAACGCAATGTGCCTTGTTGCCAGGGTCTTTAGGATTGCGCACACCTATCATGATACTCTTTACATTTCCTAAGTTTGGATTACCAACTATGTTAATGGAATATCCTGAAAGACCGGTGGTGTATGAGAATACATCACTCAATTGATTCAAAGGTGAAAAATAACCCAGCTTATCTGTACGTGCTTGTTTTGCCAGGGTGATCTCATCCATTTTAATATTCACCTCGTTATCTGCAGGCCAAACCTGGTAACGGGCATCAGTACTGTTAGGATCGTAATTACCTTTTGGTGTTAACTTCAACGGTAATTCATATTCGTAATAGTTATTGTTGTAATCGCTACCAACACGTACAAATAAATTTAACTCACCATCATTCAACGGAATTCCGTTCAATGCCTCGGCATGTACATTCATTTTAATATTCTTGAACATACGTGTATCCAGATCAACATTTTTAAAGATCGCGCGGCTATCACCATCCTTTAAATTACAAACACGCATTTGTAACGATTGCTCGTTCTGTAATACAAGGTTTGTGGTTTGGATGTTTTGTTGCTGTTCAATTTCAGGAGGCATTACATAATTAACCGGAACCTTTGTACCGTTCTCTTGCAAGCTAACCGCAGATACATCAAATGAAGTTGAGTTATCATCTGTTTTTACATATTCACCCGGTTTTCTAAGGTCAAACTGATAACGTCTCCAATCGCTACGCACCAATTCAAAACGTGCCATACGTAACAATACAGGTCTTTCAAATCCTTTCATGTAAACACGCATGAAACGAATAGAGTTGAAACCTTCAATTCCTCCAACAGCCGATTCAAACTGATTGATCGGAATTTTAAATTGATACCATTTTACTGTTTTTGTTATTCCGCCAAAGTTGGCCGTTCCGTCAAACGCATCAACAATATAATTTGTACCAACCGAATTTGAATTAATGTCTTGTGGCGAAATTCTTACACGGTATTGGTAATAATTTTCAGTTTCACTTAAGGTATTATCGCGGTTAACATCTTCAATATTCGGACTGATATTTAAATAACCGGTTGGATAATTTCCACCATTTGGATTAGCATTATTGTATTGCGCTTCAGTTGGAGAGTTGCCTTCAGGATTATTGTATCTTGAATAACGCATTAAAGTTTTTTCCTGTGCTGCATCGTAATCATCGTCTCTAAAGAAATTATAATCATCACTTGAAACGTCGGCTAAGAATTTCTGCACTGCAGGCGCACTAGCGTTACCAATTGTATTAATATCTGTAATTACATTTGAAAAAGTTACTGCTTCCTGCACATTTGATAATCCGTCATATCCAACGTCTTGAAATGGTCGGTCGTTATTATCTTGAGAAAAGGCATTAACAGTAGGAGGAATGGCAGGTACGTTTGCTACGTTCGTTGGAATTACCGGCAGATCCTGTGTTGTTGAACTATTTCCGGGTAAACCATTCTCATAGCTCATTCGCCCATCTTTTACAATATCTTCTGAAATGTTTCCTAAGTTGATGTATAGATCACCGGCCGGTAATTTTGTTTTATCAAAATTCGGATCGGTTTTGGTATCATAATCTTCATTGAATGGATCCATTAACCAGAATTGGATGTACTCAATATTCGCTGCCTGAAAATCATTTGTTTCTAAACGGCGCATGATACCACCCCAACGCGATTCTGGTTTTTGTAAGAAACCATCAGGCGTCATACCTGCCGATTTAGAAGTAGGTTTTACATCGTAGTTATACGGACCACGTTCTGTTGGATAGAAACCAAGATCCAATAATGGTAAAATAACTTGTTGTCCGTTTGGTGGTGTTTTGCCTGGGAACAATTCGGTTTCAAAAACCTGGCGCCACATGTTGTTTGAGAAAATGTTATCGTTGTAATAAGAAGGAGTAGTATTTTGACCTTGCGAACGGGTGAACATTGGGTCAACCGTATACCAATTAAAACGTGCACGATTTAAACCCGGTGTAATTGTATTTGATTCTGATGCTTCAGGGAATAAACCGCTTTGTCCTTGAGGAATTGATGCTAACAACCAGGCACCCGGACTGCGAATATCAATTAAGGAAATAGAGCCTTCAAAATCATCAATGTACGAGTTACCGCTTTTGCCAATTGCTTTAGCGTTACCGGGGAATAATTTTGCAACTTCGCCGCGGGTAGTTAAGCTACTCATTTCTTTGGTACTGTATAAAGGAAGTTTATCTAAAATACGTGTTAAGAAAGGGAGGTCGGTCTTGTAATTATAATCTAATCCAATAACCGTATTTCTTACAGGCTCATCACCCATACTTACTTTTTGCGTGATCGGTCTTTCACTAAAGCGCATGATGGTGCTACCCAATGTTAAGTTTCGTCCCGCTTTGTAATCAAGGCGCGTACCAATCAAACTTTTTTGCTGTACATTAAATAAGGAGTTACTTTCAAGTGATACTTTAATGTTTGCGCCTGAATTCAATAAACTTTCATTAATGATCTTTACACGACCTAAAGTATAATCAACTGTGTAATCGGAGTTTTCCATTAAGGTAACACCATTAGCAGTAACAACTACGGCGCCTTGCGGAATGTTCAATGCATTTAAAGAGATCTCGGAACCGGCAGCAGATTTAAATGATCCTTTGATCTTGTAACGATTTTTTTCCTGAATAAAAGTTGCGGCAGTTCGTGTAGAGTCATATAGTTCCTGGAAAACATATTTGTTTGCCGCCGGAAAATCTTGATTGATATCGAATTTTGCTTTGAGGCCACTACCAAAAGGTTCGGCCATTGGTAAATAAATTCTTCCGTTATTGGGATTAATGGTGTAATCTTTAATAAAGTCAAACACGCCATCCGGCACACGATCACCATTCACACTTAATTTATCGCAAGCCAACACACGAATTAATTGCTGACCGTTAATAGCACCATGCGGAATGTATGGAACATCAACGCCGGTCTCAATGTTGTTATAATAAATACCCAACATAAAATCGGCTGGGTTCACATTAAACGCGCCAATGGAATAAACGTTCTTCATCATTAATTTCCATAATGGGAAACGTGTATTTACAACCGAGCCTTTTAATAATTTACAAACTAATAATTTGGTGTTGTCAGGAAACTGCTCACTGAATTCACCCACCTGATATAATTTGCCATTGTAGGTGTATTGGTATGATACTGCCAATACCTGATCGTTATTAAGCGTTTGATTTAAAGAGATAAAACCGGTTCGATTATTAATAAAGAATTCATTTGTATTTAAACGACGTGCGTTGTAGATCACATCAAAATCACGGGCCTGCACCATGTATTGACCGCTGCCGTTATTAGGATTGGTTGCTACATTTGTAACAGGTAACACATTTGCGGTTTTACTCGCATCACGATCTTTTAATAAACCATCAACAGTATTAGTGATCAATGAATATAAATTGTTGGCACCGTTTGATGGAAAATTTCCTGCGCTATCGGCAATGGCGTAGCTACTTGGTAAAATTAAACTACCGCTTTTAACAGCCGATAAGCCATTGAACACATCGGAGGTGTCTTCACCCAGATCTTCAAAGGCAACAATGTTACGTGTTTGCTCGGCATTACCGGTTTGATTTAATACGTACACTTCAACCTTTGTGATCACTATCGGCGATTGAATTACAGGTAAAGTGTTCATCCAGGCATCGTAATTTCTGCGGAAATAATGACCAAGGAAAAAGTGTTTGTTGGCCTCATAACTATCTCCATTCACCGAAAACTGTTGCACCTGTGCACCACCTTGAATGTTGATCTCTTGCTTTTTACCACGTTGTTGTGATAAAACCGTTGTTACATCTAATTTACCAAACTGTAATTTTGTTTTAAAACCAAATAAGGTTTGGCTACCGGTGATCAACTGGCTATTCAATGGCATTGTTACGTTACCCGCCTCTATTTTTTTAATGATATCATCCTCGTAACCTGTATAATCTAATTTCACCTGATTTTCCCAATCGAACGAAGCCTCTGTGTTATAGTTAGTGGTGATCTTCATCTTATCACCGATCTTACCGATCAAGTTCAACTGGATGCGCATGTTGAAATCGAAATTGGTGATCTTTTGCTGACGCTGAGGTATGGCAGGGTTCAATGTTTTATTACGGTTCAATCCAAATATCAATTCGGCCGTACCGGTTGGTTTAATGTCAACCGTATTTCCACCAAAGATGCGATCAAACAACTCACTGTTCACCTCTAACTTGGGCACCATGCTTTTGCGTGGCTTCTCATTCAATTCATCTGCAGCCACACGCGAACGCCAGTAATCACGCACCGCTTTTTTGAAGGCGTAATTTTCATACTCCTTAAAGTTCATGTAAGTATCCGGTCGGTAATCCATCTCGCCGATCTTTTGCGAAACATCATACGTGCCATTTTTTTGATTGTATTCAATATCCGTTTTTATGTTCGACGGATTTTCTAAATACAATTTCGATTTTGGATCGTACATGGGCGGCTTGCCGCTGTTATCTTTAAATTGGTATTGAAGGTCTTTCGGGTCAACCGTACTTGGCGTATCAGGCGGTAATTGGTTTTTAATTTCTTTTTGATATTGTAAGAGTTCATTGTTGAGCTCAATATTATTCTTCACATCAGGCGAATGCGACATCACCCCAACCAAGCAAGTGGTAATGGTAGTAATTGCTACAAAGCCAAATATGTTAGATGCTCTCAATTAATTTAAATTCTTTAAAGCTGTTTTGATCAATAGTTCAACATTATCGGTACTAATACCTTGTTGTTTTGTTGCTTTTTCAATTGCCTTTTCTGCGGCCGCTTTCTGAAACCCTAGTGTCACTAAAGCCATTAACGCCTCCTCTTTATTTTTATTGTATGAGGTGTTCAAGATCTGGGAAATGCCACCTTCGTGTTTGCCAAGTTTTCCTTTCAGGTCAACCACAATACGTTGAGCTGTTTTTTCGCCAATACCTTTGATGCTTTTAAGCATGGCCACATTGGCTGTGTTTATGGCACCGGCAATATCTGCTGCGCTTAAACTCGATAACATTAAAATGGCACTTGATCCGCCAACGCCACTCACTGAAATAATTTTCCTGAACAGATCACGTTCCTCTTCATCAGCAAAACCATAATAACGCGGATTATCATCACGCACATAAACGGTTTCAATGAACAATTGTGCTTCGTTCAGATCGCTGATCTTGGAATAGGTATTCAACGAAATAAGCAAAGCATAACCAATGCCGTTGTTTTCGATAACGATCTGTGCCGGATTTTTTGAAGCGAGGTAACCTTTGATATAACTGATCATGTGTTGCTAAAACTTATTTTTGATTTTGTGCATCAACAACAGAAATGATCACCATGTTCACTATCTCGCGAACACTGCTACCTAACTGCAATACGTGAACCGGTTTTTTCAATCCCATTAAAACCGGACCAATAGCTTCGGCGCCACCAAGCTCCTGCATTAATTTGTAAGCAATGTTACCTGAAGCGAGGTTAGGGAAAATGAATGTATTTACATCTCTATCAGCCAATGTGCTGAAAGGGAATTGCTCTTTCAATAAATTATTATTGGTTGCAAAGTTTGCCTGAATATCACCATCAACGATCATTCCCGGATAATTCTGGTGTAAGATGCTTACGGCTTTTGCAACCTTTGTAGGTACTTCACCTTCGGCAGAGCCAAAGTTTGAATACGATAACATGGCAATACGCGGCGTGATGTTGAATTGCTTAACAGTATTAGCGGTAAGCACGGCAATATCTGCCAGCTCTTGTGCTGTTGGATCAGCGTTCATGGTGGTGTCGGCAAAAAAGTACGGACCACGTTTTGTGATCATCACATACAAGCCGGCAACACGCGAAACGTTTGGTTGTACACCAATGATCTCTAATGCAGGTTTAATTGGTTGTCCGTATTTACGGGTCAATCCGCTGATCATGGCATCTGCCATGCCGGTCTCCACCATCATGGCACCAAAGTAATTACGATCGCGCATTAATTTGCGTGCATCGTATTGTGTTAAACCTCTGCGCTCACGTTTCTTCCAAAGTACATCACCAAATTCATTTCTTCTTTCTTCTTCTTCAATGTATGGATCAATGATCAACATATCCGAAAGATCAATATGATTCTCTTCAGAGATCGCTTGTATCTTTTCTTTTTTACCTAATAAAATTGGCTTGGCAATACCTTCATCGCGCACAACCTGTGCAGCTTTTAAGATCTTGTATGTATCAGCCTCGGTAAATACAACACGCTTCGGATTGTTCTTCGCCTTATTGGCCAAGCTTCTCATCAACTTGTTGTCTTTTCCTAAACGGTTCTCCAATTCAGCAATGTAGGCATCCCAGTTAGTAATTGTTTTTTTAGCAACACCGCTATCAATGGCTGCCTTTGCCACTGCAGACGATACAGCAGATATCAAACGGTTATCAATTGGTTTAGGGATAATGTAATCCGGACCGAAACTTAAATTCTTTGAACCATAAGCTAAGTTCACGTAATCAGGAACAGCTTCTTTTGCCAAATTAGCAATGGCAATGGCAGCTGCCAGTTTCATCTCTTCGTTAATGGTTGTAGCACGCACATCCATTGCGCCACGGAAAATGAAAGGGAAACCTAAAACGTTATTCACCTGATTAGGATTATCACTTCTTCCTGTTGCTACAATAATATCTTCACGCGCTGCCATCGCATCTTCGTAAGAGATCTCCGGTGTTGGATTAGCTAAAGCAAACACCACACAATTTTTGGCCATGCTCTTCACCATCTCTTTATTCAAAATATTTCCTTTTGATAAACCAATGAATACGTCTGCGCCTTTGATCGCTTCAACAAGGGTATTTATTTTAGTGTCGTCTTTTGCGAAGAACGATTTGTATTGATCTAGGTCGGTACGGCCTTTGTGGATAACACCTTTACTGTCAAGCATGGTGATGTTCTCTTTTTTCACACCAACTGCAATGTACATTTTTGCACAAGAGTTAGCAGAGGCACCGGCTCCATTGATCACCAATTTTACATCCGATAATTTTTTTCCTGAAAGTTCAACGGCATTGATCAATCCGGCAGCAGAAATAATGGCTGTGCCGTGCTGGTCGTCGTGCATCAACGGAATATTTAATTCTTCCTTCAAGCGGCGTTCAATTTCAAAACACTCAGGAGCTTTGATGTCCTCAAGGTTGATGCCACCAAAGGTTGGCGCGATATTTTTTACGGTATTAACAAATTCATCGATGTTCTTTGTGTCGATCTCAATGTCAAACACGTCAATGTCTGCATAAATTTTAAAGAGCATGCCTTTACCTTCCATTACAGGCTTTGAGGCCAATGCACCAATATCACCCAATCCTAGCACCGCGGTACCATTTGAAATAACTGCCACTAAATTTCCTTTAGCAGTGTATTTGTAAGCGTCTTCCGGATTTTTTTCGATCTCAAGGCAAGGCTCAGCAACGCCGGGTGAGTAGGCTAGGGTAAGATCACGTTGAGTGCTATACGGTTTGGTAGGTATAACTTCGATTTTACCGGGACGACCTTGTGTGTGGTACTCAAGGGCATCTTCTTTTCTGAATTTGCTCATAGTTAGTTTTAAAGAATAGCGAAAATACGAAAAAAAGCCAAAAAATTACTTTTTCAGAATGCATTTAAGTAACTGTAAATCAATACAATAAACTATGCAATAAATTTGTTTAAATGGAGTTATTTTTTAGGCTTTTAAAAACCTTAAAATGTAAGAACACACCTCGGGCACATGTTCTAAATTTAGGGTATGACCGGCATGTTTCACAATGATCAGTTGAGATCGAGGAATATGCTTGTGAACTTCTTCCGCTAAATACACCGGAAGCAGCGTATCTTTTTCACCCTGAATGATCAATGTTGAATTTTTTATGTTGGTGAGCTGTGGTCTGTAATCCTTTCTCTCCTTGGTTGCGCGCATTAAATTAAAAATGGCTTGCGAATTTTGGTTGAGGTCTTCGCGCGATTTTTTTAATAATTCAATTGGAATGATGGGGTTGTTGAAATACTCTTCACTCAATACAAACGGCATCATGGTATCAAACATCAAACCATAACCACCATTTTCTAAAGCCCGCCACCAGCTTAATTCAATGGCTTCAAAAATTGGTGTTTTGTGTGCGAAGGTTGATAGTAAAATTAATTTATTTACGCGGCTCGAATGATTTACTGCTATGTGTTGCGCCACCAAACTACCGTATGATAATCCAATGATGTTTGCAGAAGAAATTTTTTCTTGATCCAAAACGGCGATCACATCTTTTGCATGCTGATCGAAATTGCGCCATTCACCTGTTTTATCGCTGTTTCCCTGAAAAATAAAATCGAGCACAATGATCTTATGATCCGCCTGAAAGAACGGAATGCAAAATAACCACGATAAGGTTGATTGGGTTAAACCATTTAAAAACACGAGGGTTTCAGAGGCATTTTTATTTCCCTGAACATCGTAATAAAGGTTTAAGCCGTCAGACGTTTTGCAATTCATTTTACAAATAAATTAATTGTGCTTTGTTTTTTGTGACCGTCAATTTTACTTTTTTTCCAAAAACCAATGCTAAATTTTTATCAATATGTCCGGCCGGAAAATCAAAACAAACCGGATATGAATATTCCTTAACCGCATCCGAAACAATTTCGTTTGCTGTTTTTCCATATGGGATGGCATTATCTTTCATGTCGCTCATGCCGCCAACAATAAGACCTTTGATGTTTTTTAATTTTCCGCTGCGTTTTAATTGCAATATCATCCGATCGATGTGGTACAATTGTTCATCCAGATCTTCAATGAATAAAATTTTATTTTTTGTTTGCAGATCGTCCACACTTCCGCTTAATGCGTATATCAATGATAAATTGCCGCCAACAATTTCACCGCTCACTTCACCAACACGATTCAATTTATTTTTTGGCGCTTGGTATGAAAAGTTTTCTCCAAATAAAATAGATCGTATTGAATCGGTAGCTTCATTATTTTTTGGAAATTGAAAGGCCATAGTGCCATGAATGCAGGCTAACCCATGCTTTGCCAAACGTGCCTGTAACACGGTTGTATCGCTATAGCCTATGAACCATTTCGGGAATTTCTTTATATTTTTTGTATCAATGCTATCAATAATTCGTAAGGTACCATAACCACCACCTGCTATCAATACCGCTTTGGCTGTTTTATGATCAATGGCCCATTGCAGATCGTGTGCGCGCTGCGCATCGGTGCCTGAAAACTGATGGTGTTTTTTAAAAAGGTTTTTACCAAGCTCAACTTTTAATCCCCAACTTTTTAAAATGGTAATGGCAGGCTCGATCAGTTCTTTTGCACGGACCCTTGCGGTACCTATGATCAAAATGGTATCGCCTTTTTTTAAGTGATCAGGTAGTAACATGTTTTAATCTTTTATTAATGGCTTTGCGTTCTTTTTTTACCTTTTTGTATTGCTTTAATTTTTTGTTCTTTGGTTCTCCCTCCACTCTTACCGTATACCAAAGTTCTCCTTTTTTTATGCGGTAAAGGGTCATCTCACTAATGCCAAATTTTTTTGCAAGTTGTTTTAAGGTCAATGTTCTGTTCGGGTCAAATATAGCTTCTTTTAATTGCAAAACTTTCTTTTCGGTTAACACCTTTCCAAACTTACCGGTGTTTAAAATATTTCGTTGCGCAGTGCTTAAGGTGTTTGGGTCTTTTTTTGTGTGTGCCACCGATTCTTTAAAAGTAACCCATTTTAAGTTTGATGCTTTGTTGTTGCTTTTGTTTTGATCTAAATGGATCACGTAACAATGTTCTGGCGATGGCTGTTTGCAAAAGTGCATGGCCACCAGTTTATGAATGAAGTAGGATTTAGAGGTGTTATAAAATTTCAACCCAATGGCCTTAACGCCCTTTATCTCTTTTTGTTTTAAAATAATGCCATCCTTTTTAGGCGAATCTATTGAACTCATTACCCTTCCCAGATTACTGATCTGATAACGCTTTTTGAATTTAAAATCTTCAAATTCGTGTGTTTGCCATATTTCTTTTTGGGCCATTTTATTTGAAAGGGTATTGCGAAGATAAAAAAAAGCGACAATTCACGCTATTTTATCATAGAAAGCTTCTGTTAAATGAAATGATGAAATCACGCATCAATTCCTTATCTTTGCTACCTTAATAATTAATTACTATGTCTCATACTTTTAAACGCTCTCTTGTAACTGCTGCATTACCTTATGCTAATGGTCCGGTTCATATTGGGCATTTGGCAGGATGTTATTTGCCTGCGGATATTTACGTGCGTTATTTAAGAAGTACCGGACAAGATGTAAAATTTATTTGCGGTAGCGATGAGCATGGTGTACCTATTACCATTAAAGCCAAAAAAGAAGGCATTACGCCGCAACAAGTGGTTGATAAGTATCACAAAATAATGGGCGATGCTTTTAATGAATTTGGGATCTCATTTGATATTTACTCGCGCACCAGCAGCAAAATACATCATCAAACTGCTTCAGATTTTTTTAAGACCTTATACGATAAAAATGTTTTTACCGAGCAGATCACTGAGCAGTATTATGATGAGGAAGCAAAACAATTTTTGGCGGATAGATATATCACGGGTCAATGTCCGAAATGCGGTAATTCAAGTGCATATGGCGACCAATGTGAAAAGTGCGGATCCTCATTAAATGCAACAGATCTGATCGATCCGAAATCTACTTTAAGTGGAAGCAAGCCGGTTTTAAAACAAACAAAAAATTGGTTCTTGCCTTTAGATAAATTACAACCAAAGATCAAAGCTTATATTGAGCAACACAGCAATTGGAAATCAAATGTGTATGGCCAATGCAAGAGTTGGATAGAGAGTGGAGATGGACTACAACCACGTGCTATGACGCGTGATCTGGATTGGGGCGTGAAGGTGCCGGTTGAAGGCGCAGATGGAAAAGTATTGTATGTGTGGTTTGATGCACCTATTGGATACATCAGTGCTACAAAAGAATTATTACCGAATAATTGGGAAGATTATTGGAAGAGTAAGGATAGCCGATTGATCCATTTTATTGGTAAGGATAATATCGTATTTCATTGCATTATTTTTCCGGCCATGTTAATGGAACACGGCGAGTTTGTTTTGGCAGATAATGTTCCTGCAAATGAATTCTTGAATTTAGAAGGCGATAAGATCTCTACCTCACGTAATTGGGCCGTTTGGTTACATGAATATTTACAGGACTTCAAAGGACAACAAGATGTATTACGTTACACCTTGTGTGCAAACGCACCCGAAACAAAGGACAATGATTTTACCTGGAAAGATTTTCAAACGAAGAATAATAGTGAGTTGGTTGCAATACTAGGAAACTTTGTAAATCGTACAGTTGTATTAACACATAAATATTATAACGGTCAGGTTCCTGCTGCAGATAAATTTAGTAAAGAAGATCTGTTGGTGTTGGAAGAATTGGCAAAATTTCCGGCACGTATCAGTGAGCCTTTAGAGCAATTCAAATTCAGAGAAGCCATTTCGGAATTAATGAATTTAGCGCGTTTGGGTAATAAGTATTTGGCAGATACGGAGCCTTGGAAATTAATTAAAACAGATGAGGAGCGCGTTAAAACCATTTTGAATATTGCCTTACAGATCTCTACCAATTTGGCTATTTTAAGTGAGCCTTTCTTGCCTTTCACGTCTGCAAAATTGTTTGGTATTTTAAATATCAATCCTTTAAAATGGTTATCGGCCAAGCAAACAAACAATTTACCGGTTAGCCATGTTATTGGTAAAGAAGAGTTGTTGTTCAGTAAAATTGAAGATGAGCAAATTGCACAGCAGTTAACAAAATTGGAGAACAGTAAAAAGGAGAATGCAGCCTTAAAAGCAGCGCCGGAGCAAAAAGCGGAGACCACCTTTGATGAATTTTCGAAAATGGATATACGTGTGGGAACTATTTTAGAAGCTGAGCGTGTGCCAAAAACTGATAAGTTATTGAAATTAAAAATAGATACTGGAATTGATCAGCGCACGGTTGTTAGTGGAATTGCAGAATGGTACAAGCCGGAGGATATTATTGGGCAACAAGTGAGTATGCTGGTGAATTTAGCGCCACGTAAAATAAAGGGAATTGAAAGTCAGGGTATGATATTAATGGCCGAGAATGCTGCAGGCGAATTGAGTTTTGTGGTGCCAACTAAAGCAGATAAGATCAACAATGGTTCGGTTGTTAAGTAAAATAGTTTTTATTTTTCTGTTCGTTTTGGTTTTTACTGAGGTGAAGGCGCAAACTGAACGAAGCAGTGATAAGGATTATCATAACAAAGAGGAATTCAAAAAGTACCGTCGTCGTGCCGATCAGGTTTCGAGTTGGCAAATTCAAAATTTGAAGTTTGGAGCAATTGTGGTTCGTTTACAAAACAATAAACGAAAAATAGATGCTTATAAAAAAATAGGTGATCTGCAAAGTGCAACCATGGTTCAGGCAGAAACACAAAATCACAACAAAGTGGTGATGCGATCGGTAATGAAGGAATTAACTTTTTGCAAAGTTTATTTTATTTATTCGCAAAGTAGCGATTCGCTTCTAAACGGAGCTCGTAAAGGGATTTTTTTAGATACGAATTTGCAGGTCTCATCTACAATAAATCTAAACGAAAATTTTTATCTTTTAGCTGAAGAACTGTATGTAAAAAATTCATCGATCGGTTTTGTGAAAGAGGACACCGCAAAATACCAGGTTGAAAAAGGAACCATCTACCCATATATTACGTTGGTGATGTATAATAAATATGGTCACCAGCTAAAGCCCCCATTTCCATTGAGCGGAAGAGGTTTTATCTCATTTTTTAATCCGAAGATATGGGTAAAGGAAAAGGTTGTAAAAGAGGATGGCAGTATTGAGTATATTAAGATCAAAACGTATAAGAATCACCAGCGTAATTATGCACGAAGCATTGAGGACCTAAATACTAAATTATTTAATTTTTACGATCGTTGTCAGGGCGATCAGATATCAGACCCATCCGTTAAGCCATTTTTGTATTAAATAGCTTCACTATTTATTACGTTTTATTTACTTGTTTCATGGGGTCAATTTTCTTAAATTTGATATAAGAACCATTTTTATGAAAAAACAATTTACAATAATCGCTTTGGCTTTAGCAACGAGTGTTTTTGGTCAGGGCAATTTTACCAACCAATGGAGTATGATCTCAGAAGGTGAGGTAAAGATAGCAGGCGAAAGACAGATCGTTCCTAGCAAGTACAAAGTCTATCATTTAAGTTTTGATAATTTAAGATCACAATTGCTAACTGCCCCTATTGAGCAAAGTACGAATATCAATGAAAGCAATTGTGTAATAACATTACCTGCACCAAATGGTGAGATGCAACTTTTTAAAGTTGTTGAATCGCCTGTAATGGCGGCCCCTCTGGCAGCGAGTTTTCCTGATATTAGAACTTATTCCATTAAAGGTATTACCGATAGATTTGCATCGGGTAAGATCGATTTTAATGAATTTGGATTTCATGGAATGGTTCGTACTGTGAATGGCGATTATTTTATTGACCCTTATTGTTTAAAGAATACATCAGATTATATTTCATATTACGTTAGTGATTTCTCGAAACCGGCGCAACACCGCATGCCGGAAGTTGGTGTTTTAACTACTAAGATCGAAGAAGAAAATAAAGGAGCAGCGTTTAAAGCTAATGCTATGCCACCTGCTGCATGTTCAGGAGCAAATTTACGTACATACCGTTTGGCTGTTGCCTGTACAGGTGAGTATGCAGTTGCGGCAACCGGTTCGGCAACGCCTACAAAAGCGCAAACATTGGCAAAAATTGTTACCACAATAAATCGTGTGGATGGTGTTTATGAAACAGAGTTAGCAGTTAGATTAGTTTTAGTTGCAACGCAAACAGATGTTGTGTTTACAAGTGCTTCAACAGATCCATTTACAGGAAACAACAATGCTGTAACGTTGATCTCTGAAAGTCAAAGTGTGATCACAAATACAATTGGTACAGCTAACTTTGATATTGGACATACTTTTAGCACAGGTGGTGGAGGATTAGCCGGATTAGGCGTTGTTTGCAGTGCCTCGCAAAAAGGTCGTGGTATTACAGGAAGTTCTAGTCCGGTTGGCGACCCTTACGATATTGATTATGTAGCGCATGAAATAGGTCATCAGTTTTCGGGTAACCATACATTTAATTGTACCGAATCAAATTGCGGCGGCGGTAACAGAAATGCTTCAACAGCAGTAGAGCCGGGAAGTGGTATTACAATTATGGGTTACGCCGGTATTTGTGGTTCTAATGATCTGGCGCCAAACAGTATTGCATACTTTCACGCGATCAGTTATGATGAGATCGTTAATTTTACAACACTTGGTGGAGGTAATGGTTGTGCAGTAACAACAACAAGCGGTAATCAACCGCCAAGCGTTACAGCCGGCGGAGCATATGTTATTCCTGCGAGTACGCCTTTTACATTAACAGGTACTGCAACTGACCCGAATAACGATCCTTTGACCTATTCTTGGGAACAAACCAATACAGGAGTTGCAGGTAATTGGAACTCAGGAAACAGACCATTTTTCAGATCGTATGTGCCATCAACAAGTCCTACACGATTATTTCCGATATTAAACTCAGTATTAACTAGTAATTATACAACAGTAAAAGGTGAGTATTTACCATCAACCACACAAACTTTAAACTTTAGATTAACTGCGCGTGATAACAAAATGGGTGGCGGCGGCGTATGTTATGCAACTGCAACTGTAAACGTTAATGCAACGGCTGGTCCTTTTCAAATTACCTATCCTAACACCACAGGAATTGTTTGGGGTATGGGCATGCAACAAAATGTAACATGGGATGTGAATAATACAAATATGGCACCGGTTAATACAGCAAGTGTGAACATTTTAATTTCTTATAATTCAGGCAATACCTTTACAACCTTGGTTGCTAATACTGCAAATGATGGGATTGAAGTGATCACAGTGCCTACTTTAACTGCAGATGTAACAACTTGTAGAATTAAAGTGGAGGCAGTTGGAAATGTGTATTACGACATCAATCAACCTAATTTTACCATTGCGGCAAATGTTACGGGTATTTCGGAAGTATCAGGAAATAATAGTTTAGCCGTTAATGTTTATCCAAATCCGTTTGATGGGAAGATCAATTTAAAAGTTGGCGCCCTATCTGCCGAAGAAAACACTACAGTTAAAATTGTTGATGTGTTAGGTAAAACCTTAAAAGTGTTGAATTACGGAAAGGTTAATCTGTTATCAGAAGAGTTAGAACTCACAACATTTGAAAAAGGCGTATACTTTATAACGGTTTCAAACGCAGGAACTCAAACAACGGCGAGAGTCATAAAGAATTAAAGCAAATAAAAAAACCACCTTTAAGATGGTTTTTTTATTTATCGTTTAGCGTATTGCTCTTCGTAATATTTCATATAATGACCTGAGGTAACCTCTTGTAACCAATTGTTGTTATTCAAATACCAATCAACTGTTTTATCTAAACCTTCTTCAAAAGTTACACTAGGAACCCAACCCAGATCATTCTTTAATTTGGTGGCATCAATTGCATAACGTAGATCATGACCTGCTCTGTCAGTAACAAAAGTTATTAATTTTTCATTTGTGCCTGGAGCGCGGTTCAATTTCTTGTCTAATATCTGACATAATAAACGGATCACATTAATGTTGGTCCACTCATTATGCCCGCCAATATTATAAGTACTGCCATCTTTTGCTTTATGAAAAACAATATCAATAGCGCGCGCATGATCAACCACATATAACCAATCACGTACATTTTCTCCCTTACCATAAATTGGCAATGGTTTGTTGTTTAAGATGTTGTTGATACAAAGCGGAATTAATTTTTCAGGGAAATGATTAGGACCGTAGTTATTACTGCAATTAGATATCACACAAGGTAAACCATAAGTGTCGTGATATGCGCGAACAAAATGATCGCTGCTGGCTTTACTTGCCGAATAAGGGCTGTGTGGGTCGTACGATGTTGTTTCGGTGAACATGCCGGTTTCGCCTAATGCGCCGTAAACCTCATCGGTACTCACATGGTAAAAACGTTTAAACGTACTGTTCTCTTTTTTAAATAATGTTTTTGCCGCATTCAATAAATTAACTGTACCAATTACATTTGTCATAACAAACTCTAAAGGGTTTGTGATACTGCGATCAACATGACTTTCGGCCGCTAAATGAACAACAGCATTAAATTGTTCTTTTTCAAATAGCTCATTGATGAAATTTGCATCAACAATGTCTCCTTTTACAAACTTGTAGTTTGGTTTGTTCTCAATATCTGTTAGGTTAGCAAGATTTCCTGCGTATGTTAATTTATCGAGATTTACAATTTGATAATTTGGGTACGTGTTCACAAACAAGCGAACCACATGTGACCCAATAAAACCCGCACCTCCAGTAATAAGTATTTTCATTTTTTTAAATTTTATAAACTCCAGTAATTTAAATTTTTAAACTTGCCACGGTACATACCTTTCACATCAACAAATACACCTTTGTTTGAAAGGATAGATTTGAAATATTTCTCATCTAAGGTTTTGTATTCTTTATGATTAACCGCAACAATAACGCCATCATACCCTTTACCCATTTTGTTCAAACCAAAACCATATTCATGCTTCAATTCATCACTATCCGCATGCACATCTACCACCTCAACTTTAACACCAAATGATTTTAATTCTTTAACAATATCAGCCACTTTACTATTTCTGATGTCACTCACATCTTCTTTAAATGTTGCGCCCATTACCAGTACTTTTGATCTCGCAATGTTTTTACCGGCAGCAATTATTTTTTTAACGCAGGTTTTTGCAATATAAAAACCCATGCTGTCATTCACATAACGTCCGCTATTGATCACACGCGCGTGATAGCCTAAGCTTTCTGCTTTGTGCGTTAAGTAGTAAGGGTCAACACCAATACAATGCCCGCCTACCAGGCCCGGTGAGAATTTCAAGAAATTCCATTTTGTGCCTGCAGCCTCTAATACATCATAGGTATTAATATTCATTTTATTGAAAATGATCGAAAGCTCATTCATCAAGGCAATGTTCACGTCGCGTTGTGTGTTCTCAATGATCTTTGCAGCTTCAGCAACTTTAATACTCGATGCTTTATGCGTTCCGGGTTCAACAATGATCTCGTAGGTTTTGCTTATAATATCTAAACTTTCCTTATCACAGCCGCTCACCACTTTTAAGATCTTTGTGATAGTGTGTTCTTTATCGCCCGGATTGATACGCTCAGGAGAATAACCAACTTTAAAATCTTTCATGTATTTTAAACCACTTACTTTTTCAAGTACCGGTATACAATCTTCTTCGGTACATCCCGGGTAAACAGTAGATTCAAACACAACATAATCACCTTTCTTTAAAACTTTACCAACGGTGGTTGATGCGGCGATCAATGGTTTTAGGTCAGGCAAATTGTGTTCATCAATTGGCGTAGGTACGGCTACAATGTAAAAATTAGCTTTTTTAAGATCCTCCAATTTATGTGTGAAAGTGATATCCGAGTTTTTGAATTCGCTTTTAGGTAATTCATTACTTGGATCGATACCTTTCTTCATTAAATTCACACGCTTTTCATTGATGTCGAAACCAATCACTTTTACTTTTTTAGCAAATGCAAGCGCTATGGGTAATCCTACGTATCCTAGTCCGATCAATGCTACTGAAGCATCTTTTTTAATTATTCGTTCGTATAAGTTCATATCAAATTAATCTTTTGTGTATACAATTCCATTAAATGTTGCCGTGTAATAATATTTATACGGTGTTGTAGAAGTAATTATTTTTTTTGGTGTTTGTTGTGTTTTAAATTTTTTATTGATGCGTTTGGTGCCAATTTTAAAGTCGTTCCCATCAAAGTAAATGTAACCGGTAACTGTTTTATATCCCCCTATAAATACTTCTTTATATTCGGCAGTTGCATCTTCTTTTATGTTAAGGGTATATTCGCTTTCGGAATCTTCGTAATACCAAAGCCCTATGTATTTTTGGTTTATTGAAGGAATGTCTTCCTTTCTGCTGCACCCTGCAAATACAATGATGGCAACGAGTATACCGATGATTTTTTTCATTATTTGTTTTTTATAACGTTTTTGGGTCTGAGTGCATAAATTCGTTCAATGATATCTACCACTTTTAAACCTTCTAAGGCATTTGTTGAGATCTTGTTTTTCCCTTGTAAGGTTTCAACCACATTTTCAATTACGTTATGATGGTTATTGGCCGAGCCTTTATAAGCGCCGTAATCGTTAGCCGGATTGGTTTCTTTTAATTGAGGCATGGTGTAATCTTTTATATTACAAACCTCAATTTGATCCATGTACTGGCCGCCAACCTTTACACTTCCTTTGCTTCCAACTATTGTTAGCGATGATTCTAAATTTTTATCCCAAACAGCAGTAGAATAGTTGATGCAACCCATGCCGCCATTCACAAAATCAAAACTTACAAAACCACTGTCTTCAAACGCAGTGGATTGTTGATGGTTAAAATCGGCAAATTTCGCTTGGATGTTTTTAATATCGCCAAACAACCAATACATGATATCGATCCAGTGACTGAATTGTGTGAACAATGTACCGCCATCCAGATCTTGAGTTCCTTTCCAATTTCCTGGTTTATAATAGCGGTCATCGCGGTTCCAGTAGCAGTTCAACTGAACCATATAAACATCACCAATTATTTTATTCTCAACGATCTCTTTTAACCAAACACTTGGTGGTGAGTATCGGTTTTGCATCACACAAAATACTGTTTTGTGATGGTGTAAGGCGTTGTAAATAACCTTTTCGCAATCTGATTTTGATAGGGCCATTGGTTTTTCAACAACCACATGCTTGTTTGCATCCAGTGCCTTTAAAGCGTGAGTTGCATGCAAGCCATTTGGGGTGCATACGTTCACAACTTCAACTTCAGGATGAGCAGCTAAAAGTTCATCAACAGATTGGTAGAATTTTTCTTGCAAACCATCCAATCCTAATTTTTCTTTTGGTAAAACATCGCAAACGGCAATTAATTCGCAGTTATCATTTCGTCGCACCATTTCGGCGTGGCGTTTTCCAATATGACCCTGACCAACTACGGCAAATTTGATCTTACTCATTATTTAATTCGTTTTACAAGGTTATTTTCTAATTGATAAGTTTGTCCGCTTTCAGGGCAAGTGGCCATTCCACTCTCGTTAAACTCTAGGCGGTGACCAAATTCGCTCATCCAACCGATCTGACGGGCAGGATTTCCTACCAATAAAGCAAATGCAGGTACATTTTTTGTTACCACGGCACCGGCACCAATAAAGGCAAATTCGCCAATATCATGTCCGCAAACAATGGTAGCGTTTGCCCCAATGGAAGCGCCTTTACCAACGTGGGTTTTAGCATATTGGCTCTTACGATTTACGGCACTTCTTGGATTAATAACATTGGTAAAAACCATGCTTGGTCCTAAAAACACATCATCATCGCAGGTAACACCGGTGTAAATGGATACGTTATTTTGCACCTTAACGTTGTTGCCAAGCGTTACATCGGGCGATACCACTACATTTTGACCTATATTGCAATTTTTACCCAATTTACAGTTGGGCATAATATGTGAAAAATGCCAGATCTTTGTTCCTTCCCCAATCTCACAACCTTCGTCAATAATAGCAGACGGATGCGCATAATAATTGCTATTGCTCATAAAAAATAAGAGCACAAATTTAGAAAAACCATTAATATCTCAAAATTTTGATAATCAATTAACTGGAAAAAATCACTTATCTGTTAAAATGAACCAATTATAAAAAAATGTACACCTAAACGTAAAAAAACGGCGGCTTTATTTTTTTATTTAAAGAAAAATGAACATTTTTGTTAAAATTATTTAAATCAAATAGCGAATAAATATATAGGTATGATGAAGATGTACAAATTTTTAGGGGCTTTGGCTATTACTGCGGTTTTAGGAAGCGAATTGAATGCCCAAACTTCTTATTCATGGTCGCCAGCAGGCCCGGTGCTTAGCGCTGGTCGTTCACGTAACATGGTGGTTGACAGATTGAATAGTAACGTATTGTATGTGGGTAGTGTATCCAGTGGTATTTTCAAATCAACCAATGCGGGTGGTTTGTGGGCTCCATTGAATGACCAAGATACAGTTCGTAATATCAGTTATTTGGCTCAAGCAGCAGATAACACCATATATGCCTCTACGGGTGAGGGTTTTTTAAGATTAACAGCAAGATCGCGTGCCTTAAAAGGTACAGGTTTATACAAGTTGAGCGGTAGTAATTTAGTGCAGGTTAAAGATGCAACGGTAACAGGTAGTGTTATTACGCGTGTTGCTTGCCATCCATCTTCTGCCTCAAAACTTGCAATTGCAGGATCAAATGGTTTATTGGTTACTAATGATGCTGGTGCTACTTTTAATGTATGTACACTAGGCACATTGGTTACTCCTACTGCATTAACTGTATCATATGACAATAACGGTCATATTTATGCCACTGCAACAAGTGATGCTTTGGGCGGAGGTGTAAGAGTATTTAAGTCAACAGATGACGGAGTAACATTTTCAGATATTACACCTACTTCTTCACAATTACCGAACTCAAATTATGGCCGAATCGAATTAGGTATCGCGCCTTCAAATGCAAATGTTATTTACGCTTCAGTTGCTAAGCCTACAAGCCCTTCGTCAAATGGTTCTATAGCTTCATTGTATGGGTTTTTTGTAAGTAAAGATGCCGGTGCAAGCTGGACATTGATATTGGAAGGTTCACCTCAGTTAGATCCTTTATCGAGCGGTGGAACAACTAACTCAGGTGATTATGCACATTGTGTAATAGTTAACCCTAACAATGCTGATCAAGTTTTTGTTGGTAGTTATAAGTTTTATAGATGGACAAAAACAACCGGTGGTCCGGAAGGTGTTGGGAACTGGATCAAAATTGGAAATGAAGGAGCTTTTGATACACCATTTTATTTACGTCAAAATATTCATGATTTGAAGATCACTAGTAATGGTTTCTATTTTGTAACCGATGCCGGTGTATATAGATCTACGGATTTATTTACCGTTGCCAACTCTGCATTAACTACCTTTCAGTTGTTTTCAAACGGATTAGGAACTGCGCAGTACAATAATATTGCTATTACGCGTTTTCCAAAAACTACAAATTCTAACAACTCATTGGTGCCTTACTCAGGATTTTTAGCCGGTACAGCGGGTAATGGTATCAGCTATTTCAGCGGAAATTATCCATTAGTAACATCAGAATTGAATTATTTAGGTGGTGATTTCTTTAATACAGAATTTTCGCGTTTAGCTCCTAAAACAGCATTTTTCACAACCGCTAACAGTAATATTTATGTTGCATCTGATATCACCACAAATGAGCCTACTTTATTACAAGTTAGTCATTTAGGTTCACAGTGTGGTAGTGCAC
>JBKDKI010000059.1:0-9946 GCA_046345155.1 Sphingobacteriaceae bacterium
GGACAAAGGAAATGATTATAACGAGATCATTGACCTTGTTTCACAAAAAGTAAAAGCAATTGTATGCTTAGGTAAGAACAATAAAAAGATCATCAGTGCATTTAAAGATGTGATCGATCTGATCATTGAAACTGACAATGCTGCCGATGCTGTTGCAGCTGCATACAAGATCAGTAAAAAAGGTGAAGCTGTATTGCTTTCTCCTGCTTGCGCTAGTTTCGATCTATTCGAGAACTACGAAGACAGAGGTATGCAATTTAAAGCTGCCGTTCGATCCCTTTAATTTATCAAGATCTTTCGGATCGGATGCGGATTTCAATTGAAGTTCGTTGTGAGCATGCGCTCTGTTTTTAAGAATAACCAACTTAAACACAAGTATCTCCCCTACCCTGATCGATCAAAACATAACCGATCAATAAAAATGAAACTATTCAGTTACTTAAAAGGAGATAAGGTCATATGGGCAATCATGTTCCTATTGTCTTTACTTTCTATTTTAGTAGTATATAGTGCCGTTGTTACACTTGCGCATAAATTTCAGCAAGGTAATTCCGAATTTTATTTGATCAGGCAAATGGCTTTTATTCTTATAGGATTAGGCGTTGCATTTGTTGTTCACCGCATTAAATACACTGTATTTAGCAAAATAGCACACATAGGATTTTACTTATGTATTCCTTTATTGCTATTTACCTTATTAAAAGGTGTGAGCGCAGGTGAAGCCAGCCGATGGATCGAGATACCCGGTACAAAGTTAACCTTTCAATCATCCGACGTTGCCAAGTTGATCTTACTGATCTACGTGGCACGTGTGATCACTTTAAAAAACGATCTTATTCAGGATTTCAAAGGTTTGCTTAAGCATTTGTTGCTGCCCATCATGATCATCTGCGGATTGATCTTACCGGCAAACTTCTCAACCGCTGCTTTATTGTTCTTTAATTGCATGTTCATCATGTTTGCAGGAAAAGTAAAACTTAAATTTTTGGCCTACATACTCTTAATGGGTTTGGGTTTTGGTCTTGTATTAGGCACATTAATTTATACAGTTCCTGACCTTATTCCTCGCGGAAAAACATGGAAAGCACGTATTGAGAATTTTACGAGCGGCGATAGTAAAAGCAATTACCAAAGTGAACAAGCAAAAATTGCCATTGCAACCGGTGGTGTTATTGGCAAGGGCCCTGGTAATTCAACACAACGCGCGTTCTTACCACAAGCTTCTTCCGATTTTATTTACGCCATTATTATTGAAGAATACGGTTTGTTCACGGGTATGACCATTTTATTCCTCTACCTCATTTTGTTCTTCAGAGGAATACGCATACTTCGTGATTCCGATAAAACATTTGGCAGTCTCATTGCAGTTGGACTTTCATTTAGTTTGGTATTTCAGGCGCTCATTAATATGGCAGTGGCCGTTAATTTGTTTCCGGTTACGGGTCAGCCTTTACCATTAGTAAGTATGGGAGGTACATCCATGATATTTACAATGATAACATTGGGTATTATCTTAAGTATCAGTAGAAGTAACGAAGATAGATCGGAAGATAAAACTGAAGAAAAACTAGAAAGCATTTAAACATTGAAAGAAGTAAGGATCATATTAAGTGGCGGTGGAACAGGCGGACATATATTTCCGGCAGTTGCCATTGCAAATGAATTAAAAAAACAGATCCCAAATTCAAAGATACTTTTTGTGGGTGCGCTCGGCCGAATGGAAATGGAAAAAGTTCCAAAGGCCGGTTACGACATAATTGGTTTACCAATAGCGGGTTTGCAACGCCGACTAACCTTTTCAAATTTAATGTTCCCTTTCTTGCTCATTAAAAGTTTATGGAAAGCAAGAAAAATATTAAATGATTTTAAACCCGATGTAGTTATTGGTACAGGAGGATATGCAAGCGGTCCTATATTAAGAGCTGCGAGCAGCCGAGGAATACCAACGCTGATACAAGAACAGAATTCATTTGCAGGTATCACCAACAAAATTTTAAGTCAGAAAGTAAATAAAATATGTGTGGCCTATGAAGGCATGGAAAAATTCTTTCCGAAAGAAAAAATTGTTTTCAGTGGCAATCCGGTAAGACAAGATATTGTGAATGTAGATCAAAAACGTGCTGAAGCAATTGAATTTTTTAAATTAGATCCGAATAAAAAAACAATATTAGTTATTGGCGGAAGCTTGGGTGCTCGAACCATTAATTTGGCAATGGCCGACGGTTTAAAGGAAATTGCAGACAATAACCTTCAATTACTTTGGCAAACAGGGAAAGGTTATTTTGAAACAGCACAACAAAATACCACTCCATATAATTCAAAACATTTATACGCATACGATTTTATTCAACGTATGGATCTGGCATATGCTGCGGCAGATATTGTTATTTCACGTGCAGGTGCTAGTTCTGTTTCTGAACTTTGCAACACGCATAAGCCATGCATTTTAGTGCCGTCACCTAATGTAGCAGAAGACCATCAAACTAAAAATGCCATGGCATTGGTTAACAAGCAAGCGGCCATTTTGGTTAAGGATGCAGACGCTTCAACCGAATTGATCAAAAAAGCCATTGAGCTTGCCAAAGATCAAAATAAGCAAACTGAATTGTCCAATAAGATCAAAACATTGGCTATTTATAATTCAACTGAAATTATTGCAAATGAAGTTTTAAAGCTTCTTAAAATTTCAAAGTAATGAAAATACTGGACTACAAATTATATTACTTTTTGGGCGTTGGCGGCATAGGAATGAGCGCCTTGGCAAGATATTTTAATCATTACAAAAAAACGGTTGCCGGTTACGATAAAACACGAACTAACTTAACTTCCAAACTTGAAGAAGAAGGCATAAGCTGTCATTATTCTGAAGATGTTGAGCAATTAAAGTTATTACTCTCCAAATTTAAAAAAGAGGAAGTGCTTGTTGTGTATACACCGGCTGTTCCGTTAAATCATTCTGAATATATTTTCCTTAAAGAAAATGGCTTTCAGATCTTAAAGCGATCTGCGGTACTCGGAGAAATAACCAAACAATTTAAAACCATTGCCATAGCCGGTACACATGGTAAAACTACCACCACTACAATGGTATCTCACATCTTAAAGAGCAGTGGTGTGAATTGTTTTTCATTTATGGGTGGTATATCCAAAAATTACGAAACAAATCTATTGTTGGGCGATCCAAGCAAAAGCGAGACCTATGTAGTCGTTGAGGCAGATGAGTACGACCGTTCTTTTCTTACACTTCACCCTTATTTATCGGTGATCACAAGCTGTGATGCAGATCATTTGGATATATACGGCAACGCACAATTTGTGAAAGAGAGTTATGAATTGTTTGCCAAACAAATTCAAAAAGATGGACTTTTAATTGTTAACAAAAATGTTGATAATGATTTGAGTCTTCCATCTAACAAGGTAGTCTACTCTTTAAATTTAAATACAAATTATGTTGCTGAAAATGTGCGCTTTATAGAAAATGAAGCGTTCTACAATGTAAAGAGTCCGATTGAAGACCTCAACGACGTATGCCTTGGTATCACTGGCATGCACAATGTTGAAAATTCACTAGCGGCCATTGCCATTGCACAGAAGCTTGGTTTAAAGGGCGATCAGATCAAAGATGCCCTACGTTCTTTTAGTGGAGTGAAACGCAGATTCGACTACAGAGTAAAATCGGCTAAAACAATTTTCATTGATGATTACGCGCATCATCCTGAAGAATTGAAAGCTACCATCTCTTCTGTTAAACGCATCTATCCCGGAAAAAAGGTAACAGGCATTTTTCAACCGCACTTATTTAGCCGTACCAGAGATTTTGCTGATGGATTTGCAGAGAGCTTAAGCTTATTGGATGAAGTGATCTTATTGGAGATATATCCTGCACGCGAATTGCCAATTGAAGGCGTTAACTCAACCATGCTGCTGAACAAAGTAAGCAAAAGCGATAAAAAATTATTAAGCAAAGATGATTTGCTGAAACATATACAACAAAACGAATTTGAGATCATAGTTACCCTTGGTGCCGGCGATATTGATACACTGGTATTGCCAATTGAAAACCTGATCAAAGAAAAAATAAAATAAAGTGCTGAAAGGCCAAATGAAAAAAATAAATTATAAAAAGATCGTTTCATTTGTTCTGTGGATATTCGCTATCTCCGGCCTGATCACTTCATGGTCGTTCGCAGCTAAAAAACAAGAATCAGTTAAGATCAATCACGTTTCCATCGACATCCTTAATCCTTCTGAAAACGAATTCATCAACGAAGCTGATGTTAAAACATTTTTTGAAGAAAGAAATGATAAGCTTATTGATAACGAAGTAAAAAACATCGATATCACAAGCCTTGAGAAAGCATTGAATTCAAACCCGGCGGTTGAAAATGCCGATATTTCATACGATATCAATGGTGATATGAAAATATCTGTGAAACAACGTCGCCCCATGGTACGCGTGTTCAATTTCAATGGCGAAAGTTATTATATTGATTCGTTAAGCAAATTAATGCCATTGAGTTTCAAATCAACCGGACGAGTGCTTGTTGCTAACGGTTATATTTTTGAACCTTATGCACGCCGATATAATTATTCGGTTGATCAAATTGCTAAGAACGAAAATTTTAAAGCGGTTAGTGTGTTAGATGATGTGTATGAAATTTCGAAAGCTATCTATTCAGATTCATTGTTGACCAATCTTATTCATCAGATCTATGTAACGCCTGATCGCAATTTTATCCTAACGCCTATTGTTGGTCAGCAATCTATTATGTTAGGTCCTAACGAAGACCTCAGCATCAAGCTTAATAAATTAAAACTGTTTTACACCGAAGGTTTAAATAAAACCGACTCGTGGAATAAATATTCAACTATTAACTTAAAATTTAAAAACCTGGTTGTTTGCACCAAAAAGTAATTCTATGGAAAATAACACAAATAACTTAAGCTCGGACCTAGTTGTAGGTTTAGACATTGGAACCACAAAAATTGCTGCCATTGTTGGTAGAAAAAATGAACATGGCAAAATTGAGATCATGGGAATTGGTAAAACCGAATCTCTTGGTGTGAACCGTGGTGTGGTTGTAAATATCGAGCAAACCGTTGCATCAATCAAATCTGCCATTGCCATTGCAGCAGATAAAGCAAACGTTGATATCGGTGAAGTAATAGTTGGTATAGCTGGTCAGCATATCAAAAGTATGCAACACCGTGGTATGATCACGCGCCAATCGTTAGATGATGAAGTTAGTCAGAAAGATGTTGATCAGTTGATCGATAACATGCACCGTTTGGTAATGAATCCGGGTGAAGAAGTGATCCATGTGATCCCTCAAGAGTACATTATTGATAACGAAAGTGGAATTAAAAATCCTATTGGTCATGCCGGTATACGTTTAGAAGGCAACTTCCATATCATCACCGGACAAGTAAGTGCCGTTAAAAATATTTTCAAGTGTGTTAACCGTGCAGGATTGGAAATTGTTGACTTGCATCTTGAGCCATTGGCAAGTGCCGATGCTGTTTTAAGCGATGAAGAAAAAGAAGCAGGTATTGTATTAGTTGATATTGGTGGTGGTACTACCGATGTGGCTGTATTTTACGATGGCATCATTCGTCACACTGCAGTTATTCCTTTTGGAGGTAACATCATTACCGAAGATATCAAAGAAGGATGTGGCATCATTAAAACACAGGCCGAACAATTAAAAGTACGTTTTGGATCGGCATTAGCACAAGAGAATCAGGAGAACGAGATCATCTCCATCCCTGGCTTATCTGGTCGTCCACCAAAAGAAGTTTCTGTGAAATTATTAGCGCAGATCATTCAGGCACGTATGGAAGAGATCTTGGAATTTGTTTCGTTTGAGATCAAATCATCTGGTTACGAAAGAAAACTTTCTGCAGGAATTGTAGTAACAGGTGGTGGATCGATGTTAAAGCACTTACAACAATTAGTAATGCTTACAACAGGTATGGATTGCCGCATTGGAACACCTAACAGAAATTTAGCATCAGCTGATAATGAATTAAAAAATCCTTTGTATGCAACCGGTGTTGGTTTAGTAATGAAAGGAATTGAAAAATACGAGCGTGATGCAAAACGCGGATTGAACTTCAATAAACCGGAAGTTGTATCAGAAACTTTAACAGAAGAACAAGTAAAAAAAGAATCAAAAAAGATCACCAACCACTCAAATAAAAAGATCGGATCGTTCTTCGACACCTTGATCACAAGAGCAAAGGATTGGATGAGCGATGATATCGAATAATTAAAAAAGTAAATTAATAACCATAAACCATAACCACCATGATGCAATTTGAATTACCAAACGCTGAAGGATCGATCATCAAAGTGATCGGCGTTGGCGGCGGCGGAAGTAACGCCGTAAACCATATGTTCCGATTAGGAATAAAAGGCGTTGATTTTATCATATGCAATACAGACAGACAAGCTTTAGAAAAAAGCCCTGTTCCAAATAAAATTCAATTAGGCGGAACCTTAACAAAAGGTTTAGGCGCAGGATCTATACCTGATGTTGGCAGAGATGCTGCTATTGAATCGATCGAAGAAATAAAAAATTACCTGTCGGATAATACTCAAATGGTATTTATTACTGCCGGTTTAGGTGGTGGTACAGGTACAGGTGCAGCGCCCGTAATTGCAAGTATCGCTCGTGAATTAGGTATTTTAACCGTTGGTATCGTAACGCTTCCATTCGTTTTCGAAGGAAAGAAAAGAAGATTGCAAGCCGAGCAAGGTTTAGAAGAATTAAAGAAATATGTTGATACCCTTTTGGTTATTGGCAATGACAAACTACGTGAGATATACGGCAACCTAAAAATGAGCGAAGCATTTGCGCACGCAGATGATGTGTTAACCGGTGCAGCAAAAAGTATTGCTGAGATCATTAGTTTACACATGCATATTAATGTTGACTTTAATGATGTGAAAACAGTAATGAAAGACAGCGGTGTTGCTATTATGGGTAGCGCAGTTGCAAGCGGAGAAAGACGTGCGATCAGAGCTGTTGAAGGTGCATTGAATTCGCCATTATTAAATGACAATGATATTAGCGGTGCTCGCCATGTATTATTAAATATCATGAGCGGAAGCGATGATATTGATATGGATGAATTTGGAGAAATTACCGACTTTATTCAGGAAGCTGCTGGTGGAACAGCTGAACTGATCACAGGTTATGGTACCGATCCTTCATTAGGCGACAATGTAAGTGTAACGATCATTGCTACAGGATTTAAAACCAAACCTAGCCAAAGTTTTGAAGCATCATTCATCAGAGAAAGAAAAATTGTTGACTTAAATGAAACAAAAGTTGAACCGGTAATTGAAAAAGCTCCTGAAGTAACTGATGAGGTTAAAACAGAAGAACCATTTGTTTTCATTAAAGAAGAAACACAAGAGATCACAACGCCGTCAAAAGATATTACTTTTGAGACAAAAGAGATCAATATCATCAGCGAAGATCATAATAAGATCGAAGAAACAAATATCGAAGAAGTGATCGAAACAACTCCTGAATTTACTTTCACAACCGTAACTTCAGAAACAACCACAACTCCGGTTAATGAGAATAGATCAGAAGAAATAACCAGTTCAACAAGTACAACCGAATCGGTTTCACGTGAAGAGCAAATTAAATTAGCTCAGGAGCGTATTCGTAAACTAAAAGAGATCACCTTGAAAATGAAAAGTCCGGAAGGTTTAGCTGCATTAGAAAAAGAAACAGCCTTTTCAAGAAAGAATATCAATTTAGAGAATAAGAATTATTCACAGGAATCAAATGTTTCACGCTTCACTTTAAGCGAAGGTGAAGATAAAAAGATCGAGATCCGTCCGAATAACTCCTTCTTACATGATAATGTTGATTAATTAGATCCTATTTAAAATAAAAGCCTCAACAGTAGTTGAGGCTTTTTTATTTCTGTTAAATCAATAATATTTATATCACTAAATTCAATTCAAAAAAAAGGCGCTCATATAGGAGCGCCTTTCACTTATATAAAGTTTGTTATTACTTAGATACGATCAACTTAGAAACACGCTTAATGCCAAATGAGCTAGTGATGTTAACTATATAAACACCATTGTTCATGTCGCTTGTGTTAAAGTTGTAATCAGTATAACCTGCAGCTAAATTCTTAACAGATTCTGTTCTTACCAAACGTCCGTTGATATCTAATACATTTACAGTTACATCTTCGTTATCTGCTGCGAAGAAATTAACAGTTACATTTCCGTTTGTAGGATTTGGATAAATTGATAAGCCAGTGTTTTTAGCTTTTAACTCATTCTCTTGAACACCAATAACTGTTTGTGTTAAGAAGTTCTTATTTACCCACGCACCACGTCCGTTTGTTGCAACATAAATAATACCTGAGTTATATGAATCCCATGATGTCATTTTTTGTTGCTTGATATCTAATACCTGTACGTTTGCAATTGTAAAGTTGTTTACCGGCGATACATTTCCGTTTTTCTCATCGATCCAAGTTGGAGCACCAGCTGTAATATCGTTTGTTCTGTAAACACCTTTATCTGTACCAATTAACACACGCTTATTATCACTCATCTCAAATAAAGCGCAATAAACACCGATCTTTGGAAGATCACCTGTTTTATCGCTGAAAGTAACAACTGTATTATCGATGTTGTCTGTATCAATATTTGGTGTACTTACGTAAATTCTCTTAGCTGCAGAGCTAACATCTGAAGTAGTTAATAATAATGTTTTGCTATTATCACTAACTGCCAAGTTTGTAATTCTTTCGCTAAACGTACCAATTAAGGTAGTTCTGAATTTAGAGTTGTTGTTTGTTGAGAAGGTAAACGTTGAAGTAGCCGTACGCTTACTGTTAACACAACCTGTATAATAAGCACCTCTATAATCTTCAATTGCAAAATCATAAATACTTGAGCCAACATTTACTTTATAAACTCTGTAAGTTGGCGTTGGAGTAGTTACACTGGTAACATAATAAATTGCCTTACCATTTGGAGCCCACTCTAATAAATAAGGTGCACCGGTAACGGTCATTTGACCTGCAGTATAAGTACTCGAATTTGTTGTTAAAGCTCCAGTACAACTAACCATCTGGAATTTTTGCGGATCATTTGTATTCAAAGGACGCTTAGACACTAAAACACCTTTATCATTTAAAATTGCCAAACGTGAGTTCAAAGGCATTTTAAATTTAATTGGCGCTCCTGTTGAAACCGGTACTAAAGAATTTGTTCCAACATTATTAAATGTCCAAGTTAGATCAGATGTCAAAGCAACTGAATCTCTGAATGGCGTATTTGAAATATTCTTGTTTTCAATTAAAATTTTCCCACCTGATTTATATCTGTAAAACACGGTTACACCTACCCTAACATATTGGTGATTGTTGGTATTGGTAACAACGCTCAATGGATTAATAGGTAATTCAAAAGTTAAAATGTCTTTATTATCGATCGCGTTGATCTCAAGTTTATTTGAACCATTCACCACTGTGGATGTTAGTCCGGTTAATGTATAACTTGATGGCAATGATGTAGGTGTGTTGGCCCCGCCAAACTCCATTGTTGCTCTATGGTTTAATGTATAAGATGAGCTACTGTTTGCGAAACAAGATGTACTTGTTGCAGTAGCAATTGAAACAGTAAAGGTACTGATGTTCACTTTATCAATAATTGCTGAATGTTGTGGCTTAACCAAACTCACCGTATATGAAGTGGTTGTACCAACAGTTGACGTAATAGGGATCAATACACGAACAGAGTCATTAAAGAAAATCGCTGAATCAATTGCTGAGTTTGTGCCATAATTTTCCCACAACTTAAATGGCGTACCAACAGTTGTGAAAGTGTTGTTCGCATAAGTCTCATCGGTTGTTGAACCGTTGTTACTTATACCTCTGAAATCGATACTTGTAATACTTGGTG
>JBKDKI010000060.1:0-11069 GCA_046345155.1 Sphingobacteriaceae bacterium
ATCTTTTATCCATCTACATTTATGGAAAGTTTCGACCAAGGTGCATATAGACAAGGCAATAGCATTAATCTTGCAGGAACATCAAAATACCCGATGTATTTAATTTCCGGTGCTGACTATGGTAAACAGGTGGTAAAAGCAAAGTGCTTTTTTTAACTATGCTTAAAGAAAGGGGTTTATATAAAAAATCCTTTGCTGTGGGCGCTGATGGTTATTTATTAAAGGATAATGCCCTGAAAGAGTTAATTAATGCTCTAGAGACAATATCGAAAGGAGAATTTTATTTGAGCGAAGAAATCAGTAAACTATTGGTTGACGCTAAGAGCCCAATTTTAATGAAATCCGAACTAAATGATGTAATTAAAAAATTATCCAAAACAGAAAAAAATCTGTTATTACTTATTGCCGAAAGATTGTCTAGTAAAGAAATTTCTAAAAAATTATTTGTTAGCAAAAATACCGTTAAAAAGCACCGTCAAAATATCTTTAAAAAATTGGAATTAGATGCCGATCAAAACAGTTTACTTAAATTTACAATTGAAAATAGGGATTATTTAAAGTGATTTGTGGAAATTCCGTCCATATAGACCCGACTTGACCGCTTGAAACTGACCACTCTATTATTGACTTGATCATACTGTTTTAACTCAATGATTTTTGTACTGTTTTGGTGATTTTTACCCTTCAGTAAATATATAAAAAAATCATGGCGAACAAAACAATTAGTATGAGCAAGGTAAGACTGGTACCTCCAGGAATCGAACCAAAGCCTTCCACAAAGAGGCATTGATAAGGAAAATTTTGAGTAAACAGCACCTTTTCTAAATTTGTTTTTTATAAATAGCGGTATTTCTTGCCCAAAGTCTGTTTGATTAAAAGGTGCAAAATATTTTTTCCTATTTGATGATAAATTATAATCCTTTAAAAGCAATCCCATGCCTACCTGAATTTGCATAGTAGGAGAGTAAATATCTGATATAAAATATTTTCCGAAATCTCTTTGCTGAAAATAAAGTCTGTTAATCGAATCAGATTGCGCCATTAAAATTGAAGGAAAGAGTAAAATAAGAACAAAAATGCTGTTCTTAATTTTTATTAATTGCTGAATTTTATCATATAAAATGTCTTTTAAATTCAAATTAATATTCGATATTGAACATAGTGATTTGCCATAATTTTTATTAATGATTGATACAATTTTAAAAAAAACTTTTTTTTAGACCTATAGTTTACTCATCTATTTCATCAAAAATTGTAAAGGGTGTTTATTATTTTTTGAAGCAACATCTCTCCCAATAAATTTGCTATAAAACCATGTTCAACCCTGCCCTTAATCTAATCATGCCTTTTAGATATTCATCACCAGCAACCCAACCGGCAGTTTTTGCCTGCGCTTGCAAGTAGGCTACAATATTTTTTGTGAGTTTGTAGTTTGAATTTACAGCTAATAAACTAAAAAACTGCGCTTGATTGGTAAAGAATTCTTGATTTTTTGGCTGTGTGCCAAGTAATACCCTCGATGTAAATGATAGCTTTTCGATTGTTTTTAACTTAAAATCAACCCAATTGAACTCAGCTGCATAAAAGTTATTTTTATAATTTTTATAATTGTGCACAGCAAAGCAAAATTTATTTACTGTGTTCATGAAATAGATACGTAATTCCATATCCACTCCAAAGGATGTTGCTTGATATTGCATGGCTAAATTGCCATAGTTGCCTTCTTTCAACTTTATTTTTCTAAAGCCAAAAACCATTGGAGAAAGATAATTTAATGTTGCCAATCTTTTTGTTTTATCATAGTAATCTTTTTCCTGTTGGGTAAGACGATCAGAACTAATATAGCGATTTATTCCAACTCCAGATGGGTGTACTCCTAATGAATCATAAGACACATTTGGTTTAAATAAATGCCAAATCCAACCCGAAAAATCGTGCCCTGTGAAATCTCTTTTCAAAATATTTGCTCCATCTTTTTTATTCAAGGGGATATTCGTTGAATCAATACTTTTATAGCTATCATTAAAATATCTAACAGCACTTATGGTGTAAAATAGATTAGTGAATTCTATCGGTAAATTCGCATCATTAAAAAAATTATTTTCCTGCATTCTTTTGGCCGCAAGCAGTTCTCCTTCTGCACCTGCAATCAACATTCTGTTGAATCCATGAGGATCATTTTTCTTAAAATTTCTCAACGCATCATCGTAAATATTTTTTACCGAACCATCAGTAAGATCAAGTTGATAATCATCAAAAGGGTCTTTACTGGCAACCCGATTGGTAGCGAGAATGGCTCTATGATATTCCTCATGTAACCACCCTCCTCCTAATGGAAATCCACCCAAAACATATATACTAGGGCCCGCAAGCAATTGTGAAGTAATAACATTTGCTGTTTTCCTCAAAAAAGTTTTCGGTTTGATAATTTTATTGGTTAAGGTTTGGCTGCCCCAGGCTAGCGTGTTTATAGCATCCAAGTTTAATTCGGTTGCCTGAAACATGCTTGGATTTTTTATGATACTTGATGCCCAGTTTGAGAAGTTTGGTTTTCCGTCAGAATTAGGTTTATTAAAATTAGCACCTGTGTAGGCAGCATTTTTCCAATGATTGGCATCAACAAGGGGCAGGTTATATCTTAAGTGAGGCTTAAAAGATTCGGGAATTTCTGTTTGGGCATTTGCCTTGAGCCCGATTAAGAAAACGGTATTGATTATTAATTTTTTTTTCATTTGTCTTTTATATTAGTTTATTTCAGTTTGCGGGTATGCAGTAGTGAATTAGATGCACCTTGCCATACATTTTGTTTAACTTAATCCGTCAATTCGCTTTTCTATTTGTTTATTTTTTTGTCAAACCCAAAACTAAATTCTCAAAATTAAAAAAACCATCATTTTCGGTTTGATAATCGTCTCCATCTATCATTCTAAGTGCAACTATATTGTTAACTGGATCAACTATTATATAATTTCCTAAATATCCGGCAGCTTTGTAAGAAATTATGCCTTTCAATTCTTTTCGTCTAATACTTGTTGTTTCCGGTAAAAAATCTTGTGTATATCTCCACGCATAATCTCCTAAAATTTCAAAGGCTTTCTTCTCAAAATCAGCATCAGTTGAATATCTTCCTTTCATGTTAAGAAGTTTTTGTTTTGTAGAATCTGGAATTGTACCTTTTATCAATGGTGCAAGTGTTGAATCATTTACAATCGACACGGATTGTTCGTATTTTAACCACCAGAGCATTCCATATTCGCCAAATATTTCACAAGGTTCAACAACCCTTTTTAGATATTTTTCAGATACAACAACCCTATCATTGTATTTACCTTTATTAAGTAAAAGAATTCCAATTTTTACAAAGTCAATTGGCTTTATACTGCATCCAGACATTGCATGGGGGTTACCTTTACTGTCTAATTCCCATTTGTAATCTAAAATACCCAATGGTTTGAAAATTCTTGACCCAATATAGATATCCATTCTTTTACCTGTTATCTTTTCAATAATCCCCGCAAGTAAGTTTACCGACTTATTGTTGTAACTAAATTTAGTACCAGGATCATCAGTTAATTCAGCAGTCAATGCTAATTGCACAAAATCTGGCGCGGGATATATCTCCTCGGGCGCCATTAATACATTTTGTATACCAGATGTCATATTAACCAAATGTCTAATAGTTATGTTTTTCTTTTTACCTTGCTTCCATTCAGGATAGAATTTATATACCGGTACGTCTAAACTATTTAAAAGACCATCATCAAGTAGACATGCTACTGCAATTCCAACAATACTTTTTGTGGCAGACATTGCTTCAATTTGCTTTCTAAACTGACCTTTAGAAGCATACTGCTCACAAACTAAATTGTTATTCTCATAAATTATTAAAGCACTTGAGTGTTTTGCTTCTGATACTTTAATAAGCTCATCAAGCTTGCTTTTAACAATTGCTTGTGAATATGAATAATGTCCAATGTGGAAAAAAAGTAAATAAAATAGAATTTTTGTTTTCATTGTTATTTTGTTATTGTTAAAGTTTTGCAGATTTGAGATGGGCGAGATTTTTACCACTAATATTGATACCTAGCACAAAACTTTCGACTATCACAAAACTATCTGCGGAGAGCGTAACCTCGCCTTTTGCAAATGTGCAGTTAGAGTCAGTAGTTCTTATCATTTTCAATATAGTTTTGCTATAGCAGTAAAAATTGCCGACCACTCAGCCTTTCCATAATTCTTTCCAAGTCGAACAATTATCAATTTTTTTGTCGGATTAACATAAATATACTGTCCCAAAATGCCTTCCGCCATAAAATCCTTATCTGTGCTAAGCTTTAACTTTTCTTTACTGGGATTTTTTAAATTATAGTTCTCCCTACTCAAATTTTCTAATGAAGTTGGAAGCCACCACTGGTATTTATAAAATACCTCACCATTTGTAGTATCAGCTTTGGTTGACTCCTCTACCCAATTTTGAGATATTATTTGCTTGCCATTCCAGTTACCATTATTTAAGTAAAGCCGCCCAATTTTGGCAAAATCTCTTGCTCTTGCATTTATACAACAAAATGTTTTTTCTAATCCATTCTTTTTCCTGTCAATGCTCCAAGATGCATCATACTCCATACCAAGTTGTGTCCATAATTTTTCTTGTAAGTATGAGGTAATTGTTTTTCCCTTTAATGAACGTTCTAAAACCAAGCCCAATAATTGTGTATTCCCACTCACATATTCAAACTGTTTACCCGGTTCTGATTTTAATTTCATTTTTCCAATTACCTTTCTAAGATTAATCCCATAATAAAATGAAGCTGCATCTCCAAATGGATTTAAATAGCTCTCATTAAACTTAATACCAGATGTCATTTGTAGCAGGTGCTTAATGGTTACTTTATCAAAACCGTTTTTTGCCAATTCAGGAATATATTTAGTGATAGGCTCGTCAACGGATTTAATTAAACCTTCGTCAATAGCACAACCAATTAAAATTGACGTAACCGATTTTGCCATTGAGAAAGAAGGAACAATACTTTGTTTGTCATACCTTTTGAAATATCTTTCATATTGAATAGTATCATTTTTAATAATCAAAAAAGCAACTGTTTTGTTGTCTTCAAGGTATTGGTCAAATTGAGTACCCTCTATTTCTTTTGGAATTTTACCTGAATTAGTAGTTTCAAAATTATAAGGTGAAGTTGCAGCGGTTAATGGTCTAGACTGAAATCTTTTATAGTCTTTTATATCTGCAAAGTTGTAAATTACAAAGCGTCCTAATTGACAAGAAGTAAATATTGTTGAAGTAATAATAATTAAAAGTCCGAATCTAATTATTCTGATTTGTAGTATCATATTAGTCCTTTTGTTTTAATGTTTATGTGTTTTATAATTGGCTAAAACTATGCATTGATATAGCAAATATTAAATGTGAAATAAAATTATTCACCATTTTAATTTGGTTTAGTTGCAGAAGTTTTTTCAAGAAAAACAATGGCATCGTAACCCATTAATAAGTTCTGCTCAATACTTACTTTTTCAGTAGTGGCACCTATAAAATAAAACTTAATAGGTTTATTGAATAACGCCTTCAGTTCTGAATTTTGATTAACCGCATTCATAGGTAAAAAAAACTGAGACCATTTACCTTGTGCAAACGCCTGTGTAAGATAATGCTCAGGCTTCGGGTCGATTTTGAATTCGCCTAATACCGGTGTTGGTATTGATGTATTTACTACACGAACTGTTCCGCCATTTGTAAATAATCCAATAGTAAAATAATCATTTGGGTGGCGTTGTTTAAGATGATTTCCCATGGGTGTAATACCATAATCACTATACATTCCAGAATGCCCAGCATGAGCCATAAGAATGATTTTCTTGTTATTTTCAAACTGTTGTATCCAATCTACATTATCAGCCATATAATTATCTCTGAAATTATTAGCTTGCACCTCGTCTGAGGCTAACAAAAAACTATTAAATGTCTGTTGAACAATTTCTAAATGACGTAAAGTTAACTCATAGGCTGTAGTTCCACTTAGTGAAATTAATTGCGATTTATTGGTTTGAAAATATAACTTTAGTGTGTTCCAACGTAGTTGGTAATTAGCTACCTTTAAAGGAATTATTTGAATCAACGAATCTTGGTCAATACTAGCAAGTTCCTGAAAATCATTTAAAAAAGGTTCAGCAATAGAATCATAAATTGACAAATATGTGGGATCAAATGCTGATATGAAAGTTTGAACTCTTTTAGCTGCGGCCTCCGCTGATTGTGCATCAAAACCATAAAATGTAACTTTATTACTAACTGATTGGTTATCGTTATACCCGCGCAACCATTCAACAATCTGCACAAACTCCTGATTATTATAAACCCATCCATAAAGCTTTTGTAGTGCATCCTTAGCATTACCAGGGCCTCCTAGAATATAGTCATTGATATATTGAGCGTTAGAGAAATTAGTCTCCAATGCAATAACACGGAAATTTAATTGCGTGACCATGTGTTGTATCATTCTAAGCCTAAGTGTATAAAATTCACTTGTACCATGCGTAGATTCACCAAGTGCAACAATAGATTTGTTCGATAGAAATTGTGATATTGAATTCAAATCATCAACATTAGTGCTAGGTGTAACTGAAGTAATTGGATAGATTATGCTACCAAAACTATTTTTGCTTAGTATTTGAAACACATCTTCATTTCCAGAAGTAACAGGTTCAGTGGTTTTATCCTTTTTCCTACAACTCCAAAGTATTGCCAAAGAAAAAATAATAAATGTACTCTTGATTAAAATGGAAAAGGAGGTATACTTACTAATGTTACCAAAGATTAATTTTATTTTCATAATTTTATTTATTAATTTGAAGGCAAATTGACGTAAAATTAATGAGCATCTGATAAGAAATTACATTTTTTCAGTTGGTTTTTGACGAATGCAGTTCGTCAAAATAAATAAACATTTTTACTTTCTAACATGTTTGACTAAACAAACTATTATATAATGAAACAATTATTCAATTCAAAAAGCAGGAAATATTTTTTTATTGCATCTATTATACTTTGCATTTTTGGTTTGCTTTTAACATTTAATCAATCTGATCAGTTTTATATTTCTTTAATTTTAAGATTAAGTCTAGCACCAATTTATTTTTTTTATTCAGTATTTCTTTTTTGGCTTATTGATAATTTTTTTTTGAAAAGGAGATATGGTTTGTTCACACTTTTGTACATTTTTTTTTCCATTTTTGCAGCTTATCTCTGCACTTTAGCCGAATTGAAAGAGTACAATGTTATTGGCATTCAAGGTAATTTTATTGGAATTTTATTTGTGGGTGGTTTTGCAATTATTTTACGGAATGCAAAGAGGAAAGTTGGCCGAAAAGTAGAATTACAAGATTATAAAGATGCTCTTAATCAGGCTGAAATTAAACTCTTAAAAGAGCAGTTGAGTCCGCATTTTTTATTTAACACTCTCAATAGTATATATTACCATTGTTTGGCTGATCCGCAAAAAGCATCGGAAATGATTCTTAAATTATCGGACCTTTATCGTTATCAATCAGATTCCCTAAAGTTAAAGTCTGTGAAGTTGGATGACGAAATCGCATTTATTACCAATTACGTAGAATTTGAAAAGAACCGAATCCATCAAGGGATTAAATTTGAATTTACAAATAGCGTTCAAAAAAGTAATTACTGTATTTCACCTAACATTATAATTACATTAGTGGAAAATTGTTTTAAACATTTTTCACGAGACTCAAAAGATCCATTTATTATCATAAACATTACTCTATCAAAAAATGTTTTCACTTTAAAAACGTATAACTCATACAACCCTGAATTTTTAAATACTTCAGGAACAAGCATGACCAATTTAATTCAAAGACTTGATTTTATATATGAAAATAAATACAATTTTGAAATAGATAAAGATAATTATATCTATAAAACACTTTTGAAAATCAAGTTATAAGTTTCAAGTTAAGCTCAGATAGATTTTGATTTTTTGCAAAAATATAAACATTAAACGTATTCTTTAAGTTGTAAACTATTCGTAATAGGATATTCCTCATATTACATACCTGTCTAACTAAGGTCTGAATTATTTTAAATTAATTGAGTCAATTTGCTTAATGATCAAAAAAAAATTAAATATATTTGTAAAAAAAGTTCTCGCTAGATTAATTTAATTCATTGCATACATGTATTTTAGGATAATTAAATGCTTTTAAGCCTGTTTTTACTTGTTTATTAATTAACCTAAAATGATTCTAAGTACTATAATAATTGATGATGAACCTGATGCTCATAAGCTACTTGAATTATATTGTAAAAAAACTGGATATATAAAAGTAATTCAAAATTGTTTTAGTGCTAAAGATGGTCTCGACATTCTTACTCAACATAATCCCGATTTTATTTTTTTAGACATTAACATGCCCGAAATTTCGGGTATTGAAATGTTAAATATTTCCAATGAAAATCCAAAAGTAATTTTCACAACTGCTCATAACAATTTCGCATTAGAAGGTTATGAATACAACACTGTTGATTATCTTTTAAAACCTATTCGATTCGATAGATTTTTAAAGGCAGTTGAAAAGATAAAAAATCAAAAATACCCAAGCAAAGTTAATTTGCCTCAAGCTGTAAATCTTAATTTACCAAAAAAAACTATTGTTTACCCAAATGAAATAATTTATATCGAAGCTTTAGGGAATTATGTTAAGGTTTATTCTGTCAAAGAGAATAAACCTATTGTACTGCATATAACTATGATTTCCATGGAAAATTTGTTAGTCCCTTATGGATTTATAAGATGTCATAAAAAGTTTTTGATAAATCGGTTATTTGTTGACTCAATTAAAGAAAATCTATGCAGGTTGTATAATGAAATTAATATTCCAGTAGGAATTAGCTATCAACAAAAAGTAAAATCATTATTTAAGGAATTGTAAAATATAATTATTACTCCCAGAATTAGTTAGTTGACAAGGTTATAGCTTAATTAATTCTTCGTCTTATACTGAAATAAGTTGACACTTTTTTTAGTTTAAATTATTAATAAATGTCATTGGTTTTTATTTACTTTCACTCACCGATTAAATTGACCACCAAATTCCGGAGCAAATTTACCCCCTAAATTTCTGGCGAAGATTTTCAAAGTTTTTACCCCGAATTAGTCAGTAGAAGTTACGAATGTAACGCACTAGTGACTTTATGAGGGTAATCCCGCTTAGCAGGTGTTTTCAATTCATCTAATCCAAATTCCGCATTAGAAAAAATTTGAGTTAAATCTGTGTTTAAACCCTAATGCGTAGCTTTAGAAAAAAATCGAGTATGAATTTCGAACTATCCTATGCCAGTAAAGAGATTACGCCTTGGGACGGAATGGTTTTTTTAAAGCAAATGTTAGATAAAATAGACTTTAAAAAGCATATATCTAACTGTGAATATTTGCCTAAACAAAACTCTAATCGCAGACACTCCGTTCAAACAATTATCGAATCATTTACAACAAGCATTTGGTGTGGTGCAAATAAATTTTTGCATACAGAGTTAACTCGTTCGAATATTCATTATCATTTATTCCGTTTTTAGAAAATACACTAGCAAATTTTGGTGATAAAAAAGTTGGCTTAGTTCGCCTAGATATTGGCTTTTGTCAAAATCGGTAATGGATTATTTAGAAGTGTACAAGGATGAGTGTAGCTATTATCTGCTTATTGGCTACATGACAGACGTCACGAAGGAGGCAAGAATCCTATTTAGGCTTTTGAAGGGAACAGAGGAAGTCTTATGAAAGTGTTAAGAGAAAAGTTCAAGTAAAGAAAAATACAAGGCTGAATATCGATATTTCATAAGATGGCGGACTACTTCGTAGTAGTGATGAAAGTCCTGTAATGGGAGCGGAGCGAGGGGGGTGGCAGCTTGATTTGATGATGTTAATTAGAACAACTATATTTGTAGGATGATTCTAACCACTGACAATCAACTGAAGAGCCGTATGATGGGAGACTATCAAGTACGGTTCTGTGAGAGGCTTGGGGTGAAATCCCCTTGCCTACTCGACTATGACGACCACGCAAGACATGCCCTCTAATGAAATATCTTATCGCAGTGTTTCTTAATATGACCTTCACCCCAACCAAATAATGTTTCCAGTACTGGGCTGACAGACTGACCATATTTCGACAATGAATATTCAACCTGTGGCGGTATTGCCTCGACAACTGTTCGGACAACAATATTGTGATGTTCCAATTCTTGCAAAGAGCTAATCAACATTTTTTCGCTTATCTCGGGTATTGACCTCTTCAATTCTGAATAGCGTTTTTTACTTTTAAATAACTCTGCAACAATTAACAATTTCCATTTGCCACCTAACACTTCCATTGAACAACGAATACCACAATAATCTAAAGGACGACCATTGACTGTTTCAATATTTCTTGGATAAAGAGTTTTGAATTGTTTTTTCTTCATACCTACTTACTAAAATGTTAGTGCCTTACTTTTTATCAGCTAGACAAATGTAACTACTTTTGACAAACAAAATTTTACAAAAAATGAAAAAAATAGCAATTATCGGTTCAACGGGTATGTTAGGACAACCTGTAACAAAAGCATTTATAAATGCTGGCTTTGAAGTAAGCATATTAGTTCGTAATGCTGACAAAGCAAAAACTATGTTTGGCTCAAAAGTTCGCATTGTAAAAGGCGACATTAAAGACGCTACTGGTTTAAAAGATTTATTAACTGGGCAAGATGCCGTTTACCTAAATTTATCTGTAGAGCAAACAAGCGGTGTAAATGACTTTCAAGCCGAAAGAGAAGGTTTAAAGAATATTCTCGAAGTTTCAAAAGCCTCAAACATAAAAAGAGTTGGCTACTTGTCCTCTTTGGTTCAGTTTTATACTGGTATAAACTGGTGGGTTCTTGACATAAAAAAAGAAGCGGTTAAAAACATCAAACAATCGGGACTGAATTTTTCTATCTTTTATCCATCTACATTTATGGAAAGTTTCGACCAAGGTGCATATAGACAAGGCAATAGCATTAA
>JBKDKI010000061.1:0-2267 GCA_046345155.1 Sphingobacteriaceae bacterium
TCGCTCGCGCGCAAAAGTAGTTGCCCCTTCGGGAAATTTTATTTGCGGCTCGCTAAAAACCATTGTATCTTTAAATAAACATTTGTGCGTATAGACACAGGAAGCTTCGAAAGCCGCACTGGGCAAATTCGCAAAACGTTATGGGTAAGTGGGCGGACAATTCCCTAAGACAAAGAGACCCCGTTAGACAATGATAGAACGCAATAAAATTATTTTGGAAGTTGCTAGACAAATTGACCAAAAAGACCTCAAAGCGACAATAGCTGACTACAAAGCTTTTAATGCACTACTAGTTAAGTTTGTGGACACATTGCACACAGAAAAAATGCAATGCCCTTTTTGGCAACCATACTTAGAAACACATTTATTTAAGTTCGCACTACTCAACTCATCATTAATAAAAGAGTTTGAGGGCATAAATTTTACACGCCCCGACAACAATCAAGACCATAAGACATATAATGTATCAGCTTTGTATTTACTTGCGCGTACAACCATTGAGACATTCCTAACGATTAAGTATCTCTACTTAAATTTCAAAAATGAGCAACAAGGTATTTTGCGCTATACTTTATACGAATGGAGCGGTCTTAAAACTCGACAAAATTTTGTAGCGACTCAGCCCGACACCATCGCGAAAAAAGCCGATGAAAAAATGACAATTGACCAACTTGAAAATATTATAAACCAAAACACACACTTCTTAAGTTTACCAGAAGGCAAAAGAAAAGATATAATCAAGAATACCCGTGCCAAAGAAATTGGTTGGCAAGAAATAGTTACTGAAAGCGGACTAGAAAAGAGCTTCCACCATTTCAACTGGGAATTTTATTCAAATTACGCGCATTCCGAGCAAATTGAAGCAATGCAGTTAAAAGCTCTGTTTAACAATCCGACAAAAATACATGACAGCGTTTATCACACTTTGAGTTGTACAATTATTTATGAGGCAATGTTGCTTTCAGATCTTAAAAATAAGTACAGTGAATTTGAAACCGTCTATAACACGCTTGCTTTAGACTTGAGAGCTAAAATTGACTTCTGGACTAAATTCGGAATAACTTGTAATATGCCGACATCATAACATGCGGACACCGATAGAAAAACTGTGTGCGCCCACCATACCCATAACAGCGGTCTTGCCTAATTTTTTGCGTGTTAACGCTCAAATGCGTAACTTGACATAGCAAAAAACTAGGCAAGGCCGCAAAACGTTATATGCCACTTTATGACATCAGAGGAATACGACATAAAGACAAATATCAAAATCGGACAACAGATTTTTGAAAACATTCCCAACGACATAAAACCAGGTTGGGCAGGACTTGTTCTATCACGTTTTGACCATTATATAAAAAACATTCCGACACCCATTGTTGACCTTTATCCAATCATTGACAATAAAGACCGTTGGAGAGAAGCTCACGAACAGTTTAGCAAAATCAGACAATTCTTTCTTGACAACAAAAACTATCAGCCTGAATCATATTTGATATTAGCAGAGCTTGTTGCTAAAGTAACTTATAACGCATCAGGACAACCTGCCCCTTTTGACAGCGACAGCGGACATTATATTGCCCGTTCAGCTCTTAGGGCAACAGAACATTTTGATGATAATAGACTTGAGGAAGAAGTAAAATCAACAATTCTTTTATTCAATCGCAACAAAAAATTCAAGGACAGTTTAACAGCAGCAAAGGACTTTTTACTTTATAAAAAAATTGACGACATACTTTGGGTTGACTGGGATCCAATTGGAGTTAACGACCTTGCACCAAGAGACGAATACCAAAGTTACGTCCCGGAAATATTTGGACTTGTAAAAGCAAAAGCCGACAGACAAGAAATTGCAAACCGACTTTATAAACTTGAAACTGAAAATATGGGAATGGGTGGAACAATTGAAAACTGTTTGACAATCGCTGACAAAATACTAAATGCAACGTGACAAAAAAGCGGCATATAACAGCAAGCCATGGCGCAATGCGGGCGGACGTGCAAGGCTTTTGCAAATTTAAGGTCGCTTCGCGAATTGACATTTTCATTTTGCAAAAGACTAAAAAACACATATCTTTAAAAAAACGTTTCGGCAGACAGTATTTCATTAGCCGCACTGCGCAAGCTTGCCAAACGTTAGGTCGCAATTGTAGAGGCTGCAAGGAGTGAGAAGATTTTTTTCGGAGTGATTTTTTCTTGACATTTTTTTAATAAGCAGACGCTGCAACAAGAGTAAAAATAGACGATAGGATAATTTTGACTCTTGCAAG
>JBKDKI010000062.1:0-2187 GCA_046345155.1 Sphingobacteriaceae bacterium
TCGCTCGCGCGCAAAAGTAGTTGCCCCTTCGGGAAATTTTATTTGCGGCTCGCTAAAAACCATTGTATCTTTAAATAAACATTTGTGCGTATAGACACAGGAAGCTTCGAAAGCCGCACTGGGCAAATTCGCAAAACGTTAGCGGTCATTGTGAAGAATACATTTTCACGTTAGACAAAAAAAACAGAACTATACACAGAAAATTATCATGATAGATGATTTCTTTACATACGACAAAGTTAATTCTGAATTGAAATACGTCTTTAATGATTCGAATTATTCAATAACAAAAGCAAACCTTGTTCATGCCATTTTTATTCCAGATTATAAACTGATAATTGTTACAACTGAAAAAGACAATAATGAATACATTTATGGCTATTCAGTTTTTGGAAAGAATCTATTTAAACAACCAGCACCAGATCATTACAAATTGTGGTATCTAGAAAAAGATTTGAAAATTGCATTTACGGAAAAAGACGAATATGCTGAGAAATCTGGAAGAAGTGGTTGGTGGTTTAAAATCAATCCAACAAATGGTGAATTAACAAAAGACTGTTGGGCTTATTAATTAAAAATTACAAATACAAAATATTTATAGACAAAATGGACGACACAAAACCTACAGACAACATTGACATACTTGTTGCAAACGCAAGTGAATCAGGTAATGCAGACGACTTGACTAAACTTTGGAAAGCTTTCCTAAATCTTAAGCAATGGCATTTTATAACAAAATATAAAGAAGACATTAATGACTGTAGGCCTTTTATTGGTGTTATTGACGACCAACCTTGGGTATTTTTATTCTCAGACAGACAAAAAGCGACACAATATTGTTTAAACGAAAAAAATACTGGTTTTACGGATCCACAAGGCGGAGTCTACAATATTTCGATGGAAACTGATAAAGCTATAAGTTATATTCTTGAACTACATCTAAAAGGAGTTTACGGAATGAGAATAAATGAAGGTAATGGTTGGTTTTCACCTATTGAAAACTTGAATGCAATAATTGAATACGTAAAAAAACAAATTGAAAACAACGTCCGCTAACAGCAAGCAAAAGTAAGCGGGCTGACTCGGTCATCGTTCGCGCGCTCCGCCGCGGCGGATAAAGCGGCAGACAATTTGTTTGCGGCTCACTAATAAAGTAAGTATCTTTAAAATACCTTTGGTCGGTTAAGACTGGTGATGCTTCGTAAGCCCGCCTACTCTTGCTTGCCAAACGTTACCTGCAAGCGTAGCGGACGAATCGACAACAACTAAACCTTTGACAATTTTGATAGACTAACATTAAAATTCTTAACGTTGAAAAAGAATCTACTGACCACAATTTCATTATTACTATTTAGCCTGACAATTCATGCTCAACAAGAAAACCAATCTTGCGGAGCTTCAGTACCCAGTGAAGTATGGGAAAATGAGTTTCAAAAATTAATTTCGGAACATAAAACTGACCAGAAAACCAAAAAGCAATTTTCAACAGTTTATACAATTCCCATTATATTTCATGTAATACATAATGGACAGCCTATTGGAACTTTTCCTAATATTTCCCAAGGTCAAATCAATTCTCAAATAACTGTCTTAAATCAAGACTTTAGCGGCAGCGGATTTAATACCTCTAATTATCCTTCAAATGCTTTTGCTAATTGGGTAGTCAATCAAACGATACCAACTGCTAATATTGACAATAATGGAAGGGTTAAAATTGCTGACGTAGGTATTCAATTTTGTTTGGCAACCAAGGATACTCTTGGTAACATATTACCAGAGCCTGGAATTGATAGAATAGATTACAATTCAAAAGGATGGACAAATCCGAACACATTTGCCACCCAAACAACAATGGCAAATTACTTAAATGGCACAATTAAACCACAGAGCATTTGGAATGTTACGAAATACTTAAACGTTTGGGTAAGTGATAAAAATTCGGCATTAAGCTATTTGGGTGTAGCTACTTACCCTCCGCTAAGTGGATTAACAGGACTGGTAGGAGCAGGAACAGATTTGACAGATGGTGTTTGGTGTTATACTAAAGCTATAGGGTCTAACAATTTATATCCAAGTGGTATTTATGGTTCCCCAATGGTTGAAGGTAGAACACTTACACATGAGGTTGGACATTATTTGGGACTCAGACATATTTGGGGTGATGGGGCTTGTGTCACGGATTACTGT
>JBKDKI010000063.1:0-568484 GCA_046345155.1 Sphingobacteriaceae bacterium
TTTTTTATACTTTTTGTTTCAAAGTGTTTCAATACAATACCCAAGTCACTGTCGGTAAAGCCAGTCATTTGTTTAATTGAATTGATGATTTTTTCGTTTGTCATGATGTCGGATGTGTCGTTGGGTAGGGTTGCAGCTAACTAGTGTATAGCCGCCAAATTTTGGCGCTAATACACCCAATTTTGGGTGTATTGCCGCCATAAGGTGGCGTATTATTTAAGTACTAAAATAGCGATTTTTACCTATTTTTTACCTATTTCTTGCAATTAAACCATGAAAATTGATTTTGAAGCGGTTGGCGCAAATATTTCTATTTCAGTTTGTTTTGAAGGTGTTGAAATAGAGTTTAGAAAGCAATTAAAAGCGTATGCCTATGATACAAACGTCATCTACCTGTTCAAGGTCATTCTTCCAAGTGTTAAATGTTGTTTCTAAGATCGCTCTTTGTTCCTGCACATCGAGATGCGCATTTTCAATTATTAATTCACGCAGTTTTTTATTCATGAATTTCTTTCCCTTAATGCCTCCAAACTGGTCGCCAAAGCCATCCGTAAGTGTAATAACCAAGTCGCCTTTTTGAATGTTCACTTCCATTAATGTAAATGAGGTGTCTTGCTTGTCATGTTTTCCTACCGGCATTTTATCGGCCTTTATTTCAATTGCTTCTTTCCCTCTGATGATCCAAACCGGGTTGTGCGCTGCAGCAATTTGTAATTTCATGTTCTTCATATCAAATACACAAATGCTGCAATCCATCCCATCTTTACCGCCTTCAATACTGCCGTCTTTTTTTAATCGTTCAATAATGGTTTTACGTGTATCGTTCAGTATCTCATTTGGTAGTACCTGTTTTTCTATCGCCTTTTCAAGCGATGTTATATTCAACAAACTCATAATGGCACCCGGCACACCATGCCCCGTGCTATCTGCAGTTACTAAAGCAAAATTGCCGTTCGTGAGTTGTGCCGACCAATAAAAATCGCCACTCACAATATCTTTCGGCTTAAAGAAAATAAAATAGTCACCCAGGTTTTCATCTAAACTCTTTTTGGTGGCCATAAAGCTTTTTTGAATTCGCTCGGCATAATTAATGGAGTCTACAATTTCTTTTTGCTTTTCCTCTATCAGTTCTTTTTGTTTATTAATTTCCTTCGCTTTATTCACAACTTCTTCCGTGCGCTCCTCAACAATACGCTCAAGTTCAGCCTGACGTTTTTGCAGTGCCTTTGTACGCGAACGAATGATGTAAATTACAATGATAACTATAGCGCAAAGCAACATAAAAATGAACCACCAGGTTTTCCAAAATGGTTTATTAATGGTAAATACTATTCGGTAATCATCACTTTCTATCTGATAACTATTCTTACATCTAACATTTAAAGTGTATGTGCCCGAAGGTAAATTTTGCAGATTTATTTTATTTGAATATTCATTGTCAACCCACTTATCTGAAAGGCCTAATAAGCAATACCTGAATTTATTTGGCGAAGGAACATACAACTGATTAGAGTGTAATTCAATTAAAATATTGTTTTGATCATAAGGCAAATTCAAATCACCATTAATAAAGGCTTTCAATTTTTCTGAAGGTAAAACAGAATCGTTAATGGCAATGCTATATGCGCTTAGTTTAACTTTAGTGTCGGGTAACTTTATTTTAGTGGCATCAAAATACAGCAAGCCTCTTAGAGTAGGAGAGAAGACCGTTTTGCCGTCTGTGATCATGTTATGAATATCTCCCCGGTGATCGAACCCATATGGTGTAATGCCAATGGATTTGTTGAAACAGATCAATTGCTTGGTATTAAAATTGTATCTGTAAAAATCGCGCGATGTCGTGAACCAAAGGTTACCATAGTCATCTTCAACAATTCCAAAGATCGACTGAGCCTTGTCTAAACCAATTTCTTTATTCCAGTTCTTTGTTTCGCCCGTTCTTTCATCATAACTGTTTATGCCGTTCCTGGTGGTTATCCATACTCTTTCTTTGTTCGGGTAATAATAATAGGTTAGTATTAGACTGTCTTTAAACAAATGATCATATGTTCCACGATGGTCATATACTTCTGCTTTTTTTGTAGAAGGATCAATGATCACAAATGAATTTTCAGAGCCTGATATGAACCACTTACCGTTTTTAAGTACCTTACTGTATCTGGCACGAACTAAATTCTCAGGTTTGAATTTAAAAACGGTATCGTGTTTAAAATTTTGATCAACAGAACAAACTGACTTGCGATCATAAGTGAGATAATAGGTGGTGTGATCGATGGTATCGTTCCTGAATAATAAGGGATCAAGGTGAAAATTATCTTTACTGAGTTTTAACGATCTGTTCTTAAGATCATATATGCCTAATCTGGCAGTTTCTTTTTTTGGATCATATGTTCTGAAATACAATAATTGCCCCACAAACCTAACGTTATCATGATAGATTGGGGTTTGCGGAAGTTCAAGTGTTTGAGTTAAGGTGTCCTTTTCGTAGTTGTAAAAACTTATTGAATTGCCACTTGTGAGGTAAACTGTTTTGTTGTTTCCGATAAAGAATTTACCCAAAGGCATGTTTTGATGCGAGGCATTGGAAAAGTTTACATTCAACGAATTCCACTCCTTTAATTTGAATTCATGTTTAAATGGTGTGTAGATGCTCACGCCTTTGGCGCCGCTTGTTACCCAAATATTTCCATCATTATCGCGGGTAAACGAAGCTATGATATTATCGGCAATACAACTTAAGCAATTATAAAAATTAGTTGAATAAAAGGCTTTGGTTGTTTTAAGATCAACGATCATTACACCCGAATTGTTGGTGCTGACCCATAATCGGTCATTTTCATCAACAATATATTCGGTGGTATTGTCTAAATTTTCTAAAATGTTCTCATTGAATGTTTTTGCCGAAACACGTTTGCATGTTTTATTCTTAAGATCGATATAAACTAATCCGCTGTATGTACCTATCCATAATTTGTTGTATTTCTTATCGTGATAAATAAAATGCACGATATTGAGCATGTGTTTAACGGCTTCAATGCCACCATTGCTTAAAGTGCCTTTGTATTCGTCGATTGGAAATGGTGTAACGGTATTTTTCTCAACATCAAATATTCCGGGATGGCCCTGAGGTTGTTCATGAAAGTAGGAGATAAGTATTTTGCCCGGTTCAAGCTCTACCATATCTCTAATGGAATTTGACTTGATCCAGTTTGCTGCTTTCGGTTTATCCTCGGGTTTTAAGATCTTAAAGGATGTTCGCTCTTTGTTGAACAATAACAATCCGCCACCCCAGGTGCTTACCCAAAGTCTGTCATTAGAATCTTCTAAAAATTTTGAAACGGCAGTGTTGGGGAATGAGCCCTTCACAAGTGAATCGTATTTATAATGTGTGAAAACTTCTTTTCCGGGATCAAATTTTGACATGCCCGCAACATCCGTATATCCTAACCACACGTTGCCCGTTCTGTCTTCAAATAAATTAATAATGTTATTTGAAAGGGGAGAGTTGTTGATGGAGTCATAATGAGAATACAGCTTTGTTTTATAACCATTGAAAAGGCCAAGTCCCGCATTGGTACTTAACCACATTTTGTTGAGCGACTGACTGTATAAAACCCGGTGAATGCGTTTAACTCCAAAATAATCGGCATCCAAATTGTGGAAAGTTGGTTGGTTAATGTTTTGCGAAAAAGCAACCATACTCATGCAAATGAAATACAGAACCAGTAGTTTGGCTGAGAGTAGGGATGATCTGTTGTTTAACTTGCGCAAAATATACTAAGCTTTATTTAAATAAAAGCTAAGTTAAATATACAAAACCTTTTCAGAGGTCAGAAATTTAAAATTGGAGATGCAATGTTAGGAATGAAACTAAAGTATATTAACGCTTTAACGAATTTAATTTCCTGATGCCAACCAACTGATCGTAATACATACCCACCTGGCGGTAGTATACCAAAATGGTATAATCATTTTCTGTATCCCAATGGTTGCCTTCAGTTTTGGTTTCATCCCCGGCTTTTTTACCATCTTCACTTAATAGTAAAATGTAATTATAATAGCCTTGCTTTAAATACAATTTACATTCATAACCAAAACGTTTGTAGTTATAGGTCATTTTACTGGTGTTATTCATTCGCCAGTCGGTTAATTTTCCCATCACATAAAAGTTTCCTTGCGTTTCAGGATTAGGGTAGGGTAAAAAGAAATCAACATACGCGTAATCGGCTTCAATATCCTGGTTGCCTTTAATATCTCTGTTCTTAATCAAAAATCCGCCGTTAATGTCGTTCTGAAAAATATATTGTTTTACAGCTCTGTTCTCTTCATTCGTGAGCACCACATGGTTCTTGCTGTTCTCATCCTTATACATATCTTTCACACGTTCCGAATACACACGTAAACTACGCATATCAAAAAACCGGAACTCATTACCGCCATTAAAAATAGCTGCATCGTTCATGCTATACGTTATTTCATTTGGGCCATAAAATGTTGGGGCCATGTTGGTTAAAGCATTATCCCAACGGTAGTTTTGTGTAACGTATATTTTAATATCCTTTGCCGGATTCACCACTTTTAATCCGGGATACCCTACCGTAAATTCTATTTGTTGTTTGTTGTATTGGTTATCGCCTCCAATTGTTTGTCGTAATGATGCGCCAATATTTACTTTGTTCTCAAACACCATAAAGCGTCTGCTTAATATGAGATCATTTTTATCGCCATTGGCATAAACATAAACAATGTAATTTCCGCTCTTAATGAATTTTACCGTTGAGGTAGGAAAAACCATGGAGTAGTGCGTATACTTTTGTAAAGTGTTTATTGAAAAATTAAAGTTGATGATGTTGAGATCAAAAAAGCCATCCATGTACTCCATGGTCATCAGGTCGCTTGGTGTCCAATCGGCATTGCAATGTACAAAGGTTAAGCTGTATTGTTTTTGATCGCCCTCCAGATCATCAAAACTCAATTCGAGTTGGTTACCCGAATTCATTTCAATGAGTGGTGGCGAAAATTCCCATTCGGTGCCATGTAACTGAACTGTTTTTATGTATGATTTGTAGGCATGGTCGTCGTACCTCAGTGTGTTATCATTCACATAATCTTCTTCGGTTTGTGCCAAAAGTTTTGTAGTGCCAAGGATCAAACCAAAAAACAAAAAAAGTTTATATACGTTAAAGCGCATACTTAAAGGTAAAACAAAACAACAGGATTAAAGCGTATTTATTGCTTTATTTAAGATTTATTTTGAATTTGAAACAGGGTAACTTTTGATTCCTGATTCTTAAATAAACGAATGATGTTTTTACGATGTGTTATTACAAGTAAAACAGCAACTGTTATTGAGAAGATGGTTAATACATTATTTTGATTGTGTAACACAAAATGCAAAATAAAAGGGAAAGCCAAACCTGCCATCATAGAGCTTAGGGATACATAACGTGTGGTAAATAATACCAGTAAAAAAACGATCAGCGAAAATGCACACGCCATAGGTAAAATACACAATACAACTCCTAAAATGGTTGCAACACCTTTACCGCCTCTGAAACCCGCAAATACCGGAAAAATATGACCAATTAAAACAGCAACACCCAATACCAATTGCAAGTTCACAAACTCGGCGCTGCCAACTTCATATAAACTTAAAAACGATAGGGCAACTGCAGCAGAACCTTTTACAATATCAATGATCAAAACAGGAATACCGGCTTTTTTGCCTAATACTCTAAATGTATTGGTAGCACCGGCGTTGCCGCTGCCAAATTCACGTACATCAATGCCGTAAAACGTTTTACCGATCCATACAGCAGTAGGAATTGAGCCTAACAAATAGGCGCCTAATATTAAAATACTAATTACCAATGTCTCCAATTGTTAAATTGATGATAACAAAAGTATAAATTATTAAGAATAAAAAAAGGTATCTGTTTTAAGTTTTTAACAGATACCTCTTTATTTATTAAGTTTTACTAAAAATTTTAGTAAGCACCTTTTAATTTAACACCTTGTTCAATACGCTGTAAAGCAGTAATATACGCTGCAATACGCATGCTTGTTTTAAAGTTAACAGAATTGTTCCATACACTTTCAAAAGCAATTTCCATTTTAAGGTCGTGCTTGGTATTTACTTCTTCTTCTGTCCAGTAGTAACCTGCTTTATTTTGAACCCACTCAAAATAACTTACAGTTACACCACCGCTATTTGCTAAAATATCCGGAACACAAATGATCTTTTTATCATTTAAGATCGGATCTGCCTCAGGAGTTGTTGGTCCGTTTGCACCTTCAACAATTAATTTTGCCTGGATCTTAGGAGCATTTTCTTCGGTGATCACATTTTGTAATGCAGCAGGTACTAAAACATCACACTTGCTAATTAATAATTGAGCAGAAGGGATTTCGGTTGCACCGGTAAAGCCTTTTAAAGTGTTCTTGTTTTTTGAAGCAAATTCTAATGCAGCTTTAATATCAATACCATTCTCATTATAAAAAGAAGCAGTATGATCGCCTATACCTACAATTTTAATACCTTTTTCAGATAATAAACGAGCAGCGTGCGAACCAACGTTACCAAAACCTTGAACAACCGCAGTTACTTCAGTTGGTTTTAATCCCATCTTTTTTAACGCTGCTAATGTATTAACCATTACACCGCGTCCGGTTGCAGCATCACGTCCTAACGATCCGCCAATTGAAACAGGTTTACCGGTAATAACACCCGGGCTATCTTCACCTGTAATTTTATTGAACTCATCAACGATCCAAGCCATCTCACGACCGCTTGTACCCATATCAGGAGCAGGAATATCTTTATTTACACCAAATACATCTTTCATTGATTTTGCATAAGCACGGCTTAAACGCTCTAATTCACCAACGCTCATTGAACGCGGATCGCATTTAATTCCACCTTTTGCACCACCGTAAGGTAAGTTAGCAACTGCGCATTTAAAACTCATCCATGCAGCTAAAGCCATTACTTCATCAGCGTTAACATCCATTGCATAACGGATACCACCTTTACTCGGACCTAAGTGCGTTGAATGTACGGTACGGTATCCTTCAAAAACCTGAACTTTACCATTATCCATCATAATTGGTAAACTCACCTTAACCTGACGGCTAGGGTTACGTAATACCTGAGAAACTTCTTCGCTTAAATTCATTAATTTAGCTGCTACATCTAGGCGTGCCAGAACAGCCTCAAACATACTCTCCTGATGTGCATCAGCTTTAATTGTTTGTGTTGACATAATTTGTGTTTTTGATTTGTTAGCTGGGGGGTAAATTTAGTAAATATTATTAAACCAACACAATTATTTCGTTTAACTCTTTTTATAGTAATAAATTGATATTTAAGCGAATAAAATAGTAATTTGCTAGTTCTTTCTTACATGGGCAATTTCTTAAAAATACTTTCTGTTTTTCTTTCGAGCGCTACATTTTTTGGAAAGGTAGGAATGCCAAGTGCAGTGATACTTTTTGAATTTGATTTTATAAAAGTTTTTGCCGTAACAGTAAGCGGCGGATTTTTCGGAAACGTAGTTTTTACGTTTTTAAGTGCAGCACTTTTAAAGTGGTGGAATAATTTTAAAGACAAACAGTTTGGTGCTAAAAAAGTAAAACATTTCACAAAGGGTAACAGGCGCATCATTCGTATCAAACATCGTTTCGGGTTAGCTGGCATTGCGGCACTAACGCCAATTTTATTCTCAATTCCACTGGGAGCTTTTTTAGCCGAACGGTTTTATAAGGATAAATCAAAAGTGATATTGTATTTAACTATATCGGTAGTTGCCTGGAATGTGATCTTGTACTTTGTTTATTATTTCTTTTACGACAGTTTAAAAGGATGGTTCATTTAGAAAAAATAAAACACATTTTTTTTGACCTCGATGATACCTTATGGGATTTTGAAACCAACTCTGAAAAAGTGTTGCAAGAACTGTTTACCGAAACCCAATTAGATAAAAAACTCAATAACGATTTTTATACATTTTTGATCGCATACAAAAAACGCAATGCCGAGTTGTGGCAATTATATCACCATCATAAAATAACAAAAGATGAATTGCGAATAAAGCGTTTTTATGAAACGTTTCGTGAATTTAATTTTGATGATCTCTCATTCAGTGATAGGTTTTCAAATGATTATGTGAGCCGATCGCCTTATGGAACCGCACTTAAAAAGGGCACTTTGGAATTGCTCGATCTATTGAGTAAAAAATATCAGTTGCATATTATTACCAACGGATTTAAAGAAGTTCAGCACATTAAAATTGATAAAAGCGGTTTACAGAAATATTTTTCGAATGTGCTCATAAGTGAAGAGTTGGGATTTAATAAGCCGGATATTAAAATTTTCAGAGAAGCCGAAAAATGCAGTAATGCCACTAGTGAGCAATGCCTGATGATAGGCGATAATTTTGAAACAGATATTAAAGGTGCGCAAAAGGCAGGCTGGCAAAGTATTTGGTATAACCCGCAAAAGAACAAACGCTATCAAACCACGCAGGTAAATTGTTTAACAGAATTGGTAAACTATTTTAAAGCAACTTAAAATGGAATTAAAATTAAGAATAGACTGGAGTGAACTTGATCTGTTCGGTCATGTTCATTGAATAATTTAATATGTTTTACTATATTCTATAGTCCGCGCTTGATCCCTTTGATTTATTTAAAATAAGTGTAATATCAAAAATAAACGCCACCACTTTATTTCGAGTTAAGACATAAAATTTAAAACTTGAATAAATATAGATTTGATAGTGATTAAAAAAAAAGAACTCCTTGATGATCAAGGAGTTCTGTAGTAGCGGAGACGGGAGTTCCTGCCCGCCTGAACGCGTCAGTCGGTCGGGCGGGGAACCCGTGACCTCAGTTTGATATCTTTTAAAAAGCGCCTGCCAGCTCCTGTTTTAAAGTATTTTTCTCTATCTCGCGCTTCCAACGCAGAATTAAATTCTTCTGTGTAAACAATTTTCCAAGGTATAAATGCTTTTGTAGACTTTACACTTCCTTTGTTATGCAATTCCAATCTATTATTCAAATTGGTTGTATGACCAACATAAAACCGATCATGTTTTTCGGAATAAATTAAATAAACAAAATCACTCATAATTCAATAAAAAAAGCCCCAAAATTGGAGCTTTTAAAAGTAGCGGAGACGGGAGTTGAACCCGTGACCTCAGGGTTATGAATCCTGCGCTCTAACCAACTGAGCTACCCCGCCATATTTAACTAACTTATAATCAGCTAGTTGTGTTAAACTAAAATTACATTTTTACGGGTAATTTTTTGTTTGTTGTTTAGGGCTGCAAATATATAAATTAATTAATTATCCCATACAAAAATTATTATTTGAACTATTATTTTGTTTTGACTGAAAAATTTGATACATTTCAGAAAATTTCTAGGTTATGTCGAAGAAAAACAAAGTTTCGTCTGCTAAAGCAAAGCCTGCTTCTAAATCAAAGAAGCCTGCTAAACCTGCTTCAAAGCCAAATAAAGCTGCAAAAAAAGCACCTGCAAAAAAGCAAAAGCCTGTGAAGAAGGCTGTTGTGAAAGCAAAAAAGGCAAAAGTTGCTCCTAAAAAGGCTGCTCCAAAAAAGCCAATTGCAAAAGCAAAGCCTGTTAAAAAGGCAGCACCTAAGAAAGTTGCAAAGCCGGTAGTTAAAAAAGCAGCGCCTAAAAAGCCTGTGGCAAAACCGGTTGCGAAAAAAGAAGTTAAAAAAGTTGAGGCACCAAAAGTGGTTGTCAAAAAAACGATACCTGTAAAACCAATTCAAGAAAATCACACGCCTGTAAAAGCTGTTGCTAAAAAGGAAGTGATGGCAGATGATGATAAAAAGAATGATGTGTTGGCGATCATGAACACGATCCCAAAAACAGAAGTTCCTCAGTTGTCTGCTTCAAAAATTGCATCTATTACCAGTTCAATTACAAACCCAATAAAAAAACAAGGTGCTTATGCGGTTAAAACCGAAAAAGAACCTAACGGAAAATTTGAGATCGAATTCGGTTTCAGAGCTTCATCTGAAATGCTTTATGAGTTTTTCTCAACTGCAAGCGGTTTATCTGAGTGGTTTTGTGATGATGTGAATATCCGTAACGGCATTTATACCTTCATTTGGGACGGACAAATGCAACAAGCACGTTTACTTAAAACGGTTGATAATCAACTTGCCCGTTACCAATGGGTTGATAAAACTGATGGTAGTTATTTTGAATTTAGAATTGAGCGTGACGATCTTACGAACGACATCTCTTTGATCGTAACAGATTTTGCAGATAATAAAGCTGATCAGGAATCGGCAAAATTATTATGGCATAGTCAAGTTGAAAAATTAATGCATGTGATCGGGTCGATCTTTTAATCAGATCATTAATTATTTTGAAAGAGCATTTTAAACATAAAGTTTGAAATGCTCTTTTTGTTTGAACTCATCTTTGAAGAACACCATCCCAAAGTAAAAACAATCAATACTTAGTTTTACATCCGGGTGTTGTTTGATCTCTTCCCAACATTTAGTCATTTCTTCACTCCAATATATATCATCAAATATGATCACGGAGTTAGCATGTTTTTTATTTAAGGCTAATTCAAAATAGTGTTTGGTTGATAAGTAGGTGTGATCTCCATCTATATAAAGGAGGTCAAATTGCTTGATCTGCTCCAGCAAAACCGGTAAGGTGTTTTTAAAAGCACCTTCTATCAATTGAATGCCTTCAGCTTTTTTCTCCTCAAATAATCTTTTAGCAAAATGCGCGATCTGACTGCTACCCTCTAATGTATATATCTTTGAATTTGGTGCCGCAGCATGCATATATAATGTATTTAAACCAATGGATGTGCCCAACTCAATAATAGTTTCGCATTTCAAATAATTAATAAGCTTAAAATAGACCTCTGACTGCTTTTTACTACTAATGCCATGTTTAGCAATGTCACTTATCTTTCGTTTATTTGAACTGAATTTTTTTGAACCTGCTCCCAGATCGGTTACTTCTAATTCAGCATCATTTAATTGAAGTTGTTTTCGTGTTTTGGTAAGATTATTAAATGAATAAAACTGAAATGTGTTAGAGAAAACATTTTCAACCAATGCATATACAAATGGCGAGTGCACACCATGGCCTTTGCGCTTGGCGGTAAACCAATGTTTGATGTAATGCTTTATTTGCCAGCTATTGATCATTTGTTACACAAAAACAAAACTGTTTACGTTCAATTGGTTTTACCTTATAGTTTGTATCTGAAGTTTCCTGAAAGAATATAAGATCTAAACTTCGCATTATGTTATCAGGGTGTTCAGTATTCCACTTGTTTAAATAATACTTGCAATATAAGGGTCTTAAAAAAGTATATTCATTTCGCTGAATATTCTCTGCTAATTTACGCCATCTGTCGCTCTTGTAATGTTTCACCAAATGTTCGGGTTTTTCCGCTTTAATAAAAGGTGTATTATTATAAAGGTCCCAATGTTTTCCACTATCAGTATATCCTTCATATACATACCATCCATCTTCTTTCATTATATGTGGCGAAAACATTCCCCAATATTGGTTCAAACGCAAGGAATTGATCACAACGTGCATCCCATTCGTTAGTTCATAACTGAACCAACTCATGTAACTGAAATTTAAAATAAGGCACAATGCAACAATAAACGATAATACCGGTTTTTTTAAGTAAACCCAAAATTTGTTTGATGATAGATTTGGCTTACCTGTATGGGTTGATTTTAAAAACTTAAATCGATCTAAGAATTTACCGGGCAGCATTGCCAATGAAGTGCTGAGGTCTATTACATAAAATAAACCAACATACATGGTTAAGCCAATGCTTATGTGCAAAACAAAAATAATTGTAATAGCACATAATCTTATCCAGGGCTTCCGCGATGGAATTAAAATTAAGACAGGAATTAAAATTTCGAGATAAAAAGTTAAATGAGTTAACCATTTCATTAAACCCGGAAATTGATATAACCAATCGCCAAGCGGTAAGCGTATTTGATCTAAACTCAATGCATAATACAATGCAGTACCATCTGTTCGCCATTCACTGCTATTCTTAAAACAAATAGTGAAAAAATAAACAGAGCAAATAAGCAACAGGTAACCGATTGACGCAACACTAAAATGTGTTTTACGGGTAATACGTTTTTTCGAATCTATGGAAAGGGCATTTCCCCATGGCATAAACATGGCCCAAAACAAGGTTAACCTTAAAAGATCATCGCCTGATTGTAATATGAATAAATTGCGGTTATGTAAGGATATGGTCAACAACCAAACAACCACCGTGCTTATGCGCGTTTTATAACCAAGCAGTAAACTTACTGCTGCTATAAAGTGAATTGCAAATAATAAGCAGATGTAACCGTAAGATCCGCTCAATGTGTGTATACTCCAATAACCCGGTTGCCATCCAAAATTCGGTATCAAATGGGTTGGCCAAATTCCATCATCAGTAAAAAACGCACTTAGATCTTGAGCTCTGATAATTAGATCTGCAAGAATAACAACAGAAAGTGTAATACGCATTAAAGCAAGTGCACGTATATCGAGTTGATAGTACGATCTTATTTTAACCAGAATTCGTTTGAGTTTGTACACAGTATAAAAATAAAAAAAGTCCCGCTATTGTAGCGGGACTTAATATATGATATTAATTTGTTTTTACTTAGTTACAGCCAACATTACCCGATAAACTTACAACTGGGAAGTTGAAATTTGATTGAGTACATTGAATTCCTGTGAAAGTAGCATTAATTGAAGTAGAGTTAGTGTTAACTGAAACAATACCAGTTTTACCAACCCAGGTAATTCCGGCAGGTTGATTAGGCGCATTGTTTACAATAACCTGAACATTAGTAGGACCTGAAGATGTACTAACATTGTAGTTTCCTGAAGTAGGAGGGCTGCTGAAGTTTAAAGTTACCTCAATTGAGCCATTGATACCTTTTAAAGTAACACTGCCTGAAGAAGCACACGATGGATTTAACCAACCGCTTCCACCACAATTTAATGATGAATTTTCAGAAGCAGGATTTGTAATAGGAACGCTACCTGTTTGTGTTGCATTTCCTGCATTAGGATTTCCACCTGTACCAGTTGCTTCAGTTTTGTATGTTGGCTTAATGGTACTATCTGTTTTTTTCTTACATGCGAAAAAAACAACACCTAAAATAAATAAAGCCGTAAAAATGCCAATGTTTAACTTTTTCATGAGATATAAACTTATTCAAATTTAATGAATTTTCCTTGAATTAACAAATGCAACCTCTACAAATGAGTGAACGGGTCTTTTGAACTAATAAAAGGTGCGTTTAGCACTGTTCATTTGTTTCAGGAGCACACAGGTTCTGTACCTGTCTTCTTCGTAAGTAGCATATAATTCCTGTAATTGACCAACAATTTGCGAAATACCTATCTCATCGGCCCATTTTAATAAACCTTTGGGGTAGTTCACACCTTTTGTCATTGCCAGATCAATATCTTCCTTTTTCGCGATCCCCAGGTAAAGTGTATCTGCTGCCTCATTAATGAGCATGGCAATAACCCGGTTAAAGATCATCTTTCCTAACTTTTCATCTTTATGAGGTTGCGGCATAGCGGCACCTTCACGGTAATCGTAAAAGCCTCTGCCATTCTTTTTCCCGAGGAATTTAGCCTCAAGCAAACGTTTTTGAGTTAATGACGGTTTAAAACGCGGGTCGAAATAAAATTGTTGCCAAACTGTTTCAGTTACCACATAATTCACATCATGTCCAATAAGATCCATTAATTCAAACGGACCCATTTTAAATCCACCAAATTCCTTCATGGCCCAATCAATTGTGGCATAATCTGCCAATTGTTCATCGGCAATGCGCAAGGCTTCGCTGTAAAACGGGCGAGCAACACGGTTTACAATAAAACCGGGAGTATCTTTGGTAATAACGGTTACTTTTCCCCACGAATCAATTAATTGCTTAATGGGTTGTAAGAGATCAGTATTAGTGGCAACGCCTGGGATGATCTCAACCAAAGGCATTAAAGTTGCAGGATTAAAAAAATGAATTCCCAAAACGCGCTCCGGTCTTTGGCATGCAGAGGCGATTGAAGTAATAGATAGGGAAGAGGTATTGGATGCAATGATGCAATCAGTACTAACGATCTTTTCTAATTCAACAAAAACCTGTTGCTTAACATCTAACTTTTCAATGATCGCCTCTATTATTAGGTTAGCGTTCTTTAGATCAGCTAAAGATTGAACATAACTGGTTTTTGAAAGGATATTGTTTTTTTTCTCCTCAGTTATTTTTTGTTTTTCAACCAGTTTAGTTAGGCTGCTTTCTAAATTATTTTTCGATCGTGTTAAGGCCTCTGCGTTTGAATCGTAAATGAGAACAGAATGACCAAAGGTAGCAGCTACCTGAGCAATACCGCTGCCCATTGCTCCGCTACCAATAACACCAATAGTGCTGGATGAATTGAACATAGTACTTATCGTGCAATTATTAATTTTGAATTTTTAATGATGGTTTTATCATGTTGCAAGCGCAAAAAATAAATCCCATTTTGAAGTTCGGTTACGTTTATTTCTTTGTAGTAAGATGCAGCACCTTTTAAATTACCGGTGTTTTGTTTGATCATTACTTGCCCTTTAATATCTATCAACTCAACTTGCATATCAACATTCATAAGCTCAACTGGTAAACTTACAACTACTTTATCGCTTGCAGGGTTCGGACTAACAAGTATTTGTGAAGCATAATTTATTTCTGTAATACCTGTTGGTAATGATCCGGTGCTTGTGCCAACTGAGCCACCACCGGGAGGATTGCCACCTTCTGTTGAGTTGTCAGGATTTTTAAATAAGTTTGTTTTCAAAACAAAAATTCCGTTTTGTTCATCAACAGCAACAATGTTTTTACTTGGCAGGTATGGATATAATCCCCATAAACCATCATAAGGATCAGGGTAACTGCTTACATTACCACCTGATTGCGGATGTGTATCAAAATATCCGGCCAAAACAGGTACCGCAGGATTTTTTACATTTAGTAACTGAACACCGTCACAATAACTTGCAGAAAAACAAAGTGTGTCATTCACAGTGAATGGATTATGTGGCGTACCTCCTGTATATTGGTTGAAGGTAGACATTACCTGCATATTGCTAAGGTTTTGCACATCAATTACTTTAATTGGTAAACCGGCAGGCACTTCATCCATCATAATAAGTGTTTTTTTATCGCGTGTAATGGCGCTGCTATGATTGTATCCTGAACCCGGATAACTTGTTAATGAACCTACCTGAGTAAATGAGTAGGTAGGAGGTGTTAAAGTAAATGTATACAAACCTTGGTATGCCGCCGAAACAAACACAGTATCATTATTGGCATAGGTGTCATGCACCTCTGTAATAAAATTAGCATCCTGAGCTAATCTTCTGATAAGCGTTGGTGCCGTAGGTGTAGCTAAACTATAAATATTTAAAGTTGATTTGGTATTATTACTATATGTAACACTAGAGCAATACAATTTATTACCATCGATCCAAATTGCATGCGCACGTCTGAAAATATTTACGCCATCGTAAACCTTGCGCACACTATCCGGTAAATATTGCATATCAAAAATTTGAAAACTGTTTGGTCCGCCGTCATCGCTTACTACATAGCAGTAATTTTGGTATGTTTTTATTTCGCGCCAAACCGTACCTGTAATTTTACCTAGTTCAAAATCACAAACCACTTGTGCATAGGGATTAGTAACATCAACAAAATAAGTGCCGCCTGCCGAACCTGCAATGGCATATTCTCTGTTCTTATTTGCCTGATACCAGCCCCAGCATCCGGAGTATTTTGTACCGTATGATGTGGTATATGTTCCGGGATTGATCACGCTGCACATTGTGAAATTAGATGCGCCATAAACTTGAGCTTCAATTTTGCTAAATACGCTTACAAAAGCAATGATCAGTAGTATTTTTTTTACCATTTTATTAATTATTAATGATGAGTTTTTTAGTTAAAGATCCTTTGTTTGTTTTTAAAGTAACGATGTATGTGCCATTAGAGAATGAAGAAACATCAATAGTGTTTTTTCCCATTTGCTCATAGTTGTGAGTATAAACGGTATTCCCTAAAATATCGGAAATTATTACCTGAGTGTTAAGTTGAATATTACTTATTAGCGTTAATTGCCCCTTTGCAGGATTTGGATATAAATTAAAGAAAGCATTTTCAAGTGAACCTTCTTTAACACTAATAGGTAAACTGTATGTTTGAGAGGCATTTAACAAAAATACACCGTTTTGCATATCGCAAGCTAATATCACACCACTTGGAAAAAACGGATAAGCTCCCCAATTACCACGATAGGCGCTATTGCTGTAATCGCCCGTGTTAAATCCACCCTGAGGATAGGTGTCAAAATAGCCGGCTAACCAAGGTGAAGATGGATCATTAATGTCATAAATATTCAAACCATCTTGGTAACAACTCACAATAGCCCATCGATTACCTATAATATATGGGTTATGAGGCGTTGTTGCCGGATGTGGATTATTAGTTGCTGTTTGAACCGGATTGGCAATGTTTTGTACATCTAATACACGAATTGGTAAACTGGCTGGAACTTCATCTGTAAATACCAACGTTTTTTTATTTTGTGTGATGTAGCTTGAATGATTATAAGCACTTCCACTACTATAGTTTATAAATGAACCTAAGTTTGAAAATGTATTATTTGAGTTGTATTTAAAAATATATAAACCCTGATTACCACATGATGCAAAAACAGTATCGTTATTCACAAACATATCATGTACCACTCCAATAAAGGATGCATCGCTTTCAAGCGCTCTTAAAAATACGGGATTACTTGGCGTTGCTAAACTGTAAATGGTCATTGGACTATATGCCCCACCAAGTTTTGTTTCTGAACCAATGTACATTTTATCTTTATCGATCCAAATTGTATGGCCTCTTTCAAAATAGGTTGTAGCATCATCGTTCACAATAGTAACGGTTGATGGTAACGGACTCATATCAATAATTTGAAAGCGGTTAGGTGCCGCATCGTCGCTAACAATGTAGCAATAGTTTTGATAGGTTTTTATCTCTCTCCAAGTACAACCAGATTTGCCCGGAACAAATGCACATACTGTTGGGCTTGTTGGAACAGAAACATCAATAAAATAGGTACCCGCACTGCTGCCTACAATTGCGTATTCTTTATTACCCGGTTGTTGTACCCAGCCCCAGCAGCCCGAATATTTCCTGTTATCTTGGCCAATGCCAACTGTGCTTTGAGGATCAATATGGCTTAATAAATTGATGTTTTGAGATGAATAGGTTTGAGCAACTCCATTAAAAAAGTTTAAAACCAGTGTAAAAAGTAAAATAAAACGCATGTAAAAAGTGCTTATATCCTAACAAATATAGTAAAATTAAGCCGTATTTAAAACAGGGCAGTTAGTCCAAAATGGATCTTTCCATTACGCGCATCAAAACCATTACCAAATTGGTTACCTAAGGCGTAGTTTATTGAAAGTATACCGGCTTTTGTTTCAATGTTTATGCCGGTTCCAAGGCTAATAGGGGTATCGTTAATGTAATTGTTAAAACTATTCATTTCGTAAAAAGCGCCTTCTGCAAATACAATAATGTTTGAATTTTCAGCAAAAAGAAAACGGTATTCGATGGTTGGAATTGCATAAAAAGTTGTAAAAATACTTTCCTCATCAAATCCTCTGATCGTTTTTAATCCACCAATACGAAGTAATTCATTTTTAAAGATCGGTCCGTTTCCAAAAATAGATGCGCTTTGTAAACCTAAGCGCAGCACGTTATTATTTCGAAGGTTTATATAACCATTTATTACCGCATCATAAAGATATTGGGTTGAATTTAGAACAATGTTGTTGTAAGCGATGTCGTTTATCTTTGGGTTCTTTTTTATTTTTTTACTTCCGGCAGACGCATTTAGTTGGATAGCAATTCCTTTTTTAGGATTGAAACGGTAATCTAATTTTTCAAAGAAAAAACCAATTCCGTTCATTTGCGTGCTTACATCGGCATAAACGGGTAGGGTGGTTACATTACCTAATCCGTATGTTGAAATGAGATTGGAGTTGCGTTGTTTAAAATTGAGTTTAAAGTAATTTAATCCTGAAAAATAATAATGTATACCAACATCGTTATGTATATCAATAAAACTGGTGTCACGTTTATAGATCTTCAACATATAATCACTACCAAAAGACGACCCAAACATATATGGATAAATGAATTTGCCTTTGAAATCTTGAGTTAGTGATTGTAAACGGCGCCATTCCAGGTCAAAGGTTTCGCCATTGTGTAAAATACCATTCATTAATTTGATCTTCACATCACCCGTTAAAATTGTTTTGCCGGTATTGGCATCCGGCTGAACACCTATAATACCATCAAATTGTGATGCGTTTTTTTTATCGAGGAATAAAATAAGTTTATTTGTTTTGTTTGTGAGGCGCACCAACTGCGGTTTTGTTTGATATATAAATGGTAATTGACGCAACTTATTTCCACAAGTTTTTAATGCCAATTCGTTATATGGTTTACCCGGATAAATGGAAATATATCGCGTTAAAAATTTCTGATTTACCTTTGCATTGCCGTAAACAACAACGGAATCAATTTTAAACAGTTCATGTTTTTTTACGTTGATGGTGGCTTTTACAGCTTCACTGTCAACCTCAATACTATCCAACTGAATGCTGGCAAAAGGATAACCATTGTTTTCATAGTAGTTCAATACTTTTTCCTGTAGTTGTACTACTTGCTTGTTGTTAAAGGGTTTGTTGAGATATAATTTTTCACTGAATCCGATTTTTGAAGCAAGAGACGGATTTAAATTACCCATTTTCAAATAAGCCCATTTGTATTGCTTACCTGCATTTATATCTACTTTCAATAAATTGCTATTTTGTTCCAAGGTATCGGCAGTTGCCAATAAATAACCTTTTGATTGAAAGAAAAATTGCAACTGATTTAATTCGTTTAGTGCTGAACTTTTAGTTTGATGCTTTTTAGAGTAATTAATATTTTTTAGCGGAAGTTCTTTTTCATTATTGATCATTAATAAAAAAGACTGAGCGTTTACTGATGCAGCGAAAATGAACAAAGTATTAACTAAAAAATATTTAAGTGACGATTTCAATAATTTACCTACAGCTATAACGTATGAACTTAATTTTAGTATATTTAAGTCTTAAATTTAAATAAAATGAACCTAAAACAGTTGTTTTTTTTGTGTGCCGGATCAATAGCGTTCAATGCATTTGCACAAGCGCCTATATCATTGAGCAGTACTAACTTTCCAAGCAATAATGATACTTTGCGATACAGCACTGTTCAGCCAACAGCGGCAATTAACTATACCCAAACAGGTACAAATTTTAACTGGAATTTCAGTAATCTTGTTCCTGTTAGTCAGGGTGTGCGTAGTTATAAGTTAGGTTTATTAACGCCATATGCCATTTTTTTTACAAGTTTAAGTGAATATGGCGAAAAAATTGCCGACACTTTGGGTGCGGGTCCATTAACCATTACCAATTATTACAACTTTTATAAAAAACAAACTACACCGGTTAATGCCTACGTGGTTGATGGATCAGGAATGACCTTCAGCAGTATTCCGGTACCATCTTATTATTCCGATAAAGATGAATTGTATCATTTTCCGATGACATACCCTAAATACGATAGCACAACATTTAAATTCTCAACTGCATCGTCAACTTTAATTCCAATTAAGTATATAAAAACCGGCTATAGAGTTACAAAGGTAGATGGCTGGGGAACAATTACCACACCTTATGGAACAGCACCGTGTTTACATGTTGTAACAACGCAATATTCGCAAGACTCAATTAAAAACACCATTTTGCCATTACCAATAGGTTTTGCCAATAATCAACGCAGTTATCAGTGGCTAACAACAACCTCAAAGATTCCGTATTTAGAGGTTAATGGAAATTTGGTGGGTAATAATTTTACGATCACTCAAATTCGTTATCGGGATATTTACAGAAATATCACCTCTGTTTTTGATCAGGGAAATATGGGTTCTGATTTTTCCATCTATCCTAACCCGGTAAAAGATCAATTAACGTTATCTATTGAGTCGTCGTTGATCACTCAAATTGAGGTATTGGATATTAATGGTAAAACATTGCTATTGAGCAAAAAAACCGATGATATTCAGCTTCAAAATACCCTTAATGTATCGGCATTGCCTCAGGGTTTATATCATTTGAAGGTATCAAGTGAAAAAGGACCAATAAATTTTAAATTTATTAAGCAGTAATTTTTCAAATATTAATAGAAACTCTTACATTCGTAAAAAATAATACAATTTAATTATGGCAAATCATCACGATCATCATGATCATCACACAGACGAGAAAAAACCTGTATCATTTACAGTACCTTTAATTTTTGGAAGCGTTGTAGTTTTAGCTATCGTATTACTTGTTAGTTTAGGTGATCCTAAACACGGTGGTTGTGAATGTAAAGAACCATGCACTGAAGAATGTATGAAAAAGTGTGAAGAAGGAGGACATGAGAAGACTGAAGCTCATCATGACGCTGCTGCTGCTGAAGCACATGCAGAAGTGAAGGATTCTACTGCTGCTGATGCACATGCTGCTGCTCCAACCGATTCAGCTGCTGCTGCAAAACCTGCTGCAGAGCATTCAGAAGGACATCACTAATTAAAAATTAACTTCTGTTTATGAAGTAAATTCGAATGAGATCATTCAACATAAATAAAGAGGCACCTGTTAAAGGTGCTTTTTTGTTTTACACTAAGGCTTTTTTGTTTCTTATATGGTGTGGAATGATGTTTCTATGGCAAGCCTGCAGCCAAGAACCCAAAAAGGCGGTTGTGGAGAATATTGAAGTTAAAAAGCCTGAAGATGTAAATAAAAGTACCTTTAAATCATACCAGGAAATTTTAAAACAAAGCGAAAATGATAGCATTTTAGTTTATGATTCAGATACCGTTTTGGCCTTTCGATTTTTTGATCGCATAAAACAAAAGGATAGCATACTGTTTTTTGAAAGAGGAAAACTAACGCCTCTTGGTGATACCATGTATTATTTAGTGAACAATGCGCGCCAATATGGTTTGTATCCGGAAGATTACCATGCAAAAAAACTGAATGCCATTATCCCAAAGATCTTCGATAAAAAGAACAATAGTTTTTTTTCAGGGTATATTGCTCAAGCAGAAGTTTTACTTACAGATGCCTATTTGAAATTTGGCGCGCATGTAAATAAAGGGCGTTTTAATCCGGATACGGCATTGATCGAATGGAAACCATCAAAACTTGATACCAATTGGCTTACCATTTTAAAATACGGTATTGATAGTAATTGTGTTCGTAAGGCATTCGACTCCTTGGAGCCAAAACACGAAGGGTATAAGTTTTTGAAATTTGCTTTTTTGAACTACATCAAAACTAATGAAACAATAAATTGGGATTCGGTAGCAGTTTATAGTTTAAAAGATACGTCAATGGTTTTAAAGCAACAATTAAAGGAGAGGTTGCTCATAACAGGTGATTATAACGATTCCTTAAAAGTGAATGATAGTTTAAAATTAGCTAAGGCATTAAAGAGTTTTCAAAAACGAATGAATTTGGATCCTGATGGTAAACTCGGAAAATACACCAAACAGGCCCTGCAATTAAGTAAAGAACAAACGATCCGACAAATGGAAATGGCACTGGAACGCTGGCGCTGGGAACCAAAAAAATATCCTGAAAAATATGCGATCGTAAATATCCCATCAGCCAATATGCGCGTGTTTGAATGGTATAAGAAAAAGAAGATAGATACATTGGTGTTGCTGAGCAATGTGGTGGTAGGAAAACCGGAAACACCAACGCCGCTTTTACAAAGTAAGATCAATTACATAACCATTTACCCGTATTGGAATGTGCCTTTCACCATTGCATGGAAAGAAATTTTACCAATGGTGCAGCGCGATACAAATTATCTACGAAAAAAGAATTTTGAAGTAATTGGTGCAAACGGGCAGGTAGTAACTAACATTGGAAAACTGCGCTGGAGTAAATACAATAAGGATTATTTACCGATCCGTTTCAGACAGCGTATTGGCGATGATAATAGTTTAGGGGTGTGTAAATTCAATTTCAATAATAAATATGGCGTTTATTTACATGATACAAACAGCAAGCGCTACTTTAAAACATTTTACAGGTACCAAAGCCATGGTTGTATTCGGTTAGATAAATATTATGAATTGGCACGTTTTTTAATTAGAGAAGATACTTTGAAATTACCTTACGACACGTTGGATGCTTATTTGGCAAGACCCGAGCAACAAAAAATAAATTTGAGAAAACCCTTGCCGCTATATGTGCGGTATTACACGGCGCAAACAGATAGTAACAAAAACCTAAGGTTTTTTATTGATGTATACCGTAAGGATGAGGAAATGATCAGGAAATTATACCGAAAAAATTAAGCTTTCTCAACAATGTTGATCTCGTAGTTAAGCATGATCTTGTAATCTTCACCTGCTTCTTTAATTTCTTCATCATCTTTTTCATAAAACCAATTGATCTGTGCATTTTGAGCGATCAACTTGATGAAAAATTTCGAAAGCATTTTTGAAGCCACAGTGTTGAAATAGTCTAAACGAAGATTAACAACCAATTTATTTGAATTGTTAGAAGCTACATATTCTTCTATCCATCTGTTCAAACGATCAAAAAAGTCTAGAGGATTTTCGGCAACAATTTTCCCGTCCAACTCCAAGGTGCCGTTTTTTAAGTCAAAAATGGCCTGAGGAGTTTGTTCTGTTTTGGTGATGACTATTTTTCCTGTGTTGTCGATGGGTACAAAAGTAACATTTTTGTAAAAAAATCGCCAAATTTCTTTAACTATTCTTCAATAACTCTGTCTTTTACTTTTACGGCAGGGTTTCCACGATAAATGGCATAAGCCTCCAGGTTGGTACTTGCAACCGAATTAACACTTAAAACAGCATGAGAGCCGATTGTAACGCCTTGAGAAACAGTAGATTTAGCACCTATCCAGGCACCGTCTTCTATAATAATATCTTTTACGATCAGATCAAATTTAGATTTGGCGTAATTATGGTTGCCGCTTAAAATTAAGGCGCCCTGAGATATACAAACGTTATTTCCGATCTTAACTTTACCTAAATTATCTATCCATACATTTTCACCTAGCCACACATTGTTGCCTATCTCTAAATTCCAAGGATATTTAATGGAAACATGTGGTTTAATGGTGAAGTTGCTGCCGATCTTTGCACCAAACAATTGCAAAAGCGATCTTTTAATACCCATAAATGGCATGGCGCCTTTTAAAACAAAAGCATTCACAAAATACCAAAGCGTGCGTTTTATAACGCCGGCACCCGGGTTGTACCAGTTGTTGTTGAATTGCGAAAGATCTGTTTTAGCTTTCGGCATGAAATAGCTTTAAGTAGTTTTCTTTTATCAAAGGTATATTTAATTTTTTACTTATGTAAGATATTGCAGCGTTTGCCTTTTTATTGTACGTTTCATTATTTATTACGGCAAGTTGTTCTATCAAAGCAATGAATTTTTGATGATCATTTAGCGGTATGGCAAATCCGGCATCGGCCTCTTTTACATCATTCCAAGGTGTTTGATCGCTTATAATAACTGGACATCCGCTCATTAAACTTTCAACTATCGAGTGCCCAAAGTTTTCATTTAAAGTAGGTAAAAATAAAAAATGATGTTGTGCAATCGTTGTCTGGATCGTATCAAATGCTAATTCTCCCTTGTAAATTATGTTTATGTGCGAAGGTAATTTACTGATTAGTTGCGAGCAATGTTCCCAATAAGCAGCATCTTCTATATTTCCATAAATAGTGTAGTTTACTTTGATAGAAGATGAAACTTTTGAAAGCACTTCCAATGCAAAATGTAAATTCTTCACTTTTGAAATTCGTGATAAAAAGAAAAGATCAATAACGTTTTCTTGCTTTGATTTGTTTAAATGTAAAGGGGATGCATTACTTACATTGGCAATTATTTTTGCGTTTGCATTTTTAAATTGGGCCTTTATATCATTTAGCTCCTGTTGGTTTGTTGCCTGAAACGAAACATGATCATAAAATCCTTTCAATTTAGAAAGTGTTAAGTATAATTTCTTTTTTAAAGGTTTAATGCCTAAAGCCCCCTTTCCTAACATGCCTCTTGGCGCCAGTATTACCGGGCATTTTAAAGCACCCTTGTTTTTTAATTGAATAACGAAAATCGAAAACCAATAACTCCAAAAACTATTCAGGTAAATAACATCACTGTTTGTGTCGAGTAGCACTTGGCTTAGGTTTTGTTTGTTTAAATTTTCGTGAGAGAAATAGAACACCTTTATACCATCTTGTTCGATCCATGTGTTTGGTGTGATGGTTCTATATGTTGTATTGGTGCCTAGGTCGGTATTGGTTGTGATAATAGAGATATCCAATTCTTCCTTTAATAATTGAACCAAAGAAAAAACAGATCTAACCGGTCCGCCTGCTTTTGTCCCCGGCAAATACCAATCAATTAATATCGTTAGTTTTTTCTTGCTCAATTTAAATCAATTTTGTTATGGTCTATCCAGTAATTCAAAACAATTAAATGCCACACTCTTGACCAGGTGATGAGCGGATCATTTTTTAAGAATCTGTTCCATAAAAGTCCGGCGGCATTTGGTTTTAAAATCTGTTTGCTGTCAAGTTGCTGTATGTTTGCTTCACAAAAACTTTTAAGTTCGTTCTTTAACCAATGTTGCCATGGTAATGTAAAACCCATTTTAGGACGGTTAACAATTTCGTTTGGCAAAAGATCACCAACACTATCAACCAATAGTTTTTTTGGAGTGATCGGGTTTTTTTGATCATCTTTTATGCTTAAAACAAATTCAATGAGCGGATGATCCAAAAACGGCTCTCGAACTTCTAAGGCTACAGCCATGCTCATTTGATCGGTGTCGCGCAAAAGCACATTTTGTAAATAGGTTCTGTATTCCAGACAAGAAATGGCACTTAATATTTTTTGATCATTGAATTTGAAGTTAGAAATGATCTTTTGTATTTGAAATAATGAATTGTTTTGCTGTACCAAATTATTTAATTCAGCTTGGGTAAAAACGCTTCTGCTATGCGGATAAGTGTGTGATAGATCGTGTGATGGCAATTGTAATATTTCTGAGATCTTATTTCCACTGATCGATCTGTTTTTTAGTTTGTATAATGCGGCACCGGCTTTTAAGGCAAAACCCGGACTAGCCTTTAACCACCATTTGTTTTGTAATTGTTTCAGGCGTGTGAAATTGGCATAACCTGCAAATAATTCATCGCCACCAATGCCACTTAAAGCCATGGTAATTCCAGCATTTTTTGTGGCTTTTGAAACTATATAGGTGTTTGAGCCATCTCCACTTGGATGATCCATGGCATTTAAAGCATCCGGTAATTCGGAAAGGAAATGAGTAGGCGTGAGCTTTATTTCGTGATGTTCGGTATTGTACTTTGTAGCAATTAATTTAGCATAGGTTGATTCAGAGAATTCACTTTCATCAAAAGAAACATGAAATGTTTTAACTTTTTCTGAAGATACTTTTGACATTAGAGCCACAACAATACTTGAATCAATTCCACCGGATAAGAATGCACCGAATGGAACATCTGCAACTAATCGGCGTTGCACCGAGGCACATAGTAATTCAAATGTTTTGTCGCAGGTTTCTTTATAGCTTAATTCATTTGTTTTGGAAATAAAATGCTCCGGATACCAATATTCGGTTATACTTGCCTTATTGTTAATGTATTCCAAGTAGTGCCCCGGCATAAGCTGCTTTATGCCTTTTACAATTGTGTTTGGCGCAAATACTGTTTGATATTGCACATATTCAGCTAAAGCGTGCTTGTTTAATTTAAATGATTTTAAGCCCGAATGTATGATGCTTCTTACCTCACTTGAAAAAACAAAAAGATTTTCAGTATAATGGTAATACAAAGGCTTAACCCCCATGCGATCTCTTGCAATAAATAATTTATTATTTTCCTGATCATGAATTGCAAAGGCAAACATGCCATTTAAATATTTCACACAATCGTTTCCCCATCTGATGTATGCTGCTAAAACTACTTCAGTGTCAGATGATGTTTGAAAGAAATAAGGTTTATGTCCGCTACCTATTGCTGCGCGTTGTAATTCAAGTTTTAGTTCTTTGTAGTTATAAATTTCGCCGTTAAAAACAATTACATGTTTTTTGTCGTACGAATAAAATGGTTGGTTGCCGGCATCACTCAGATCTATGATAGATAAACGACGATGACCAAGCGTAATGTTGTTGTGTTGGTATACACCGCCATTATCCGGACCTCTGTGTTTTAGCAGATCATTCATTTTTTGAACGATCTGAATGCTTTGTTCTTTACTGTGTTGCTGCGTTATAAGCCCATTAATACCACACATATGATCACAAGCCAATGGAGTGTAAGAATTGTTTATCAGCGATCATTTTTTTAATGCCTTCCTCAATGGTGATCAACTTTTTATTGAGGATCTCTTTCATTTTTGTATTATCCGGTTGTCTGCGGGTCATATCACCTTCTTTTAAAGGAGGAAGATAAACGATCTTTGATTTCGAATTGGTGATCCGGATGATCATTTCTGCAAGCTCTTTTACGCTGGTTAATTCATCATTACCCAGATTGATCACATCATTGTTAACCAGGTTTTTTTCGAAAATGGCATTGATCACATCAATGTTATCATCAATGTAAGTAAATGTTCGTGTTTGTGATCCATCACCGTATAGGGTAATATCTTCACCTTTTAACGCTGAAGCTAAAAACTTTGCTACAACAAAATCGGTACTCTGACCAGGGCCATAGGTATTAAAGAAACGAAAGATGGTGTAAGGTAATTTATATTCCTGGTAATAACTTCTGAAATAGCATTCACCTAAATTTTTTACAACGGCATATGGTACGCGTGAATTTAAAGGTGTGCGATGCTCATTTTGCGGTAACTCAACAGGCTCGCCGTATACTTCAGATGATGAGGAGTAATAAACATGCTTCACCGATGAGTTCTTTGATAAACTCAAAATGTTTTTAATGCCATCAATGTCATTTAAAACGCTTATTGGATTTTCTTGTGTGCGATTAACACCAACTACCGCTGCTAAATGAAATACATAGTCGAAATTAAATGAATAGAAAACCGGTGCAATTTCATGCAGGTTATTGACATTTGCCTTAATAAATTTGAGTTCGTCAATTTGAGCATCGGGTAATTTGTATAGATTTCCGGTGCTTAGATCATCAACAACAACTACAAAATTTTGTGAATTCTGTAAAAGTTTTTTTAAAAGTGCACTTCCAATATTACCTGCGCCACCGGTTATAAGTATTTTGGTTTTATGTTGCATAAACGAGTTTTAAAATGCTTTCTTTCCAAATTTGAGGCGTTATGTTTTTAGATAATTCAACACTGTTCCTGCTCATTTGTACAAGGGCATTATCAGTTAAAGATACTATTTTTTTTAAAGCGTTTTTTAGGTCTGTTTTATTATGAGGTGATATCAAATAACCATTGAACTCATCCTTTAAAAATTGTTCGGTTGCGCCAACACTATAGGTGCTTATCATGGGATAGCCTGCGCAAGCAAATTCATGTAAAACAACGCCCCAGGGTTCAAAATTACTTGGTAAAACAAACACACCGGTTTGTTCTATAATGGGTAAAAAATCATTTGGTTGCACAAATCCTAAGTGTTTTATTTTGGGATGTACAACTGGTTCCAGATCACCCTTTCCAATACACCATAATTCCCATTCGTTAGGTGATTCGTTTTGCAATTCAATGAACGATTCCCAAAGTATATCCACTCCTTTTTCTTTTACATATCGCCCAACAAACAAAAAGCGTTTTGGTAGGTTGTTTTGTTTTGCGCTTGATGTTTTTTGATAGTAGGAAGTATACAAGGGTTGATCGCAGCAGTATACGTTTTTAGAAATGAGTTGATCGGTAAACCCTAACTTTTTGGCAAAAGTTACTTGTCTGTCGCCAGGCACAAATGCAGCTTTAAAATGTTTTTTTAAGAAAAGTTTAAAATAAATGGCGCCAATTTGCTGTTTTAACGAACCGGTGTATTGGTTATCAAAACCAATAATCACATTTTTTAATTTAAGTTTACTGATATATTGTATGTATGGCTTGTGTATCCAGCCTGAGATGTATGTGAAATCTGGTTTAAACTTTTCAATATCATTCAGTATCTCTTCGTTCGTAAAACCTTCACGTTCTTTGATCGTTATGTTTTTATGAGCATTATTAAAATCAAATGGAGCAACCGAATTTATTTTTTTCATGTAAAGTAAAATTTTACACGATTCAGTTTCTGCCATATGATTAAGGCAGGTTAAAAAATAAGTGGCTAACTCTTCATATAATACCAAAAATCTCATTGGTTTGTGGAGGTTTTGGTTTGTAAATCAAATAATATTAACTTCTCTTTCGAGCATGACACCAAATTTAGCATTAACGGTATTTAATACGTGTTCCGATAGTTTGTATACATCTTTACCGGTGGTGTTGTTTTTGTTCACTAGAACCAATGCTTGTTTATTATGCACTCCGGCGCCATTCATTTCATAGCCTTTTAAACCACTTTGCTCAATTAACCAGCCGGCTGCTAATTTATAATTACCGTTCTCAAGCGGGTACGCAACCAAATTTTCAAACTTGTTTTTAAGTTCTGTGAATTTTTCTTTTGAAACTTCAGGGTTCTTGAAAAAACTTCCTGCATTTCCCATTTCCTTCGGGTTAGGTAGCTTACTTTGCCTTATGGCGATCACTGCGTTTGATACATCTTTTATCCCCGGATCCGCTATTCCCATGTTTTTTAACTCGTCGTTAATAGCGCCGTAATGTGTGCTTAAATTGGGTTTTTTAGAAAGTTTAAATGTTACCTCCGTAATAATGTATTTATCTTTGGCTTTGTGTTTAAATATGCTTTCTCTGTATCCAAATTCGCATTGTGATCTATCAAATGTTACTAAATTACCGTTTGCTATTTCCATTGCTTTTAGTTCATGAAACACATCTTTTATCTCCACACCATAAGCGCCTATATTCTGCATTGGGCTTGCGCCAACACAACCGGGTATCAATGATAAGTTTTCCAATCCGCAAAAACCGTGTTCAATACAATAAAGTACAAATTCATGCCAAACCTCACCGGCACCGGCTTTAACTAACACATGATCGCCTTGCTCATTAACTATCTCAATTCCTTTGATGTTATTCTTTACAACTAATCCTTCAAAGTTTTGAGTGAATAGAATGTTGCTGCCACCGCCAATGATCAGTTTTTTGTTTTCTTTAAACAAGGGCTCCTGAAGCAATAATTTTAATTCATTTACGTTATTTACCTCGGTAAAATAACGCGACGAAACCTCCAGGCCAAAGGTGTTATAGGGTTTTAAGTTCTTGTTTTCTTCAAAATGGATCATCAATCAAAAATATAAAATTATTACGGCTATAATTTTCTATCTTTACTCCAATATCAACAAATCTTTTGTTTACAACTCCAAATAAACGCGCTGTAGTTAGTGTTATCAATGATCTGGTAAGTGATGTGCGGGTAAAAAAAACATGCGATGAGCTTACACTTTTGGGGTACGATGTGCTTTTAATTGGAAGGAAATTGCCATCATCACTTGATGTGCCAAAGTGGAGTTTTAAAACGAAACGAATGAATTTAATGTTTCATAAAGGTGTGTTGTTTTATTTGTTCTTTAATGTGAGGTTGTTCTTCAACTTGTTGGTTAAAAAAGCCGATCTTTTGGTTGCAAACGACCTGGATACCCTTTTACCAAATTATCTGGTAAGCAAACTAAAAGGTATTCCTTTGATATTTGATAGTCATGAAGTTTTTTGCGAAGTTCCCGAACTGCAAAAAACACCATTCAAGAAACGTATTTGGCAGAGATTGGAAGCGTTTGTTATCCCGAAACTTAACTATGCTATGACTGTAAATGAAAGTATAGCTCAGTATTTTGAAACTAAATACCATACCAAATTTAATGTTGTAAGAAATATTCCGCCATCAATTAAGAACATCACTCACAAAACAAAAAAAGACTTAGGTATTCCTGAAGATAAGCGAATGATCATTTTGCAAGGCGCAGGAATAAATATAGATAGAGGCGCTGAAGAGTTAATTGAAGCAATGACCTTTTTGAGTGATGTAGTATTATTTATTATTGGCTCCGGTGACGTGTGGCCAATATTAGAGAAAAAAGTGAATGAATTGAATTTAAGTGATAGAGTAAAACTAATTAAGAAGTTGCCAAAGGCAGATCTAATTAACTACACCATTCATGCAGATCTGGGATTAAGCATAGATAAGCCAACTAATTTGAACTATCAGTTAAGTTTACCAAATAAGGTTTTTGATTATATTGATGCAGAGGTTCCGATATTGGCAACGCGTTTAAAAGAAATTGAAGCCTTGATCATTAAACATAAAATTGGTGCTTTTATTGAATCGCATGATCCAAAACATATAGCCGATGCCATCAATAATGCTTTGAACTTAGCGAGTATAAAGGCTTGGAAGGAAAATACAAAACTTGCTAAAAAAGTTTTAAATTGGGAAGAGGAAAGAAAAGTATTGATTAATTTAGTGAAGTCTATAAACGTATAAAATGGAATTTTCTGCGCAACAAATAGCATCGTTATTAAATGGTGAAGTTGATGGTGACGAAAATGTTACCGTTAATAATCTGTCAAAAATTGAAGAGGGTAAACCTAAAACACTTTCGTTTTTGGGTAACGAAAAATACGAGCAATATATTTATACAACCGACGCAAGTATTGTTATTGTTTATAAAACCTTTAAGCCCGAAAAACCATTAAAAGAAACATGTACACTTATTCGTGTGAATGATCCCCGTGAGAGTTTTGCAAAACTTTTAGAATTATATGATCAAATGCAAAACAATAAAGTTGGTATTGAACAGCCTGCGTATATTTCAAACTCTGCAAAGATGGGTGAGGGCTGTTACATTGGTGCCTTTGTTTATTTAGGCGATAAGGTAGTTATTGGCAATAATGTAAAGATCTATCCGAATACCGTAATTGGCGATCATACTGTAATTGGCGACAATACATTGATCTATGCGGGCGTTAAAATTTATGCCGGCACTAAGATCGGATCAAATTGCACCATTCATGCCGGTGCTGTTATTGGTAGTGATGGTTTTGGTTTTACACCGAATAGCGAAAATAATTACAGTAAGGTTCCTCAAATTGGTAATGTGATATTGGAAGATAATGTGGAAGTTGGTGCCAATACTGCAATTGATAGAGCCACATTGGGCTCAACCATTATAAGAAGGGGCGTGAAATTGGATAATTTGATTCAAATTGCGCACAATGTTGAAGTAGGGGAAAATACAGTAATAGCAGGGCAAGCAGCCATTGCAGGATCAACAAAGGTTGGTAAGAATTGCATGATCGGCGGTCAGGTTGGAATTGTAGGACATATACGAATTGCCGATGGTGTTAAAATTGCAGCGCAAAGCGGTATTGCACAAACCATCGAAAAAGAAAATGAAATTGTTCAAGGCTCTCCAGCCTTTGGTATAGGAGATTACAGAAGAAGTTATGTTTTATTTAGAAGCTTACCAAAACTGAACGATAAGCTAAACGACCTTTTAAAAAACACAAAAAAATGAAGATAGATATTCTTGCTATAGGCATACATCCTGATGATGTTGAATTATCTTGTAGCGGTACAATTTTAAAGCATATTGCTTTAGGAAAAAAAGTGGGGATCCTGGATCTATCTTTAGGAGAATTAGGAACAAGAGGTAATGCCGCTTTACGAACTAAAGAAGCGGAAGCAGCTGCTAAGGTATTAGGTGTTAGCTTTAGAAAACAATTGAAATTAAAGGACGGATTTTTTGAGAATAACGAAGCCTCGCAACGTGTCATTATTGAAATGATACGTTTGCACCAACCTGAAATAGTATTGTGTAATGCTGTTTCTGACCGTCATCCTGATCATGGAAGAAGTGCACAGTTAGTTTCTGACGCGTGTTTTTATTCGGGATTGGTAAAAATTGAAACAAAGCTTAATGGCGAGTTGCAACAGTGTTGGCGACCAAAAGCCATTTACCATTACATACAGGATCATTTTATTAAGCCTGATTTTGTAATAGATGTTACAGATTTTATTCAAAAGAAACGTGAATCGATATTAGCATATTCATCGCAGTTTTACGACCCAAATTCGAAAGAACCTGAAACACCAATTTCCAGTAAAGATTTTATGGATAGTGTAGAAGCCAAAATGCGTGTGCATGGGCGCCAAATTGGCGTTAGTTATGCCGAAGGTTTCACCTCCAATAAATACATTGGTGTAAAAAGTTTATTTGATCTTATTTAAATGAATAAACTTTTATTTAAACGATAGCCTTTTCCTTTTTGAGACTGAATAATGCGTTTTCCTAAAATTTTTCGGATGTTATAAATGTGAACATCTATTGTTCGTTTTTTAGCAATTGTTTCATCGTTCCAAATATTGATCGCTAATTCTTCCTTACTGAAAAATTTATTTTGATCGTTGTGAAGCAACATTAATATTCGGAATTCCTTTTTAGGTAATTCAATTTTTTTATTGTTCTTAATTACAAGATATTCTTCTTCGTTAATGAACCAATTATTAGAAACGACCGGTAAAACATTGTTTTGTTTTACACGCTTAAGCAAAGCTTTAATTAGCAATTCCATTAATGTAGGATTAGACTGAATGTTCACAAATGCGTCTACGCCACTATTGTATGCTAATTCAATTATAAAATCATCCTGTTTGGATGAATACATGATAATAAATGGTTTGTTAGTTTCTTTAATCGATAAGGTTTCCTTTGCTACCACTATACCATCCATTGGTTCAACATCCAAACTGATAACAATAAGGTCGTATTGGTTTGCATTCAGCAGATCAAAATATTGATCCTCATCTTTCACAACCGTAAGTTGGGTAAATGTTTTTTTAAGATGATCAATGGTTTTGTAAACCGATGACAAGTTGGTATCGTAAAAAAGGATAGGATTATTTAGTGTATTCGCCAATTTGCTTATTTATGGCGAAGTTCATTCAACTGATTTAAGCGAACGCTAATGCAATGTTAATTAAACATTATACTTTCAATTATTTACGAAAGTTTGATTTGATCTTCACAGCACTCATGTTAAGCAGCTGAATGACGTGTAAAGTTTTTTTGGCGAATTTAGATGGGTTTTTAGCCGTTTTGCACTCAGGGTTGTTTAACATATCTTGGTATTTGGTATACCACTTCAATGTTTGTTTAAAGGTTTTTTTCTCGATGATCTTTTTAATTTCAGGCTTTGTTTTGGTCATCCTTAACAAGCCTTCAATTTGCCTTGTTGGATATAAAGGTTTTTTGGCCGGCTTTCTTTTAAAGATCCAATAATGTGAGTTTAACACCAAACTATCTATAATGCTTTTACTGTTCTTAAAAGCAATGGTGTATTCCTTTGATTCAATGGAATTTTTTATTTTATCAATTCCATTTAATGTGCGCTTGTCTGTCATAAAATAAAAAACGTCCGCTAATGTAAGCGGACGTTCTTTAAGATTGAAAAATTAATTAGTGATTAACAATTAATTTAACGGTTTCTTTACTTAAACCTGTTGTTAATGTTACAAAGTAAATACCATTTGATAATGATTGCGTATCAACTGTAACATAGTTTGAACCAATATTTAATTCTTGATCCATTGCAGGTATTAATACAACTTTACCGCTAATATCAATTACATTAACAGAAATTGCACCATTAATTTTTGAGTTGATGTATAAAGTTGATGAACCCTTTGACGGATTTGGATACAAGTTAATAGTTGTGAAACTTTCTTTTGTTGTGTTTGCTAAGTTTGTAAAACCACCCGAGAAAGTTGTATTTGTAAATGAAGCACCAGCAGAAGCAGTAGAAGCAGCATTTAAACGGTAATCAGGAGTAGTTTCTAAAGCTGTAGGGAAACCATTCACAAAGTTGATCTGTGCTGCAGTTTTTGTAGTATCAATGTTTCTTGCAGATGCATAAGTTTGCATTACTGAATAAGTTTGACCAGTAAATGAACGAGGAACGTCATCAGAAATGATCAAATTTTCCATATCAGCAGTATCAGGAGAGTTTAAATAGTTATCAGCTGTAGTAGCACCATTGATCTCTAAACCTTTTTCCCATCCAACAAAAATTGAATTGTGAATTGAAATTGCTGTATTTCTACGAGCAAAAATAGCTCTTTCAAATTTCTCTGTAGGAGGTAAAGCAACAGAACCATCTCTTTTCGGACCAATTGAAGTAATGTTTGAGAAAACACCTTGAGTTAAAGGTAAACGACCAATACCAGGGTTAAAGTTATCTGATTCAAAACCGTTTGAATCACCTGCAGCATCAGAAATGTCTTTATCACGTACAATTAAACCAAATTGTACACGACCTTGCCATCCGAAATCAGTATCAAAATCATCATCTAAGCAACGGAAAGAAACTAAATATTTGGCATCAACATTTCCACCAAACCACTCAAACGCGTCATCACCAATAAATGAACATTGTACGTGGTCAATTTTTGTACCTTGACCAACACCACCCATTGTTAAACCGTTTAATTCTGAGTTTGGAGTAGCAGATAAAGCTACACCTGAAAATTCAATACGAACGTAAGAGAACACACCTGAACTTTCGTTGTTAGTTGTTCCGCCATAAAGGATCTCAGGGAAGTTAGTTGTAAAACCTTCTACATAATTCTCTTTAAAAGGTTGAACAGTACAAGAAGTACATGCTGTATTAATTACACCATTACCTAAAATTACAATTCCACCCCAATCGCCAGGACCACGACCGTTTGCAACAGTTTCGTTTGAAGTAAAGATAATAGGTGCTGTTGCAGTACCTTGAGCCATAATTTTTGAACCTCTGGTAATGATCAAACAACTTTTAGTTGCCTTATCACCTCTGATAATGGTACCAGGTAAAATGGTTAATGTTGAGTTGTTTGTTACAGCAACATTATTCACTAAATGAACAACACCACTTAAAGTAGTACTTGTTGCAATGTTAGCAGAAATGGTTGTTGTTGTTGCAGGGTAGTTTGTATTCTCAGGATCCCAATTACACCAGCTGTCTGTCCAGTTTGTAGCAGGCGTATTGTCTGTTACAGGAAATGCTCCCTTGTAAGATGTTGCGGTCCAAAATGCTTGCGCGCTAAGCATTGAACTTGCTACTAACGCGATTGCTGATAAATAAATTTTTTTCATTTTTTCTTGTTTAATATTATGCCGCAAAGTTAGGTGCATCGTTTGCTCTAATCGTTAACACATGATTACCTGTTGTTTATTCTTATATTAACTTAGCGTTAATAAAAAAGGCCGGGATTAACCCAGCCTTAACATAGAATTGTATTAATTATTAAAATCTATAGGAGATAGAGAAGGAAATGGTAGGCGCATTATTCGTATTGATCATAATGTTGTCATATTTTGCATCATGCGTTAATCCTTTATTCGACTCTTCAGAACCTTTATCCAGTTTCCCATTCTTATTGATATCCTGATAGAAGATCAGGTTTTGGGCTAATAAATCTCTTACATTTAATTTAAGTTCAAGTTTTTCTTTAAATGTTTTTACCAATTGCAGATCCAAAATGTGTCTTGGGTTTTCCCAATAAGTTGGTTCATCTGTTGACCCTACAATAAATATGCGTCTTCCAACAACATTATATGAGATACTCGCTCCAAAGCCATTATCACTGTTTAAATATTGCAAACCGGCATTAACAATGAATGGCGATTGACCTTGTAAGGGTCTTACATCCGATTCTGAACCAACAACTGCACCGGTAATATCAACTTTTGATTGAATGTAGGCAAAGTTAGAGAAAAAGGTTGTGCTATTTAAAAAGCTTGATGAATCGTTTCTGAAGATAGTACTTAATTTAAATCGGTATTCTAATTCAGCACCTATATTAGTGGCGCTTTTAGCATTGGCATAAAATAATGATCTGATCGCTGATGCCGTGCTGCTAACTTGTTCAATCGGATTTTCAATTTGCTTGTAAAAACCTGAAGCAGAAATGATCTGTCCGGCACCAGGATACCATTCAAAACGCACATCGTAATTATTAATTAAACTTCTAACCAACGTTGGCTCACCCGATAAAGAAAAATCGGTAATGAAGTCGTAAAAATTGAACGGTGCCAATTCTCTGAATTCTGGTCGGCAAACTGTGCGGTAGTATGCGGCACGAATATTTATTTTATCTGTTAATGAATAAACAGCATTAACGGAAGGTAAGATATCTGTGTTTGTTGTATCTCTAACTATAGGTTCACCCAATGGACTTTTTGTTCTTAATTCCTGATGGTAAGATTCTATTCGGGCACCGTAAATGAAGCGAAGTTTCTCAAAGAAACGCGAATCGAGCATAGCGTATCCTGCATGAAGTTTAGATGCTGCACCGTAACTATCTTGCTCGGTTGTTGCTTCCGAAAGTTTAAAACCACCATCGTATTTTCCAGGACCATCAACAACACCCATGTTTTGTGCTGCAAAAATTTCGTTCTCAGGTAATAAGCTTAGTTCATAATTAAATAAAACCTGCGACCCTCTCTTATACTGCGTAAAACCTAATAAACGTGACGTAAACTCACGAACTCTGATCTGATGAAACCCACCGATCTTAAATTCATGTTTTGATGATAGGATTGAAAATGGCTTGCTGATATCATAACGAATACTTTTAATATTTTCGTTATTGTTAGCAAAAAACATTGAGCCGGCACTGTTCGGGTAAACTGTGTTTTCAAATAAAAGCGCAGCAAATGGTACACTGTCATTTTCAAATGATGATGATTTTTGATAAACCATTTTTCGAAGGTTAGGAATTGAACGAACAATATCACTGTATCCACCAACCCATTTTATGGTGATCTTAGGTTTAGCAATCAAATGTTCGCCTGTTAATTGCCCTGAATAAATGCGGTTTTGTGTGAACCATCTCACATTTGAACGTTCCCAAATAGGGCCAGTTCCGTCAAACAAACCTTTTCGTACAACTACTTTATCATCTGTATTTACACTCAATAGATTTTTAAAGCCAATTTGGTTGTTTGGTGTTATTTTATAAGATAAATTCCACATTACACTGGCTAAAATATTGTTGTTGTATACAGTATCCTGGTAATCTTTTATCTTTTGAATAGTGTCACCTTGTTCTTCAAATTCTCTTCTGTTATTAAATAAGGTGCTATTAGTGTTGTTATATGTAATTGCAAAAACACTTCCGGCATCACGTTTAAAAATTTGCCCAACATTGGCCATGGCATATTGGAAGTTAAGATTTGGCATAGCCGTTTTGTTTTGTAAGCCCCAATCGTAATTCACTTTTTTCGCTTCTTCAATTTTATCAAGGTTACTAAGCGCTGAAAAATCTTTCGTTGCCGGAATGCCTCCCGGAATTGCACGCGAACCATCATCAATACCTAACCAATCGGTTTTGCCACCTTTGTAGGTTTTAAATTCTTTAAAGGTTGTTTGCGTATTATAACCACCACTTAATGAAACATTGTAATAGTTTTTATCAGGTATGCTTTTTGTGTTGATCTGAATAACACCACCGGCAAAATCTCCCGGCAGATCAGGCGTAGCTGTTTTTAAGATCACGATATTATCCAACAGGTTTGCCGGAAAAATATCAAATGAAAACGCTTTTCTATCACTCTCCGAGCTCGGTAATGGCGCACCATTCAAATACGCCGTGTTATAGCGATCATTCATACCTCTGATAATGGCAAATTTATTATCCTGAATAGTTGCACCGCTTACGCGTTTAATCACATCACTTGTATTTCTATCGGGTGTTTTTTTAATGGTTTCAGAACTAATACCATCGCTTACACTGGCATTGTTTTTTTGCTGTAATACTAAAGCTGTGTTATTTTCTTTATTTAAAGTAACCACAACTTCAACTTCTTGCAGTTCTTTGGATGTTGATGGACTTAAAAGCACATTCACTTCAGTTACATCACCTGCTTTAACATCTATGTCGGTTATTTTTTTTGAGTCGTATGATATATAGGAAACGATCAAAGTAACTTTTCCGGGTGTAATTCCGGTTATAATAAATTTGCCATCAAAATCGGCAATGGCCCCTTTGCCTGTCCCTTCAATAGTAGCCATCGCACCCGGTAAGGTTTCTCCTGTTTTTGAATCTAAAATGGTTCCCGATACTTTGCCGTTTTGTGCAAATATGAGCTTTATCGAAATAAGAAAAACTGTAAGTAAAAAGTGCTTATTCATGTTTAATAATTTGCCACAAAGAAACTACCCTCAAATTATTTGCACTTAAATTATATGTTACCAAAACATTAACTATTAATCCTTACCTTTATAATTAATTTAATGATTTGTTAACTTTATCACTCCAAATAGGTAGTAACTTAGTAACCGAATAAATACTATGAGTACTGTGAATTATAAAATATTGTTGGTTGACGATGAGCCGGATATTGTTGAGTTTTTAAGTTACAATTTAAAGAAAGAAGGATATACTGTTTATTTTGCAAACAATGGTAAAGACGCCATTGAGATCGCAAAAAAAGAACATCCGCATTTGATCATTTTAGATGTGATGATGCCCGATATGGATGGTATTGAAACGTGCAGAGAGATACGCGAAGTTAAAGATCTGAAAGATGTATTGATCGCATTTTTGACGGCAAGAAGTGAAGATTACACACAAATTGCAGGTTTTGAAGTTGGGGCTGATGATTACATTACAAAACCAATTAAACCGCGTGTATTTATAAGTAGAGTTAAAGCATTATTACGCCGCTTGCAAACCAGTGTTTCTGATGAAACTAGTTTGGTGTTTGGTAATATTAGAATTGATAAAGACAAGCACATGATCTACAAAGGTGAGGAAGAGATCAACTTACCTAAAAAAGAATTTAAATTATTTGCTTTATTAAGCAGTAAGCCTGGTAAAGTGTTTACCCGCGAATATATTTTGGAACAGGTTTGGGGCGATGAAGTAGTGGTAGGTGACAGAACTATTGACGTTCATATTCGTAAACTTCGCGAAAAGATCGGTGAAGATCACTTTAAAACAGTAAAAGGAGTAGGTTACAAATTTGATTTCTAAGATCACATCAGCTGATCGCGTTTCACTAAACTTTCGTATACATTTTTATGCAGATCGTCGCGCAACTTTTTTAAGTGCGATGGCTTGATACCTTTTAGCTTTAACAATTCCTCATCCCCATCATTATAAGTAATAATAAATGAGCCGTTTTTAGGTTCACTTACCTTTTTAATATCATTGAAATACCAAAATTTATTACTGAATAAATTCTTTTTTACTTCCATCTTATCCTTATAAAGCAAGGCGTAGGGGTTTAGTATATATACCAGCGTTTGAAAACTGGAGTAAAGTGCCGGCGGTATTAAGATCAGCGCCCAACCGTGCATATAAAAATCCTGATACATGAATAAATACAGGCATGAGCCCACTAAAGCAACGGTTAATGCTAATGAGATGATCAATATCAGAGGGTGTCTTTCGTAGTAACTCTCGGCAATTTCTATTTCTTCCTTGTTTTTCACATTGCAAAGTTAAAAATTAAAAAATGCTTTGATGCCCTCAATTCGCAAATTTTAAGATATTGTGACTTGATTGTTTGAAATTAAAACGCTAAATATGTAACTAATTTAAATAAAGAGCGTTTAATCAATTGAAGAACACATTTGATCAGTAATAAGATGGTTTCACTAGCTAAAATACGAATTACACTGTTTTTAATATTGGGAGTTTCTGTTATGGGGGCTCAAACTATTAATGCAGATGATCCAATTGCGGCATTATTAGATAGTTTGGCAAACCAAAAGATGTTCGAAAAGGCCTTTAGCAAGCCGGTTATCCCTAAATCCAATAAATACCATTTTACTCCTGATAGCGTACCCCGTTATGATGATTATACCTTTCAATCGCGTATTTCTAAATTAGATGTGAATTCACCGTTTGATCTGGTATATAACGAACATGTAAAAGGGTTCATTAATTTGTATACTGTTCGCAAACGTGAAAGTGTTAGCCGAATGATGGGCGTGGCCCAATTGTACTATCCAATGTTTGAAGAGGTGTTCGACAGATATAATATTCCTCTTGAATTAAAACATTTGGCGGTCATCGAAAGTGCACTTATTCCTTATGCTAAGTCGCGCGCCGGCGCCATGGGTTTATGGCAGTTCATGTATCCAACCGGTAAAATGTATGGTTTAAATGTATCATCTTATATTGATGAGCGTTGCGACCCATATAAAGCAACCGTTGCTGCTGCCGAATATCTAAAGAGTTTATATTCCATGTTCAACGATTGGCAAATGGTTTTAGCAGCTTACAATGCCGGTCCGGGAACAATTAGCAAGGCCATTCGCCGTAGTGGTGGTAAAAAAACATATTGGGAGATCAGACCATATTTACCAACCGAAACGCAAGGATATGTACCTGCATTTATTGCAGCTAATTATGTGATGAGCTATGGGGCCGAGCATAATTTGTATCCTGCCGTGCCTCGCAAAACGTATTTTGAGGTGGATACAGTTGTTGTAAAAGAACAGATGTCGTTTGATCAACTTTCGCAGGCGTTAGATATTTCTGTTGAAGAGATACAGTATTTTAATCCGCAATACCGTAAAAATGTAATTCCATCGGGTGGAAACGCCATGTGTTTGCCAAAAGCAAAGATTGGTATGTTCTTAACCAACGAAAAAGATATTTATTTGGCCATTCAGGCGCAGCAAACCATGCAAGATATGGTGCCTACAACTTACAAAGAAGTTAAAAAGACCCACACCGTTAAGTCGGGCGAAAAGTTAAGCACCATTGCAAGAAAGTACGGTGTTTCAGTGGCTGACCTAAAAACATGGAACTACATTGGAAAAAAAGGCTTACGTCCGGGTAAAAAATTGGTGATCTATGTTCCGGAAAAAATTGATCCTCAGGTTAAATTGGTTGCCACTTCCGATAAAAAATCGGGCGAATCTTTAGGGCATGCTGATAGCACCAGCGCACCTACAGAGCGCATTGTAGCATCAAAGGCAAAATCGGAATTTATTTGGCATAAGGTAAAAAAGGGTGAATCCATTTATAGCGTAGCCAAACGTTTTAATACAGATGTGGAAACAATTAAAGAATTGAATTCACTAAAAAGTAATGCTTTAAAGTCTGGCCAATTATTAAAAGTTGGTAAAACAAAATGATCGCGTTAGAATAGATTTTTTCTAACTTTATTTCCTCAAACAAACAATCATGATCTTAGCTGCAATTGTTGCAACCGATATTAAAAATGCCATCGGCTTAAATAACCAATTATTGTGGCATTTACCGGCCGATCTTAAATTTTTTAAAACAACTACCATGGGTTGCCCAATTATCATGGGAAGAAAAACGTACGAATCAATAGGTAGATTGTTGCCGGGCAGACGAAATATCATCGTTACCCGAAATACAGATTATAAGGTAGAAGGCGCCGATGTTTATTACAATATTGAGGAAGCTATTATGGCTTGCAAAAATGAAGAGAAGGTTTTTATAATTGGCGGAGCTGAAATATACAAGCAATCATTGGAACACATTGATGAACTTTATCGCACCTTAGTGAAACATCAATTTGTAGCCGATGTTTTTTTTCCTGAAATTGACCCAAAGAAATTTAAAAAGGAATGGCAAGAAGACCATTTGCCTGATGAAAAGAACAAATACGAATACAGTTTTGAAAAATACGTAAAGATCTAGTTCTCCTTCAGGATCACGTAGCTGAGTTCGTTTTCTCCCAAAGCTATTTTAAGCTCATCAATAAATTTCATTCCGTATTTTGAAATGTACATACTTACATTATCAAAACGTTCTTGCGGAATGTTTTCAGGAAATAATTTAGTACGAATGGTTTTGATCTGATTGATCTCCGTTTCTAATCGTTGTTTTAAGGCTTTGTTCAGTTTTGCTTCAATGGCTGCCAAACCATTTAATGCTTTTTGCGCCTCGGCTTTAACGGAACTTTCTAAGGTTTTATCAATTGATGTTGCTTTCGTTGTAAGGTCATCATAATACAACTGAAGTTCTTCTTTTTCTTTTTTAAGTTCCAATACAGAACCTTTTGTGATGGCCAATGTGTCAATGATCTCTTTTTCACTTTTAAAAAAGGTCTCTGCTGTTAGCTCAAGTTTGGTGATCTTTTGTTGCACACCTTTATCCAATAACATTACAAAATGGCGCGGTTGTAAAATAGGGAAGTGGATGTTGAATTCATCAAACATGGCTTTATATTGCAGCCAATAGTGTAATTCGCCCGGACCGCCAACATAAGCGATGTTAGGTAAAATATGTTGCTGATATAAAGGTCGTAAAACCACATTCAAGCTGATCTTTACTATATCTGTATCAACAATATGTTCAATTTCCTTTTCTGAAAAAACATGATTGGTGTTTACAACCTTGTATTCGTTATTTTGTTTTTCAATGCGATTGCGTTTTTGATCTTCCATGTAAAAACAGTTGATCTCACGCGGATTTACCTGTGCCGTGTAATTGTGTTTGTGCAAATAGTCGATCGTTTCCGAAACTTTTTTAAACGGTAAGTTTTCTTTCAGATCTTTCAATATCACAGATCGGAACGTTTGTTTGAGTTCGGCATTATTACCATCTACCACCACTAAGCCATATTTCCCAAAAAGCTCATTAACAATGTATCGCGTAGCTTCACTCAAGTTCTTGAATTCATTATAGGCTTTGCTAAAAACTTGCAACAATTCTGTTGTGTTTTCATTTTCGCCTATTATTTGTTTTAGATCTTCAATTGCAGCTTCAATACCTTCGGTTTTAAAGTCACCAACGGCGCCGGTTTGTGTGCTACTCCATGTTATCTTTTTACCAAATACATATGCATGATCGATCTCTTCAAAATCGTGATCCTCACTTGCCATCCAATATACCGGCACAAATTGCTTATTGGGATATTGCTTACTTAACCATTCACATTGGTTAATTACTGAAAGTATCTTGTAAATAAAATACATTGGTCCCGTAAATAAACATAATTGATGCCCGGTAGTAACCGTAAATGTATTTTGGTTAAGCAGTAAATTAATGTTCTTTAATGTTTGGTCAGTTGTGTTGTTAACTGTTATGGCTTGTTGCGATAAGCTATTTACCAATAATTTACGATCAAGGTTGGCGTAAATTCCTTGCGCATTTATTGCTGCATCATATCCTTCCTTGTTTGGGAAATTAGTATAAAGAGGAACAACTTCTTTTTTCTTTAAAAGATAATCGCTCACTAATTTGTTTAAGGAGCCTGTAGTGCTGAAAGGTAGAAGTTGTTTGTTGAACATGAATTAAAGTTTTACGCCAAAGGCAAGGTCACCGGCATCTCCTAATCCGGGAACAATATATGAATGCGCTGTTAATTCATCATCAATTGCGCCACACCAAATGGTACAATCGTTTTGGTTTAAGTTAGCTTTCAAATGATTTACACCTTGTTTACTTGCAACTGCCGATACAATATGTGTGTGTTTTGGTTTACTTTGCGCTATTAACGAATTATAAGTTAATAGTAAAGATGAACCCGATGCCAGCATAGGATCGCAAAGGATCAATGTTTTATTTGTAAGATCCGGACTAGCTAAATATTCCAACGCCACATCAAATGAATTATCTTTATGATGGCGGCGATAGGCGCCAATAAACGCATTTTCTGCCTTATCGAAATAATTTAATATACCAATATGCAAAGGTAAACCTGCACGTAAAATAGTAGCAATTACCGGTTGGTGTTTGATCTTAGCACTTTGAGCAATTCCAAGAGGTGTTTGCGTGTCTTTCATCTCAAACTCAAGCGTTTTGCTGATCTCGTAAGCGAATACCTCTCCCATGCGTTCTAAATTTCTTCTAAAGCGCATACTGTCTTTTTGAATGTTCACGTCTCTTATTTCAGATAAGAATTCTGAAAAAATGGAGTTTTGTTGTGCGATATGATGTACCATAACTTATTTTTTTAGTTCGATATATAAATTCACTTCTGTTTGATAAGACGATTTATCAAGTACTTGAATTGGTAATTTGTATTCTTTAAAATCTGGGGCTTCGCAAATGAGTGTGTATTTTCCGGGAGGTAAAATAATTAAGAATCTTCCGTTCTCAGGGTTAGGTATGTAATTCCCTACAATTTCATTGGAGATATTGTTGTTAACGGTCAATAAGGTGCTTCTGAAATCAACTTTAATACTTGTATCCTTAGGAATAATGTTGCCAATCAAAATGGTATAATCATTCTCCACTTCATTAAAGGTTACTCTGTAAATATCAAAATCACCATTTCCGCCACCACGCAATGAAGCAACATAGCCGTATCTGCCATTTTTTGAGATCCTGAAATTAAGATCGTCGTAAGACGTATTAATAGGATAACCCATGTTTATTGGTTTGCTAAAGGTTTTTGTGTCATTATCAAAATTTGCTTTGAAAATATCATAACCGCCCATACTGCTGCTACCTTTACTGCTAAAGAAAAAAGTTTTTTCATCAGGTGAAAGGTTCGGAAAATCCTCATCGTATTTCGTGTTAATGTCTGGACCCATGTTTTTGGCAGGACTCCATTTTCCGGTAGGAAGTTTGTTGCAATAATAAAGATCGGTACCACCTAATCCGTCTTTTCTTACGCTTGCAAAATAAATAGTGGTTGCATCGCTGTTGATACAAGCAGAGATCACTTCGCCAGTCCCGTTTACTTCTTCGGGTAACGATTCCAGTTTACTGAACGATCCGTTAGCGTTCATTCTGCTAAAATAAAGTTTACCCGTACCTTTTAAATTACTTTTGTAAATGATCAATATATCGCCTTTCGCATTCATACCAATCACTTCCTCGCCCGAATTACCCTTGCAAATGGGTTCGCCAATGATGCTGCTTTCAGCATAATCGCCATTGATCACTTTTGATATATAAATAGAGTTCATGAATTGCCCATTCTCAAGCTTTAGTTCATTCTTGTCTTTTGGGCGTTTGCTGTTAAATACCATGTAAGCTTCATTTTCGGTAACAAAGGGATAGTAATCTGCGTATTCCGAATTGATGTTCTGTCCTAGGTTTTGAAAGGTGATATTTAATGGATACTTAATAAGTTCTTTGCCATTGATGCAATGTTGTACTTCCAATTCCACCTCATTTAAAAGTTCATCCTCCTTTTTAGCTTTCGATTTAAATTTTTCAAAAGAGCTAATGGCATCATCAAAGCGGTTGGCATATTGGTATGCTCGTCCCAATAAAAAATTTGCCTTCGGGTTGTAATTATCTTGTCGCACCAAAATTTCCAAATAAGGGATGGCTTTAGCTTTATTGATATTGGAGTTTAAATAACAAACCCCAAGATTGTAATTGAAACTTTGATTTTTAGGATCCTCTGATACAAGCTGAAGATAATCTTCTAAGGCTTCTTCATAATTTTCGGCTTTAAATTTAGCATTTGCCGTGTTAATTAATGATTTGGTATCCTTGTTGCTTTGTGATGCGCAAATATCAACACATAAAACTAAAATGAAGATAAAGGTTTTTGCTGATTTCATGGGTTGTTTGATCGTAAGAACGAAATTACAAAAACAATTGAAACGAAGTGTGATGTACTGATAAAAATCGTATTTTTAACAAGTGGTTGATAATCGAAATAACGCAACATCCATAATTGTACTTAGCCTGATCAACGCTGGTTTGATCACCTTGGCCGTATTTTTAATTTCGTATTTACGAAGCTACAAGATCAACATCGACCTGATATTACTCAGTTTATTTACATCGTTCTTAGGGAGTTTTGCGGTGATGTATTTTTATTATTACAATATTATTAATGATCGGGTTCACAAGCTTTCCGAAAAAATACGTACCACTTTTTTAAGTAAAGAACTTCCTTTGAAACAAAATCAATTGGAAGAGGTTGATAGTATTACACAGTTGAACGACCGTGTGGATATGCTTATAGATATTCGTGAAAAGGAAAAGTCACAGTTTGAGAATTTGGATAGCTACCGTAAAGAATATTTAGGCAATGTTTCGCATGAATTAAAAACGCCCATCTTTAATATTCAGGGATATATTGATACGCTTATTAACGGAGGTATAAACGATCCGGAGATAAATGTAGATTATTTGCAACGCGCCGAAAGAAGTGTGGATCGATTGATCAATATTATTGACGACTTGGAAACCATTACACAGTTGGAAAGTGGTGATATGCATATTGAAATGGAAAAATTTGATCTGGCTGCTTTGATCAAAGATATTTATCGCCAATTGGAATTAATTGCATCTAAGAAAAATATCTCGTTACTATTGACCAAAAAATACGACAAACCTATTTATGTTGTAGCCGATAAATTCAGGATAAGACAGGTTTTAGTTAATTTGATAACCAATAGTGTGAAGTACGGCTTGGATAATGGAAAAACTACCATTCATATTAGTCCTTATAACGAAGATGTGATCGTTGAAGTATCTGACGATGGTGTAGGAATTGAAGAAAAGCATTTGCCACGCTTGTTCGAACGTTTTTACCGGATAGATAAAGGCAGAAGCAGGGAACAAGGAGGAACCGGATTAGGCTTGGCAATTGTAAAGCATATTTTGGAAGCGCATCACAAATCTATTACTGTTGAAAGTAAAGTAGGCGTAGGTACAAAATTTACCTTTGCTTTGAAAGCTGCCGAATGATCACATCTTAAAGAAATCTTTCACAAGATCGCTAATGGTGATGTAGGTGTTCGCTAAAACCACCGATCTGATCTCCTCCTCACTCATCCATTTTACTTCCTCAATATGCTCTTCCGTTTGTGGCTTTAATGTTTTGTTATAGCTTGTTTGCATGTGGCACCAATACGTAACTTTTAAGGCAAAACTATTTTTAAAACCATAAATGTGATAGGTGTTAGGTAAGGCTTTTTTGATCACCAGGTCCTTAACTGCACATTCTTCTTCGCATTCTCTTACAGCAGCCAATTCAGGTGTTTCATCATCATCTAATTTTCCTTTTGGAAGATCCCATTTACCTAAACGTTTGATGAATAGAAACTGATCATCTTTTTGTATCAATCCACCGGCAGCTTCAATAAAATAAAATTCTTTTTTTATGGCGGAGAAAGTTTTTGAAATTTCAGTTGAAACAATAAATAGGTCATTCGTATCAGTTTCTTTTAAGAATTGCTTTAAGATATCTTTTAACTTTTTTTCAGTAAGATCTCGCCAATTTACAATAACTTGATTATGTGAGTTTTCGGTTACAATTTCCCCAATTCGAAGACATTTGTTGTTATAATAAATATGTTTGTTCATAATTTCACTTCAATTGTTTACGCTATTCCTGTAATTTTGCACCATGACTTCTTTTGACGAAACTTCTTATAAAGTTGCTGAATTTTTACTTCAAATTAAAGCAATTAAATTACAACCAGAAAATCCATTTACTTGGGCTAGCGGATGGAAATCGCCTATATATTGCGATAACCGTAAAACCTTATCTTATCCAGCCATTAGAACCTATATCCGACAGCAATTTGTAAATGCCATTAATAAAGATTTTGCTAAGCCTGATGTGATCGCAGGTGTAGCTACAGGTGGTATCGCACAAGGTGCCTTGGTTGCTCAGGAAATGGGATTGCCATTTGTTTATGTGCGCAGTGAAGCAAAAAAACATGGCTTAACCAATATGATCGAAGGTGATATTGAAAAAGGACAAAGTGTGGTTGTGATCGAAGATCTTATTAGCACCGGCGGAAGCAGTTTAAAGGCGGTTGAAGCATTGCGTGAAAAAGGATGCAACGTAAAAGGTATGGCAGCTATTTTTACTTACGGATTTGATGTTGCAGAGAGTAATTTTAAAAAGGCAGATTGCAAAGTTGTTACCTTAACAAATTATACTACCTTAATTAATGTGGCTTTAGATAAAGGTTATGTTTCTGAAAAAGATGTTGCAAGTCTTACTGAGTGGCGCAGCAATCCGGATACATGGATGCAATCAACCGAAGTGAAAAAATAAAATGCTCAACTCGTAATCATGGCATTTTTTTCTATTCCCAGTTCAGAGCTAAAGGCATCATCTACTAATAAAAAACTATTTGAATTCTTAACCGATTTTAAGAATTTCAAATCGATATTACCTGAAGACAAAGCAGAGAATTTTTCTTGTGATGAGAATTCGTGTTCCTTTGATATTAAAGGGATCACGCCAATGAAGGTGGTTCTTGCGGGAAAACACCCTTATTCAAAGATATTGTTCAATAGCGAAGGTTTGGGGAAATTCAATTTTAATTTGGAAGTTAATTTTAGTGGTACTGAAAATGAAGAAGGAATTTGCAAGATCGATCTATCAGGTGATCTAAACCCCTTTATCAAAACAATGGCCGAAAAGCCGCTTACTGCTTTAGTTAATTCAATGAACGAAAAATTAGCTGCTTTAACCTTATAAATAAATTCTATGCAGATCAATGTTGCTATTCAACTATTGCCGTTTGGTAATGACAATGAAAAATACCAGATCATAGATGCGGCAATCGCGTTGATACAAAAAAGCGGCATGCCCTATAAGGTTTGTCCGTTTGAAACAGTTATTGAAGGCGAACCTCAGAAGATATATCAGTTAATTGACGATATACGTTCAGAAAGTTTAAAACGTTGTTCCGATGTGATCATAAACATGAAAATACATGCGGCCAATCGCGATCTAAAGTTCGAAGAAAAGTTAGCGAAGTATTAAACGGTAAACGTTACATACTAAAACATCTGTTGCATTTTTTTCTTTTGTATTTACCAAGCATTACAGCACTCTTAATGTTCTTAATTTCTGTTGAGCATTTGTTTAATCCGCCACAGCTGCTGCGTTTGTGGTAATACTTATCTTTTTCACTGGTACATACATACACATTTATCTCCTTAGTAGCAGCTTTCTTTTTTGTGCTGGTCGTTGTTTTTTTTGCAGTTGTTTTTGGCTTGGTTTGCGAATAAACCTGCCCTTGTAAAAAGAAACAAAGTAAGATGAGTAATAGTGTTTTCATACGAACTAATTTAGTGAAAAATAACTAAAATTCCAATATGAATTCCAATAAAAAAGGAGAGAAACCGATCGATCCTCTCCTTTTAATTTTAAAACGAATAAATTTAATGTTCTTTTTTAGCTACTTCTTTTTGAGTTATAAATCGATCGTCGGTCAAACTCAATAAAAAATTCTCAAGGTCTTTTTTCTCCTCATCTGTTAGTCCCAATGGCTTATTCAATAAGGTATCGCGATTAATGCTGTTATTCACGAATTTATCAGGCTCGTTATAATAATCGATCACTTCTTTTAATGTTTTGTGCATACCGTTATGCATATATGGCCCGGTTAAAGCAATATTACGTAAGCCCGGCACTTTAAATTTACCAAGGTCGCTTTCTTTATTAGTAACATCATATCTTCCTTTATCGTTTAGGTCTTTTCCGTTAAATAAACCAATGTTCCTAAACTGGTCGTTACCGGTAAAATCTACACCAAAGTGACAATCAAAACAATTGGCCTTTCCGTTAAATAATTCTAAACCTCTTTTTGCGCTGGCGCTTAAAGCATTTGTATCTCTGCCCTGCAAATAGCGGTCAAATGGGGTATTGCTGGTTTCAAGTGTACGCTGGTAGTTTGCAATTGCGGATGCAATTAATTCACGGCTGGGTTTTCGACCGTATACACTCATAAAGGATTGATAATAGTAATTATTTTGCATTAAACGTTTTACCGCAATACTTAATGGAAGATCCATTTCAACCGGATTTTCAATAGGACCTAAAGCCTGCTGTTCCAAGGTTTCGGCTCTTCCGTCCCAAAAATAAAAGTTACGGTTGGTCATGTTCATACAAGAAGGTGTGTTTCTGCCACCCATTCTTCCAAATACACCTTTGCTGGTTGGTGTTACGTCGGCAAAAGCGTGTTCCGGACGGTGACAGCTGGCGCAACTGATGCTGCTGTCGCGTGATAAAATAGGATCAAAGAATAGTTTTTCACCCAATTGTTCTTCGGTTCCTGCAGGTATGAGTGCATCTCCACCGCATGAACTCATAATTAAAATAATGCTAAAAGATAATAGGTATTTCATGATTGGCACGGTTTTATATGATAAAAATGATATATTTATGCTTCGCAAATATATGGATAATTTAGGCCAGGAAGAAATAGAAAATAGCAAGGTAAAACCTGTTTTGCCGTTCAATAACCTTTTCCTGAATATTGGGGTGGTTGAAGGCGGAAATAAGCTGTGGATGTATTTATTCGGAATAGCGTTAACTGTGTTAGCTTATTTGGTTATCGGAGGGATAATGATCATGCCCTTGTTAAGCCGTGCTTTAAAAATGGGGGTAACCCAAGCCGAGCTGGTGGCTAACCAATACATTGTTTTTGATCCGGTTCGTTTGGGTATTGATAAGAACATTATTTTGATCATTCAATTTGGCTTGTTTGTGGCTGCTTTCATTGGATTATACATGGCGGTAAAATTAATTCATCGCAAGCGTTTCCTCTCGTTGATCACAGCATTTGAGAAGTTTCGGTATAAGCAATTCTTTTTTGCATTTTCGCTTTGGGCCATCTTACTTATAATTGCCGTCATCGTTTCGTATTCTACTAATTCTGACGACATGGTGCTGCAGTTTAATTTACCAAAATTCATGTTGCTCTTTTTGGTTTGCATTGTTTTTTTACCAATTCAAACATTAACGGAGGAAGTTTTTTTCAGAGGTTATTTACTACAAGGCTTATCTCAGATCTTCAAGAACGGCGTTGTTCCTTTGATCATCACTTCTTTTTTATTTGGCACGGCACACATGTCAAACCCCGAAACAAGTGCTTACGGAAGCGGGTTAATGTTAACATACTATGTTGTTTTTGCCTTGGTGCTAGGAGCAATAACCTTATTAAATGAAGGTTTAGAGTTGGCCTATGGTATTCACTTGGCAAACAATTTAATTTCAGCCTTAACTATAACATCTGAAAATTCGGTATTAAAAACAGATGCTATATTTTTTGTAAGATCGGAAAACGCCGCTGCCGAATTAGTTTTGGCATTTTGTTCACTTTTAGCCGTGTTTGTTGTATTTTGGTTCAAGTACCGCTGGAAAAATTTTTCTTTAATATTGAAGTAAACGCATGAATTTTAACACACACTATAATCAAGTAATTTTTGCTCTTCTTTTAATAGTTGGCAATTTATTTGCTCAAAATGATTACCTGTATAAGGTTAATTTAAATACGATCAATGATGATCAAGTGGCGGTGGAATTAACGCCACCCAAAACAGATAAAAACTCAGTAAAGTTTTGCTTTCCTGCTATGGTTCCCGGAACCTATGAGGTATATAACTTCGGAAGGTTTGTATCTGATGTGAAAGCTACAGGAATAAATGGCGCAAAGATCAAAGTTGAAAAACAAAACGAAAATGTTTATGTGCTTACACCGGCTAATCAGGTAGATAAGATCACTTACGTAGTTGAAGATACCTGGGATACAAAGATCAAGGAAAAGATCGTATTTGAGCCTGCAGGAACGAACATTGAAAATGGAAAGAATTTTTGCATCAACACACATGGCTTTTTTGGGTTTTACGAAGGTATGCTTGATCGTAATTTTGTAATGGAGTTTACAAAACCTGCAGGTTTTTATCCGGCAACAGGTTTAACCAATGTAAAGATTGGAAGTGATAAAGACGTGATCACTGTTTTTGATTATCACGATCTGGTTGATTCGCCCATCATGTACTCATTACCTGACACTACAACCATAAATGTTGCAAACACAAAAGTTTTGGTAGCAACGTATTCGCCAAATAAAAAAGTTACTTCAAAATATATTGCCAATACCATTAAAGAAATGTTGTATGCCCAGCGCGATTATTTAGGAGGCGAATTACCGGTTGATAAATATGCATTCTTGTTTTATTTTATTGATAAGCCAACCTTATCGGGGGCGCATGGCGCATTGGAACATTCCTATTCATCGTTTTATGTGATGCCCGAAATGGATAGTATTTATTTGGAACAACAAGTAAGAGATGTTGCTGCCCACGAATTTTTTCATATCGTAACGCCTCTGAATATTCACGCGAAAGAAATTGGTGATTTTGATTACATCAATCCCAAAATGAGCGAACATTTGTGGTTGTACGAAGGGATGACAGAATATGCAGCTCATCATGCACAGGTAAAAGCTGGTTTAATTGATGTAGATGCTTTCTTAAAAACAATGATCGGCAAATACGAAACAAGTATTGATGGTTATAATGACACCATGAGTTTCACATTCATGAGTAAACATGTACTCACCGAAAAAATTCATCCGCAATACAATAATGTTTACGAAAAAGGTGCTTTAATTGGTATGTGTTTAGATATATACTTGAGATATTATAGCAATGGCGAGTATGGTACACAAAATTTAATGAAGGATCTTGCCAAGAAGTACGGCAAAACCAAATCGTTCAATGATGAAGATCTTTTTAATGAAATAGAGAAACTGACTTACCCTGAGATCGGCGCTTTTTTAAGGAAGCATGTTGGCGGAAAAGAGCCTTTACCAATGAAAGATGTGTTTGATAAAGTAGGGTTGATCTATGAAAAGGAAAGAACGCATCAGAACTTTTCACTTGGAGGATTTGATGTTGGGTTTAATGATGAAACACAGCGATTGATCATTGTTGATACACGTGATATGGATTCATTTGGGCGAGATATGAAATACAAAGTTGGCGATGAAATTTTAAGCTTAAATGGAAAGGTAATAACCATTGAGAATATTAAAGCTGTATTTGGTGAGTTTTTTCAAAATGTGAAAGATGGAGATGTGGTTAAAGTTGAAGTATTACGCCCTAAAAGAAAAAAAGGCAAGTACAAGAAAGTATTGCTAACTGCTAAGGCACGAAAGGTTGAGCAAAAGGAATATAATACCATTAATGTTAAGCCTGAATTAACCGATAAAGAAAAAGTAACTTTTAGCGGTTGGTTAGATTATAAATTCAAATAACATGATCATGTTTTCATTTAGAAATTATCTCATACTTTGTTTTTTATTTATTTCTTTTGTTTCTTTTTCACAAAAGCCTTTGGCGCCTGGTGAATACACTACAAAAAACAAGAAGGCAATAAAATATTACGAGGAAGGCCAAAAACTTTATCAGGCAAGAAAAGATGGAGAAGCAGAAAAGGAATTAGCAAAGGCGATAAAGGAAGACGATCTTTTTATTGAGGCACACGTTGCATATGGGCAAATGCAGGCTGCGAAAGGAAATTTGGCGGAAGCCGAATTACATTATAAAAGAGCAATTGAGATAAATCCCAAATTTTACTCACGTATTTTCTTTGATTATGCTTTAGTGCTATTTATGGAAGCAAAGTATGCCGAATCAAAAACAAACTTTGAAACCTTCCTTAAATTTGAACGCATAAACCCAAATACAAAAGACGAGGCTTTGTTTTATTTAAAGAATGCTACGTTTGCAGCCGAAGGTGTTAAAAACCCAAAGCCTTTTAAACCTATTAATGTAGGGCAGGGTATTAATAGCGAAAATGATGAATATTTCCCGGCAATAACGGCCGATGGCAAGCAATTTATTTTCACACGCGGTTTACCAATAAAAGAAAGACCTGGTTTTTTTAATGAGGATTTTTATGTGAGTAATAATCAAACTACCTGGCAAACCGCATATCCAATAGCCAATATCAATAGCTTTGGTAACGAAGGTGCTCCGTCATTATCTGCCGATGGTAATATCATGTTCTTTGCATCATGCAGCGATGAGTTTGGTGATTATGGTGCACAGGACAGAAAAGGATACGGCAGCTGCGATATTTTTTATGCGCAAAAGATAAATGGTAAATGGAGTCGTCCGCGTAATGCAGGGCCTTCCATTAATACCGCTAATTGGGAAACGCAACCAAGCTTTAGCAGTGATGGTAAAACCTTATATTTCATCAGAGGTATCATGTCACGCGGTAATTTAAAGGAGCAGGATATTTACATGAGTGTAATTGGCGACGATGGTAAATTTAGTATTCCGGTTAAGCTAAATGATAATGTGAACACACCAATGCGCGAAGAGTCAGTATTTATTCATCCCGATAATCAAACATTATATTTCAGTAGCGAAGGGCATGTTGGTTTTGGAAGTTTAGATATTTTCATGAGTAAACGTCAGCCTGATGGTAATTGGGGGCCAGCTGTTAACTTAGGATACCCAATTAATACCGTTAAGGATGAGAATAGTTTGTTAGTTGGGCCCGATGGTACAATTGCCTATTTTGCAAGTAACCGTGAAGGCGGATTTGGCGGATTAGACGTGTATCAATTTGAGATGCCTAAGGATATCAGACCTGAAAAGATAACGTATACAAAAGGAAAAATATTTAATGCCAAAACCAAAGAAGCGTTAGAGGCTAATTTTGAATTGGTTGATCTGGATAATTCCCAAACTGTAACACAATCGTTCAGTGATGCCAATGGTCAGTTTTTTGTGACACTAACAGCAAACAAGAACTACATGGTAAATGTGAACAAGCCGGGTTTTTTGTTTTACAGCGATAATTTTTCGTTGAAAGGAAAAGAAGCTGATTTCAGTAAGCCGTACTTGTTAGAGATTCCTTTGCAACCAATTGATACCGGAAGTACCGTTGAGTTAAAAAATATTTTCTTTGATGTGAACAAATGGGATCTGAAGCCTGAAAGTAAAGCCGAACTTGAAAAACTGATATCCTTTTTAACAAAAAACCCTACACTTAAAATTGAATTAGGCGGACATACGGATAACAGCGGTGATAAGAAATTTAACATGACCTTGTCAACCAATCGTGCCAAATCTGTTTTTGATTATCTGGTTACGAATGGGAAAATACCAATGAACAGGTTGAGTTTTAGAGGTTATGCCGAAACCCGTCCAAAGGTGCCAAATGATTCCCCTGAGAATAAAGCAAAGAACAGAAGAACGGAATTTAAAGTTATTGCTAAATAACATTAAACCTTCTTCTTTTTTTGAAGTCAAATACGGATAAACTATTAATTATGAAAAAACTGATACTTGTTTTTATAGCTGCATTTGTGTCATTTGAAATGAATGCACAATCGTTTTACAAAGGCGCTTTGGTAACCGAATTAAGAACCGGTATTGAAGTATATAATATTTATAGTAGCGTTAGTCAGAATTTGGGTAACAGAAGCAGAGATACAGTTTATACAGATAAGGCTGCTAATAGTTATTTTGGATTTGGTGCCGAGTATGGTTTGCATAAAATGTTAGGCGTTGGCGTTTCATTTAATACACATAAGTTCTTTTCTGAAACAGATAGTGCCAGCGGTAAAAAGCCCGACACACGTGCAAATGTTTTTTTAGTGATGTTGAATTTCCACCCCGTTACAACTAAAAAGTTTGATCTGGTAATTGGTTCAGATATTGGTTATTCAAGCTTTAAATACAAAACCTTTGATAAGGATAATACCATTTTAACCGGCAAGGGAATGTATTTTTCTGCCTATTTAAATCCACGCATTTATTTTGGTGCCTTTGGCATTAATTTTAAGTTAAGCACACCATTTATGAAGTATTCGAATGTAACAACAAATAATGCCGATTTTAATAAGAATACAACTTATAATTATTTGAAATTATCTGCTGCCTGGGGTTTAAGTTTTGGTGTGCAATACAGATTCATTAAAAATAAATCTGCTGAAAAAACAACGAACTAATTATTCGCCAAAGCTTACTGCAATAATTTGGATCTTTCGTTCGCGGGCTGCATAAGGGCTGTAAACCGAATTCTTTTTGTCCTTCAGGTCGTCGCTTACTTTACTTACCGGTAGTTCACCTATCTCTACATCTTCAAATGTTATTTTACCTTCTGATTCGTTCTTATTATCTATGTATTTCACAAACATGCCACCTTTATATTCGTAAAAGTAATTGCGTAAACTGCTGATGCGTCGTTTTGCTAAATTCACATTATAATCAGTGCTGGCAAGCGGACTGCAATATCCTTTCATGGTTATTTTTACCTTTTCATTTTTAGCTAATACCTGCTCTAATAAAGCTGCAAATTTTGTCAGGTCATTCATTCCAACATCAACACTGTCAGCAAAAAAATCTTCTACTTTTTCTATTGCATCTTCTACTTTTTCTTTTTCAAGGTTGGAACTGTATTCTCTTAAATATTCCGGTTTTAAAACAATATAATCGTCATATGTTTTTTGATAGTTCTTTTTTGTAGTGATGGCTTTGGTTTTAGCATCCGGTTCGTCGTTATGAAAATACAATGTTAGCGGCACCAAAACTTTCATTTGCCCGGTTAATAATTTTACGGTATCAATTGGTGGTTGCGGTTTTTCTTTTGGTTCCAATTGATAGCGGTAAATATCGTTGCAGCAATTTAATTTATGTTCAAAGTAAGAGCCAATTCTATTGCTTGATAAATAGGCAAATGCCCCTTCTTTATTAACCGAATAATAAATATCGTTATAGCTGCTGTTGATAGGATATCCGGCATTTACAGCATCATTAAAGCTTCTGTTCTTTAATTCACTTCTAAAGATATCAAAACCACCTAAGCCTTTGTGATAGGTGCTGCTAAAGTAAAGTTGTTTTTGGTCGTTTATGTACCAAGGTGTAATATCATCATCAGGTGTATTTACTTTTTTGCCGGCATTTATGGGTTTATCAAATGAGCCATCTGCTTTTTTGTATGCATACCAAATATCATAACCACCTTCGCCGCCCGGTCTTGTGCTGGCAAAAAATAAAAACGTACTGTCATTTATCTTACCGTAATTTGGTTGTGAAGCGCTGTAGCCTTTTAAGTTAATAGGCTCACCTAATTTGGTCATGGCTTGCCATTTATTATTTACCAGTTTGCTTTCGTATAATTCACAGGTATATTCTGTTGCGTTTTTATTCTTGCAACGCGAAATGATCATTTGTTTATAGTCATCACTAAAACAAATATTGGCATTGTGTAAATAGGTGGCATTAATGTTGGTGTCAAGGGTTTTTACTTTTTGCCATTTGCCCATTTTAGTATCGGTTGAATAAACTTTATTCATTGGAACAACTTCCTCTTCATCGGCATATTTTTTTGGCTTCGTACGTAACGATGAAAAATACAGCGTGCTATCTTTTTCAAAAGCGGCATATTCACTCACCTTGCTGTTAACCGCTGTGTCTAAATGAATGATCTTATACGAAACAGGATTAGTGATCAATACCTGAGCCATGTCGCAGGCTTCCGCTTGCAAAGCAGCTTTTGTAGTATAGTAGGCGTACTTGGCGCTTTTTGCTTTTCTTGATTTTGAGAATTTAGAGTACCATTTTTTCGCCTCTTTATAATTGCCTTTGTACTGCAAAATTTGCGCCTTCCAATAAAAACATAGTGGAAACTTTTTACCATTATCAACCGCAATCACTTTGTTGTACCAGTAACTGGCAATATCCAGATCAAAGTTTAAGCGACTTGCCTCCGCGTAATTGTAATTTACCGTTACGTTCGAACTGTCTCTTCCTACCAGCTTACCATAAAGCACTGCTGCGCTGTACCAATCTTTTTCATTCATGGCATTCTCTGCCTGAATCTTTATGGTTTTATTGCTTTGCGAGTAACCAATAGTGGCGATCAAAAGAAAGAATATACAAATATATTTTGTAAGGGAAGTTGAATTCATATTACATAAAAACCGGACAAGGTTTCTTTTTGATGATCGTTTGGTATTTTTTGTAGAAAATGTGTATCACATAAATTTCAAAGGCACCTCTGCGGTTGGTAGCTGCGGTGAATTTGCTGGTATTAATGTCATATGCAATACCGGCCTGAAGATCTTTATAAGTGTAGCCACCTCTTAAAATGAATGCATCCTTAGCACGAAAACTCATTCCGGCCATAATGGATTGATTCGCGTCTTTATTCAAATAGTATTTTAATGAAGCATGCGGAATCAATTCATTATATTTTCCCTGGCGGTTATAAAGTAATTCCGTTACAACATCCGTTTTAAGATTAATTGGTGTAGAGAAAAGTAAATAGGTGCTTGATTTCAGATCCAAGGCACTTTGATCATTTCCTTGATAGGTAATTACCGGCGTGGTTAAATGATGTAAACTAGTTCCTAAAATAAAACGTTGTTTTCGATTAAGAATATACTGTGCTGCTGCCCCAAAATTAATATCGCCAAAGTTGTAACGGGTCCAGTTGAAATTTTCTCCTGTTGCTGATGATTTATTGTAATTCAATCCATCGTATTGGTTATCGAAGGTCATACGCTCATAATCAAAGCCCACCGAACAAAACCCAACATTTAAACCGGCAGAAATGAGTAGGCTGCTATCGGCTTTTAAAGGGTGAATGTATGTTCCGCTTAAATACATTTGCGTTGTGCCGTATCGCGTATCGCCTGCTTTATCGTTATTAAAAAGCAATCCAACGCCAACCATATCTTTTGTGTTTGAACTTGGTCTGATGCGTGTTTCGCCACTCATGCTAATAGTTGAGTAGGGAACAGGTACACTTAACCATTGGCTACGGTAAATGGCATTTACACGGTAATCGCCATTAAAAAAACCTGTAAGTGCAGGGTTTAAATTCAATAACGATCCACTGAATTGTGAAAAATGTATATCCTGCGCGCTTAATTTAACGCAAAGAATAATAGAGAGTATGAAAATACGTGTTTTCAAATGGTGGTTCCAAACAAATATAATAAATTCATTCGTTAAATGAAACACCTTCTTAGGCAAGAAAAAGAACAGGAAATGTTTACTTTTTGTTTTCCTTGGCAATTACAACGTATACCGGAAAATGGTCGCTGTAGCCGGCTGTGTATGATCCGCCACTGTAGGTTCTGAATGGGTAGCCCTTGAAATTGCCCTGATCGCTTTTTAAGTATGGCTTGTTAAATACCCTAACTGTATAGTAATTCCAGGTTGCAAAATCACCGGGAATAAATGGCTTATTCAACATGATCTGATCAAATAAATTCCAACTATCGCGCCATGCCAATGTTCCTATACCGTCATTGTGTAATTTTTCCATCGGATTAAAGAACTCTTCTGAATTAGCATTTTTAATATCGTCGTAAGTACGAATATATTTTTTCACACATTCGTTATCCGGGTCGTCATTCAGATCTCCCATTATCGCAATTTTTGTGTTTGGATCTGCTTTTGTAATGCTATCTGCAATATGGCGGGCAACTTTTGCTGCTGCATTTCGGTTTGGTCTGCTTGCCAATTCACCGCCACGTCTGCTTGGCCAATGATTAACTAAAACACACAATGGTTCTCCTGCAAAACTTCCGCTAACAACTAAAATATCACGCGTTTTGTGTGCAGAATCGGTTACTAATGTTACATGGTATGAAACAGCTTTTTTTAATTGAAAATAACTTGGATTATAAATAAATGAAGGGTCAACACCACGCGCATCCGGTCCTTCGATATGAACAACTTTGTAATTACGTTTTTTTAGTTTTTCAGTTTTTACGAGATCTTCAACTACATTTTTGTTTTCAATTTCACAAAGGCCAAGTATTGCCAAACCATCAGGGGTAACATCAGTTGCCATTTCACTAATAACCTTAGCTAAGTGATCAAGTTTGGTTTTATAGCGGTCTCCTGTCCATGCATTAGTACCGCTTGGTGTAAATTCCTCATCGTTCTTCCAAACATCATTAATGGTGTCGTATAAATTCTCAACATTCCAAAAGCCAATGGCGGAAATAAAGTAGTTCTTATCTTTTTGAAGCTTCTGCGCATTGGCTAATAATGTTAGCGTAGTTAATGCGAAGAGGATGTAAAATTTTAATTTCATAATAATTAGATCGGCTAAAATTAGTAATTAAATATGAGTTCAATGTTAAACGCATATCAACTTAATGCTAAACCAAATTAGATGCCAAAACATAACGTAAAGAGTAAAGTTTTGTTAATAATTAGTTAATAATGCAGGAGTTAAATGTAACTATATTTGGCTGTTCATTGCAGGAGGTGATCACCCTTGAGGATGTTACAGGTTCTCTGTATCAGACCGAAGCCGCTTCCGAAAAAAATGCAAAATTGAATTTCAATAAAAAGAATAAACGTATAAAATGATCAAAAAAATTATAGCAATAACCATTTTGTTTTCAAGTGGTGTTTTAGTTGCTCAGGATGATTCTACACATGTTAAGGATTATCAGAAAGATACTTTATCTACTAAATTTAATATTCCAATTTTCAGTACTTCTGGTGGCGATGTAGATAATGATTTGGAGCAACAAGATGTTTCATCACTATTAATGTCTAGTCGTGATGTATTTACGCAATTTGCCAGTTTTCAGTTTGGTGCCGGGCGTTACCGCATGCGTGGTTATATGGCAGAGAACCAAATGGTAATGATCAACGGTGTAAATGTAAATAATTTAGAGACCGGTTTTAGTGCCTGGAGCAATTGGGGCGGTTTAAATGATGTAACGCGTTACGTTGAGAACCGGGTTGGATTAGTGGCTTGCCGTTTAGGTTTTTCGGGTGCGGGTGGATATACAAATATCGATTCAAAAGCGTCTTCGTTTAGAAAAGGTACACGTGTATCTTACGCTAATGCAAACCGAATTTTTGCGCACCGTATGATGGTTACGCATTCAACAGGTATGACACAAAATGGATGGGCATTAACACTTTCTGCTTCATCTCGCTATGGTGATCAGGTTTATATCCCTGGTACCTATTTTAATGCCAGTGCATTTTATGTGTCGGTTGATAAACGTATCAATGATAAACACATGTTAAGCTTTACGGGTTTTGGAGCACCAATTGAGCAAGGACGTGCCAGTGCTGCAACTCAAGAATCATTTGATCTGGCTGGAAGTAATTATTACAATTCGCTTTGGGGTTATCAAAATGGTAAAGTAAGAAACTCACAGGTAAGTAAAGTTAATCGCCCCATGCTGATGTTGTCGCATATTTTTAAGATCAATACCGACGAACAATTAACCACATCCGTGTTTTATAATTTTGGTAAGTCATCTCTTTCTTCATTGAACTGGAACGATGCACCAAATCCTCGTCCGGATTACTACCGCTATTTACCAAGTTATTATTATATGCAAGGTGATACGGCGCAAGGTGATATCCTCAAAAATAACTGGATGAACGACGCGCCTAATACACAACAAATTTATTGGGATCGATTGATCGCTATGAATCAAGCAAATCTTTATACCGATCCAACAAAATTAGGTCAGGGTTTAAATACTACCGAAACACGTGCCCGTTATATTTTAGAAGATCGTATTGAAGATCTTAAAAATATTGGTTTTAATACAGTTTACAACAAGCGTGTAAATGAGTTATATATCAGTTTAGGTTTAAATGCCAACATGTATAAGAATAGAAAGTACAAAGAATTGAATGATCTGTTAGGTTCAACATTTTGGTTAGATGTTGATCAGTTTGCGGAAAATTTAGGAGTTGATGAAAGCTTCCAGCAGAATGATCTTGATAATCCAAACAAACGAATTTATGAAGGTGATAAATTTGGCTACGATTATTCTATGAATATCAATAGAGCTGAAGTTTGGGGTCAGGTAGAATATTCGTTCAGTAAAATGGATGTTTATGCATCGGTTTCCGCCTCTGAGAACCAAATATGGCGCGAAGGTTTTATTGCTAATGGAAAGTTTCCTACCACCAGTAAAGGCAATAGCGAAAAATTGAATTTTTTCAATTATGGCATAAAAGGTGGCGCTACTTACAAGATCAATGGTCGAAACTTTATTACTGCAAATGGTAGTTATTTAACACGTACGCCTGAAGCAAATAATTTATTTCTTTCGCCCCGCGTAAGAAATGACATTGTTCAGGGAATTCAAAACGAAAAGGTTTTATCGGGCGATATTAACTACATGGCAAAGTTTCCAAATTTTAAATTCAGAGCAACTTATTATAATACGCTTATTCAAGATCAAACATGGTTGCGTACTTTTTGGAGCGATGAATTTAATAATAATGTAAATTACATCATGACAGATGTGCATCAAACGCACCAAGGTATTGAATTGGGAGTAGAAAAGGTTTTTTTGGCTGCACACACCATTCAAGCTGCTTTAGGTTACGGTCAGTTCTTGTATAAAGATCGTCCGGTTGCGCAATCGTGGCAAGATAATAACAATAAAAGTTTGTTTACAGATAGAGTAGTTTATTTGGATAATTACCACGTAGGTAGCGGTCCGCAATTGGTTTCGGGTATTGGTTATCGTTATAATGGCAAAAAATTCTGGTTTGCCGGGATCACATTCAATTACTTTGATGAGATCTATTTAGAGCCAAATCCGGATAGAAGAACGGCAGAGGCAATCTCTAAATATGTTGAAACTGATCCTCAAGTGAAAGAGATCACTAGTCAGGAAAAATTACCTTCTTATTATACTTTAAATATCAATGGCGGAAAATCATTCCGCATCATGAAAAAATATTTCTTGAACATTAACTTAAGCGTTAATAATTTATTGAATAACCAAACAATAAAAACAAGTGGATTTGAACAATTACGTTGGGATTATTCAAACGTAAGTAAATTTGATAATAAGTACTATTATATGACCGGCGCTACTTATATGGCCATTTTAAATTTTAATTTTTAATATGATGAAAAAGATCATTCTTTATACAATCTTATTGGTTTTAGGTTTTACATTTAATGCATGTAAAAAGGAAGCCGACCAACCTACAGTGGCAAATATCCTTGGTCATAAAGTGTATTCTGCCGCTGAGTTACGCGCTATCGCTACTTGTACCAATAACTGCGCAAAACGCTTTACAAGTGATGTTTATTTTATTGGCGTTGTTGTAGCCGATGAAGTAAGTGGTAATTTTTACAAGGAGCTTTATGTTCGTGATCGTTATAATACCGGTGGTATTCATCTTGATCTGACCTTTAGTTCGAGTTATTTTGTTGGTGATTCTATTCGTGTTAATTTAAAAGGATTAGATGTGAATATGAACGAAACAACAGACATGTTAGAGATCGATTCGCTTGATCATGAAAAGTACATCGTAAAATTTGCAAGTGGTGCTAATCCCCAACCACGTCAAATTACCATCGCACAATTGAACTCATCAAGCGCAACGTATTTATGTGATCTTATTCAGATCAATAATGCCGGATTTATTCCGGTTGACACGAATCAAATTTGGGCTGATCCAATCGCACAAATGTCTATCAACAGAACCATAAAAGATTGTGATGGCAGTCAGTTAATTGTACGTACCAGTAACTACGCTAAGTTTGCACAACAGCGCACACCTTCAAAAAGCGGATCAATTATAGGTATTGCTACTGCTTATCAGGGTACAAATCAAATGGCTATCCGTCACCCAAATGAAGTGAATATGAAAGGTGCGGGTTGTAAGGTTTATATTAAGAAAGACTTTGAAGATAATAGTTTAACCAGTGGCGGTTGGTTGCAAGTAGCAGTAACAAATTCGTTAGTAAACTGGACAGCCAGTTCTTTTGGTACCGATAAGTTCGCTAAGATCTCTGGTTTCGTTTCCTCTGCAAATCAAAATTCAGAAAGTTGGTTAATATCACCTGCTTTAAATTTAAGTGCTGCATCTAATCCAATATTAACGTTTAGAACAGCTGCTAAATTTAGTGGCGATCTTTTGGAGGTATGGGTATCATCCAATTATACTAGCGGTTTACCGGGTACAGCTACATGGACACAATTAACAGGATTTGCCTTATCGCCAAACAACCCGGGTAGTTATTTATGGACCGCCTCAGGAGTAGTTTCATTGAATAGTTTCAAGCAAAATAATTTACGAATTGCATTTAAATACAAAAGCACAACTTCCGGTTCAACAACTTATGAAGTAGATGATGTGTTGGTTAGAGAAAATTAATTTAAAAGAGATCAAAATGAGATATTTAGTATTCATCACCATATTAGGGTCAATAATATTGAGTTCATGCAAAAAGAAATTTGATGAACCGCCGGTTAAATCACCACCTGCAGTAAGTGGTTATATTACCATTGATTCGATATTTAAAAAGTATAAGGCGTATTATGTAACGGCGAGCCCTAAACCAACCAAATTATTCAAGTTTGAGAATGATGTGAATTTGGAGTGTATTGTAACTGCCGATGAAACAAGTGGTAATATTTACAAGACAGCTTTTGTGCAAGATGCAACAGGTGCTTTGCAAGTGAAATTATTGAATGCCGGTGGCTTGTATGTGGGCGACAAGATCCGTATTAATTTGAATGGCATTACCTTGGATGATTACGGAGATATGGTTCAATTAGATTCTGTGGATATTGAAAAAAGTGTTGTGAAGGTAAACTCTGGAAATCCTGTAACACCAGTGAAAGTTACATTCAATCAGTTGTTGTTAATGAATGGCAATGGTCACACACCATTTCAATCGCGTTTGGTTGTATTAGATTCAGTTGAATTTGATCTTGGAAGTAAAGACCAGTTTTATGCTGATGCGGTTGGAAAGAACAGTGTAGATCATATATTAATTAATGCAAATGAGCAAGAGGTTATTGTACGTTCTTCGGGTTATGCCAATTTTGCAGGGAATAAAACACCTTGTGGTAAAGGAACAATGACTGTTATTGTTGGGCAATACAATAATGATGTGCAATTAACCATTCGTGATTTTAAAGAAGTTAAATTGGCTTCGGGTGGTTGCCCATTATTGTTAAGTACCTTTAATGGATCAAATGTTTTTGATGGTGGTTGGCTTAATTATAATGTTACCGGAAATGTGAATTGGAAAGGTGGGTCGTTCAGTGGTAAGAATTATATTCAGATCAGTAATTATTTCGGATCAAATGTTGCCTGCGAAACTTGGTTGATCTCTCCATCAATGAATTTGAATTCTGAAGCTAGTCCGCGCTTGGTTTTTAAATCAGCCTACAATTATTCGGGACCGGCATTACAAGTATTAGTTTCAACAAATTATTCTTCAGGTGATCCAAATGCAGCTACATGGACAGCTTTAAGTCCGGCATTAAGCGGAGGAAGCTGGAATTGGGTAAAAAGCGGAAATGTATCATTAAGCGCTTATAAATCTGCCAATACGCGAATTGCATTTAAATACACAGGCACCAACACATCCGGCTCAACCTGGGAAATTGATGATGTTGCCATCTTTGGACAGTGATAAATTAAAAAAATAAAAAAGCTCAGGAATCCCCTGAGTTTTTTTATTTTTATATCCATAGAAACGAAGAAGGCACATATTTATAGCATCTTAAAAAAATATTGGGGTTACGATCAGTTTCGTCCACTACAGGAAGAGATCATTCTAGCTGTTTTGCAGGGCCGAGATACATTGGCATTATTGCCAACCGGTGGTGGTAAATCAATTTGTTTTCAAATTCCGGGTTTAGCTTTGGGTGGTACAACTTTGGTTGTTTCGCCTTTGGTTGCTTTGATGAACGATCAAGTAAGCAATTTAAAGAAGCGAGGTATTTCGGCAGTTGCAATAACTGCCGCTATGAATTACAAGCAAATTCAAATTTCATTGAATAATGCTTCTTTGGGCCATGTGCAATTTCTTTACATTTCTCCTGAACGTTTGCAGAATGAAGATTTTCGAATGCAGTTGAGTCATTTGCCAATAACTTTAATTGCTGTTGACGAAGCACACTGTATCTCGCAATGGGGTTATGATTTCAGACCGAGTTACATGAAGATAGCTGAAGTGAGGAGCTATTTTGATAAAGTGCCAATTATTGCGGTAACAGCCAGTGCAACAAAAGAAGTGGTAATTGATATTCAACAAAAATTGGAATTCAGGGAGTTGAATGTTTTTCGTCAATCGTTTTTACGAAGTAACTTACGATATGTTGTACAAAAAGAGGATAATAAGGTACAACGATTGATCAAAATGATACACAATATTGGAGGTTCAGGTATTGTTTATGTTCGCAATCGCAGAAAAACAGAAGAGATCTCTAAAATTCTCAGTGAGCAAAAAATTTCAGCTAAGGCCTATCATGCGGGTTTAAAGTATGATGACAGACAAACAATACAATCAGATTGGATCAATAATAAAACACAGGTAATATGCGCAACCAATGCATTTGGGATGGGAATTGATAAACCGGATGTGCGTTTTGTTGTTCATCTTGATCTTACCGAAAGTTTGGAGGCTTATTTTCAGGAAGCGGGAAGGGCAGGTCGTGATGGTAAGACCGCGTATTCAACAATTTTTTATAATAAACGTGATGAAGACCGATTGCTTGAAAATTTTGAATATGCATTTCCAACATTGGAGCAGATCAGGCAAACATATCATGCATTAGGTAATTATTTTCAAATTGCAATTGGTGCGGGTGAGGGTGTGAGTGTTGATCTGGATATTGAATTATTATGCAAGAGTTATAATTTGCACCCAATTATTGTATATAACAGTATTAAGTTTTTAGAGAGACAAAATTATCTTTCATTATTTGATGCAGGTTTTGAACCATCAAAATTGATGATGTTGAGTAATAAAGAGAACTTGTATGATTACCAGATAAAAAATCCGCGTTATGAACCATTGATAAAAACCCTTTTGCGTAACTACGGCGGCTTATTTGAAAATTACGTTCATATAAACGAAAAGGATCTGGTTTATAAAGTGAAGTTGGGATATGATGAGATCATGAAGCAGCTGGAGACATTACATTCTTTCAAGATCATTTCCTATATCCCTCAAAGCAGCTTGCCCAAATTAAATTTTGTTCAAAGCAGAATAAATCCAAAAGAAATTACATTTGATCCGGAGAATTATGAATTTTTGAAACAAAAACACCTTCAACGGATTCGATCAGTAATACATTATGTAAATGAAAATGCCATTTGCCGACAGGTTCAGCTATTAACCTATTTTAATGAATTCAATAATTCTGATTGCGGGTACTGCGATGTGTGCTTGTCTCATAAACCAAAAAATTATGATGTTGTAAAAAAACGAATTATTGATGTGCTTAATTCACGAACATTAACAATAGAAGAACTAAAAGCTGCGATGAGCAAGTATAATGATGAAACCTGGGTAAAAGCTTTTAATGAATTGATAGATGATGGTGTGATTAAAATGGACGGACGTTCGTATTTGTTATCTTAATATTTACTAAAAAACATTAACAGGTCGTTTGAAAAATAAAAAACACTGTAACTTTACTTTTAAAACCACTTATAGGCATATGCGTTATACAATATTATTTTTTATTTCTTTTCTATTTTATACTTCACACGTTGCACAAACAGTTGATGCTTCCGGTAAAAAGCAAGGCTATTGGAAAAAAAAGGATGCTGACGGTAAATTGATCTATGAGGGTGAATTTAAAGATGATAAACCTGTAGGAACCTTTAAACACTATTATCCGGGAGATACTGCAAAGCGCGCTGTAACCTACTATAAGGATGGGGGAAAGATCGCTTATGCAAAATTATACCATCAATTAACCGGTAAAATAATGGCGCAGGGTAAATACATCAGCGAACAAAAAGATAGTATTTGGATGTTTTATGATGAGGTCGGTGTATTGATCAGTAAGGATAATTATAAGTTAGGAAAGAAACATGGTAAATGTTTAGTGTATTTACCCGACGGTAATTTGGCTGAAGAAAAGAATTATAAAGAAGGAATTGAAGATGGTCCGTTTAAACAGTATTTCGATGGAAAGTTAGTTAAAGGAGAAGGTAAATATGTGAATGGGAAAATGGATGGGAAGATCACTTATTATTTTCCTAGCGGAAGTATAGCGGGAACCGGAGTTTATAAAAATGGCACTAAAGACGGTGTTTGGATATATAAAGATAAGGATGGGAAAATAAAAGAGAAAGAGTTATATAAAGGTGGTAAACTGGCTACAAAAAAGGAAACGGAAGACTATTTTAAGAAGAATAAAATAGAAGATCCTAAACCTTCCAATCAGTCAAAAGATAGCAAGCCTAAGCCAAAGTCTGGCGGTGCTAAATAGTCAATAAAAACAGGATCGGGTTTTCTTGCAGTTTTCGCTTTGTTTTATATCTTTACTATAAGATGAATAACAAAGTATTTTCAGTTAAACTATGCATTTTAATTATTGCATGTTTTTTTAATAGAATGTTTGCTCAGCCGGGCAATTTACCTGCCCCATATTGTATGCCCGCTTATAATATGACACCGTGTAACAATCCCGGACCTTCCAATAGCCCAGGGAATTTTATCAATGATTTTATCAATAGCGTAAAAACCATTGGTGGGAACGTTGATATCAATAATCTGAACACAGGATGTAACTCGCAAAATTTTTTCAGTTCATTTGGAATTAGAAATTATATTTATCATAAATGCCAACATAACCTTACAGCAACACCTGGTCAGGCTATTACTTTTAGCGTTGGAGTTGGTATTCTTTATGCGCAAGGTGTTGCCATTTTTATTGATTGGAATTTAGATAATGTTTTTCAAACACCGGGCGAAATGGTAGCGGCTACGCCTGCAACAATTCCTGGAGGTTCATGGGCTACATTAACAGTAAATATTCCTCCCGCACAGCCTAATGGCATTTACCGCATGCGTATCAGATGTGTGCAAAATACTTTTGGTACTGCCATCAATCCATGTAACATGCATTATTCAGGTGAAGTAGAAGATTACGATGTGTATGTGGGTTCGGTTTCGCCGGCAATAAGCGCTCAGGCAAGCAGCAATTCAACCTTATGTTCGGGTAATACACTAAGTTTAAATTTAACTTATACATCTCAATGTACACCAACATTTACGTGGGTAGGTCCTAATAACTTCACGTCAAATTCACAAAATCCAACAATTGCAAGTGCACAAACGTCGCTTTCAGGAATTTATTCTGTTACTGCTTCTTGCGGTCCGTGCCCTGTGAGTTTAAGTACAAGCGTAACTGTAAAACAAAGTCCAACTCCTGCAAATGCCGGCCCATCTATGACATTGTGTGCTCAAAACACCACAACGTTTATGGCGGGTAATATTCCTTCAATAGGGCAGGGTACATGGTCGGTTGTTTCGGGCGCTGCTAATTTTTTACAAGTTAACCAGGCAAATACCGGTACCACTTTTTTACCGCCAAATCCGTATAACGTGTTGGCATGGACAACAAGCAACCAGGGTTGTACGTCTACGTCCACCATGTCGGTTACATTTTTTACACCAACTATAGCCAACGCCGGACCATCGCAAAGTTTATGTATGCAAACCACGGCAACCTTAACCGGCAATGCACCAAGTGTTGGAACCGGATCATGGTCGGTGGTAAGCGGGTCGGCAACAATTGGTTCACCAACTTCTCCAACTACAAATATCACCTCATTGGGCCTAGGTGTTTCAGTTTTTAAATGGACACTAAGCAATGGGTTTTGTTCACCTACAGTATCACAAATGACCATCACTAATTTTGTGATGCCAACGGTTAGTATTGTGAGCAGTGCCAGTGCGGTTTGCGCAAATAGTTCGGCAACTATTACAGCAAGTGGCGCAACTAATTACAATTGGTTACCAAGCGGCAGTGGAAGTGTTATTGTAGTTACACCATCGGTAGCAACAAGTTATACGGTAATTGCTAATAATGGTCCGTGTTTTGATAATTCTTCAATTAATATAGGAGTTGATCAACCACCTACCATTTCAAACGCAATGCAAAGCTTTAGTTTGTGCGCTCAATCAACCACAACACTTGGTGCAAACAGTCCAACAGTTGGAGTAGCCACTTGGTCTTTGATCTCCGGCACAGGTACAATTAGTTCATTATTAAATCCAACGACATCGGTAACAAATTTAGGAACGGGAAATTCTATTTTTGCCTGGATCATTACTAATGGTGTTTGTCCACCTTCTGTTTCAAATGTTACAGTTTCAAATTACAGTGTCCCAAATTTGATCGTAACTCATCATCCTAGTTTAATTTGTGTTGGAGATCAAGCAACACTAACTGCAAGCGGTGCTTTAAATTACTCTTGGGTTCCGGGAGGAAACTCAATAACCAATATTGTTTCACCTACCATTACAACCAATTACGTATTAATTGGTAGCAATGGACCTTGCACTTCAAGTATAGTTGTTACTCAATCAGTATCTGTATGCACAGGTATTAATGAAATAGATCTCAATAATATTGAATTTTTAATTTCACCTAATCCGTTCAAAGATGAATTGAATATAAAGACCAAAGGAATTCAAGAAGTGTTGATGTTTGATGTTAATGGTAAATTAGTAATGTCAAAACAAATTGAAGGTTTTGGAACCATTCGCACAGAGCATTTAAGCAAGGGTATTTATTTTATCGAATTGAAAGGGACAAAAATGAAGCCCGTAAAAGTTATAAAAGATTAAATACTCAAAATAACCAACCACTTGTAAATTCAAAACGTATTAATAGTAAATAGCAAGACCCATATTTGAATGAATTATTAATTTTACACAAACCAAAATTCTATGAAGAAAATCTACACTTTTTTATTACTTCTATTCGCTACATTAAATTCATCAGCCCAATCTTGGAATTCAGCGCCTTATTGCACCCCTTCTGTTGGTGTGTGGGCAGTTCCATGTAGTCAAGGTGGACCATCTAATGACCCGACAAATTGGATCAATGATTTTATTAACGGACTTTACACCACAGGGGCAGTAACAAATATTAATAACCAAAACTCCGGTTGTAATGGCTTGCCTAATAATTATATTTTTTATTGTAATCATCCATTGCAGGTAAATGCAGGTCAAACAGTTTCATTGAGCATCCAAAGTGCCAGTGTATACGCGAGTGGCTTTGCTGTTTTTATCGATTGGAACCAGGATAATGTTTTTCAAATACCAGGTGAAAAGGTTGCATTTACCGCAGGTATTCCACCTGCTGGTAGTTGGTCTGTAATATCATTTACTGTTCCTGCCTCTCAACCGAATGGAACCTACAGAATGAGAGTAAGGTCATCCTATGCAACACCGGGTAACTCTATTGACCCATGTAACTTTCATAGTTATGGAGAAACAGAAGATTATTCTGTTTACGTGGGAACAGCACCTCCTTCATCTTCAGCAATTACTGCAACTGCTTCTCCTAATCAAACAGTATGTATAGGCCAAAATGCAAATTTAAGTGTGAGCTTTTCAGGTACTACTTCAACAACATTTAACTGGAGTGGGCCAAATAGTTTTACAAGTAGCGTGCAGAATCCAACAGTTTTAAATACGATTTCTGCAAATAATGGGTTTTATCATGTTTCTATTGGAACCTCTACATGTCCTACAATGGCAAAAACGCATGTTTATATTGCTCTATCTAACTTAAGTATTACCTCTACTAATTCTGTCATTTGTAGTGGAGCCTCTGTTACATTAACTGCATCTGGGTCTAACAATTACACCTGGAGTCCCGGTAATTTAACAAATACGGTTGCTGTTTTTTCTCCAACCACAACCACGGCATATACTTTAGCAAGTACTTCAACCAATTCATGTATAGGCACAAAAATTTATACTGTTACTGTAAATATTTGTAATAGTTTATTTGAGACTAGTGAAGAAATTCAAAGTGTTAATGTGTATCCCAATCCTTCGAAAGATTTGATCACGGTTCAAATTGGAGAAGCGGTTGATTTAAAAATGCTTAATCATGTTGGTAAATTGATATTACAAAAGGAGTTAACTAAAACGGAGGTAATTGATATTTCAGAATTGCCTGCCGGAATATACTATCTGCTTATTAAAGGAAATAATGGTACAGAGCCCATAAAAGTTATAAAAGATTAATTTTCTCCCCTGTTAAACTTTGAAGCACTATTCTTGTTACCTTTGCGGTAATTAAACGAATAGTGCTTTTTTATGAGTAAGAACGGTAAAGTTTTAGTGGCCATGAGCGGTGGTATTGATAGCAGTGTTACTGCTATGATGCTGCATGAGCAGGGTTACGAGGTTATTGGTATTACCATGAAAACCTGGGATTACGAAAGCTCAGGCTCCAGCACACGTGAAACCGGTTGTTGCAGTTTAGATAGTATTAATGATGCACGTACCATGGCGGTTGACATGGGTTTTCCGCATTATATATTGGATATACGTGGCGAATTTGGAGAGCAAATCATTAATAATTTTGTTGAAGAATATTTGGCGGGCCGTACCCCAAACCCTTGTGTGTTGTGTAATACGCACATCAAATGGGATGCTTTATTGAAACGAGCAGATATGTTGGATTGCGAGTTTATTGCAACCGGACATTATGCACGCTTACGAAAAGAAAATAACCGTACCCTAATTTATAAAGGTGTTGATCAAACAAAGGATCAAACCTATGTATTGTGGGGATTAGATCAGGCGTGTTTGAACCGAACCATGTTTCCGTTAGGAGGATTTAAAAAAAGTGAGATCCGCGAAATGGCCAAAGAAGCAGGGTTTTATGATCTTGCCAACAAAAGTGAGAGCTACGATATTTGTTTTGTACCTGATAACGATTACCGCGCATTTTTAAAACACCGTATGCCCGATCTGGAAGCGAAGGTTGATGGTGGTGATTATTTCTATAAAGGAAAAAAAGTAGGTAAACATCGCGGATATCCATTTTATACGGTTGGTCAGCGTAAAGGGTTAGAGATCGCAATGGGGGAGCCTGTGTTTGTGAAGGAAATTATTCCGGAGACCAATACTGTGATTTTAGGGGATAAGGATGATCTTCAGGAAAATCATTTAACAGTGCGTGATCACAATCTAATAAAGTACGAAACCTTGCCGCACGATTTTGTGGGTTTAACCAAGATACGTTATAAAGATGCCGGAACATTGGCAACCATTAATACGATCAACAATAAGTTAGATGTGATCTTTCATTCGCCGGTAACAGGCGTTGCTCCGGGGCAAAGCGCTGTAATTTACGAAGGTGATGATCTGGTTGGTGGTGGATTTATTGAACGAAAAACCAATCCGTTACTTTAAAACACCCATTTCTTTGCCAATTACGGCAAATAATTCTTTTACTTTTTTAGCAGTAGCTTCATCACTTGTTGCGCGAACATAAGTATCTGTTAAGGTCATGATGTTTTGATGATAGAATTTTTTCATCTCATCAACCGACATATCTTTTGTCCATAGATCAATTCGCAAGGTGTTGTTTTCACGGGCATCCCATAGGGCTATCATTGCACTTTTAGCGTGACTGTTCTCACCGGCATCACTGGCTTCCCACTTAATATCTACAGGTAAATGATTTTCATCTACCAAAACTTTAAATTTTATTTCACTTACTTTCATTATAATGTTTATAGTTTGTTGTTCAATGTTTCTTGTTTACTCAATAGTTTGATTTTTCTGATCTGATATTCAAAACGTCACCCTGAGCGGAGTCGAAGGGCGTTTTGTCATATATCTATACTTATATTAAGGTCTGTACTTGCTTTTGTTTAATATTTTCTGTGCGTCTTTTTCATTCATTAATTCTTCTAAAGTTACTTTCTCATTGTTTTTCATGTAGCTCTTTACAATTTGCCACCCTATCCATTTTGCAATACCCGGAGGACACTCTTTACTAATTGCTGAGGTAAACGGACCTTCGCCTGTTAATTCCTGCACTGTGCGCATATTGTTTTCGTATAAACGATTTTTTTCGGCCATAAAGCCCCACAAGTTTTTTTCATAGGCATCGCAATATGCCATTTGTTTTTTATTGTAATGCAAGATCACACTATCCTCAATTTCGGGAACAAGTGCTTTAATGGTGAAAAATATCTTCCCATAAAAAATACTATGATTTAATAAGGTATTTGTTGGTACATCGTTATCAAATTCGGTAAGTAGCCATCCCTGCATCAGATCGGGCAAAATGTAGGTTTTGTTCATGCAGCTTGTGCGGTATTGTTGAAAGTTAAGCATTTGATAATAAATTGACTTTTCACCCAAATACATATCCAAACCAACAACCAAGGTACTATCAGTAAATGCTGTTGAATAATTCCATCCGCTTTGGCAGGTGGTAATTTGTTTTGGCGTTAATCGTTTAGGGAAGAAAAAATGAAAGCGTTTTATGGCATCATTCGTTTCTTTCTCAAAGTTAGATAAGAGATCAGTGGTGTAAATTGTTTCAATTTCTTTGTTACAGTTCTTAATATCTTTATCATTAATAAAGTGTAAAATATTTATGCGGTATAAACTGTCTGTAGTGCCTTTTCCATTAATAAAGCTGGTTATATATCGTTCATAAAAATTCCCGTACTGATGTTTTAATTTTTCAGTTTGTTCATCAAGGTTTTTATCATTTAGTTGAATGATATCTTTATGAAGCGTTTTAAGTGGAATTGTTTGCAAGCTAACTTTATCCAGGTCAACCTCAAACCGATCGTTGGTGCACGAACTTAAAACCACCAATAAAATGAGGATAAGTGCTGGTTTTTTAAAGTTTGCGAACATAATTATTTTTTTATATTTGTAAAGTTAAATCTAAAAATACAATTCGATGAAAAAGATTTTATTTATTTTAAGCACAGGCTTGTTGTTAAGTGCAAATATGATGGCTCAAACCACACCTGCTGAAACACCAAAACAGGAAGAATTTGACAAGAAATTCAGATTTGGTATTAGAGCAACTCCACAACCAAGCTGGATGAAAAGTAATAATGGAAATTCTGAAGGAAGCGGATCTGTTTTTGGATTTGGATTCGGTTTAATGTTTGATATCAAATTGTCTAATATCATACACTTCACAACTGGTTTAGGTGGTGATTTTGAAGGTGGATATGTGAAATACAAATATGTAAGTGATCCTACAAATCCGGGTAATGATTTTCAGGTTAATGTTGTTGTTGATAAGGAAAACAATATGGTTGAAGCAAAGGATGGAAAAACAAGTACCGATTATGAATTTGTAAATGGTAGCACACAGTATGTTTTGAATGACAGAAAGTATAAAACCACGTATGTAACAATTCCGTTAATGTTAAAAATGATGACACAGGAATACAGTGGCTTAAAATATTTCTTCAATTTTGGTGGTGAAATAGGTATCCGTGCCGGAATTAAAGCGAATGATACTTACGTTTCAGGATTAAAAACAAATATTACCGGAACCACTGTAACTACAACAGTTTTATCTGGCGATGATCTAAAGAAAGATAATATCAATGTTGGTAAAGATGGTTCGCTTTTACCTTTCCGTGTTGGTATGAATTTAGGTTTAGGTACTGAATATCGTTTAGGAGGAAGTACTTCATTATTATTCTCAGTTAATTATTTCCAATCGTTTACAAACTTAATGCGTAACGATTCAAAATACTTAACAAAAGGTGTTGATAATACTTACTCTGCAACTACTGGTTGGAATTTCACACCATTAAATCAAGGATACTTTGCGCGTGCAATTCGTATCAACGTTGGTTTAATGTTCTAATAAATAAATTATTAAATAAAAAAATCCCGTATCGGTTGATGAGGGATTTTTTATTTTTATATAGAAATGTTATTAGGATAAGTGTTCCAGCATTTGCGCACAAATAAATTCAGATGCTTTACCATCTCCATAAAATTTAGGGAATTGCAGATCGCTTTTTTGTGTAAGTGTTTCAAAAGCTTGCTTAATTTTTTGTTCATTAGCATCCGTAACAATGGCAGCCCCGCATTCAACTAATTCAACCCATTCGGTTTCGGGACGCAAGATCACACAGGGTTTCTCAAAATAAAAAGCTTCTTTTTGCACTCCGCCGCTATCCGTCATTACCAATTTGCAATTTTTTTCTAAAGCGATCATCTCTAAAAATGAAGCGGGAGCAATGATCTTGAATTTTTTATTTGATTTCACTTGCTTTAATAAATCAGCATCCAAATTACTATCGAGCAACTTAGCTGTTCGTGGATGCAATGGCAAAACAATATCTAATTCGTTTTTTTCGCTGATATCATTTAAAGCTTTGAATAGGGCATTTAAACGAACCGGCTCATCGGTATTATTATTACGATGTATAGTTGCCAAAATAAAATTGCCCGAGCTTAAATTGGTATGTGAAAGCACCGTGGTTTTTGTTTCAGCAACTTTACTAAAGAACATGCTGTTATCATACATCACATCGCCGCTATGATAGATCTTAGGATTATTGGCAGAGTAGGGCGCCGCATTATCTTTTTTAAATCCTTCTTTAATAAGATTGTTGTATCCGGTAATGGTTGGTGAAAACAATAAGGTGCTCACATGATCACACATAATGCGATTAACCTCTTCGGGCATAGCTTTATTAAATGAACGCAAACCTGCTTCAATATGCACAACTGGCACATGAATTTTTGACGCTGCAATGGCGCCTGCTAAAGTTGAATTAGTATCACCATACAAAACAATTGCATTCGGTTTTTCGTTCTGAAGAATTTCTTCAATTCCGGTGATCATGGCTGCAGTTTGCTTACCGTGACTGCCACTTCCTACATTTAAATTGTAATTAGGTGCAGGTATTCCTAATTCATCAAAAAACACCTGGCTCATATTCTCATCGTAATGTTGCCCCGTATGAACAATAATTTCGGTGATCTTTTGATGGTAATGTGTTTTAATAGCGCGGCTTAATGCAGCAGCTTTAATGATCTGCGGGCGTGCGCCTATGATGGTTACAATTTTCATTGCTAAATACGCTTATTGAAGTTAAATTAATTTTATCGTTTGATGATCTCAAATTCTACGCGTCGGTTCTTTGCTTTTCCGTCATCTGTTTCGTTACTCGCAACAGGTTGTGTGCTTCCATAACCTTTGAACAACATTTTATTTTGAACACCTTTTTTGATCAAATATTCAAATACCTCACGAGCCCTGTTCTCACTCATTTTTTGGTTCTTATGCTTCATCCCTGTATTATCACTATGTCCGTTTATTTGAATGCTAATAGAAGGATTTCTGATAAGGAATTGCGCAAGCTTGTTTAACTCAACATATGATTCGGGTAACAAATAATATGAACCCGGACTGAAAAATATATTCTTTAAAGCAACCTTATCCCCAATTTTAATATCGGCATTTACCTTTAAAACGCTATCTTCTTCAAAGTTTTGTTTATTCGGACCAACAATAACGGTTTCAATGATCTCATCAGGCTGTTTACGGCGGTATAAAGAGATATCATCAATAAAATAATAAGCCTCTTTAAAACCACGCTTTAAGATATTCATTCGCTGAAGGTCTTTTTTAATTACCGGGTTAAAATTTCCTATGGTTATATACTTCTCCCCACCATCTGCTTTATAAAAACCATGAATGCGGATCCATTTGAAATTATTACTAAATCCGCCTTTTTTACAAACACTGTCGATCATATTAGCTTTAACGGCGCTGCCTGGCCCGCTATAACCGGCTTTGCTAAATAATACACCAAACGATTTTAAAACGGCATTGCTCCAATAGGCAAGTCGAATATGCATTTCAAATTCATAGGTGCTGCCGCGGTGAAGCGATTCGGTAAGCTTAACCTGAATGAATTCTTTATATTTCTTTTGATACCTGAGTCCGCCATAGCAATCGCCATCTTTTGCGCCTTTTTCGGCAGTAGTATCATCGGCTAATGGTTTTTGGTAAAAATCAACCGATGCAATTTGATTCCAAGGAATAGCCTGGCGGATATTACCGGTTTTTTTACGGTAATTCTCAAAACTCCCGTTCGGAACAATGTTTTTTTCGATAACAATTGGCGAATTTTGCCCTAAAAGGGTAAAAAACGGGAATAAAATGGTTAAAATGAGGATATTGCCTTTAATTGCCATGCCTTAGGTACAAAAGTAACCTAATTTAAAAAGATTAAGAAAATTCTTTTTAACACTTGTATATTTAAAATAAATGCTATATTTGCACTCCCAATTTTAAGGAAAAACATAAAGAAATTTAGAAATGGCAAATCATAAGTCAGCAATAAAACGAATCAGATCAAACGACGCAAAGCGTTTACGTAACCGTTACAACTCAAAAACTACACGTACAGCTGTAAAGAAATTACGTACTTCAACTGATAAAAAAGAAGCTAAAGACCTTTTACCAAAAGTATCTGCAATGGTAGATAAGTTAGCAAAACGTAATATTATTCATAAGAATAAAGCATCTAATTTAAAGTCGAAATTGACTAAAAAAGTTGCTACATTAAAGTAATTAAAACCCTCATTATACAAAGAAATCCGCCCAAAAGGCGGATTTTTTTTGTTTTACTAAAAAAAAATTTAAATAATTAATTAATTTTTCTACTTTTGTTCGACTTAGTAATTATTTTATTAAAAAAACTTAAAAGATGAATTCAAATTTTTTACGCACAATTGGAGCAGGTTTAACTGTAGCCGTGGTATTATCAGGTTGCGATGGACTTGGTAAAATGTTAAAAAAACAAAAGGATATTCAGTACACGATAACTCCTAGTCCAATTGAAATGATTGGTGATAGCGTACAGTTTAGCGTGAATGGTAAATTTAACCCTAAATTATTTGCAAAAAAGGTAACCTTAACCCTTACACCAGTAGTAAAATATGCTACAGGCGAAAAAGCTTTGAAGCCGGTTGTATTAGTTGGTGATAAAGCTACAGGAAGCGGTCAAAAAATTAGTTATTCAACAGGTGGAACTTTTGGTTACACTTCTGAGAAATTTGGTTTTGAGAATGCAATGCGCAATGCAACTGTTGAGTTACGCGCTGTAGGTACAGTAAAGAAAAAAGAGAAAAAGTTTGATCCGGTTAAATTAACTGATGGAACTTTAGCTACTTCATTATTAGTTCGTAATGATGAGAAGCCGATGATGGGTAAGGATAACTTCCAAAAATCATATCCGGCAAATCAAACAACACATATTTATTATTTGATTAACCAATCAAATGTTCGTCCGGGTGAATTAAAGTCTGATGAAATGAAGAATTTCAACAACTTTGTAACTACTAACATTAATTCGGTTTGGTATAAATTCAACGGTATCAGTGTATCAGCTTACGCATCTCCGGATGGTGAAACTGATAAGAATGAGAACTTAGCAAAAGATCGTGCTAACTCTGGTTCTGCTGCTATTATGGCTGAGTTCAAAAAGAACAAGAATAAAGACAATACTTTTGGTAAAACTAAAGAGCAATACCAAGTTGGTACAACTAAGGAAGACTGGGAAGGTTTCAAAAGTTTAATGGAAGCTTCTACTATGGCTGATAAGGATCTAGTATTACGTGTTTTAACGATGTATACTGATGCTGATCAACGTCGTAAAGAGATCAAAAATTTATCAAAAACATATACTGAGTTAGCTGATAACGTATTACCTAAATTACGTCGTAGTGAAATCACTGTTATGGTAGATAAGATCTCTAGAACTGATGATCAAATTGTTGCATTAATTAATACAACTCCTGATAGCTTATCATTAGAAGAGTTATTATATGGTGCTAATTTAGTTAATGATGTAAATGCTAAGGTTGCTATCTACCAAAATGCTGAGAAGCGTTTTGCTTCAGATTGGAGAACTTCAAACAACTTAGGTGGTGCATATTTATTGCAAAACAAATTAACTGATGCTGCTGATGCATTTAAGCGTGCTGAGAAGGTTGCTAACGGTGCTCCTGAAGTTTATAATAACTTAGGTATCATTGAAGCTAAAAATGGTAACCGTCCTGCTGCAATGGCTTTATACAAAAAAGCGGGTGGAAGTGCTGAAACTAAATACAACATGGGTATCATCAACGTACGTGATGGTAAATATGCCGATGCTGTAAGCAACTTTGGTGATTTCAAAGGTCATAACAAAGCTTTAGCTCAATTATTAGCTGGTAACCCTGGTTCTGTAAAAGAAACTATTGATGCTAGTAACGAAAAAGATATGGCATATAGCTTCTATTTAAAAGCGGTTTCTTTTGCACGTCAAAATAACAGCGCTGAAGCAATTGCTAATTTAAAAACTGCAATTGAAAAAGACGGAGCTTTAAAAGCTTACGCTAAAGATGATTGCGAGTTCTTAAAATTACGTGCTGATGGCGGATTTACTGCTTTAGTAAACTAATTAATAAGTCAAAATAAATTAAAGAGATCCCGGAAGAAATTCCGGGATTTTTTTTGCTTAATTAGTTGCTCTATTGATTAAAATATAAATTTTTTAAACCACCGTTAAGAAAAAATAGTGGAGGAGTAACATTTTTTAGATAGTAATAGCTTTTGTTATTTTAATCTATGATGACCAGGCGAATCAATAATCTTAATGAGAAGCCGCTCACGCGGATTTGCAATCCGTGTTAACAATGGAATAACATCTACTCATCCTTAAAGAATCTTAATTTCTTCATATCAATGATCTTGATATTCTTGTAATAGAAATTTAAAATTTGTTGGTAGCTATAACCTTGTTTACTCATTTTCATGGCGCCTTCCTGGCACATTCCAAGGCCATGTCCATAACCTCTTCCTAAAAATAATACAGAATCGTTATTCAATTGCTTGATGCTAAAAAAGGTTGATTTTAATTGAAGGTCTTGTCTTACAAATTTAAGTGGCACTTTCACGTTACTTGCTTCTAAATAGGCTTTGCGTTCGGTTTGTTGAAAATTCAATGCAAGATCGCGGGCAAGCGGGTTATCAGTTGGGTAATTGTGTTTTAGTTTTAAATAGGTTAACCAATCTTCTGTGAGCATTTTACGTTGCCAATTGGCGTTTGGCATTTTTACACTAAAACTATCGGTAACGCTACGTAAGTATGACGTTTTCGCCCCCCATACATCTTCGCTGTTAGCAGTTTGACCTCCACTGTTACTGTGAAAGGCCGCAATAATTAAATTTAAATTATCATCCACAACAACCAAATTGCGAGTTGCTTCAACCGCTGTTGGTATGCTCAGGTCGCGCGGTTTTCCGTAATATACCTGGCAATGCACCTGGTCACATAAACTATGTCCTTCCAATACGTGTTTATTAATGTGGGCCAGGGCAAAAGTTCGGGCGAGTATGGCCTGTACTTTGTAAAATTCCTGATTCCAGCGCGTTCCTGTTTCAGCTTCCGTTACACCTGCAATGTATTTATCTACTTCAACATCATTGATTATTTTTATATAGTTCTCAAAAGTTGAAAAGATCAAATTCTCTTGATAGATCCGTTGTTTACGATCGGGGTTCACCAATCTGATCTTTAACTCGCCTCCGCCTTCAGAAATTAGTTTGATGTATTTGTATTTCCCTATTACCTTATCACCGGAGCTCAATTCAATACTATCTTCTTTATAAACCAATTTATAGGAAAGTTCTCCCGCACTTTCCGATACAAAATTACCATCTGCAACAACTCGATAACTACCGGTGTTAATTCCAATAGTTAAAGCGTTTATCTTTAAATGCGAATAAATTCTTACTAAAATTGTTTCAGTTGGAATAAAAAAGGAACTTCCAATGATCAAGGTGATGATGATCAATGAAAGCGTGGTTATTTTCTTTAATGAATTCAATTTGTTCTTTTTAATTTTTATTTAGATCAGCATATAATTGTTCTGCCAATCGTTTTGAGGCTCCAACGCCACCAAGCATGTGGTATAAAGCTTGGTAATTGTTTAAGATAGCTTCACGGTGTTCTTTGTTTGTTAAGATCAGTTCTAATTCCTTTTTAATGTTGTTTGAAGTTAGATCTTCCTGCACGAGTTCTTTAACGGCAGGCTTATCAAGTATGAGATTTACCAACGAGATGTAATTTAAAGTCACCAATCGTTTGGCAATTGCAAATGAAACGCTGCCGGCCTTATAACAAACAACCTGTGGTAAATTGAACAAGGCGCTTTCTAATGTTGATGTACCTGATTTAATGATACCGGCAACCGCATAATTCATTAATTCGTATGTTTGATCAACCACCATTTGTACACCTTGCTCTTTTAAACCTTTATAAAAAGCTTGCGGTAAATGCGATGAAGCGGCAATTACAAATTGATGATCCTTAAAACTTTCTTTTACATCCACCATGATCTTTAACATACGTTCGATCTCCTGAGCTCTGCTACCCGGCAATACTGCTATTATAGGTTTGTTAGATAAATTGTTCTGTTGAAGAAAAAGTTCTTTACTGGTCATATTCTTTTTCTTTTCTTCAATAGCATCCAATAATGGGTGCCCAACAAAATAAACCTTATGATCATGCTTTGCATAAAAGGCTTCTTCAAAAGGAAGTATCACAAATAATTTGGTGGTGTATTTTTTTATTTGCTCTACTCGGTTTTCTTTCCATGCCCAAACGGTTGGAGAAATGTAGTAATAAACTTTAATGCCATTTTCGCTTGCCCATTTAGCCATCCTTAAATTAAAACCGGGATAGTCAACCAATACCAAGGCATCGGGTTTAAATTTTAAAATTGCGTCTTTTACCTTTTTGAAATTATGTTGAATGGTCCTGATGTTCTTCAAAACTTCTACAAACCCCATGAAGGCCATATCTGTATAAGATATCACAGGATCAATTCCTGTAACTTTTTTCATCAGCGGACCGCCAGTGAACTGAAATGTGATCTTGCTATTGAGCATCAATAATTCTTTCATGCAATTAGATGCATGAAGATCTCCACTCGGTTCGCCTGCTATGAAAAATAATTTCATTCTTTAAAAAAAGGTTAAGTATGCTAATATCAACGCGTAAATTAATACACTTGCAATAATGCCTTTGGCAAACGCTACCATTTTGCGATTCAAACTCAAATAAAAGAAGAGTAGGTCCGTACCGCAACAGATCTTAAATACATTTAACATCAACTCTTTATTTATTAAATAGCGAATATCATCTTCTGGTATATCAACATTGCGTTGAAAAAAAAGCCAGTAAATGGAATAGCAAAAAAGAGGGAAACTGATACCCACTAATAATCCTATCCACATTTTATTGAGTTTGTGTGATTCCATTTTTAAAATTTGTTTTTTATTTCGTTCAAATAGTTGTGTGCTGTTAGGTCTACTTGCGTTGGCACTACTGATAAATAGCCCTGTGAAAGTGCCCACTCATCGGTATCTGTTGCCTCGGGCTCAAAATTCACAAATTCGCCTGTAAGCCAATAATAACTTCTTCCATATGGATCTTTTCGTTCATCAAAGCGTTCAACCCAATTAGCTTTAGCCTGACGAACAAATTTTATCCCTTGTATATTTAAGGCTGGTAGCTTTGGTATGTTCACATTGTAACAAACGCCTTTTGGCATTTTATCGTTTAACGCATGTACTATCAATTGTTCAATGTGCTTTGTAGCTGCTGTAAAATCTGCTTCCAGCGCGTAATCACACAAACTAAATCCAATACTTGGCGATCCTTCTAACGCGCCTTCAATTGCCGCACTCATGGTTCCGCTGTAAATTACGTTTATGGAACTGTTGCTGCCATGATTGATACCACTTAAAACCAGATCCGGTCTTTTCTTTAAAATACTGTTAACAGCCATCTTTACACAATCAACCGGTGTGCCGCTGCAGGCAAACTCCATGGTTGTTTGATGGAAATTTGTTTTTTCTAATCGTAAGGTGGAGTTGATGGTAATAGCATGTCCCATACCACTTTGCGGTTTATCGGGGGCAACCACTATTACATCGCCAAATTGCTTGGCAATGGTAGTTAAATGTTTTATTCCTGGGGCAAAAACCCCATCATCATTGGTTACCAGTATGGTTGGTCTTGAGTTCATTTTTTGCTATTATCTTATAAAGCTAAAGGAATATTATACGCGAATTTTGGCATTCGGTATGACTTACTAAACCTGTTTTGTTAATTTTTAAGCTTATTTAAGAGTGATCACGGGGCTTTTTACTGAATTATAATGTAATTTTGTCATGAAATAATACTTGGTATTTGATTTGATACCTTGTAATAAAACAAATCAATTATGATGCATTACAATATAGGACTAATGGTGATCAGTGGTATTTTTATGCTGATCGGTATTTTAGTAAGTTCAAGATTAAAAGGAAAATTCGCTAAGTACTCTCAGGAGCGCTTAACCAGCGGTATTAGCGGAAAAGAAGTAGCTGAAAAAATGTTACGTGATAGCGGAATTTACGATGTAAAGGTTCAAAGTGTTGAAGGGCAATTGACCGATCATTACAACCCCGCCGATAAAACCGTGAATTTGAGTCATGATGTTTATAATGGTAGACACGTGGCAGCGGCAGCAGTAGCGGCGCACGAATGTGGACATGCGGTTCAACATGCGACTGCTTACACCTGGTTAACCATGAGAAGTAAAATGGTGCCGGCGGTGCAAATTGCCTCAACTTTAATGGGATTTTTATCATTTGGTTTGGCTTTTGCTTTTTATAGCATGCCGCACTTAGGAAATTCAATTATGTTGTTGTTTATCATCTTACAATCGGCAATTACCTTATTTACCATTGTAACATTACCGGTTGAGGTTGATGCCAGCAAAAGAGCCTTAGTATGGTTAAATAGTGCAGGTATTACTTACGGATCGGAGCATGATGAAGCAAAAGATGCGTTAAAGTGGGCAGCTTATACTTATTTTGTATCGGCATTAGGATCAATTGCTTCTTTACTTTATATGATCTTACGCTTTACCGGGAACAACGATGATTAATTAATTTATAAATGATCAATTAAAAAGAAAGCAGGAATTATTTTCCTGCTTTCTTTTTTTGTGCCAATGCTTCTTCCTGGCGAATACGTTGTTTACGACGTAAAATATAAATTAAACTCGAGAGAATAAAGAAAGCAAAAAAGAATAAAGCGCTGTCATTATCCTTTGTGATCAAAAAAAACACACAACAAACAACGCCAAGTATGGCGCCTCCTAACCAAAGTTTCTCCAGTATTTTAAATAAGTTGTTTTGCATAATTATAATTCGTTGTTAGTTAATTGAATAATAGCTGTAACGTTCTTAATGGCGTATTTCGAGAAGTCTTCATTACTCTCTAAGCCGGTGCCTGTTATTTTTTGTGTGGATGTTGTAATGGTTACAAATGCATCTGTATAAATACGTTTGTTAGCCTCATCCCAAATGAGTTTTTCAGTCTCAAGTTTTTCGCCTTTATTGTTTATTACTTCAACTGCATATTTCGCTTCCATGCGTTTACTCGATTCGTATCGTATGGCGTAATTGGCTTTTAAGGTGCTTGATATCTTTTCCTCATCATCAAAAAATGTAACATGCACACCTTTCGGTAAAATGGTAAATGGTTCAGTAACATTTTTATCAAACTGTATCAATCGGTTTGCTTTTAAAACGATCTTTAATTGAGCGCTATCGGTATAGATCATTGAAACTGTATCTGCAGTTTGCGAAGGACTAAGTTTGTTTGAAGGAATGGCCATTACATCTTTTAACTCATTGGTGCATGATTGCCATGTAACCAACAAAATCAAAATGACAAGGATATGTTTAAATGAAAAATTCAAGTTTAATCGTATCTGAATTTTCTGAACCAAAGATCATCAAAGTAGGTAGAGTTAAATGTGAAACCAAAATTAACTCTGTAAAAATTCTCTTTGATCAAATTATTTGCCTGTGTACCTGTTTGCCCAACCTGCACGCCGATATTAATTAAACCTGTTCCGGTTCTTGTTCCAACCGGTAAACTTATACCGGCTGTTAATCCGTAAGTGGAGATCAAGGTGTTCTTAATGTCTAAATAACCGGTATTGTAAAATGCACCGGCACGGTATTGTGTACGTTTAAAGTAAGTGCCTTTTCCGGTAGCATATTTTTCGGGAACATAATTGGCGCCAATGGCCATTCGTGTGTTATTCTTTAATGAGTTGGTGTAATCTAACAGTTTAAAATTAGACCAATCGGTAATTGCATAATCAAACACCACATTTAGTTTCTCACCTTTTTTAAATCCAATGCCAATACCTTGTTCAAGAGGAAGTGTGATTTTTCCTGATTGATCGATCTGACGTAAAACGGTATCTTTTACTTGTATACCGGCAGAATTGGTTAAAAAATAATTATACGACACAAGATCATACTTTGCTTTTAAAGTATTGTTCAGCGCCATGTAGTAACCAAATGTGAATTTCACTTTCTCTTTAAGGATACGACGTTTTTTAATGCCTACTTTGCTCGAATCTGTTTGTTTTGTTCTTACACTGTCAATGGTGAATCCGGTTTGAATACCAAAGTTTCCTGTGAAATCGTTAATTCGGATATTGTTTTCACGAACTGTATTGTAAAAAGTAAGTGAGTTTGGATAACGCACATCGGCATAATTTAAGATCGATCCAAAAATATAATTACCATTAGCACCAATGCTAAAGTCGCTTGCTAATTCATTAAAAAACTCTTTTAGTTTGTATTTACTTCGCGAAAAATGAAAGGTAGAATCGTTTAATTTTAATGTTTGTTTTTTTCTGAATTTAACCATGCGGTCTTTGAACGGCATCACACCATAACCTAAAAATGCTTTGCTAAATCCACCTTCGCCATTGTAATTATATGTTACGTCGCCAATGTTTGCTTCATTCACAACGTTCTTCATATTGTATCCAACGTTGCTGTATGGCATAATTCCAAAAGCGGCACCACCTCTACGACGAACAGGAAAGCCCAGTGCCGCATAAGTGAAATTGGTGTTGTTTTTAGTTAGTTTTGTGTTTGATGATGAGAATTGTGAATTCGTATAATTGCCACCAACTTCAAACGTTGCAAATTTAATAAGTGAATAGGCTGCCGGATTTCCAACATTGATCATGACCGGAAATAACGAATCGGGTTTAAGTGCTGCAAATGCGCCACCCATGCCTAGGTTATGCGCAAAGGTATTTTGATTGAGTTCACCTAAGCCAAAGCGTGAATAAGGACTAAACGTATTAATTTGTGAAAAGGCAAGTTCACAAACAATTAAAAACAGGAGTATGTATTTATTTTTTTTCAAGTTGAAATTCTAATAATTGATTTAAACCCTTTAAAACCAAATTTGGGTGCCCAAAGATGCTACTTTTTAGGCGTTTTGCAAAGAAATCGCCATTACCACCGGTTAACACAGTAATTAGATCAGGGTAAATGAGTTGATATGATCTAATAATTCCATCTATTTCTGCAACAGCACCATTTAATACACCGCTTAAAATTGATTCTTGCGTTGTTTCACCTATCAATTTCTGAAAGGCATTATCTATCTGCAATAAAGGCAATTTGGCCGTATGATCGTTTAATGCTTTAAATCGCAATTCAATTCCGGGCGATATACCTCCACCCAAATAATTATTGGTTTTATCTACAAAGTTATATTTGATGCAGGTGCCACAATCAATGGTAAGTACATTTTGGTTGGGGTAAATGGAATAGGCGCCAATAGAGGCAGCTAAACGATCGGAACCTAAAGTGCCGGAACTTTTATATTTATTGGTTAACGGAATTGGCGTTTCAGATGTAAATAAAATGCAGTTTACCTTTTTATCAAATTCGTGTAGAAAAATTTGATGGTCATTTGTAACCGAACTGATGATCACGTGGCTATGAACAAGAATAAGTTCTGTGCTTTTAAGGAGTTTTTGAACGTTCTCAAAAGTCATAATATCGCCCATTTTGCCATCTTTAAAAGAGGCAGCTTTAATGCATGTATTACCGAAGTCTAAAGCTAAATGGGCCATTAGGGTTAAAGATAAATGAAATATAAAGGCCAAAAGAGGCTTTAAGATTTTTTTACAAATATTTGGGAAGTTAGAAAAAATATGTATTTTTGCACCTCTCAAATCTGAGAATGGTAAGGTACCTTAGCTCAGTTGGTAGAGCAAAGGACTGAAAATCCTTGTGTCCCTGGTTCGATTCCTGGAGGTACCACACAAACAGTTTCAAGTCTGTTTAAAATTGTTCAAAAGCCTGATTTTCAGGCTTTTTTTATTGCCCTCATTTTAAAAAAGTTCATTGTTAACCTACTTTTGTTTCACCAATGTTTCACCTGATGAACAAAATGTTTCACCTTTTACGGAAACACTGGTAAACACTATGAGAAACGACTCTTTTACTATAAAGTTTTATTTAAATGTGGCTAAGCAGCGCGATACAGGCGAATACCCAATATATGTGCGTATAATGGTTAACCGCAAGAAAGCAGAACTTTCAACTAAACATGTGGTTGCCAAAATAGAAGATTGGAACGAAGCCCTACAGCGGATAAATTTTAAAACGCCAATTAATTCCTCATTATCCTCCATAGAAGGGCAATTAAATGACCTCTATAATGAAATGAAGGCAATAAAAGTGGTAATTACTGCCGCAAGCATTAAAAATAAATTCTTAGGCAGGGGACAAAGCACTATTACTTTATTGGAGTATTATTCAAAATCAATGGAAGATGTTATCCCTAAAAGTATGGGACTTGCAGCTGCTACCATTAAAAATTACAGAACAACCTTTAAGCATTTAAAAGAATTTTTAGTGAATGAAAAATTAAAAGGCATTACTATACCTGAATTTGATTTTCAATTGATCAAGAAATTTGATTTGTTTTTACAGAATAAAAATTTGGTAAATAGTGAAACAAAAAAATTAAGTCAATCTTCAGTTGCAAAATACCATGTAAAATTACGCGCCTTATTAAATATGGCAATTGATGATGGAGAGATCATCCGAAACCCTTACTCGAAATTTAAGATCAAAAAGAGTGAATCGTTAAGAACTTTTTTAACGAAGGAAGAATTGGAAAGAATTGAAGAACATTCATTAGGCGGTAACAAGTCGCTAGATTGCGCCCGTGACAAGTTTTTGTTTTCAGTTTATACAGGAATGCGTTTTTCAGATGCTGATAATTTAAGAGAACAGGATGTTGAGTTTGATGGAAAAAAATATTGGATCACATTCAGGCAACAAAAAACAAAAGGACTGCAACGCATACCACTACTTGGTAAAGCCAAATTAATTTATGACAAGTATGAATTAGAAAGATTAATCACAGGCTTTGTGTTACCGAGATTAACTAATCAAAAGGTAAATGCCTATTTAAAAACGATTGCGGATTTAGCTGGTATACAAAAAATATTAACACATCATGTTGCTCGCCATACGAATGCAACTACTATTTATTTAGCAAACGGAGTGCCATTAGAAATTGTAAAAAAACAACTCGGACATTCAAGTATAAAAACAACAGAGATTTACGCGAAGATCACAAATGAAATGTTATCGAAGGCAGCAGATAAATTAGATAAGATTTTAAAATAGTTTATTTGAAATATCAAAATATTTTGAAGTTTGATTTTGCAAGTTTCGACGAAAAGCAATTATTCTCTGGATGCCAATAAGGATAAGGTTTATAAGGGAAATAAACCGTTGATTTTACCATTTTTTGCTTCATTGCTTTTTAATGGATATTGTCTGAATTAAATTTGTAAAAAGAATAAAACATGAGTAATTTTTTATTGATACCTCAAGAAAAGTTTAATGAGTTAAGTAATAAGGTTGATCAACTTTTAATTATACTTGATCAGAAAAATGAAATTCCGGTTAGAATGGATGATTGGATACCCGAATCATTCGCGCAAAAGTTATTGGGTATTAAAAAGACAAGTCTTTGGGCTTTGCGAAAGCAAAATATGATCATTTATTCGAAAGTAGGAGCAAAGATTTTTTATAGTAGAAAGTCTATTGAAAAGTTAATTAATAAAAACCAGCAGTAATGGAAGCAAAAGACAGGATATGTAAGAACCCAGACTGTGGCCTTACCTTTAAACCAAAAAGAAGTAATGAAGAGTACCATAATTTTGAATGTAAGGTAATTTCAAATAACAGAATTGCTAGGGAAAACCGTTTAGCCATTAAAAAGGTAGATACTGTTTTAAAAAAGAACTGGTTGATATTGGATCGCTTATATAAAAATGGGATTTTAGATGTTACACTTGAGGGACTCGTATCATTAGGAATAGATTTCACGAAACATACCGGAAGGTATTTAGATCAAAAAACTAACAAATCCTTTCCCGAATTTTACAATTATCGTTTAGAAAATGCAATTAATAATAAGTTTAAAATTGTTTTAATATGATGCAAGAATCGCCAATTACAAATATGAACGCATATAATGCCTATTATGGCAATAATTTACCACAACAAATACAAAATAGTAATAGTAATTCATCATCAGTTGCTATTATTGCTGTTGTTGGTTTAATAGCAATTGCCTTTATGGGCGGTTATGCCTTATCGAATCATAGGAACATTAAAAGTCAGCTTAAGTAATTAAAAAAATATTATAAAAAGTCCTCTATTGTATGTTCTTTTCCAATGATGTTCATCCATTTTATTGATGGGATTTCATGCAGAGCGATTTTACAAATAAGTTCATATCTTTCTATGAAAGCATTCGCAATAGTTTTAAAAGCAATTTTAGAAAACGTTGAGTAGAGAATACGCTCTGCGGGTATACTTGTGTTCTGAAAGTAAATGTCATCGCTATTTTCAACAAGCTTATAACTAGTAATACTAAACTTCCAATTTAAAACTTCAATTATGAGTGTTTCATCAATCTCACCTTCAAATTTGTTTTCAAACTTCTCCAGTAGATCAAATGGAAAACCAGCACCATGATTCTCGCCGTGCCCAACACTCCTGCCAATTGATTCAATTAGGAGCTTGTCTATTAATTGTGTTATACTGTCTTCCGGAACTTGACTTATATAACTCTCTTTTAAAAGATCAATTGTTGCTAGTGCTTTTACATCTGAGAAGCCTTCCATTAAGCTAGATTGTGAAAAAAGGGATTGTTTTAAAAGCTCATTGATCACTGGGTAATTTATTTTATTTTTCTCCATTTGATGTGTTTCTTAATCAAAAGTACAATATATTTTTAAATACCCTATATATAGGGTGGTTAAAATTAAGCATTAAGTCCATTTTTGTTATGTGCAAAACGGCAAGGATAATAAGTACCTAAAAGAATTCGGAAAGAACTTGAGACGACTCCGTACCAAAAGCGGAATTAGTCAAGAAGTGCTTGCTATTGAAGCCGGTATTGGCAAAAACCAGGTGGGTTTAATTGAGCGTGGTGAGGTAAACGTTACTTTGAATACAATTAAAAAGTTAGCGAAGCACATTAATGTGAATCCAAAGGATCTGCTTGACTTTTAAAATGTATTAATTTCAAATTAATGTCAGTAAAAATTGATTTCATAATTAATTTTGTCCTTAATATAGATATGAAACTTTACAAACAGTCAAAGAGTTTTATTATTTAGTAAATGTTCAAAGAAAATGTAAAGATAATTAATTTCGAATAGAATAATGACACAGTTTTATTTAGTTTTTTGTTTAAATTCAAAAAACATTTATTATCAAATCTGTTACTTTAAAAAATAACTTTACCCGATTATGTTTATCAATCAGATGATTGATTTTAATAATTAATTCTTAAATGATTGATTGCAATATGGGTGTGTAATTTGCCCATTGTCAGGGTGTCCATCACCACCATCTTGTTTCCTCGTAATGTGATCATAAGATGCAGATTTGGATGTGTCTAAATAGCCATTGCAAATTGGACACTTGTGTTGACTTTTAAGGGCTGTATAAATAAATATTTTGCTTTTAGCATCTTCAGAAAAGTCCTTTCCACTTTTTTCCTGGCCAACAATGATTTTTCCATCAAGCCCCGCCCAAGTCACCAAATTATCTTGTGTGATAAGTTTATTTTCCTTTACAGCTAAATAAATGCTATTTAATAAGTCTTTATATTTTTCAACTCTTTTTCTCGATCCTAACTTTTGAAGTATCGTTGCAATCAAGTCTTTATTTTTTATTAGCACTTCTTCGATTTTTTCTCGTCCTTTAGTGAAATTGATGAAAAACAATTTGTCGTTATTGTAAAGTTTTTCACTAAGTAATAGAGATGTTCCAAGAAACATAGGGGATGAGTGTACGCCAGAAGGACCATAATAGTAAACAGCAGGATGTAAGCCTAAACTGCCTTTATCATTCCCTGTCATTCTTTGTGCTAAAACAAAAGCATTTTTTAATACATGGATCGTTTCTTCGCCTGTGAAATCGTCCGCTCCATATTTAACATCAATGTTTTTTTGTGTTTGCGAGTGACAGGAAATTGCAATATAATCGATTAATATTTGTAGAGCTGAACGTATGCCTTTTGAACCGCCAAGAGGAAGATCTAAGGTTTTGATTGGTGATTTTATTTCGGGATCAAATAATGTTCTATGTAAATCTTTTGCAAGTTTTTCGATTTGTTCAGTAATTAAATTATCAAATCGAGACCAATATTTATGACCCATTCCAGCTCTAATAATAGCTCGAGCGGAAATTGCAATAGGGCGATCCCTAAATCTTAATAAAGACTCCTCAATATTATCAAGTGGCGTTCCTTGTGTGTTTATTTTGAAGAATGAGTTTTCTGCTTTGTCAGCACTACCATCTACCCATTGTATTGCCAAACCTCTAGTCATAACACTTAGGGCTTTTTTATCGATATCTGAATTTGCAATTTTGGTTTGATAGTGTTGATATGAACCAACAGTTTCTGCAATTAATTTGCGTGTTTTTTCAGCTGCCTTTTTCTGGTTAGTAGATACAGAATCACCAAAATATTTTATAGAAATTGGACCATCACCATAATCGTCTTCAACCCATGCCTTAAGAATACTTAATCTGTGCCCTCCATCAATTACAAATAAGAAAGTTTGTGACTGCCATAAAATTACGGATGGGATGAGATCGCCATTTAAAAAACATTCAAGCAATGAGACAACCTGTTCAGGTGACCAATGATTAGTTTCCCTTTGAAAATCTGGCTTTCGTAAATTATTCCCTACCAGTCCTGCATTTGAAAAGTCTCTCACTGAAATTGTAGGGATTTTATCAAAGGTTATTTGTGAATCGGTAGATTGAGCGAAATCTGCTCTTTTTATCATCGCATCTAAATTAACAAGTAATTTTCTTTCAGCCATTTCTTAATAATTTAGTTAACTTACTCATGTTTACTGCCTTTTTCAAACACAAAGTTTCCAAAAAGGGTTTTTATGGTCTCCAAAATAGTTATCTAAAGGTACTCAACATTATTAATTGCTGCAAATTGAAATTATAGAACCAACTGTTATAATTACTTTTGCCTATACCTGATTTTTTACTGAATGGACTTTTATTATGCAGTTGTTTTGATGAAATCTAATAGATAGACTTGAGTTGTTTAAACAAATCTATTTGAATTTACTATAGTTTCAGTTGCTCTAGAATTTTTTTCCAATCTTTTTTGTTAAGAAAATCACCGAATCCCTTAGTGTAAATTATTGCCTTATTATCGTTTGTTATAATGCATGCATCTTTAATAGTCGAATAATTTTCAATACCTCCTTTAATGGTACGTCCCTGCATATTAATGTATTCTTGGGACCCAAAAAAATTACTAGACCAAGTAATATGTAAAAATTTTGCATGACCATGTTTGGTTCCGTACTCTAGGCTTCGATTAATATGTATATCACTATAACTGTATCCAATTGTAACAATCAAATCTGCATTTATACAATCATTTGATAAGGTTGTGAAAAATGCTTTCAAAGGTTCAATTGATACCTTTTGGAGTTTGTTAAATCCTGTAATAATATTGTAAATCGAAGTGTGTTCTGTTGGATTTGTATATTCAGCGTGCGATATTGGATAGGATATTGGCATACCTGGTGTATACCAAAAACTAGAGTCAAACATTTCATTAGTACCTGTTTGCCAATAGATACTTCCATGCAAATTGTAATGGCAATCAAAATGATCTTCTGTTAATATTTTATTAATATTTGGAAAGAGACGCCCAGAATAATCCTCAGTAAAACCCTGAAAGAGTTTAGTTGTATTCATTAATGAATAGATATTAGGAACCAAGTCGTCATAATTGGTTGTATAAAATCTAACCGTGTATCCTAATTCTTTTAAATTATGATAAAAATTCACTAATTCAGTATTTTCTTTTTCATTTTGTTTAATTTGATCAATATTGTCATATGTTCCGATACATCTTCTAATTATTGTTAAATAATGCTCAATTACTTTTCTAATATAAATACTTTTATAATTATGATTTGGAGTTTGTTCTGCTGTATCAAATGGCTTAGCTAAATTTAATAAAAAGCCTACTCCTAATTCTTGAATTGGTTCAAATCTAAAATTCTCAAATGCAGAATAAGCCTCAGATAAAGAAAACCATGCAGGTGCAGACCCAGTGAATTGAGGTGAATTGCCTTTACTCACTTCTGAATGTAAATAATCAGATATTGTTTCTAAAGAATTGATGATATATTCAAAATGAATCTGGTCATTACTGCAATTATGGTATTTTGCTAAATGATTTTGAATGTATTTCGCAAGACTCTGATTATCCTTGGTTAGAAATTCTTCACATTTTAGTAGTTCGTTAGTAATTTTACTTGTAAGTGGGCCGCCCCAAGCGATTGGCATGCCAGCACCTAAAACTATTACAGCTTTTTTTTGCATATTAAGGTAATTTGGAAATGAATATTGCGACTGTAATTTCATAGCAATAAAACAAGTTCACGTTTACAAGAGCCTATTCAAGTTTTAAAAACAATTAATCTCAATCAACCCGCACTAATCCAAATTTATGCGAATTAATTCAAATTAGTTATTTTAAAAAATAACAAGTTTAAAACAAAACAACTGTTGGTTATCTGTTAACAAAACCTATGTTTTCGCATAGGTGACATTGCCTTTTATTCTGGTTAAATTTACTAGATGCAAAAGGGGATAATACATTTAATTTTTTGGCTTATTGGGTTTCAATTTTATGCCCAAAAGGTTGTTGAGCCATCGGAAATGAAACAATTTAATATTACGGTGAATTACGATGACTATACCGTTAAAACACAAATATTAAGTTACGCTAAGCAGTTTGAGCCAAAAACGGATCTGGTATATATGTGGTATGGTTCTCAAAAAGTCATCGAAACCAAAGGGGGCTATGATGGCAAGTTACTTCATGGCTTTTACACCTCGTTTTATCTAAATAACCAATTGCGCGAAAAGGGCACAATTAAATATGGTTTAAAGCATAAAAACTGGAAGTTTTGGTATGCCAATGGCATACTTAAAGAATCAATAACCTGGAAAAATGGCGTAAAGAATGGCGAATACATGATCTTTAATGAATATGGTCATTTAATGGCAAAAGGCAATTTTAAGAATGATAAATTAAATGGGGCGTTTTACACCTACGGACCAAACGGTATCATTACTGAAAAGAAAAAGTATAAAGATGGCATAGAAGTATATCCAAAAGTAAAACGCGAAAAGATAAAATCAAGCGATCAAGGAAAGCCCAAGAAAGTCAGGAAGAAAAGTAAAACCAATGTTCAAGAAAAGGAACAAACAAACGTATAGGGTTAGCCTTGTCAATGAGATTAATATCGATTTTAAATAGTTCTAACGTGAAGGTAAGGGGTGGAGCACTGTATTTGGCTACTATGATCTCAATTGTTGTGGCATTGATCTTATGTATGTTTTTGCTTTTAGCCAAATTCAATCAAAGGTCAATCAGTGATTTTACGCAAAGATCCCAACTTCAATGCGATCTTGAATCTGGTTTTGAATTAGCAAGATCAAAGTATTATAACGAATCAACTAACAATCAATGGATAAAATTAGAGTCATTAAGTGATTCAATAAAAGTAAACAGAATGCCTTGGGGTGCATATACGGTTTTAACAGTTTCCGCAAAAAATCATTACCACAAAGTAAACAAATCAGGTTTGTTTGGCACCTTTATGAGCAAGGATACAGCAATTTATGTGCATGAAAATGGTAAATCAATTGGTATTGCGGGTAAGTTTTCGGTTGAAGGTACATGTTATTTCCCACAAGGAACAATGAAGCCCGTTTTTATAGAAGGGCTATCTTACGAGGGTTCTGCCATTAATGAAAAGCAAATCAAAAGATCGAACTCAAAAGAAATTAAATTGGATGAAACGTTCTTAAATGACCTGAAAGCGCAATATTCATTTTCTGAGAATAGTGATAGCATGATCTTTCAATTGGCTCAAGTAACAAGTAATTCTTTCGCAAACAAAACAGTGGTTTATGAGTGCGACAGAATGAATACAGCTGGAATAACTATCAAGAATAATGTAAAGATCATAGTTAAAAACAATTGTGTAATTGATAGTAGCAGTAAAATTGAAAATGCAGTGATCATCTGCAAGAGTGCTCAATTTAAAAAGGGTTTTAAAGGTTCTGTTCATGTTATTGCCAGCGATAGTATTTCCGTTTCTGATGGATGTGTATTTGAGTTTCCGAGTTCTTTTGTGTTAAATGCATCTGAAATGAGTTCAGGGTTTAGTTCTGTTGTGTTTTATGGTAAGTCATGTTTTAAAGGGAGTATTATAGCACAATCACTTTTTGATTTGAAAAGCTCTAAGTCGTTAATTAAATTAAGTAAGGAAACGGAAATGATGGGAGTTGTTTTTTCCGGTGACCAATTGCATCTTGAAGGAAATATAATTGGTAATGTGTATACTAAAAGTTTGATCGTTAAAACAGCATCTGCTTATTATGAAAATCATTTAATGAATTGCGAACTAAATTCAAGTAAATACAGTTCAGTTTTGTGTGCACCAAGAATGTTATCAAATAGCGTGGGGTTAATTAAGTGTAAGGATCTAAAATCGTGAAAGGTAAATTAAAAATAAAAGTTAAAGGAAATACGATTGTAGAAGTGTTGATCGCGCTGACCATTCTTACCATATGTTCAACTTTGGCTATTCGTATTTTTTTAAACGTTACCAAGTCAAACACTTCATTTTTTAAGTTAAAGGCAATAGAATTAGCAGAGGTTAAGCTTTTAAAAAGTATTAAGGATAAAGATTTTACAGAAAATATAACAAAGGCTGAAGAGTTTACGGTAAAACAATCGATCAAGTCATCAGAGCAGTATCAGGATTGTATTTGTATGCAAATTACTGTTATGGATAATGACCTTAAAGTAGTAGCAGAACTAAAACAAGTAGTAAATATTTATAAATGAAGCTTGCTTTAAATAAATTAAAAGGATTCACTTTAATTGAGGTGCTAATAACCATGTGCATTTCAACAGTTATTATCATGTTATCTTATTCAACTTTCACATTTATAAATAAGCAATTTCATAACTATAAGGATCAAAATAATTTTTTATATAAGTATGTAGATCTAAAGCATAAAGTAACAGACTTGTTTCAATCCGCTATTAGTATTAGCTCCAACTCTGAGAGTGAGATCAAATTTATTACCGATACCCTTGTTACATCACTTGAATTTAATTCAAACTATATTTTAATGAGAAAAAAAGCCTTATGTGATACGTTTTACTTTAAAGAGTCAAAAGTGAATATTGGGTTCTTAAAAGAAGATAAAATGAATCATTTGGTTGAGGAATTAACAATAGAAACGACATATTCATCGCAACAATTTAAATTGAATTTTCAAAAGGAATACGATGCTTCATCACTTTTAAACCAATTACAAGATGGCCAGTATTGACCTATCAAAATATCACTCAGGTAAAAAGATATCAGTTGATAGAACAATTGATGGAAATGGTATTGTTGAGTTTTTACAATCAGATATTACTTTGTTTCAAAAGAAATTTGGGGCAAAGGAGAAGGAGGCGTTTTATTCTGAATTGGGTTTATTACTTTCTACCGGCATTGATATTAAAAAAGCCTTTGATATTATAAAGGAGGATATTAAAGATAAAGGACACAGGAAAATAATTGATGAGATTGATAACCGAATTATTAGCGGAATGAGTGTTTATGAGTCAATTAAAGCCCAGCATAAGGTGTTTAGTAGTTATGAATTTGAAAGTGTTCGCATAGGTGAAGAATCAGGTAAATTACCGGAAGTTTTAATTGAATTGGGGCAGTATTATAAATCGGGTATACAATTAAAACGACAGATAGTTGGTGTATTGACTTATCCGATAGTGGTTATTTCTATGGCAATTTTAATTGTTTATTTTATGTTGTCTTATGTGGTGCCAATTTTTTCAGATGTATTTACCCAAACAGGTAATGAATTACCGGCTATAACTCAGTTTTTAATTGCTTTAAGTGCAAAAAGTAACTTGTTTATGGGAATTATTGTTTTGATTTTTGGTTTTGTTTATTTGATACATCGCACACAGCATAAAAAGGCATGGTACAGGCAAAAAACATCTTATGCCTTATTAAAAGTACCTGTAGTTGGCAAATTGATACAAAAAATATATTTGGCACGTTTTTGTCAAAGTATGAAATTACTTATCGGGGCTAGGGTAATGATTAACGACGCTTTAGAATTAGTAAAGAACATGATAGAGTTTTATCCAATTGAAGTAGCAATTGAACAAATTAAAAAAGATGTCGTAAATGAGGGTAAGCAATTGAACGAGAGTATGGCCAAGCATACCATCTTCCCAACTAAATTAGTGGCCCTGATAAAATTGAGTGAGGAGGTAAATGCACCGGAGGTGATTTTTACAAAGCTTCATAAGCAGTATGTTGCGGAAGTAGAGCATCAGCAGTTAATTGTTGGAAAGATAATTGAACCCTTGTTTATTGTGATATTGGGTTTATTTGTTGGATTTATATTAGTTGCCATGTACCTACCAATGTTTGAAATGAGTACTGGTACGTTTTAAAATAATATGACTATGAAAATGAAATATGATTTAAAAGTGAAGGGTATGACCCTTATAGAATTATTATTGGTGTTAGCCTTAATAGGTATATTATTGTCAATGGCAGTTCCCAAGTTAATGCCATTAATTGGCAGAACGAAGTCTTTAGAAGCGCAGATGCAATTAAAACATGTGCTTAATTTAGAGAAGAACTATTTTTACATTAATTCGAAATACACAAACAGTGCAGATGATGTTGGATTTGAGCAGGAAAAATTGGTAACCCAGGATGGAAAAGCAAATTATAAGATAGAAATAGTTGAAGCTTCCAACAAGTCATTTGTAGCCAAAGCAACAGCTGTAACCGATTTTGATCAGGATGGTCAGTTTAATGTTTGGCAAATAAACGAAAATGAAGAATTAAAAGAAATAACGAAGGATTAGTTGATCTATTTACTTATTGGCATATTTATTTGTTCAGCTGGAATTGCTTATCAGGATATTAAAAGCAGGGAAATAAGTTTATGGCTGATATTAATCTTTGCGGGCTTTGTTTTTTGGAGGACTTATTTAAAAAGTGGGTTAGAGTTGATTGGCTATCAGTTTTTGTTTTCTGTTTGTTATCTTTTTATCAGCTTAGCACTAATTAAGTTATACTTCATTTTAACCAAAAGAGGCCATTTGCGTTTATTCGAACAACTATTTGGTTGGGGAGATGTTTTGGTGCTTATTGCTGTTGGAATAGGACTGCCAGTAGAAATTCAAATTCCGTTTTATTTGGTATGCTTTATTTTAGCAATAATTGGTTATTATCTTATACAATCAATTAAAACAAGTATTCCGTTAGCGGTCTATTTGGTGCTCACTTATTGCGCTTATTTATTAATGTTTAGTTAGCCAATGATACATTAATAATGCCGTTTTTTACAGCATAAATTACCAGATCGGCCATGTTTTTTGCATTTGTTTTTTTATAAATATTTCCTTTATGGTAATCAACAGTAGCTTTTGAAATATATAGTTTTTCTGAAATATCTTTATTTGTATTTCCATTACAAATTTCACGGATAACGCTTATTTCTCTATCTGTTAGTAATAATTTGTTATATGTTAAACCTTTAGGTTTCGATTTGATAAATCCTTTCATCATGATCTCAGAAACTTTTGTGTCATAATATTTACCATGTGAAACAATTTTTTTTACCGCGCTATATAATTCATCTTGTGATGATGAACGGGAAAGGTAGCCATTTGCACCGTGAGAAATTAGTTCGATGATGTGTTCGCAATCTTCACTATCCCCCAGGATTAATACTTTTATTTTAGGACAAATTTTACATATTGATCTGATGGTTTCTAAAATGGAATTATCGGCGATCTTATCATCTATTAAAACAATTTCTTGTTCGCTTTGTTTTACTTTATTAAGTAAATCAATTCCTTTGGAAGCTTCATTAATAATTGTAAAGTTTTTATTCTCTTTTAAAAGAGATATAAGAGCTTTTCTATTGAGCTCTTTTTCTTCTGCAATAATTATTTTAATTTTTTCTTTCATAAACCTAAATCTTTAGATTAATTTGGGATAACCAATATAGTACATTAATGTATTCGTGTCAACTGTGGAAACCCGCAGGTTTTTTGGTTTTTCGACGAATTAGAATTGTGGTTTATTTAATTAATTATTGTATTCCTATTTGCTTTTGTTTTTGGAATTAATATTGGATTCTTAAGAATGTTTATCTAATTATTATCTCATTTACAGTTGTTTATGTTCTTATAACGCTTTTGATATTTCACTTTGTTGAACACTACTCACTGAAATTTGATAATATAAATTTAAAATATAGGTAAAAATACCTATTCCCAACTTGGTATAAACACCCTATGTGTTTACCTAGTTGTTCGAATTCCTTAATTACAAGACATGTTGTTTTTATTGTGGCTAAAGCTTTATTTAATTGACACTAGGTGATAACATGGTTGTTGAAAATGCACTTTTTTATTAATCAGCTATAAATTAAATCATTGGAATAATTCAATTAAATAGTGATTAAAAATACATGTTAAAAATTGATGTAAGTTGTAATTATCATTGCACTTTATAATGTAATTACGTTTATGAGTAACAGACAATATTTTAAAAATTTCATAATTAAACAACGCATTTTTGCAACTTTATGTCTTGTTTTGATTATTAATGAAACAGCTTTTTCATCTGTTTTAGTTTTTACAAACGCTAATAGTTCATATTCTCAAAGCAGCGCGCCATTGTCTGAGGAAGCAGATTCTATGGTAGATCTTTATACAGGCGATTTTCATTATTCTGTACCTCTACTTTCAGTACCTGGGCCAAATGGAGAAAATGTTCCGATTGTGGCTAATTATAATGCCGGAATAAAAATGAATCAAAAGGCATCATGGCTTGGTTTAGGCTGGGATTATAATCCAGGTGAAATATCTCGCAGCGTGGTTGGTGCTCCTGATGATTATTCAGGTCAGCCGATTGCACAAGTTAATAATCTTTGGGCTGCTAAATTTGAAAAAGTGAATTACACATTTGGTCCTTTTAACTATGAGAAAATTAATGGATTTGTTGCGAATCCACTTTATTGGAACGACCCAAAATATAACGGACTAAGATATTTTGCTTCTGATGTTATAACAATTCCAACGGCTTTTAAGGATCCTAATAATTTGAATAAACCAGTGATGTCGTCTGCCGGTGACTGGTATCCTTATAAAAGAATGAATGTTACAAATTCTTACTACAAATCTCCCGCATATGATCAATACTTTGTATCAGGAAATGGTTTAAATGGCAAATTGCAACCATATATATTTGAAGGCATTCAATTGTTTAATAATTTTACCACCAGTCAAACTAATAGTTTCATAAATTATACGTCAAATAAAAAAAGAACGCAATTTTACTTTGAGAATTCTACGTATAAATCACTATCAAATACATCTAATGATCCTATAAATAATAGGATAAAATCAGGGTATTTTATAAAATATTTCACAAATGCAGAGATTAACACTCCTAGTAATCTTTATGATACTATTGCTCAAAAAGGATTTTTGGATTACAGAAATTATACTGGTTCTCCAAGTAATAGACGTGATGCAACTAATTTTGATGCAAATGGTATAGGTGGTATTCAAATCACTACGCCTAACGGATTAACTTATCATTATTCTTTACCTGTTTATACTAAGGAGCAGTTATCAAAAACGTTTCAATCAAATGATGTGAAATTAACTTCTTCAGCTAATATAGCTTCAATGAGATGTGTCTATACGCCTGAAAAATATGCAATTTCATGGAAACTAACTGCAATTACTGGTATTGATTACATTGATAGGAATAATAATAAGTTAGTAGATATTGGAGATGTTGGTTACTGGATCTCTTATAATTATTCAAAATGGCAAGATGATTTTTATAATTCAAATGCAGCTTATAATTATGTTGAAGATTTTGGAGGGCCTCATGGTAATGTTGCAAAATATAATTTTGAAGGCCTGCCACCAAATCCTTTACATTCTAAAAGCTATAACCTTACAACTTCAAAAACACAGATCTATTATTTAGATAAAATTCAAACTGCAAGCCATACTGCATTTTTTGTGAAAAATTATAGAGATGATGAGCATAGTTTTTCATATTCATCATCTCCCAAAGTTCCATTACTTAAATTGGATAGAATCATCTTATTAAGAAATGAAGATAAACACATTATAGATAATAATAATGCAACGTGGGACTTATCTGGTTTAAATTCGAATTTTAACAGTACAAGTTTTCAAAACGCAGATCCAGGATTAATTCACTCAAATAAATATGTTTCTTCACAAACTTTAATTGATAATAATTCGTTACAATCTGTTGAATTTGTGCAAAATTATTCGTTGTGCAGGAAGTTGTATAATAACATTAAAAACAGCGTAACAAGCACTGCATTTACTGGTAGTCTTGGTGGATCGGCAGCAAGTTTTTATTCTTCAATAAATACTGGTTCTCAAACCCATTTTAACTTCCATGATTTTAACAATAATACAATTAGTTCAACAAATTATTCCCAATCAGGAAAATTAACGTTAAATGAAATTATTATTAAAGAGGATCGAGGAATAAAGATATTTCCTTCTTACATTTTTGATTATGAGCATTTAAATACTAATAGAAATCCTGATTTTAATAATTTGAAAATAGATTATTGGGGCTATTATAAAAATGATTATCTCAATTTTGGGGAAAGTCATTATACAACATTTCAATCTGCAGATAACGCGGATGCTTGGTCTTTACGTGAAGTTTTAACACCACAAGGTGCAAAGATCAAAGTAACCTACGAATCAGACGATTATGCTAAGGAAGGATATTCCGATGATCCCAATCCAAGTAATTTTGGTTTTTATAATCTACCTAACACAGCTACAGCAATGGGCAATATGTTTGGTAATTCAAGTTCTACCGATTCAAATAAAAATAGACCATCTATAATTATTCCTATTCGCTCAGCAAATTTTGGAGGTTCTCGCACTTATGAATTTCTTGATTATGATCTTACCTCTAATTTGAATACCTTAATGCAAACAGGTCCAAATTTACTTGGACATTTGAAGGTTATACCTTGGCGTGCTAATTGCGATGCCAGTTCACAACCGGCACCAGGATATCCTCAATTGCATAAATTTCAGGATGGTTTTTATGTTTATTCACTATTTATTAATTCAGGAGTCATTGCAAATTCTTCGGAAGGCCAATTCCCGAACGGCAATTTATCTGGTTATTGCACCGGAATATACGTGCCAAATTATCCTCCTCAAACTTATCCTGCTAATGTACAATATAATTCAGGTGTTATGCAGGGATATCATTATTCCAACTATTATAAGTTAAAGGGTGGTGGTATCCGTGTAAATAAAATCGAATTTTTAGATCCTAGTTCATTAGATTCCTATTCAAAAGAATATAAGTATTATCAAGGTTATGCACCTGTTGTTCCAAAACCTATGATGACTGGTGGTACCTCTACCCGTAGCAGTTTGCAATTATGGCATAATTACAATAGTCAAAACCCATATACTACAAAAAACTTTGTTGGCTATTCAAAGGTTACTTGCTTTAATAAAGACAAGTATGGAAATAGTAATGGAAAAGTTGTATACTCATTTTTAAATGGTGTTATTCCAAATCCAATGAATTCATCTGTTGGATTACCAGATGAAAATACCAATTGGAACATTAATTATGCCCCTTCAGTTTGTACTCCAAATGGTCAAAATTATTCACCGGTTTATGTTATGCCTAAAACATTCGATTATACTTTTCATAACATATTTAGTACTCAAAGCATTACCTTATTAGGTAAATTGTCAAATCAAAAGGTGTATAATTCTTTAAATGTGTTATTGTTTGAGAAAACGAATAATTATAAGGCGGAAGAAGTTATAACGGAAATATATCCTGAAAACAGTACAAATTATTATTATGTGCCATATTTGACTGGCGCAAACGATATAAGCCAAAATAAAATAGTTACAATCGAGTGCAATGAACGTGAGAAGTTGATTCATAAATCTAGTTTTAATAACTATAATAGTATTTTATATTCAACAGAATCAAAAGATTATTCGAATAACAATATTCTTACTAAGAAAGAAACTTATTATTATGACCCGCATAGTTTGGCAACTAAAGTAGTTGAGACGGAAGCGAAAACAATAGGTTTAATTAAAACTAATACAGAATACGCTCATGAAAATCCGACCTATGCTTCAATGGGATATAAATGTGATAATGAGAGTAATAGAAATATGGTGTTAGTTCCACACAAAGTGGGCGAAACTAAGTATGCAGCTGGCACTAATCTTCATAATAACAATCCTGCAAATGGATATATTATTTCTGAGCATATTAATTCTTTTACTAACAATGCTATTTATCGCTATTATGATGTTTCAACTTCATCTTATAAAGTTACGAATAAGTTAAAGAATTGGTTTGTGTTAAACGAAACTCAGAAGAGATTATTGAATGATGAGACTCAAATTACGCCATGGACTCAAGCAAATTATAGAACTGAATCAAAAACTACATTGTTTGACTCTGAAAATAAAGTGATTGAATCAGAGGGACTAAATGGTAGGAAGTCGTCTGTAAAATATGGATATAACGGTAAATACATATTAACAGGAATTACAAATGCTAATTATAATTCATTTGCTTTTTCAAGTTTTGAAGATCAAATTGCTGTCGCACCTGGTGTTTTACATTATGGCGGAGAGGTGCATGGTGGACAAACAATGTCAGGAACAGTAAATTTTTCTGGAGACCAACTTTATGTAGTAAAACCTCATACTGGTAAATTCATGTCAAAAATTAGTAATTCACTAATTATTTATAAAGCAAGTCAATTTGAAAGAAACAGGAAGTATACTGCTAAAATATGGGTTCATAAGGCTAAAACTTTAGTAAATTCAAATGTGGATAATCCTGGTTTAACAGTCACATTATCAAACTTTATCGATATAAACAATCAACAAATTGCTCCTACAAGTTTCACGGTTTACAGAAATGACCCTAGTAATATTACAATAGGTGATTGGACCCTTATGAGTTTAGAGATTGATTTGCCATCAAATTCAACTGGTATTCTTCATGGTGAGATTACTGTTAGCCTGCAAGCGAACTATACCGCTTTTTTCGATGATTTTAAATTCCATCCAATAGACGAACCAATTGTGGGTAATGTTTATGATCAACGCAATGGAAGAATTGTTGCAACTCTAAATACAGAGAACTATGCAAATTTCTATAATTATGATGCTGCCGGAAGAGTAATAAATCAGTTTGCTGAAACAAAAACTAACGGTATTGTGAAAATTGCCGAAAAAACCTATCATAATTCAAGACAATAAAAAATATAACTATGAAAAATAAAATTACATTAATTGCATTATTGCTTCTGTTTGTTGCAATAAATATTAAGGCTCAAAGTTCATCTAACGTAACTGAATTTAAAGTAATTTATAAACCAAACACCCAGCAAAGTGGAAACGGCATATCAAACATTTTATGTGTGCCAAGTATAACTATTGCTACAAGTAATATTGGGGAGTATTCAAAAGTATATTTTAAAATAATAGATAATAATACAAAAAGTATTATTCATCAAGCTAATTATTTGTTGGAAAGTTCAGAAATGTTAGACGCTAATAATAACTTATTATTTAAAAGAGTGAATCAGAATATAATACTTTCTAATGGTAACGCAATTATGTTAAAGCCTTATTTATATGAGATATACTTTGAAAGTTCCCAAGGAAATAAATCTGTCGTGTACACTAAAGTAAATTAGAATGAGAAATATGAAACATTTGACATTAGGTTTGTTTGTTTTTTGGAATTTGTTAATTAAATCACAAACATTAAATTGTACTTCTAACAGTTTACCGCTTGATTCAACAAGCTTAATTATTGGAACTAATCAGGTTTTTTGTATTGATTCAGTTTCAAATTTTATTGGTAGCATAACCTGTAATGGTGGAATTATAATCAATAAGGGTATTTTAAGTCCCATTCAATTAATTTTTAATTCTGGTAAATTAATCAATTCTGGTAATTTAATGATTAAAGAAACCTTAAATGTTTCATCGAATGTAATAATTGAAAACTCAGTAGGTTCTCAATTTAATATATCCAACGCAGATTTAATTATTAATGCTGGCCACATTATAAATGATGGAATCTTGAATGTAAATGGGAATATTCAAGTAGTTAACGGCACTCTAAAAAATACAAATATTGTAAACTGCAATCATTTGAATCAGTCAGTTGGTATAGAAAATAACGGAATTATAAACTCTAATCAGTAAGTATGAAATTAATAAAAAAATGTATTTATTTTTTTGTATTATTTAATGTTTTATACAATTTAAAAGTTAATGCACAATGTAATGGTTGCACTACAACAATTTTAAACAATTCTGTAGCAAATTATACTGCTGCTGCAAATCAAACAATTTGTATTTCTGCGGGGGTTAATTATACTGGAACAATATTATTAAATGGTGGTACGGTTTGTAATTTAGGTACAGTAAAAAATATAACCTATAACAAAGGTACATTTAATAATTATGGTGCTTATACGAATACAAGTTCTGTTAATTTTGGGTTAACTGGCACTGTAACAGTTAACAACTACAGCGGTTCTAACTATGCTTCAGGGGCACTAACTTTTTCCTCATCTAATTCATCATATATTTATCAATTTAATGTTTTCAAAGGAGCAAATGCTGCGTTTACTTCTTCTGTAACTCACAATTCGGGTGTTTTTAATATTGAAGTAGGAAAGGATAATTCTGGGTCAAATCCAATAACAACTTCTACACTTTCAGTGGCTAGTTTGTTTACAACAAAAACAAAGTTTTCGTTCTTAAATAATGAAGGTGCAATTTCTACTTTTTCTAATATTGTTAGTTTAGAAGGTACAGGTGAAAAATTATTTAGGAATTATGGTACAGTTAATGTAGTTAATAATTTTAACGCTATTTCCAACGGTTCATCTACTTCAACTGTAACAATTAATAATTATTCAGTAATGGCTGTGCAACAGTTTGTGAATGCTTCTTATGTTGCCGGTAAAGTGTTTGTAAATAATTTTACAGGAACATTAAGTGTTAATAGGTCAATAAGCTTATCAAATACAACAAACACTCTTACTAATCAATCTGTTTTAAATGTTAATGAAGGTTTTAGTTTATTAAAAGGTATTGCTGTTAATAGCGGAAGTATTACTTGTAATTTATTTACGAATAGTACAGGTACATTGAACAATACCAATTATTTAAGATCTAATACAGACGTATTATTGACAAATACAGCGGCTGTTATTAATAACAGTAATACAATAGACGTAGCTAATACCTTCAGCAATATCGCAAAATGTAATAATAGTATTAATAGCTTTATTTATACCAAAAATTATTATAACACCGGCAATAGTGCTTCAATTAATGGTCCAACCGGAACAGTAGCGAATATTGATTTACCTCGTATTTATATAAGTGATATTTCATCTAATTCAGGTATAATAAATAAATCTTTAGTCCTAGATGCAAGTTTAACTAGTACAACTTCGAATATAGGATTTGGTTTCGATGTTGTTTCTTCAAGTACAAGAATTGCGAGTTCTGTTGTGTTCGCATCAAAAGGTGTATCACCCGGTAATGGTAATCCTGCTACATATAGTTGTACATTATTAAATTACTTTTACTCACAAAAAGTAGGCATTTCAGCAGGAACTATTGCCTATGGCAACATGGCTTCTGCAACTTCAAGTGTTGTGTTGAGTAAAATAAAGCAACCGTCATCAACTATTTACACGACTTCAATAGTTCCCTCAACCAATTATACATGGATGCCGTTAAATTTATCAGGGAATGTAAACAATGGGCTTTCAACAATAGATGTTTCGCCAATTATTAACACTGTTTATACGGTATCAAGTAAGTATTTAACATGCCAATTTAATAACACCCTAAACCTTAATGTAGGTGTTGCAATAAAACCATTAATAGATAATCTTGATCTCAATGAGAATGATTCGCTAGGAAATATTACTGTTAATTTTTTAGGTGGTAACGGTGTTTATACAAATACATGGTTGCCGGGTGGCGAGAACACTCCATATTTGAACTCTATTAAACAAGGCACCTATGGTATTAATGTTACTGATGGTAACGGGCAAACTTGTTCAAAAACATACAGTTTGGGTTACAAATCAGTTTTTAAAGATTTTTATGGAACTAGTTTTAGTAATGACACGCTGTATGCTCATTCTGCCTTAACGCCTACCGGCAGCCCTTCAGCTATTTCCGTTAATGAATTAAGACCGGGTTTAAATGGATGGGTTCAGTTTGTAGTACCAACATTTACCGCTCCTTATATTTTAGGATATTTAGATAGTGTATTCGTAAATGATCCGGGTTATTATTATGACTATGATTTTGCTTTGCATGTAACATTTGGTAATAACTTATATATATACTCATCAGGATCGTTTAATTATTTAGGAACTGTTAATTACGGTGATGTCTTGAGTATTCATAAGAATGGAACAACTTTTATACTTAATAAAAATGGGGTTGCTGTTGCAACTGATGTTGCGAATAATTTGAAATCATATAAATTGAAAGTTGGTTTGAATGATGATATTTATCTGAATAATATAAGTTTAAGTTTTAAAGATTCTACAACTTTAAGTCCATTAAGTGTAAATGCAATTGTTAACCACATTAATCCTGATGGAGTTGACAATTCAGGATCAATAAATGTTTACCCAACAGGTGGATCTTCACCCTATTCTTATAATTGGCAGCCGGGAAATATTGTTACGCGAAACCTTGAAAACATTAGTGCTGGCATGTATACATTAACTGTTACTGATTTTAAGAATCAAAGTAAAGTGTATGCCTACAACATGCAGTATAAAGCATTGTGGACAAATTACTATGGAACAATGAATCGTAACGATTCGTTGATTAGTACTAACGAAACAGGTTTTGTAAATAGAACTGCTATTTCAAAAAATAGATTAAATGCTAATCAAAATGGAAGTTCTGAAATTATAATGCAAGCCGGAATGGTGCCATTTGTTTATGGTTTTGTAAGTAACCCGCAAACACAATACAATGGTGGTGTTGAAGATATTGATTTTGCTATACATGTTACTTATGATAATTACTTGTATATATGGAATGGTTCCTGGTTTAATTATTATGGAACTATAAATAATGGTGACGTATTAAGAATTGAGCGAAATGGAAGCACTTTTTATGCTAAGGTAAATGATCAAGTTATTTCTAGTCAATCTTCAACATCTAGTCCTTTAAGAATAAAGGGATTAATTAATGGATCTTCAATCCCTAATCTTGGTTGTTCTTTTGCAATACCGTTTGATTTTTCAATTGTAAAAGACCATGCTGATTATTCCAATACAAATAGCGGATACATTGGAATTTCATCTTCCGATTTTTTAAGTGATTATCAAGTTGTTTGGAGTGATGGCAGTACAGATAAAACTCGAACGGATCTTCCTCCTGGTAATTACTCTGTTTCAATTTCGGATAATATTTATGGTGTAGTTTATAATAAAAATATAAGTGTTGGTGTTAAACCTTTATGGCGTAGTTTAAAGAATCTAAATGTGTCATCTGACTCAATTTATACATCCGTTGTTGATTCTGTTGGGGTAGGTCTTACATCTAATTTAATTCCAATAAACACGTCGGGTTTTATTGAATTAACTAATAATGAACTAAATCAGGATTTATGTTTAGGTTTTGTTGGTTTAAATGATACTGAATATAGTTCGTCTTATTCTTTACCAGTTTATGAGGATTCTTTAATGGAGAGAAAGATAAAAAATGCACAATTACTTATGAAGTTAGCCATAAACAATAGTTTGCCTTATGGTGGAACCAACTATTTAAGTTTGAGCAGTGAGTATGCCAATATTAATTTAATTCGTATTCATGGTGGAATTATTTCACTTTTGTTAAATGGTAGTTCAAGTACTTCTACCTTTAATTACACTGCTAATGATATTATAAAAGTTGGCCGTGGTGTTGATGGTAAAATATTTATAAGCAGAAATGATACTTTACTTTATACACATCAAAGCAATATTTCTCCTTTAGTACTTTACCCGATTGCATTAACTCCTAATTCTATTAAAGTAAAAGCTATAGGTATAACCAGTAATCCAACAAATCCCAATAATTACTTAGATGTTGATGCTGCTTGTTCTAATGATAATAATAAAAATTGGTCGGTAACCAGAACTTTTAATGAAAACGGACTGATCATAGATGAAAGTAAAGAGTATTTTGACAATTTTGTAAGGTCAATTCAGGCACAAACAAAGGTTAATAGCACTAAAAACATTATTGCTGCCGAATCAATTTACGATTCATATGGTAGGTCAATAGGTCAAACATTACCTGCGCCAATTTATAAAAATGTGTTGTGTTATGAGCCTTTGTTTTTTGCTAACTCTTCAAACACTCATTATAGTATTGATAATCATGATAAACTTCCTACATCAACAAATGCTTTAGGGGAATTAAATAATCCTGATGTAGTAAATAATTCAGTTAAAGGTAATTTAGGGTGGTTCTATAGCAACAATAATAATGAAGAGCCTTTTGTTGCAGCAGACAGGTATCCTTATTTGAGAGGTAGTTTAAGTAATGATCCTTTAAATAGAGTTGTAAAATCATCAAACCTTGGGGTTGATCATAAAATGGGTAGCAGACATGAAAAGATTATTCAATACGCTGTGGCGTTTGATGAGTTAGGAAAAATTTACTATAAAAACACCTATGAATTGGATAATAATTTTAACCCTAAAACCTATCCTGAAGCGCCGAATTCAATGGATATGGTTTCTAAAGTTTATAAAACAATTCAGTATAATGAAGATGGTCATGACTTTATTACCTATTCAAATGAAGCAGGAATGACATTGGCAACTTGTGTTAGTGGTGAAGATATTTCTTGTGCAGTTTCCACTGTAACGAATCAAATTGTAACCAATTCTTTTGTTATTGTTCATTTACCAAAAGGTCAAAATTCAACTCTAACATTCTCAAGTTCAGCAGGCTCCTTAAATGCTGGTTATTTAGTTCCTGTTATTAAACTTTATACCACTAAATACACTTTAGCACCTGGTATTGACTACAATACATCACTTGGTACAGGAGGAGAAGTGTATATAAGCTTTTCAGCAAATTACACTAACGTTGATTTGTTTTTGGAGGTAAGTTGCAATTTTGCATTAAACACACCTGATCCCAATGCTACCTTATATGAGTTACACGGTTTAGGTTATACACAATGGAAAGTAAATTATTACGACATCAAGGGAAGGCTAAAAGCTACACAAGCGCCAAACAACGTCGTTTGCGGAGAAAAGCCGGTTTATCTTGCCAAGATTGCAAGTGGTGCGCCAATTTCTTGTGATCCGAATACGCCTATTATTAATTTTAATGTATCGAGTTTAACTCCAGGCCAAACACAACCTGCTTATGCAAAAATCGGCTTGGAGTTTGAGCCTCAATTTACCTTATTTGATACCCTTAAAACTTATAGTTTAACAAAGGATTTTAAATTCCAGTCAAACGATACATTAGCACCAATAGATTCTATTTACACTTATGACCCCGGTTATAGCGATTCTATTAGTATTTCTTTAATACCTGATTCTTTACGAAAATTTGTAGGAGGATTAACGGATAGTGCTTTTCAGATAATAAAAAACAATAATAAAAATCATATTTATGATCAATTATATGGTAAATCTATTACCTATAAAGGGAAGTATTATTACAAAATAACCCGTTCAGGTTCGGTTTACTCTTATCCTAATGATGCTAAACAATTTGAGTTTACTTTAAATTTAGATGGAAACAACTCTGAAATAATAGATTATTTAAAGCCGGTAATAACCATTCAAAATGCAACAGATCTATTGAACATTTCTTCAATTAGTATTCTTACTGATAGCATTAAAATTAAACTAAATGGCTTTTCAGGCGCACCGCATCAATATATTAATCCGTGCGATCTATCCATGTTTGTTGATTCGTCCAATGCTGCTTTAATTACAAACATTAATGCCAACTTAAATATAAATTTTAAAGCTTCTGCAAATCCGTTACCATCTGTAACTCCTCCTGCGGCAACCTTTGCTAAAAAATTCTATTACAACGAATATGATCATTTAGTTGCAACCGAAAGTGCTGATGAAGGACGTACTGATTATTTATACGATCTAAAGGAAGATAAACTACTTTTTAGCCAAAACGATAAGCAACGAGCAAATGGTAATAAATTCAGCTACATCAGATACGATTTATTAGGCAGGGTTGTTGAAAGTGGGGAGTATGATCCAACTATAGCTAATAGTTTAACAGCAACTAATTATTCGTTTCAACCTTGGTCAAGTTATAAGGTAAATGGATATCCTACTAATCCAAACATTATTAGCACAGCATCCTTAGCTGTTAATAATTACGATCTAATTTACATCACTTCTCCAAATAACCGCTTTACCGAACAAAATTATATTGCTTATGATAATCCAAATCAAGCAGCGGTTAATTTAGCTGGCGCAGCGTTTGCTCAAAAATACACACAAGGTAAAGTGAGCGCAACCTGGAATGCAAATAGCACAACTTATTATAGTTATAATGAACGTGGCGAGTTAAAACACACGGTTAACTTTTTAACCGGTTACGAGGCTAAAACTATGGAGTATTTTTACGACTTTAGAGGGAAGCTCATACAAACCATTTATGAACGTAATAAATCTGATGTTTTATCTCATATATATACCTATGATGCTGATGAGCGCCTAAAATCAGCCGTATTTAAAAAGGGTACAGCAATTTTTTCACCATCAGGACCAATTGCCAACTTTAGTTACTACCAACATGGACCTTTAAAGCGAATGGTTTTAGGTAGGAGCATACAAGGTATGGATTATATATATCGACTTGATGGTTCACTCAAAAGTGTTAACAACCCGCGTGATGTAACAAATGCGAGTTATGACCCTGGAAATGACGGTAGTAATGGGGTACATAAGGATATTTTTGCATTTGGGTTAGAGTATTATCCAGGTGATTATGTAAGAAACAACTCACCTTTGAATCAGACAAAAAATAGCAGTTCGTATAATTTCTTAAATGTTAGTTATACAGGATTAATACATGCTCAACGATGGAGTGAGAGGGTTGCAGACTATTCCGTTAATTTTAGCCCATCAATTTCTGGATCTTTAATGTACGAGTATAACTATGATGAGTTATATCGTTTAACGGCTGCTCAATTTTGTAATTATACTATTAATAACCCACAAAATGCGGGTGATCCATATACGCTTTCAACAAACCCGCTTGGTAAATTTAAGCTAACAAATATAACTTATGATAAACATGGTAATATTCAAACATTAAAGCGCTATGCCGAAAAAACAACCGGTCAGGTTTTAATGGATGATTTAACCTATAGTTATGATGCAACCCTTAAAAACCGCTTAAAAAGTGTTTCAGATGCAATAACAACAAACTATGGTTTTAATACCGAAACCGATCTACCAAATCAAACCAATAGTTTTAATTACAATTATAATCAAATTGGTGAGTTAAATTATAACATACAGGATAACCAAAAATATGAGTATGATCATTCTGGTTTAGTTAAAGTAGTTCGAAATTATACTAATAACAATAAAATTGCTGAATTCTCTTATAATGATAAGGGCTTGCGCCACACAAAAATTAGTTATAACGGAAGTGGGCAAGCATTAACCAAAACATGGTATGTGTATGATGCCAGTGGTGCGTTATTAGCCCTGTATGATCAAAATGTGTCAGTTCAAGATCCACCGGCACCGGCTGTTACAAACTGGGTATTATATGCCGGAGGTAGAGTAGGTATGTTGCAGGCAAGCAGTACAACTGCATTATTTGAAATTGCCGATCAGGTTGGCAATGTGCGCTTGGTGTTGGAAGATGCTGGTTTAGTTAATACCTCGCCGGGTACTCCTGTTGTAAAACAGTATACCGACTATTACCCGCATGGTGGCCCTTTACCGGGTAGAACATTTATGAGTGGTAGTGCTTACCCATTTGCAATGCAAGGGCAGTTTAAGGATGGCGAAACGGGTTTAACTAATTTTGAATTACGCCAAAACGACCCTCGTATCGGAAGATGGTTAACAACAGATCCATACGGTCAGCATAACTCACCTTATTTGTCAATGGGTAATAACCCGGTTAACTTTATTGATCCAGATGGTGGGGAAGATGAAGTGAGTAATTTTTCAAACTTTGATAATTTTTTATTCAATTTTGATTTTAATTCGTACTTCGTAATTAATGATTATGAAAATGATTCAAGAATGCTTCAAAACATATCTCAAGCTACAGGAGCAAATTACAATAACGAGCAAAGAGAAATTTCAGCTCTCAGAAATCATCAAATTACAGAATCGAGACGGAGAGAGCAAGAAATTAATAGTCAAATCGCTTCGTTTTTTGGAGATTTAGGATACAAAAGCAATTTCTATTATTTTACAGAAGGATATTTTTATAATGGTGGTTGGACATCCTTGTATGAGTATTTTGGTTATAATGGCACAAGTGTTGGAAGTTATTATAGTTATTGGCAGGGAGATGGTTGGATGCAGACCGGTAATGGATATGAAGGTAGAGGTGCGCAAACTAGAGCCTGGCAACAAATAAATAAAGACTTTATTGATCTTGGAAATTATAGTGAAACAATGGTTAAGGGAACAGGGTTAGTTGCTGGAACCATTTTAACTGCAGGTGTAGTTGCAGAGGCAGCCCCATATTTTGCCGCAGGATATGAAACAGTGTCATTTGAAGCTTTTCACACATCATTAACATCTCAAGAGATAGTTGCTGAACAATTAATACGTGTTTTAAATTCAACAGCAACACGATCAGGCTTAAGTTTAATAAAAAATTTACCGAGAAATGTGGTAAATACTTCAGTTTTTTATAAATTTATCGAACAGTTAGTTAAACAAGAGTCATCAACTAGAATTCCTCCAACAACCGAACAGATTTATAAATTAATAGAAGAAAAATGGGGAAGTATAGAGAATTTTAAGGATTGGATAGAAGATGCAAATAGAAGAAAATGATCAAATTAATATTAGTTATATTGAAATTCAAGATAGACTTGTTAGAATAAAGGCATTAATTAAGAGTAAGGATTACAAAAGATATAATTTAAGAACATTAAATAATTTTATTATAAAATTAAATCAACTTGATAAAGTTAAATTTGATGAGGCATACAGTTTGTTAAGCGAGTATTTAGATTTTATAGAAGAAAGTAATTTGTTATTAAATCCAAATGAGACATATCAACTTTATTCAAATTATCTTAAACCATTAGTGCCTTTATATAGAGTTTTGGGATTTAGGATTCATTTTGGCTGGAGAAATGTTTTATTCTTTGGAGTAATATTAAATATCTTCTTGTTATTCTTTGAATTTAATTTTGTTTTTTTTGTTATCGCGAATTATTTGTTATTGATGTTAAGATTTAGGTCAATAATTTTAGCAAAAAAAAATCTTAACTATGGACCTCTTTATTAAATAAATAGATTAAGCAGTAAATTTTAAACATACAAGTGAATTAATATTAGATTCTTGGAGAAATATGCTTATAAACATTGAATCATTAAAACTGAAATTTAAAATAAATAAAATTGTTGTATTTATTACGGTTTCATTTGTTAATTTTTTTTTCACATACTCCCAAACAACCTTCCAATGGGCAAAAAAGTTTAATGGAAATTTTGCGTGTCAAATAGAATGTATAAAAACAGATGCTTCTGGCAATGTTTATCTTACAGGAGCTTTTGAAGGTACAGTAGATTTTGATCCGAGCCCGGCAATTAAAAATAAAACTGCTGTGGGTAATCAGGATGCGTTTATTGCAAAGTTAAACTCAAGCGGTACTTTACTTTGGGTAATTACTTATGGTGATACTGATTATGATTATGCAAGGGATATACTGATTGATAATACCGGTAAAATTCTTGTAACCGGCATAACATTTGGTGGCACAATAGATTTTGATCCAGGGCCTGGCACTGTTATATTGTCATATCCCTCTTTAACTGGTTTTTTAGTAAAGTTAAATCCTGATGGTACATTAATTTCTGCCGACTTAAAGGAGTATTATGGAACTCAAATGTGTTTTGATTCAAATCAAAACTTAATTATTACCGGCCCTTATGATCTTGCTAAAATTGATCCTTCCGGAAATTTGTTATGGAAAGATACATTATACTTTTGGTGTGGCGGAAGAATACGTCGAATGGCCGTTGATCATTCCGATCAAATAATTATAGGTGGGGAGTTTTGCGGTCCAGTTGATTCCGATCCGGGAATTGGGACAAATTATTTATACACTGGTGCTTTTGAAGATGTTTTTGTCATAAAGTTAAATTCAGCCGGAAATTTCCTTTGGTCAGGAGCCTTTGGTGGTGGAAAAGCCTTAAATAATTTTAATAATGATAATATAAAAAGCATTTTGATTGATTCGTTGAATAATATTTATCTGGGGGGACAATTTGCTGATACTACAGATTTTGATATAGGTAACGGCACTCATACAGTGGTATCTTCAGGTTATTATGATATGTACATAAATAAATTAGATAGTGCCGGAAATTTTGTTTGGGTTTATACGGCTGGAAATACCGATTTTGATGGAATAAATGACATGTTTATGGATAAGCAAGGTAACTTATACGCCACAGGTTTATTTGCCTCAGTAATTGATTTTGATTTAGGCATAAATACTTATACTTTGAATACGACCAGTAGTTCAGATGGTGATCAGTTTATTTTGAAAATTGACACTGCTAGAAATTTCAAGTGGGTTGTGTCTTTTAAAGCCAATTGTTATCAATATGGAAGTGCTTTACATTTAGATAATCAAAATAGTATATTTTGTGGTAGCAGTTTTTTCTGTTCTGTTGATATGGATCCTGGGCCAGGCGTTTCCATTGTATCCGTAATAAATACTTCTGTCAATGCAATGGATGCCTGTCTTTTAAAGTTGAATCAAGATCCAAATGGTTTCATAGAAAATAGTTTGTTGAATTCAAATTTTAATTTGTATCCTAATCCTGCAAATAATCAAGTTTTTATTGATTCTAAAAATTATGCCTTACAATATAAGGTTCTTGATACTCAAGGTAAATTAATTCTAGAGAGTGAAATTAAAGGAGCGACGAATATTGATGTTTCAAAGCTTAATTCCGGCATTTATTTTGTACAGTTAAATCATAAAAGTGGTTATTCGGAAACAAAAAAGCTAATAATTACACGTTAGCATATTATTTAATTAATGATTGATTTATTATATTTAATACATGTATAAATCAATTAAAATAGACTCGCCTGAGTTTAACGCTTATTCATTTACCGGTAAAAATTACCTTACAAATCTTTCGAAGATCAATATATTTATTGGTCAAAACAGTTCCGGAAAAAGTCAGTTAATGCGAACAATATTTAGTGCATCAAGCTTTGAATTTTTGCCTCTCGACGTAAATATTGTGAAACTAAATCACTTAATATTAAATTTTAAATTATTTGTTAATGATTATTTGAATCATAATGGATTTGCCATGAGTTCTTTTCTTGAGCAGAAACTTAGGCCAATTGAGTTACTTGATTTTAAATTTACGAGGTTCCAGGAATTAGAAACCTTTATGCAAAACATAAATAATGCAGGAGCAATTGTCACTACGGGACGGATGTTGAATATGGCTGTGATTTATAATGATATTCAACCAAGGTATAGTCAATTCATCGATGAGTTTAAAAAGTTAATTGTTGATGATCGTCAAACATTAATTAGTAAACGAATATATATACCAGTGTTAAGAGGATTAAGGAGTTTAGATATTGTAAAAAATACTTTACTAGAACAAATTAGAGATGATAGGTATTTACAACGAACTAAGGTAGATTATTTTAAAAGTATAGATTCAATTGAACATAATATCTTCACAGGTCTAGATCTGTATTATAATATACGTGGTATGCTTTTAGGTGATTACAATCAACGGAAATTAATTAAGGAGTTTGAAGAATTTTTGAGTGAAACATTTTTTAATGGCCAATCATTAGTAATAATACCTCGAGAGGGAGAAGATGTTTTGTTCTTAAAAATAGGAGATGATGATGATTTGCCAATTTATAAGTTAGGAGATGGTATACAGTCCTTAATAATTTTAACTTATCAATTATACATCAATAAAGGAAAAAATATGTGTTTTTTCTTTGAAGAGCCCGATTTGTTTTTACACCCTGGTTTTCAACGCGTGTTTATTGAAACCTTGTGCAAAAAAGAATTTGAATCATTTCAGTATTTTTTCACAACGCATTCAAACCACTTTTTAGATATGACCTTAGATTTTGAAAAAATTTCGGTTTATTCTTTTAAAAAAATAGGGCAAATGAAGTTTGAAGTGAATAATGTTAAAAATGATGATTTAAATTTGCTCAAAGAATTGGGCGTAAGAAACTCCTCAGTCTTCTTAACAAATTGTACCATTTGGGTGGAAGGTATTAGTGATAGAATTTATATCAGAAAATTCTTGCATTTGTTTCAGGATAAGAAAATAAGTGAAAATAATTCAAATAAAAGGTATTTAGAAGATTTGCATTATTCATTTGTAGAATATGCAGGTAACAATATTACACATTGGTCATTTTTAGAAGATGCTAAAATTGAAACAATTAATGTCGAAAAGCTTTGCGGCGAGCTTTTTTTAATAACAGATTCAGATGAAGCTGGTTATAATGAAAACGGAAAAGCATCTGCTAAATTAGTAAGACAAGAAGAACTAAAAAAAACACTTGGTGATAGGTATTATTGTTTAAAATGCAGGGAGATGGAGAATTTAATTACGTTTGAAATTTTGAAAAAGGCCATTGAAACGCGTGAAGGTGGTAACGCGAGTAATCTTGATTTTAGTGAGGTTAAGGATTTTAGTTTGGTTTATTTGGGTAAATACATTGAAGAAAAGGTTAAGAATTTGAAATATAAATACCAAAGTCAAAGTAATAGTGGCACTATTAGGAATAAAGTTGAGTTTGCCAATTTGGTTTGCGCTCAAATAAACAATTTCGATGAGCTATCAGAAGAAGCACAAGATCTAACGAAAAAGATTTATTCGTTTATTGAAAAGAAGAATAGTTAAAAAGTATCTATAGTTTTATATAATTCAACCTATGTGTTTACATAGTGTTGTTTATGCTTTCTGTCTTAATCCTTTGTGAATTAGTTATTTAGTTTGGATTGCTTTATCAACAATTTACTTACTGTTTTATCGCCTGCACTTTTCGGTAAATTAGTAGAGATAGCAAGGGCTTTGGCTCTTGTTATTAAACTATTTTATGTCTTCTGAAACCATACATACTATTGATTTAAAGAATGTGATCACTATTGATCAAGCTTGGCAATACAAAATAGTGCCACAGTCGTTTGATGGACATATTTTAAAAATTGGAGTTGGCTTTAAAAGCATTAGCTCTGACCTAAAGGATGAATTAGAAATAGTTCTTGGAAAGAATATCAATTTAGTTGGTGAAGATGAGGATCAAATAATTCAGAAGTTAAATAGTTTGTATCCGCGCTCGCATCAGGCAACTGAATTAAACACCGCTCAAACAAATCAATACCGCTTAAATGTAAATGATTCTAACTTTTTAGAAACATTGGTTAAAGAAGCCAAAAGCTTAAATAGTTCTGATATACATGTTGAAACCTATGGCGAAAAGTGCCGAATTCGCTTTCGAGTGGATGGAGTATTGATCGATCGCCATAAATTGAACAAGAGTGAATATCCAACTTTGATCAACAAAATAAAAATTGCATCATCCTGCGATATTGCCGAAAAGCGCATGCCGCAAGATGGCCGCATTCGTTTTAAATTCAATAATTCAAATCTGGATATTCGCGTCTCCATATTACCAACGCTTTATGGCGAAAAGATCGTGTTACGTTTATTAGGCAGTGATGCAAGCCATATTAGTATACAGTCATTAGGTTTTACCAATGAAGAATTATATCGATATGAATTGGCGGTAAAAAAGCCAAATGGCATCATTTTAATAAGCGGACCAACAGGTTCAGGTAAAACAACCACTTTGTACGCCACTCTAAAATTATTGAACAAACCCACCAACAATATTGTAACAATTGAAGACCCTATTGAATACACGTTGGATGGTGTAAATCAGGTGCAGTTAAAAGAAGAAATTGGTTTAACGTACACAGAAGCACTACGTACCTTTCTTCGTCAAGATCCTGATATAATTATGTTGGGTGAGATTCGTGATGCCCAAACTGCACAAATGGCCATAAGAGCGGCCTTAACAGGCCATTTAGTATTATCAACCATTCACACCAATTCGGCCTGGGGAACTGTATCAAGATTAGTGGATATGGGAATACCACCATATTTGTTATCAACCACGTTGAATTTATCTGTTGCTCAGCGATTAATAAGGACATTATGTTCACATTGCAAAACACCAACCGATCTAAAAAAAGATGAATTACCTGCAAAGTACCAAAACATTCAATTAGAAAAGGTATATACTGCAAAGGGTTGTCAACATTGTCATTTCACAGGCTTTAAAGGACGTAAGGCTATTTACGAGGTAATAAATATTACAAAAGAATTGGGTGAGGAAATAAAAGCAAGCACCACAAGTATTGATGAGTATTTAAAAAAGAATAAGATTGATAAACTGGCAGATAATGCTTTAAGTCTTTTAAAAGATGGACTAACAACTATTGAAGAAGTATACCCGTATTTAATAAATGAAAATTAAAAGAGAATGAAATATAAATTAATCATATTGTTTTTTTTGATCATAACAGCTTATGCCAAGTCTCAGGACAGGATGGATGTGATTGAGGAGAAATTGAATCAATTAAGTAAATCATACCCCGGGGTTAATGATAAAGTTGAACTTTCTATGAATGGGGCAACTATTCAGGAGTATATTAGAGCCATTGGTTTAAGCAATAACTTAAATGTGAATGTTGACCCTGGTTTAGATATAAAACTAACCAATAGCTTTAGTAAAGTAACAGCTAAAGAAGTGTTTTTGTTTTTATGTAAGCGTTATGATTTGGACATACAATTTGTAGGTCCAATTATGACCTTCACGAAATTTACACCGGTAATAGTTGAGAAGAAGGCACCCACAAAAAAAATAAATGTTCAGTATGAAAAATTTGCAGACCTATTGAGTTATGATCTGGCAAATGATACACTTGGAAATGTGACCAAAGAAATAACCAAATTAAGCGGAAAGAATATTATTTTTTCACCTGAATTATCAAATAAGGTAGTTGCAGGTTTCATACAGAGTGCAAGCTTTAGTGCGGCCTTGGAAAAATTAGCTTTCGCTAACGATATGCGTTTAACAACAACCGATGATGGCTTTTTTGTGTTTGAAAAGAAGGGAACGCAAAGCAATCAGGTTTCAGGTAATACACCAACTAATGCTTATTCACCTCAAATTCAAAAGAACAATAACATTCAAATTAAAGATGGCTTAATTACCATGAATGTGCAAAATATGCCAATTAATGAAATTGTTGGTGTTGTTTCTAAAGATCTGGGAAAGAACTATTTTTTGTTCAATGAATTAAAAGGAAATGCCACTTTAAAGGTAGAAGACGCACCTTATGATGAATTTTTAAAGTTGTTATTTAATGGCACAGATCTTACTTTCAAAAAAGACGGCAGTGTGTACATGTTTGGTGATAGAAATTTAGAAGGATTGAGGCAAAGTAAGTTGATATCATTAAAGAACAGAACCATTGACAAACTCCTTGATTTTATTCCAGCTGAACTAAAGAAGGGGGTAGAATTAAAAGTGTTTGAAGATCTAAATGGTGTTATAGCATCGGGTTCGCAACCACGCATCAATGAATTAGAGACCTTTTTACGTCAGTTAGATGTTGTTGTTCCTATGGTTCATATTGAGGTGATAATTGCAGATGTTCGAAAAAGTAATGCACTTTCTGCCGGAATTTCAGCCGGTTTAGGAGTTGGTACAGCCACTACTGGCGGAACCTTGTTGCCTGATTATAACATATCATTGAACTCAAACTCCATTAATAATTTAATCAGCGGTATCAATGGTTTTGGAGTTATTAATTTAGGAAACGTAACACCAAATTTCTATTTGAATTTAAAAGCCATGGAAAGTAACGGTGTACTTAAATTGCGTTCAACACCACAAATTGCAACCTTAAACGGACATGAAGCCAAATTAAGTGTTGGTCAAACTCAATATTATTTAGAGGTGAACAATAATTTAGTGAACCAATTAAATACCCAACAAAACATTTTGCAATCGCAAAGCTGGAAGCCGGTTAATGCAGATCTTTCAGTTACTATTGACCCTCAGGTTTCAGGAGATGAGCAAATAACCATGACAGTAAATGTCAAGCAATCAAGCTTTACTGAACGAGTATCGAATACAGCCCCTCCAGGAACAATTAATCGTGATTTTCAATCATTAGTAAGAGTAAAAAATGGCGAAATGATCATGTTGGGAGGATTAGAAGAAAATCAGGTAAATAATTCAGGGAGTGGATTGCCATTATTATCACGTATTCCTGTGCTTAAATGGATATTTGGAAACAGAACGAAGTCAAAGTCAGAAAATAAATTAACCATATTTATTAAGCCAACTGTTATTTTCAGTTAATCATGTTCGTTGATAGACTCATACCTAATTCATTTTTAATTAAGAGCGAAGTCTGTTCGGTTGAAGTTTGCTTTAACGAAAACTCGGTCACTTATCAGTATTTGATTCTAAAAAAGAATGGTAATAAGCTTTCAATTACAGAAAAAGGAACATCATTTGAAAATTTGATTTTGCCGGCACGAGTTTTAAAAAGTAAAATACCTGTAATTGTTATTATTAATGGCAAAGGTGTTTTGTTTAAGAAAATTGAAGTTTCAGAATCAGAAGTTGATGTTGAGAGTGTTGTTAATGCTGCATTTCCTGCCATTAATATAAAGGACTTTTACGGGCAGGTTTTTGAGAATGGGGAGAATGAGAGATTGGTCTCTATTTCTAGAAAAGAAGTCGTTGATCAGGTAATAAGTGATTTTAGAAGTAAACAGATCAATGTTACCGATCTAATTATTGGCGTGCCGGCAATTATAGGATTAAAACCCCTATGGACAAATTTGAATCAGCTGCCTACTACAAATCACATTGTGTATTTGATCAATACAAATATTGATAAAATTGAGTCCAATAGAGAAAATAGGAGAGTCAAGATTGATGAGTTTGAGATAGAGTCTGCAAATACCCTGTGTTTTGCTGTTGGTTTGTCTTATTTAATGCAAAATAGAATTGCAGAAAATGCACGTGAAGGCTTAGATCAGTTTTATAAAAGGCATATTGAATCAAATAAAGTGACTTTTATAGTTGCTTGTTTTGTTATAGTCGCATTGGTTTTTTCTTTAACCAACGCCATCTTATATTCAAGTTATTTTGACAAGAATAACAAACTGGAAGCAGAGTTAGGTGTTTATGAGGGTAAAAATGAACGAATAAATAAGTTGTTGCAAGATTATGAAAAGAATAAGAAACTGATTGAAGATGCTGGAATACTTAATAAGAATAAATTAAGTGAGTTTGCAGATAAGTTAAGTGAAACATTACCTGCGGATGTAGTATTAACTAAAATGGAATTCAATCCACGTTCAGAGTCAATGGAGGTAGATGATAGTTTACAAACCTTTAAAAGTAAGGTATTAGTTATTCAAGGGAATTGCAATAAGAGCTTAGTAATAAATGAGTGGGTAAATATCCTTAAACTACAGGATTTTGTGAAAGAGGTGAATTTGGAAAAGTTCACCTATAACAAAGAAGGGTTACTACCAAATTTTACAATTAGAATAGAAACAAATTAGTGTTTGCTAAATTGACATATAAACAAAAAAGTTACGCAATTGTCATTGCCTTAATTCTGTTTTTATTAATGGGATACAAATTTAGTTTCTCTGAAACACTAGAATTAAGATCGGAGATAGCTGAGAAACAAAACAAACTAGAATGGTTGAAGGAAAAAGAGAAGGAATTGCCGGTTTTGGAACAAAAAATGCGGGAGTATCAAAAAGCTTATTCGGGTCCTGATAGTATTTCTGTTAGAGACAAGTTAACCGCTTATATATCTGAATATTCAGAAAAAAATAATTGTTTGGTGACCGAAATCCCTTTAAAAACTTCATACCGAAATGATGGAATGAAAATTCAAACCAATACATTTACCATTAAGGGAAATTTTAAGGAACTTTTGGTCTTATTGAATTCTTTAGAGGCTAAATTTAAGTTTAATGCGCGAATCATGTCTGCGAAATTTCACACATTGGTAGATGTACAACAAAAACGAAAGAATTTGTTCTTAACTATTGTAACGCAATCATTTCAACAAAAATCATCATGAAGAATAAGGTATTCATAATGTCTATATTACTTGCATTAGCCATGTTAAATGCATGTAAAAAAGATTTTATTGTAGAAGATATTAAAGATAAAACGTTAACCATCAATGCTCCTGCTAATAATTTGGTTACAACGAGTAATAAGGTCACTTTTTGGTGGGAAAAATTAGATGGTGCTGAGAAGTATAACATTCAAATTGTAAAACCAGATTTTGCTGCCATAACTTCAATTATAGCAGATACAAATGTTACGGTAAATAAAGTAGAGTTTACTTTGCAACCGGGTTTATACCAATGGCGTATTAAAGCCATAAATGCAGGAGGAAGCACAGCGTATCAAACATTTAATCTGAAAGTTGATACAACCAGCAACTTAACGAACTTAACAGTAAGCACCATTAACCCGGTATCAAACTTTCTTACTGGTAATAGCAGAATAGCATTTAGTTGGAATGCTATTAATTCTGCAACCAAATATCAAATTTTGTTATTGAATTCAGTTAATGGAACAGTAAAGGATACAACAACGGCAAATACAACTTATACATATTCATTTGCCTCGCAAGGAGCCTATTCATGGAAGGTGAGGGCATTAAATGATTTCAGTATTTCACAATACAATACCGCATTAACATTCACGATTGACCTCACTGCGCCATCGGCACCAATTTTAACTTCTCCAATTCATAATTCAATTGTTTCGCCAACAGTAAATTTGGTATGGAATAGGGTAGGAGCTCCCGATGCGCGATATGATAGCGTTTTTGTAGCAACAGATTCTGCTTTTACAAATGTGATCAGTAAGACGAAAACTTATTTGCAAACCATTGCTATAAACGCTTTAAATACATCTCCACCGGCAACCGGCACAATTTATTGGTGGAAATTAAGATCAGTTGATTCGGTTGGAAACCGTTCTGTTTATAGCAACCAGCTTAAATTTAAATTGAATCCGTAAGATGTTCAAAGGCAAAAAAGGTCTCATATATGCAGTATTACTAAATGTTTTGGTATGGGGATTTTTTGCCTATAGGTTTTTGAGTTTATATAATTCAGAGGATGAATTGAATCATGGTGATTCTATTTCATTATTAATTAAAAAAAGTATTGATACAGACACAGTCAATTATAAATTGAGTTTGAATTATCCGGATCCGTTTTTAAAAGAAGAACGTAAAAGTATAATTGCTAGTAAACCATCACATTCATCTGTTCAAACTGCAAAGCAAAATAAAGTGGTTGAAACGCAGCAAACAAACAAACCAAATGCCCCTATTATTTCCTATTTAGGAATGGTGAAGAACAATACGAGCGGTTTAGCAACTGCAATTGTATCAATAAATGGTCAATCTCACATAGTTCGTTCAAACGACAAAATTGAAGGCATTACCATCAAAGGCTTTGATAATAATGAACTTAAAGCAGTTTGGGGTAAGGAGAAATTGGTGGTTAGGAGGTAGAAGATTCTTGTAAATTGCTTTCTTGTTTAAATTGAGTTAATTTTAATAGTATGAAAATAAGAAATTTAGAATTAACATCCCCTTTTCGTGCAGTTGGGTTAACATTTGAACCGTTAAAGGATTTAAAAGGTGTTGTTGCGTTATTTGGTAAAAATGGAGCTGGAAAGTCAAGATTGCTAAGAAACATTCAACTTTATATTAATGAAAGGAAAAATGAGTATACCGTTGCAAAGGATAATATAAGTAAATACATAAATAATAATGTAATTTCTGAGGCATCGAATGAATTTTTGAAACTAAAGAACATCATTGATAATTTTAATCGTGATTTTGAAGGTGAAAATATTGAAGTAATTGAGATTTTCCCTTATAGTGATGGAATAGAAGAGAATGAAATACCTGATTCTTCATATCGCCAAGTTTTAAATGATATAATTGCTAATCCTCGGTTTAGTGAGGTAAAGAAAAATGCTTTAAATATTTTAAAAGCACTATGCAAGTCAGAATTAGCAAGAGACTTTTACAAATTATACTCAAATAAACTAGGTCAATACAAAGTACATGACGATTATGTTGAGAGGAATGTTGAGATTTTAAATGAATTAAAAATTCTTATAAAAGAAATTCTTGATAAAGAATTTAGTTATACTACTGATGAGCACCTAAACCCAATTGTATCTTTGAATAATTGGCCACTTCATAGAATGGATTTATCAGCCGGCCAACAATCCTTATTGGCATTTTGTATTTTTATTGCGTTGCAGGCTGGTAAAGTAAAAAATCAATCCGTTGCATTAAGTGGAAAGATTATTTTACTAGATGAGCCAGATATTTTTTTACATCCTAAGGCGCAAATAGATTTTATTGAAGGTTTGAAAAGAGTTGTTGGTCCAAATGGTCAAATTTGGATTGCAACACATTCTTTAACTATATTATCGATTTTGGAACGTGATGAAATTTGGTTGTTTGATGAAGGAAAAATTACGAGCCCAAGCATTTCTACCCCTACAAGTATTTTAAATTCATTAATAGGTGAATATTCTCTGCCCCGGCTCCAATCATTTTTATCTTCTCAATATGAATGGGCAGCAATACAATTTTCAATTGAATGTCTTTGTGATCCAAAAGTTGTAGCGCATAGAGAAAATGATCCACAAGCTGAACAAATATTAAGTAAACTTACAGTTAATGGATCATTAAAAATATTAGATTTTGGTGCCGGACAAGGAAGAGTTGGGACTGAAATTTTAAAAAATCGTGATATAGCTTCAAACATTTTTTATCAAACACTTGAAATTAATGAAAAAAGGCACAATAAGTTGAAAGGTATATCCGATGAACTTCAATCAATGAGTAATATTGAAAGGCATAAAGAACGAATTGTTTTAACATCAGATAAGGATTTAAAGACTCAGGAATATCTGAACTATTATGATAGGGTTCTTTTAACAAATGTGTTACATGAAATACCACTAAAGGAATGGGAAAATTCTCTTAACGCTATATTGTATTCATTGAAGGAAAGTGGTAAAATAATTTTGCTAGAAGATCAAGAAATTCCTCATGGTGAAAGGGCACATAAGCATGGGTTTTTAATTCTAGGAGTGGAGGAAGTCAAAGTTCTTTTTAATCTAAAGGAAACACCACTTAGTCATGTGCATCCTAGATACGGAGATAGATTAGTTTGTATTGAAATTCAAAAAAACAAGGCTAGTGTTACAAGAGATTCAATTTTAGAAGCATTGAAGTTGAAAAAAATTAATTGTAAAATTGAGATTGAGAAATTGGCTTTAGGTCCTCAATCTAACGTTAGAAATGGCAGAAAGAATGCATTTTATACCCAACTATATTGTAATGTAGATCGAGCAATTTGGGATATAGAAAATGGACTGATTTGAGCTATTTGATTAAGAAAAATGTATAATGTTCAAAAATATTTTTTAAGACCAAATAAATGCTTCACCAATGTTTCACCTGACTTTCTTTTATTTTCTTAAGTTAATTATAATCAGTTAGTTGCAATAGGATGTTCGATTCCTGGAGGTACCACACAAAGCCCCGCATTAGCGGGGTTTTACATTTGTAGATGTTTAGTGTTTACGTCAAATATTCAAAGTCCTATCAATTGAAATACACAGGATATTCTGAAGATATTGAAAGACGATTATTTGAACATAACAATGGTTTATTAGGACGATATACAAAGAATAAGGGACCTTGGGAATTGATTTATAAGGTTGATTTTGCAACTAGGAGTGAGGCAATTGCCCATGAGAAATATTTAAAGTCAGGAAAAGGCCTCGATTTTATAAAAGCGAAATTTGGTATTTGAAAATCCTTGTGTCCCTGTCCGCCGCGGCGGACGATTCCTGGAGGTACCACTAAAAAGAGCGAGAGTGTAAAGCGAAAGCGAAACACTTCTCGCTCTTTTTTCTTCACACTCTTTCTCATTATTTACCCAATGACACAAAAAAGTTCAAAATCCTTTAACAATTTTGGTTTTTGTTTGTTTTAATGCTGAAAAACCTGATAATTATACTTAAACAATTTAACGAACATCTATGAAACACCGTTTTAAAATCTTCATTCTATTCTCACTATTTGTTATTCAAGGTATTGCTCAGGTTAATGGCGTTATTCGCGGTAATGTGAAAGATAAAAACACACAGGAAAGTATAATTGGTGCTGTTATCTCAATTGACGGAACAACCACCGGTGCAACAACAGATATTGACGGGAATTTTAAAATTAATTTACCTGTTGGTACCTATAATTTAAAGGCTGCTTACTTGGGTTATACAACCTTGATCAAGTATAATATTTTGGTTACTTCCGGTAATGCTCAAACTGTGAATTTTGAATTAGAAACTGTTTCGTCTGATCTTAATGAGGTTACTGTTACATTTGATAAGGGAAAGTCGGCCGTTGCTACCGATATGATCACTCCTTTGTCTGTACAGCAATTAACCACCGAAGAAATAAAAAGTAACCCGGGTGGTAATTTTGATATTTCCAAAGTGGTTCAAACACTACCGGGTGTGGGTGGATCAGGCGGAGGCGCTGCGCGTAACGATATTATTATAAGAGGTGGTGCGCCAAATGAGAATGTGTATTATGTGGATGGCATTGAGATACCTGTTTTAAATCATTTTCAAACTCAAGGCAGTTCAGGTGGAGCACAAGGAATTTTAAATGTTTCATTTATTGATGAAGTTAAACTCACATCTTCTGCGTTTGATGCCAAATATGATAATGCCTTAGCTTCAACCTTTGTTATTAAACAACGACAGGGTAATCCTGAAAAAGTTTCAGGAAATGTGCGCGTTAGTTTTACCGAAGCGGTTGCAACTCTCGAAGGGCCTTTAGGAAAAAAAACAGATTATTTATTATCTGCCCGTAAATCTTACCTCGATCTTTTATTTAAGTTAATTGACCTTCCTATTCGTCCGAACTTTTATGATTTTCAGTATAAGGTCACACATAAGTTCAATGAAAAAACAACACTTACAGCAATTGGTGTTGGCGCCATTGATAATTTTTCATTTGGCGAAACGCGCGAATCAAGTCCGGAGAATGAATATTTCAGAAGATCATTGCCTATTATCACGCAATGGAATTACACCAATGGTTTTGTATTAAAAAGATTGATCAATAAAGGGTATGTAAATATTGCCTTAAGCAGAAACATGTTTGATAATCAAATCGACAGATTTGAAGATGCTAAATACAATGATGAAACAAAACGTAATTTTAAATTGCGTTCACAAGAAATAGAAAATAAACTTCGTATTGATGTGAACAAATACATCAATGGCTGGAAGCTTTCTTACGGCGCTGTTGGTCAGTATGTGAAGTATAATACCAATTTATTCAATAAGCTTTCAAGTCCTATTGTTGATACAAACAATGTTATTTTATTTCCGGGCATTACCATTAATTTCAAAAGCGACCTTGAGTTTTTTAAGTATGGTGCTTTTGGTCAGATCTCAAAAAATGTATTCAATGAGAAGTTGCTGGTGTCGTTTGGTGTGCGAACAGATATGAATTCATTTATGAAGGATGGGAATAATCCGTTGAATACTCTTTCGCCGCGACTATCATTTGCATATCATCTTTCAGAAAAGTTTGACCTTACGGCATCCGTAGGCTCTTATTACAAGATTCCGGGATACACCAGTTTAGGATACCGTGATGTAAATGGCGAGTTGGTAAATAAGTCAATGAAGTATATTCAGTCAAATCATTACGTGCTTGGTACACAGTTTTTACCAAACCAAGCATTGCGTTTTACCGTAGAGGCATTTTACAAGCAATATAATAACTATCCAATTTCAAAGGCCAATGGCACTTCTTTAGCCAATCAAGGTAGTGATTTTGGATCGATAGGAAGTGAGGCTATTCAAAGCACAGGAAAAGGTGAAACCTATGGCGCCGAATTTTTTATGCAACAAAAATTAATGAAGAAATTGTTTTATGTATTTAGTTATACCTATGTTAGAAGCAATTATTCAGGCATTGATAACAAGCTTATTCCTTCCTCGTGGGATAATCAGCATTTAATTTCCACCACCTTAGGATATAAGTTTGGTAAAAACTGGCAATTAGGATTAAAATACCGATTCGCCGGAGGAACACCATATACACCGTTTGATCTGGCTGCATCACAACAAAATTTTGCCTTACTTGGCACAGGTGTATTGGATTATTCGCGTATCAATAGCGAACGATTAATGAATTTCAGTCAGCTTGATCTTCGTTTAGATAAGAATATCAACTATAAAAAAACCACGTTGAATTTATTTCTCGATTTTCAGAATGTGTTAATGACAGTGCAAGAGAACGCACCTTACTATACCTTCAAAAGAACAAAGGATAATACCGGTTATGAAACTACTGATGGAAAGCCTTTGAATTTGAATGGATCTAACGGTATTCCAATTATTTTAGAGAATAAAAGCAAAACCGTAACACCTTCAATAGGGTTTACGTTTGAATTTTAATTCCTTCGATCAAATTAACTGCTTTTATTTCGTGTGTTAATTCGTTACATTTGAATGAAGCAGAATGGAATGAATAACCTGATCACGTATTTAAAAGGAACGAGTCCGCTTTCTAAGCAAGCAGAAGCGGCAATTATTTCCATTTCAAAATTGCAGGAGGTGAAAAAGAACACCGATCTGCAACCTATAGGCCACACCTGCAAAACAATTTACTTTCTTAAAAAAGGAGTTGCCCGCATTTATTATTTTAAAGAGCATAATGATATCACCGAAAGTTTTTCGTTTGAGAACAATATTGTTGTGAGATATGAGAGCTTATTTACAGGTAAACCCTCTAAAAAGGCAATTCAGTTGTTGGAAGACGCGGAGGTGATCGCGATCAAAGCCAACGAGCTTTTTAAATTGTATGATCAATTTCCGGATATTGAACGTTTGTTTCGAAAGATCTTTGAAAACGCTTTGGTAGATACTGTTAATAGAGTAGAGAGTATTCAGTTTCATACGGCCGAAGAGCGCTATAACGCTTTGATTAAAGAAGCTCCGGATGTTTTAAAGCGCGTGCCTTTAAAATACATTGCCTCTTATTTAGGGATTACTCCGGTTAGCTTGAGCCGAATCAGAGGGCAAAAGTGATTTCTTATCATATGTAAAGTGTTTTCCTTTTTATTGCCGGTAACTTTGTGTTGTAAAACAGCACAATGAACAACATTAAATTAGGTTTAAAGGAAAATTTGTATCAGTTTATATTGCTGGTTGTTGTTAATGCTTTTGTTGGCGGCATGGTTGGTCTTGAGCGAACCATTTTACCTCAAATTGCAGAGGCAGAATTTCATATCGCGGCAAAAACTGCGGTTTTATCTTTTATAATTGTTTTTGGTATTGTAAAAGCATTTACGAATTACTATACAGGAACCTTAGCTAATAAATTTGGGAGAAAGAATTTACTTACCATTGGATGGTTATTTGCCATTCCGGTGCCATTTCTATTAATGTTTGCTACAAGTTGGAATTGGATCATTGCCGCGAATGTATTATTAGGTATTAATCAGGGCTTAACTTGGAGCAGCACGGTAGTAATGAAGATCGATCTTGTAGGTAAGAAGCAAAGAGGTTTTGCTATGGGATTAAATGAATTTGCCGGTTATTTAGCAGTGGCGGTTGTTGCATTTATTACAGGTGTAGTTGCTGGCAAATATGGTTTAAGGCCTTATCCGTTCTACATAGGCATTGTGCTTGCTTTTGCTGGTTTGTTGAGTTCGTGGTTATTGGTTAAGGATACCAAGTATCATGTATCTATGGAGGCAATTAATAGCCAGGTACCGAAATTGAAAAATGTGTTTTGGGATACAACGTGGTTTGATCGCAATTTGGCTTCGGTTACACAGGCCGGTTTAATTAATAATTTAAATGATGGAATGGTATGGGGATTATTACCCATATTACTTCTCCAAAAGAATTTTCCGGTATCGCAAATTGCCATTGTTGCGGCTGTTTATCCAGCTGTATGGGGCATTGGACAATTGTTCACAGGAAAAATGTCTGATCATTTTTGTAAAAAAAGCATGTTGTTTTGGGGAATGTTCCTTCAAGGTGTAGCCTTGTTGTTTTTGGTCTTCGCCAGTTCTTTTGTTCATTTTATTATTTTGGCAACTATTTTAGGATGGGGCACGGCGATGGTTTATCCAACCTTTTTAGCAACCATCGCCGAAAACACAAATCCGCTTGATAGACCAAAGAGTTTAGGTGTTTTCCGACTTTGGCGCGATCTGGGTTATGCCATTGGTGCCATCTTAACCGGTATTATTGCCGATGCCTTTGGTATTAATGCTTCGGTAATAGTCATTGCATTGATCACTTTGTTTTCAGCATTTGTTATTCAAAAACGGATGTATTGTACCGTTTCCTCACCAAAACTTTTCGATTGGTTGTTTGATAGACATAAATCTAAATTAAGTTATGAAAGTTTCAATGGATAAACAAACGCTGCAACAACATCTTCAGAACACTACTGATATTGTTTTAATAGATGTGCGTTCAAAGGATGAATTTGAAGAAAGGCATATTCCTAATACTATTCATATACCAATAGAAATGATAGAGGCTGGCCATTTTATACCCGATTCTCAAAAACGGATCATTACAGTTTGTGCCAAAGGAGGCGGCCGATCGGAACGCGCAGCGACATTTTTAAGAACGCACTTTCCTAATACCAATTACTTTTTAGAAGGGGGCTCTACCGGTTGGTTTGAAAATTAAATGTATTGAATATTCATTATTCAATTTCGTATCTTTACATTATTAAAACCAAACATGTTTGCCATCATTGATATAGAAACCTGCGGCGGTAAATATGAATTTAAAAAAGGAAGGATCACCGAGATCTGTATCCTGCTTCACGATGGACTTCAGGTAACAGAAAAATTCACAACACTCATCAATCCGGAGTGTTATATCAGTCCGTATTACACCAATATTACCAGTATCACCAATGATATGGTTGCCAACGCACCCAAGTTTCATGAAGTGGCGCAAAAAATTTGGGAAATGACGGAAGGAAAGATCTTTGTGGCGCATAATGTGGGGTTTGATTATGGCTTCATTCGCGATGAGTTTGCATCCTTAGGCGCCAAGTTTAAACGCGAAACCTTATGTACGGTGCGCTTGTCTCGTAAATTAATTCCTGGTAAGATCTCCTATAGTTTAGGAACCCTTTGTGAATCACTTGGTATACCTAATGAAGCTCGCCATAGGGCAGAGGGCGATGCAGTTGCTACGGCAAAATTATTTGATCTGTTGATGCAACTAAAAGGCATGAACCCACAATATAAGAATCAAGGCGTTGAAGAGTTAATGACCAGACGCATTGATAAAATGAAGCAATATATCTTAGATAAATTGCCAGAAGAATGTGGTGTTTACTATTTTTTAAATAAGAGCCATGAAATTATTTACATAGGAAAAAGTGTAAATGCCTATAATCGTGCACTAGGCCATTTTAACAGTAAAGAACATAAAGGCAAGAAAATGCTGAATGATCTGTATCAGGCGGATTTTACGGCAACCGGCAGTGAATTGATAGCTCTGTTAATGGAAGCAGAAGAAATTAAAAAGCATAAACCAAAATATAACCGAATGCGCAAAGCCGATCAGTTTACCCATTGTATCGATTGGTTTATGAACGATGAGGGGATCATCAATTTTAAAATTGTTCCGTATGAAGAGTCGGAAAATGCTTTGTGTTCGTTTGTGAATTATGCTACAGCGCGTGAACGTTTAGAAAGCTGGATAGATCAAAGAGCCTTATGTATGCGTTATACCGCGTTAACTAGTGACACCTCCATTTGTTTCAATCATCAAATAAAAAAATGCAATGGTATTTGTGCCGGCGAAGAGGAAATAGAATTGTACAATAAAAGAGCCAATGAGATTTTGGAAGAGTATGTTTTTAAAGAAGAGAATTTTGTGTTGATCGATAGAGGCAGACATGCTGAAGAACGATCGATGATTTTAATAGAGAACAGACATTACGCTGGTTATGGATACCTCACAGAGAGCGATAATTTTAGCAATTTAGAAGAATTGAAAGGGTATATCAAACAAGTTAATTATTACCCCGATGCCGATGATCTGATAAGAGGTTGGTTAAAGAAGAATAATGTAAAAAAGATCGTATTAACCAATTAAGTGTGTGTTTTAGGAGTGAACTTAGTTGCGTTTTATTTGTTAACTTCATGTATTAAAACTTAATTACCATGAGCGATAAATTACCCAGAAGAAACTTTTTAACACGAGTGGCTTTAGCATTAGGGGCAGCAGTAACAGCGCCAATTACAAGTTTTTCAAATTCATTTAAGCAAACATTAGAAAATAATAAAAGTATGGATCCTGTATTAAATATTAAACCTTTAGGTTTTCAATGGGAAACGGCTGACCCGTTCTTGTTTTGTGTGCATCACGAAGATAAATTTCCAAAGGGTAATGATGTGATGGGACCAACTGCCGAACATTTCAAAGGTCGTCATATGGGTGATGATTTTATTATTAAAGATGGTTTTAGAATGTATCATGGTAAAACGGTACCCGGTTTTCCTGGTCACCCTCACCGAGGTTTTGAAACCATAACGGTTGTTCGCCAGGGTATTGTTGATCACGCTGATTCAATGGGCGCTTCAGGAAGATATGGTGATGGTGATGTGCAGTGGATGACGGCAGGAAAAGGCGTTCAGCATTCTGAAATGTTTCCATTGATCTATAAGGATAAAGAAAATCCCATGGAATTATTTCAAATTTGGTTGAACCTTCCGAAAAAAAATAAAATGGTTGAGCCACATTTTAAAATGTTGTGGCGCGATACCATCCCTCAATATGTTCATACAGATGAAGCTGGTAAAAAAACAGTGGTTGAGATAATTGCCGGTAAATTACATGATAAAAAAGCACCAACGCCTCCACCTGATTCATGGGCAGCAACAGACACGCATGAAGTAGCCGTATGGAATATAAAAATGAATGCAGGTGCCAAATGGGTTTTACCAAAAGCAAGTGCAGGCATCAATCGAACCTTATATTTTTACGAAGGCAACACATTAGATCTTGCCGGAAAAACTATTCCTAAGTATCACGCGGTAGAAGTTAGACCGGAATTTGATCTTGCGATCACAGCAAGCAATGAGGAGACCAGTATTTTGGTTTTACAAGGTAAGCCTATCGCTGAACCGGTTATTCAGTATGGTCCGTTTGTAATGAATACGAAAGAAGAGATCAATCAGGCATTTGAAGATTATCACAAGACACAGTTTGGTGGTTGGCCTTGGCCAAAATACGATCAGCTTCACGCCCGCGATAAAAGCAGATTTGCGAAACATGCAGATGGTAAAGAGGAAATTAAAACAAGTTAATAGATAATGAGAAGAATAAATTTGATCGTATTGGCATTTGTTTTGTTTCAAACATTTTCATTTGCTCAAAAAAATAAAACCAATTTGCTTGTAGGCAAATGGGAATGGATAGAATCTTCCGGCGGATTTGGTGGTGGTATTCTCACTCCAAAAACAGAGGCTTATACCATTAGAGTGGAGTTTACGAAGAAGAACATTTTTAAATCTTATAAAGATGGCTTGTTTAACATGCAAAGTAATTTGAAATTCATTAGTGGAAAGAGCATCTATTCAGCCGAGCCCACAACAATTATTACCTATTACAGAGGTAAAGAAAAGGATTTGAGTATGATGAATGATTCGTTTGAATTCAAAGGCAAGGATACCCTCATTTTGAAGCAAGAGTGCCACGATTGTTATACCCGCACATTTGTAAGAATAAAAAAATAAGATGAGTCATTCACATTCGCACGCGCATGATCATTCTCACCCTTTAGCTACCGAACGATTGGTGTTGCGTGAATTTGTACGTCAGGATAAAGACTGTATATACGAGCTTTTGAATACGGAGGGTTGGTTGAGGTTTATTGGCGATAGACAGATCAGATCTTTAAAAGATGCCGAATATTTTATAACCGATCGTTTAACGCCTTCTTATAGAAAGCATGGATTTGGCTTTTACGCCATGTTAAGTAAAGCACATAATAAAGTGATCGGCATGTGCGGTTTGGTTAAACGAGAAGGTTTGGAGCATGTAGATCTGGGGTTTGCAATGCTTCCTGCTTATACAAAAAGTGGATTTGCTTTTGAAGCATCACGATCGTGTATTACCTTCGCAAAAAATAATTTAAAGCTTAAAACCTTGGCCGCAATTTGTAATACAGATAACGACGCTTCTATAAAGCTTTTAACCAAATTAGGATTTAAGTATGTGAAACAGATCACACTTCCAAATGAAACAACATCGCTTCATTATTACGAATTAAATTTGTAAGATCTATTCGCTCCAGCGGTAAGTATCATTCTCCAATCCCATCAGGTCAATAATTCTATCAGCAACAGTTGCCGCTAACTCTTCAATTGTTTTTGGTTTAGAATAATAAGAAGGTGAGGCGGGTAAAATAATTCCACCGGCTTCGGTAACCGTTTTCATATTGTTGATGTGAATTAAACTCAATGGTGTATCGCGGGTAACAAGTATCAGTTTTCTTCTTTCTTTCAGTATCACATCGGCGGCTCTTGTGATCAGGTCGTTACTCATGCCGGTTGCAATTCGCGCCATGGTGCCCATGCTGCACGGACAAACCACCATAATGTTGTATTTGGCAGAACCGGATGCAAAGGGAGCCATAAAATCGTTTTTAGAGTATACTTTATAAGGGTAATTTTTGTAATCCTCATTATCCAGTTCCAGTTTCCAAACTTCTTTGGCATTATCACTAAATACAATTGCCAATTCAGCAAACTGTTCGCGAATGGCTGAAAGTTTATCAATTAAAAGTTTAGCGTAAATGCTACCGCTGGCGCCTGTTACGGCTATTACTATTTTATGGGTTGATGGTCTCACTTTTTTTCTTCGGATTAATTTGATAGATCATATATACACTCAGCACATTGTTGTATAAACCTTTATTAAAAAATCGTGCTACAGCGTTAGGGAAATAAACCCCGTTGGCTGCAATTCCGTAGCTTCGTATGGGTAGGAAAGAATTGCTTGAACGTATCTCCACCAGCCAATTTCCTTTTATCTTTCTCCCTAAACCAACATTTACACCGTACTCAAATTTTTCAAAGGGGTAAACACCATTCCAGTTTCCTCTTTCCGTGTCTTCTGTATAATTTACCAAATAGGCTAACGAAGGACCAAGTGTGATGAAGTAGGCAGAATTGACCTTGTAATTCAATAGTACAGGTATTTCAATATAATTTAAATTTACCCTAAAAAAAGTATAATCATTGTTTTCAGGATCCTGATTTCTGCGTGCGCCTTTTTGAGTGAATACAATTCCAAGATCGATGGAGGTTTTTTTATTTAAGCGTGAATTCACTATGATACCGCCATTAACCCCAAATTTATTATAACCTGCTGCATTATCGCCATGAATTTGGCAGGCATTTATTCCTATTACCGGTTTAAAGGTAAAAACGTTTTCTGTTGATTGTGCAATACTAAAATAGGCGCTCAACAAAAGGCCAATAAGAATACCTGTTTTTAACCTATGATAATATCTGAAATTTGAATCCATTTACTGTAAAACAAAAAACCAACCTAAAAGGTTGGTTTAAATTAGCTATTTTTTAAGAATAATGCTTAGAATTTGTAACCAAATCCGATAGCAAAGGTGGTAAGTAGCTGAATTCTTGGACCATTAATATCTTCAGGCTTATCATATTTACCATCTTTATCCCAATCTCTTTTAATAATGATCTCATCGTCGTACAACATTTGAGAAATGATGTTTGCAGTGAAGAATTTATTGATCTTGAATGTAAGAAGGTTGTTAAATACCACGTCAATGTTTTCAGGATTGTTGGCATAGTTTGAGAAGAGATCGAGGTATGAATCTAAATTCACATTTTTAAAGATATCCTTTTTGAATTTTACGATCACACGACCACCAAACTCATATCTGATCTTTTTGCCCGGCGTAACAATATTCCCCATATCATCATACTTTGCTTTATCCACACCAAAAGCACCGGCATCAGCCAAATACTGACGGTTAACTGTTGTGATCTTACCGGCAACCGGAGCAACAAATGCCGAAAAGTAAGGTGCAGGTTTATAATCGATACCAATTGCTAATTGGATGTATCCCGGAGATGCAAAATCAGAGGTAGCTCTTCCGGCAATAGAATCGCCAATGTAATTATAACCAGGCGCTAATTGCGAACGAAAATCGGCCTGAGCAGCGTAGTACCAATGTTTGGCAAAAGCATTGATGTTTAGTTTTGATAAGGCAAATAATTGGTCAATGTTTTTTCTGAAGATCTTTGCTTCACCCGGTTTAATTAAACCATACTGCGCATCCAATTTGCTTAACCAGGTAACTTTATCTTTATTGTAAACGATCTCACCATTAAAAATGCTATTGATCGCTACGTTGTCTTGTCCACCACCTTGCCAATTGTGCATTGCTGTTTGGCTGGCATTGATACCAAAGAAACCGGCAACTTTCCAACTCGTGTCTCTTAAAGTTGTTTCAATTTTTGAAGCGTTTTGAGCGTGAGTGTTTAGTGTAAAAAAAGCAAGTGCTGTGATGAGTAGTTTTTTCATTATTTAATTTTTTTGCAAAATTAAATAATTAACCGGAAAGAAAAGGTAGGATTATAGTAATTACGAGAATGTTGTTGTTAATACGTTTTTACAACATTATAAAGGGTATCCCTTTCTACCGGAGTTTTTCCTACAGCTTTGATCAATTCAACTAACTGTTGTGTGGTAAGCTTAGGCGTTTGTTCTTCCGAACCGGCCATGCTGTATATTTTGGTGGTATCATCAATTGTACCATCCAGGTCATCGGCACCAAAATTGAGTGCCAGCTGTGCCGTGCTTCTTCCGATCATGGCCCAATAGGCTTTAATATGTGCAAAGTTGTCTAAGTAAATTCGGCTGATGGCGTAGTTTCTAAGATCTTCTATAACACTCACTTCGGGTACATGCGACATTTGATTGTCTTTATTTCTAAATTTTAAAGGAATAAAAGCGTTAAAGCCACCCGTTCTGTCTTGCAGATCGCGTAGACGATTCATGTGATCTATGCGGTGTTCAAATGTTTCAATATGGCCATAAAGCATAGTGGCATTGGAGAAATTACCCATTTTGTGCCAGATCTCATGCAGCTCTAGCCATTCTTCTGCTGTACATTTTCCACCTGCAATTTCATCCCTAATGGCTTTGTCAAATATCTCTGCTCCGCCACCCGGTAAGCTATCTAGGCCGGCTTCTTTCATTTGTTTTAAGCCTTCTTCATAAGAGAGTTTTGCCTTTTTAAAAATGTAGTGAAATTCAACAGGGGTAAGGGCTTTAATGTGAAGTTCAGGGCGGTGTTGTTTTATTCTTCCGAATAATTCGGTGTAAAAAGCCAGGTCTTGTTTTGGAACAACGCCTCCGGTAATATGCACTTCGGTAACCGCCTGGTCATCGTATTTTTTAATGATATCCAATATCTGCTCAACGCTTAATTCCCAGCCTTGTTCACGGTTTTTGATCAAGCGGGAGTAGGAGCAAAACGAGCAGGAATAAACACAAACATTTGTAGGTTCAACATGAAAATTGTGGTTAAAGTAAACCAATTTCCCATTCTGTTTTTCACGTACGTAATTGGCTAATGTGCCCGCTAGGCCTAAAGAGGCATGTTCATACAAATGCAAGCCATCATCAAAACCAATGCGTTGGCCGGTAAAAACTTTTTCGGCAATGTGTTTTAATTCTTTTGAGATATCTGAATTTAAAACAGATTCTTTAATGTTGTTTTCGATGATCGTAGCCATTATTGGTATTACAAAGTAAGCACTTAAAGGTTTAAAACTAAATAAAATAAAAAAGGCTGCCAATTAATTTGACAGCCTTTTTTAAAAATTAAACTAAAATTAGTTCTTTGGAGCCTCAGCTGGTTTTGCTTCGTTAGATGCTTCAGCTTTTTTCTTGCAACAAGATTTTGCTTCACCTTTGTTACATGATTCTTTTTTCTCGCCAGCACATGCCTTAGCATCGCCGTCTTTTTTGCAACACTCTTTTTTAGATTTTGCTTTGTCCTTATCATCTCCTGTATTTGCAAAAGATGTACCAGCTAATAAACCTGTGAATGCTACTAATAATAATGCCTTTTTCATAATGTGTGTTTTAAATTTATAGTATAAAGTTACGTTAATTTGGTTTACTCAATTGTTAAAATTTTAAAATTGACAACTGATTTTTGTTATTTCAGGTCAATTACATCTAAAACAACTAAAATGGCGAATATGATCTCCCCGATTACGGTTAAATGCAGTAAAAGATCGATCCAAAAGTTCAAAGTTATGGATTTGCCATCGTGTAAATAAACGGCGATCAAACATAAAATTGGAAATAAAGCCAAAATTATTTGAATGATCAGGTCTGAATCGCTGTCTTTTTTACTTGCCTTAATACTATCTGATTTAGTGATCTCTAATTTTTTAAAATTCACATGCTGCACAGCGTAATTAGTGTTTGCGGAAGCAACAGTTTGTGCAGGGGTAAAGTTGTTTGTTGTTTTAGTATTCTTTTGTTCGGCTTGTTTCGTAAAACTTTTAACCGGTTGGTTGATGCTTGCTGTTTCTATAACGTCAACTACAGTTTTATTTTCAGGTAGAATAACTTCTGTTTTAACCAATTCTGCCGCTTTGATGGTTTTTTGTTGAGCTACATCCTGGTTTTTGATCTTGTTACCAGTGCTTCTGTTTACATAAAAGCCTTTGTTGTATTTACGTTTAGCAACTGTGTAGCTGCCGTTACAAGAGGTTAGTGCAATTCCTGCGATAGCTAAAAATAATGCCAGTTTTTTCATAGTTATAGTTTTTATTAAATGTAAGCAATAGATATGTTTAAAGTTTAGTTCAACCTTTCTATTTATTCACAAAATTAAAACCTCAATTAGTGAATAAGTGCCGTGATGGGATAATGATCGGTAAAGGTTTCGTCTGATCGCTCAAATTGCTCGCATTTAAAGCGCTTATCGTAAAGTATGTAATCGATCCTGAATTGAGGCCATTTTCCGGCATACGTTTTTCCTAAGCCTTTTCCTTTGGCAACAAAAGCATCCTTTAGATCTGAATTTAATTGCGCATAGGTATAAGATGCTGGTGTATCATTAAAATCGCCGCATAGGATCATTTTGTATTTACAGGTCTTCATATGCAGCTTTATGATCTCCACTTGCTTTGCCCTTTTTACAAATGCGCGTTTTAATCGTCTTAAGATATTCTTGCCTTTTTCAAGATCTTCATCCGTTTCATTACCTTTTTTAAGATCCTCTAAATATGAATTGTCTTTTTTACTGAAACTGATGGATTGTAAGTGAAGATTATAAATGCGAACCGTATCTTTTTTGATGATCACATCTGTATAGATACATAAGTTGTTTGTTTTAGTTTCAAACACAATTTTGCCTTTATGTATGATAGGGAACCTGCTAAATGTTGCTACGCCCCAATGGTCGTGTTCACGCAAGGTAGTTGTGTATTCGGCATGATGGTATGGTAAGTTTAATAACTTGGTAAGCGAATCAATATTATTGAAATCGCCGGGTTCTTCAGAAGTGTAAAATTCCTGAAAACACATGATGTCAGAATCAATTTCACTAAGGTTGGTAAAGATCTTATTTCGGGTATCGGTATTATGAAACCAGTTATATAGATCAAATAACATACTGTTATAGGAGGTGATCTTAAAACATTTTTCAGTTGTATTTGTACTGCTGAAATTGAATTGTAAATAATTAAAAGCGGTTGATAGTGTTATAACAGCGGCAATGGCCGAGAATGCGAACAGTCTTCTGAATTGGATGATCCAATAAATTGCAAATAATAAATTCAATAAATATATGAATGGGAATGCCAATCCGAAAAAAGCAATGATCCAAAAAAGTTGTGGCGAAACATATTTAGCAATTGAGGCTATTATCAACGAAACAATAACAGCGTAATTGAGCCATAATACAAGTTTGTTGAGTTTTGATAATTTTCGCTCATTTTTTACTTGAATTATTTTTCGTAATTCGGTTACTGATATTTTACTAAATGCGCTAATGTTTTATTTGTATTTAAAAACAACAAATAACATGAATAAAACAGGTATGGATGATAATACCATGCCAATATAACCTTTAGGCCATTTTGCCTCGTCAAACTCGTATTTGCCGTTCAAATAAATATTAATTCCTGCCATTATAAAACCAAGTATTGCCAGCATCACACCATAAAAAATAAAGCGTAATTGATAAATGCTTAACGTACATATAATACCAATTATAATGGAAAGATACCCGGTAAGGCGATAAATGAGTTTGGTATACATGTTTACTCTACAAAATAATTACCAATTCGTCTTCTTAATTTACTGCTGTAATTTTGAAACTGCCAGTCGTTATAATTATTGGTAGCATTGATGCAACGGCCAAATTGCTTGATCCTGTATTTCATTTCATCAACCAATAAATTATACAACTCCATTGCTTCCGCGTATTCCGATGCGTTATCTTTTATGCGATTGAAATGGTCTTCCAAACTATCTTCCAATACCGTTTGAGGTTTAATACCTTTTCGTAACGCCAATAAATATTTATCACGAACAATAAAGGCCTCTGCACTCGAGTTCAAAAAACGTTCTTTGATCTCGGGTGGCATGTCGTAGTCGTTCTCTAATTCGTAATCCCACTCATCTTTATAACGATGCTCCAAGTACAAATGCGGTGCTGCAAATACATGTTTCCAGTCAATTGGATATTGCCATAAATTAAAACGGCGCGAATTATTACCTAGATCGATGATCTTAAATTGTTTTTTGTTTGGTAAAACACGGCTACCACGACCGATCATCTGATGATATAAGGTCAATGATTTGGTTGCACGATTCAGCATGATGGTCTCAACTTCTGGCTCGTCAAATCCGGTGGTTAAAATACTCACCGATGTTAATATTCCATCTTTTGTGTTTCTGAACCATTCCAATGTTTCAGCTCTTTCTTTATCGCTAAAGGTGCTGTCTAAATGCCTAACCGGGTACCCTTTTTTCTTGAAGGTTTCATAGATAGCACGGCTGGTTAAGATACCGGCATTAAAAATAAGTGTTTTTGTTCCCTTACCAACTTCTTCATAAGCCTCAACCAATTTGCTTTGCATCATGGCTTGCGTATAAAGTAATTCGTGTGAACCAACGGTAAATTCGCCATTGTTACCAACACGCAACGTACTTAGGTTTACATCGTACGAAAAGGTAACACCTTCGCATAAGTAACCTTTTTCAATTAATGTTGGAATACTTTCACCAACAATAAGATCGTTGTAGGTTTGATATAGAGGTAGTTTTTTATTACTACTCAAAGGCGTTGCTGTAACACCTAAAATATTCACATCACTGAAGTAATGAAAGATCTTTCGGAATGAATTATTATGCGCCTCGTCAACAATAACTAAACCAATATCTTCTAAAAACTGATCATTTTCCTGTAAACGGTTGTTAAGTGTTTCAACCAAGGCGGTAAAACTTTGGTATTCGCTTTGCTGAGGTAATGCTTTCACTTCGCTGTTAATGATCTTGTTGGCAATACCCATTTCGGTTAGCACATCATTGGTTTGCTTACTCAACTCAATTCGGTGCGTTAATATCAATATCTTTTTATTGAATTGTTGAATGTATCTTCTGGCTATTTCGCTGAAAATAATGGTTTTGCCTCCACCGGTTGGTAACTGAAACAGTAAATTCGCATTAGGTGGCATAACAAGCAATTTGCCAAATATATTGTTCACAGCTTCTTCCTGAAAAGGGTACAGTTTACGCTGTTCGACGGTGTTTTTTGGGGTATTATCCATAAAAAAATGTAACCTTCAAATATACGGCATTTTTGATTGATTGCGCACGTTAAATAGTTATAAATCACCAATAAAATTTCCTTATCTTTACTGTTTTTTAACTCAAAATAAAATGCCTAAAATTTCCAATAAGGCCAACTCGATGCCTTCGTCGCCAATAAGAAAGTTAGTACCATTTGCAGAAGCTGCAAAGAAAAAAGGAACTAAGATCTATCATTTAAATATTGGTCAGCCTGATATTGTTACGCCTGATACTTTTTTAAATGCCGTAAAAACTGCCGACATCAAAGTGTTGGAGTATTCGCATAGTGCAGGAAATGAAAGTTACAGAAAGAAATTATGTGGCTATTACAAAGAGTTCAACATCGATCTTGATCCTTCAGAAATCATTATCACTTGTGGTGGAAGCGAAGCTATTGAAATTGCAATGATGACCTGCTTTAATGCGGGCGATGAAGTGATCATTCCTGAACCATTTTATGCAAATTACAATGGTTTTTCAATGGCGGCAGATGTGGTTATAAAACCTATTCGCAGTTACATTGATACCGGTTTTGCATTACCATCCATTAGTGAATTTGAAAAATTGATCACGCCTAAAACTAAGGGGATCATGATCTGTAATCCGGGAAATCCAACAGGTTACTTATATACAAAAGAAGAATTGAATGCCTTACGCGAACTTGTTTTAAAATACGATCTGTTCTTGTTAAGTGATGAGGTATACCGTGAGTTTTGTTACGACGGAAAAGAATATGTGAGCGTGATGCATTTAAAAGGTATTGAAAATAATGTGGTGTTGTTGGATTCGATCAGTAAACGTTACAGTGCATGTGGTGCTCGTATTGGCGCGATGATCAGTAAAAATAAAGAGATCATGAATGCTTCTTTGAAATTTGCTCAAGCGCGTTTAAGCCCGCCAAGCTACGGACAAATAGGAGCCGAGGCTGCTTTGGATACGCCAAAGAGTTATTTTGAAGATGTAAAGAAGGAATATATAGCACGCAGAGATTTTGTGATCGAAGCTATTAATAAGATCCCTGGTGTTTTTTGTCCGAAACCTAGCGGTGCTTTTTATTGTATTGCCAAATTACCTATTGATAATGCCGATAAATTTTGTCAGTGGCTTTTAGAGGAATTTTCATTTAATGGTCAAACGGTTATGCTTGCTCCTGCAACAGGATTTTATTCAACTCCGGGTGCAGGTGCCGACGAGGTACGTTTGGCATATGTATTAAATAAAACAGATCTTCAAAACGCTATGACCTGTTTAGAGGAAGCATTAAAAGTTTATCCGGGAAGAAAATAAAAATGATGCATTTAAGATCATATTTTTTAAGTTGTTTAGTTGTAGGAATGTTAGCTTCCTGCAGCGGCGATAAGAGTGTTGCAGAAGAAAAAGGAACTGAATTGAAAATGGATTCAGTAACACTGGTACCAAATCATTTGGCGGTAAAAACATTAGAGCAACTAACAGATGCAAAAGGCATTATTGGATTGTTTGATGTTCCTGAAATGTTAACCATCACAAAAATGGATTCGGCAAACTTGCCAAACGTTGCAAAAAAGATTGCCACAAATTTTGGAATTGTTCAAAAGGATATGGCTTTCATAAAAGCAGAAATGAATGGCTCAGCCGGGGCAATATATTACAATAACGATACCAGTAATTTTATTTTTGAATGCGTTATTCCAATTAAGGAAATGCCAAAGGTGCAGCCAAAGAAAAGTCAGATAGTGGTATTGGAGGCAACAAAAATGCTTATTTATAATTATTACGGTCCGTATCAGAATTTATTTATGGCTTATGCCGAAATAAAATCATATTGCGACCAGCACAAAATTGAGCAAAGCGGACCAATGCGCGAGTTTTATATTACCGATCCGGTTGCCGTTAAAGATTCGATGCAGTGGTTAACGCGCATTATGGTTCCTGTTAAGTAATTCTAAAATTTAATTACCTACTTTTTATTTCGTTAATTTTGATAGTAAATCTATCAATTGAAAAATTACCTTTCAAGAAAACTGTTCAGCATATCCGTATTTCCAATTTTATTTTTATTGGTTATTTGGAGTGTTTTTGCCTATGAGTATTTTAATCGGATCAGTTTTAGTGATTACGGTGTATTACCTCGGCAGTTTAGTGGTTTAAAGGGAGTTTTATTCAGCATTTTTATTCATGGTGATCTGGAGCATATCGCATCCAACAGTTTGCCAATTTTAATTCTTGGAATGATCTTATTCTTTTTTTATAAAAGAATTGCTATATCTGCATTTATTTGGATCTGGTTAGTGAGTGGCTTATGGTTATGGATAGGTGGGAGGAATTCACAGTATCATCCCATTTATCACATTGGTGCGAGTACATTAATTTATGGCTTGGCAACCTTTTTATTTTTCAGTGGCGTATTTCGTAAGCATTTGCGATTAATGGTGGTTTCGGCATTGGTGCTTTTTTTATATGGCAGTATCATGTGGGGTATTTTTCCTTTCAAAGAAGAGACAAGCTGGGAGGGACATTTGTTTGGCTCTATAGCCGGCTTATTAGTGGCATTTAATTACCGTAAAGAAGGTCCGCAACCGAAGAAATACGATTGGGAAGATGAAGAGGATGATGAAAATAATGAAGAGGGAAACAATTTGAATTCAGGTTCGGAAGGGCCTATTATAATAAATTATGTTTTTAAGCCCAGTGATGATCATACATCAACGGATCAAAGAAACCCTTCCTGAACGATTTACTTTTTTATCGGTATTCTTTTCAGTGCTTTCTACCTTATAAACATAAATGTCTTCTTCGCAAAGATTACCTTTGAAACGGCCATCCCATTTTCCATTAGGGTTATTTGTTGTGTAAATTTGATTCCCCCATTTGTCATAAACTGTGAACGAATAATAGCTGTACTCACATTGTAATACCGGGAAGAAATAATCGTTCTTATTATCTTCATTAGGCGTAAAAGAATTAGGAATGAGCATTTCGCAATCGCAAGCCTTCATCTTCACAAATACGCTATCGTAGCGAGTGCCGCAGTTCTTATTCTCTGTTTTTACCCAATACCAGCCTTCTTTGGTGGCATTTATGTTTGAAGATATGGAACCCGTATTCCACAATATTTTAGTCCCCGGAGGAGCCTTAACAGTAAGTGGTTTTTGTTCTTCACTTAAACAAAATGTTGCTTCGTTTTGAAAGGATGTTTGTATGCCGGGTGCTACAACCACTCTGAATGTATCTGTATAAAAACAACCTTTGTTATTGGCTGTAACCCAATATTTACCCGAATTATCAATTCGTAATCGTTGCGAATTATCACCTGTACTCCAGTTATAACGCCATGTGGTGTTCTTTGGATCGGCAATTAATGTAACACCTTTGCACACGGTTGTATCTCTGATATTAAACACAGGCTTATTCACGTATAAAACAATGGTACTGTCTTTTATGATCTTACCGTTATCATTAATTTGTACAATGTATTTCCCTGGATATTTCCCAGCGTTAATGCGCTTGGTGTTGTATTCAATATTCTTTGGGGTGATCCAGGTGATCTTTAATTTCTTGTCTAAATTAGAAGTTAGTGTTAAAAAAACACTATCGCTCGAACATACTCCCGTTGTATCTGGAAAGAAATTATTTTTCTGGGCAGATGTGATCGTCCAAATAAAGATCAATAAATATGTAAGCTTTGCTTTTATCCTTGCTAAATTATTAATTTCAGTTACAGGTTTTGTGTTAATTTCTTCTAATTATCAGACTTCTATTCTTCATAATTCAAGCTCAATGGTAATGATAGTTCCTGATTTATCGGCATTAATGGTCGATTTGTCTATCATAGTTACCTTTTGAGTTTTACCGGTAAGTTTAGAGTTTAGTTCTAAAATACTTTTAATTGTTGCAGTACCAAGGCTTTTGTGTCCGGTTTTTGAATGCTCCTTTGCTTTAATTAAACCTATACCATCATCTTCTATGGTTATCAGTAATTTCCCTTCCGGTGTTTTCTTAAAATCAATATTCAAATGTCCATGTTCTAACTTTGGTAAGATCCCATGTATGATGCAGTTTTCGGCATGCGGTTGAATGATCATGTTAGGGATGCTGATCATATTCACATCAATGGATTCATCAATACTTATTTTGTAATCAAATTTGTTTTTAAAACGTTCTTTTTCTAATTCGAGGTAGTATGATAAGCGCGTGATCTCGTCTCTCAGCAATATTTCGCCTTGTGCAGCCTTTTCAATGATCATACGAATTAAGCGCGAGAACTTGGCCAAATATTCACTGGCCTTTAAGCTATTGTTTGAGTTGATGTAGTTTTGGATAGATGTAAGTGAATTGAAAATAAAATGCGGACTCAACAAAGCATTCATTGCCTGATGCTTTAATAAGGTTACCTGCTGTTCTTCCTGAATTCGTTTTAGCGCACGTGTTTTTATTCGTTTAACTATAAAGTAACTGATCAACGAAACAATAATGATGGCAAAAACAATGATGATCAAAAACGAATATTTTGTTTCTGAAAATTTGGCTTCCTTGTTAAACTCTATTTTGGTTGGTAAGCTCCAGTTGATGTTATCTGCAGAAGCGATAATTGCCAAAGTATGCAAGCCGCCGCCAATGGCAGGTAAATTAAAAGCGGTGTTCTCTAATGGGATCCAGTTTGAATTATCGAGTTTGTATTTGTAAAACTGTTTGTTAGGTTTTGTAAAATACGGACTGTTAAAGAAAACTGTAACATCATTATCGCTTGTTTTTAATGCAATTACTTTTCCGTCAAAATCATAATTTAATTCGTTGATCTTTATTCTATCAATACTTACAGAATTGATAGTTGTATTATAATTCAGTAATTGTTCGGTTTGCGCAATTGAAATACCCTTTGATGTAGAGATACACGCATATTTTTCGTTAAAAGAAATATCGTTCACAAAGTTAGAGAGTAGTCCGTTTGATTTATTGAACACCTTAATGGGATTCATCACCGAATCACAAATGAACAAGCCATCGGAAGTAACGATCCAGATCTTACCCTGATGTTGCATTACTTTTTTCACATCAATTAAAACTTTGCTGCCAATAGTTTTGATCACCTTATTTTTGTTTAGATAAGCAATACCTTCTTCATAAGCGTAAATGATCTCATTGTTAATGGTACTGATGTCATTTATTCGGTTATTGGCATTTTTAGAAAGTAAGCGATGTGTTTTTGTTTTAAAATCGTAAAGATAGATACCCTTGTTTGTAGCTACCAGCAAGGAATCGTGGCTAGAATAAATGGAGTTGATCTTAAAACTAAAGTCAGGGAAAGAGATCAAGGTGTCAATTACCTTTGATGCATTTTCGTTGGTAAGTAAAATACTTGCTTGCCAATCGCAAATAACGAGTTGTTTGTTTTCAAGTGGATGAATTAATTTGCCTAACAAAGGCTTGAAAAAGTATTTAGTATTGCCGCCCATGAAAATTTTAGGCGACAGATCAAACTGGCTACGCTTGGTGAAGTATAAAATATTGTTTAGCTCTTTAATGTCAAAAACCGGTTCGGTTAAAACATTATCAGGGGCAGAAATGGTTTTGATCACATTTTGATTAATGTCATAACCATAAAAACCGTTGCTGGTTGCGGTAAAAACGTAATCATTCTTAAAGAAGATCTTGTTAACGCCTAGGATCTTTTCATCCAGATTAATGGAAACGTTATTGAAAAAGGTGTTTTGGATCAAATAAATACCATCATCAAACGTACCGATCCAAATATTTTCCTTACTGTCTTTGTAAATACAGTTGATCAAAGCAGGCGTAATATTCAACTCTGCAAAAACATCATGGGTTATGCCTTTATCATAAACATAGATGTTTTCGGTAGGGTAGGAGGTAAACCAAATACGGTTGTATGCATCACAAACAATTTTGTTTATGCTTTTTTCGCCGCCAATAGAAAATGTAGTTGCCTTGTTGTAAACCGGTATGATCTCTTTTTGTAGCGTATTATCTTTAATAAAGAATATTTTTGATGAAGAACCTACAAGTAATTCGCCGGCGTTATTTTCTGTTAAGCTATATACAGGAAGGTTCTTTAAAAGATCGATCTTGATCTGTTTGGCGTCATTTAACTCATACAAACCATCACTTCTACCAACTAAAATTTTACCGTTCTTTGTTTGGAAAAGGCAATAGGCCTGGTTGTTTTTGTTCTTCGATTTTATATCATCGGAAATTAATTTGTTGGTTCGAAGATCATAAATATCTAACCTGATTCCTGATGCCAATAAATAAACATAGTTTTTATCAATGATGATCTGATCTATGTTTCCGGTTAGTTTTTCTTTGGTAATAAAATTATAGGAGTTCTTTTTATGATCAAATTCGGTGATACCATACTCGCGGGTAGAAAAGATAGTGGTGGAACGGTTTTTTACAAAGGAGCTGATGATGGTTGGGTTTTTTAAACTATCAGCCTTTATTAACGAGAAGTTGTAGCCATTAAAAACATAAACACCATTATCGGTGCTGATATGAATAAGGCCTAATTCATCTTGTTGGATATTGAAAATATTAAGACTGTTTAAACCTTCTTCGGTACCTAGTTTGCTAAAATTAAAGCTAAGGTTTTGCGAATGAAATGATCCAAAAAGGAAACAAAAGGCCAATAGCCAAATAACCTTTTTTGTAAACATATTTTTTGTTTTGTTACTTAGGGGAAACCGATTTTGACTTGATGAAATCCGCAAATTCGTGAATACGAGCCTTACTTACGGTTACATGCGTGCCATCACTTAAAATAACACCACCTTCGTTATGACTGTATTCTTTAACGTATGCAACATTGATCAATGCTGAGCGGTGAATACGGAAGAAAATAGTATCCGGTAAAATGGTCTCAAATTCTTTTAAGGTTTTACTGGCAACTATTTTTTTACCTCCAACTAAAAATAAATTGGTGTAGTTATCGCTGGCCTCTAACCAAATAATATCTTTATAATCCACCAAGGTAAATCCTTTACTGTGGTTGATCAATACTAAATTCTTGTCTTGTTCTGATTTATTTTGACCGCCTTTGTTTACAGTCTCATAATGCTGTATCACCTTTCTAATGGCACCTTGCAGCTCACTAAGTATTAATGGTTTTAAAAGGTAATCGGTTGCACCTGCTTTAACGGCAGTAATACCATGCTCGCTGTATGCAGTTAAAAATATCACACAAAAATCGCGGTTGTAAATACCTTCCAGCATTTGAAAGCCATTCATGCCGGGCATATTAATATCTAAGAAAACTACGTGTGGCTTAAGGTCCTGTATCTTAACCTTTCCTTCCATTCCATTAGAAGCCTCTCCGATAACCTCAATTTCCGGACAATAATTTTCAAGCATACTTTTGGTGTTGCTTCTGCTGTCCTCTTCATCATCAATAATTAAAGCGCGATACTTTTGCATAACATGTATATTTTCTACTAAACTAACAATTTTAAATCCTAAAAAAAATGATTTGACTGAAATTCTTATTAATAATGAGTAAAACTGGCTTTTTTACGAGTAAATAACTATATTCACATGTTAAAACAGCAAATTTATTTGTAGTAATTTTTAATATTTATACGCTTTAATACAATGAAAAAATTCCTTTCCATTCTAGCCATCTGTTTTCTGTTTAATGGATTTTCTCAGCAAAAAATAACGCTTGATGATATTTGGGTGAAATATGCTTTTGCACCTAAGGGAGCACAAGGCTTTAATACCATGAAAGATGGTTTGCATTATTCTGATATTGAAGAAAAAGATGGTATTACCATCATTGCCAAGTATCAAATAAAAAATAACGCCAAAGTGGGCGAATTAGTTAATTCTAAGGATGTAAAATATAATGCCAAACCAATTGATATTTCGAGTTATGAGTTTAGCCCCAATGAAGATAAAATATTACTCTCAGAGAATGGTGAAGCTATTTACCGCAGATCCTACAAAGCAGATTATTATGTGTATGATTTTAAAACAAAACTAACACTGCCGGTAAGTGATCATGGAAAGATCATGTTCCCGACTTTTTCACCAGATGGACGAAAAATTGCTTTTGTTCGCGATAATAATTTATTTATTCGTGATCTGCTTTCAAATAAAGAGATCGTAGTAACAACAGACGGCGCATTCAATAAGATCAAGAATGGCTGGGGCGATTGGGTGTATGAAGAGGAATTCAGCAAAGCCAATTATTTTACCTGGAGTCCGAATTCACAGTATTTGGCATACATTAAATTTAACGAGACCAACGTAAAGGATTTTACAATGGATTATTATAAGGGAGAGTTATACCCTGAAAAATACACGTATAAATACCCAAAAGCCGGAGAAGATAATTCGGTAGTAACCTGTCACATTTACGACATCAACTCCATGAATAGCAATAAAACAGTTCAGGTTGATCTTGGAGACGAAACCGATATTTATTTACCTCGTTTGCAGTTTACAAACGATTATAATGTTTTGTCATTGCAACGTTTAAACAGATTGCAAAATAAATTGGAGTTATTGTTTGTGGATGCAAAAAGTGGTAAGGCAAAAGTTGTGTATACCGATGAAGCAAAAACCTATGTTGATATTACTGATGATCTTACATTTATTAGTAACAAAGGTTTTATTATTTCGAGTGAGCGCGATGAGTATAACCATTTATATTTTTATGACCTGAACGGTAAATTGGTAAATCAGGTAACATCTGGTAAATGGGATGTGATCACATTTAAAGGATACGACGAAAAAACAAATACACTGTATTATATTTCAACAGAAAATGGTGCAATCAATCGCGATCTGTATTCTGTAAAACTAGATGGTAAAGGTAAAAAGCGCATGAGTACCAATAACGGATTTAATGATGCTGAATTTACTACCGGGTTTAAATACTACATTTCATCATACAGCGATGCGAATACACCGCCGGTTTATGAATTAAGAGATGCCAGCGGTAAAGTGATAAAAGTTCTTGAGAACAACTTAGCGCTAAAAGAAAAACTGAGTGGATATACTTTAGGTAAAAAGGAGTTTTTTACTTTTAAGAACACCGATAGCATAGAATTAAATGGCTTCATGATCAAGCCGGCAAATTTTGACCCAACAAAAAAATACCCGGTGTATATGTATGCTTATAACGGACCGGGAGCTAATGAGGTAAATAATAATTTTGAAGGATTTGAATTCATGTGGCACCAATTACTTTGTCAGGAAGGATACATTGTTGTTTGCGTTGATGGTAGAGGGACTTTAGGTCGTGGTCGCCAATTTAAACACTGCACCTATTTGCAACTAGGTAAATACGAAACAATGGATCAAATTGATGCTGCTAAATATTTGGGGCAGCAACCATACGTTGATAAAAGCAGAATTGGTTTCCAGGGATGGAGTTACGGCGGTTACATGGCCTGTTTAATGATAAGTAAAGGTGCAGAATATATTAAATCGGCAATTGCCGTTGCGCCTGTAACCAACTGGAAATATTATGATAATATTTATACCGAGCGTTTCATGCGCAAACCAAAGGATAACAAAAAAGGTTACGAAGATAATTCGCCTGTAAATCATGTAACCAAGATAAAAGGAAACTTTTTACTGATCCATGGAAGCGCTGATGATAATGTACATGTGCAAAACAGTATGGAAATGGCAAGAGCTTTGGTAAGTAATAATATACCTTTTGATTTTATGATCTACCCGAATAAAAATCACGGTATTGCAGGAGGATTTACACGATACCACATCTTTAACAAAATGTTGAAATTTGTAAAAGAGAATTTGTAATACATTCATGTCTAAAAAACACCTTGTTATATTTAGTGGTGCCGGTATGAGCGCCGAAAGCGGGATCAAAACATTTCGCGACAGTGGTGGATTATGGGAAGAATACAAGATAGAAGATGTGGCAACGTTGGAAGCGTGGGAGCGCAATCCGGCATTAGTGACCGAATTTTATAATCAGCGCCGCAAACAGGTAATGGAGGCGCAACCAAACGAAGCGCATAAGACCATAGCCGAACTTCAAAACGATTTTAATGTTACGGTTATAACTCAAAACGTTGATAATTTGCATGAGCGTGCGGGTAGTAAAACAGTTATTCATTTGCATGGCGAGATCATGAAAGCCCAAAGCTCAGTTGATCCTACTTTGATCTACGATCTTAATAAATGGGAAGTTAAAATTGGTGATAAATGCAGTAAAGGCTCGCAATTAAGACCATACATTGTTTGGTTCGGTGAAATGGTACCAATGATGGAGCCAGCGATAAATATAGTTGGTCAGGCCGATTTGTTTACAGTTATCGGTACATCTTTAAATGTTTATCCGGCAGCTGGTTTGGTTGATTATTCACCTGGGCCTATTCCAAAATGGTTGGTTGATCCGGGCGATTTTAATTTGCAATCCTATCAAAATATGGTGCATATCAAAGATACAGCTGTTAAAGGCATGCGCCAGTTGAAAGAAGTTTTAAATAAATTAAAATAAGAAACTCCGAAATTTTTTCGAAGTTTTTATTGGTTATTCTTTTATGATCTTGAATGTTTTTATTTGCGATTTGCCATCATAAAGCTTCATGAAATAAATTCCTTTCGGATGGTCTGTTAATGTAACAGTTTTATTTTCCGGTAACGGTTCACGTTTGGTGATCTGTTTACCTAAGATATCAAATATCTCAAAATCTATTTTATCATTTATGTTCTCAATTCTTATATGATCTTTAGCAGGGTTAGGATAAATGAATATGTCGTTTGATTTAGTTGCTTTTTCGGTGATACCTGTGCAAGGAGAAATATTAAATATCTTTTTAATTGGGCAACACGTAGCCAAGCCGGTTAATGTTAGTGTGTAAGAGCCATATGATGTAGCATTAAGTGTTGGTGTTGAGGATGTGTTTGGTCCGGCCCATGCATACGATTGAAAGCCATTTGGCGCAACCAGTGTCATTGGCAAATTAGCAGCACAGATATTGTTGGTAGAATCTAATTGTGTTGGATTGCCATTCAATAAAAAATTCATAGGGGCACATGTTGCATCAAAATAGCAATAGCTTGGATGGCCTGCAGATGAACAATCTGATACAGTTAATTCAAATGTAACGTAAGAACCGATGAATGGTGTAAGATCAACCGCACCTTGTATCCACGGCGTATAAACGTAATTCGCGTTTCCCGGACAAACCGTCATGCCTGCTGTTGTTTGTGTAAAGGTTGTGTTACAAGCAGTTGAAGATGAAATTGAAAAAGTAGGCGTTAACAAATTAATAGTTTGATTGGATGAATTTAAAAATCGAATACTAAAAAACGCATCATCGCAGCAACCATGTCGGCATTAAAATAGGTTACATACATATAGGCGTATTTGAATAAATTGTTGCTTGCTGTAACACTAAAGGATTGCGTTAAACGTTCCATATTTCCACCAGGCGTACCATCGTTTAATTTCAAAAATTTAGTTCCGTTAGCGGTTGGTCCGAATTGAGAATTAATAGGCATAGTTGGCATATATGGGTCAATATATCCATTGGAAAGGATCGAATAAGTAGTTGAAGGGTTTGTGAAACCTGTTGGATTGCAAGAATTACCAAGGATCAAAGTTGTATTCGTGTTTATGGACCAGCCATTTGAATTGCCGGTTTCAAAATCCATATTGGTACAAGCAGGGTTAACACTTGTAGTTGTTTTTGCAGAGGAATTAAGATCGGATTGTGTAACTCGCTTCAAAGCATTGGCCTGCATTATTTCAACTAATTGGGCTTCTGTTAAATTTAATAAGGCAGCATCTTGTTTGAATGGGTTTTGTTGATTTACAGGCTTAAATACCTGTGAATTTGAAGCCAAACAAAAAGCAAAAATGGCAATAGCAAGTAAAGTTGATCTCATTATTTATATTTTAATCTTAGGATTCCAATAATCGTGCCAAAATTTGTTAACTAAAAAGCCCCGGTATTTCCGGGGCTTCAATTATTGTGGTCTGTAATATTTTTTAGCTTCCGGCATAAACGCCTTCAGATCCCTTATACGTGTTTCATCACTAGGATGGGTACTTAATAATTCAGGTGGTTTTTGTCCGCCGCCAGATGCCATGCGCTCCCAAAATGGAACTGCTGCTTCGGGGTCATAACCAGCCATTGCAGCAAATATCAAGCCCATTTTATCGGCTTCTGATTCGTGCTTACGACTGTATTTAAGCATGCCCAATTGTGATGTGATACCAAATGATTGTAAGAACAATTGTTGCGTAGCTTGCGGTTTTTGTGATAAGGCAACAGAAAGCATTGCTCCGCCAAATTGAACTAACATACCTTGGCTCATGCGTTGGTTACCATGTCGCGCCACAGCGTGAGCAACTTCATGCCCCATTACAACAGCTAAACCTTGTTCATCTTGAGTAACCGGTAAAATGCCGGTGTAAAAAACAACCTTACCACCCGGCATACACCAGGCATTAACGGTTTGTTCATCTACAACATTAAATTCCCATTTATAACCATTTAATTCGCTTGATAAGCCTTTGTCGGCATAATATTTTTCAACTGCCTTTTGAATGCGATTACCACAATTTCTTACCAACTGCACACGGTTATCGTTATCAGGTAATTTCGGATGTTCAGCTAAAAACTTATCGTATTCGCTATAACTCATGGCTTGTAGTTCGCCTTCCGGTACTAAATTTAAACTACGCTTGCCTGTTACGGCATTTTTATGGCACGAAAATAAAACAATGCCAAGTGCGATGCTGAATGATAAAATTATTTGTCTCATTTTAATTTTCAATTTTTGCAGTTAAACCACTTTCTAATAAAGCTTCACAAATTGGTTTTAAACTTTTAAATGAACCATTTTTTACGGCGCATTTACCTTTGTAATGTATAAGATAAGTACATTGCGTTGCTTGCTCGGTCTCATGACCACAATAACGTATTAAGGTCTCAATTACAAAATCAAAAGTGTTCACATCATCATTATAAACCACAATTGATCTTTCTTTTTGTTCAATAACAAGCGTTTCTTCCTGTTCTAAAACATCAAATTCTGTTTGAAAAGCTGATCTCATCTTTTTATTATTTTGCAGGTAATAAGGTTGCTGTACAATCACCAAAACCAACACGCATGCCGTCTTTCTTGCAATAACCTCTAATAGTTACCGTATCGTTGTCATTTACAAATTTGCGTTCGCTGCCATCCTTTAATTTGATTGGCTTTGTGCCTCGCCAGGTTAATTCTAAAAAGCTTCCGTATTCGGTTTGCGTTGGTCCACTTATTGTTCCGCTCGCCATCATATCACCCACATTAATATTACAACCATTTACGGTATGATGCGCTAATTGTTGTTCCATGGTGTAATACATGTATTTGTAATTACTCGTACACACCAAATTTTCTTCACCACCTTGAGGTTTTAAATACACATCTAAATTGATGTCAACATTTCTATCCCCGTTGTATTGTAAATAAGGCAATAGAGGAGGGTCTTGGACGTAACCTTTTACTCTGAATGGTTCTAGTGCTTCAAGCGTTACGATCCATGGAGAAATGGTGCTTGCAAAGTTTTTAGCTAAAAACGGACCAAGAGGAACATATTCCCAAGTTTGAATATCACGTGCACTCCAATCATTGAACAATACCATTCCAAAAATATGATCATCGGCTTTATCGGTACTAACCGAATCGCCCATTTCAGTTGAACGGCCAATGATAAAAGCAGTTTCTAATTCAATATCCAATAAATTACTTGGACCAAACACAGGCACTTCGGAATCGGCCGGTTTTGTTTGGCCTTTTGGGCGGTTAAACGAATGACCACTTACGCAAATACTGCTGGCTCTTCCGTGGTATCCAACAGGAAGGTGTTTCCAGTTTGGTAACAATGCATTGTTTGGATCGCGAAACATGGTACCCACATTGGTAGCATGATCAATACTACTGTAAAAATCAGTGTAATCTCCAACCTTAACAGGCATCAGCATTTTTACATCACTTTGTTTTTTAAATACTTTCGCATATAGATCCTTATCTGTTTTTAAAACAGAATTTTCATCACAAAGTAATTCAATGATCTTTTCGCGAACTTTGTTTGTTGTAGGTTTTCCTAATGAAATAAAATCGTTAAGGTATGCTTGATCAAAAACACTTCTGTTGATATCAAACACATCTTTACTTTCCAGTTCAAACAGATCGATGATATACTCGCCAATGGCAGAGCAAACATGGTGTTTTACTTTTTCATCGCTATAAACACCAAAGGGAATGTTATAGATCGAGAAATCGGAATTTTCGTTTACAGGGAACCAGGTTTTTAAAGTTTTCATTTTATAATTTCTTTGAAAGGATATTTGATTTCAGATCTTCTATGATCTGTTTATTACCGGTTTTACTATTATCTAAAATTAAAATGGCTTTGGTCAATGTTTCTTCATCGTTTACATCTTCAATATTTTCGGCCACAGTAAACGCCTCTAATGAAACCATATAGTCATTATCACAGGCTTGTTCAACAAAGAATAGAAAATCATTTTTAAAATCTAATCCACTTTCCCAACAAATACAAAGTAATTTGGCTTTATCTTCACTTGTTTCAGCTTCCTGAACCGCTTTGATCAATAGTTTTTGTTGCTTGTTATCCTTTAGTTGTTTGAGTTTATTTTCTTTGTCTTCTCTGCTCAGTTGAGGATCCAGCAGGTCTATCAGCACATCAACATCTTTTTCTTTGAATAAAGAATCAGCATTTAATGCAATGGTTAAAGTGTTATAGTTCTCCTTATCAAATAACTTTTCAGGGTCAAATGCTTCTTCGTTTATCAGTTCTTTCATAACGCTTACAGTAATTGATTGATAATATCTTCGATACGAACGCCTTCAGCTTCAGCTTTGTAATTTTTTACAATACGGTGGCGTAGAATAGGAGTGGCAATTGCTTTTACATCTTCAATATCCGGACTAAATTTTCCATTAATAGCAGCATGGCATTTAGCGCCAATGATAAGGTATTGCGATGCACGCGGACCTGCACCCCAGGATAAATATTTTTTTGTTACATCGGCACTAAACTCGCTATTTAAGCGTGTTTTGTTTACCAATTTAACGGCGTACTCAATTACATTGTCTGCTACCGGAATTTTTCTGATCAGGTTTTGATAGAATAGAATTTCTTCGGCCGATAAAATGTGATTTAATTTTGTGTTTTGAGTGGTAGTGGTTTGTTTAACAACTTGCATCTCTTCTTTAAATGAAGGATAATCTAACCATACATTGAACATGAAACGGTCTAACTGCGCTTCAGGCAAAGGGTATGTTCCTTCTTGTTCAATTGGATTTTGAGTTGCTAATACAAAAAACGGTTGCTCTAAATTATATTTTTTACCTGCTGCAGTAACCTGACGTTCTTGCATGGCTTCTAACAATGCAGCTTGTGTTTTTGGTGGCGTACGATTGATCTCATCTGCTAAAATAATATTTGCAAATAAAGGACCTTTTATGAATTTAAAATTTCTGCTTTCATCCAGTATCTCACTACCAATAATATCGCTTGGCATGAGGTCGGGCGTAAACTGAATGCGGTTAAAAGATAAACCCAATGCATCAGAAATAGTATTAACTAATAAAGTTTTAGCTAAGCCGGGAACCCCAACAAGTAAACAATGTCCGTTACTAAAAATAGAGATCAATACATTTTTAATGGTTTCTTCCTGACCAACTATAACTTTGGCAATTTCTTTATTGAGGTTGTTGTATTTTACAACAAATGATTGAATTGCCTCGGTATCATTCTTAAATTCCATATAACCAAATTAGAGTCATAAATTTAAGAATAATATGCGCATTTAGCACATAAAAAGGATACTAAAAAATGTTATTGTACAACTACTTTAACAGGGAATTTTACACCCTGAGAAATGATATTGCAAATGTAAACGCCTGCGGTTAATCTTTCGCTTGGGATAACATTTATGGTATTGGTATTAAAACCTGCATTTAAATGCTGTGAAAAAAGTTGTTTTCCGCTAATGTCAAACAATTGAATATCCATATCTGATTCTTTATTGATACCTGAAAACTCAATGGTAAAATTGCCATAATTTGGGTTTGGATAAACAGAGATCTTTACATCTGATAATTGAGGATTATCAACACTTACAATTTGATGTTGTTTGGATGCACCATTCAGATCAGTTTGTTTTAATCGATAATACGAAGTACCTGTGTATGGAGAAAAGTCTTTTGCGCTGTATTCTATAGCTTTGCTGCTATTACCATTTTTAGCCTTTGTTTTTACTTTCTCTAAATTGCTGAAAGAAATAGCGTCAGAGCTTTTTTCAATGGTAAAATAATCATTGTTGGTTTCAGAAGACGTAACCCAGGTAAGTAGAACATGATTACCTTGTTTTTGTGCTTTAAAACTAATTAATTCAATTGGTAAAAAACCGCCAACTGGGCTTAATATACCACTGCCATTTGTACCACTGGCGCTACCGGCCGCACTATTACATGGTACACTATTATTGTTACATCCAGGAATTCCATTGTTGGTTTGAGATGTAACATTAGTTGTAGGTTGAGCAATTGAGTAAACAATTACACCCTGGCCCCCGGCACCACCACCAGCATGTGTTGATGTATTTACAGTTCCTCCATTAGCACCGTTTGCTGTTACACTTAATTGGCACGTGCTTAAAACGTTAAATGTTGAAATTTGTAATACTATGCTTCCTCCTGCTCCGGCACCGCCTTGGCCATCGCTGCCTCCAGTAGTAACACTTTGTCCGTTTGCACTAATAATCCGCGGGTTTGCACATGTTCCACTTGTAGTTAAAGTGCCTGCTTTTACAACAACAATTCCACCACCTCTACCTCCGGGTGTGGAAGATGAGTTATTTTGCTGACCGCCACCGCCGCCGCCTCCCATAAATATTCTGTTTAATGGTATTAGCGTTGAAAGTGATATACCACCTCTTCCGGCAGCACCGGGTGAAGGACAAGTTCCTGGCCAGCCCGGACCCCCATCTCCACCGGCTGTCCAATTCCCGCCACCACCGCCACCGGCATTAATGTTGCTACCGCCGCCACCTCCATTTAAACACTTGGCTTTTCCATGTTCATAAATTGCATTTGTGATCTTATAAATACCTTCACCTTTTTGACCTCTTATATTTGATCCTTGACGCCAAGTATTTACCACAGTGTCACATGTTGTACCACCTGGATAATAGTTTGTAGATACCGTTCCGCCTTTAAACCCCAATGCATTAGCAGAAATATTATGGTTTAATGTTAAGGTAGTGCCAACTTCAAATGCTACAATACCTCCAACACTTCCTGTCCAAGCTGTGCCGGAAATATTAGCGGATGTTGTGAAAGCAGCTGCATTTAATAAAGGGAAACTGATTATCTGTAATGAAGAATTGGCACCGGTATTATAGCTGTTTACAAGAGCAGATGATAGCACAATAGTGGCTGTTGTTCCTGATCTTGTGATAGAAGAAATTGTTTTTTGTTCCCACAAACCAACACTTGCATTTGTTCCTAGATCACCAAAAGTTGATGCATTAGTTGTATTCGCACCAATCACATCATCTTGCATTTGCATTAATAAAACATTTCCTGAAACGGCAAATGAAAAATTCGGCGTTTCAGTAAGGTTTGTAACTGTCATGGTTGTGCCAGAAATGTTGGAGATTCTGGCATATGAATTATAAGTTACTTGTGATTTAACGTTTAAACCAATAACGAAAATTAAAAGTATTAAAACTCTCTTCATAAGCTAATTATGAATAAAGATAATATTTTATTTGTAAATAAAAAGCGGTTTATTGCACAACTACTTTTACAGGAAATTTAACGCCTTGTGATGTGATGTTGCAAATGTAAACACCTGCCGTTATTCTCTCACTTGGGATAATATCGATTGTGTTCGTATTAAAGCCTGCATTTAAATGTTGTGAATAAAGTTGTTTACCACTAATATCAAACAATTGAATATCCAGGTCTGATTCCTTGTTGATACCGGAAAAATCAATGGTAAAGTTGCCATTATTTGGGTTTGGATAAACAGAGATCTTTACATCTGATAATTGAGGATTAGCAACATTTACAATTTGATGTTGTTTGGATGCACCATTCAGATCGGTTTGTTTTAAACGGTAATAAGAAGTTCCGGTGTAAGGAGAGAAATCTTTTGCACTGTATTCTAATGTTTTGTTACTATTTCCGTTTTTCGCCTTTGTTTTTACTTTCTCTAAATTGCTGAAAGAAATAGCGTCAGAGCTTTTTTCAATGGTAAAATAATCGTTGTTTATTTCAGAAGAAGTTTCCCAAGTTAAAAGAACATGATTACCTTGTTTTTGTGCTTTAAAGCTAATTAATTCAATAGGTAAAAAACCACCAACTGGGCTTAATATACCACTGCCATTAGTGCCGCTTGCTGGTCCAGCTGTACTAGCACATGGGCTATTATTACAGCCTGGTGTACCGTTGCTGGTTTGTATTGTTACATTTGTTGTAGGTTGAGCTGATGAGAAAACAACAATTACTTGTGCACCACCACCTCCGCCAGCATGTGGCGAACCATTATTTGCAGAACCGCCATTTCCACCGTTTGCAGCAATGGTAGGCGGACAAGCTGCCGATAAATTAAAACTACCCACTTGGAGAATGATTGACCCTGCAGCACCGCCACCGCCTTGCCCATCATTATTGCCACTACCTGCAGTTGCCCCATTAGCAGTAATTCTTATTCCGCCGGTACATGTTGCGCCTGTTATAATTTGGTTGGCTTTAATAATAATAATTCCACCACCAATACCGCCGTTTGAACCGGTAGAATTATTTCGTTGACCGCCACCGCCACCGCCGCCCATAAATACTCTGCCGCTTGGTATGAAAGATGCTAATGCTTGTCCTCCAATTCCACCACCAGGATTTGATGTACAATTATTATATCCATTCCCGCCTAAACCACCGGCAGTCCAGTTGCCGCCACCACCACCGCCGCCATTGTGATGATTGCCACCACCACCACCATTGGTCATATGTCCTCGTGCGTTTGCATAATTGGCATTAGTGTTCTTGTGAATTCCTTCTCCTTTGTAACCTCTTTGATTATCATTTGCAGCATAAACAGTTGTACTCGGAGCTGAACATGTAGGGCCTGAATGGTTCGCCGAAACTGTACCTCCCCTGAAGCCAAGTACATCTGCGGAAACAGAATGTTGTAATGTTAAATTTGTGCCAACCTGAAAAGCCACAACACCACCAATATTCCCATTCCATGCGGTACCGGTTATATTTGCAGAAGTTGTATAAGCAGCTGCATTTAATTGTTTGAAAGAAATAATTTGTAATGAGGCATTTGTGCCAAAGTTGTATGAATTAACAAGTGCACCAGAAAAAGTTACCGTAGCGGTTGCACCAGACCGTGTAATAGATGAAATTGTTTTTACTTCATAATATCCTGCACTGCCTATAGAACCAACATCTCCAAAAGTAGAAACAGCTGTATTTGTATTCGCTCCAATAACATCATCTTGCATTTGCATTATGATAAATTCTTCTGAAGCTGCGAATGAAAATGAAGTTGGTTCAGTTAAATTTGTAACAGTCATCGTTGTACCGGAGATATTGGTAACTTTTGCATACGCATTATAAACAACCTGTGACCTCACAGTTAAGAACTGAATAAATATGAGAAGGATTAAAATAAATTTCGACTTCATGATTAAAGCTTCTAATTAATATATAATGATCAATTTACAAAAAAAATTAACTCGATTTAGGTCTTGTTCGATTAATTAGTAATTATTTAAGATTAAAAAAGCCCGCTTCAGTGCGGGCTTTCTGTTAGTCTTTTAATAACTCTCGGGCAATTACCAGTTTTTGAATCTCACTGGTACCTTCACCTATTGTACACAATTTACTATCGCGATAGAATTTCTCAACAGGGAAATCTTTTGTATATCCATATCCACCAAAGATCTGAACTGCTTCAGTACTTACTTTTACAGCAACTTCACTTGCGTAATATTTAGCATAAGCACTTTCTTTGGTCATTTTTTTACCTTTATTTTTAAGGTCTGCCGCCTGAAAAGTTAATAATTCTGCAGCTTCATATTCAGTTGCCATATCGGCAATTTTAAAGGCAATTGCCTGGAAATTCGCAATTGGTTGGCCAAATTGCTGACGCTCCTTTGCGTATTTTATACTTGCATTTAATGCGCCTTTTGCAATACCTAAACTTAAAGCAGCAATACTAATACGGCCACCATCTAATACTTTCATGGCTTGAACAAATCCATCACCAACATTTCCTAAAACCTGTGATTTATGTACTCTGCAATCTTCAAATATCAATTCTGCAGTTTCACTTGCGCGCATACCCAATTTGTTTTCTTTTTTACCACCTTTAAAGCCAGGTGTTCCGCGCTCTACAATAAATGCGGTAATACCATGACTATCTAATAACTCACCTGTACGAGCCAATACTACGGCAACATTTCCAGTAATACCATGCGTGATCCAGTTTTTAGTTCCGTTAAGCACCCAATAATCACCATCCTGTTTTGCTACACATTTCATGCGCATCGCATCACTTCCTGTGTTTGCCTCTGTTAAACCCCAAGCACCTATCCACTCAGCAGTAGCTAATTTAGGCAGATATTTTTTCTTTTGCTCTTCGTTTCCGAAAGCTAAAATATGCCCCGTACATAAACTATTATGTGCAGCCATTGATAAGGCAATTGAACCACAAATACTTCCTAACTCAGTTATTGCTGTTACATACTCAGTATAGCTGAATCCTGAACCACCGTATTCTGTTGGCACAAGCACACCCATTAAACCTAGTTCACCTAGTTTTTTGAATACTTCCACAGGGAATTCCTGACTTTCGTCCCATTCCATCATTTTTGGCAAAATATGATCCTTACCAAATTTGCGGATCATATCGGCGATCATCAATTGGTTTTCACTCATTTGAAAACTCATTCCCACTTGGGTATCTAATAATTGACCAGACATATTATATTTTTTGAATGATTTATTAATTTTTCTTTTCCGTTTAAAAAATCTAAGCCTACAACAAAGTTAAAACCACAAACTTTTGCACCCAACATATTAACTAAGTGTGCAGCAGCTTCAGCTGTTCCTCCTGTTGCCAAAAGATCATCATGGATCAAAACATTCCAACCTTTTTGAAGCGCATCTTCATGCATTTCAATTTTTGATTTTCCGTATTCCAGTTCGTATTCGTAACTGATCTTTTTATATGGCAATTTACCTGCTTTTCTTATTAAAACAAAAGGTTTATTTAATTTATTTGCCATCATTTGACCAAATAAAAACCCCCTGCTTTCTATACCAATAATGGCATCAGGTATAATTTCCATTTTTTCAATGAACCCATCTACTATTTTTGTACATAACTCCTGGTTGTAAAAAATAGGCGTAATGTCTTTAAACATGATACCCGATTTAGGAAAATCGGGTACAGTTCTTATCGTACGTTTAATATCTTCGGTTAAGTTCAAGTTAAGATTTTTTTCGATTGTTTAATTCGTCTCTTATTTTTGAAGCTAACTCATATTGCTCATCATCCAAGGCGTTTTGAAGTAAGCCTTTTAACTCTTCAGTACTTTTGCTTTTATACTCACCTTTTTCGGCGCTTGGTTCAGTTGTTTCTGTCTCTGTTTCGGCACCTTCAATTTCGGCGCTTGATGAACTTTCATCATCCAATACAATGCCAGCACTTTTTAAAATGAATTCGTAGGTGTAAATAGGACATTTAAAACGTATAGCTAATGCAATTGCATCACTTGTTCGAGCGTCTATCTCTACATCTTTTGTACCATCGTTACATAACAACTTAGCATAAAAGATACCTTCCACTAAATTGTAGATCAAAACTTCGGAAACAGTGATGTTAAAAACTTCGGCAAATGATCGGAAAAGGTCGTGCGTTAGCGGGCGGCTTGGACTCATTTTTTCGAGTTCAATGGCAATGGCCTGAGCCTCAAAACCACCAATAATTATTGGTAAACGTCTACTGCCGGCCGTTTCGCCTAAAACAAGGGCATAGGCTCCACTTTGCGTTTGACTGTAAGATAAACCAACAATTTCTAACTGAACTTTTTTCATTTGTAGATCTCTAATTTAAGAAAAAAAGCTAAATTAATTTTGATTGGCTTTAAATTTTTTAACGGCTTCAGTAAGCTTTGGAAGAATGGTAAATGCATCACCAACAATTCCGTAATCTGCAGATTTAAAGAAAGGAGCTTCCTTATCATTGTTTATAACCACAATGGTCTTACTTCCATTAACACCCGCTAAATGCTGAATAGCACCGGAAATACCAATGGCTATATATAAATTCGGACGGATAGCAACACCTGTTTGTCCAACATGTTCGTGGTGCGGACGCCAGTGCATATCTGCTACAGGGCGAGAACAAGCTGTGGTAGCTCCTAATGAAGTTGCAAGATCTTCAACGATCTTCCAGTTCTCAGGACCTTTTAATCCGCGACCTGCACTAACAACTAATTCAGCCTCCGGTAACGGGATCATACCGCCACTTGAAATAGATTTTGTTTCCTTTACAACGATGCGCGAAGCAGTGCTTAGATCAACTGAAAGCTCAGCTGTTGAAGCTGTTGTTGAACCCAATTGAACAGGGAAACTATTTGGTAATAAAGAGATGATCTTGATATCAGAATGAATGATATACGTAGCATTTGCCTTACCTGAAAACACATTCTTTTTTACTTCAAATGAAGCACCATTAATTACAGGGTAATCAATTGCACCTGCAACCAAACCTGCTTTTAATTTAGCTGATAAACGTGGCGCACAAGCTTTTCCGGTCACATCAAAAGCAAACACGATCACTTTAGAACCTTCTGCTTTGGCGGCTTGTTCAACCATTGCTGTGATGTAAGTTGAATCAGCAGCTATTTTATCATTTTTTACAGTTAAAACTTTACTTGCACCCGCTTTACCCAATTCTTCAATTTGGGCTGCATCGGCATTGTTGATCACAGCAGTAACGCTTGATCCCATTTGTTGAGCAATTTTTGAAGCGTAGTTAACACATTCCAATGATGATTTTTTTACGCGTCCTTTTGCTACTTCTGTATATACTAAAACTGACATAGAAAATATTTTTATTGATTAAAAATGTATTAAATAACTTTTGCTTCGGTGTGCAATAAACTCACTAACTCATCCAGGTTATCTTCACCTATCATCTTACAAGTTGTGCGCCCCGGATTTAACGCAAACGATTTGATTGAAGTTAAAGCTGCAGTTTGAGATGGTTCAACCACTTGTAAAGGCTTGGTACGAGCAGCCATAATACCACGCATATTTGGAATACGCTGTTCAGCCATTCCTTTAGCGCAACTGATAACCATTGGTAATTCACATTCAACCACCAGAGCACCGCCATCAATATCATGTTCAATGGTTGCTTTGTTTCCTGCTAAATCTAATTTTGTAGCTAATGAAACAAAGGGCAGATCCATTAATCCACCTATGATCGCTCCAACAGAAGAACCGTTATAATTAATAGTTTCTTTACCAACCAAAATAAGATCGTAACCATTAGCTTTTGCATAATTCGCAATTTGTTCGGCTACAAAAAAAGCATCCGGACCTTCAGCATTCACGCGCACAGCATCATCAGCGCCGAGCGACAATCCTTTTCTGATGGTAGCTTCACTATCAGGTAATCCCACATGAATAAGGGTTACCTTTTCTGCTAAATTAGCCTCCTTTAACTCAAGTGCACGCACCAATGCATACCACTCATCGTATGGGTTAATAACAAATGTTACACCTTGTGAATTAAATTTAGTGTCACCATCCGAAAACTGGATCTTGGTGGTTGTGTCTGGCACATTGCTTATTGCTACTAGTATTTTCATAAGTAAAACCTTTTCTTATTTAATTAAAACAATCGATCAAATTTTAGGTTCAAAAAATTTGGTTCGCAAAGTTAACATTATAAGGATTTTAACCAAATGATTGCAACTTATTAATTTGCACAAAAAACTGTACTTTTTAACAAGAAACGCATTGAAAAAGAAGGGGAGTAGTGATTAAAGAGAAAGTTGTTTAGTCTTCGTGTAACTTATCAAGCAGCAAGTTTAATTGCTTGATCTCATCTTTACTCAGGTTTTTAAAAATAGCATCAAATGATTCGTCAATGTGATCAAGTGATTCCAGTAATTTTAATCCGCTGGGCGAAATTATAAGTTCAACATTTCTGCGATCTGTTTTGCTTTCCTTACGTTCAACAAAACCTTTTTGAATGAGTTTATCCACTATTCGGGAAGCATCGCTCATACGATCGAGAATACGTTCTTTTATAAGGCGTAAGTTACACGGATTAGGGTATTGGCCTCTTAAAATGCGAAGCACATTGTACTGTTGATGTGTTACTTCTGTATCCTTGAATTGCTGATGCATCAGGTAATTGATACGATGACTCGTATACAATAAATTTACCCCCAATTTATGGTTTTGGCTTTTGAATTTTGCCTGAAGTATTTTCTTTTCTAACGACATTAAACAAAAAGAGGCTGAATAAATCAGCCTCTAATATATTGTTTTATTTTAAAAGTTAAACAAAATAATTATTGAGCTTTATTTAATTCAACCGTAATATCAATTTTAACCTCTTCGCCAACAACAACACCATTTTCAATTGCGGCATTCCAGTTCAAGCCAAAATCCTTACGGTTAACCTTACCCAGGATCTTAAACGCATACTTCACATTTCCCCAAGGATCTTTAACTGTTTTGCTTGTTCCAATAGCTGTTAATTTTACCTTTTTAGTAACACCTCTCATTGTAAGATCGCCTTCTAAAACATAGGTAGTTTTTACCTTAGTTGGTTTCATGCTTGTAGCTTTAAAAGTGATCTTTGGGTGGTTTGCAGCATCAAAAAAATCAGGACTTTTCAAATGTCCATCACGTTTTTCATCATCTGTATTAATTGAATTTACATCAACGCTAAAGTCAATTGAAGCATCTGTAAAATCAAGATCCGATTTAGAAGAAACCGTTCCTTCGTAAATTTTGAATTTACCTTCAGTTTCGCTAACCATTAAGTGGGTTACCGAAAAACCAAGTTTAGAGTGGCTGTTATCAATTTTCCAATTTGTTTGTGCAAAGGTTCCAAAACTGATGATGGCAACACTTGCAAGGCTTAATACTAATTTTTTCATGTTTAAGTTTATTAATTTGATACAAATATATGTTATAACAACTAATGTTGTAACACGTTTTCAAAATTTAACATTTCGCCCGGCTTCAAAGAGGTTAAATGAATGTTTGAAATTCGTGTGCGTTTTAAACTTAAAACACTGTAGCCTAATGTTTTACACATCCTTCTGATCTGTTTGTTCTTTCCTTCCGTTAAAATAATTTTAAATTCATGGCTTTGGGTTTTATAGCATCGGCATGCTTTGGTCTTGCAAATACCAATATCTACACCGCTACTCATTTTTATCAAAAAATCGTCGTCAATTGCTTTGTTTACAGTAACAACGTACTCTTTTTCTTTACCCGATTCAGGATCCGTTAATTGTTTCTGCCATTTACCATCATTCGTTAATATGAGCAATCCTTCCGAAAATTTATCTAATCTGCCGGCAATGGATAAAGGCAAGCGGTCTTTAAAAAAATGGAATAAGCTGTTTTTTACATTCGGATTAAGTGATGAAACATATCCCAATGGTTTGTGAAACTTTATGTAAGTATATTTTTTTTTAGATCGCGCAACTTCGCCATTCACTTCAATTTGATCCGTTTCACTTATTTCAATATTAGCAGTGATTGCTTTCCCGTTCACTTTAACAGCACCGCTTTCTATCAATTTTTTGGCCATTTTGTTTGTAAAGGACAATTGATGCACTAAAAAGTATTGTAATTTGCGAGTAAAGCCCATTTGGTTATAAAATTACATAAACGGATGAATTCAAGTGTTTTATTCTTATTAACTTTACTTCAATGAACGAGATCATAGTTGTAAAAAATATTGAGAAAGCATATAAAATAGGTAAAGAAGTAATTTACGCTTTACGTGATGTGTCGCTTACCGTTAATAAGAATGAATATGTTGCATTAATGGGGCCATCCGGCAGCGGTAAATCAACTTTAATGAATATGCTGGGTTGTTTGGATTCGCCTACTAATGGTGAATATATTTTGAACGGCAAATCGGTTGCAAAAATGAGTGACAGCGAATTGGCTGAAGTAAGGAATAAGGAAATAGGATTTGTTTTTCAAACATTTAATTTATTGCCCCGTTCAACCACTTTGGAAAACGTAGCGTTACCTTTAGTATATGCCGGCATGGCAAAGGTAGAGCGCGAAAAACGTGCAAAAGAGGTGTTGGAACAGGTGGGATTAGGAAACAGAATGACGCATAAACCAAACGAGTTAAGTGGTGGACAGCGACAAAGGGTTGCCATTGCAAGAGCTTTGGTAAACAATCCGGCAATTATTTTAGCGGATGAGCCTACCGGAAATTTAGATAGTAAAACATCAATTGAGATCATGGGATTATTGGAAGAGATCCATAATCATGGTAACACCATTATTTTGGTTACACATGAGGAAGATATTGCAATGCACGCTCACCGTATAGTGCGATTAAGAGATGGGTTGGTTGAAAGTGATACAATGAATAAGAATATCACTACCTATAAAAACAGAGTTACCGTTTAAATTTTGTTTATTTTTATCCAGTTAAAAATTCATGCGCTACATTCTAATTATTTTAATTCTTAGTGTTAACCTGGTTCGTTCCCAGGGTAATGATTCTATAATTGCAGCGCCATTAATAGGGGTTCATATAGGTGGTAATTTACCAATGGCCGATCTGGCAAAACGTTTTGGCCCTAATTTAAATACAGGAATAAACATCATGTATAAAACCAAAAAGAACTATTTGATAGGTATTGATGGAAATTATATGTTTGGTAGGAATATTAAAGAGAATGTGATGAAAAACCTTACCAATGAAGATGGTTTTATTATTGATAACGAAGGATATCCGGCCGACATTAAACTATCAGAACGTCTGTTAACTGTTAATTTACATGTTGGAAAGATATTACCTTTTTTATCGGCTAATCCAAATTCAGGTTTGATGATCAATGCAGGGGCAGGTTATATGCAACATAAGATCCATTTTGTGGATGTGCAACAAAAAATTGCAGCTATCAATGGTGATATACGCAATGGTTTCGATCGGTTGAGCAATGGTATTTCTTTATACCAATTTGTAGGTTACATTTATTTAAGTGCTAATCGTTTATTGAATTTTTATGCCGGTTTTGAGTCGTACCAAGGCTTTACAAAAAGCGTTAGAAAGCTGAATTATGATACAGGTTTAGCTGATACAAAAAGCAGATTTGATATGGCAATGGGCTTGCGTTTTGGTTGGATATTACCTTTATACAGCAGAGCCCCCAAACAATATTTTTATAACTAAGATGATCATTTACAATTTAGTTATTTTCTTATATGGTTTGGTAATTCGGATCGCATCAGTAAAAAATCCGAAGGCAAAATTATGGGTTGAGGGTAGATCTAACTGGCAAGCAAATTTAAAAGATCATCTTAAGAACGTAAATAACAACAAACGCATTTGGGTGCATTGCGCCTCCTTAGGGGAATTTGAACAAGGGCGACCAATTATTGAAGCCATAAAAGTTCAACATCCGCAATACAGCATCATCCTCACTTTTTTTTCACCTAGTGGTTATGAAGCCTGCAAAAATTACAAGGAGGCTAACGTTATTTGTTACTTGCCACTCGATACAAAAAGTAATGCTCAGGATTTTTTAGAAATTGTAGATCCTCAAATAGCAATTTTCATTAAATACGAATTTTGGGTTAATTTTTTAACGGTATTAAAACAAAGGAATATAGATACCTACCTGGTTTCGGCTGTTTTTAAAGATCACCACCCGTTTTTTAAATGGTACGGTGGCTTATTTGTGCGTTCATTAAGGTCGTTTAAAAAACTGTTGGTACAAGATCAACATTCGCTTGAATTATTAAAATCTATTGGCTTTGATAATGCCGAAATTTGTGGCGATACACGTTTTGACAGGGTTTTGAATATTAAACTGAACTTTGTACCCATTCCGGAAATAGAAAACTTTAAAGGATCACAAAAACTCTTTATCGCCGGCAGTACTTGGCCTCTAGACGATGATCTGGTTTTAGAGGTTTTTGCGAAAATGGATCATAAAAATTTGAAATTGCTTATCGCGCCTCATGAATTGGTTGAAAAGTCGGTAGCTTCGCTTGAATCGAAGATCCGTGCGAAAAACTTAAGTGTTTCGGTTTTTACAAAAGGAGTGAACGCTGCCAGTCAAGTACTTGTTTTAAACACAATGGGAATGTTGTCAAGAGCTTATAATTATGGCGATCTGGCCTATGTGGGCGGAGGCTTTGGCGATGGCATCCATAATATTTTAGAACCGGCGGTTTACAGCATACCTGTGGCGTTTTACGGTAATGATTTTAACAAATATAACGAAGCAGTTGAAATGACCCAAAACGGCATAGCAAAAGCAGTTTTGTCGCCCGATCAATTGCTTGCGCATTGGAATGAGTTACTTACCGATCAAGGCAAGGCAAATGAACTAAAAAAGGGTTTAGAGGCCTATTTTATGAGCCATTCAAACGTTACAACCAAGGTAATGACGGCCATCCGTTTTGTTTAAAAAATACTCATAAGTTAATACCTTTTTTAAAAGCCTTTAATTTGTTCAATTCAACTATTTTTATTTACTTGCGTCACATTTCGTATAAAAACTTTATTTTTTAGACGATGAACGTTAAAAAAATTATGCTTAACAAAAAATTAGTGATCGCTTTAATGGCTGTTGTTTTTTTAACAGCTTGTGGCGGCGACAAAGACAAAGAAGAAGGTAAGGAGGAACTAGTTGAAGTTCCGGATACCATTAAAGCTGCGGTTGTGAACGTTGGTGGAGAATTATTCTCAGTACCATCGCCGATCCAAACAGCATTATTGATCCAAAAAAGTGGAATTGCATACGATAAATCGGTATTGCATGCTCATAATAAGGTTAACACCTACGGAACAGATTATTTACGCGCTTTAAATTTAGGTATTTATGGTGCTGATCTAGGGTATGTTTCGTTGTATAACCAATCACAAGATGCATTAGGCTATTTAACAGCGTTAAAGCAATTAGCTGATAAATTAGGTGTTTCTGCTGCATTTGATGCTGCAACCATGAAACGTATTGAGGGGAATTTAACTAATAAAGACAGTATGTTGGTTTTAGTTGGTATTGCTTACAGAAGTAGTGATGCTTTCTTAAAGAACAATCAACGTAATGATGTGAGCAGTTTGATCTTAACTGGTGGTTGGATAGAAAGTATGCACTTCTCATTATCAGCTTATAAGTTAAAAGCGAATAACGAATTAAAATGGCGTGTTGCTGAGCAAAAGCAAGCATTAAACAGTTTGATCAAGATCCTTTCTGCTTATCAAGGTGAAGAAGTAAAAGCATTAACTATTCAGTTAAATGACCTTGCTAAGATATACGAAGGTGTTGAGTTCAAATACAACTTTGTTGAACCTACTCACGATTCATTAAAGAAAGTAACGTATATCAACAGTACAACAGAAGTGATCGTAAATGACGATCAGATCAAGCAGATCGGTGATAAGATCCAGGAGATCAGAAACAAAATTGTTAACTCAAATAATTCGTAAGTATTTATAACATGAAGAAGTTTTCTATCGTTATCGTTGCCTTTTTATTAGGGTTTACATTCAACAAGGCAACAGCACAGTGCGATACAATCGCTAACATTTGTGCTAAGCATATTATTGCCAGCTATATTTCTGATGGTCAGCAATACCGTTCGTTATTATTGAATTCAGAGGAAACTGCTGAGTTCCATACTACCTTCTTTGGCGAAACAACATACCGTTTAGCGGCTTGTAGCGGAACTACAGATGGTAATTTGATCTTTAATATTTATGATCAAGACCGTCATTTATTATTCAGTAACCGTAACCAAAGAAATGCACCATATTGGGATTTTAAAGTAAAATCTACTTTAGAGACCATTATTGAAGCACAATTAGACGCTAATAAAAACCCAGGTTCGGGTTGTGCGGTTATCTTAATAGGCTTTAAACAGAAATAATTAAATTTAATCAACAAAAAAAGGATAAAGTTTACGCTTTATCCTTTTTTTGTTATATTAGATACTTGTAAATGAGATTCATTTTAATCATAGGCTTCCTATTTTACCTTAATCCATTTAGGGCGCAAAATAACTGCGAAATGGGTTTCGTGTCAGATAGTTTGTTTGTTGAAAAAGATAACGCATTTATTTTGGCCGATGGTTTAAAAACACCGGTTTTTAAAAATGAAAGTCAGGTTAAATTATTTAAGGTAGGAAATAAATATTACCTCATGCTTTACTTTAAGAACAATACGTATTTTGATATGGTTTCTGATCTGGAGATACGATCAGGTTCAAAGAGTATGTGGTCTAAAGGAGCTAAACAACATCAACAAGGAAAGCACACCGCTTTTTTTATTGTTGAGGTTTATAAAAACTATGTTGCAACATTAAAAGACGAAGGAATTACTTCGTTTGTGTTTAATAACAATGAAAATACTTTTGGTAAGCAAGAAGTAAAAGAGATAAAGAAAATTGCCAATTGCTTTTACCAAACTATAAACGTACCGAATTCAAAAAAATAATTTACTATGAGTGAACGAATTTTACGAGCCCTGATGCAAATGTTCGCAATTATTGCGAAGGTTGACGGCATTAACAATACCGGAAGATTAATTGTAGAATCATTTTTAAAGCAGCAGTTAAGTCAGGAGCAAGTAGAAACGTATATTAAGATATTTGATGAGTATTTAGAGACTCACCAGGCTGCAAGCAAAAAGAAAGATGGTAATGCAAAGCGTACATCTTTAAATTCAGTAAAGGTATTAAAGATCTGTACTCAAATTAACGAAGAGTTAGTTCAAACACAAAAGGTGATCGTGCTAATTCGTTTATTGGAGTTTATTTATTCAAGTAACGAGATCAGTGAGCAAGAATATGAGTTTGTTACAACTGTGGCTGAAACCTTTAATATCCCTACAGAGGAGTTCAATAGTTTAAAGGCATTTGTTGAAGATTCTTTGGAAAGTGTTCCAAACAGTCCGGATATTTTGGTGATCAACAACAAAGAAAAAGGTTATCAAAACCAATCGAAACATATTTATTGCGAGCCTCTCACCGATGATATTCGCGTAATACAGATCCATAGCGTTGGTATGTATGCGATGCGCATTTACGGTAAGTACGAGATCCAGTTGAACGGACAGATCGTTTCACGTGAGCGCGTACACATATTAATTCCGGGTTCATCAATACGTTCTTCAAAAGTAAAACCGATCTATTACAGTGATATCATCAGCCGTTTCTTAAGTGACGAGTCACAAGCGAAGATCACGTTTGAGGTAAAAGGATTAGAGTACAAATTCAAAGGTGGTAAACTAGGTTTACGCGATGTGAACATCAACGAAGAGAGTGGTAAGCTGATCGGAATCATGGGTGGTTCAGGTGCCGGTAAATCAACTTTATTGAATGTTTTAAATGGTAACGAAATTCCAAGTGGTGGTTCTGTAAAGATCAATGGTATTAATATTCACACCGAAAGAAATAAAATTGAAGGTGTAATTGGTCACGTTAGTCAGGATGACCTTTTGATAGAAGAGTTAACCGTATTCCAAAACTTATTTTATAACGCCAAGTTATGTTTCGGTAATTTCAGTGATGCTGAGATCACCAAGAAATGTAATGAGTTATTGGCCGATCTGGGTTTAAGTGAAACAGTACATTTAAAAGTTGGTTCGCCCTTAGAAAAAACAATTTCCGGTGGTCAACGTAAACGTTTAAATATTGCATTAGAGTTAATACGTGAGCCATCTGTGTTATTTGTGGATGAGCCAACTTCAGGTTTATCATCACGTGACTCTGAGAACATTATGGACCTTTTGAAAGAATTAGCTTTAAAAGGTAAATTGATATTTGTGGTAATTCACCAACCATCATCAGACATCTATAAAATGTTTGATAAGTTGATGATCCTCGACGTAGGTGGTTATCCAATTTATTACGGAAATCCGGTTGATGCGGTTAGCTATTTCAAACGATTGGTTAATCATGTGAATGCAGAGGAAGCTGAATGTTGGAATTGCGGTAACGTAAATCCTGAGCAGATCTTCAATATCATTGAAAGTAAGGTGTTGGATGAGTACGGAAACTTAACGCACACACGTAAAGTTAGCCCGTCTGGTTGGAATAAACATTACAAGGAGATCATTGAGCACAATATTCACTCGGACAAAAAACACACGGATATTCCTGAGAGTATCTTTAAAATTCCGAATGTATTAAAGCAATTCAAAGTATTTATCACACGTGACGTAAAAAGTAAATTAACTAATACGCAATACTTGGCCATCAACTTTATTGAGGCGCCGTTATTGGCATTTATATTGGCGTTTTTGGTACGTTATTTTAATACCGATGATATCAATACAAAGGGTTATATTTTTAGCGATAACGAGAACGTACCTGCATATATGTTCATGGCTGTTGTAGTTGCCTTGTTCATTGGTTTAACGGTGAGTGCTGAAGAGATCATCAGAGACAGAAAGATCAGAAAGCGTGAATCATTCCTGAATTTAAGTAAAGGAAGTTACTTGTGGAGTAAGATCATCATCATGTTCGTGCTATCTGCTTTCCAAACATTTACATTTGTTTTGGTAGGTAATTATGTATTAGGTATCAAAGGAATGTATGTTGATTATTGGTTGGTGTTATTCTCTACATCTTGCTTTGCTAACATGTTAGGATTAAATATCTCATCGGCATTCAATAGCGCTGTAACAATTTACATTTTGATCCCATTCTTGATCATTCCTCAATTATTATTGGCAGGTGTGGTTGTGAAGTTTGATAAATTAAATCCGGTATTGGCAAAACAGGGTGGTGTGCCTTTAGTAGGTGAGGCTATGGCCAGCCGCTGGGCATTTGAAGCATTGGCTGTTAACCAGTTCAAAGAGAATAAGTACGAGAAGAATTTTTACAAGTTTGATAAGAGCATTAGTATTGCTCAATATAAGAACAACTATTGGAGACAAAAGATCGAGAATAAGTTTGTGAAAATTGAGAACGAGCAAAAAACCGGTAAAACTTTAAAAGATCTTGCAATTGATATTCAGTTGATAAGAGATGAGATCAAAAAAGAACAAAAGGTTTCTAATAAAATTAAATGTACGGTAATTGATAAAATAACACCTGAAAGCTATAATGGTGATGTTGTTGTTGAGATCAAAAAGTATTTAGAGAAATTAAAAACATACTACATTAATGTTGAGAACACGGCACGTGCGAAGTATGATGAAATGGCTTTAAAGATGCAAAAGTCAGATGAGGAGAGAAAAGCCTTTGTGAAGTTGAAAGAAGATTATGAGAACGTGAGTTTATCTAACATGGTTAAAAATGCCAACGACATTAGTGGTGAGAAGTGTTTAGAGAAAGACGGCAAATTGATCCAGCAAAGCGATCCGGTGTTCCTTGACCCGAATGATCATTTCGGAAGAGCTCATTTCTTCGCACCTCGTAAGAATTTATTCGGTAATTTGATCCCTACATTCTGGTTCAATATTGGTGTTATTTGGGTAATGAGTATTATGTTGATGGTTACCCTTTATTTCGAAATTTTTAAAAAGGTATTGGATTTCTTTGGGAATATTCAATTCAAAAAGAAATCAGCTTAAAGCTGATAATATAAAAATTAAAAAGGCCGGGTGTTATTCCGGCCTTTTTAGTTTATTGGTTCTTTATAAATGATGAGGTTTTCAATGCCTACCTTCATTTTCATCAAACCAAAATCAACATTTGCTATTTCATCTTTGATGCTTTCAATAACGCCATAGCCGCTGCTGTTCAATATCTTTACTTTGGTGCCCTTTTGCAGTTGTGGTTTAATGCGATCAATTGTTTTTTGGCGATTAGCGATCGATTTTTTTGCTTTTTCAACTTCTACTTTCTTTTTTGTTTCTGCGGTTAAACTATCAATAAATCGCTTGATCACTAACTTCTTTTTCTCTTTATCCTGCCAGTCTTCAAGTAATCTTAAATAACGCTGACCATAAGTTGCTAAACGTGCTAATTCAATTTTTTTCTCACGCTCATTATCTTGTTTCGCACTCCATTGCTGAAAAAGTTGTATGTATTTTTCTTTTGCTTCTCGTCGTTTAGTTTCTTCCTGCTTATTGCTATTGATGGCTTCTTCCAGTTTATGTTTTTGATGTTCAACTTCCGAGATAAGTTGATTTAATTTGATCTTATTAGGGTCAATTCGTTTTTGAGCCTGTTCAATTAAGTTCTTAGGAAATCCAACACGTTCTGCCACTTCAAATGTAAAGGAGCTGCCGGGCTGACCAATAGAAAGTTTGTAAAGTGGTTCCATGTTTTCCAGATCAAATAGCATTGAGCCATTTACAGCACCTTTTAACTTTGAGGTAAGCACTTTAATGTTGCTGTAATGAGTTGTAATAATACCAATGGTTTTTGAGCGAACTAATTCTTCAAGCATCACTTCAGCAAGTGCGCCACCTAATTCAGGATCGGTTCCTCCACCAAATTCATCCAATAGAACCAAAGAATTTTGATTACTGCCTTTTAAAATATAATTCATATTCTTCAGGCGGGCAGAGTAGGTGCTTAACTCATTTTCTATACTTTGAGTATCACCAATATCAACCATTATCTCATTAAAAATACCCATTTGTGAACCGGCTGCAACAGGCACCAGTAAGCCACTTTGAAGCATGAGTTGTAAAAGCCCAACTGTTTTAAGCGTTACACTTTTTCCTCCGGCATTTGGTCCGCTTATTACCAGTAATTTATTTGTTTTACCAAGATGGATGTTTAATGGAACGGTTGTTTTTTTCTGAAGTTTGTTTTGAAGATATAAAATTGGATGAAACGCATTTTTTAGAACGAAACCACTTGTTTCAATGATCTCGGGCAATTCGGCATTCAGCATCATTGCTAATTTGGCCTTAGCTTTGATCACATCCATTTTAATAAGCAGATCAAAATAGTTCGTGTAGAGGTAACTGTTTGGTCTGATGCTTTCGCTTAACTCACGCAGTATTTTAATGATCTCTCTTCTTTCATCAATTTCTAACTCTGTTATTTCGTTATTCAATTGAATGGTAACAGCAGGCTCAATAAAAACAGTTTTACCCGTTTCGCTTTTATCGTGTACAAATCCATTTACCATGGCCTTGTGATCAGTCATAACAGCTAAAGTACGTCTGCCATTAAAAACACTTTCTTCATTATCTCGCAAATAGCCTAAACTTCTGATCTCATTAATGTAATTGTAAAATTTACGATCAGCCTCTTTTCGCTTTTCGGAAATACTTTTGCGAATATGCAGGAGTTCTTTTGATGCCGAACTTTTTACAACGCCTTCATGATCCAATATCGAATCAATTAATTCAACTGCTTTTTTATCTTCATCCAGTTGGTCAATAAGGCTGTAAAGTATTGGTAATATTGCTTTCTTCTCTTTTAAATATCTGATGAGGGAGTTTGTATCTTCTATGCCTTGTTTTAAGATCAGAAGTTGCTTTTCAGATAATACACTTCCTTCAACTTTTAAAAAATGCGCTTCTTTATTAAAATCTGGAAATTCAGATTTAGGGAAATAAGAATTATTACGGATCAATTCATAAAATTCATTTACTTCCGAAAGCGATCGTTTTATTTGCGCAATATCATTAGAAGGGGATAAATTTGCACAGATCTCCTTACCTTTTGAACTATAGCACACGTCCTTTAAAAGCGATAAGATCTTTGGGTATTCGAGTGTATGTAAAACCTCCGGAGTAGCAAGCATGTGTTAGAATTTTTTTGCCATGTAATGCAAGCCAATACTTTCTTTTCGCCTCATTGCATGTTTAATGATCAAATAACTAACACAAATTAAATTACGCAATTCGCAAAGGTTTTGTGAGATGATGGTCTTTTCATACAAGGCCTCATTCTCATTATATAAGATCTCTAAACGATCAAATGCGCGTTTCAAACGTAATTCACTGCGTACAATACCAACATAATTACTCATGATCTGCTGTACTTCTTTTTTTGATTGAGTGATCAGGATCATCTCTTCCGGATGCTCTGTTCCTTCTGCATTCCAGCTTGGTATGTTGCTGTTAAACTCATATTTATCAAACTCCTTAACGGCATGTTCAAAGGCTCGATGCGCAAATACAACGGCTTCTAACAAAGAGTTACTGGCCAAACGGTTAGCGCCATGCAATCCGCTGCAAGCACATTCACCAATAGCGTATAATTGATTGATGGTTGATTGTGCATGTTCATTAATAATAATTCCGCCGCATAAATAATGTTGTGCCGGAATAACAGGAATCATTTTTATGAACGGATCAATGCCCATGGTAATGCACTTGTTGTAAATATTCGGGAAATGTTCAATGAATCCTTTTCTATCCAAATGCCTGCAATCTAAATAAACATAATCTTCACCTCGGATCTTCATTTCGTTATCAATTGCTCTTGCAATAATATCACGAGGTGCTAATGAACCTCTGCTATCGTAACGACTCATGAACTCTTCACCATTTTGATTTTTTAAAACAGCACCAAAACCACGCATGGCCTCGGTTATTAAAAAACTGGGATGCTCTTCGGGATTGTATAATGATGTTGGATGAAACTGTACAAACTCCATGTCTTTCACATGGCCTTTTGCTCGATATACCATGGCAATGCCATCTCCTGTTGCAATGGTTGGATTGGTGGTTGTAGAGTAAACATGCCCGGCACCACCTGTTGCCATTACTGTGATCTTTGAAAGAACGGTATCAATATGTCCGTTACGCGTATTTAAAATATAAGCGCCATAACACGTAATACCGGGTGTTTGCGATGTTACTAATTCGCCTAAATGATGTTGGGTGATCACATCAATGGCATAGTAATGATCGTAAACAGTAATATTCGGATGCTTATTGATCTTATTCAGCAGGGCACGCTCGATCTCATACCCTGTAATGTCTTTATAATGCAAAATGCGGTGTTCAGAGTGACCGCCTTCTTTTGCCAGATCGTATTCTCCCTTTTGATTCTTATCAAATTGGGCTCCAAGTTCTATCAATTCTTTCACACGTTCTGTTCCTTCAGTTACGACCATTCTCACGATCTTCTCGTCACAAAGACCCGCACCTGCTATTAATGTATCCTGCACGTGTTTTTCAATGCTGTCCTCATTATGCCATACAGCCGCAATGCCTCCTTGAGCATATTTGGTGTTGCTTTCATCCTGGTTACTTTTAGTGATCAATATAACTTTCCCTTTTTGAGCTGCTTTCAGGGCAAAGCTCAATCCGGCAATACCCGAACCGATCACTAAAAAATCTGTCTTAATTTGCATAATATTCACAAAATTAAACAAAAATATCCCTTTTTGGTTTGTATTTTTGTAACTCAATTAAAACCATGAATATTCAGGAAATTCCATATATCATTTACGCAGAGGAAACACCAAACCCGAGCAGTGTAAAGTTTGTTGCCAATAAGTTATTGTTGGTTAGCGGTGCATCGGCCGACTATCAAAGCGCTTCTGAAACAAAAGATGCACCTATAGCACAAGCATTATTTAATTTTCCGTTTGTGAAGCGGGTGTTTGTTGCATCAAACTTTGTAACAATTACAAAGCAGGATGACCTAATGTGGGAAGAGATCAGAGACGAATTGCGCATTTTTATTACCGATTACTTGAATAAAGGAAACGCTGTAATTAATAAATTACCACAACGTGAAGTAGCTAAGGATAATACCTTTAAAGAAACTGTTAATGTAAATACACAACATGCAGCCCCATCAAATGATGTTGAGAATAAGATCATAGAGGTGTTGGAGCAATATATTCGCCCGGCAGTTGAACAAGATGGTGGATTGATCACCTTCAAAGAATTAAAGGATGGTATTGTTACCGTTCAAATGCGCGGTAGTTGCAGCGGTTGCCCAAGCAGCACCATGACCTTGAAAGCAGGCATTGAAGCATTATTGAAGCGTCTACTTCCAAACGATGTGAAGGAAGTGGTAAGCGAGGCTATGTGAAAAAATTGAAACCGCAAAGCGGCCTTTAGCCTTCGCAAAGAATTTACGCAGAGGTCGCAAAGAATTCATTTATTGTAGATTTTTTATAAAAGAAAACACATTTTGCCTCTGCGTTCTTAGCGTTTTTTTCTCTGCGTACTCTGCGGTTTCTGACTCTCAAATCAAGAAAAATTCAATATTTAATGTTATTTTTATAGCATTACATTCAATTCAAAATATTTCTATCAAATTTTAGGGCCACTGGTTGCCCTCTTGTTTTGGCTGTTTATTGATCTTTCTCCAACCAACCCTCAAATAAGTTTAATGGCCGGAGTGGCTTTATGGATGTGTATTTGGTGGGTAAGCGAAGCCGTTAATTTAGCTGTTACGGCATTAATACCGGTTTTGGTGTTGCCCATATTAGGAATTGCTGAAGTTAAAAGCGTGGCCCAGCAATATACCGACAGTATTATCTTTTTATTCTTTGGTGGTTTTATGATCGCCTTTGCCATTGAAAAATGGGGATTGCATAAACGAATTGCATTAAAGATCTTATCGGTTGTAGGTACTAGTCCGCGTACCGTATTATTTGGCACTATGCTTGCCACATTTTTGATCAGTAATTGGATAAGTAATACAGCAACCACGGTAATGTTGTTTAGCGCCGTGTTGGCATTGGTTTTAGAAACCAAACAATATCTGAAGCACGACAAAGAAAAATTTGCAGCGGCAATGCTTTTGGGATTGGCATTTTCGGCAACTATAGGCGGAATGGCTACACCGGTTGGTACGCCGCCAAACATGTATTTTTTTAAGGTGTTCCGAGAAATGTATGCAACCCAATATGAATTTAATTTTTTGAAATGGAGCGCGATCGGTTATCCGATTTCATTTACGTTTTTGTTGGTTTGTTATTTTATATTGAGCAGATATTTTATTCCGAAATTGAATTCATTTAGTATTGGAAAGGATTTTTTCAGGGAACAATACAAGGCCCTCGGAAAAATGGGAAGTGAAGAGAAATGGGTGTTCGGTATCTTTATTACATGTGTGCTGTTATGGTTCTCGAGGGCAGATATTGATCTGGGTTCGGTTAAACTGCATGGATGGGCCAATTTATTTAAAGCACCAAAATTCATTGATGATTCATTTGTGGCAATTGCTGCGGCATTGGCCTTGTTTTTGATACCAAGTAAAACCGATAAAGGACACGCCTTACTGGAGTGGGATGATGCAAAAAAGATACGTTATGATATTATTTTGATGTTCGGTTCAGGATTTGCTTTGGCTTATGGTTTTGAAGTTACCGGTTTAAGTAATTGGCTGGCATCGCAATTGATGATATTAAAAGGTGTTCCGGTTTTCTTTATCATATTGGGTATTTGTTGTATTGTTACCATTATTAGTGAATTTGCGAGCAACATAGCCAGCATTCAATTAGCCATTCCGGTAATGATCGCATTGCAAAAGAATATGGATGTATCGCCGTTATTATTGATGATACCGGCTACATTTGCATCTTCATTAGGATTTATGTTGCCTGTGGCTACTGCAGCTAATACCATTGTTTTTGGTACAAAAATGATCCACACAAAAGATATGTTCAAAGTTGGCATTGTATTGGATGTATTAGGAATTTTAATTATAACTTTGATGTGTTATTTGTATTTAGGATAAGATGATCGTTGCAAAAAATATACACAAATCATATGAGTCGCTTGAGATCTTAAAAGGCGTTGATCTGGAAATAAAAGCAAGTGAGGTTGTTTCAATTATTGGATCATCAGGTGCAGGAAAAACAACCTTGTTAACGATTTTAGGCACATTAGACAGACCAACTTCAGGTGAAGTATTAATTGATGGTCAGAATGTATTTGCCATGAATGATAAAAAGCTGGCAGCATTTCGTAATCAACACATTGGTTTTGTATTTCAGTTCCATCACTTATTACCTGAATTTACGGCCATTGAAAACATTTGCATACCGGCTTTCATCGCCAAAAAAGGAAAGAAAGAAGCCGAGCAACGCGCCATGGAATTGTTAGATCTTTTTAATTTAAAAGACCGCGCTTCTCACAAACCATCTGAATTAAGTGGAGGTGAGCAGCAGCGCGTGGCAGTGGCACGTGCTCTGATCAATAATCCTAAAGTTATTTTTGCCGATGAGCCGAGTGGAAATTTAGATAGTAAAAACGCAACTGAGCTTCATCAGTTATTTTTTAAACTTCGCGATGAGTTAAAACAAACTTTTGTTATTGTTACGCATAACAATGAATTAGCTCAAATGGCTGATCGTATGCTTGTTATGAAAGATGGAAGGATATCATCCTGATTTTAACCAATTAACGCACCTTGTTGCATTTCATAAAGCATTTTAAACTTACTATCGGCAGATAGTAGTTCTTGTAAATTACCTTGTTCAATAATTTCACCTTTTTCCATCACTACGATTTTATCTACATTTTTTATGGTAGATAGACGATGTGCGATTATTATTGATGTGCGTCCTTTGGTTATTTTGTCTGTTGCCTTTTGAATGAGTTGCTCTGTTGGTGTGTCAATTGAGGCAGTAGCTTCATCTAAAACAAATATTTCAGGATTGTAAACATAAGCTCTGATGAATGCGATCAATTGTCTTTGTCCGGCCGATAAACTTACACCACGTTCTTTAACTTCATAGTTAAAATTACCCGGTAAGCTCATGATAAAATCATACAAACCAATTTGTTTTGTTGCTTCAACAACTTTTTCGAAGCTGATCTCAGGATTATGTAGTGTGATGTTGTTTAATATACTGTCGTTAAATAAAAACACATCCTGCAAAACAACACCGGTGTTTTTTCTTAAGGATGTAAGTGTAAATTCATTGATGTTTTTACCATTGATGGTAATAGAACCTTTGTTGTATTCATAAAACCGACTCAATAAATTGATCATGCTCGATTTGCCGGAACCGGTTGCGCCAACAAACGCCAAACTTTCACCTTTTTTGATCTGCAGGTTAATATTCTTAAGGATATAATTATCATTAACGTATGCAAACCAAAGATCTTTGAATTCAATTTTATCGTTAACCTGTTTGAATTCAGTTGTTCCGGTATCAGGTATGATCTCGTTCGTGTCTAGCACTTTAAAAACTCTATCTGCTGCCACAATACCCATTTGCAAGGTATTTAAACGATCGGCCAACATGCGAATCGGGCGAAACATCATGTTGGTAAGCATGATAAAAAATGTTAGGTCACCCAATGAAATATTCAAGCTGCTATGTTTAACGCCGGCATACCAAATAACTAGCGCAATGGATATGGATGCCAGGATCTCAACCACCGGAAAGAAAATTGAATAATAGAAAATAGAACGGATATTTGCTTTACGATGTTGATCATTGATCTCTTTGAATTTATTAAGTTCTTTTTCTTCCTTATTAAATAATTGAATGATCCGAATACCCGTTAGATGTTCTTGCGTAAATGCATTCAAATTTGAAACAGCATTTCTTACCTCCGTAAATGTTTTTTTTACGCCATTTTTAAATAAGTTAGTTGCAATAAAAAGTAACGGAATAGTACTAAATACAAGAAGGGCCAGTATCCAGTTCTTCCAAAGCATTACTCCGGCAAATACCCCAAGCATTACAAAGTCGCCTGATATAACAATAAATCCTTCCGAAAAAACGTCGCTTAGGCTTTCAATATCTGATATGGCACGTGTAACCATTGTGCCAACAGGTGTATTATCAAAATAGGTATTCTTTAAATGAAGGATGTGTTTGTAAACTTGATTCCTGAGGTCTTTTACAATACTTTGACCTAAAAAATTGGTAATGTTAATGTTTATGAATTGAATAATGGCTTCTAAAAAAATAAAACCAAGTATGATCAAACAAGCTGTGTTTAAAGAGCTCATGTCTTTATTTTCGGCCACATGTTCGTTTAAAGTGTTGCTTATCAATAGTGGTCGCACAATGGCTAGAACAGAAAGAGAAAGTGTGAATAGAACAGATAATCCAAATTGCAGCTTATATGGCTTTGAATAACTGAGAATTCGCTTGATCAGTTTTATGTTGAGTTTATTTTCTTTTTTACTGTTACTCACTATAAACTTGTTTTGGATATTCAATTGCCGTTAAGAATAAGGCATTTGCAGGGGCATTATTTCCGGCCTTACTGCGATCTTTCGCTTCAATTATCTTTTTAAAATCGTCAAGTGTGATCTTGTTTCGCCCAACTTGTAATAAGGTTCCAACAATTGCACGCACCATACCTCTTAAAAAACGATCGGCTTTGATGGTAAAACGCCATTCATTTTCTCCAACCTTTTGCCAAACGGCTTTTGTTATCTTGCAATTATTGGTTTTTGTTTGTGTATGCAACTTGCTAAAGCTTGTAAAATCTTGATAGTCTAACAAAATGCGGGCAGCTTTGTTCATTAGTTCAAAATCAACATCGCCATATACATAATAACTAAACCGTTCAATGAATGGGTTTTTGTGTTGATGCAGGAAATAATAATAGGTTCGTGATACCGCATCAAATCGGGCATGCGCCTCTTCATCTACTTCAATTATGTTTTGTATTGAAACCTCAGGAGGTAAAATGGTATTGAATTTATAGATCCAGTGTGCTTTGTTAGAGATAAGGTCCTTTGCCTCGCAATCAAAGTGAGCAATGTAATTTTTGGCATGTACGCCTGCATCGGTTCTGCCGCAACCCACAAGTTCTATTTCTTCCTTTAATAATAGGCTCATTTTTTCCTGTAAAACCTGTTGTACAGTATTAACCGTATTATCCTGAACTTGCCAGCCATTAAAATGCGACCCGTTATAAGAAAGTTTAAGAAAGTACCTAGCCATTTGGCAAAGATACTTAACTTTGGGCATCTATTAAAATGAGTAAAATAAAAAAGAATTTTGTATTAGAAGGGTTAGAAGTGGTTGATACTTCAACGGAAGGAAAAGCAATTGCTAAACATGAAAATTTAGTTGTGTTTATTGAAGGTGCCGTGCCCGGTGATGTTGTTGATGTTATGGTTCACCGTAAGAAAAACAGTTATGCCGAGGCAAAAGCTATTAAAATTGTCAGCCCGTCGCCATACCGTATTGATCCTAAATGTGAGCATTTTGGCACTTGCGGCGGATGTAAATGGCAAAGTTTAGACTATAGCAGGCAATTGTATTTTAAGCAGAAATACGTTAGTGATGCTTTTACACGAATCGGAAAATTAACCTTCGATCAAATTGATCCGATCTTGGCAAATAAGGATGTTTATTATTACCGCAACAAGCTGGAGTTTTCTTTTTCAAATAAAAAATGGCTTACGAATGAGGAGATAAAGAATGATGTGGAAGTAGCAAATAAAAATGCATTAGGTTTTCATATTCCGGGCTTGTTTGACAAGATACTAGATATTAATAATTGTTACTTGCAAGCAGAACCAAGCAATTCAATAAGATTGGCCATTCGTGAATACGCGTTTAAAAATGACCTTACATTTTTTGACATCAGAAACAAAGCCGGCTTTTTAAGAACGGTAATGATTCGCACTACATCAACCAAACAGGTAATGGTTGTACTTAGTATGTTCGAGAACAGGGAAGAGGAGATGCTGGCACTTTGTGAATACCTAAAAGTAAAGTTCCCATTAATTACGTGTTTGCAGTATGTTTTTAACCCAAAAGGAAATGATACCATTCAGGATCTGGATATTAAGACCTATCATGGTTCAGATGCGATCGTAGAGGAAATGGAAGGGTTGAAATTTAATATTAGCGCAAAATCATTTTATCAAACCAACTCCGATCAGGCATACGAATTATATAAGATCACACGTGATTTTGCTAAATTAGATAAAGATGATCTAGTGTACGATCTTTACACAGGAACTGGTACCATTGCCAACTTTATTGCACGTTCATGTAAAAAAGTGGTTGGTATTGAGTATGTGGAGGCAGCCGTAAAAGATGCGTTTAAAAACTCTGAATTAAACGGGATCACAAACACTGGTTTTTTTGCAGGAGACATGAAAAATGTTTTCACAGAGGAGTTTGTATTTAAAAATGGTAAGCCGGATGTGATCATTACCGATCCGCCAAGAGCAGGAATGGCGCCCGAAGTTGTTGATGTGATATTGAAATTAAGTCCGAAACGTGTGGTGTATGTGAGTTGCAATCCAAGTACACAAGCACGTGACCTGGCATTAATGGAAGGGCTTTATAATATCGTAAAAGTTCAGCCTGTTGATATGTTCCCTCAAACAGCGCATGTTGAAAATGTTGTTTTGTTGGAGTTAAAATAGGGCAAACTTGTTTTTTTGTAAAATCCTATTAACTTTGAGATTATAAACTTAACTAACTAAATTATGATCCATTTTAATTCATCAAAGATCCTAATACCCATCGATTTCAGTGAAACATCGATGTTGGCAATTCAGCATGGCGCCTTTGTGGCCCAGTTCACAAAAGGTGATGTTTGCCTTTTACATGTGATCAATTCAAATTATACCCGTCAGAATTTATTCTTACCAATTGTTCAATTAGAGAATACGCTTGATTTTGAAAAGAAAATTGAAAGTAAATTGAATGATCTGGCAAATGATATTCGTTCAGAATATGGCGTAAATGTAGAGTGTATCATTAAAACCGGTATTCCTGCAAATGAAGTTGTAGAAACCATAAAGGAAATTAATGCTTCATTAGTTGTAATGGGTACGCATGGTTATTCGCCAATGGAAGAATTGGTGATTGGCAGCAATGCTTTACGCGTAATTACTAAAGCAAACTGCCAGGTTATGACCATGAGTAAAAATGCAGATCATAAAGGTTATAACCGTATAGTTATACCTATTGATAATAGCGCTCACTCTCGTCAGAAAGTTGTATATGCAATAGAATTGGCAAAACAATTTAGCGCACATTTATATGCTGTTGCTTTATTAGGTGAAGGAGAGGATGCACATAAACCGGCAATGGAATTGATCTTACATCAAATTGAAAAACTGGCAAAAGAGAAAAATGTTACCTATACTTCCGAAGTTTTATCAAACCTGAAGAACCGCGCAACTGCATCAGTACAATATTCAGAAAAAATTGGTGCCGACCTGATGGTGATCATGAGTGATCAGGATGCTGAATTAAGTGGGTTTTTCCTGGGCCCTTATGCTCAGCAAGTGATCCATTTAAGTAAAATACCTGTAATTACGGTTAAGCCGGAAGAACATCCTGAGAACATCAATTTCTCTATTTTGAGCGGAACAAGCGGATTCTAATAAATACAGATTAAATAAATTTGAAGAGGAGGACTTTTTAGTCCTCTTTTTTTTAATCAAAAAATAACCAGGTTAAACCAAATCGCAATGCGCGTTCAGGTTGATAGTAACCTGGTACCATGCTATAATTGGTTCCAAGCATGCCATGTAAAACGTTTTCCATTTTAAAGAAAAAGGTAACAGGTTTTATACGCGCATTTAAAAACACATCAACAAAGGCAAAATTACCTGCTTTGAAATCTTCCTGAATATAGAATGATTGAGTTGCCGGCATATAACCGTAAGGCGTAAATTCGTCGTAATACTCAACCTGCCCACCAAAGCATATCTGTAAATTGTTTTTAAACCAATTGCCCTTGTAAAATAATGAGACAATTGAAACGCTTTTTGGTAAACTGATCAAATTGCTGGATGTATTTTGAAAAGTTTGATCTACACGTATTCCCAAATGTTTAAAAAAAACGTTCTCGAAATTCAAATTAATAGAGGTGTTGCTTATGTTTCCTGTGAATTGCATTGGGTAGCCTAATTGATCAAAATACAAGTAGTTTGTAATGCCTTTATATATTGCACTAATTCCAATCATAGACATTTTTGCACTGAGCTTTGCTTGCACTAATTGGGTATTGTTAAATTTATTGTTCCAAATAAAATGATTACTGTACCAATGTTTGTAGATGTAATCGGGTGTTCTGTCCTCAGCTAATAATTGTAAACTTAAACTTTCTTTTAATTTATTATTTCTGTAAAAAAGTAATTGGTGTGAACTTTCAAATTTGTAGTTGCCCGAAAAAGCACCGGAAACAATATAGTTGACCGATGCCTGATTCAAAAGGTCTTTATGATTCGAACTGTCTGAACCTATAAATGATCTGTTATAGTTCAGTTTCACATTCAATAAGTGATTTATGAAACCGGTATCGTTATATTGCCAGTGTTGTGCATATTCATTTTCATAACCCAGACTTGCAGTCAGATTCTTGTTTTTGGTTTGAAAATAAAGGTCTGCTGTTGAGTTTAATTTGCGGATATGTGTACTGTCTAAGGTTTGTGTTGTATCAAGATAATACAAAAAGTAATAGTTGTTCAAATCGCTGTCAGGGTCTTTATATTTGTATTTTAATGAACTGTAAGCAGAGCCAAAGTTCAAATAAGTACTAATGTTATTATCTGTAGTTTTATTCAAACGAATCCAATTTGAATAGTTAACGGTTAACTCTCTGTTGTCTCTGGAGGCACTGCTTAATTTAACGGGTATTAATGCTTTTGTAACTAACAGATCCCTTTGTCGCATTGTGTCGTTTGTAATGCCTCCATTTTCCTGAAATTTATTATTATTAACTAAAACAAAAGAATTGAAACCAAATCGTTTGTTTTTTGTTTCGTAATTGGATGATAGATAAAAGTTGTTTGTGAAACTTTGCTGTTTTACATAATAGCCTTGTGAAGTGTATCTGTTGAGCTTTAAAGTAATATTCAAATTGTTTTTAAATGTATTTGAAAAGGTCATTCGAAAAAGCTGCAATTGTTTGCTACCGGCAATTCCACTTAATTCAGCAAAGGGTCCTTTAGTTTTGTAATATTCAACCTGCTCTTGTTTTATTTGATAATCTGTTAGCGGAACATTAAATAATCGAAAACCCAATGCACTGCTTTTAAATGAAAGTAAATAATCAGGGCTTGAAAGGCCTAAATTCCCTAGGAAATTGCGGTCAATAAATTGATGGGCCTTAAGAATACTTGTGTCGGGATAGAAATGATTGAAATTCGCCAAAGCACCATCTTTATCTGTTCGTTTTGATAAATAGGTAGGGTTGGTGGAATAATAACTTTGAGAAAGTAAGTGTGAGTTTAAAGCTAATAGAAGGATAAACAAAAGTGCTTTACAACCATGGTTGTTTAAGGATATGCTTCTTTTATTTACGATCATTAATAGATTGAATTAGAACTTGTCAAAAAAATGTTCTTCTACATCAAAGGTTGATTTTAATCCAACTTCTTTAAAATCGGTTTGAAGCCATTTATCGGCAATTTGACGTCCTTTATCTTTTAATGCAACAAGGAACTCCCACGAGGTATTCATCTTGCTGCTGTAGCTTAATTGACTTAAAGCATCGTACCCACTAATTGTATGAACAAATATTTCTCTGTTCATTTTGTCATCAGTTTTTAATATGCCGTTACGTAATAATTCGTTACGGTAGTGTATCAATTTCATTTCGTTAATTAAACTGCTGTTGAATGAAATTTCATTTACCCTATCTGCAATATCACGGGCGGTAGTTGGAACTGAATTAGTATTGATCGAATTGATCTTAATAAGTACGATATCCCTTAACATGGTATTTGTGATCAATGGGAATATTGGTGGATTTCCCATATAACCACCGTCCCAATAATACTCTCCGCCAATTTCAACTGCCTGAAATAAAAAGGGTAGGCACGCACTTGCTAAAACCGAATCAACGGTAATATCTTTATTGGAAAATATTTTAGCCCTGTTAGTTTTTACATTGGTAGCACAAATGAATAATTTCTTTTTATTGTATTTGTGAAGGTCTTCAAAATCGATCAATTCAAGCAATATATCACGTAAAGGATTATAGTTGAATGGATTGAAATTATAAGGCGACATTACCTGTGTTAAAGCGTTGAACCACATGTAACCGGCGCTATTGTATATATCACCATTGCCAAATGCCTGATCGAACATACCTGGCTTGAACAAGAAACTGCCGCTAATGGCTACCTTTTTCCATAACTGTTCTAATAATTCTTTAGCTTTCATTGGCCCGCCAATATGTAAACCATATGCACAGGTAACAGCGTTAACAGCACCGGCGCTTGTGCCACACATGGCATCGGCAACTACATTATCTTCTTCCAGTAATCGATCTAAAACACCCCAGGTAAAAGCACCATGTGCTCCGCCTCCTTGAAGTGCCACACCAACATGTTTAATTTTAGATTCCATACTTTAAATTTAAATTTTAATAGAACAATATTATCTTCTGTTTTGGTAATAGATGTTAATTTAACTCGCGCAAACCTATCGTGGCTTCGCTGTAATTAGGGTCTATACTCAAACATTTCTTGTAATCATCAATTGCTTTTTGTTTTTCTCCACTTTTTGCAAACGCATATCCTCTGGCGAAATAAGCTGTTGGCCACTGATCATTCATTTCAATAGTTTTGGTTAAATACTCAATTGCTTTCGGATAATCCTTTTTGCCATCTAAATATATTGCACCAATGTTGTAGTATGCCTGAATGTAGCTTTTATCTTTATTGATAAGGTTGGTGTATTCCGCAATGGCTTCATCATACTTTCCAATATCCTGCAGAAGTTTAGCTTTCGCATAATACACTTCCAAATAATTAGGATCAGAGCGTAAGGCGTTCGAATAGTAATCAAAGGCCAACTGGTTCTTACGTGCTGCATAGATCACTCCAAGGTCGTAAAACGCATCGGTGAATTTATTATCCTGTTCAATGGCTGTTTCTAAGCTAGATATTGCTCTGCTTGTATCACCACTTTCACGATAGATACTACCTTTTAAATAATAAGCCCGGGCAATGTTTTCGTTGATCTTTAATGCTTTGTTGATGTTCTCTATGGCAAGCTGATATTGTTTTACAATAAAATACAATTCAGATAATTTCATTAATGCCTCAGTACTTTCAGGAAATTTGATAACCAATCTTTCAAGTATCTCTTTTGTTTGACGTGTTTTGTTTTGAGCAAAATAAACATCAGCTAAAGTGATAAAATAATCGGCCTTAGAACTATCCAAACGAATGGCTCTTTTTGCATCACCAATTGCTTCTTCAAATTGCTTGTATTGAATATATAACTGACTGCGCTTATTGTATAACTCCGGATCTCTCGGGTTTAGTAATAACTGAGCGTTCAGTGATTTTAACTCCGGAGAATTTAATTTAATACTTAAGCTGTCTGCTTTTTCCTGTTCTTCTTTTGTGACAATAGTTTCTGAACATGAGTTCAAAAAACTTAATGTGATACAAACGGATAATATGTAAAGCAGAGCCTTCATCTTTTTACAGGTCATTGGCATTGGCTATCATTTCAGCTACATCCAATACTTTGGTTTTGTCTTCTTTATTAAAGTGTTTAACGCCGTCTGTCATCATGGTGTTACAAAACGGACAACCAACTGCAATCACATCAGGGTTTAATGCTAATGCCTCTTCAGCTCTTTCTACATTCACTTCCTTATTTCCTTTTTCTGCTTCTTTGAACATTTGTGCTCCGCCGGCACCGCAACAATAACCGTTTGCTTTGCTGCGTTTCATTTCAGCTAATTCAACATCTAATTTCTGAATAACTTCACGCGGCGCTTCGTATACATCGTTAGCGCGTCCTAAGTAACATGGGTCGTGAAAAACAATTTTCTTTCCTTTGAATTCACCACCGTTCACTTTTAATTTGCCCTGATTTATTAATTCTTGAACTAACTGTGTATGATGAACAACTTCGTAATTACCGCCTAATGATGGGTATTCGTTTTTAATAGTATTAAAGCAATGCGGACAACCGGTAACAATTTTCTTTACACCATACATATTCATGGTTGTAATATTTTGCATGGCTTGCATTTGAAATAAAAATTCGTTTCCGGCGCGTTTTGCCGGATCACCGGTACAACCTTCTTCACTTCCTAAGATCGCAAACTTTATTCCAACATGATTCAATATTCTAACAATGGCTTTAGTGATCTTTTTTGCTCTATCGTCAAAACTTCCACTGCAACCAACCCAAAATAAAATTTCAGGCGTTTCGCCATTAGCCATCATTTCGGCCATTGTTGGCACTTTAATAGGTGTACTCATTTTTAAAATTAATTTTCGTTGATCCAATTTGCTCTATCTGCAGGACTAAATTGCCAAGGTGCGCCATTGTTCTCCATATTGCTGAACATGTTGTTCAATTCACTTGGACTTTGGCTTTGTTCCATAACTAAATATCTGCGCATTTCTACGATGATCTCTAGCGGATTAATGTTAACCGGACATTCCTGTACACATGCGTTACACGTATTACAAGCCCATATCTCTTCCGTTGTGATATAGTCGCCTAATAATGATTTTCCATCATCAACAAAATTACCACCATTAGCATCAATGTTTTTACCAACCTCTGTTAAACGATCACGTGTATCCATCATGATCTTACGTGGTGATAATTTTTTACCGGTAATGTTTTGCGGACAAGCAGAGGTACATCGGCCACACTCGGTGCATGTGTATGCATCCAATAAATTTTTCCAGGTAAGATCCTGAACATCTTTTACGCCAAAACGTACAGGGTTGTTTGGATCTGTCTTGGGTTGATAAGACGGGTCAAAGTTTGGAGCCACAACATCTGTAACTGAATCTAAAGTTGTGAATTGACCTTTTGCTTTTAAGTTAGAGTAATACGTATTCGGGAAAGCCAATAAAATATGTAAGTGTTTTGAAATAGGTAAATAAACTAAGAAACCAAATATCCCTAAAATATGTCCCCACCATCCAATGCGCTCAATGATGTGCAACGCCGGTGTGCTAAAACTGTCAAAAAAGCCATGCAGGTTTGAAGAAATAATGAACGATGCGGTAGCATGTGTTTCACCGCGAGATTGCAAAACAAGGTCAGCTCCGTTCATGGTCATGATGCAGGTAATTAAAATGATCTCCATGAAGAGGATCAGATTTGCATCCTTACTTGGCCAGCCTTTTAATTCAGGCATTTGAAAACGGGCTAAGCGAATAATATTTCTTCGTGATAAGAAAGTGATAGTTGCAATGAAGGCTAAAACAGATAGGATCTCAATAAAGTTGATGGTGAAAGTGTATAAACCTGCAAGAGCAGTGCCATCTAACATATGCCATAAACGACGGTGACCACAGCTAACGCCATCAATAACAATTTCCATCAATTCAATTTGTGTGATCACAAATGCGGCGTAAATAAAAAAATGCATGATGCCTGCAACCGGACGAACAACCATTTTACTTTGGCCAAAGGCAACTTTAAGCATGGTTTTTAAACGTTCAGATTTGTTATCACTTAGGTCAATATCACGACCTAATAAAATGTTTCTTCTTATTTTTTTAACATGAATGGTAAAGAAAACAGCGCTTGCTACAAGAAGAATGGAAAAGATAATAGCACTAATCATAAATTAATCTTTTGGTTTGTTTTTGTCTTTTCTTCCAAATACAGAGAAGTGAATGTAACGCTCAGGGTTATAACGAAGATCTTTCAGTAATTTATCCAGGTCTTCTGTTGAGCGATTTAAATTATAGTAAAGTGTATCGTTCTTGGCAAGTTTTCCTAAGGTACCCTGACCTTGGTTAATACCGGCTAATAACACATTTAATTCTTTCATTGATTTGTCAGCATTTGCAATTGCTTCTTTTAATTGAGCTTTTGCCAAGCTATCGGTCATGTTACTTAAATTGTTAATGATGTTATCTATCTTTTCTCCGTTTTTATCCAAATTAGCAGTAATGCCATTCAAGTGAGAGAGAATAGAGGAGATCTTAGCCTTTTCACTTCCAACCAAGTCATCCAATTTATAAGCGGTTTGTTCTAAAGTTAAGATAGCCTTTCTAACACTCTCGAATGATTTATCTAAATTCTCGCGAGTTTTAGTATTTAACACTGAGTTTACAACGGTCATAACCGAATCTATACTGCTAATTAGATTCTCTGCCTTTGCTTGCAAGGGAGCAATACGTTTGTCAACCGATGATTTCAAACTTTCTTCTACTTCAGAGATCAACGTATCTCCATTTTGCACAAATTCATTGCTGTTGCTATAAACGATCTCTACTGCCTTTGAGCCTAAAAGATCGGAGCTGATGGCTTTTGCAACGGAGCGGCGAGGTATCTGAACATCTTCGGTAAGTAAAAATTTCACTAATACTTGATATGATCCATCTTTCTTTATCAGATCAATTTTATTGACTTGTCCAATTTTATAACCATTAACCAGTAAAGGATTTGCAGGAATAAGTCCGTCAATTTTTGGATAAACCGCGTAGAGGTAATACTTGTGAGAAAATAAATTTGAGCCTTTAAGGAAATTTAATCCCCAAATTAAAGCGCCGATGGCAAAAATAACTACAATTCCTATTTTAAATTCTTTACTTAACTTCACTGTAAATACAATAAATTTGAAAGTCTAAATATAATTATTTTTTATTGATTTATTTTTAAAAATTATGCAGAAATTAAAGAACGATGAGTTGAACCGATTAAGCCCGGAAGCGTTTAAAAATGCGGAAAAAACGCCAATTGTTCTTGTGTTAGACAATATCAGGAGTTTGCATAATGTAGGGTCGGCTTTTCGAACCGCGGATGCATTTTTGATCGAAAAAATATACCTCTGCGGGGTTACGGGCACACCGCCAAACAAGGAAATAGAGAAAACTGCCTTAGGGGCAACAAATTCAGTTGAATGGGTTTATGTAAAGAATACGATGGATGCCATCAATGAACTTCGCGCGAATAATTACAAGGTTTATTCGATAGAGCAAGCTGATAAAAGCGTTAAATTACATGTGTTTGAAACCGACAGATCAAAACCATTGGCTTTGGTTTTTGGTAATGAAGTGTATGGTGTTGATCAGGAAATTGTAGATGTGAGCGACGCGGTGGTTGAGATCCCTCAACTCGGCACTAAGCATTCTTTGAATGTTTCTGTAAGTTTGGGCATTGTTTTGTGGGAATTAATGAAAGGACGCATGCCTTATGACAAGTAATTTGGAAAAAGTGAAGTTTTTCAAATCAGCCGCATTATTCAGAAAGTGGTTAGAAAAGAATCATAAAACCAAAAAAGAATTGATCGTAGGATTTCACAAGGTTAATTCTGGCAAGCAAAGTTTAACCTGGTCTGAATCGGTTGATCAGGCGCTGTGTTTTGGCTGGATTGATAGCGTAAGGCGTTCAATTGATGATGAAAGTTATTGCATCAGATTTACACCACGAAGATTAAATAGCGTTTGGAGTGATGTGAATTTAAAAAAAGTGGATGAACTAATTAAAACCGGTGAAATGACAGAGGCTGGGCTTGAGTTATATAAGAATCGAAAAAAAAGTGATCCATCAAAAAAAGTAACCCAAGCTAATTTGCAATTGTCTAATGAACTTACGTTGTTATTAAGAAAAAGTAAGATCGCATCTGATTTTTTAAGCAAACAAACCCCTTCCTTTAAAAAGAAAATAATTGATTGGGTAATGAGTGCTAAACAAAAACAAACTCAGTTAAAACGATTAACTGAGTTTGTTTCAGATTGTGAAAGGAATAAAAATAAAAGATCTAATAATTAAATGCTATCCCCGAATTTTTAGGCGATTTGATCTGATACGATAGTGTGAATTTCTTGTTATCCTTAGCTTGAACGGTAGTGCGCCATTTTAGTATTCCGGTTATCTCATCATATTTTCCACCGGATAATTCCTTACGTTCAATGATCACATTTTTATCTTGCGATAATGGCAATTGATCTTCAATGTCTATTTCTATTTTCGAATTTCTTGAGTTTTTCATAATGAATTCGTAAGTATATTGGTGTATCTTATCATTATCAAGGAATTTTTCAAAGGTCTTATCTTTTACTTTCTGACGTTTAACAGCAATATTCTTATCAATACCTAAGGAGATCTGAATGGTATCATCTGTTCCGCCAACACCTAAATGAGTTAAGCCAATATACGATCCGTCGTAGTAAATAGAAGCAGGTCCGGCCATAGAAATAATATCTTCCCAATCCGGTAAAACAGCAGTTAAATAAACGTTATTATTCAACTTCGGAATGGCTTTATAGCGGTATAAGGTTTTCAGATCTTTAACCATTATTGCAGCAAAATGTTCTTTTCCATCACTTGGTATGTTATAGTTCAATTTGATCTCATATTCAGTTTCAATTAAATTTTCACTAACGGTTGTATAGTTGTATGTGTATTCTGTTTCTGCCATTTCTCCTGCGTTACCCATGTCTTTTGATTGCACGTTTTTTTCTGAATAGGATGTTGAAGCGGGAGCAGCATAATAATCGTTTTTGTATTTGTTTTTATATTGTGTGTAACCTAAATACCATGGTGATAGTTCAGGCATGGTGTAGGAGCGATTTGGATTTGCTGTTGAAAGTATCAGTTTCGAGTTATTCCAATCAGTTCCGGAGTTTTGATGTATTTGTGCTTTAAAAGTAAGTTTAATGTTTGCATCATTTGATGTTGCGCGCATGTCGTATGATGGTACCCAACCAGCTTTAGTGATGTAATAGTTAAAGTTAATATTGCCTTGAGTGGCCTGATCGGCAATGATATTCACAATTAAACGGTAATCCACTTTTTCAACTTCACCATTCGAATTTTGGTTGGCTAATTCGTTGTGAATATTGATCTTGCGTTGATTCAGCGTTTCTTTTTTCAATTCAATTTTCTCTCTTTCTTTTTTGATCTTTAGTTGTTCAGAATTTATATTCATCAGCTTTTCACGTAAAAAAACCAAACCATCCTTTAATAAGGCAATACTATCTTTTTTTGATAATCCTTTATACAAACCGTAATTCAATAACACGTTTTTTTCTGTTGCTAAAGCTTCCGATCGCATGGTAAGATCTTCCAATGCATAATCTAGTTCTTTAATACTATCGGTTACATTTTTAAGGTATTTTTTAAATCGCAGATCACCTGTTTCTTTTGCCTTTTCCAGTTCAGGATAATAAACCAAGTGCTGAATATCGGTAATGATGAAATTACCTGTACCACCAACCTGAATGGCAGATGTATTAATGCAATTTTCAAGTCCCGTAAAAACAATGGTGTTTTGACCGGCAACCAGGTTTACAGCGGCATTTCGGTGAACCTGTGCGCCCTGGGTATAAACAATTATTTTTTCGGGTTTTGTTTTAATGTTCTTTTCGTTTTCGCTTGCAAATGCATTGAAAATATTCAGGCAAATTGCTATGATCATCAACTTTTTCATATCCTTTATTTTTAGTTTAATTACTCGGGTTTTGATATTTAGATGTCAGTAATTTTCAAATTCCATAAATTTTCCTTTTTTTGATCAAAAACCTGAATTTACAGGAACTTAAGTGCTTGTTTTTTGGTTCAGTTAATAGGATTTTAGCTGTTTTGGTCTTCAACATGTATAGGTTAAAAACATTTTAATACAATCGCATCTCATACGGCCCTTTCACTTAATTTTAAAACTAAATGGCCACCGAAAAGAAGACTGAAAAGAAGAATAAATTTAGGGAGACTCCTATTCTGGAATCTACTTTTGTAGAAGAGAAGATCGAAGATAATGATATTGAGGAAGCAGAAGCGATCACCAAGAAGAACAAGGAGAAAAAAGTAAAACCAAAAACCGAAAAAAAGGTTACCACTCCTACAGAATCCGCTGCTCCTAAGATAGATCTTAAGGAAAAGTTGGAAAAAGCGAAAGCAATTTACAATGCCGAACAAACCCAAAAGATCATTGGTTTAGTTCTTATTTTATTTTCGGTTTACATTGCTGTTGCATTTGTATCTTATTTCTTTACGCGCGAAACGGATCATGATAAGGTGATGGCGCCATTTGATGAGTTTTTTAGCAGTGATGTAAAAGTGCAAAACTGGTTAGGTAAACTTGGCGCATTATTTTCTCACATTTTAATTTACAAAGGTTTTGGTGTAGCTTCTTTTATATTGGTTCCTGTTTTGGCCATGTTTGGTGTTCAAAAGCTTATCCAGCGAAAATTCGTGAATATATCGGCATTTAACGCGAAGTGGTTATTTATCATGGTTTGGTCGTCACTGGCCTTGTCTTTCATCTTCAAAGATAAATTGAATTTTATTGGCGGTGGATATGGTTATTACATTAACGATCAGGTTCAAAATATTGTCGGTAGTACCGGATTACTAGTTCTCATAGGTTTTTCAATGCTTACATTTTTAGTATTGGTCATAAATTTATCCTTTAAGTTACCTAAGCCAAATTTTAATGAAGGACAGGATGAGATTGAAAAGGAAATAGATACTGCCAATAATGAGCCGGTGTTTGAAGTAAAACCAAATGTTGTTGAAAATGAATCTTCAGGAATTTCAAAAGAAGAGGAAGAACGCTTATTGACCTTTGAAGTAAAGAATACAGCAACAGCTCCAAAGGAAGAGGCCAAATTAAATACCGAAGAAAAAATTGAATTAGCTGTAATTGATTCGCAAATAGAGAAGAAAGAGGAAGCAGAGGTTAAGGATATTTTATTGAATACCGAACCCGAGGTTGTTGCAGAACCTTCAAATAAAACAGGAGAGGCAGAGTTTGAAGTGAAGCCAATGGTTGAAGAACCTGTGAATGTCGAAGAAGAGAATAAAGCGGCCAGTTTGGTGGAGCAATTCGGTGAATTTGATCCTACTTTAGACCTTGGATCCTATAAATTCCCAACGTTTGATCTGTTGATCGATTATGGTGTTGGACAAGGTAAAGTAAATAAAGAAGAGTTAGATGCCAATAAAGATCGTATTATAAATACGCTAAAGAATTACGGTATTGAAATTGAAAAGATCACAGCTACAGTAGGACCAACAGTTACGTTATATGAAATTGTGCCTGCTGCCGGTGTTCGTATCTCCAAGATCAAAAATTTAGAGGATGATATTGCCTTAAGTTTGGCAGCCCTTGGTATTCGTATCATTGCGCCTATTCCGGGCAAAGGTACTATTGGTATTGAAGTACCAAATCAAACACCTGAAATGGTGCCAATGCGCAATATCTTGGCATCTGAAAAATTCAACAATTCAAATTACGAATTGCCAATTGCATTAGGTAAAACCATTAGTAACGAAATTTTCATTGCCGATCTGGCAAAAATGCCTCACTTATTAATGGCTGGTGCAACCGGTCAGGGTAAATCAGTAGGTTTAAATGCAGTATTGGTATCTTTATTATATAAGAAACATCCTGCCCAAATTAAATTTGTTTTGGTAGATCCAAAAAAGGTTGAGTTAACCTTGTTCAATAAAATTGAAAGACACTTTTTGGCGAAACTACCTAACTCAGAAGATGCGATCATAACAGATAATACCAAGGTAATTCATACACTCAATTCATTATGTATTGAAATGGATAACCGCTATGCCTTATTACAAGATGCGCAAGTAAGAAATATTAAAGAGTACAATTCCAAATTTGTTCAGCGAAAATTAAATCCTAATGATGGGCATAAATATTTACCATATATAGTTTTAGTGGTGGATGAGTTTGCTGATCTTATTATGACAGCAGGTAAAGAAGTGGAGACACCTATTGCCCGTTTGGCGCAGTTAGCGCGTGCCATTGGTATCCATTTGATCATCGCAACGCAACGTCCATCTGTAAATATCATCACGGGAACAATTAAAGCTAACTTCCCGGCACGTATTGCATTCAGAGTTAGTAGTAAAATAGATTCACGTACCATTTTAGACGCCGGCGGAGCGGATCAATTGATAGGAAGAGGGGATATGTTATTAAGTACCGGAAATGATCTGGTACGTATACAGTGTGCTTTTGTTGATACGCCTGAAGTTGAGAAGATCTGCGAATTCATTGGCAATCAGCGTGCCTATCCAACGGCCTTCTTATTGCCTGAATATGTGGGCGAAGAAGGTGATGGCGGAAAAGAGGATGTGGATTTAAGTGAGCGTGATAAAATGTTTGATGAGGCCGCTAAATTGGTGGTACAGTTTCAGCAAGGAAGCGCATCTTTTTTACAACGTAAATTAAAATTAGGATATAACCGTGCCGGCCGAATTGTAGATCAATTAGAAGCAGCCGGATTTATTGGTCCGTTTGAAGGTTCAAAGGCACGTGAAGTTTTGGTGAAAGATATGGCTCAGATGGAAGAAATTTTACAAAAATTAAGAAATAAGTGATCTTTTTAAACCATTTGTAAAAAGAGTTATCTAACTTTGGCACTGAATTTGAATCACCTGGAATAAACACTGTATTATGAAAAATATTTTAGTAACTCTTTGTTCTATTTTTATGTTAAGTGCACTTGCGCAGGATCAGGATCCTAAAGCAAAGGCCATATTAGACGATCTTAGCAAAACCACAAAAACATATAAGACCATTACTTCTGATTTTGTTTTAACCATGTTCAACAAGGATAAAAAACAAACCGAAAAGCAAACCGGTAAAGTGGTAGTTAAGGGGCAGATGTTTAAATTGGAGATCCCGGGAAATAATATCGTTTGTGACGGTAAAACCATTTGGAATTATAATAAAGATGCTAAGGAAGTAACAATTAAAACATACGATCCTAACAATAATGATCAATTGAACCCAAGCAAGATATTTACGATATACGAAACCGGATTTAAATACAAATATGTTGCTGAGGAAAAAGTAGGAACTGCTCTTTGTCATGAAATTGATCTTTTCCCATCTGTAGATCAGGGAAAGAAAAAGTACCATTCGATCAGGATCTATATTGATAAAACAAAAAAGCAGGTGGTTAAAATGAAAGTGACCATGAAAGATCAAAGTTCAAATGTGTATGATATTAAAGGATTTAAACCAAATTTAGAAATTACAGACGCTTCATTTGTGTTTGATACCAAGCCTTTTAAAGCAGATCAGATTATTGACGAACGTGACTGATCTTAAAAGATCAGATAAAAAAAAAGCATGGTATTTAGCCATGCTTTTTTATTTAAATATTTTTTTTTAATTGAATAAATGACTATACTTGTACTGTAATTCAGTTTTACCTATTCCGGTAAAAATCAATCAACAAAAAAATCTGTAAAAACTTTTTCAAAAAATAATCATTCAATTTATGTTTGAAGTAATGGACCTAAGCGGGCGAAGTTTGCCTGAGTTAAAACAAATTGCAAAAGAATTTGGTATTGATGCGAAGGCATTGTCAAAACCCGACCTTATATTAAAGATCGTTGATGCACAAACAGCTGATCCTAAGTTGGCTGCAAAAGTAGCAGCGAAAAATAAAAAGGGTGGCGAGTCAAAGGCTTCATCAAATGATGCCGGATCAAAGGAGAAACGTCCACGTAAAGTAAAGTTAGAACCCATTATTGAAGATAATATTGAGGATGCAACTCCGGTGGAGATAAATGAAGAAGTAGTTGCAGCTCCTGTAACAGAAAAGCATGATGAAGTTGCAGGTTCTGATGAAGTTTCAAGTAATGATTCGAATGAATCAAATGAAAGTGCCGGAATGCCTGAGCCGGAGATCCCACAGGAAGAAATTAAAAAGCCTGAAAAAGTATATTACAACTTTGATAATTTAGTTTTTGCAACCGGTGTTTTAGAGATCATGCCTGATGGTTATGGTTTTTTAAGAAGTCCGGATTATAATTACCACAATTCACCTGATGATGTTTATGTTTCGCAATCACAAATAAAATTATTTGGTTTAAGAACCGGCGATGTTGTTACCGGAGGTGTTCGCCCACCAAAAGAAGGTGAAAAATATTTCCCGTTAATTAAGGTTGATAGCATTAATGGTCGCGAGCCATCTTATGTGCGTGATCGCGTAATGTTCGAATATTTAACGCCTTTATTTCCTAATGAAAAGATCAAACTAACCGGTCACCCTCAAGAGAATATGAGTGTACGTGTTATGGATATGTTTGCACCAATTGGTAAAGGTCAACGTGGTTTAATTGTTGCGCAGCCAAAAACCGGTAAAACAGTTCTCTTAAAAGATATTGCTAATGCCATTGCTTACAATCATCCTGAAATTTATTTGATCATCTTATTGATCGATGAACGTCCGGAAGAGGTTACAGATATGGCTCGCAGTGTTAAAGCTGAAGTGGTTTCATCAACCTTTGATGAGCCGGCAGACAAACACGTGAAGTTGGCTAATATTGTTTTAGAGAAATCAAAGCGTATGGTAGAATGCGGACATGATGTGGTTATCTTATTAGATAGTATCACACGTTTGGCACGTGCATATAATACGGTTTCCCCTGCCAGCGGTAAGGTATTATCGGGTGGTGTGGATGCTAATGCATTACATAAACCAAAACGTTTCTTTGGTGCTGCTCGTAAAATTGAAAATGGCGGATCATTGACCATCATTGCAACAGCGTTAACGGAAACAGGAAGTAAAATGGACGAGGTGATCTTTGAAGAATTCAAAGGAACTGGTAACATGGAACTTCAGTTAGATCGTAAATTATCTAACCGTCGTATCTATCCTGCAATTGATCTGTTAGCTTCATCAACACGTAGAGATGATTTATTGATCGAAAAAGATATGTTAAGTCGCTTATGGATATTACGTAAACATTTGGGTGACATGAATCCTCAGGAAGCAATGGAATTTTTATTAGATAGATTAAGAAGAACTCAAACAAATGAGGAATTTTTGATCAGTATGAATGGATAAATTGAAAGAAAATGAATAAAAAAGCACTTATCATTGCCCTGATATACTCCGTACTTGTGATCATCTATAAATTGAGCATTTGGTTAGGCGGAAACATGTTTAATGATTTTAATTTTAAATATTCGCACATCTTAACTGTTTTATCGATAATTCCTTTTTTAATTGTAACCATAAAGTGGGTGAGAGATAAAGATAATGGTGGAGTAATTAGCGGAAGAGATGCCATGCGCATGGCCTTAACTGTTGTAGGAATTTCTGCAATCATCCTTTCAATTTATAATTATGTTGAATTTAAAATGAATATGGATGCCTTTGCTGAATATTACCGTAGTGAAACCTACATGAATTATATGATGAAAGACCCAAAAGCAAAACAGTTAGGGTATCAAAAGATCATTGATTTTCAAATTTCACAACTTTCACCAATCAAAGCAACAACCGGAAAACTCTTTCCATTTCTGCTTTTATCATTAAGTGGCTCATTTATTTGTGCCGTATTCATGAAAAAAAATCCTGCTTAATTTAAGCAGGATTTTTTTAATCACTCACCTTTGCACTCGGATTGGCAAGGTTTTTAGCACTGGTAATATCCATTTTAATACTTCCGATGATAATGTTTGCCTGCACACGCATTGGAATATGGTTCTTATCATCGCTTATCCAAACATTCAAGTCTTCATCATGTTTAAATACACGTCCCTTTTGCACAACGGGTCTGAATTTTAAACATTTGTATCTTCCAATATCTGTTTCAATTTCTTCTCTTCCAATAAACTTGATCTTCAATGGCCATATCTCCTTATCTACAAAACTGTTTAATGTAAATGTATCACCTGCTTTAGCGTTACTCAGATCCATACTTCTGGCGGTGTAAAATGAACTTACCATATCTTGTATACCAACCGGAAAATCAAACTTCTCGCCATTACCAACATCTACTTTTTTTGTATAATGGTTAAAGGTGTAATCCTGACTGAATTTAAATCCACCTTCATCAACACGACGAACAAATAACCAAGGTACCATTGCATCTTTATCCAAATAGGTTTCATAACGGTCGCGCACCTTAAAGAACCAATCGGCTGCACCATTGGTGTAACCATTCGCCACAATGTGCATTACCTTTCGGCCGCTAATATCCAAAACTTGTGGTTTAACTTCCAATACGGCAATACCGGCATTTAAAGCACCATAGTGCATACGGTAGGTTAAGATCTCACCTTCTTTAAATGCAGTGTTTGTTGCATTCGGTAAATTTTCACTCTGACCTGAACTAATAATTTGTTGTTCAATAACAGATGTTCTCGTCAATTTATATCCTGCAGAGCATAAAACAAAAAGCATTATCGCTGATGCAGTAATTAACTTTAGTTTTTTGTTTGCTTTCATAGTGTTTTGTACTTATATCTTATACTAAACAAATCGCGTGCCAGTTACTTTTTAAATCCTAAAAATTTGTTAAACCGTTAATAAGAGCCATTATTGCTTGTCTTTTTTCTTTCAGATCTTCATTCAAAGCAGGTGTTGCCAACAAGCGCTTCATGGCCATTGTTTTTTTGATGTAGAAATGGAAGATCATACTAAACCAAGCGCAGCCCATAAGCAAAGCCGTTAAATTTAAAGGCCAAAGAACGTTAGGTGAAAAAATATAAATGAAAAAGAACCACAATAAAAAATTAAATAAAAAAATAAAAGAACCTAAGCCAACAGATATGGAAGCGTAAAATTCAACATTCTTGCGCACCAACTTTTTAGTTAAAAACTCGGTTAATTTATAGGGCATGTAGGCGGCTAAATAACCTAAAGTGTGTATTGGAAGTCCTAAAACCAGTAAAAACAGCCTTAAATTAAGTTTAAACCGGTTTATTTGGCTATTATTTAATGGGTTTATAAGCCAATCTCTGAGGTTGTGCTTTTTTAGAAGCTTGTAATAATCACTGGTTTTGGTTCTGATCTCTTCTAATTTGGGCTTATCCAATTCATCAACATGGTTAATAATATCCGTTAAATGCGATGTTACTTTAAACTCATCTTCAAGTTTGGAACTTAAATTCAGTTTCATTGACCACTCCTTCATCACCATCTCTTCCAGTTGCACAACCAGCTCATCATTTTCTTTATTGTTAATGTGCGTCACCAATTCTTTCATTTTCACATCCAGTAACTGCAAGAACTGATTATGGGTCTTAGCCGGGTTTTCTTTAAAAGCCTCTGCAAAATCGCTCACCTTAATTGGTGCACCAACATTATAAAATAATTTACTTCTGAATTTTGAAGCAGCGCTATAGTTAACACCAACAGGCACAACGATCAGGTCTTTATTGTTCAAATAGTCATAAGCGCCAAATACCATGCGCGATACACCTTTTTTTAAAGGACGTAAGCGGCGCTCCTGAATACATAAACCTTCAGCGAAAATGATGATCTTGTTGTTGCGTTTTAAAAGTTTGTTAACCACGCGGTAAGATTCATCATTCTTTTGTAAACCTTCTTTACCGCCATCTCTTAACCTGAAAATAGGCACAATACCTAACTGGGTAAGAAAAAAATTAGCTAAACCGGGTTTAAAAGCATCGCCGCGCGCCATATACTTTAAGCGTTGCGGAAAACTTACCCAGGTGATACAAACAGGGTCCATGAACGCATTGGGATGATTCATGGCAATAACAACCGGACCTTTCACCTGAAGGTTTTGAATATTCTTGCCCTGGATCTTTTTATAAAATGCCGGTAATGAGAAAGAAACGAGGTATCTAATTAGGTGCCAAATCATTGATTGAAAGTTAAAAAAATAGTGCAAATTTTATCAAAGATATTATTAATATTTTGTTAGTAAAATATGAATTAATAAAAGCCCATAAAACCCTAAAAAATCAGTATATTTAAAGGATATATATAACTAAAAAAAAGACGGATTTTTATGTCAGAAACGAGCACAGATAAAAAGAATTACGGAGCGGATAATATTCAGGTTTTAGAAGGATTAGAAGCGGTTAGAAAAAGACCAGCCATGTACATTGGTGATATTGGTATTAAAGGTTTGCATCATTTAGTTTATGAAGTAGTAGATAACTCAATAGATGAGGCTTTAGCGGGGCATTGTAAGAATATTACCGTAACAATTTTAGAGAACAATTCCATTCGTGTAAAAGATGATGGGCGTGGTATTCCAACCGGTATACATCCAAAATTAGGTGTTAGCGCCTTGGAGGTTGTTATGACGGTATTGCACGCCGGTGGTAAATTTGATAAGGATACCTATAAAGTATCAGGTGGTTTGCACGGTGTTGGTGTAAGTTGTGTTAACGCATTGTCAGATCTATTAGTTGCAGAGGTTCATCGTGATGGTAAAATAACAAAACAGGAATTCAGCAAAGGGAAACCGCTTTACCCGGCAAAAGAAGTTGGTGATACCACCAGCCGCGGAACCACAGTTACATTTACACCCGACTTAAGCATTTTTACAGTTGGAGAATATAACTATTCCACTTTGGCAAATCGTATGCGCGAATTAGCTTATTTAAATAAAGGTATTCGTATTATTTTAAGCGATGATCGCCAGAAAGATGAGAATGGTAATTCCTTTACAGAAGAATTTTATAGCGAAGGCGGATTACGTGAGTTTGTAACCTATATTGATGGTGCAAAAGAAAAATTAATTGAAGAACCAATTTATATTGAAAATAATTCAGGATCAATTCCGGTTGAAGTGGCCATGTTGTATAACAACTCCTATACCGAAACTATTCAGAGTTATGTGAACAACATTAACACACACGAAGGTGGTACACACTTATCGGGTTTCAGAAGAGGTTTAACACGTACCTTGAAAAATTACGCTGATAAAAATGGTTTATTAAGTAAAGTAAAATTTGAGATCAGCGGTGATGACTTCCGTGAAGGTTTAACTGCAGTTATTTCTGTTAAAGTTCAGGAGCCTCAATTCGAAGGACAAACCAAAACAAAATTAGGAAACTCTGAAGCTATTGGTGCGGTTGATACTGCGATCAGTGAGGCACTTTCAAATTATTTGGAAGAACATCCGAAACAAGCACGTACCATTGTAGATAAAGTTATTTTAGCTGCTACTGCTCGTCACGCTGCGCGTAAAGCACGCGAAATGGTGCAACGTAAAAATGTAATGACAGGCTCTGGCTTACCGGGTAAATTAGCAGATTGCGCGAGTGGTGATCCGGAAGCTTGTGAGTTGTTCTTGGTAGAGGGTGACTCTGCGGGTGGAACAGCCAAACAAGGTCGTAATCGTGAGTTTCAAGCAATTTTGCCTTTACGTGGAAAAATTTTGAATGTAGAAAAAGCGTTGGAATATAAAATTTACGAGAACGAAGAGATCAAAAATATTTTCACGGCATTAGGTGTGTTCCGTGGTACTAAGGAAGACGACCGTGCATTAAACCTCGAAAAATTGCGTTACCACAAGATCGTTATCATGTGTGATGCCGATGTTGATGGTTCTCACATTACAACGTTGATCTTAACATTCTTCTTCCGTCATATGAAAGAATTAGTTGAGAATGGACATGTGTATATTGCTTCACCACCATTATATTTGGTTAAAAAAGGTAAAGATCAACGTTATTGCTGGAATGAAGAGCAACGTGATATAGCAATGAAAGAAATGGGCGGAGAAAAATTGGATTCAGTGAATGTACAGCGTTATAAGGGTTTAGGTGAGATGAATGCTGAACAATTATGGGAAACTACTTTGAATCCCGATTCACGAACCTTACGTCAGGTAAATATTGATAGTGCTGCAGAAGCTGATCGTGTATTTAGCATGTTAATGGGTGATGAAGTTCCTCCTCGCAGAGATTTTATTGAAAAGAACGCGAAATACGCAAAGATAGACGCTTAAAACAATTTAAATTTTATAAAAAAAATGTTGGTGATGAGCCAACATTTTTTGTTTCATGCAAATGCAATTACAACACACTGAAAATAAATTCGAAAACAGATCGTTCCCAATAATTATTTGTTGCGACCAATTGCGTACGCCTGAAAATGTGGGAATGATATACAGGGTTGCTGAAGCATTTCATGTTGAGAAAATAATATTTCATTCATTGAGTCCGAAAGCTGCAGATAGAGCTGTGAAACGAATTTCGCGAAGTACATCTGCTATTGTTTCTCATGAATATTGTGCTGAACAAGTAACTAAGCTTAAAGAATTAAAAGCAAGTGGGTACAAAATTTTAGCCTTGGAGATCACAGCAAACAGTAAACCCATTCAACAGATCTCCATTAAGAAAAACGACAAATTGGTTTTAGTGATCGGCGCCGAACGAAATGGCATTTCAACAGATCTGTTGAATTGTTGCGAAGCCGTTTACCATATTCCCATGTATGGATCTAATTCTTCAATGAATGTGGTGAATAGCTTATCGGTTGCGCTCTACGAGATCACTAATAAATTCAATTCACTTTAATTAATTCAACATCGTTTAATTTGTAAACCGATGTGCATTGATTTGCAGGATTTGATAAGTAATTCCGGATCGGATGATCGGTTAAAATATAATGTACTAATATGTAATTGATCTTAAACTTCTCAATATCCTTTTTTATTCCCTCTTCCGGTTGAACAGGCAAAATGGCAACCGACTTGCATTTGGTGTAATAAGCAATTACGCGTGGTTTCTCAAATTCGATCACATCCGTTTCTTTTAAATTGGTTTGAATGTAGGTAAAGAGTTTTTGAATATCCGGTTTTTCCGGTCCTTCATTGGTTTCTTTAGCCGTATTAATGATCAAGGTTAATTCATCTTCATATGAAACACACACGATGGCGCCAAATACAAATGGCAGCCATTTTCTTTGTAATTGCAATGCTTCTGCAACTAACTTCAATCCACTTACCGCATAACTGAATAAAAAGAATAGGATAGGGATGATGAATCGGAAACCGGCATCGCCAAATTTTAAAGTCAAAATGGTTAAGATGTATAAAAGCGTATAAATGTTTGTCAGGTCTCTTTTATTTACTCGCCATGCTTGAAATAAACCAATGGCCGAAAACGTGATCAAAGCACAACCCGCTAAAAGCCCGCTGTAATTGAATGGCGAGGAATTAAACTTTTTAAAGAATACAAAAAGGTTATCTAAATTATAAGTCAAATGAGCGTTCAAGTTGGTCCAAAAGTTTTCTGTTTCTAATGGAAACGGATAGTTGGTGTCGCAAGGCAAACCAAATTTTAAGATCAAAAAAAGTACTGCAAATGATACTGATCCAAATAAAATGGGTTTCATGTTATTTTGCTTTATGGATCGGTTTTGAAAAATTATGGAGATCACATAGGTGATCAATAACAAATAACCTACACTTCTAATGTGGATGGCCAATGCTATACAAATGCCAATGAATACATGTTTATAAACGTTTGTTTCACTGGTGATCAAATACAAGCTTAGCATGGAAATAAATAAATAAGGCAGATCAGAAAGGACCTCTGTTTTAAGCGATAACATCACCGGATTAAAGGCAATGATAAGAGTTGTAACGATACTAGTGAGTAAAGAAAATTTGCGCCGTAAAAACAAATAACCAATAAAGCAGCCAAGCAATAAAAAAACCGACATGTAGATATTTAACACCTCAATGTTGTATCCAAACAGTTTTAGTATTGGAGCGAGTATCAATGGAAACCCAACGGGGTATGCTTTCGGACCAATAAAGTGAGCGTCGTTAAATAAAACGTCCGATTGATTTTGTGAAACGCCGTCAATTAAATTTTGAGCTTGTTGTAAATAAAGTGCGAAATCATCTCCCCAATCATGACTATCACGAATGTTGATGAATAAAAGTGGAACCAATAGAATGAAGATGATACTATATTCTATTGGTTTTTTCACAATAAAAAGGATGAATTATTTAATAAGCTAGTAATTCAGCAATTGCTTTCTCCACCTTTTCAGGCGTAGGTAACATGGTTTTTTCTAAAACAGAATTCAACGGAATAGCCGGTAAATTTTTAGCACCAATAACTTTTACAGGCGCATCTAATTGCTGAAAACAATTATCTGAAATACGTGCAGCAATACCTTGAGCAAATCCATTAAATACTGGCTCCTCAGTTAAAACCATAACTTTACCGTGCTTTCTTGCACTTGCAAAAATGGCTTCTTCATCCAAAGGCATAATTGTTCGCAAATCAATGATCTCAACTGCATTCTCAAATTTCTTTGCAGCTTCTTTTGCCCAATATACACCCATGCCATAAGTAATAATGGTCATGCTTTTTCCTTTGCTAACCGCATCTTCACTTGCTTCCTGAACCATGCGCGCTTTACCAAACGGTATGATGTAATCTTCATCCGGTTCAATTGTTTTTGCTTCTTCGGTTCCTTTGATCTTGCTCCAATATAAACCTTTATGCTCTAACATCACCACAGGATTTGGATCGTGATAAGCCGCTTTCATCAAGCCTTTCAGATCGGCACCGGTACTTGGGTATGCAATTTTAATTCCTCTGATGTTTGCCAAAACACTTTCAACTGAACTTGAATGGTATGGTCCACCACTTCCGTAAGCACCAATAGGTACACGTAAGATCATGCTCACCGGCCATTTACCATTTGTTAAAAAACAACTACGGCTCACTTCGGTAAATAATTGATTTAAGCCCGGCCAAATGTAATCGGCAAACTGAACTTCAACAATAGGTTTTAATCCAACGGCACTCATACCAACGGTTGAGCCAACTATGAACGCTTCCTGAATTGGTGTATTAAATACACGATGATCGCCAAACTGTTGTGCTAATGTTGCTGCTTCTCTGAATACGCCGCCTAAACGAGCACCTACGTCTTGTCCGTACAATAAACATTCATCATGCTTACTCATTAATTCTCTGATCGCAAATAAAGCACTATCCACCATAACGGTTGGTTGTTTACCGCTTGGTTTGCGTTCTCCTTTTTCTTCCGTAACAGGGGTAGGTGCAAACTCGTGTGTTTCCAGGTCTTCCGGACGAGGATCTTCTTCTTTCAAAGCACGTTGGTAATCAGCTTCAACTAAATCTTGTGCTTCATCTTCTATTTTTTTGATCTCCGATGCATCCACACCGGCAATTATCAATTGATTTCTTAATCGTGGTAAAGGATCTTTTTTTGCACTTTCTTCCAGATCATGTCGGTACCACTCTTTACGTACACCACTGGTGTGGTGGTTCAATAAAGGTACTTTCGCATGTATCAGCATCGGGCGTCTTTCTTTACGAATGATATCCAAACATTCCTGAACGGTATTGTAACTTAAAATAAAATCTGTTCCATCAATGGTTCTTACATCTAAACCTTTAAAACCTTTTGCAAATTCGGTTATATCCTGTGCACGAATTTCTTTTGCATTCGCACTAATATCCCATTCGTTATCCTGAACCAAATATAAAATTGGCAATTGTTTTAAAACCGCCATTTGAAAAGCTTCCGAAACCTCACCTTCAGTACAACTGGCATCGCCTAACGAACATACGGCCAATGGATTTTTACCACCAAAATCGCCATACATCTTCATTTTTTCTTTGTACTGAATACCCATGGCAATACCGGTTGTAGGAATAGCTTGCATACCCGTAGCACTAGATTGGTGCGGTATTTTAGGCATGTTATCGCGCTTTAAACTCGGGTGCGAATAATAGGTTCTTCCACCCGAAAATTCATCAGTTCGCTTTGCAAGCAATTGCAACATCAGATCAAATGGTTGTAATCCAATGGCCAATAACATACTGTCATCACGGTAGTATGCGCTCAAAAAATCTTGTGGTAATAATTGAGTACCAAGTGCTATTTGAATGGCTTCATGGCCGCGGCTTGTAGCATGTACGTATTTTGCAGTTACCTCTTTATTTGCCTCGTATAACTCGGTCATACTCTTGGCAGTGCACATTAAACTGTACGCTTTTTTTAAAGTTTCAAGAGGTATCTTTGTCTTCACAGATGTGGGGTTTAAGGTTATATCTTCCATTTACAAAATACTGAATCTTAAAGATAATTTTAAATATAAAATTAAACAAATGAATTAATTGCTTGTTAACAACTTGATGTAGATAATTATAAGTAAGCCATTGATTAATAATGGGTTATTAAAGATAAATTTAAGATGTTTTGAAGCTGTTTTTTAATCATAAAATTCAACAAAAATGTACTGTTTTTTGTGATAGATCTTTCCTGTTTTATGGGATCTTTTTGATGTTGTTTTTTATAACTTCTTGTCGTCATCATAAAGAAACCACAACAACAAAAACTTCAACCAATACATCATCTGCATCCGCTGCAAAAATTAAAATTGTTGCCGAAAAATTAGCAATCAGCGAAAAGGATGTGAAGGCAAAAAAATTGTATTCTTTTATAAGCGAGTGGTACGGAACGCCTTATAAATATGGGGGTTGTGGACGAGATGGGGTTGATTGCAGTTGTTTTACAGGTACTTTATATTACAAGGTTTATGGAAAGATCATTGCCCGAAGTTCATCTCAATTATACAAAGAGTCTGATCATATAAAAATGAAACATTTAGAAGAAGGTGATCTTGTTTTTTTTAAGATCGGCTCAAAAGATGTAAGCCATGTTGGTGTATATTTAAAGGATGATAAATTTGTGCATGCCAGTACAAAAAAAGGTGTAATGATAAGTAGTTTGCAAGAGCAGTTTTTTAAAGACACCTATTATGGGGCAGGAAGATTAAAATGAGTTTGCAAATTTTGGGAATAGTAACATACCAAATAATGTTATCTTTGCGGTTTAAATTATGAGTGTTTACGATAAATACGAAGCGGTTATAGGTTTAGAATGTCACATCCAGTTGTTAACCAAAACAAAGATGTATAGTAACGACATTGCTGAATATGGTGCATTGCCAAACACCAATGTAAGTGTTATTTCATTGGGTCACCCTGGCACCTTGCCAATGGTAAATAAAAGTGCCATTGAATTTGCGGTTAAATTAGGTTTGGCTGTTAATGCCACTATTCGCGAAGAAAATCAATTTGCACGTAAAAATTATTTTTACGCCGATCTTCCAAAAGGTTATCAGATCACACAAGATAAAACTCCAATTTGTAATGGTGGATTTATTAATTACAAATTAAAGGATGAAGAGAAAAGTGTGAATTTAACGCGTATTCATATGGAGGAAGATGCCGGAAAAAGCATGCATGACGTTGATCCGTTTGCAACCTTAGTAGACTTGAACCGTGCCGGAACGCCATTGTTGGAGATAGTTACAGAGCCTGATCTGAGAACAGGTGAAGAGGCTTATGCTTATTTGAACGAGGTTCGTAAACTGGTAAGATATTTGGAGATATGCGATGGAAATATGGAAGAAGGATCGTTACGTTGCGATGCCAATATTTCTGTTCGTATTAAAGGTGCTAAAGAATTCGGAAAAAAAGTGGAGGTGAAGAACATGAACTCTTTCCGAAATGTACAACGCGCAATTGATTTTGAGATCAAACGTCAGATCGATCTGATCGAAGGCGGAAATGATATTGCAGTTGAAACACGTAGTTTTGATGCAGTTAATGGCAGCACTTTTTCATTAAGAAGTAAAGAGAGCGCTAATGATTACCGTTATTTCCCTGAGCCGGATATTCAGCCGGTATATGTTACCAAAAGTTACATTGAAACTGTAAAAAGTAAATTACCTGTTTTACCTGCTCAATTATTTGAGTTGTACACAAAAACATATGGCTTAAGTGAGTATGATGCGTTTCAATTGACCGAGTTAAAAGAAATTGCGAATTACTATAATGAGTTGGTAACACATACAAAAAATTACAAGAGTGCTGCCAATTGGGTAATGGGTACCATTCGTTCATCAATGAATGAGCGCGCTATTCATATTGGTCAGTTTGAGTTAAAGCCTGCTAAAATTGCCGAGATCATTCAATTGATCGATGAGAACAAAGTAAGTAATACAGCAGCGGCAACTAAATTGTTTCCTGCTCTTATTGAAACGCCAACAGCATCAGCAGAGGAGGTTGCAAAAAAACTAGACCTTATTCAAAACAGTAATTCAGATGAGTTGCAAGGGTTTATCGACGAGGTTTTAAACAAATTCCCTGAAAAAGTGTCTGAATATAAAGGCGGAAAAGTAGGCTTGTTAGGTATGTTCGTAGGTGAAGTGATGAAAGCCTCAAAAGGAAAAGCAGATCCTAAATTATTGAATCAATTAGTTAAACAAACATTAGATAAAAAATAAATACATGCAAAAATTAATTATTGCAAGCGCATTACTCGTAGCTTTTACTGCTTGTAAAGATGGTGGAAGAAAAGGTTCATTTGAATTGAAAGGAAATTTCACAAACAGTAAAGGTGAAACAATTTACCTTGAAAAATTAGCCGGACAAAAACCGGTGGTGGTTGATAGTGCTCAGGTTGATGAAAAGGGTGATTTTGAATTTAAAAACTATGATCCAAATATTGGATTTTACAGGATCAAAGTTAACGAGCAAAATTTTGCAATGTTGGTGCTTGATTCAGCTGATAAAGTAAGAGTTACAGGTAATTTAGCCGATCTTGGAAATACCTATAAGGTTGAAGGCAGTGCCGAAACAAAATTATTTATTGAGTTTAACGAACTTTCAAAGAAAGATCGTGTTCGAATGGATTCATTAACTGCTGTTTTTCAAAACATGGCAGCCATGATGGGTTTAGATCAATTGCAACAAACAAATCCTGAGTTAGCGGCAAAACGTGGCGATTCATTAAGTAAATCATTGGAGGGTCCATACATGGCTATATTGGAATCATCTAACAAAACAATGGCAGAAGTGATCAAAAAGAACACGAGTATGTTCGCTTCAATTATGGCCATTCAAAGTTTAGATCCTGATAAATATTTTGATCTGTTCATTGAGTTAGATAAGAATCTTTACAAGAAATACCCAAGCAATCAAAATGTATTGATGTTCCATGAGATCGTTTCAAAATCAATGGCATTAGGCGAAGGTAAAGAAGCACCGGAGATCAATTTGCCGGATGTAAATGGAAATCCATTAGCATTAAGTTCGTTAAGAGGTAAAATTGTTTTGATCGATTTTTGGGCTAGCTGGTGCGGTCCTTGTCGCAAAGAAATGCCGAATGTGGTAAAAGCCTATAATAAATTTAAAGACAAAGGATTTGAGATCTACGGTGTTTCATTGGATCAAGATAAAGATAAATGGGTTGGTGCTATAAAAGATGAAGGAATTACCTGGCCGCAAGTAAGTGATCTGAAATACTGGGAGTGTGAAGCAGCTCGTGCCTATAATGTACAAGGTATACCATTTGCTGTTTTAATTGATAAGAATGGTAAGATCATTGCTAAAAATTTAAGAGGAGAAGAATTAGAAAAAGCAATTGAAAAAGCATTAGCCGCTAACTAACAAAAATTATTTTGCTGAGTAAATTCAAGAAAATACTGGAAATGTACAATGGTCGCTGCAACTGGTTTGTAGCGATTTTTGTTATGAGCCAACAGTTGTTTTCGCAACAAACCTATTTTCAGCAGGAAGTAAATTATAAGATAGATGTTCGCCTGAACGATAAAGATCATTCTTTAAAAGCTTACGAAGAGATCCAATATATCAATAACGCCAGCACCTCTTTAAATTATATTTATTTTCATTTATGGCCTAACGCATATAAGAATAATAATACTGCCCTAGCTAAACAATTGATCAATTTAAAAAAGACCGATCTCTATTTTTCTAAAGAAGAGGATAGAGGTTATATAGATAGTTTGGATTTTAAAGTGAATGGAAAAAAAGTTCAGTTAGAATTTGATCCCGAAAATCCGGATATATGTAAATTGATCTTGAACGAACCGCTTCGATCATTAGATACTTTAAAGATAACCACACCTTTTTTTGTAAAGATTCCCGATGCAAAATTTTCACGTTTAGGCCATGATCAGCAAGCTTATTACATAACGCAATGGTATCCAAAGCCGGCGGTATTTGATAATGAAGGCTGGCATCCAATGCCGTATTTAGATCAAGGCGAATTTTATAGTGAATACGGCGCATTTGATGTGTCTATTACACTTCCTCAAAACTATGTGCTTTCCGCAACAGGCGACAGAATTGATGCTGATGAAGAAGAAGATTTTTTGAATAACAATGTAGCGCAAACACTTCGCCGAATTGATGAAGGAGGAAATTTCCCTTACAGCGAAATGGCTTTTCCGCCATCGAGTACAAAATTTAAAACGGTGCGATTCAAACAATTCAGAGTACATGATTTTGCCTGGTTTGCCGATAAACGTTTTCATGTGATCCATGATCAAATACAATTGCCTAATACCAACCGAACAGTTGATACTTGGGTTTATTTCACCAGTAAGAAATGGTATTTATGGAAAGATGCCATTGATTATGTGAACGAATCAACCATCTTTTATTCGTATATGTTGGGCGATTATCCGTACAATAATGTATCGGCTGTTGATGGCGTAATTATGGCCGGTGGTGGTATGGAATATCCGAATGTAACCGTGATTGGCGATATGAGTTCGGCATTGGATCTGGATGTGACCATAACACATGAAGTGGGGCACAATTGGTTCTATGGAATTTTGGGAAGTAATGAGCGTAATAATCCGGGCTTGGATGAAGGTATCAATTCGTTCTATGAAATGAGTTATGTGCGTGCGAAGTATCCTGAAAAAAAGTTAAGTGATTACGTTGGTTTCGATACCACCCGAAAGTTTTTAGGATTAAATAAATATGCATATTGGCGCGAAAAAGAAATAGCTTATTTTCTTTCCGCTAAATCTAACTTTGATCAACCGATCAACACAAGTTCAGAGCTTCTTTCTTCATTTAATTATGGCAGTATCATTTACAGTAAAACACCTGTAATACTCGATTATTTGCGCGATTACATGGGCGATGAATCGTTTAATAAAGCCATGCAGTTTTATTTTGAGAATTATAAATTCAAACATCCTCAACCAAAAGATCTGATACAAACATTGCAATATTTCAGTGGAACAGATCTTACATGGTTCGCAAAATATTTAATGCAATCAAACGAAAAGATCGATTACAAAATAAAAAGCGTGAAGCGTAATAAAGATGGCAGTTACCGTATTAAAGTAAAAAACAAATCAAAATTACCTGTACCATTCAATATATATGGTTACAAAGATGGAAAGCCCGTTGGATTCGTTTGGTTCAATGGTTCTGATTCTACGCGCAAACTTGGATTTCCGCCAAGTGATGTAGATTGTTTTAAAATTGATGGTTTGGATATGATGCCTGATATCAATAGAAGAAATAATTATTCACGTACCAAAGGGATCTTTAAAAAAGTAAAACCTGTTCAGCTTAATTTTCTAACCAAACTGCCTAATCCATATAAAAATCAAATAAATTATTTGCCAATAGGAGGGTATAATTTATACAACGGTTTTATGCTTGGTGCAGCTTTACATGATCAAACTATTTTTGATAAAAAGGTAGAGTATGTGTTGGCGCCCATGTACGCGTTTAAAAGTAAAACGCTAACAGGTTTTGCCGAGTTAAATTTTAATTTCTTTCCAAAGACTGTTTTCCGTAAAGTAACTCTTGGTGCCAATGCCAGATCGTTTGCATATAATAGTTTTGAGAAAGGATCTTTTTCATACATGGATAAGGATATGTTCTTGAATTATTTGAGAGTAAGCCCATCCTTACAAATGGAATTTCAAAATAAGAATAAAACGAGTCATGCTACCCATGTTTTAAAATTGAGTCATCATAACATCATAAAGGAACAATTGAATTTTGGAAATACTTACGACCAAATCTCATATTATTTTAAAGGGAGGAAAGGATATAACGTTACCATGTTAACTTACGATCTAACTGATAAACGTGTGATCAATCCATATGCATTACAAGCCTCTATTCAACATGATGGTTATATGACCAAAGCAAGTTTAACTTTCAAAGAAAATTTTACAATTTCAAAAAATAAATCAGTTGAGGTACGTGTTTTTGCAGGAACGTTCATCAGAGGTAATGCAGAACAAAATGGTCCGTATCGTTTTCGTATGAGTGGATACAGAGGTGATCAGGATTATTTATATGAAGCAAATTACCTTGGCCGATCAGAGTACAATGGATTAGCTTTTTCACAATTCACGGATGTGGAAGGCGCGTTTAAAGTATGGACACCATTAGGACAAAGTGCTACATACCTGATCGCAGCCAATATTAAATCGCCAACCATTTGGAAATTACCTTTTAAAGTTTTTGCTGATATAGGAACTGCAGAAAAAGTTTCCTTGAATAAAGAAAGTATTTTGTGGGATGCAGGTTTAAATGTTACGTTGGTGAAAGACATGGTAGATGTTTATTTACCACTGTTATATAGCAACGATATAAAAGAAACCTTAACTTTGAACAATGTTAGCTTTGTGAATACAATACGTTTTACGTTCAATATTCATAAACTAAAACCAAAGGAAATATTGATCAACTCTTTTTTATAAATTGAATACAGGTAAAAAAATATATTTCGCTTCCGATTTTCATTTAGGTATTCCTGATCATGAAAGAAGTTTAATACGCGAAAAAAAAATTGTTGCGTGGCTCGATTCAATTAAACATGATGCAGAAGAAATTTATTTGGTTGGCGATATTTTTGATTTTTGGTTCGAATATAAATACACTGTACCAAAGGGATTTGTAAGGTTGTTAGGTAAAATTGCCGAATTGACTGATTCAGGAATTAAGGTTAATTTTTTTACCGGTAATCATGATCTATGGATGAAAGATTATTTCACAAAGGAATTAAATGTTTCAGTTTATCATGAGCCAATTGAACGCACTTACGCAGGAAAAAAGTTTTATATAGGGCATGGTGATGGATTAGGTCCCGGTGATCACAAATACAAATTTTTAAAGAAAATTTTCACGAATAAAGTTTGTCAGGTTTTATTCTCGTTAATACATCCAAGTTTTTCATTTTCGTTTGCAAATTATGCCAGTCGAAAAAGCAGATTAGCAACCGGTAAATCGGATGAGAAATTTTTGGGAGAAGAAAATGAATGGTTGTATTTGTATTGCAAAGAGCACGTAAAACAAAATAAAATTGATTTTTATATTTTTGGTCACCGTCATTTAGCCTTAGATATGAAATTAGATGGCGGTGCACGATATTTGAACTTGGGGCAGTGGTTAAGTAATAACCAATATGCTGTTTTTGATGGGGTAGACCTAAAATTGTTAGAATTAACCCATTCTAATTAATTGATTCTTAACATTTAGCGGTTCAAAACTGGGTGTAGAAGGTTATATTTTATTAACAATTTGTTAATAATTTTGATTTTACCTATCTTTATCCCTATTTCATACGTATATATGTATTGAAAAGGATTTATTTAGGTGTATATTTTTAACTAAATTTATAGAAATTATACTTAACTAAATAGATTATAAAATAATAACTATCAATTCTTTAGAACTGAATTATATATGAAGAAAATAATTTACTCCTTGTTCGTCTTATTGAATTTGGCAGCATTCACCGCTAAATCTCAAGTGTTTTGGACTGAAACATTCGGTAATGGCTGTAACGCCGGACAATTAGCCAATGGTGCTGCACCAACTGGATCTAACGGTGCGTGGTCCGTTTCGGCATTAAATATACCTTTTGTAAATGGTCCCGATGCTAACGAATGGTTCATTAGTGCAACGGAGCGCGGACAGCCTGTTGGTAACTGCGGTGTTGGTTGTGGTGGAACAGATGACCGTACCTTACACATGGGAGCAAATATTTTAGTACCACTTCCTATTGTTGACCCCGGAGCTGCTTATTTGGCGGGTGCTACAGCTAATACAAACAAACGTGCAGAATCACCGATCATCAATTGCACAGGTAAAGGGTTTATTCAAGTAAGTTTTAAATATCTTTCACAAGGTATTCCTTTATCAGATTTTTGTGATTTTGTTTATTCACCAAATGGTGGTACTAATTGGTTTCCTGTTTCTCAGATCCCTTCATCTAATAACGTAGCTTGCTTGCCTCAAGGGCAGTGGAGTTTCTTAGCGTATGGTTTACCACCAACATGTAGTAATAATCCTAACGTAAAAATTGGTTTTCACTGGAGAAGTAACGATCTAGCGGGTGCAGATCCGAGTATTGCAGTGGATGATATCGAATTATCGGAAATGACCATCAGCACAACTTCTTTAGTTACATGTCCTCAACAAACAGTTTCGGCAACTATTGCTCCAAATGCTGTTGGTGTTACCGGTTACACTTGGACCTCATTCCCAAATACAGTAACATTTACACCAACAAACGCAATACCAACTACAGTGCAGTATCCTGCTGCCGGTACTTATACTTTAATTTGTTTTGGTAGCACCTTACCTGGTGGTCCTGCTACTGCAACAGCTGTTACAATTGTTACTGTTAATCCGGTATTAACCATTACGGTAGCACCTTTAACCCAAACAGTTTGTCCGCAAGCAAACGCTATAATTACGGCTAGCGGCGCAAATTCATACACCTGGTCTGTTAACGCCGGCCCTGTAATTGGCACCGGCAGTAACGTTACGGTTACAAGTGCTGTAGCCGGCACATCGGTTTATGCCGTGCAAGGTGAGTTAGGAATGTGTTTAAGTAATTCTGTTTTAGCAACAGTTGTATATTCAAACGTTCCAACTACATTAACTATTACACCAAATCCTGTTACGGTTTGTCCTACTCAACCGGTAAACTTATCGGCAAACGGTGCTACATCTTACACATGGGCCATTCCTGGTAATCCTACATTAACACCTACCGGCGCTATTTTAACGCATACGCCAAGTGCTAGCGGTATATATTCTGTTAGTGGTAATGTTGGCGGTTGTATTGGTACCGGAACAGCACAAGTGTTCGTACAAAACATTCCATTATCATTAACATTAACAGCATCACCTGCTACAATATGTCCCGGAAGTTCAGTTACATTAACTGCAGGTGGAGCATTATCTTATACATGGACACCACCGGCTACATTAAGCAGTAGTGTTGGTGTTTCCGTAGTAGCATCGCCAACAACATCACAAGTATATAACGTTTTTGGTGAAGCAGGCGGTTGTACTGGTAACGCACAAATCACAGTTACAGTTGTTCCAGGTCCTAATGTATTTATCAATACAACTGCAAATGCGGTGTGTACCGGTTATACATCAACCATTACCGCTTCGGGCGCTATGACGTATAGTTGGACAGGTACAACATTTACAGGTTCTATCAATCAGCCATCTATTTCCGTTGGTTCCGGTGATTATACAGTGGTTGCAACATCAACAGCATTTGGTTGTCCAACCATTAAAGCTGTATCAATTGCTACCATGGGTAACCTTAACATTACGATCAATCAATCGAGTTATACAACGTGTATCGCAAACAACTCACCTAAATTCTCATTACCTGTTACTTTGTTTGCCAATGGTGGTTCAACCTATAACTGGGCACCATGCGTTGGAGGTTTCCTAAGTATTTGTATTGGTAATTCAGTTATTGCTCGTCCACAAACTACAACACAATACACAGTTACGGGTTTCACTTCAGTTTGTTCGGGTAGTGCGATCATCACGGTAACAGTTGTACCTCAATCAACTATTAATGTTCAGCCCCCAATGCCAATTGCATGTTTGGGTGGATGTTTCAACTTTACGGTAATTAATACAAATACGGTTTTACCAGGTCCTTATACGTATAGTTGGAGTGTTCCAAATCATGTACCATTAAGTATTGATAATCCTTTATCGCGAACGGTTGTTGCTTGTCCATCTGTTAGCGCAACCTATTCCGTTGAAATGAAAGATCAGCGAAATTGTGTTACTGAGCAACGTTTAGTGCATACTACAATTATTCCTCAACCAATAACAGTTCCTCAAACACCAACTATCAATGGTATTCCAACTAATTCAATTTGTTATGTGGGTGATCAGGTTGATATTAATACCAACACCTTAACTATATGTGCGGTTAATATGAATACATTAATACCTGGTGTGGTTCCAACATACACCTGGTACGCACAATCAACCATTACAAATTCGTTAATGAATGATGGATCGATCTTAACACCAACCAGTGGAGCATGCATCATCATTACACCTCCATTTAAACTACCTTCCATGAAAACATTCACGGTTCGAAGCAGCTTTAACGGAAACGGCGGAGGCGATGGTATCAACGGCTGTTTCAGGGAAGATACAATTAGTGTAAGGGTAGTGGATTGCAGACGAGTAACTGCAGTAACATTCACAACCACATCACCAAATGATACTGTTTGTACAAAACAATGTATAACGTATACAAACACTACTGATGCCGGTGGGCCACAGCAAGTAAAATGGACATTCCCGGGTGGTGCGCCTTTAACTTCAACATTACAAGCACCAACGGTGTGTTATAATTTACCAGGCTGTTTTAATGTGATTTTAGAAGTAGATAATCAATACGGGCCGGCCGTACAAACGGGTACGTTTTGTTTTGCAAAAGTTGTAGACGTGCCAAACACTACCATCATTCCACCGGGTATGACCATGAGTGATACCACCATAAGGTTTGGAATGAGTGTGGCCTTAACAGGTACCGGAGCTGTTGGCTATAGTTGGGGGCCGCCATATATGATCACCAACTTAACCGGAAATAAAACTACAGTATCACCGCATCAAACAACACAGTATATCTTAACCGGATATAACAGTAGAGGTTGTTCGTCAAACGATACAATTAATGTAATTGTTATCGAAGATTGCGGAGAGATGTTTGTTCCGAATGCATTCTCGCCAAATGGAGTTGATGCTGCAGAGAACGAAACATTGAAAGTATATGGTTATTGTTTAGAAACCTTAACCTTCCAGGTATATAACCGTTGGGGTCAGAAAGTTTGGGAAACAACCGAGCAAAATGTTGGTTGGGATGGAACCTTTAACGGCGAACCATTGAATTCGGGCGTATTTATGTATAGGGTCGAAGGCAAGGGCTATGACGGCAAGGGCTATAGTATGAAAGGTAATGTAACACTCGTTAGGTAAAATATATGAAACAAGTAAATAAATACATTTTAAGTGGAGTAATTACTTTATTGAGTTGTTCTCTTAAATCTCAGGATATTCATTTCTCTCAATATATTGAGACACCAACAACGCTTAATCCGGCATTGATGGGACAAACCTATGATACGCGTGTGATCGCAAATTACCGTAATCAGTGGTCTTCTATTTCATCTAAAGCTTACAATACAATGGGCTTGTCATATGATGGTGGAACCGGAAAGAAATTAAAAGGAAGCAGAATAGGTTGGGGCTTAAATATTATGCGTGATGTAGCCGGTGATGCAAAATTAAATAGTTTATTACCAAGTGCAGGTATTAGTTTTGGTCAGCAGATCAATCGTAAAATGCGCGCTTCAGGTGGTTTTCAGTTTGGTTTAAATTACCGCACCATTGAATATAACAACATGCGTTGGGGCTCGCAATATCAAAATTACGAGTACAACTCGAGTATACCAACCGGTGAATCAACTCCGCGAGGTTCAGTATTATCAACCGATGTAGGTGCCGGCGCTCATTTTAGTTATGCGCAAAGTCAAAAATACATCAGTTCAAAGGACGGAAGTAAATTTGATATTGGCTTTGCTGCTTATCATTTTAGCATCCCAAAAAATTCCTTCATTGTAACATCTGAGAAATTAAATACACGCGTGGTGGTTTATTCGAGTGGTGAGTTTTTTATTCCAAATTTGCGCATTGCTATCGACCCAAGCTTGATCTATCTGCGTCAGGGTAAGAGCCAGGAGTTTATTTCAGGTTTAATGTTCAAGTATGTTATTGTTGATGAATCAAAATTCACATCCATTAAAAAACCATGTGCGGTTTCATTAGGTGCATCATACCGTTACAAAGATGCGATCATTCCTGCATTACTTATACAGTATGATAAATATGCTTTAGGATTTGCATACGATATTAACGTATCACAATTAACTCCTGCATCTCAATTACAGGGTGGTATGGAGATCATGTTACGATACAATGTTTCTGCCGGATATGGTAAGAACCTCGGAAGAACAGATACAAAAGCATCTTATTAAAAGAAAGAAAGTCAGGTTAGCGCCTGACTTTTTTATTTAACGGCATTTTTGTTTCAGGTTATTTTTTTATAACTTTAATAAGGTAAACTCATTTTATGCCCAATGATGTATTTGAATTTAAAAGATTCAGTATAAAGCAAAATAAATGTGCCATGAAAGTTGGCACAGATGCTGTTTTGCTTGGTTCATGGGTAAACCCCGATCATTTTAAAAGTATATTAGATATTGGTACCGGTACCGGGGTAATTGCTTTAATGTTGGCGCAAAAATCAAATGCAAGCATAACAGCCTTAGAAATTGATGCGAATTCATTTGAACAGGCCAGTGAAAATTTAGCTAACAGCAGTTTTAAAGATCAAATAAAAGTGATCCGGAATTCCTTTCAGGATTTTTGGAAACAAGAGTCTGCAAAACTCGATCTCATTGTTACTAATCCACCTTATTTTATTGATTCGCTTAAAAGTAACGATACAAACCGTTCTACAGCCCGTCATGCTGATGTTTTACCATTTTCGGAACTGGTAGATGGTGTAAAGGAATTGCTGTCAGCAAACGGTGTTTTTTGTCTGATACTTCCTAAAAAAGAAGCTGAAATTTTTAGAAAAATGGCAGAGCAAAAAGGATTTTTTTTAACGCGCTTAATGCGTGTGCGCAATAGTCCTGATAAAGAAGATGATAAACGCCATTTAATGCAGTTTGAGCTCGCTCCAAAAGATATTGATGAACGTGTATTTTACATTCGTACCACTGATCCACAGGCGTATTCTGATGAATACAAACAACTCACCAAAGATTATTATATGAATTTTTAGCCTTGTATAAGTTTGGTTTAATTGAATATTAAATTTACGCTGTACACTGCTAAATTACTCACCTTTAAGACTTCACCTTGTTCAAAGAAATAAATGGGAAAAGGCTTTAAAAATCACTAAAAGTTTTTAATATTTATGGTTAAAAACTTACTTTGGTTATTAATCAAAGGTAATGTAGATTTACCTCTATTATGAAGAATATTACAGTTATTGGAAGCGGAACAATGGGTAACGGAATTGCACATACATTTGCGCAATTTGGTTATAGTGTAAACTTAATTGATGTAAGCGAAAGCGCCTTACAAAAAGCCGTGCAAACGATCGCGAAGAATTTAGACAGACAGGTTGCTAAAGGCGGCATTACAGAAGCAGATAAAGAAAAAACCTTATCAAACATAAAAACATTTACCGATCTGAAAACGGCTGTGCAGCAGGCAGATCTTGTTGTGGAGGCAGCCAGTGAAAATGTGAAGGTAAAGTTAGAGATATTCAAACAGTTGGATGAGTTTTGTAAGCCGGAAGCAATTTTAGCGAGCAATACATCATCTATATCAATTACAACCATTGCTGCAGTAACAAAGCGTGCAGATAAAGTTATTGGAATGCATTTTATGAATCCTGTTCCGGTGATGAAGTTGGTAGAGGTGATCAGAGGTTATTCGACCAGTGATGCAGTTTGTAATCTGGTCATGGAAACTTCAAAGAAATTAAATAAAGTTCCTGTTGAGGTAAATGATTATCCCGGATTTGTTGCAAACAAAATATTGATGCCAATGATCAATGAAGCGATCATTACATTATATGAAGGTGTTGCAGGTGTTGAGGAGATAGATACCGTAATGAAATTAGGTATGGCACATCCAATGGGACCTTTGCAATTAGCAGATTTTATTGGTTTGGATGTGTGTTTAAATATTTTACGCGTATTGCAAGACGGATTCGGAAATCCAAAATATGCACCTTGTCCGCTTTTAGTGAACATGGTTACAGCCGGCCATTTAGGCGTAAAATCGGTTAAAGGATTTTATAATTACACACCTGGCAGTAAAGATCTTGTAGTTGCAGATAGATTTAAAAAGAAGGAATTGATCGTTGGCTAGTAAAGAAAAAATATTTGATATAGAATTTCCGAGTATTCCCAGCGCAGGTGTTTATTATTTTAATACAACCAGCGGATTGAGATATGAAGTAAGATTCGGACGTTTGCAGGATAATATCTTGCATTCAAATATTGTATTTGGTGTTATTAACGATGAGTTTGAAGGCGAAGAATATGTAACTACAAACCGAGGCGAAGTATTTCAGGTAATGAATACCATTGTTGAGATCGTTTTAAATTACATGAAAGAACATCCGAAGGTTAATTTTTACGAGTTCAATGCAGTTGGCAGAGAAGGAGAGGATGATAAAAAAGAAAATGCACGCATGCTTTTATACAAGCGTTACTTACCTAAAATATTCGATACCACCTGGCGTTTCAAGATCAAAGGAAATTTTGCTGAGGTAACCAAGTTAGGATAGGTTTATTAATTACAGATTGCAGATTACAAATTACAAATTGCGCAAATTGCAGATTGGTGTTTAACCTTACAATCTGAACAGTGAACTTTTAATTGATGTTTTATTGAATGGAGGGAAATAAAAAAAGGGTAAGCTACCTCCATCGCACCGCTCAACCGCGTACCCTTGCTCCGTTCCCAGCCTGGGGGATTCAGCAGGAGCTGGTCGTGGAGGACTTACCCGGCACAAAAATACTGCTTTTTTTGGTTTTTTGATGTTTTATCCTCAATAATTTTAGATTACTTAACTAATTTACCACATAATTTAAGGGTAAATTGTTAGTTTTGTACTTTATGGACATTTCGGTTGTAATACCCTTATTTAACGAAGAAGAATCGCTGCCTGAGTTGCACGATTGGATCGTTAAAGTAATGACCGAAAATAAGTTCTCCTATGAGATCCTGTTCATTGATGATGGTAGTAAAGACAGATCATGGAGTGTGATCGAAAAGATCACTTCAACAAATCCACACGCGAAAGCAATCAAATTCAGAAGAAATTACGGTAAATCACCTGCATTGTATGTTGGTTTTGAAGCTGCACAAGGCGATGTGATCATTACAATGGATGCCGATCTGCAGGATAGTCCGGATGAAATACCCGGCTTGTTTCACATGATCACCAAAGAAAATTTTGACCTGGTGAGCGGATGGAAACAAAAACGTTATGATAACGCCTTAACTAAAAACATACCGAGCAAACTTTTTAATTATACAACGCGCAAAATGAGCGGCATTTATTTGCATGATATGAATTGCGGTTTAAAAGCGTATAAAAAGGATGTGGTAAAAAGTATAGAGGTTTATGGCGAAATGCACCGTTTTATTCCTGTGTTGGCAAAAGCAGCAGGGTTTACTAAAATTGGTGAAAAAGTAGTTCAGCATAGAGCAAGAAAATACGGTACCAGTAAATTTGGCTGGAATCGTTTTATCAATGGTTTCTTAGATCTGATGACCGTAACGTTCTTATCAAAGTTCGGAAAGCGTCCTATGCATTTCTTTGGATTAGTTGGTACACTTTTATTTATATTAGGATTAGGTTTTGCTGCTTATTTAGGTGGTTATAAATTGTACTGCGCATTTACGCATCATCCTGCACGTTTGATCACTCAGCGCCCTTCGTTCTATATTTCATTAACCTGCATGATCATTGGTAGCATGATGTTCTTGGCCGGCTTTATTGGTGAGTTGGTTTTACGTAATAGTCCTATTCGAAATAATTATTTACTCGATAAAAAAATCAACCTTAATGCTTAATGTCTTCTGAAGGAAACAAAAAGCAAACCCGCGTACCTCTCACGCCTGAACAGATCAAAGAGATCATTGCTTACAAAAAAGCAAAAGCCATTAGGCAAATTGAAGCATTTAAAAAGACCCGCAAATACAAGATATTAAATGTGTTTAATATCATTTGTGTATTTATTTATTGCGAGATGATCTTTTGTATGTTTGGCCCGTCTACCTATGAAACAGCAATTGTGAAAAAGGCCAATGTTGATGAGTTTGGCGATATTATCAACGCCAAAAGATCGGTAAGGTTTATGAGTGTTTGGGACGAGACCGGAAAACACTATAAATTTTACGTAGGAGAAAATATACAATTACCGCTCCCAAAGTCTGTTTTTTATATTGGTAAAGATTTTTTATTGAGAAAAGAGATCAAGATCATGGTGAGCACTTCTGCCAAAGAATTTCGTATTTGGCGTGTTACACCACTATTGTTTTTGAGCTTGTTTGTTACTGTTATTACCATGATGGTTTTTTTTAATAACATGAACATGATCAATTATTCATTAATTGCTATCAGCTGGCTTAATGCCATCAATTTGTTTTACTTTATTGTTGTTTAATTTCCATTAGCAAATTACTGTCGAACATGTCTCCGGGTGAGATCATCTTCTCATCGTATGGAATGTTCTTGCCATAACGTTGTTCCATAATGTATTTAACTTTAGGATGAGTAAGGTCAAACGACTTTAATGGTTTTAATTCGCCAATTTGAATGTTCAAGCCATGGTTATAAAGTTTCCAAACATATTCGGAGCAATATAATTCATCATCACTCCAGTTGAAGCCAAGGTCGTAATGTTTACCAAGATCTTTAACGGCCTCCGAATGCATTTGTTTTATAACCTGTGACGTTAATGTTAATGAATCCTTCAAACGTTTTACAGTATAGTTCCCATCTTCACTCATGCTAACAAACTCCTCAAGTGTGTTTTTTGAAACCGGTTCTACAGCATGATAAACAAAGGTTTTACCATTTTCAATAAATACAATGCCAACATGGGTATATTTTGATTTTGTTGCCAATTGGATAGCTTTACCCTGGCCGGATTGATTGGTAATAAAAATAATATCACCGTTTCTTAATTGCGGAGCTTTTTTAAATACCAAAAAACTGCAACAAAGTAATGCAACAAATAAGGCTGTGAAAATAGATAAGTGCTGTTTCATATAGATAAAACGCACAGGGTATAGGATTTGTTACAGCTTTAACAAATTTTTAGATGTTTTTTTGATACATGCATTCATGGAAGGAGATTGAGGGTATTTTTTGAGTTCATCAATAATGATCAATAACTCCTGTTTAAGTTCAGGAAAACGTTTACAAATATTGGCCATCGTATAAATGGCAAAAACTCTTACAGCATGCGGCAAGGTTGCATTTGTGGCATATAACTGGCACCTGTCGTAAATGGATGCGCAAAATTTTTCGGGAATTTCTATTTCCATAAAAATGCGAACACAATTTCTGATGGCACCGGTATGATTAGTAGCTTGATCTAAAAATCGCAATAATGTTGGAATTTCCTTTTTTATGAGTTGAGGATGTTTAAAAGCAATATGCAATAGTAACCAGGTTGCACGCATATTCTTTCGCGGATCCTTATCAAAAACAAATTCGCGTATATCTTTGATCAGGTCAGGGTAATATTCGATCTGACCAACCACTTTATTTACTTGCGATAAAGTGTAATTTGCAGAGAACTCCTTTTTGATATTTATTCGAATTGGTTTCGCCATATTAGGATAATTACGCCAACAATGGCTGTTAAACATGCAAAAATCGATTGTGATGTGATCTTCTCTTTATACACTAACAAGTTTACCGGTAACACCACAATGGGTAGTAAAGCAAATATAGTTTGAGCTACGGCCACTTCTAGTTTTTGTATGGCAAGCAAAGAACAGGATACACCGGCAATAGGACCAAGGAAAGTGCCCAGTATCATAAAAGGAACAGCATTCTTTTCGTTTCTTAAAACCGGTCTTGAATTTGAGAAAAAGTTTTTTGTAAAAACAGAAACGATAAAGGCCATTGTAAATGCAAATAATAACCTGATCCAAACAGCATGCATGGTTGGTAATTTTTCTGTGTAAGCATCCATTCCAAGTTTTGATAATACCAAACCCGTGCCTTGGCAAAGCGCTCCAATAATACCTAAAGCCACACCTTGTTTATTTCTTTCAAACCCGGCTTTTTGAGCGGCATCTTTATCTTTTTTTGAAAGTGTAAGCCAAATAACGCCTCCTAAAGTAATCGCAATTCCGAGTATACCAATGAGGTTTGTTTTTTCATTCAATACAAAATAGCCTACAATAAGCGCCGCACCGGGCGCAAAGGTGGTATATAAACTTCCTAGTTTTGGTCCGAGTATGGTGAACGATTTAAAACTACAGTAATCACCAATGGTAAATCCGATCACACCCGATAAACCTAAAAACAAATAATGTTTCAATTGCGGTGTGCTAAACTGTTCTTGCAAATTAAGCGAATTTGAAAAGAAAAGAATAAGCGAAATAATTAGCCAGGCAAATAAAAGGCGGTATTGGTTTACAGCACCCGCACCAATGCGTTTAGAGGCTTCGGTGAAAGGGAAAATACCCAAACTCCAAAACAGTGTAGTTAATAATGCTATAACCTCGCCACTCATTTGTTGTAGTTTCTTTCGCCAAAAATGCTGCTGCCAATACGTATCATAGTGCTTCCCTCGTTAATGGCAGTTTGAAAATCGCTGCTCATACCATAACTTAAGATATTCAGATTGGGAAATTGTTTGCTGAATTGGTGTAAGCTATGAAATTCTTTTTTTATTTGTTCATTCTTAACTGTATTGGATGCCATGGCCATAAAGCCCTTGATAGAAATGTTTTTCAGCGATTTGATCTCTTCTCCTAATAAAATAGCTTTTGCTTCATTCTCATCCAATCCAAATTTTGTTTCTTCGTTTGCAATATAAATTTGAAGCAAGCAATTGATCACGCGGTCATTTTTTTCACCTTCTTTATCTATCTCCTTTAATAATTTAAAACTATCAACGCCGTGTATCAAATAAACAAAAGGCGCAATGTATTTAACTTTATTACTTTGAAGGTGCCCAATAAAATGCCATTTGATATCCTTTGGAAGTTGTTCGTGTTTATCTAACAATTCTTGCACGTAATTCTCTCCAAAATCGCGCTGACCGGCATCATAGGCTTCCTGAATCAATTCATTTGGTTTTGTTTTTGAAACCGCAATCAATGTTACATGTGATGGTAACGCATTTTTGATCTGGTGAAGATTTTCTTTAACAGAGTTCATTTAAAAGTGCTTAATTAGTGAATAACGAATTCAATTTGACCTTATTCTTCAAAGCTATAAACCACCAATCCGCTCCGCATTTTTGGTTCAACCCAGGTTGATTTTGGCGGCATGATGTTATTTGTATCTGCGATCCATTTTAAATGATCCATTGTTACCGGATATAAACCAAATGCAACGGCGAACTTTCCTTCATCTACTTGTTTCTTTAATTCTTTGCTGCCTTTTATTCCGGGAATAAATCCAATACGCTTATCGGTCTTCAGATCGTGAATATCAAAAATAGGTGATAACAATTGTTCCGTTAAAATTGCGGCATCCAAGCTACCAACAGGATCTTTTGGATTATACAAACCTTCATTCACTTTCAATGAATACCATGTTTTGTTCATGTACATTGATATTTCATGTTTCTGACGCGGTTTAAAATCTTGTTCGTTCTCTTTTTTTACGGTGAAGCGCTCTTTCAGTTTTGCAAGCAATTGATCGGGCGTTAAGTTATTCAGATCTTTAACCACGCGGTTGTAATCGTAAATTTTCAATTGTGTTTCAGGAAAGAAAACACCCAAATAAAAATTAAATGATTCTTTACCGGAATGGTTTTTTGATTTTTCACGTTTGCTTTTGCCAAGTAAGGCCGATGAAGCTGAACGGTGATGACCATCTGCAATATAAATGCTTGGTATCTTGCTGAATCGTACTTTTAATAAATCAACAGATGGTTTATCATTTACCACCCACAAGGTATGTCTTACACGATCGGTTGTGGTGAAATCGTAATCGGCACGTGTTTTAATAACATCTGCCGTAAGCTTATCAATTTCTTTATCGTTAGGGTAGCAAAATAAAACCGGTTCTGCATTAAATTCACAAACCTCTAAATATTCTTTTAATTTTTCTTCGCGTTGTGTTAGTGTTTGCTCATGTATTTTAATAACGCCGTTAAAATAATCATCAATACTGGTGCAAGCAATGATGCCGGTGTAGGTATTGTCTTCTTTTATTTGGCGATAGATATAGTAACTCAGATCATTATCCTTGAAAAAAACTTTTTCATTCACAAAAGCTTTGAATTTGTTTTTAACCTTATTCAAACGTTCTTTTGAACCGGGTTTTGTTTTAATGCCATCGTCATAATCAGGATTGATCACATGCAAAAAAGTGAATGGATTACCTGCTAATTTTTCTTTAAGATCGGTAGCGTTATATCCATCAACTGAACGTGATGCCACTAAATGAACCTTATCTGCTACGGGTCTGATTGCTTTAAATGGAATTACTTGCGCCATAATAAAAAGGAGTGCTTAATTTAGGCTTAATTTTAAGAAAAAAGATCGGGATTTCCCAATGAATTCGACGGATCAATTTACGCGTAGGGATGTGCCCGGGCGAAGGTAATAACGTTTTGCACTGCCGTTTAATGCCATTAATTTTTTTATAGGAACGTTATAGGTTTTGGCTATCAAATTCCAACTATCGCCTTTTTTTACTTTGTGCAATTCGGCATTTGATGGATACGCAACCAGTGTCTTTTTTTCAATTTTTAAAGTGATGCTGTGGTGGTGTAATTTGTTTTCGTTGTAGGAAATAAATAGTAAAGGATTAAGAGCATGACCTTTGTAACGCGTCTCAAAATGTAAATGTGAACCACGACTTCTGCCGGTGTTGCCACCAAGCCCAATGGTTTGACCGCTTAATACAACTTGCCCGGCCTTTACTTTTATTTTCGACAAGTGCGCATAAACCGTTTCTAAACCATTTGCATGCATGATGATCACTAAATTCCCAAAACCACCTTTGTTCTTTTCGGCTATTCTTACTTTTCCATCAAAGGCAGCAGCAACCGGTTGGCCCTTGTTCAGATCAATGTCTATGCCTTTGTGCATGCGTTTATCGCGCCAGCCGTAGTAAGAAGTTAAAACACCATTGAAGGGGTTATTGTAATTATGGCTTTGTGGTTTTTCTAAAGCAAGCTCCGATTCGTTTGCAATACTATCAAGCGGGTAGGGCGGAAATAACATTTTTTCTTCGCTATCCGAATAAAAATGTAAACTTTCCAGCTTTTCCATTTCGTTATCTGTTTCTATTTCCTTAGTTGAATTTAAAATTCCGGCAATGTATTTTAATTCCTCAATTTCCTGTACGTTTACTTTTGGCTTATCTAGCAATGAATCGATCAAATGAAACAGATCGGCCTTGGTGTTTGTTTTAAGAAGAATGGAGTAGTGGTTAAGCTGATCCATATCTTCCGGAGTGATCACATCTCTTTCAAGCAATGAATCGATCAAATGAACCAAATGTTCGCGACTTAATTTTTTACTGAGATCAAATCCTTTAACAGGTTCAGATTTTGTTGCAGGTTGATTACCATCCGCAAAAATGAATTTACAGATAAAAAGAGACAATAAAATATGTATCAACCTTTTCAAATGTGAAGTAGGATGACGAAAATAAATAAAAACCCGAAAAATACAAGAGATTAAAAGCGATAATGCGCAAATTAGCGGATCCTATCGGCCTTTTTTAACAAATTAATGTCTTTTTTGATGTAAACAATTGCTAAAGCTGCAAAAATCAAGATACCTGCAAACATGGCATTAGCGGTCATGGATATTACTTCGCCACTGCTATAAGCAGTAACAGAGTGCGTTAAATTGATAAGCAATGCACAAATAATGGTAAGTCCGATCACAATGTATGATAAGCGAATTTGCACATAACGTTGTTTGTACGAGAAAATAGTTACCAATGAACAAAGGAATCCTAAAAATATAAATCCGCTAACCACAGAGAAGGTCATGGTGTATGAAAAGTTTGAATTAAAACTTGAGAAGGCTGTTAGTGGCATTATAACGCCATCCTTATTAACTTCTTTTAAAGGCATAAAAAAGAACAATGAAAATAGGATGGTGCAGATCAATAAGAAAATAGATTGGATGCGTTGTATCATAGCTTTATTATAAAATGCGTTTAATAACTCTTAAGTTGTGAGAATATTTTTTTCGTTCAGAATGAAAGATTCCATAGTGATCGAATTTATCAATGCGAACCTGACCACTGGCATGAATAATTGTTTGATTATCTAAAAGTATACCAACGTGTGTGATACGCCCCTCTTCATTATCAAAAAAGGCCAGATCGCCGGCTTCAGCTTCCTCTACAAAACTTAAAGGAAAACCAAGCTCAACTTGCTGCGAGGCATCGCGTGGTAATTTGTAACCGTTTAATTTATACACTAACTGCGAAAAGCCACTGCAATCAATTCCAAAAGGATTTTTGCCGCCCCATAAGTAGGGCGAGTTCATGAACAAATAAGCAGTTTGAACAATTTTTTGCGCATCATTTTTTAGTGATGTATCTATCACACTACCATCAAATGAAAAATGATAGTTGTCAAACTGCATATCGTGCCCCTTTAAAAATGGTAAACTCGATCCAATGGTGATAGCAATATTGGTGTTTAGGTTTTTGTTCTTTACAACCTGAACCAGATCGCCATTACAAAAACTGTTTTCTTTTTGAATACTTTGAAATGATCTTTCGGTAATAGGATTGTGTTGTTTTTTATTTAACCAGCACTCGTATGAATCGTAAGCAGTGATGATCTTGAACCACTCTTCGGTTTCATCGGTAATTTTGTAAGTTTCGCCAAACAATAACTGTGTTACCATTTCGCTAACATTTGCAGGTTCTTTTCTGCAAGGCACAACACTTAATAAACAAATACCGTGTGACATTCGGATGCTAAATTAATAAAAATAAAGGCTTAACTGATCATTTTTTCGAAATCCTCTTCGCTGATGATCGGCACACCTAAACTTTCGGCTTTTTTGTGTTTTTCAGGACCCATGTTTTCCCCTGCCAATACAAAACTTGTTTTTTTGCTGATAGAGCCTGAGTTTTTACCACCATTGAGTTCGATCAGATCTTTTATTTGATCGCGACTGTATTTGGTAAATACACCGCTCACCACAATTGTTTTGCCTTCCAGTTTATTGCTGGTTGGCTGTTGATCTTCAGCGTTTATCTCAAATTGTAGACCTGCATCTTTTAAATGCTGAATGATGTGTTGGTTTTCTTTGTCTTCAAAAAACGCCTGAATACTTTTTGCAATGGTTTCTCCAACTTCATCTATCTCCAGCAACTGTTCGGTATTCATTTGCGAAAGAGCATCAATTGAACGAACTTTTTTTGCGATCTTTTTTGCGGTTGTTTCGCCTACGTGCCTAATTCCAATGGCAAATAGTACACGTTCAAATGGCACATTGGCACTGGCTGCAATACCATCGATAATATTGTTCGCGCTTTTTTCGGCCATGCGTTCGAGCGGTAATAATTGTTCTTTTTTCAGATCATACAGGTCGGCAATGTTCTTTATCAAACCGGCATTATAAAACTGATCTATCGTTTCACTTCCTAAGCTATCAATATTCATTGCCTTGCGACTCACATAATGCTCAATTTTTCCTTTTACCTGTGGCGGGCAACCGTTCTCATTCGGACAATAATGCAAAGCTTCACCTTCTTGTCTGATCAATTCAGTGCCACACTCAGGGCATTCATGAATATATTTTGTAGGGTGGGAGTGAGTTAAACGTTTTGTTAGATCAACACCAATTATTTTAGGAATGATCTCGCCACCCTTTTCAACAAAAACATGATCACCAACGCGTACATCCAGTTTTTCAATGATATCGGCATTATGAAGGCTGGCGCGCTTAACAACAGTACCGGCTAATTGCACCGGTTTTAAATTTGCAACGGGCGTAATGGCACCGGTGCGACCAACCTGGTAGGTAATGCTTTGTAATTCGGTACTTACTTGTTCTGCTTTAAATTTATAGGCAATGGCCCATCGTGGCGATTTTGCAGTGAAACCCAAATGCTGTTGTTGCTTGAAATTGTTGAGTTTAATAACAATGCCATCAATGTCAAATGGTAAGTTGTAGCGCGCCTTATCCCAATGATCAATAAATTGAAGCACTTCGTTAATGTTCTTACAAACCTTGGTGTGCTCATCAATTTTAAATCCCCAGCTTTTTGCTGCTTCCAAACATTCTGAATGTGTTTTGTAATGAATTTGTTCGCCTAATAAAAAATATAAAAAGCAATCGAGTTTACGTTTTGATACCACGCTGCTATCCTGCATCTTCATGGTGCCGCTGGCTGCATTGCGTGGATTTGCCATTAGTGCTTCGCCAATATCCTCTCGTTCTTTATTAATGGCATCAAAGGCTTTACGAGGCATAAATATCTCACCGCGAATTTCAAATTCGGTCGGGTAATTACCTTTTAGTTTAAGAGGAATGGAACGAATGGTTTTTGCATTGGTGGTAACATCATCGCCTTGTACACCATCACCGCGCGTAACAGCTCTAACCAACTCACCATTTTCGTAGGTTAAGCCAATAGATAAACCATCAAATTTTAGTTCGCACACATACTCCAGATCGGCACTGCCGAACAGATCGTTTGAAGCAATACCAAGCCCTTCTTTAGCCCTTCTGTCAAAATCTTCAAGGTCTTCCTGATTATAGGAATTGCTTAAAGACAACATGGGGTATTTATGTTTTACTGCCTGAAAAGTTTTGGTTATCTGGCCGCCTACACGTTGGCTTGGAGAATTTGGATGTAAAAATTCAGGATGTTCTTTTTCAAGTGCAATAAGATCTTCGAGTAATTTATCAAATTCAAAATCGCTAATTACAGGTTTATCCAGAACATAGTAATTGTAATTATGCTGATCGATCTCTTTACTTAATTGATCTATTTTGTGTTTAATGCTTTCCTTACTCATTGGCGCTTTAAATTTCATTAATTAAGGGGTATTTTAAAAGACCGAGTTCTTAACAAACATCAAACATATAAAAACAAAAAAGCCGGCTTTTGACCGGCTTTTAAATGGAGGAAAAATAAATTATGGTTTGATCTTTACGATCTTAAATTCTGTTCTACGGTTTTGTGCATGTTCTTCTTCGCTGCATTTTGAAACAACTTTACCTTCACAAGCACATTTGTTTATCAACTTGCCTTCTCCGTAACCTTTACCAAAAATTCGGTCTTTGCCAATTCCTTTACTTACAATGTAAGCTGCGCTGGCCTTAGCACGTTTATCAGAAAGTGTTAAGTTTGCTTTAGCAGCACCTCTACAATCGGTATGTGATCCTAATTCAATAACCATTCCGGGGTTCTCATTCATCAAGCCTACAACCTTATCTAATTCCACAGCACCATCAGGTCTTACATCCCATTTGCCAACATCAAAATAAATTGGTTTTAGGTCAACTAACTTACCAATATCTGTTCCAATTTTGATCTTAGACATTTTCATGTTGGTCTCCTCGTGCACTTTTACATAACCATCTTTTACGATAGAAATATCAACCGCCTGCGTTTTTGTGATGTATCCTTTCTTTTCAATTTTCATGATGTAACTAATATCATCACCTTCCTTAATATTGGTATAAGTATGTTTTAATCCACCTGCATTATCTGTTGTGAAGGTTAAAACATTTGCCTTATTAAATGCATCCGTTAAGGTTACTTTTACATCGGCAATTGGGCTGTTGTTATCAGCATCGGTTACTAAACCAACGATCCCAAATATTTTTTTCTCGATCAAAAGTTCTTTTTTGTCTTTTCCAAACTTTGCTAATTCCGATTCAGGAATATTCAATTCCAAATTCTTATAACCTTGTTTGCTTACTTTTGATTTGTAGTTTCTTCCCGGTGTTAAATTAAACTTTACATCACCTTTATCATCTGTCATGGCTTTACTAACAACTTTGCCAGCATCGTCAGTCATAACTACTTCAGTATTTGGTAAAATAGCTTTGGTTACCAGATCCTTTACTACAAAATTAACGGCGGTACTTACTATTGATTTGTCGGAAACAAATGAATAAATATCATCTTTTCCTTCTCCGCCAGGTCGGTTTGAAGAAAGGTATCCGCTTTTCATGTCTTTAGCTGTAAAACCAACTTCGTCGTATGATGTATTAATTGGATAACCTAAATTTTGTGGTTCAAAAAAGTTGTCTGTTGAAGGAACAGTATAAAACACATCCAATCCGCCTAATCCAACTTTTCCATCACTTGAAAAGAATAAGATCTCATTGTCAAATAGGGTAGGGAATAATTCTCTTCCTTCCGAATTTGTTGCTTGTCCTAAATTTTGTGGTTTTGTCCATGCATTATTCTCGAAACGTGTTACCCAAATATCTGTTGACCCTAAAGTACCAGGCATATCAGAAACAAAATACATAGTTTTCCCATCATCTGTTAATGTTGGATGACCGCATGAATAATCGTTGCTATTGAAAGCAAACTCCTGCCATTCTCCCCACTTTTCGCCCGCTTTGTTTCTGTAATAGATCTTGAGGTTAACCTGGTTATCACTTCCTTTTTTAGCTTTGTTTTTAACTAAATTATTTCGTGTAAGGTATTCAGTATTTCCATCTTTTGTGATGTAAATTGGTCCTTCGTGATAAGCTGTATGAACATGATCGCCAACTCTTGATACGTGCGATACTTTATTTCCTTCAAGCGTTCCTTTGTACACATCCAGGTAATATGAGTTATCCCAACCGTATTTTCTATTAGTTACACTGGTGTTGCGGCGTGATGAAACAAAGTAAAAATCTTTTCCGGTAATAAACGGACTAAACTCACCTTGCTCAGTATTAATACCTTCTATCTTTCCGATCTTCACACTTATGGTATCCTTTTTTAAAGCGGTTTCATAATCAGAATGTTTGGTTATTGATTGACGGATGTTTTTAAATTCGGCTGAATTGATCTTTAAAAACACCTCGTTGGCTTTTTTATAATTACCATTGTATTTTAATACCTGATAGAAATTGTAGTAATCTTTATCGGTCATGCCTTGGTTCAAAAAAGCCTGGTTGTAAAATGCTTCTGCCTTTTTGTAATCACCAACCTTTAAATTGCTTTCTCCGGCTCTTACACAATATTTTGTTTTAGGGTGTTTGCCACCTGCTAATTCAGCGTATAATTCAGATGCAGAAGCGTATTCAAGATTCGTGAATTTTTTATCAGCGATCTTTTCTTTTAAACTCTGGGCAAAAATACTTGTGCTTGAAATGATCAAAGCTGAGAAAAGTATTTTAAATGTATTTAATTTCATTGGTTTGAATTTAGAATAGGGTTAGAAATAACGTGGTGAGCGAACAGGTTCTTGTTTTTTGAAGAAATCAATACCTAAAAGAACTTCATGAGTTCCTGAATTGTATTTATTCATATTGCTGATCGAATAATCATAAGCATAACCCAAACGAATTGAATTGGTGAAATGGTACATGATGTTAGCACCAGCTGCAGAACCGTGACGGTACATCACACCAAACCAGATCTTTTTATTGAACAATAATGATAAGTTACCGTCAATTGATAAAGGCGCATTAGCGGTATATCTTATGGATGTACTTGGTTTAAGATCCCAAAGGCTGTTCAATTTGAAAACATAACCTCCAATAACATATAAGTGTAAAGCTTCCTGCGATGAGAAGTTAGATAAATTACTTGTTTTGTTTGGGATGAATTTTGGAGCTGTAACACCAAAGAAATAACGCTGACCATATAAATAAATACCAGCACCAGTATTAAATAAGGTTGCATTATAGTTTCCTTGAGAAACCAAAGGGTCGGTATTATCGTTTACCGTTAAATTAGAGAAATTGTTATTTAACAGATCAACACCTGCTCTTAAACCAAAAGCCAAACGATCGTTATTATTATTTAAACGGATGCGGTATGAGAAATCAGCAAAGATGGCATTACGCGTAGTTGCACCTATCTGATCATTCAAAACATTTAAGCCTAAACCAACACTTTCAATAACTAATGGTGTGTGTAATGTAAAGCAGTTGGTTTTTGGAGCACCTTTCCAATTTACCCATTGCATACGGCCATCAACCACAATGCTTAAAGCATCGCGACTTCCCGCGTACGCAGGATTTAATAATGAAGCGTTGAACATGTAAAATGAGTTCTGTGTTTCTTGCTGTGCGTTCATGCTAAGTGTTAATCCGGTTAGGATCGTCAAGAAGCTGTATTTTATATTTTTCATCATTTTCAAACTTTTTAATGGTACTTAATTAATATTCTAATTGAACAAATCCTTTTCTGATCTCTTCTTTTTCATCTCCAAGATCTAGGATATAGAAATAAGTACCTACGGGTAATTTATCTGTTCCAATTGACGATTTGTTAGGTTTTCCATCCCAATCATTCTTATACGGAGAAGCTTCGTAAACGATATTACCCCAACGATTGAAGATCTGTAATTTATTTTTAGGATAACTATCTAATCCAGGGATGTAGAAGGGATCATTCTTTCCGTCACCATTCGGTGTGAAGATCTCTGGAATTGAACCTAAACCACCTGTAACTTTGATCACCAAGGTGTCATAATCTGTACACAATCCATTGCTTGAAGCTAAAATAACAGAGTAGGTTCCGCTGGCTGTATACGATGTACTTGGATTTGTTGATGTAGATGTGCTGCTGTTTCCAAATGTCCATGAATAAGTGTTTGCACCTAAGCTGTTATTTGTGAAATCAACATTCAATGGCGACATACCACTGATCACATTAGCCGTAAAGTTTGCAATTACAGTTGGGTTTGCAACCGCAATGGTGCTTGTTGCGCTACATCCTGTTAAATTATCAGTTGCTACTACAGTGTAAATACCGGCTTGATTAATGATAGGTGTTGCGGTATTTGAACCTGAAATAATACCTGTTCCATTCCAAGCATACGAAATATTTGTATTACTGCTAGCAGCTGCTAAAGCAAGAGTTCCTGTTCCGGTACCACAAGGCAGGTTGCCAACAGCAGTTGCTGAGAAACCTGGAGCAGTTGTACTATTTGCAACAGAAACTGTTTGAGTAGATGAACAACCATTTGCAGGGTCTGTTACCGTAACGGTATAAATACCTGCAGTGTTCACAGTTATTATAGAAGAAGTAGAGCTGGTGCTCCAGTTGTAAGTAACAGCCGTGTTTGTTGAAATTGCTGTTAAAGTAACCGTGTTATTGGTTGTTGAACATCCAATACCAACTGTTGAACTTGAATTTACAAGTAAGTTTGGTGTTGCATTATTACCTGTTACAGGAACAACAATAGTTGTTGTGCTACATCCTGTTAAAGTTTCTGTGATCACTAAACTATAACTTCCCGGCTGATTAACTTGCACGCTGCTGTTGTTTGAACTTCCAACTATACCAGGCCCCGTCCATGTATAAGTATAATTTGGAGATGCAGGCGTAAAAGTAGGAGCAATGGTTACTAGTGAATTGGTACAAGAGATAGCCTGTGCCGTTCCGGTGCCAAATGCTACTGAAGGAGGCGTTGTTGCTGTGCCTACAGTTAATACACCGGTAGAGATACAACCATTGGTTGCAGTGATGATAACAGAGAATGTACCTGCAGTTGTAAAGGTTGCTGATGATGTATTTGTTGGGCCCGAGATGCCAGAACTTGGTCCCCATGAATAAGAACTAATACCTACTGTAGAAGTGATATTAACTGAAACCGAAGGCGTGTTTGAATTACAAGTGATACTAGGGTTAGGATTGCTTAAGGTAAATGTAGGAGCGTTTGTATTTGGTGATACTGTAACAATTGATGTTGCCTGGCAGCCATTAGCGCCTGTAGCCACAAAAGTAAACTGCCCAACGCTTGAACTGGTTACATTTGCCGTTGCTGTATTTTGACCACTTAAAATTGAGCCACCTACCGGAGCTATCCAACTGTAGCTAGTTGCGCCGGTTGCAGTACCTGTAATTACTGCAGTTTGAGCAGGACAAGCCAACATAACATTATTAGTATTATTAGATATTGCAGATGGAGGTGTAGTATTTGTGCCAACTGCAATTGTTCTTGTTCCAATACATCCGTTAGTTGTATTAGTTACAGCTAATGTGTAAATACCACCACTCGAAATATTTGCATTTTGATTAGAAGTTGAACCAACGATGTTACCGTTTCCTGTTGCCCATGTATAAGTTACACCACTTCCAGGTGTTCCATTTAACGATAATGTTGGAGTATTACAAGTGATAGTAGCCGGACCAACAGTAGTAATATTAGGGGTCACAACTGTTGTATTTGTTGTAGGTACCTGAGTTGTAGAAAGTGTACAACCATTTGCAGGATTCATAACGATAGCAGTGTAAGTCCCTGTTCCTGTAATATTGATGGTAGGGGTAGATTGTCCGGAGTTGATATTACCTGTACCCGGTGCAATCCATGTATAAGAGTAGGTTGATTGGTTACCTGACAAAGTTGTAACATTATTGGTACAATTAATTGCCGCACCAGAAGAGATACTTAATGATACAGCAGTATTTTGTGTAACTGCAATGTTTGTATTACTCTTACAACCATTTGTAGTGCTGGTTACTGTGTAATTATATGTACCACCTTGATTTACCACAATTGTAGGCGTTCCATTACCGGAAACAATTCCGGGTCCGCTCCAGCTAAATGTGGTACCTGCTAAAGAAGATGTAATTGTTGCTGTTGTGTTGATACAGTTAATAATGTTGCTCACGGTTGCACTCGGTATGCTTGGAGGCGTAGTGTTAGACACTACTTGCATTGTAGCTGGAGAAGATGAACAAGTACCGTTATTAACTACTAGAGTATATGTACCGGTAAAGCCAACCGTTGGCGTTTGCGAAGTTGAGAAGTTGTTACCCAAGGTGCTGTTAGACCACGAATAGGTACCTCCGCCACTTCCGGCCAATACCGTTGGGTTATTGGCACAGGTTAAGGATTTGGTAACGCCGGCATTTGCTGTTGGTTGTGGTGCAACGTAATAAACATTAGAATTAGTTGCGCTACAAATAGGAGTTATACCAACAGAATATGTGATTTGAAATGTACCCGGACCGGTTGTTGAAGGGCAGAATGAATTTGAAGTTACACCAGTTCCTGACCAAGTACCAGGGCCCCATGCTGTTGGGAATAATTGATTGTCTAGATTCACACATGGGCCATTTGGACAAAGATTTGGAGCAACTGAAAAATTTGAGCCTGCTCCAACAAAAGGATTGTTGATCTGGAAAGTTCTAGAAGCAGAAGTTGTACAATTTGGGGTACTGAAAGAATAGGTTACAGTATAAATCCCGGCGGCCATTTCTGCCGGATCATAAATAATGGTACCATTACCTGCATTTTGTACAATTGCTGAAGATGTAACAGCAGGAGAAATAGAGAATGAAGCATTACCTATAGGGGTGTTTGCTGGAATAGTAAAGGATTGGCAGCTATTTGGACTTGTGTTTACCCATACACCTGAATTAAGAATGATGTTATCATAACAACTCATTACTGAATAATTCATGTTAGCAGCAACAGCAGTGTTGCATAAGGTATATTGATGACTTAAAGAAGGTGTTAAACCATAATAGAACAAGGTATAGTTTGAACTACTTGGTGGTGTAACATTTGCAGGAGTTTGGGTACCTTGCGCAACTGTAATTAAATTGTTAGTTGCAGAGTTAGCATTGGTACTTGTAACAAATCGTAAACATGGGGAGTTACCTGCTGTCATTGGATTTCCAGATGTACTTGGATTTGTTCTTACCATGATGAACCCTGTATAATTACAATCAACAATATTGCTTGTAAGTGTAGGATTACCGACCAAACTTGGGTCAGAAAACACCAGAGTTGGGGTTAAACAACCAATTTGAGAATACACCTTTGTGAATCCTAAACTGATCAATAAAATTAGAAATAAACTTATTTTTTTCATGTTTTTAATCTTTTATAACTGTGTTTTTGAATTCCGGTTTAAGAAGACTAGGGTTTTCCTTTATCCATTTGTTCATTGCAGTTTTATAGCTTTCTTTAGAAGTAAAGCCATTGCTCTTTGGGAATGAAGATGGGATGGAGTTGTTGATAGAGATCTCCATGATCTTATTCTCGTAATTAAAATAACTGCTTTCTACCTGAACATTAACAGCCGCCTGAACTTTGTCTGAGTTTTCAACCGGTAGTGTTCTCTTTTTCTCTATTGTTTTGTGCGACTGGCCAAAACTTAAATTTAATGTTAAGAAGTAAACAAAAGCAAAAAATGCAAGTTTTTTCATTTGTAGTGGTTTTTTATATATTCAGCGAAGATAATCAATTATCCATCACGTTTTTTAGTAAAAAAACGAGCTAAAATCCTAAAAACCGATTTAGAATGTTAAAATGCAGGAGAAGTTATGAAAAACAGGCTGTTGAAGCCTGTTTTACTTAAGCGAGTGTGGAAAGTTGTTCTTCTAATGTTTTGATCTTATCTAACGCGTCAGATTCTTTTTTTCTTTCTAATTCAACCAGTTCAGGTTTGGCATTATTCACAAACTTTTCGTTTGCCAATTTTGCCTGAACACTTTTTAAGAATCCTTTGTTGTAATCAATTTCTTTTAAAATACGAGTTCTTTCTTCATCAATATTAATGTTTTGAGAAAGTGGTACAAAAAATTCCGTGTTTTTAATTACGAAACTTATTGCCCCATCAACCTTATTTGTGGTGTAATTAAAACCGCTTAGATTTGCGAGCTTTACAACCACATTATCGAAATAAGCATGTGTTGCATCAGAGCGCTCAAATAATTCAAGTTTTTCTTTAGGCGACATTTGTTTTTGTGCCCTAATATTTCTGATGGCTGCTACTATTTCTTTACAAACTTCAAATTCAGCTAACAGACCCGTATCGATTGTTTTCTTCTCTGGCCATTTTGCAACAATACAACAATCCTTTTCATCTCTGTTCGCTATCAAATGCCAGATCTCTTCGGTAATAAATGGCATCCAAGGATGCATTAAAACCAAAAGTTTTTCAAGGTATTGAATGGTTGCGTTGTAAGTTGCCTCATCAATTGGCATGGCTTTACCATCAATAAAATCAGGTTTAATAGCCTCTAAATACCAGGCACAAAAATCATCCCAAACCAATTTATAAGTTGCCATCAAGGCATCACTCATTCTGTATTTCGAGTAATGATCATTGATAACCTCTAACTGCTCATTCAATTTATGTTCAAACCAATTGATCGTTGCTTTTTGCGCATCAGATTGCTTTACATTTCCAACTTCAAAACCTTTAATTAAACGGAAAGCATTCCAAACTTTATTCGCGAAGTTTCTTCCTTGCTCGCAATAACTTTCGTCAAACATCAGATCGTTACCGGCAGGCGAACATAACAACATGCCTACACGCACGCCATCGGCGCCGTATTTCTCTATGAGTTCTAACGGATCAGGACTATTACCCAAACTCTTACTCATTTTACGACCTAACTTATCGCGAACGATACCGGTTAAGTAAACATTATTAAATGGTTTTTTACCGGTGTATTCTTTACCTGCAATGATCATACGAGCCACCCAAAAGAATAAAATTTCGGGAGCAGTTACAAGATCATTTGTAGGATAATAATATTTAAGATCTTCATTGGCCTTATCCCATCCGTTCTTTACAATGTTCGCATCAAATACGGTTAATGGCCACAACCATGATGAGAACCAAGTATCAAGTACATCTTCATCCTGCTTGATATCTTCTGCTTTTACATCTTTATTTAAAGTTCTTAATTTCTCAAGAGCCTCATCTTTTGATTTACAAACAACGGTGTTTCCTTGATTGTCGTACCAGGCCGGAATTCGCTGCCCCCACCATAATTGGCGACTAATACACCAATCGTGAACATTTTCCATCCAATGCTTGTAGGTGTTAACAAACTTTTCAGGAATTAATTTTACTTCATTTGAAAGTACTGCATCTAACGCCGGTTTAGAAACCTTATCCATTTTTAAGAACCATTGCATACTTAAGCGCGGTTCAATAACAGCATCGGTTCGTTCGCTGTGTCCAACTTTATTTTTGATCGTTTCAATTTTCGAAACAAATCCTTGTTCTTGAAGGTCTTTGATGATCTGCTTGCGGCAAGCAAAACGATCCATACCAACATAAATAGTAGCAGCTTCGCTAATTTTTCCATCAGATGTTAATCCATTAATAACCGGCAATTTATGTTTGATACCTAAGTTGTAGTCATTAATATCATGAGCAGGCGTAACTTTTAATGCACCTGTTCCAAATTCAAGATCGATGTAATCATCATAAATGATTGGCACTGCTTTATTGATCAATGGAATGATGGCGAATTTACCTTTTAAATGGTTGTAGCGCTCGTCGTTCGGATGCACACACACTGCAGTATCGGCCATAATTGTTTCTGGTCGGGTAGTGGCAATGGTAATATGTTCATCACTATCTTTGATCTTGTAATTGATGTAAACAAGCTGACCATCTTTTTCTTTATATATCACCTCTTCATCGCTCACTGCTGTTAAACCTTGCGGATCCCAATTTACCATGCGTACACCGCGGTAAATTTGGCCTTTGTTATAAAGGTCAACAAACACATCTAATACAGCATCACTCAGGTCGTCATCCATGGTGAATTTGGTTCTATCCCAATCACATGATGCGCCAAGTTTTTTTAATTGTTCTAAAATTATTCCGCCATATTTTTCTTTCCAATCCCAAGCATGTTTTAAAAAATCTTCTCTGCTCAGATCGGTTTTTTTAATTCCTTTTTCTATTAACAAAGCAACAACTTTAGCCTCTGTTGCAATACTGGCATGATCGGTACCCGGAACCCAGCAAGCGTTGAAACCAAGCATACGCGCTCTTCTTATAAGCACATCCTGAATGGTGTTATTAAGCATGTGGCCCATGTGCAAAACACCGGTTACATTTGGCGGAGGAATAACAATGGTGTAAGGTTGTTTTGTTTTATCGGGTTTTGACGAAAAAAACTTCTTGTTCATCCAATAAGGATACCATTTTGCTTCTGCTTCTTTTGGATTATATGTTTTGCCGATCTCCATTTGGGAAAATACTATTTGTTAAATTTCGTAAAATTAAGCAAAGTATTTCAGTATCGCATATCTTTATGGCACGATTTTTAGTACCTTTATAAAGTAAATATAAAACCAACAAAAAATAAGAATCATGAAAAAAATTGTATTAACTCTAGGTTTATTTGTAGGCTTATCTACATTTAGTTTTGCTCAAGATGGTCATAGCGCAAATGATGGCCACAACCACGGAGCAGCAGTTCAACAAACTACAGCACCAATGAGCACTGCTGATATTAAAATGGATAAAATGACGCACGATTACGGTAACGTCATGCAAGGTGGAAACGGTGAGTGTGAATTTAAATTTACAAACAATGGTAAAGAACCATTAGTGATCACTAATTGCATGGGAAGCTGCGGATGTACAGTTCCACAATGTCCTAAAGAGCCAATTTTACCTGGTAAAAGTGGTGTGATCAAAGTAAAGTATGACACTAACCGTGTTGGTGGTATTTACAAAACTGTAACTGTAAATTCAAACGCAAAAAGTGGTGTTGTAACATTAACTATCAAAGGTAATGTTGAAGCTAAACCAGTTGAAGAGGCTTTCCCGGCTAACAAAACTTCTCAGGGTGCGCCTGTAGAGAAGAAAGGTTAATTTCTTAATAAACAGCAAGTATGAAAAAGTTATTATATAGTTTGTTTCTTGCAATTGGATTGTATTTTGCTTCAAACGCCCAGGATTCTGTTATACCAAATCCGGATCCAAATGCTCCTGATATGAAATTTGAAACTGAGGTAATTGATTTTGGAACTGTTGAGTATGATGCTAACGGTATCAGAGAATTTAAATTCACTAACGTTGGTAAATCACCTTTAACCATTACGGCTGTTACGGCTGAATGTGGTTGTACAACTACAACCATTGATGGTAAGCAAGGCTGGCCTTCGGAGCCAATTTTGCCCGGTAAAAGTGGTGTTATTAAGATCAAGTATGATACAAAACGTGTTGGTCGTTTTGAGAAAAATGTAACCATTACTTCTAACGCAAAATTTGCTTCAAAGAAAGTGAAGATCAAAGGAGAAGTTAAAGCGAAACCAGGTGAAGAAGGAAACTAAAAATAACCAAATATTAAAAGATCCTCCCAGTAATTTCGGGAGGATTTTTTGTTTCAGGCAATTTATTGCTTTGACTTTGTTCATTTGCATGGGCGCTTTTGTGAATGCACAAGCTATTGTGAAAGTGGATGATGCAAAACAATCGTTTGGAACCGTAAAAAAAGGTGATATGGTTGAACTTTCATATACACTTACTAATGTTGGAAATGAGCCTTTGCTTATTCAAAAATACGAAGTACAATGTTCGTGCACATCTGTTGAATTTGACACTAAACCTATTGTTCCTGGAAGATCAACCATTGTGAAAGTTAAGTTTGATACAAAAACCGTTTATGAAAGGCAAGACAGGATCGTTTATTTGATCAGTAATAATAAGAATGGTGATGTAAAACTTCGTTTTAAAGGTTTTGTAAAACGAAACTGATCACGCAAATCTCTTTCTGAAAAACTCAGATGCAATGATTGATGTTGCCACTGCGGCATTAAGCGATTCGGTATTTTGTGAGGCCGAAGGAATAGTAAGTTTTTTTGTTGCCAACTTCTTAGCCAATTCGCCAATTCCATTTGCTTCATTTCCAATGATGATCAACCCACTTTTAAGATCTTCATTATAAATATTTTCGCCATTCATTTCAGTGGCATAAATGTTTTTTATATTCTTATTGGCAATCAATTCTTCTAGTTCAACGTAATGCACTTTTACCCTTAAAAACGCACCCATTGTCGATTGAATACATTTAGGGTTATAAAGTTCAACAGTTGTGGGCGAGCAATAAAGGTTAGTAATGCCAAACCAACTGCATATTCTGATGATGGTACCTAAATTGCCCGGATCTCTGATATCATCTAGGTAAAAAGAGAATTGCGTATTTAAATTAAGATCATCAGTAATGTTTTCAAAATTTTTGCAAACCGCCAGGGCATCATTGGGATTGGTTAATTGACTTATCTGTAATAATTCGTTTTCAGTTACACTATTGTATTTGATGTTTGCATGATTTAATGCAGTTTGATTGCTTTTAATAAACTGCTCGGTCGCAAAAATTTCTCTGATCAGTTTTGGATCTTCATTTAAGATCTCCAATACCGACTTAATGCCTTCTACAATAAAGGCTTGTTCCTCTTCGCGATGCTTTTTAGTATGTAGCGCTTTAATATGTTTTATTTGACTTTTACTAATCATAATTTAGCGTTAAATTCGCTACATTGTAAAGTTAAAGTATTGTTTTTTGTTGAGAAAATATTTATTCAGTTAGGCCGCGCACATTTAGTTGTTTTTATTGCCTTACTTACTTTAACCTCTTGTAATACCGCTCGCCGACTAAAAAAAGACCAATATCTCCTTGAAAAAAATCACATTGATGGTATAAGATCTACAAAGATCCCTGCAGAAGAATATGAAGCCTTTTTACGTCAGAAACCAAACAGAAAGTTCTTTGGTCTCTTTCCATTCTTTGTAGGATGGTACAATATGTTCAATGATTCCATCATTCATGTTCACAAAGAAAAAAGAGATCTGGAATATGATAAGCAAAACGCCAAGCGTATTCAAAGATCAAATGTAAAGAATGAGGAGCGTGAAAAAAAAGGTAAAGAGCCAATTCCTCCTAAGTTATTAAGTAAAGATGAGCCAACCTGGCGCGAGAATTTACGTGGCATTGGAGAAGCCCCTGTTGTTTTAGATACAGCGTTAGCCAATCAAACAGCACAGCAATTACGTATGTTTTTGTTTGGTAAAGGTTATTTTAATAGCCGCGTAGATTGGTGTGTTGATCTTAACCCGCTTAATTCTTTTGGAAAGATCAGAAAGCAAAAGGCAGAAGTAACATATCAAATTCAGCCGCGCGAACCCTATATTGTGAACCGCCTCACCTATGTTTTAGAAGACAAACGTATTGCAGAAATATTTTATAATGACACGGTGCATTGTTTGATAAAAAGAGGCCAACGCTATGATGCTCAGGTTTTGCAAGATGAACGTATGCGCATCACAAAGTTGTTGCTCAATAAAGGGTACTACTATTTTGAAAATGCTTACATCAATTACAATGTTGATAGTAATTATGTTGGTAATGGTGTTTCTGTTGAATTAATTCTTCATCAGTTTTCGCGAAACTATAGCAGCACCAATGATTCGATTGTATATGTGAATCATACCAAGTTTAAGATCAACGAAATTTATGTGATCACAGAGCCTGTTTTTGGAAATATTAAGGATGTTGCCTTTTCCGATACCACTATGGTAGAAGGCATGGAGTACAAATTTTTAAATAACCAACCACTAAAATACAAACCTGCATTACTGGCCGATTTTATAAAATTAAGGAAAGGAACATTGTTTATTAGAGATACTGCTGAAGCTACTTTTAAAAGTTTGTTGGGATTAGGGATCTTTAAAGGTGTAACTATTCAGTTCTATAGAAGTGATGAATTCCCTTCGAGACTGGATTGCTATATTATTTGTACACCGCTCATTAAGCAATCCATCACCGCTGAAACGGAAGGGATCAACACCTTTGGTAACTTAGGTATTGATGGCAGTTTGATCTATCAGAACCGTAACTTATTTAAGGGAGGTGAGATCATACAATTAAAATTGCAGGGCGCACTCACCGCGCAATCGCAATTTAATAACGATAGGGCCGGAGATCTTACTTCGTTAAGTAAAATTCAGCAGTTGTTCAATACCTTTCAATTCGGACCGGAGTTTAGTTTTTCGGTACCACGTGCATTTTTTCCATTTTCGTTATTGCCATTTAAAAACGAAATGGCCCCACGTACGTTCGTGAAAACATCGTTGAACTACCAGGCCCGTTCGGAGTTTGTTAGAAACATTGCTAGTATTGAGAACGGACTATCCTTTCGATCGAGAAATAGATTGTTCAGATACGAAGCAGTACCATTTGAAATTTACATGGTACGCGCTAAATTGTTTGGTGGTTTTGAGCAAGAGCTTAAAAAGTTAAATGATGCCTTTTTATTGAATTCATTTATTGATCACATTACAACCCTTACTAAGTTTGGTGTTACCTACACTTCAAAAGAAAATATTTTAACCAGCAACAAACCCATTAATTATGTTCACTGCAGAGTAATGTCATCAGGCAACATTTTGCGTGGAATTTACAATTTGCGCGGAGCACCAAAGGATACGATGGGGCGTTACACCATATTAAATGTGCCTTTCGCTCATTTTTTAAAGGCTGAACTCGAATACCGTTTTTATTTACCAATTACCAAGCGCAGTAAAGTTGTTTATCGCTTGGCAGGTGGTATCGGAAAAACATTAGCCAACTTAAATGTATTGCCTTATGAGCAAAGTTTTTTCAGTGGTGGACCAAACAGTATCAGAGCCTGGCGAGCGCGTACCTTAGGTCCGGGTGGATATGACCCGTCAAACAGCCCTACGCGTTTCGATAAAATTGGTGACATGTTACTGGAAGGAAATGTTGAATACAGATTTCATGTGATCAAATCGTTTTATGGTGCATTGTTTGCCGATGCGGGTAATATTTGGCGTTTAGAGAAAGCATTGGATAAGCCTGATGGCGAGTTTAAAGTAGATGAATTTTACAAACAAATTGCAATTGGCGGGGGAATAGGTATCAGATGGGATCTTGAATTTTTAATTTTGCGTTTTGATTTTGCCGCACCAATTAAAGATCCAAAATATAAAGAGGGAGATAGATTCACTTTTGATAAAAAACCATGGCGACAAACCGTTATGAATTTTGGTATTGGTTATCCGTTTTAATTTAAAAAGTATGAAAGTTACAGGTTTCACCATCATCAGAAATGCGATCAAATTCGATTACCCCGTTTTGGAAGCAATAGAAAGTATTTTGCCTATTTGTGATGAGTTTATTGTTGGTGTTGGTAATAGTGATGATGAAACCTTGCAATTGATCCGATCAATTAGTTCACCCAAAATAAAGATCATGGAAACCGTTTGGGATGATCAAAAGAGAGAAGGAGGATTGGTACTTTCTATTGAAACTAATAAAGTATTTGATGCCATTTCAGATGATCCCGATTGGTGTTTTTATATTCAATCGGATGAATGTGTTCATGAGAATGATCTGCAGGCTATTAAAGAAGCGATGATCAAATATAAGGATGACAAAACTGTTCAAGGCTTATTATTTGATTACAAACATTTTTACGGACATTACAATTACATAGGTGTTGGCAGAAGATGGTATAGCAAAGAGATCAGAGTGATCAGAAATGATAAGACTATTCGTTCATATAAAGATGCACAAGGATTTAGAACGCGATCAAATGAAAAACTCAAAGTGAAAAAGATAAACGCCAGCATCTATCATTATGGTTGGGTAAAATCACCGAAAGCACAACAGGCAAAGCAGGAGAATTTTCATAAAATGTGGCATGATGATGAGTGGATGAAAAAAAATGTACCGGTTGTTGAGGAGTTTGATTATAGTAACATTGATCTGTTGGAGGAATACAAGGGAACACATCCTGCAGTTTATACGAACCGAATTGCAAAAGCTAACTGGCGTTTTGTGTACGATAAAAGTAAGATCAAGTTAAGTTTAAAATATAGGTTTTTACACATGATCGAAAAACTCACCGGTTGGAGAATCGGGGAAAATAAAAACTACCTGATCTTAAAAGATTGACCGTTGGCTAATTCAGTGCTTTTACTTTTGGAACAAAAAACAAAAGAAAAAATCCAAAAACAAAAAAAGTGATCAACGCTAAAACAGACTGACGCATATCGCCGGTCATACCTTCTATAAAACCAAAACTAAAGGTTCCTAAAACAATACCAAGTTTTTCTGATACGTCAAAAAAACTGAAATAGCTGGTGTGGTCCTCTGTTTCAGGTAATAATTTTGAATAGGTGCTTCTTGATAAAGCTTGTATGCCCCCCATTACCAATCCAACACTTGCGGCAATACAATAAAACTGAACAGGGGTATGAATAAACAAGAAAACACAAACACAAATAACTATCCAAATAAAAATAGCAATTGATAAAGCTTTAATGTTTCCAATTTTTGAAGAGATCCAGGAGAATAAAAACGAACCGGCTATTCCTAAAAATTGTATCAATAAAATACTAATGATCAGAGCGGTTTTTTTGTAATTCTCATCCGGCCAATCTATTTCTTTTGCTGCAAATAAGGTAGCCATGTACATTACGGTTTGTACACCCATATTGTAAAAAAAGTAGGAACGTAAAAAGCGTTTTAAAGCCAATTGATTTTTTAATTCTTTAAATACGCCCTTAAGCTCTTTAAATCCCTTCAAAAAAATACGCTCATTGCCTTCTTTTTGGTGACGTGTTTTTCCTTTAGGTAAAGATCGTAGTGTGTATTGTGCAAATCCAAACCACCACACTGCAACTGTTACAAGCGCTATGCGGGCATCTAAACCCGGCATATCAAATAACTTCGAAAATGTTTTTGTAAGAATAAAAACTAAATTAATGATCAGCAAAATGGAACTCCCCAAATAACCTAAGGCAAAACCGCGCGCACTCACTTTATCTTGCATATCTACACTCGCAATTTCAGGTAAATAAGCATTGTAAAAAACCAAACTGCCCCAATAGCCAACCGTAGCGGTTAAAAAAGGTAGCATTGAAAGTACAATATGGTCTTTATCAAAGAAAAATAAACCTGCACACGAAAAAGAACCTAACACACAAAATTGCGCTAAGAAACGTTTTTTGTTGCCTTTGTAATCGGCAATACCAGATAGTAAAGGTGCTGTAAAGCAAACGATCAATAATGCAAGGGAAACAAAATAAGAATATAATTCGGTGTTCTTAAAAACCAATCCACCCAAGGTAATATCGCTATTTACAACATTACCCGCCGCATCATGTGTTGTTTGATGTTCAAAAAATGCAGGAAAAATGGCTGAATTAATTACCAAAGGAAATACAGAGTTTGCCCAATCATAAAATGTCCAGGCTCTAATGGTTTTTGGGTTATCTAAAGTTTTTTCCATGAATTAAATAAGACCTTCGTCGGCAAAGCTAAAGTACTGTTTTTCGCCAATGATCAGGTGGTCAAATAAATTAATATCAAAAAGTTTTAAGGCTTCTTTTATTTTCTTTGTGATCGCAATATCTTGCTCGCTTGGTTTTAAATTTCCACTCGGATGGTTATGCGCCAAAATAACACTACTGCTGTTGTGCTCAATAGCTGATTTTGATACAAGTCTTACATCCACCACTGTACCGCTAATTCCACCTTTACTAATACTTTCGAGTTTTATCACTTTGTTGGCCCTGTTCAATAAGAGCATCCAAAATTCTTCATGTGGCAGGTCGGCTAACTTTAAATTTAAAATGTTATAAGCATCTTTACTCGAGCCAATTTTACTGAGCTCCAAACTTTCTTTGTCCTTTCTTCTTCGTCCCAACTCAAAAGCAGCTGCAATATTAACCGCTTTAGCCGGACCAACGCCTTTGTATTTTTTAAGTTCGTTCAACGAAAGTTTGGCCAGCTTATCAATGTCGTTTTTGTTTTCATGTAAAATACGTTGGGCAAGCTGTATGGCGGTTTCGGTAGTGCTGCCCGAACCCAAAATAATTGCCAGTAGTTCAGCATCGCTTAAATGTTGCCTTCCAAGCTGAATGAGTTTTTCACGCGGACGGTCATCTTCAGCAAGTGATTTGATTGAAATATGTTTCACTTTTGTTTCCAAAGTAACGCTAAGATAAAAATTATAAATAAATTTGCGGTACACTATGGGTATTTTTAATAACGCTTCACTTTCAATATTTAAAATTAAAGAATACCGCTACTTTATATTAGCTCGCTTTTTTTTGACGCTTGGTATACAACTGCAAATGAGTACCATTAATTTGCAAGTGTATTATGAGTTTACAAAAGAAGAGTTTGTTTTGGGAATGATAGGATTGGCAGAGGCTATTCCATTTATTATCACTTCATTTTTTAGCGGGCATTATGCTGATCTGTTGAACAGAAAACGGATCATACTTGTTGGAATAAGTTTGTTGTTGATCGGTGCCATTGCACTTTATTTAAATAGCGCACCTTTTGTAACGTTCTTGCGATCTTTTGGATTAGCTGCCTTATTTGCCATCGTATTTGTTTTTGGTATCATTCGCTCTTTTTTGGCAGCAAGTGTTCAACCATTTATGTCTGCTTTAATTCCACGTAATTTATATACCCAATCAGCTACTTGGAATAGCACAGCCTGGCACATCGGCGCCATTATTGGTCCGGTTATATCGGGATTGATCTATGGATTTAGAAATGAGTTGCATTCAGATTGGTGTTATTTATTGGATATTCTTTTTTATTTTTTGGCGTTGCTTTTCATATTAGCGATCAAGTATGAGCAAAAGTTTGTGCCCGAAAAAGCAGAGTCGCTCTTGCAAAGTATGAAAGTTGGATTGAACTTTGTATTTAAGAACAGAATGATCTTAAGTGCATTGTCGTTAGATCTGTTTGCCGTTCTATTTGGCGGTGCGGTGGCGCTTATTCCTGCTTTTACAGATAAAGTACTTGGTTTGGGACCCGAAGCTTACGGATTATTGCGAACCGCGCCTGCCATTGGCGCCGTGATAATGGCATTGATACTATCGGTTAAACCACCCGGAAAAAAAGCCGGAGTTGCCTTGTTATGGTCGGTTGCGGCCTTTGGTGTTTTTACAATTTTATTTGCATTAAGTACAAATTACTGGTTGGCATTTTTTATGCTTTTTTTAACCGGAGCCTTTGATAATATAAGTGTGGTGGTGCGCCATAGTATTTTACAATTGATGACTCCCGATCACATGCGCGGAAGAGTAAGTGCGGTAAACAGTATTTTTATTGGATCAAGTAATGAGATTGGTGCATTTGAAAGCGGTTTGGCAGCTAGGTTCTTAGGATTGGTGCCTTCAATTATTTTTGGTGGGGCAATGACCATATTGGTAGTTTTTGGGATCCATAAATCGAACCCTGATTTAAAAAATTTAAACCTGGATGCAGAAAATGAAGATCAGTAAAGAGATCAGAGATCTGTTGGAAGAAAAATACATCCAATTTAATACCATTGATTTTATTGAGAATGATCCTGTATTGATCCCGCATTTATTTCAAAAGAAAGAAGATATTGAGATCGCAGGATTTTTAGCAGCAACAATTGCTTGGGGAAACCGTAAATCGATCATTAAGAACGCAACTAATTTAATGGATATGATGGGTCAATCTCCTCATGAATTTGTTTTGAATCATTCGGCAAAGGATCTGAAGGGATTACAAACATTTGTTCACAGAACCTTTAATGGATCAGATTGTACCTTCTTTATTCGTGCATTAAAGAATATTTATACGAAGCATGGTGGTTTGGAAAATGTTTTTTCAGAAGCAATTTCCCCAACCGATCAAGATATTAAAAACGCCATCATTCATTTCAGGAACGTATTTTTTGAAATAAAGCATTTATCACGAACAGAGAAACATGTTTCAAACCCATTAAAAAACTCATCTGCCAAACGTTTGTGTATGTATTTAAGATGGATGGTAAGAAAAGATCAGAATAAAGTTGATCTCGGAATCTGGAAAAACATGAAGCCTTCGCAATTGTGCTTGCCCTTAGATGTACATACCGGAAATGTGAGTAGAAAATTGGGCTTGCTAAAGCGCAAACAAAATGATTGGACTGCGGTAGAAGAGATAACAGATGTTTTGAGGACATTGGATAAAAAAGACCCCGTTAAATATGATTTTTCGTTGTTTGGGTTAGGCGTAACAGGAGAAATTTGAAGGTTATAAAATTTTATTATCTTTAATATAAAATTTATTTATATGAAGAAAATTTATTTAAGCCTGATTTGTTTGTTCACTATCACAAGTGGTTTTGCGCAAATACCTACGCCAACATTAAATATTGGTATTACTTCTCATAATGAGATGACAACTGCGGAAGCGTATAATACCTATACCTTCTTTATTCAAACCAGAGATACCTTGCGTAAGATCATTGATCTTATCAATACAAAAAACGCCAAATACAATCTTCAAACATGTCAAAAGTTTGTATTAGGAAGTTTACAACACGAATCGGCTGCTACAACCAATACTGATATTTTACAGTATGCATACCAACTCGGAGGTACGCCATATGGTAATATTGTGGAGATCGATCCTCGATACAAAACTCAGGCACCTACATTTACTTATAACATTGCAGATGTTGCTGCATTGATCGATTCAACCGGTGCAAAGTCAAGCAAAACATTGGGTGGATTTGTGCATTTTCCTTTCCCTGGTGATTGGGCTCCTTTTACCACCACAGTTACCGGCGTATTTAATAAGCCATGGAAAGCGGATATACTTTGGGGTGCCGGTACAGGAACACCATACGCTATCCATTCAAGAGACGCAAATAATTACGGACAGTGGAAACCAAGAAGCGATGCCGATTCAATTAATTTTTATTGTCATGATCCGTCAAAAACACAATGGTTACAAGGTAATGGATGTGCATGGAATTTAGATCCAACTGCAAATATTCAAACCATTATTTCAGAGATCAGAAGCGAAGCAACAAAGATCAAAAATGGAACCTATCCGGCTAATAAATTTTATAATGCAAGTTTAATGATCAACTTTAAAGATTTTCAAAGCCCCGGATTCAGAGCTAAATTAACTACCATCATCGATTCAATTAATGTGTTGGTTTCACAGGGTAAAGTAAATTGGAAAACTATTGGTCAAAAACATACTGCATTTGTGGCATGGACTGGTTCAACAAGTATTGCTTATTCGCAATGGCGTTGCGGACAAACAACAACTTTAACTCCTACGTGTATACAAAGTGGTTTAAGTGAACAGGAATTTGAGAATCAAATTGCCTTATATCCAAACCCAACTACGAATCAATTAAATATTAATGTTAGCTCTGCATTTAATACGGAGGAAGTGTTAGTTTTCAATAACATTGGACAGATATGTAAAAGGGTGCAAGTAAATAAAAAAGAAACATCAATAAAATTTGATGTGAGCGATCTCCCGAAAGGTGTTTATCTCATCAGGATCGATAAGCGAACCACACGTTTTATAAAAGAATAAATAAAAAAGCCCCAAATGATGTTTGGGGCTTTTTTATTTTAAATAATAGATCGGGTGCCGTTCATTATACATTCTTATGAATCGCGATGCTTGTTTAGCTCTTTTTCGTTTGCTTAAGCTTTTGAATTCTTTATAAACTACTTCGTCTTTTGATAGGATCGAGTCCAGCATATCCATATCAAAGGTTGATACTTTTCCGTTGAAGTAATACATTAAAAATTCGCTTAGCTCATTGGTTTTAATGGCTCTTCCGCCAGCAGCTCCAAACATGGGGTCGTATACGCCATTATAATAGCCCGTTACTTCAACAATTCCTGCAAAATAACTAATGGCACCAAAAATTGGCACGCGGTAAAATTTGCCTTTATAGTTTAAAAAAAGTGTTTTGTTTTGAATGTATCCCCAAATATTTTTTGTTTCAAGTGTAAAAGTGCTGCTTCCTAAAGTGTATTTAATGATCTCTGTTCCGGTTAGTTTATTGTAAAAGTCAATTGCTTCCTTGTCAATGTTTGTAACGATCTTTTCTTTACCAATGGCATTGTTATGTCTGAGATCATGATGTGAAACAAATAACCCTTCATTTAAAAAAGTCATATCGTTCACCAAAACACTATCTGCTTGTGCCATTGAACAAGAGCAATAAATGTTTAACATAAATATGATGCAGTATCTTAACAACTTATTTTGAATTTTTTTGTAATTTAGAAGATATTATAATGTCTAAAATTACGGTAATATTCTTATTTCTGATCCAATTTTACAGCTTTTCACAAAATAAGTGTAATAGTTGGTTAAAGTATATTCAAAACGAGCAGTTAATCCCTAATGAATTGGATGTTTTTATAAAAGGAAATATTCATGCCATATTAAGAGAACAAAACAATTTAGGTATTCAGGTAAAGTATTACGCCGGAGATATTGCTTCTGTGAGAACTACAGCTACTGCATTATCAAAATTAATTGATAAAAGATTTATTCAGTTTGTTGAATTTCATCCGTCGCATCTAAAATTGATGAACGACACCATGGTTGTAAAGAACAGGATAAAACCCGTAAAGCAAGGTTTGGCGCCATTAACACAAGCTTACGATGGGAGCGGCGTGATCATGGGAATAATTGATTCGGGTATAGATTTTAATCATCCGGATTTTAAGGATTCAAATGGTAATACTCGCGTGCAATTCCTTTGGGATCAAAATCAATCAACGGGCTCAACCATTCCACAACCTTTTAATTATGGAATTGAATGGACGGCTGCGCAGATCAATGCAAGTGTGTGTACACATAACGATCTTGCAAATTACGGACATGGAACGCATGTAACTGGTACTGCGGCCGGAAACGGATTGGCCAACGGCAAACACGAAGGTATTGCTTCGAAAGCGGATATTATTGTGGTTGCAATAAATTTTAATTCCAACAATTCAATTTTTTCAGATGCCATACAGTATATTTTTAACAAGGCTACAGCGGCAGGTAAACCATGCGTTATTAATGCCAGTGTTGGCGATTATTATGGAAGTCATGATGCTACCGATCTGCAATCACAATTGATCAATAATATGCTGCTGGCGCAAAACGGACGTGTATTAGTCGCAGCAGCCGGAAATGCTGGGAATATCAAATACCATGTAAAAACCAACTTAACCACTACAGATACATTATTCACCTGGTTCACTAATAATACGAGCGATCTTTATTATTATACTTATGCAGATACAAATGACATCAAAAATGTTCAGTTCAGTATTGGTGTTAATCGCACAAATTATAATGATCTGGGCAGAATACCTTTTCAAACCTACAACTACGCATTGCAAGGTCAAAAAGTTGATACATTAAAATACAATAACAAACGAATAGGAATTGTAAAAACAAATGCCAGTATCAATTCATCCGGTGTTTATGAATTGTTTTATTTCATCAAAGCCGATTCAATTAATTATAAATGGCGAATTGAAAGTAAAGGTAACGGCAAACACGATGCCTGGAATTTTGATCTGATCAGTACGAGTTTGCCAACTTCAACTGTTTATCCTCAAATGGCCTATCATGTGATGCCGGATACACTTTCAACTATTGTTTCAGGTTTTCAGTGTAGTAACGAGGTAATAACCGTTGGAAATTATATCAATTTGAATAAGTGGTATGATGTAAATAACACCTTACAAACAAGTACAGAAATTGCAGGTAAAATTAAAGAAACAAGTAGTGGCGGACCAACACGAAGGAATTTATTAAAGCCCGATGTGGTTGCAACAGGTGCCAATGTGTTTAGTGCAATGGCTTTAGGTATGCAATCAAATTTAATAACCAATTTACCGAGTGCCGTAGCTCAAGGAAGCATGCATGTGCAGGGTGGGGGAACATCTGCTTCGTCGCCGGTAGTAGCCGGTTTAGCAGCATTGTATTTGCAAGCATTTCCAAATGCAACACATCAGCAGGTGAAACAAGCTATTATGAATTGCGCTTTCACAGATGGATTTACCGGGTCAGTTCCGAATAATGTTTATGGCTACGGGAAGTTAGATGGAATGGGCGCTATGCTTTGTACGATATTTACCGGAGATAAAAAGATCAAATTAAGTAATGAAGTTAATGCCTATCCTAATCCGTTTAAAGAGCAGTGTAAAATAGAGTTAAATGAAATTGAAAAAGGCGAACTAAAAATACATGATGTTACAGGAAGGTTAATTTATAAAACTTCATTTGAAGAAAAGGAGATACAAATTGGTAAAGAACAAATTCGTAATTACAAAGGCTTGGTTTTTGTTTCGATCACTACTTCCAAAAAGTCTTTTTACTTTAAACTGATCTCTGAATAGCATGCGCATTGCCACCAATAAGGTTAAGGATCTTGTATCATTTTTCCATAAAGAATTAACTCAATTATATTCTAAAGAGGAAATAGATGAATTGGCATTTCGAGTGTTTGAATTTTATGCCGGCTTTACACGCGAAGATATGCTAAAGAAGCAGGATGAGAATTTGAATCAAAGCGAATTGATATTGATCTATGATGCTGCTAAAGCATTAGCCACTGCTAAGCCTTTACAGTATGTTTTAGGGAAAGCTTATTTTTATAAATACGATTTTGATGTTACAGGATCGGTACTTATTCCGCGCCCTGAAACTGAGGAATTAGTTGACTTGATCATCAATGAGAATAAGGGTAAAGCAATAAGAGCTTTTGATATTGGAACTGGAAGTGGATGCATTCCCATCACTTTAATATTGATGTTGCCTTCAATAGATATGTGGGCATGTGATATAAGTAATGATGCATTAAATGTTGCCAAATTAAACGCGCAAAAACACCAGGCCAGTGTTAACTTTATTAATGCCGATGCATTAAAATTACCTTCTGACCTTCCAATGTTCGATCTTATAGTAAGTAATCCACCTTATATTAAAAGAAGCGAGGAAGAGCAGATCCATAAGAATGTGAAGGATCATGAGCCGCACTTGGCTTTGTTTGTAGAAAGTGAAGATGCCATTGTGTTCTATAAACGCATCATTGATTTTTCATTAATCAATTTAAATACCGGCGGAAAATTGTATTTCGAATTGAATCCACTCACGGCTGAAGATGTTAAAGGATATGCTGTAGCTTCTAATAGTTTTAATAGTGTGGAGTTGTTCAAAGACATGTCGGGCAACCTGCGTTTTTTAAAAGCCACTAAATAAAAAAGCCCCGTTTTACCGGGGCTTAAATTTTAATTTATGGTTGGAAGTAAACCGTAGTTTTTACCGAAGTACATCATTTGATCAGTAAAGTTTTTCGGGTATTCGATCTTCACATCTTTTATTTTATTGCCTTCCATAACCGGTACAAGTTTTGGTTGAATAAAACCGGCATATGGCGCAAAATTCAATTTGCTGTATCGGTCTAATACTTCCTTGTGCAAGGTTTTATCTACCACAACACCGTAATTTTCTACTAGATCACGGCCTGCCTGATAATCGCCTTTTGATTTGATACGTTGTATCTCCTTTAATAGATCGCCAAATAGTTTTTTTAGCTTGCTGTAATCATTCACCACAAAATAGGTCTTGCCATCTTTTGTTGTTTTGCTGATCACATTTTCACCTTTTCCTTTTTCATACACCCAAGCTGCAACTAATTGACGGTTACGCATGTGAGCCTCTTCCAAATTATCACCTAATTTTAAGCGCGACATTTGAACCAATAAACCTTTGGTGATATATTCATCATATGCTGCCTTGCCGTAATCTAACGACGACATTACCCCTAGGTCAACAAGTTTTTGATCGTATAAATAATACAAGGCAACCAAATCAGCGCGCGCTTCCTCTAAAGTAGATGCATAATTTTTTAATGTAGTTGCAGGTTGATCAACTCCTTTTTCAATTTGTCCGGATGCGTGACCAATTACTTCATGCATATCTGTATGTAGTTTATCAGCCAATGGCGCATATTTACTTACGCGATCTTGGATCTCTGCAGTCATGTAAAACTCTTTCACAACACCTGCACCTCCGGCCATATCATAAGCCTCTACAATGTTTCCGAGGTTTACCGATTTTGAACCATGTTGTTCTCTGATCCACTCATTATTCGGTAAATTTATTCCAATAGGTGTGCTAGGTGCAGCGTCGCCACTTTCCATCACCACATTAATAACTTTTGCGGCAATACCTTTTACATCTTTCTTTTTATGTTCCAATGCAATAGGTGAATTATCTTCGAACCATTGAGCATTATCACCAATTAATTTGATTCGCTTACTGGCTTCCATATCCTTTACCGAAACTACCGATTCAAAACTTCCTTTGTAACCAATAGGATCGTTATAAACTTCAATGAAACCATTTACAACATCAATTGCCGACTCTGTATCTTTTGCCCAAGCAATGCTATAGGTATCAAAATCTTTTAAGCTGCCTGTTCTATAAAACACAACCAGTTTGTCTAATGCATCTTTTTGTGCCGGTGTTTCTGCAATGGCAGATGCTTTTTCTAACCAGTATACGATCTTTTCAATAGCTGCCGAATACATTCCGCCCACTTTCCAAACCTTTTCCACTAACTTGCCATTTTCCTTTACAAGCTTGGTATTTAAGCCCGGCATAACCGGTGTGTTCTCATTCCCTTTATTGGCATCTTTATAAAAATCAGTAGCTTCTGCTTGTGTTACGCCTTCATAAAAATTAACTGCTGATGATGTGACCAGATCAACTTTCGAATCAAGATTCACTTTTTTAGGAGCAATAGTTGCATCAAAAATGATCGGAGTGATGCGTTTGATGAATTGATCAACAGATTCACCTGCTAAAATTGGAAAGTTTTTAATGTTTGATGATCTTACTAATTGATCAAAATAATTCTCTTTGAATTCAGGTAAAATTTTATCGGCACTGTAATGATGGTGGATACCGTTTGAGAACCAAACACGTTTTGTGTAGGTCATGAACTTTGTGAATTCAGGATCTTTTTTATCTCCTTTATAACTCGCTACAATATTCTCTATAGTTTTACGAATAGTAAGATTGTATTTGTAATGCTGATCCCAAATGATATCTCGACCGCAAAGCGCTGCTTCAGATAAATAATACAATAAGGTTTTTTGTTGTAGTGTTAATTCTTTGAAACCTGGCACTTGGTATCTTAAAATTCTAAGGTCGGCAAATTGCTCGGTGTTGTATTGAAAAGGCTCTTCAACAGCTTTTGTTTTGGCCGGCTTGGCCTTACCTTTATCTTGTTTGGCAATAGTTGTGTTTCCATCAAAGGCAACAAGCATTGCTGCTAATGGAAGTGTTAATATGATCTTTTTTGTTGACATGATCGTTTAAATAGTGGTTACGAATATAACAAATATGAGCTAAACCCAATTGAGTATAGGAACTTTTATTTGAAAGGTAAAAATGTTGTGTTGATTGGGATCAGAGCTTGTAGGTCAATCCGATGATGTTACTACCACCACTGAAAGCCATTTTTGAAAAGGAATAGGTGAACTGGAATTTTTTAATTTTCACATTGAATCCAAAACTCAAGCCGTTTGCGCCTCGTCTTTCTGGTAAGGTAAATTCACGTTGACGGCGGTAATTATAACCTATCATGATCATGAAATTTTTTGAAAGCGATAATTCTGTACCTAAAATTATGTGTCTGAAAAAGTTATCGGTGCCACTTCCAAAGCGTTTGTAAAATTTTTGAAACTTGGTACTGTCTGCCGGTTGTTCTTTGGAGTCAAACGGATTGCTTTGCCCGGCTGTGTCAATCGGACTAACGTATTTGTAATTCCATTTTAATAAATTATCGTACACAACAACCAAGCGAATGGGTGCCTTTGGTAATTTTTTGCTGATGCCGATCTGCACGGTTTGAGGTAAACTCATTTCTGCACCCGGAGTAGGCGTGAGGTTTTTCCAAACTCTACCAACATTTTTAGCCACTAATGAAATAGCAAAATCTTTTTTAGTATGATAGATGGCGCCTATATCAATTGCATTTGCAAAAGCATTATACGATTCATATTGCGAATAAATGGTCTTTAAACCAATGCCAATATTAAAACTGGTGTCTTCAGGCAAGTGAAGGGCATAATTCAAATTCAAACAATAATCATTGGCTCTGAAATTTCTTGTTTCTTCTCCAAACTCATCATAACCTTTAAATTTTCCGTAATCAAAAAAGTTAAATGAAGCGGCAAACATTCCGGCTTTTTCAAATTTTTGTGCATAAGCTAAATAACCAAAATTCATATTGCTCACATAATTGCAATAATTCAATGCAACTTGTTTGTTCATGTGAGGATTTAAGAGAGCAGGGTTGGAGTGGATCAGATTGATATCCGTTCCCCATACGCTCATGTTATTGCCACCTAAACCAGCAGCTCTGCCGGTCATAGGAATATTTAAAAAATTGAAATTAGAATTACCGCCGATCTGAGCGAAAGAAAAAACGGCACTCAAATTAAGAAGAAAATATAACAGGCTCTTTTTCAATACAAGAATAACGTTAAACTGGTGTTTGTATTGTGTAAAAATAGCATTTTATTGTAATTAATAAAGTTTAACCTTTTTGAAGTTTGGCATATTTCAGCAATAAGCTTTTTTGCCCTTCTCGTTCAAACTGAATGATGGCTTTTGTTTCAGGCCAAACGCCTTCAATACTGGCAACGGCGCCTCTTCCAAACTTTTCATGGATCACCTGATCACCAACTTTTAAATCTTTGTTTAACGACAGGTCAACCGGTTTACCGGTATTTACATTTCCTAAACGCGAGTTTACGCTAATGAGTTTTTTAGCCGGACTAAATCCGATACCTTGTTTGGGGTCTTTAGAGAAGCCTGTAGTTTTAGTTGGAAGTTCGCTTGATGGTTCATTAAAAAATGAGTTTCTCATCTTTTCAAACAAGTTATCATTGAATGTTTTTGTTCCTGAAACCACCTCAAACTCTAAGTATTTATCATCAATTTCCTCTATAAATCGGCTTGGCTCGCAATAGATCAGGTTTCCAAAACGGTAACGTGTGTTGGCATAACTTAAGGTGCATTGTCTTTCTGCTCGGGTAACAGCAACATAAAATAGGCGTCGTTCTTCTTCCAATTCGGTGCGGCTGTTTAATGCCAATTGTGATGGAAATAAGTTTTCCTCCAAACCAACAATGTATACATTTTTAAATTCCAAACCTTTAGCCGCGTGTATGGTCATCATGGTAACTTTATCGGCTTCACGCTCATCATCATCTTCTGTATCTCTATCGGTTAGCAAGGTAATTTCTTGCATAAATTCATCGAGGGTACGCAATTCTTTATTTGTTGATGAGGCAAATAAGGTGTCGCCCTCAGCAGCTAAACGCTCTTTTATGATCTCGTTCAATTCAATTTCCTGAGGTGTGCGTTCTTGCTCAACAAAATCTTTTAAACCGTTCAATAATTCCTGAATGTTCTCATATCTGCTAACACCTTCAGGTGTTTTATCCTGATACAATTCTTTAACTAAGCCGCAATTCACTGCAATATGATTTCCCAGATCAAACGCGTCTTTTTCGGTTAGCATCAATGAGTACGATTTGATCTTGGTAACAAACTCACTTATTTTATTTGCAATTCCGGTGTTGATCCCTAAGTTTGAAAAATCTTTTAAATTTTCGCAAACGGTAAATAAGCTGATACCATGTTCGGCAGCAGCCACGCTTATCTTGTCAACGGTTGATTGGCCAATACCTCTTAAAGGATAGTTGATCACACGTTTTAAGCTTTCATCATCATTCCGGTTGATGGTTAATCGGAAGTATGCCAAAATATCTTTGATCTCCTTTCGCTGATAAAAACTAATACCGCCATAAATTCGGTAAGGTATGTTCAAGCGTCGCAAGGCTTCCTCTATTGAACGCGATTGGGCGTTGGTGCGATACAGAATGGCAAAATCTTTATTTAAATACTGATGGTTGTTTTTCGTTTCAAAAATGCTGTTTGCTACTTTTTGTCCTTCTTCATTATCGGTATTCGCATTTATTACTTTTATCTTATTACCTTCTTCGTTTTCGGTGAAAACTGTTTTTTTGAATTGATCTTTGTTGTTGGCAATAATAACGTTCGCTGCCTCTACGATGGTTTTTGTGCTTCGGTAATTTTGCTCGAGCTTATAGGTTTTCAGATCCGGATAATCTCTTTCAAAATTTAATATGTTTTGAATGTTGGCACCGCGGAAAGCGTAAATACTTTGTGCATCATCACCCACCACGCAAATGTTTTGAAAACGCGCGGCCAATTGTTTAATGATCACGTACTGAGAGAAGTTGGTATCCTGATACTCGTCTACCAAAATATATCTGAATTTGTTTTGATATTTTAAAAGTACATCCGGAAAATCGCGCAACAAAATATTGGTATTGAACAACAGGTCGTCAAAATCCATGGCACCTGCTTTAAAATTACGCTTTTGATATGCTTCAAAAATTTGACCTAGTAACGGTTTATTACTTTGCCTGTCTTCGGTTTGAAATACACTGTTGTTCATGTATTGCTGAGCCGATATCAATTTGTTCTTAGCGTCGGAAATGCGATTTAAAACCAATGAAGGTTTGTAAACCTTGTCATCCAAATTAAACTGTTTTAAAATTTCTTTGATAACGCTTTTACTATCATCGGTATCATAAATGGTAAAATTGTTCGGGTAGCCCAATTTCTCCGCTTCAATTCTTAAGATCTTTGCAAACACTGAGTGAAAGGTTCCCATCCAAAGGTTCTTAGCTTCTTTGGCACCAACAATTTTTGCAATACGTTCTTTCATTTCACGCGCAGCCTTATTGGTAAAGGTCAATGCCAAAATATTAAAAGGATCAATACCGCGCTCCATGATGTGGGCAATACGGTAAGTAAGTACTCTCGTTTTTCCGGAACCTGCTCCTGCTATGATCATCACCGGGCCTTCAGTAGCTTGAGCTGCCGCACGTTGCACCGGATTCAATTCGTCTAAAAAATGCTTCACGATATAAAGTTCAGAAAATTAAATTATTGCTTTTGTACTTGTTTTTAGAAGATTTAAACAGGATTAATTCTATTTAAATGTTCGGCCAACACCAACCTTTAAGCTTAAGGTTTGAATGGGTTGTTTGAATTTGAATTCCGATTCGGTGCCATCGTTCAAATTCTTAACCTTTACACCTTCAAAATACATATCGGCATTATATGAATCAAAGCCAAAAAGCATATAATAGTTTTTAACCAGGTTCAATTTAAAATCAAATCCTATAACGTAACTGAATGAAATGGCCTGTCCGCGCTGTTGTTCTATGATAAAGGTTTTTTTGCTGGTATCGGCTACCGTTAAGTTAATGATGGGTGAGGTGCCGTAATTAAATCCGAGTAAAATTTTTGGTTGAAAAAACATGTTGTCGTCTAACTTGAAATTAGCATAAGCACCAAATAAGCCACTGAAATTATTCCAGCCTTTGGATGAAATGGTATAAGAGTTAAGCGGCGCTTCGGTGTAAAGATCTTTTTTGTATTTGTAATCATCAATTTGATGGTTTTGATAAATGAACATAGCTTTTATACCAAGGTTCTTGTAAAATTGATAATTGATGGCTGCGTCTAACTTAATACCAACGGTAGCAAAACCGCTGTTCTCATCTGTTTTAATACGTTTACTGAAACTGCTGATGGGGAAGGAAGCACCAAAATTGATGTAATCAACCGACAGGATCTTTTTCGGTAAAATATTGCTTGTGTCTAAAATGGTTTGTCCATTTAATGATGAACACAATACAAAAACCGATAATATGAATGAATAAAATTTCATGTTACAATACTTTAAAAATAAGAATTTTTAAAGGAAAAAAGAACTCAGTTTAAAAATTATACGCCGCCTTCTTTCATGCGTTCGGCATTTTCGGCAAACTGAAGTTTATCGATCATTTCCTGAATTTCACCATTGGTAAAATCATCCAAATTGTATAAGGTTAAATTAATGCGATGATCGGTAATACGGTTTTGAGGGTAATTATATGTTCTGATCTTCGCACTTCTATCACCACTGCTTACCATGGTTTTACGACGCTTTGTGGTTTCTTCCAATCGTTTTTGATATTCAATATCGTAAATTTTTGAACGTAACATTTGCATGGCTTTTTCGCGGTTGCCTAATTGATTACGTTCTGTTTGGCAGGTAACCACCAATCCCGTAGGCTTATGTGTAAGAATTACCTTACTTTCTACCTTATTTACGTTCTGTCCGCCGGCACCACCGCTTCGGGCAGTTTGCATGTCAATATCCGATTCTTTGATATCAACATCAAATTCTTCTGCTTCTGGTAAAACCACCACTGTAGCGGCACTCGTATGCACCCTTCCTTGTGTTTCAGTAGCGGGTACGCGTTGTACGCGATGCACACCACTTTCAAATTTCATGGTGCCATAAGCGTTCTCACCAATTACTTTAAAAATGATCTCTTTGTAACCGCCCATGGTTCCTGGGTTACTGTCAACCAATTCTGTTCTAAAGCCTTTATTATCGCAATAGCGCTTGTACATTTCAAACAGATCGCCGGCAAATATACTGGCCTCATCGCCACCGGTTCCGGCACGTAATTCCATCACACAGTTCTTCGCGTCTTCCGGATCATTAGGTATTAAAAGCAAGCGGATCTTTTCTTCCCATTCCTCTTGTTTAATTCGGTTTTGGTCTAATTCTTCTTTAGCCATATCTAAAAAGTCTTTGTCCTTTTCAGTGGCTAAAACTTGCTTTGCGCTATCAATATTATCCAGTACTTTTTTGTATTCTTTATAGGCATCCACTATCTTACCCAATTCCCTGAACTCTATATTCAGCTTCTTAAACAGCTTCATATCCGAAATCACTTTAGGATCAGAAAGTTTTAATTCAATGTCTTCGTAACGGCGTTTTATATCTTCTAATTTATCGATCATTTTTTCGCTTAAATGGAGTGCAAATTTAGAAAAATAAAGGCAAAGCGAGTGTAAAATAGTTTATATTTGTTCATCTAACATTAACACATGAAAAAGCTTTTTTTTGTTGCAAGTTTTGTTGCAACCTGTTTTTTGGGTTTTTCGCAAGACTTTCAAGGACTACAAACCAGTAATTATGCCGGTGTTATTGGTGTATACAGCAATCCTGCCAATATAGCCGATAGCCGAATGACCTTTGATATGACCTTATTTGGGGTACATGTTGATGCGCAAAATAATTATGTGGGTGTAAAGCGCAGTTCATTGAAATGGACAAAAGTAAATGATACTTTAAGGTTCCCTGCTTGGGAAGAGACCGATAAGAACTCACCTAATTACTATAAGAATAATATTTATACTTATGATAAAAGCCCAAAGGATAAAAGCATTTATTTAAATACCCGTGTGATGCTTCCTTCCTTTATGGTTTCGTTGAATCACAAGAACTCCATCGCGTTTAACTGGAGTATCCGTAATTATATGAATGTGGATGGCATCTCTCCAAACATGGCTAAGTTGGCTTATGAAGAGTTTGTTTACCCAAGCTTATGGGTTACCAATTTAAATAACAAAAAGTTTAGCGTTAATCAAATGCTTTGGGGCGAATATGGATTGACCTATGCACGTGTTATTAACGAAAAGGGCAAGCACTTTTTAAAAGCCGGTGCTACAGTTAAATTATTACAAGGTTTAGATGCTGTTTACTTACGTATTGAGAATTTAGATTACAATTTTACCACTTCAGATACATTAAGTTTATTTAAATCAGAGGTGTCTTATGGTCACAGTGATAATTTAGATCCATTGGTTAATGCTTTTGGCACAAATGATGATGTTTGGGGAACTTTTAAAGACAATTATAAATTCAAATCTTATCCCGGTTTTGGTTTTGATATTGGCGCTGTTTATGAATTCCGTCCGGATTACGAAAAACATAAATTTGATATGGATGGCGAAAAGGGTTTATGGTATCGTGATCAAAACAAATACAAATTAAAAGCAAGTTTTGCCATTAATGATATTGGTGGAATTCGTTTTAAGAAAGGTGAATACTCAAGTGATTTTACTGCCGATGTTTCCATGTGGGATCTTCGTTCAATAGATGTGAATGGAGTTGGGCAGTTTGATACCTTAATGAAAAACACGTTTGGTTTAAAAGAATCAGAGACAACCTTTAAAATGGCGTTGCCTACTTCTATTAATGCCGGATTAGATTATCATATTTGGAAACCCTTTTATGTGGCGTTAAATGCAAACATAAGTAATTTGCAAAAAAATAAAGAAGCGCGTGTACACGATTGGACAAGCATTAGCTTGGCTCCTCGCTTTGATCATAAATGGTTTGGTTATACTTTACCAATCACTTATAATACTCAAACAGCCGTGCGTGGCGAACCAATAATGATGGGATCTATGTTACGTCTTGGTCCGTTAATGTTTGGTACAAATAATTTACTTGGCTTAGTTAAAAAAGATGTGTTTGGTGCAAACTTGTATTTTGCATTAAAAGTACCTATTCCTGCAGGTCATCCGCGCGATAAAGATAAAGATGGTATTTCTGACAAAAAGGATCAGTGTAAAACTGTACCTGGTGTTTGGGAATTTTTGGGTTGTCCTGATAAGGATGGCGATCATATCCAAGATAAAGAAGATAAGTGTCCTGAAGTACCTGGTATTAAAGAATTACAAGGTTGCCCTGATAAGGATGGCGACGGCATCACAGATGCTGAAGATGCTTGTCCGGATGATAAAGGACCTGTTGAGTTCAAAGGATGTCCTGATCGTGATGGTGATAAGATAATTGATAAGGAAGATGAGTGTCCGGATGAGGCCGGCTTAAAAGAATTTATGGGTTGTCCGGATCGTGATGGTGATGGTACTCCTGATAAATACGATAATTGTATTGATGTGTTCGGTGCGAAGGAATACAAAGGTTGCCCTGATAAAGACGGCGACGGCTTATTGGATAAGGAAGATTCTTGTCCTGAAGTATTCGGTCCAAAAGAGAACAAAGGTTGTCCTTGGCCGGATACCGATAAGGATAGTGTATTAGACAAGGATGATGCTTGTCCTACCACTCCTGGATTGGTTGAATTAAAAGGTTGTCCGCCTCCTCCTCCAATGAAGGAAGCTGAGAAGAAGATCTTAGAAAAAGCATTCTCTAGCTTAGAGTTCGCAACTGCAAAAGACATCATCAAACCTAAGTCATTCCCTTCATTGAACGACTTGGCTAAATTGGTGGCGCAACATAAAACAGATTGGAAGTTGACGTTAAGCGGACATACCGATAACCAAGGTGATGCTGATAAGAATATGCAATTGTCTGAAAAACGCAGTAAGGCAGTAAAAGCATATTTAGTGAAGAAAGGTGTTCCTGAAGATATTATCATTGCTGAGTGGTATGGTCAAACTGTTCCAATTGCTGATAATAATACACCTGAAGGTCGTCAGAAGAACAGAAGGGTTGAAATGAAAGTGACCTTTAAAGAAAAGTAATTGATCTATAATTTTAAAAGCCTGCTCCTTAAATAAGAGCAGGCTTTTTTATGATACAGGGGTTAAATTAACAAAACTGATTTTTTTCATTTTTTCTGTTTTTTTCGATGAATTTTATTCATTCGAAAAAATATTGTTGTTATATTTAAGTGTTCATTATGGCCTATATGCAATTGAAGTTCAGGTTTGTTTTGGTGCTGGTTATTTGCACTAATTTATTTTATGCTCAAACAAAGTCTATTGCAAAATTAGATGAGGATGATGCGAATGAGCATTTCAATCATCGTAATTATTTAATGGCTATCCCAATTTACCGTAAGGAGTTAAAAAAAGATCCTGAAAATGATGTGATGCGTTTTAAACTAGCGCAATGCTTACTGTATACAAAGATCAATAGGGATGAAGCTGTTACTTTATTGGAGAAGTTGGTTAAAACAAATAAAGAATACCATGAGGCTTGGAGAGAATTGGGCCGTGCTTACCATTTAACCAATAAGTTAGATAAAGCCGAGAGCGCCTATAAAAAGTATATCGAATTAAAACCAAAAAAAGAGGAAGAGATCCGTCCGTTCTTACAGCAAATTACCAATGCCCGCACATTAATGAATAACCCGGTGAATGTAACGTTTCAAAATCTTGGACCCGAAATAAACAGTGATGAGCCGGATTACTACCCCTTTGTAAATGCCAACGAGACGTTTATGGCATTTACCTCACGCCGTAAAGATAATATTGGTGGTAAGAAGGTTGAAATGGATGGCTACCGAAGCAGCGACGTGTATTTTTCGAAAATAGAGAATGGTAAATGGACCAAAGCTGATAATGCAGGAAAGCTAATAAACTCAGGCTTTGATGAGCAGGTAGTAGGTTTGAAAAAAGATGCATCGGAATTGATCGTGTATATTGATCATATTGATAAGTTTGGTGATCTATACATGACCACCAGAAAAAATGCAGATGCTGATTTTGTGAAATATAAACCTTTAGATCCGATGATCAACGAAAGGGTTGAAACATCGGGTTCGTTTAGTGATGATGGTTCGGTTTTCTTTTTTACACGCCGAGAAAAAATGGATGGTAACAATGATCTTTACATGTGTAAGAAGTTGCCAAACGGTAAATGGGGTTTGCCTTTCCGTTTACCAGATAACATTAATACATCCGCTAATGAAGATTTTCCTTTTTTAACGGAAGATTGCTCTACCTTATATTTTTCAAGTGAAGGCCACAATAGTATGGGTGGATACGATCTTTTTAAAACCTATTGGAATCAGGAAGATAATACCTTCACAAAACCCGAAAATTTAGGTTATCCTATCAATTCAACAGATGACGACAGAAGTATATCTGTAACGCCTGATAACAGGGTAGGTTATGTGAGTGCTTTTCGTCCGGGTGGTTTTGGCGACCTAGACGCATACCGTGTGCGCTTTAACGACAATGAGCAAATTAGCCGAATTTTTATTGGCAAGGTTTTTTTAGGTGATACTTTGAATGAACATCAACCTAAAGAAATTATTGTTTCAATTATTGCTACTAACAAGGTCACAAACGATGAGTACACCTTTGTGCCACACAGTAAGAACGGAAAATACGTGATCAGTTTACCGGCCGGCACCTATAGTATTTTAATTACCAGTAACGGTTATAAAGATTATAAGGAAGAGATGATCATCTCTGATTTTGGTAAGATCGAGTTGGAGAAGAATAGAAATTACCTCCTCATTAAGTAGCTTTAAATATCGGTCATAATTATTTGTTCAAGGAAATAGGACACAAAAAGGCATAAAAAAACCCGTTCAATTTGAACGGGTTTTTTATTTAATAGTATTTGAAATTATTCAGCTACAACTTCGAAGTTGATGTTTGCAGCAACTTCTTTGTATAAGCGAACTTTAGCAGTGTAAGAACCTAATTGTTTGATACCATCACCTGCTATCTCAATATTTTTACGCTCAACATTGTAACCTGCTTTTTGTAAAGCATCAGCAATTTGAATGGTTGTAACCGATCCGAAGATCTTACCATTTTCACCTGCTTTAGCACCTACCTTTAAAGTAACACCTGCAAGTTTTTCAGCATTAGCTGCTGCTTCCTTACGAAGTTTTTCTTCTTTAAAAGCACGTTGCTTCATTGTTTCTGCGTGCATTTTCTTTGCGCTATCAGTAGCCAAAGTAGCTATGCCTTGAGGAATAAGGAAATTGCGTCCATATCCATTCTTCACGGTTACTAAATCATGTTTGTAACCTAAGCCTTTAACGTCTTGTTTTAATATAACTTCCATTGTAAATACCTCCTATTATTTTAATAAATCAGCTACATAAGGCATTAACGATAAGTGACGAGCACGCTTAACAGCTTGTGCCACTTTACGTTGATACTTTAATGAAGTTCCGGTTAAACGACGTGGTAACAATTTACCTTGTTCGTTAACGAACTTCAATAAAAAGTCAGGATCCTTGTAGTCAATATACTTAATGCCACTTTTCTTAAAACGGCAATATTTCTTTTTCTTCGCCTCAACTGAAGGCGGGTTTAAATATCTAATTTCTTTTGATGATGCCATGATCTTAATTTTTAATAATTAATTACGCGCCTGCGTTCTCTTTCTTTTTAGTTTTACCTTCAGCAACTTTACCTCTGCGTTTTTCGCTGTAAGCAATAGCATGCTTGTCTAACACAACAGTTAAGAAACGTAAGATACGCTCATCACGCTTGTATGCAACTTCTAACAAGCTGATGATATCAGGGCTGTTTGAAGTGAATTCATACAAATGGTAAAAACCAGTTGTTTTCTTTTGAATTGGGTAAGCTAATTTTTTTAAGCCCCAGTTCTCATCATTAATTACCTTACCTCCCAAGTCGGTAATGGTTTTTTTGAATTTTTTTGCGGCCTCCTTTGCCTGTTCATCAGACAAAACGGGAGTTAAAATGAAGACCGTCTCGTAGTGTTTTTCCATGTTTTATTTTTAAAAGGGATGCAAAGATAGTAAGTTTTTTTATATAACAAAATAATAACTGCCTAAATTATAGTGATATAAAAGCTTTTGGGGCTATTTAAGCTTTTGCGAAAGTAATGAAAAAAGAGGGGAGAAAAAGAGATCGATCTTAATTGATTTACGCGTAAGGCGTTGAAAATCAGTTGTTAATTCATAAAACGGGCTATTCTCGGGTTAAGATATTGAGTTTTTCGGTAAAAAACTGCGCCGTTTTATTGGTGTAATATTTGTGTTTAAATTGCCCAACCCATTGTATACCGCGTATACTGTTAGTTAAAAATAATTCATCGCCATTCATGAGTGTATTGATGGTAATTTGGTTCTCAAAATAAAGGATCTTGTGCTGGTGCGCTAAATTTAAAACATGTTTACGCATAATGCCGGCAACACATCCCTCGCTCAAAGGAGCTGTAAAAAGTGTACCGTTTTTCACCACAAAAATATTTGAGCTGATGGCTTCGCAAATAAACCCGTTATCATTCACAAGCAGGCATTCATCTAAATTCATGCTTTGCTTGGCAAGGCCTGCCATCACGTAATGCAAGGCATTGGTGCTTTTAATGTTCGATAGTTTATTGATCTGTTTTTTAATATCGGCATAAATATCAACCCATAAACCTTTTTGGTTAAGCTCGTAACCTTTGGTATCAAGGGCTTCGGTTTCAATTAAAAACGATATATCATTGGTTTCCGGCGCATAATAACCACCTTCATTTCTAAAAACGGTCAAGCGAATTCGGGCATTTTCCTGAATGTGATTTTGTTCCAGTAATTCGTTAATCAGTGCTTGAATATTCTCCGTTCTGAATTCCGAAGGAACATTCATTCGTAAAACGGTCATACCCAGCTTAAGGCGGGTAATGTGGTCGCTTAAGAACATGATCTTACCATTGGCAAGTCGGATGCTTTCAAAAAGCGCATCACCATACCTAAAGGCCCTGTTTTGAAAGGAAATAAATGGCTCGTATAAACTAACCAAATGACCGTTGAATATGCAGTAATTACTTTCCAACCAAATGAAGGTACACAAAATTCGCGAAAATTATGTTTATAAAACCTTGTGAATGTTGTTAACTTAATAACATGTTCGAGTTAATGAAACCGCATAGTTTCTTGCATTTTAGCGCAAAAAATCATACATTTGCACTTCATTCAAAATTTACAAAATGAGAGATATCTTTAAAAAAGTGATCGATAATATGGGCCCAATTGGTGAGCATTCAAAAGAAGCTCATGGGTATTTTACTTTCCCGAAATTAGAGGGAGAAATTGGTCCGTATATGACCTTTAGAGGGAAGAAGTTATTGAACTGGAGTTTAAATAACTATTTAGGTTTGGCTAATCATCCCGAAGTTAGAAAAGCGGATGCTGATGCTTCGGCACAATACGGTTTAGCGTTACCAATGGGTGCGCGTATGATGAGTGGTAATTCAGATAAGCATGAGCAATTAGAAAAAGAATTATCGGCATTTGTTCAAAAAGAAGATACCATCCTTTGTAATTTTGGTTATCAAGCGATGGTTAGTGCCATTGATTCATTGGTTGACCGCCATGATGTTATTGTTTATGATGCAGAGAGCCATGCTTGTATTTTAGATGGTATGCGTTTACATATTGGTAAGCGTTTTGTATTTAAGCATAACGATATTGCAGATTGTGAAAAACAATTACAGCGTGCTACTAAAATTGCAGAAGCAAATGGTGGTGGAATTTTATTGATCACGGAAGGTGTTTTCGGAATGCGTGGTGATCAAGGTAAATTAAAGGAAATTGTTGACCTAAAGAAAAAGTATCAGTTCCGAATGTTCGTTGACGATGCTCACGGAATTGGAACTATGGGTGCTAATGGCGGTGGAACAGGCGTAGAGCAAGGTTGCCAGGATGGAATTGATGTTTATTTTGGAACATTCGCAAAATCATTTGCATTGATCGGAGGGTTCATCAGTGCCGATAAAAATATTATCACGTATTTACGTTACAATATGCGTTCGCAAATTTTCGCGAAAGCATTGCCTATGCCTTTAGTTGTAGGTGCTTTAAAACGTATCGAATTAATGCGCAATCATCCGGAGTGCAAAGAGAAACTTTGGGAGATCACGCGTGCTTTACAAAGCGGATTGCAAAAAGCAGGCTTTAACATTGGTGACACAAATAGTCCTGTTACTCCTGTTTATTTAAATGGAAGTATACCTGAAGCAACCAACATGGTAAAAGACCTTCGTGAGAATTTTGGTATCTTCTGTTCAATGGTAACATATCCGGTAATTCCAAAGGGAATGATCATTTTACGATTGATCCCTACTGCCGTTCATACATTGGAGGATGTAAAATACACCATTGAAAGTTTCAGTAAGATCGTAAATAAGTTAAAGAATGGCGAATATATGAGCGATTCATTAGCAAAAGTTGATGTGGATCTTTAGTAATTTAACATTCTAAAATGATTTAAAATCCCTCTTCAAACTGAAGAGGGATTTTTTTTTCACAATACCTAAAAAAGAAAAAAAAGTGATTATTTAATTTATTACATTTGAAATTCAAACCAATAAATTACTAAAAATGAAAAAAATCTACCTAACATTAATTGCAGCTGCAGCTATGACAACTATTGGTTCAGCGCAAAAATTGTCTGCAGAAGCAGGAGAAATGGCTCCGGTTTCTCGTATCTTAGAATCTAACAATGGTCCAAGCTTCGCTGCTAAGACTAATGCAAATGCAATCGTTACTGATACCTTATGGTATTTCTTTAACAAGCATTCATATAGAAATACACCAGCAAACGCTAACTCTTTCTATACATTTAAAAATGCACCTTCTTATACTGCACCTAATGCTATTAACTCAGGTGGTGCTGTGTTTTTAAACCCAGGTGGAAATGTTTTAGTATCTGGTGCTGAGGCAATCGTTTTACGTCAGTCTAACGCTCCTTCATCTCCGGTACCTGTACAATTATCATTATGGAACGTTACAGCTGGTTTACCAACTGGTGCTGTTGTTGCTTCTTGTACTACTGGTGTTTCTACATCTACTTCAGGTGTATTCATCGGTTGTAACTTTAGCGCTCCACAATTAGTTGTTGGTGATTACGCTATCGTTATGCGTAACTTATCTACAAACAATGCTGATACTATCCGTATGTTCATGAACAACGCTAGAACTGCAACTTCTTCAGCAACTTCTGCTGAGAAATTTGGTGAAGGTTTAGGTATCTTAGGTGTTGGTGCTACATTTGGTACAACTTGGGCTAAAACAACTAACGTATTCAACGGTGCTTCTTTTGGTTCAGATTTCGAATTCATCGTTGCTCCACGTGTTACTTATTCATTTACTGCTAACCACAACAGTACTGTTGCTGCAGTTTGTAACACTTCATCAATTACTTATGTAAACACTACAACTGGTTTCGCTTCACACCGTCAGTATAACTTAAATAAGTTTGCTAAATCGTGGGCTCCATTCTCAAACACGATCACTATCACTGCTGATTCAGTTTATACTTGGAACTGGGGTGATGCTTCAACTAGCTACCAAGAGTCTCCAACTCACCAGTACACTGTTGCTACAAGTGGTAACGTAAACGATCAATTGATCGTTAAATTACAAAAGATGAGTGATTATTTTGGTACTACTGTAGTTGATAACAAAGCTTGGACTGTTTCTGTTACTATCTGTAATGTAGGTTTAACTGAGAACAACATCGAGAACCAATTTGCTGTTTATCCAAACCCTGCAACTGACAAAGTTGTTGTAATGTTAAACAACGCAAACAAAGACACTCAGATCCAAATTTTAAATGCTTTAGGTCAAGTTGTTTTAACTAGAACTAACTTAACTGAGAAGAATGAATTAAATACGGAGTCTTTATCAAAAGGTGTTTACTTCGTAAGAGTAAGCAATGGTAAAGAGAGTTCAACTTCAAAATTGATCATCAATAAATAAGTTTGAATTTAAATTTCTTAAAACCCCGCTTTATGCGGGGTTTTTTGTTTTAGTGCTGTTTGATTTTATCAAATTATATTTCCTAAATTTAGTGAAGTAAAAACAATTGAATGAAAAAAATATACTTCCTTTCTTTAATGCTGTTCAGCTTAACCTATTTTGGTCAGGTAAACATCATAACAACTGCACCTGCAACTAACTCAGCAAATGCAACAACAGGTTTACGTGCACCTAATGGTAATTCATCACATACCAGTTTAAGAGCATGTTACCATGTGCCGGCATCTGAACTTACTGCTTTAACCAGCAGTATCTCATCTTTTGGTTTTGTTTTGACCAACACATTGGTATCTGCACCGGCAAATGGCACCTTAACCGTTTATTTATTGAATACAACTTCCCCTTCATATACCTTAGGCACTAGCTGGTCTACCGCTACTGTTGGTATGACGCAGGTATTTAATGGTGTGTATAATTTACCTACGGGTAATACCGCTACAGTGGTTGATTTTCCTTTTCCTTCAAACTTTTCTTATACTCCCGGTAATTCACTTTTTGTAGCCTATGAATATAAGGGTGCACAGTTCGCTCCGAATAATGCAGTTTACAGCGCTTACAGCAACTCAGCGGTAACAGCAGGTGCAACAAATGTTTCTGCAATTCTTCCTGCAGTAAATACGTTATCCACAACAACCTTTCGTCCGTTGTTTCGTTTTGGAACTCCAAACACTTATACAAATGAAGTATCTGTAGTAATATTAAATGCACCCGGAAAAGTATCGCAAACTACTGGAACAACGCATACCATTACCGCGAACATTTTCAATGGCAGTAATGTAACATTAAATAATATTAATGTAGATCTAACGGTAATTGGTACAAATGCATTTACAGCGGCAGTAACTGTGTCATCTTTAGCGGCCGGTGTTTTTACAACTGTTGTTTTCCCAGCGTATAACCCAACCGTTCTTGGAATCAGTAATATTGCTGTTTCGGTACCTAATGATCAAAACAACAGTAATAATTCGGTGAACTTAACTCAAAGTGTTACCTGTAATTTTATTGGAACTGCTCCTGCGAGTGTTGCACCAACATCTTATAGTTCCGGTGTAGGATTTAATACAGGCTCCGGCATTATTTACAGCCGGTTTATAAATGTTTCAACTCAAACTATTACAGGCGCAGATATTGCCATTAGCAGCGGCGTGTCAAATGCAGGCCGTTCGGTTTATGCCGTATTAGCCAATTCAAGCGGTTCAATTTTAGCAACGTCTAATACGTTGGCTATAACAGGCAGTGAATTAAATACGTTTCAAACCTTTACATTTACACCAACTGTTATTAATGGTAATACAATTTATTATGTTGGATTAGCGCAACCTGCGGCTTCACCGGGATATTTTCCATTAGGTGCAACGCCGGCACCAAGTTCACCTACTTTATATGTAACACAAGCTTTGGCAGGTGGATCGTTAACGCCATTAACGGGTAACTTAGGTTTCTTTGGTATTGAACCATTTTTTATGTCGCCTTGCGGTGGAGTAGGCATCATCGAATCAAATGATCAGCCGATAGCGCTTTCGGTTTATCCTAATCCGGCAAAAGAACAAATTGTGGTTGAGGTAAGTAATGTGAACGCAAATACTCACATTGAAATTTATAATGTGCTAGGGGCAAAGGTTATGACGGTTATGAATATTTCTGAAAGAAACGTAATTCCAATTTCAAATCTTGAAAATGGTGTTTATCTGCTAAGCATTAACAATGGTAAAAATAAAGTTGTAAAAAAACTGATCAAAGAATAAGATCTTCATGCAGAAAAAAAGTCCACCTGAATATTCAAGTGGACTTTTTTATTTCTATCTCTATTATAAATTATTTTTTGATACGCTCAACGTATCCACCGGTTCTGGTATCAACTTTAATCCAGTCGCCTTCATTCACAAATAAAGGCACCATCACTTCCGTTCCTGTATCAATTTTTGCAGGCTTTAATGTGTTTGTAGCTGTATCGCCTTTAACACCCGGCTCTGCATACGTAATTTGTGCTTCAATAAAAGTTGGAGCCTCAGCTAAAATTGGTGTTTCACCTTCTTCAAATACAACCTTCACTTCCATGCCTTCTTTTAAGAATTTAGCTGAATCGCCAAACATTAACATTGGAATATGAACCTGCTCATAATTTTCAGTATCCATTACTACTGCAAAATCACCTTCAGGATAAATATATTGCATCATTTTATATTCAACGCGAACAATATCAACCAACTCACCGCTTCTGAAACGGTTTTCGGTTTGTTTACCTGATTTTAAGTTACGCATTTTTGCCTGGTAAAATGCACGCAAGTTACCCGGTGTACGGTGTTGGTATTCCATTATTTGAACTAATTCACCGTTGAATCTGATTACTGAGCCTACGCCAATATCGCCTGTGTCTGCCATTTTATTTTTGTTTTAATTGATCTGTTTATTAATCTTCTAATTCGTGAACCACACCCATCGATGAGAATTTTTCAATTCGCTGATTGATGCGATCTTCCGCGTTTAATTTTTTTAATGTGCTTAAATGTTTTTTGATCTCTTGCTTAACGGTTTCAAATATCAGTTCGTGATTACGATGTGCACCACCAACCGGTTCAGGTATAACACCATCAATTAATCCGTTTTTGCTCATATCGCCTGCAGTAAGCTTTAATGCTTCAGCAGCTTTTTCTTTAAAGTTCCAACTTCTCCATAAAATAGATGAACATGATTCAGGTGAAATAACCGAATACCAGGTGTTCTCTAACATCAACACTTTATCGCCAATACCTATTCCTAATGCACCACCACTTGCGCCTTCGCCAATAATTATACAAATAACAGGCACTTTTAACTGGGCCATTTCCAATAAATTCTTAGCAATTGCTTCACCTTGTCCACGCTCTTCCGCTTCTAATCCGGGATATGCACCGGGCGTATCAATAAATGTTACAATTGGTTTATTGAACTTTTCAGCCAATTTCATTAAACGTAAAGCTTTGCGGTATCCCTCAGGGTTTGCCATTCCAAAACGACGGATCTGACGCATTTTGGTATTGATACCTTTTTGCTGACCAATGAACATTACCGTTTCGCCATCAATTTCACCAAAGCCGCCAACCATTGCCTTATCATCGCCAACTGTTCTGTCGCCATGCAATTCAATAAATGATTTATTGCTCACATGATCAATATATGCTAAGGTGTAAGGGCGCTCGGGATGACGGCTCACCTGAACCTTTTGCCAGGCTGTTAAGTTGCTGTAAATCTCTTTTATCTTGTCTTGAATATGACCTTCCAATTCTTTGATCTTGTCAGTTAGGTCAACTTTACTTTTAGAAGCAACTTCTTTCAACTTCTCTAATTCAATCTCCAAATCTTGTATTGGCTTCTCAAAATCTAAATAAGTCATGTTCGAATTTTAAAGTTTCAAAGATAAGAATTTAATGAGAAAATAGGCGATTGATAAATTAATAAACTGATAATCAGCGCAATAAATTACATCTCGAAATTGGTCTGTAATAATTGGTTTTTAACGGCAAACATCACAATACCGGCGGTATTATTTACCCCTAATTTGGTCATAATGTTTTTGCGATGTGTATTTACCGTATGTGTGCTTAAATGAAGTTTATCGGCAATTTGTTTGTTTGAAAGACCTAAGGAGATCTCAACAATGATCTCGATCTCTCTTTCAGTTACCGCTAATCCGTCACATTTTAAGGTTTTAATGTAGGTGTTATTGGCACTGATCTCTTTTTCTGCGGTTAATACAGAAATGATCTTACCGCACACAAACTTTTCTCCATTAATAGCGGCATTAATGGCCTCCATGATCTCTGCTTTTTCACACTCTTTTAATAAATAACCATTTACACGGCAATTTAAAATAGAGTTCATCTCGCTTTTGCTATGAAGGTCGCTAAAGGCAATAAAATTTATCTTCTTGTAATTTTTGGTCAAACTATTCAACTCGGCAATATCCATGCCCAACGATTGAAAATCTACCAAAACAAGATCAGGTTTATTCAATGAAATCTGGCTGATCAAATCGGCCTTATCTCCGCAAACAGAAGGCACTAACTCAAAACCTTTTAATTCACCAACAAGTAACTCCAACCCTATGCGGGTTAAAAAGTTCTTATCAGCAATTAAAACACTGGTTGATCCCATTAATTTAGAATTAGTTTAAACAAAGGTAGTAAATCAGATGGATTACTCAAAAATGAAAATAAAATTATCTTAACAAGGTAATGTGTCCTTTAAACTCATGCTGGGTGTCATAAAAGTCGGTTATTTGAACGATATAAAAATAGGTATCATTCGGACACAGGGTTCCCTTGCTTTTACCATCCCATCCTTCGCTTATCGTATTGGTATGAAACACAAGCTGCCCCCAACGGTTAAAGATCTTAAATGAATAATTTTCGCTTAACCAAGAGCGGCCAAATGGTAATAGCACATCATTTACGCCGTTGTTATTCGGACTAAACGTATTTGGCATGTAAAAATTAAAGCCGGGCTTCACACAAACATTTCGTAATAACGAATCGTAACATCCGCTGTTGTTGGTTGCAATTAGTTTTACTAAAAAGCAATCGGCCTCTTTGAACGTGACATTTAAATTAGAGGTGTTGCCATAATAATTATTATTGATGAACCAGTAAACCGAGTTGCTGTTGGCGCTAGAATTTAGGAGCGTTCCTTCACCCAAATCATCGGTTAACACCTCGGGCCGTGTAATAAAGTTCGGACGAGGTTTCGCTAACACATTAATGTAGTTTGGAATGGTGTTGTTGAATTTGCAACCGTTAGCATCGGTTAGTGTTAATTTAACCGGATAAGATCCGCTGCTATTGTAACAATAAAAAGGGTTCTCTGTATTTTGTTCATAGGGCTTATCACCAAAATTCCAGATATGATTTGTAGAACCGGGTGTGGTGTTTTTAAATTGAACACACAAAGGTTCGCAGCCATAAGTTGTATCGGCTGAAAAGGAAGGGACCGTAATTGGAAATACTTGCAGGTTGATAACTTTTGTGAAAGTTGGACTGCCGCATCCATCACTAACAATGAACGAGTATGTAGGAATACTGATGTTGGAGATAAAGATACTCGGCGCCGTTATATTACCCGGCAACCATAAATACGTATAATTACCATCACCACCGGAAACGGAAGGTGTAATTTGTGCGGTGGTACCCGGACAAATACCTGCATTTTGTGCGCTTACCGATGCCGTTAATGGAGCTGCTACACTTACCGTATGCAACTGCGAACTTAAGGTACAGCCTTTTGAATCAAAAACATTTAAACTGTATATGGTTGTACCGGCCGGTGTTACCTGAATAGTTGGTGTGTTTAACGCGCCGGGCATCCAGCTGTATGTGTAAGGAGCTGTTCCGCCACTTACAAATGAATTAAGTGTTGCCGTTCGGCTTACACAAATGTTTTTTGTTCCACTTACCGAAAAACTATATGGTGCAGGATTTGAAAAGGTAGCTGTTGCAATTGCATAACATCCAATGGCATCTGTTGCTTTGATCGTATACGTTCCGGCACAAATAGTTGTTATAGTGTTGGAGTTAAAACTTGGTAAGCCTGTTAAACTGTATGTGATAGGAGCGATGGCATTATTTACATTTAAAATAAGTTTGCCATCACAATTGTTGTAACACAATACATCGGTTTGTGAAATAATGGCGAGCGTAACCATACTGGTGTTGCCAACACTAAATGTTGTTACCAGCGAACAAGTATTGGCATCGGTAACAATTAAAGTATGCATGCCCGTGCTTAAACCTGCAAAAACTGATGCTGTTTGCGCCGGAAAAGTATTAATGGAGTAGTTAAGCGGCGATGCACCACCTGTAACATTAATGGTAGCGCCGCCATCTGCAGCACTGCATGTTTCGGGTTTAATAGTGATGGTGTTTTGAATATTGGAAATTGGTAAAACATTAACTGTTCGGGTGGTTAAACAATTGGAAGCATCTTTCACGGTAAGTGTATAAATACCTTTTGGAATGTTGCTTAGTGAAGCGTTGGTGTTTGTTGGTGCCGACCAAGTATAACTAAACGGCGAGTTCATGTTTGAAATAGATACGCTTAAAGCACCGTTGCTGCTGGTGGGGCAAGTTGGTTGTGTAATATTAAAATTAAATAGGGGAGCAGGCGGTTGGTTAACTGTTATGATGTTTGTTTTGGTGCAATTATTTACATCTTTGGTAAGAAGGGTATATGTTCCGGCAGATAGATTCGTAATGGTATTACCTGTAATGGCATTGCCGTTTACTGTGTAGGAATAAGGCGCAATACCTCCGGTGGTTGAAATGACAGCCGTTGTAGTACTTCCAAAACAAGATATACTTGTAGTGGTGCTGCTGCTGATATCGCCCGGTTCGGCAATGGTGTAGGTATTTGTTCTTGTGCACCCTTTTGAATCTTGTCCGGTTATGGAGTAGGTGCCTGGTGGTAAACTTGTAATTGTATTACTAGGTAATGAAACGCCATTTACAGAATATGAAAACGGAGCTTGAATGCCGGTGCCTGTAACCGTTAACGATAATGCGCCATTATTTGCGCCAAAGCAGGTAATACTTTGTGTAAACGGACTTGTAGTAGAAACAAGCATCAATGAATTAAATGTACCTCCTGTTACATTTAATTGAGCTAAATTACCACAATTGTTAGCATCTGACATTAGAACATTAACACCAGTTAATGGTGCAGAAAATGTACTTACCGAAACATTTCCGAAAGTGGTATTAGGAACGTTTGGTGAATAGGTAAAGCTGTACGGGCCTGTACCATTGGTTACAGTGATACTATAGGTAACATATCCGTTAGTACAATTTAAACCTACATCTGTTGAATAGGACAAACATTGTGATGTAACATCCTTGAAAAAAATGAGGAGTAAAACGATATATAAATACCTAAACATTAATACGTTAAAGTTAAGAAAAAGCGGTTACTTATTAAAGTAATAACGTAAGTGGTTGTGCTTTGTTTACAGGTGGTCATAAAAAAAGGCCTCTGATAGAGGCCTTTTAATTATTTGATGGTTTTTAATACGTCATCGTTAATTTTAACGGTGTATTTGTTTTTTAGGTAATTCAACCATTCTGTCTCTAAATAGTTTTGGTAATCGGCAGTAACCATACCACGGCACTCAGGCAATGTTTTAGATTGTTTTGCCAATATCTTATTTACTTTAATAACTAAGAATTTCTTCTCGTTCGTATCTTCAATATCCTTAGCTACCAATCCAACTTTCCAGTTATCATCAACATTCTTGTTCTCACCTTTAAGGTACATAATGTTGTCAATTGATAAATTCAATTGCGATGTTTTGTTAACTGCATCCTGAATTTCTTTATCTGTTTTTTTAGCAGCCATCATTTTTCTTACATCTTTTGCAATGGCAGCTGTTTGACATTTGTAAATGGTTACATCTGCACGCTCATCCCACATGTAAGATGTTTTGTGATCTTCATAGTATTTCTTTAGTCCTGATGTATCTCTAACTGCTTTACTCCAAACCTTTTGATCGGTTAGGTCAAACAATAAAATGCCTTCGCGGTATTCACGTACCAAGTTTCTGAACTCGGTATATTTCTTCTCTAATTGCGCATCTTCAAAAGCTACAATTGTTTCTTCAACCCAGGTTTTGTAAATAGGCTTCATTACTTCAAACGCATCATCCTGTGTTCTGATGGTCATTTGTTTCTCAAGATATTTTGCAAAATCATTTTGTGTATATGATTTACCACCTAAGTTAAATATCTCCTTGTTGCCAAATGCTTTTGCTCTATCGGCACTCCAGGTAGCTTTCAGGTAAGTAGAGTCCATGATCTTTTTAAACTCATCACGGTTCTTTAAGTTTTCTTTGAAGTTGTTCTCTTTTTTAACACGCTCAATTAATGCAGTGCGGCCCATTTGTGAACGCGAATCTCTGCTGATACGTGATTTTAATTCACTCTTCATATCCTCAAATGCTGGAACATCTTTTTTATCAACGCGTTTAATAATATGCCAGCCGTAAGGTGTTTCAACCGGTTCGCTAAAATCGTTATTGTTCTTTAATCCAAAAGCAGCTTCTTCAAATGATTTTGGGAAACGGCCGCTTTTAAATGGTTGTAACTGACCACCAATTTCAGCAGTTTGTTTATCATCACTAAATTGGCGAGCAAGATCTTCAAATTTATCGCCTGCCTTTAATTTTGTGTGTAGTTCTTTTATTTTGGTTTCTGCATTTGCTTTATCCTGTGCAGTTCCTTCTTTTGGTATTTTCACCATAATGTGTGAAACCAATATCTCACCTCTGCTTGGGCGCTTGTCGTAAACTTTTACAACATGGTATCCAAAACGGGTTCTAACGATCGGGCTAATTTCACCAACTTTTGTGTTATAGGCCGCGTTCTCAAAAGGGTAAACCATATCCAATGCTGAGAAATAACTCAAATCACCTTTGTTATCTACAACCGATGGATCATCACTTGTAACAGGTGCTAAGGCTAAAAATTTATCCGGATTTTTACCAGCATTTGCAGCAAGGTTCTTAATTGAATTGATCTTTAATTTGTAAATGGTGCTATCTTTTTTGCGGAATAACGATTGGATCTCGGTTGAGTTCTTCAATAATTTATCGTATTCTGCAATTTGTGCTGAGGTTGGATTTTTACCAAGTAAAGCGTTACGAATTAAGTTAGCTCTTGTCCAGCCCTCCAATGTGTCTTTTGGTAAACCCGATTCATCAACACGAATTAAAATATGACTTGCTTTTACTTCCGTTTTTAAACGCTCGTATGCTTCAGTCAATAAGTTCTCATTCGTGTTCTTATCAGTAAGGTATGGCGATGCTAATTGCTTGCGGTAACCATTCAATTCGTTTTTAAAAGATGTTAAGGTATCCAGGCCTAGACTCTCAGCTTCTAAAACTTTCATTTTAAACAAAGCGTAAAGGTCGGCGTATTCTTTAACCGATTTTGAATTGGTGGTTTCTTTGGTGTTGTTCTTGTTAAAAACAGCCTCAAATTCAGACTTAGTAACCGGTTTATCATTAACGGTCATTACAACTGGTTCCTGTGCATTTGCGCTAATGGCAATTGCAAACAGAACAGATACATTTAATAGATTCTTTTTCATAGTGGTCGACAAATTTATCATTTAATTCAATAACAAATTATTATTTCAATACTTCATTTAGTTTTTCTTCCAATGCGGCACCTCTCAGGTTTTTCGCAATAATTTTCCCATCCTTATCCAACAATAAATTAGCAGGTATCCCGCTGATGTTGAATAATCGTGCTGTTTCATTACCCCATCCTTTCAAGTCGCTCACATGCGTCCAGGTTAAGTTATCTTTTTCAATGGCAGCTAACCATCTGCTTTTATCCTGATCGTATGAAACGCCTAAAACAGTAAACCCTTTATCTTTAAATTTATTGTATGCCATCACCACATTTGGGTTTTCCATGCGACACGGACCACACCAGCTTGCCCAAAAATCAACCAGAACATATTTTCCACGTAAACTCGATAATTTTACAGGCTTGTCGTTCACATCATTTTGCGTAAAATCGGTAGCAACATTTCCAATGGTTGAACCTTTCATCAGATCAACACGTTCCGTTGCCAGTTTTCCAAATTTGGTCTTTAAGAAATCTTTATCCAAGTAGGATGCTGCTTCAATTGAATGTTCAATTGGGATGTTTGGATTGTTGAGGTCGCGATAAATTACAAAACCACTCACGGCAGATTTCGGATGTGATTTCACAAATCCCTTCAATCCTTCGATGTATGATTTGTTTAGTTCCTGATATTTTGAGTTGATCTCATTTACCTTATCGTAATTGCCACTTTGCTGTGCTACGTTGTATTCGTTTTGCAGGTTCATTTGTTGCGTAACAAAACCATTGATCAATACTTGATATTCCATATGATCTTTTAAAGTAGGACCACCTTGTGCAGTGGAATTAAAAATTGAATCACCTTTTAATTTTACCGAAATTTTTCCCGGATCAACAAAGAAAATATAGCTTGGCATAAAGTTCAGGTTGTACTCGGTATTAAACCAATACATGTTAGGCTCTGCACTTTTTCCGGTAAAGGTAAATTTACCATCCTTTATTTTTATGGAGTCGGTATGATCCTTATTATCCCATTTGTGGTGCAAATAGATATAAGGTTTGGTGTATTTTGTTATCTCCCCGTTAATTGTAAATGTAAAGGGTTTTTGCGCAAAAGATAATGCGCCGATAAATAAGAAGGCTTTTATGAAAAGTTGTTTCATCATGGTTTTTAGCTAGGTTAACAAATTTAGTAATACAAATGGAATGCCAAAGTGCAGGTTAAGAATTTTTAACAAGCTAAACGCTCTCATGTAAATGAATATCGCTTACCGAAATGATCACTTTTCCGCGTACATCAACATCCTGCTTAAGTGGTACAAACTTGGCCTTTTCCTTAAATTGGCTGGCTTTATAGGAATGACGCGAGTATACAGAGGATGAAAAGGTGTCGTTAACGCCTTTGATCAAAATGATCACTTCCACGTCGCGTTTATTGAGTTCTTCGATGCTAAGGCCAAAGATCGGACTTTTTTCATCAATGGGGTGCACAATGGTCCAGCTCAGCGCTAAAAAATTAATGCGATCAATCTCTAAGGTTAAATTATAAAACTCGCGCTTATTGGTTTCAGGATTCTTAATGGTTAAAACCACCTTGGCTTCATTCTCTATCAGTTCAAATTGTTTTTTATTGGCAACCCTAAACATTAAACCGGTCATATCGCGGTAAGGTGCAATTAAAATGCGATCGCTGTATAAAAGCGCGTCTTTTGGGCGAGAGAAACGACCAAACAAAACACCGGTAATAATGGCAAATATCATTAAACCAAGTAAAGATTGTATGGAAGCAATGGTACTGGCTAAATGTCCAACCGGGTAAACATGTCCGTATCCAACGGTAGTAATGGTTTGAGAGCTGAAATAGATGAGGTCGAGGTACTGATCGGCAGCAGAAACCGAGGTTATACCGCCAAACTGATCGGCGCCCAGGTAAAAATAAATGGATGCAAAAAAAATGTTAATTGCTGCATAAAAGGTAATTACAATAAAAATGAACTTTTTAAGCGAAATGTTTATCAGCCAGTGATATATATCAATGTTGTTAAGCCTTCCTAGTCCGGTACGCAGCACATTTACCGATCCGTCGCTATTTAAAAAACGAACAGAATCGCGGTAGTTTTTGCTACCAAATCCAATTTCAGTTTCGTTGTTTTTCTTACCATTAAAAATTGCCATGAGTAAATTTAGTAATTACCTTTGTATTATGAATATGAGAACTGTTTTAATTGCACTGTTTGTTTTAGTGCTTGGTATTTTTGGTGCCTGGTATCTGTTAGATAAAAAAGAAGATAAGCCCTTGAGGCTATTACCGTATTTCGGACCAAAAACCTATGGCACCACAAAAGATACGGTGTTTCATTCGGTTGGTAAGTTTTCATTTATCGATCAGTATAACAAACAGGTGAGCAACAAAGATGTGGAAGGAAAAGTTTACGTGGTAGATTATTTTTTTACAACCTGTAAAAGTATCTGCCCAATAATGAATACGGAGTTAACGCGCGTGCATAAAGCATTTAAGGATAGAGAAGATTTTTTGATCCTGTCGCATACGGTTGACCCCGAAACAGACACGGTGGCGCAGTTAGCTATGCATGCAGCAAAATACGGTGTAAACGATCGCAAGTGGTTGTTTGTTACCGGCGATAAAAAGGAATTATATGAAATGGCCCGTAAAAGTTACTTGTTGAATGCAGAAGAAGGTGATGGAGGAGAAGAAGATTTTATTCATACACAAAATTTTGCCTTGATAGATAAGGATAAGCACATCAGAGGGTTTTATGATGGAACGGATAGTGTTGAAGTGAGTAGGTTAATTACAGATATTAAAACGTTATTTAAAGAATATGACCATAAGAATAAGCAGCATCCTTAGTTTTTTATTGATAGGTTTTGTTGCTTTTTCGCAGCAAGTAAGTGCCGTATATAAAATAGACGATCTATTAAAGCGAATTGATAACGGAAGTGATACAATTTATGTTGTAAATTTTTGGGCAACCTGGTGCAAGCCTTGTGTGCAAGAGTTACCTGAGTTTGAGGCCTTCTCAAAAGCACATGCAAAAGAAAAAGTAAAGGTTTTGTTGGTGAGTTTAGATTTTAAGGAAGAAAAAAATAAAAAGGTTAATCCGTTCTTACAAAAAAACAATTACAAAACAGAGTGTGTGTTATTGGATGAGGTAAACGGAAATGATTTTATAGATAAGATCGATAAACGTTGGACAGGGGCCATACCGGCAACATTTATCACCTTAAAAAAGCGTACGCAAACTTTTTTTGAGGAGAAAAAAATCCATCAAGCTGAATTAGAAGCGGTGTTAAAAGGATTTCAAGGCAGATAAATAGCCATATTAAACCGATTAAAGTGTTAAAATACACGATGAATTTGTGTAATTAACAGTGTTTAATTATCTTGTTATGTGCAAATTGAAACAAATACTGCAACTTTTTCATTATCAACCGATGGGATATTAATTGTTACTTTTAAGAACAACGATATTGAAATTGATCTGGAAGAAGCAAAAGCGCAGGTGGCAGCGGCAGAAAAACTGACCAACAAACAGTATGTTCCTGTTTTGATAGATGCTCGCCGATCGATGCATGATCTTTCCAAAGAAGCAAAAAAATACATAGCCGAATATTCCTTAAAAAAGGCAGAGGCCATTTTGGTTAAAGAACTACATCAACGCATCATTGCCTCCTTTTATTTAAAAGTGAGCGCATCACATTCAAATCATCCCATGAAAGTTTTTACGGATGAGGCCGAAGCCATGAAATGGTTGCGCTCTTTCAAATAATTAAATTGTTCACGATAATTTAATAAAGCGCAGCCCAGTAAGCCACTATTTAGTTTATTTTTGCAGGTATGAAACGTATTTTACTCACGCTCTTTTGTATCCCAATTATTGTATTTGCCCAAATACCGCCGGGCTATTATAATTCGGCTGTTGGCTTAACCGGCAATAATTTAAAAACTGCTTTATATAACATCATTAAAAATCATACCGTAATTACCTATAGTGGTTTATGGACCGCCTTTCAAAAAACAGATAGAAAACCGAACGGGAAGGTATTTGATATTTACAGTTTTAATCCAAGCGGACCGCAGCCTTACGAGTTTACGTTTGTAACCAATCAATGCGGCAGCTATTCGGCCGAAAGTGATTGTTATAACCGTGAGCACAGTTGGCCACAAAGTTGGTTCAATAGTACTTCGGGTCCTGATTCAGATATGTTTCATATTTACCCAACGGATGGTTATGTGAACAATCGCCGATCAAATTATCCTTACGGAAATGTTGGCACCGTGAGTTATGTGAGTCAAAATGGTGGAAAACTTGGACCTTGCACCAATACAGGATACAGCCAAACCGTTTTTGAACCCATTAACGAGTTTAAAGGCGATGTGGCGCGTAGTTATTTTTACATGACCACACGTTATACCGGCGAAGACGGTGCCTGGGGAACATCGGATGCAACCAATAAGGCAACTATTTTGCCTTGGCAATTAAATGTGTTAATGCAATGGCATCATCAGGATCCGGTGAGTGCAAAGGAAATTGCGCGTAACGATTCAATTTACTACTTGTATCAGAATAACAGAAATCCGTTCATTGATCATCCGAACTGGGCAGATAGCATCTGGACAGCTGTTACAGCTTTACATGAGCAGAATTTTAATTTCAGTAATTCAATTTCAGTTCATCCAAACCCATCTAAAGAGCAATTCCATCTGATCTATCATCAGGAAAAGCAGGAAAATGTAAGGTATTGCATCACGAGCATTACAGGAAAAGTAATTGAAGAAAAACAAGTGATGTTGCAGGATCATATAACAATTGATGCAGCTGAATGGGTGCCCGGTATTTATTTTGTTACGCTTTCAAATGGTGAGCAAAGCGCGCATTTAAAATTGATAAAGAATTAAGATCCTTTTAAAAATTCGTTTATCGCTTCCTGCATTTTTTCCGGTTGATTGGTGCCAATTAAAAACTTGCCGCCATCTTTAAATTCTAGTTGCAAACCTTTATTTCCCGAAACGTTATAGGCACCGCCTCTTAGGCCCCAGCCGCCAAATTCACGTATGGGTTTGTAGGTGCGAACATAGGCATTTTTTATTCTGTCGCGCGAATACAGGATCGCTTGTTTGTGGAAGGGAAAAAAGCGAACATAGATCCCTTTTTCGTCAATTACAGTATCTAAGCGCAACGAAAAAAACAAAAGCGATAACAGTAAGGAAATGATAAAACTAATGAGCACGCCCATATTACTCATGGGGTTATTACCAAAGGGATGCCCAAGCATAACCTGATATACGATAGCAAAAATAAATTGGGCATTAATACCAATTAATAAAAGCCAGATCCAAATTTGTTTGAACCGTTGTGTTTCCTGAAAATATATTTTTCCCTTTGTCATTTACAAAACAAAGGTAAGCAATTACCTGTTGTTTTTCTTTTTAGCAGGCGCTTTTTTAGGAGCCAACTTTTTTGCAGCTTCTTTTTTGGCAACAGCGCGTTTAATGGCCGATTTTGCAGGTATCTTTTTTTCTAATGAAAAGTATTTTTTAACTGCCGCAACTATTTGGTTGTTTGTAAGGCTATCGGCACTTTCAACACCCCTTAATTTGTTCTTTAAAATTTTATCTTTTAATATCTCGGCCTTTAAATTGGTTTTCATTTTAGCCGGACCAAATACATAGATCTCGTCGGCAGCTTTCAGTTCAGCCATCACATCTTTCAAATAATCATGGGTTTGATGTTTTTTACGTTCATCAAATTTCTTTTCCATATTCACACGCTGACCTCTCACCAAAGCAGTTCTTTTGCCTTCATTCGCATGATGCACTTTGTTGTCAATATTCGCTAAAACTTCAGTAATTGTTCCTGTTACCGGCTTCACAACAACAGCTTTTGTGCCATCGAGCCATACACCAATTTGATTTGCCATAATTAATTGTTTTAATAGTTAAACGTTGTTTGGTAATACTACCAACACTAAGGTAAACCATGTTAACCTAATTAAAAATGACTTTCATCACGCCTTTTTATTTTCCTTTTTTTCGGAAAACAACAAGCGGTGTGTGAGTAGCAAAACTTAGTTCGGCACTGTTGCTTCCTAAAAAGAAACGGCTGAACCAATTGCGGTTTTGTTTTGTAAATAAGGCAACAATAGAAGGGTGTTCGTTCTTAATATCATTCTCAATGGTGTGCACCAAAGAGTGATCAAGATTTAATTTGCGGAGTTTAATGGCGGTTTTTGCCGACTTGTATTTCTTTAGAATACCTTCCAGTTTGGTTTTTGTAAGTTTATCATCCAACAGATAGTTGTAATGGTTCAGTTGTACTTTTCCTTTTATGGCTGTTGCAAAATTTTCAACCACTTTAACTTCAGCTGCAACATTTTCCATATCACACGAATACCAAACAGTTTTTATCGGATGTGTGTGGTAATGCTCAGGTACAACAATTACCGGAATAGGTGAGTGATTGATCAAATAAGAGGAGTGTGTACCAAAAAGTTTTTGAACAGCGCCGGCTCCGCGTGTGCTCAAACAAATATAATCGGCTTTTAATTTTTTAGCATGATCCATTACCAGGTCGCTCACATTCATTCCAATGATCACTTCCAGTTTATATGGTTTTGGTCTGATCCCTAATTCACTTACAACGTCTTCAACAAACTTCTTTAAATGGTTTGTATTCTTCTCAATTTCACCATTTGCATACTCCTTGAATTTTTTATCGCTCCATGAAGTTGGTTTTAAAATTTCAATGCTATGCAAAAAAGTGATCTCACATCCCGATTGTTTAGCTAATTGAAATGCAAAGCGCATTCCGGCCTTGGAGTTAATTGAAAAATCGGTGGTAACTATAATTCTGTTCATAATATTTATTTAAAAAGCATACTAATTTCATTCAACACAATAAGTTCATTCTTATTCTTTCCGCCAACGCTCAAAGCTAATGAATTTATTACTTCCCACAACTTACTTTTTATGCCCGGCGTAAAAATCCGGTAGTGTTGTTTCATGAATTCTTTAAAATCATTAAGACATTCAAACGGATCGGCAGCGTGGGTCACCAGTTCACCAAAATGTTTTTCAATAAGTGTTACCCCTTCAAGTGTGCTTAAATAATTCTTTTCATTAGCGCGTATAAAATCACCATGAATGCTGGTACTTAAATTTTTTATCTCCGATTCACTTAAATTTTTATCACATAACAAAACGGCATAAAATAATTTTGCCAGGTTGTTGTAAAATTGTGTTTCGGTATCTAATCTGTTGCTCATAATACAACGAAGTTATTATAATTTACGGTTACAATTTCTGACAAAAGTCAGGGACGTTTTTTTTAAACACGGAGGGCACGGAGGTTTATTAACCACTCCGCCGCGGCGGAGCCGCTAAGAAACGATGTTTTTAAACACGGAGGACACGGAGGTAATGTCATCCTGAGCGGAGTCGAAGGATAGCCACTAAGACGCAAAGAACGCGAAGGTAAATAAACACGGAGGTCCGATAGCTATCGGACACGGGGAAGGGAAGTTGAAAGTAAAAGGAGATAGTATAAGGAGTAAGGAGGGTAGGAATTATAAAGTTCGCAAGTTTGAAAGTTGGATGAGATTACAAATTACAGATTGAAGGAGATTGTTAAAGAGGCAGGAACCGCAAAGGACGCGAAGAAGTCGCAGAGTGCGCGAAGTTTTGAAACACGGAAACACGGTGAAGGGAAGTTGGAAGTATAAGGAGATAGTATAAGGAGTAAGGAGAAGTCTTTATGAAAAAATAATTTTAATACCAAAAAGAAATTCCCCCTTTGGAGGGGGTGCCCTCAGGGCGGGGGAGGATTAGAAAGACAGAAACACGGAGGGTATGAAGTCTGACAACTATTAACAGGGATGAAAATAATTGGATCTCATGTTGCACTTCGACTCCGCTCAGTGTGACATGTCATCCTGAGCGGAGTCGAAGGATGATACGCATTGTTTTAGATTGTCCGCCGTGGCAAACGCAACGAACGATAGTTATCGGGTTGTAATGAAGAAAGGAAAATCAGCGCACTTATAAAATGCCTTTAGGTACAATGCGGCGTGAAAAAGATTTGATGTTCTTTTTTACGCCGGCTTCCGCATCCGGGTTAAAGGTAAGAGTTGTTTCCCAGGCGTTATCGGCATTAAATTCAATTTCCATTCCTTTTAAAACACCTTCTGAAATTTTCTTCGACCGTATAACCGTCACGCATTCCGTATTTAAATTCGCACTGCGCGGATCAAGGTTAAATGTGCCAATAACCGTAATATCATTATCAATAACCATGCTCTTGGCGTGTAAACCAAAAATAGGCGTGTAGTTAATTTCTTTTTGTAATGCACCTGTCATTTTTTTGTAACGTTCTTTTGCATCGGGTTTAAATTCAAAAATGCGCACACCTGTTTTTAAAAGTTCGAGGCGACCTTTTTGATAACCGCTGAACGCCTTTAAATTATCAGTAGAAGCAAGACTGTTGGTTAAAATGCGAACGTTCACGCCACGCTTTACCGCTTCTCTGAAAAGCGAATTACCAAGTTCGGTTGTAATCAGGTAGGGCGATTGTATGGCTATACTTTTTTTAGCATTTTTCACCAAGGCCATTAAAGCAGATGTTGTTAATCCGCCACCGGCAAGGTCTTTCGAGCCATCGTTCTTCCCCGGAATATCAGATACAAAGAGAACAGAATCGGTCCAAACCAATTCGCCCGAATTACAAATTTGTTTAAATGCTTTAGGAAGTTGAGTAATGCGTTCACGCACCTGTGGCCAAAAATTTTCGGGATTGCAGGCATATTGGTGTAAACGATCAAAACGTGTTGCGTCGGTTGAATGAACGCTTGTGTCGGAAATTAATTCGGCAACCGGCAAACTTAAACCACTGGTCCAGAACTGTTCAAATGAAGTGTTGATCTGGGTGGAAGCTTTGCCAAATAAGATCACATCGCGGTCGCGGAAATTGTATTCATGATCGTAATCAAAATATTCATCGGCAATATTTCTCCCACCTGTTATCACTATTTGCTTATCAACCGTAAAAGTTTTGTTGTGCATGCGTTGGTTGGCACCTCTGAAATCGGAGCTTAGTTTATTTATTTTGGAGAAAATATTTTTTCCAAGATTGGTTCCGGGGTTGTATACTTTTATCTCAATATTCTCATGCGAATCGAGGGTTAAAATTTCATGCGAACCGGCATCTACCATTATATCATCCACCAGTATGCGCACCTTAACGCCTCTGTTTGCCGCGCGCACCAGGTAATCGCAGGCAATTAATCCCACATTATCGGTTGAGAAAATGAAATACTGAATATCAATAGTTTTTTCAGCGTATTCGCTTAACCAGGCTCTTGCGATCATGGATGTGCCGCCATCTTCCAAAATGTAAACGCCGGTTTTGTGTTCCATGGAATCGCGCAAGGGCGCAAGCTCTGCACTTAAGGAGGTGGAACTGTCGCGATGAATTTGTGAGCAGAAATCCTGTTTTTGTTCAGGCACGGCAGGAGGTGCTTCGGAACAGGATAGGAGGAAGTTAATGAATAGAATATAGAAAATGTGTTTCATGAAATGAAGATAAGGAATTTGGGAGATAATTGCAGATTGCAGATTACAAATTACAGATTGTGGTTGAAGTATAAGGAGTAAGGAGGGATTGATTGCAGATTACAAATTGCAGATTGCAGATTGGGTGTCTCGAGATATAGAGGCAGAAACCGCAAAGGACGCGAAGAAGTCGCAGATCCGCCGCGGCGGACGCAAAGTTGAGAAAGTATGAGAGTAATGATTCCTATCAATGAAACATGACTAGGTGTATGACCCTTTAAACAAATTATTTATATTTTTCTTTTTGTCTTGATACAAAAAGAAACAAAAAGATCAAGCCTATGCGATTCTTCGCACAAGCTACTCGCCTAACACGCATAGGCAGGCCAGCGCACGTAATTATTAGAAAAATCATCCAAACAGTTTAAATACTTTCCCCATTAGATTTTTGCCCATAGGGCGGGGGAGGAATAGGATAGTTAAAACACGGAGAGCTCGTAGAAAAAGAAGAAGAAAGTATAAGGAGATAGTATAAGGAGTAAGGAGAAGTTAGATTTAAGAAGTTAGAAGTACGAAGTAACTGACTCGTCATGTCGAGTGCCGACGAAGGAGGTGTATCGAGACATAGAGGCAGAAACCGCAAAGGACGCGAAGAAGTCGCAGAGTAAACAAAGGGTAAGTTCCGTCATTGCGAGCGCAGCGAAGCAATCTTACTCTTGAAGTATATTTTTTAAACACGGAGGACACGGAGAAAGTGTCAGTTCGAGTGCCGACGAAGGAGGTGTATCGAGAACAGCCACGAAGACGCAAAGTTGGAAAGGTAAATGAAACACGGGGAACACGGAGAAGGGGAGGAAGTTAGAAAGTTGGCAAGTTGGAAAGTTGGGAAAGGAAGTATAAGGAGTAAGTATAAGGAGGTAGTAAATGATCTAATTAACTACAAACTACAAACTACAAACTACAAACATCAAACGCCAAACTCGAAACCCTCCACCCTTAACCCCAAACCAAAAACCTCAAACCTGAAACCAAAAACTCGAAACCCTAAACCCGAAACTTCATCCCAACCCCAAACCCGAAACATCAAACTATAAACTGGAAACTTCATCCCAACCCCAAACTCGAAACCCGAAACCCGAAACTTCATCCTAAACCCCAAACTCGAAACAACAAACTATAAACCCGAAACTTAACCCCTCAACCCCAAACTCGAAACTATAAACCCGAAACCTCAAACTCTCAACCCCCAACTAACAGAAAGCCAACAGGAAACGAACAGGTTTTGAACGGGTTTTTAACATTGTTTTTAAGTTGCTGAAAATCAATTTATTGAGATGGTGATAGGAAGACATTTCTTTCTTAAATTTCTTGCAGGTTTAACTTGCTTTTTGTATAATTGTAGGTCTTTATAAGACTTGTATTGAAATTATATTTATGAAACATATAAAATTAAGTTTAGTTATTGTGTTGATGTTAGCCTTTGGTGGTTTAGCAACAGCGCAAGTTAAAACACGTTCATCAAACAAAAGCACTGCAACAGGTGGCGGCTTTAAACGTTTGATCACCAAAACACCATGGACCTTTGGTATCAGCGGTCATGTAGTGGATGATGATGGAGAGCCTTTCAAACAATTATTCAACGTTAATAAGTCGTGGAATTTTTTAGCCTATCCTGCTCGCTTAACTGTTGATGGTTACTACCAAAGTGGCTTCAGTTTTCAGGCTGAGTTTGCTTATAATCAATACAAAGTAACTAAGGATATTAATGATGAAGTAATGACAAGTACATGGACATTTTTCTCGGCAGATATGCATGTGAAATATGACCTGAATGAAGTGATCGGCCAAACAAACTGGTGGGATCCTTATGTTATTGGCGGTTACGGTTATACCATGAGAAGTGGCGCAAGCAAACCAAATTCAGTAAATGCAAACATGGGATTAGGTTCAAACTTCTGGATCTATGAGAACTTAGGTTTCAACTTACAAACAATGGCTAAATTCTCAATGATCGAAGGTACATCTAACTACTTGCATCATTCAGTTGGTGTGATCTATAAACTGGAAGGTGGCCGCGGCTCTCGTCCGGGTAAATTAGGTAAGCGTTATAAATTTGTAAACAAAGGCGGTCGTCGTTAATCCGATAATTAATTATGAAAAGAATTTTTATTTTTTTAGCTTTCACTGTTATTGCCAACCAAGCATTCTCGCAAGAGTTCATGCGTAAGATCAAAGGTACTGCATGGACCTTCGGTTTAAGCGCGCACAATGTGCAAGACGGTGGTAAGGAATTAAGTTTTCCCTTTGATACCAAAACATGGAATTACGCTCCCTATCCAACACGTATTACCGTTGATGGGTATTTTCAAAAAGGATGGAGCTTTCAAACTGAATTAGCATTTAATCAGTATAAAGTTGGTACCATTTTAGATAAGGTTTCCATTACCAAAGCCGGTATTTATTTTGGTGGCGATTTCAACGCTAAGTTCGCTTTCAGTCATTGGTCAAAACACCAAGGTTGGTTCGATCCTTATGTTACGGCAGGTGTTGGTTTCACGCAACGTAGTTTGGCTGTAAATAAATTCACCGGAAACAATAATCTTGGTTTAGGTTGTAATTTTTGGATCTATAAAGGTTTCGGATTGAATTTACAAGGTGTAGGCAAATTTGTAATGAAAGGCGGCGCTAAGTCGAATTACACACATTACTCTGTAGCTTTGGTTTATAAATTACTTTCAAAGAAACGTAACTTAGGCGATAAGTAATTTTGAATATTTTTTTTGATAGATCCCGCTTCGGCGGGATTTTTTGTTTTAGGAAGATTTTAAATTGCAGATTTCAGATTACAGATTTGCAGGAAGAGTTAAAAAGTTGTCATGTCGAGTGCCGACGAAGGAGGTGTATCGAGACATGGAGGCAGGAACCACAGATCCGCCGCGGCGGATGCAATGTTTTAACACGGAGGGCACGGAGAAAAGGGAGATAGTATAAGAAGATAGTATAAGGAGTAAGGAGAAGTCTATAAGATAAAAACTAATTTCGTACCAAAAAGAAATTCCCCCTTTGGAGGGGGTGCCCTGAGGGCGGGGGAGGAACAGGATAGTTAAACACGGAGAAGGGAAGAGGGAAGCATAAGGAGTTAGTATAAGGAGTAAGGAGAAGTTAGATTTAAGAAGTTAGAAGTGTGATCATAGAGGCAGAAACCGCAAAGGACGCGAAGAAGTCGCAAAGGACGCAATGTTTTAAACACGGAGAACACGGAGAAAAGGGAGATAGTATAAGAAGATAGTATAAGGAGTAAGGAGAAGTCTATAACATAAAAACTAATTTCGTACCAAAAAGAAATTCCCCCTTTGGAGGGGGTGCCCTCAGGGCGGGGGAGGAACAGGATAGTTAAACACTCAGAAGGGAAGAGGGAAGTATAAGTTGAAAGTATAAGTTGAAAGTATAAGGAGTAAGAAGTAGATGGAATAAACCACAAACTCGAAACTACAAACCAGAAATGTCACTCTACAGAGTTTTACTTAAAGGGCGAAGTAACTTCTCGATATGATGCTCATTCTTCGCATCACTCGAAGTGACAAAACACAATAGACATCACTTATAATTCAAAATTGCGGCAACGCAGCGTTCGGCGGCATGGCCATCCCATAATTCGGGGCGTTTGGGTTGACGGGTCTCCGTTAATAGTTTTTCGAAATCGCGTTTGATGTTGGTAATGTTGTTTCCTACCAAATAACCGGCTCCGCCATGTTCTAATAATGTTACAGGGCGTTCGGTATTCCAACGCAGGGTTAAAAAAGGTGTACCCAACACACAACACTCTTCCTGTAAACCGCCGCTATCGGTTAACATCACCTTGGCCTGCATGTTCAAACGCAGCATCTCTAAATAACCAATAGGATGGAGGAGAAGTATGTGTTCACATTTTATTAATTGCTCCCAAATTCCAAACTCCTTGGCTTGCTTTACCGTGCGTGGATGAATGGGCCAAATGAAAGGTACTTTATTAGAAGCATCATTTACGAACCAATTGATGATCGCTGAAAATATCTCCTTCACATCTACATTACTTGGGCGGTGCATGGTTATTAAACCAAACTCCTTGATGTGTTCAAATTGTTTTAGTTTTTCGTTTTGATCTTCCAGAACATTTTGTGAAAGAATTTGAAAGGTATTTAAAGCTGATGCTTTCTCTCTATTATATTCCAGGGTATCGATCATCACGTTGCCAACAAATTTTATTTTGTTCTCCGATACACCTTCTTTACGCAGGTTGTCAGATGAAATGGTATCAGGTGTTAGTAAGAGATCAGATAAACGATCGGTAACCAGTCGATTAATTTCTTCCGGCATATTCATGTCACCCGAGCGCAATCCGGCCTCAATATGGCAACACTTGATACCTTCCTTTTTCGCCGTTACTGAACAGGCCAGTGTTGCATTCACATCACCTACCACAACCACCCAATCGGGTCTTTCTTGTTTCAATACTTTTTCAAAGCCTATCATGGTTTGGCCAACTTGTTCGGCGTGGGTGCCAGAGCCTATCTCTAAATTGATGTGTGGTTCGGGTATACCAAGGTCTTTAAAAAAACTGTCGCTCATTCGGCTGTCGTAATGCTGCCCGGTGTGCACAAGGATGTGTTCTATCAATTTGTTGTCACCCTGAGCGGAGTCGAAGGGCGAACTGACATGTGCATTATGTTTTTCAATAGCTCTGTTGAATGGAGCTATTTTCATGAAGTTGGGGCGAGCACCTACAACAGAGATGATTTTCATAGGTTAAAAATAGTTTATTTTATTTTACTTTTCTTGCTTGATCAAGAAAAGTAACAAAAGAAATCAAGAAAATCTGATTCTACACACGGGCCACCCCTCCTAGCACAGATTTTCAGTCCCTCGCACGCGTCTTCGAAATAAAGGTTTGTGGAGGAATAAAGATGATGTTTCGGGTTTGTAGTTTGAGGTTTATAGTTGCCTGTATCCTATTCTTATTTTCTTACTCAACTTTCCCAACTTACAACTTTCCCAACTTTCCTTCCCCGTGTCCGATAGCTATCGGACCTCCGTGTTTCAATATACTTCGTGCCTTAGCGTCCGATAGCTATCGGGCTTCGTGGCTATCCTTCGACTCCGCTCAGGATGACATTTTCTCCGTGTCTCCGTGTTTAAAAAAAACTTTGTGTCTTAGCGCCTTCGTGGCTATCTCTCCGTGTTTAAAAAAATAAAGCGCCCGCAGGCGCTTTTAAAATAAGATATCATTGCGCTTCGCGCATCACCATGCTTTGAGTAAACGTTTCCAAAGCGGTTCGTCTTTAGCACGGCCGGCGCCGTAGCCGTAACCACCGTAACCGTAGCCATAACCGTAACCGTAGCCGTAGCCGTAACCTTTGCGGTAATCGGAACCATTAATTAAAGCAGCCATGTTCGGTAAACGTTTTTCTTTATTTAAACTTTCGGCAATACGTAACAAGCGTTTATCTAAATAATTGGCGCGCGCCACAAATACCGTAGCATCGGCATATTGCGATATCAATAAGGTATCGGCCACTAAACCAACCGGAGCTGTATCAACAATTACGTAATCGTAATTGGCTTTGGCATAATCAAACAGTTCTTTGATCTTTGGGCTCATTAATAATTCAGCCGGGTTTGGTGGTATAGGGCCCGAAGGTAAAATATCAAAGGATTTGAAATTTGGTGCATTGAAAATAAGGTCCTTCAATTCGAGGTTTCCTTCAGCTATAAAGTTGGTTACGCCTTTACGATCGCCCATATTCATATAAGCTAATATTTTTGGAGCCCTAAGGTCGGTTCCAATTAATATTACTTTTTTGCCGGATAAAGCAAAGGACGCCGCTAAATTTAAGGCAATAAATGATTTTCCTTCTTTGCCAATGGTGGAAGTAACAAAAATCACTTTACTATTTGCTTTGATTTCACTTGTAATAAAATCCACATTGCTTCGTAATAAACGAAAACCTTCCGCAATATTGGAACGGTCGTTTTCAGTTACAACTAATTTCGTTGAAGATTTAGTAAGTGGGATGTCTCCAATGTATGGCAATTTAACTAAGTCGGTATCTTTTTTTCCATGTACCTTTGTGTCCAATAAGTCTAAAATATACAAAATAATGATTGGTAATATTAAACCGATCAGAAATGAGGATAAGTAAATGATCTGTTTTTTTGGAGCAACAGGTTCCCCATCACTGTATGCTTTATCAATGATCTTGGCGTTAGATACAGTTACCGCTAAGGCAATATTGGTTTCTTCTCGTTTTTGTAATAAATACAAGTATAGTGATTCTTTTATCTGTTGTTGGCGTTGAATGTTTCGGTATTCACGCTCATATTTTGGAACAGTACTAATTTTTCCACTGATCTCATTTTCTTTTTTAGCGATCTCTCTGGCTTTAATTTGCAAGGTATTATACAAATTGATCAAGCTTTCTTTAATTGAATTTCTGGTGCCTGCAATTTGATTATCTAGATTTTCAACCACCGGATTTTTTTCTCCTGAAATTTTTATTAAGCGGTTACGCTCTAAAACTAATTTGTTATACTCGTTGATTTGTAAGGAAAGAGACTGGTCGCTTAATCCTAAATTGGCAGGTATTAAATCGCCGGGTTGATCGTGTTTTTTAATGTAGTCGTTCATGAACTCGGCAATTCTTACCTGTGTAGTTGCATCTAACAAATTCATTTCGCTTTCGCTACCAGTTTGTAAAAATAATTTCGCTTCCGATTCTACATCCGTTAATTTGTGTTTGGTTTTAAATTCTTCAGCTTCTCCTTCTACACCTGAAAGTTCATTGGTTATAAATTGTATGCGTTCGTTGATAAAGTTGGCAGTATTTTGACTCACTTGATTTTTGTCGGCAATGGCATCTAAATTGTGTTGCTTGATCAAATTATCAACTACATCTGCTGCCTTTTGAGCAACTGCATCTCTCAATGTAATAGTGATCGCGTTTGATGTTTTGTTAACCGGATTAACCTTGATATTCGCTAAATAATTATTTACAATCGTTTCAGCTGATGAAATAACTACTCTAAAATTTAAATCTTTATATGTTTCCGAAAAAAAATCAGTGGTTGTAAAAGTAATTTTACCCTCTGGTATTTTAATAGCTTCACCAAAATTGTAAGTACCTATTTCATCATTTGTTTCTCCGTTTTTCAAAATAAATTTTCTATCATTTTCAGGAATTAATAACCAATTCCCTATTGGTTCGATGTGATTTGAATCATTAAGAGTATATGTTGCACGTATTGGTGTATCGTGGTAACGTTCATGTTCAATTGGTCTTCCATAGGAATAATAGGTGATATTGAGCTTAAGTTCATTTACCACACGTGTCATTAATGCGCGTGATTTTAAGATCTCTATTTCATTATCAATATTCTTATTGCTTTTTAAAATACCCAGATCCTCAAATGCAGAAAGCTCATCACTCATCCCCCCCTTTTTATCATCTTTAATTAAAATAGAAGCATTAACTTCATATTGCGGGGTTTGATATCTCAGGAAAACAAAACCCAGCCCAAACGAAAAAATTAAGCTTAATACAAACCATTTCCAGTGAAATAAGTACTTAACTAAAAGATCTTTCAAATTGGTTTCTTTAGTTTCCTCAACGGAAAAATTATATTGTTCTAATTCCATCTAATATTATTGTCTAAATAAAACAACCATTGTGATCAAAAGTGAAATAACCGAAACAACCAAGCTTACGTTTGAAGTATTAATTGCCGCGGAATTGATCTTTGCTCTGTTTGGTTCTACATATACCACATCATTCTGTTGTAAATAAAAAACCGGTGAGGAGAATAGGTCTTTATTAGTCAGATCAACTCGTGTTTCAGTTTTTTTTCCATCTACATCACGTATCACCAGTACGTTTTTACGAACACCGGTAATTTGCAGGTCACCTGCAATCCCTAATGCTTCAGGTAAAGTGATTCGTTCATTGGGGATCGTAAAGGTTCCGGGATTTTTTACTTCGCCTAATACAGTTATTTTATAATTTAAAATTCTAATCAGAATAGTTGGATTGATCAAGTATGGTCTTAATTGTTCTTTTATTAATTCAATTGCAGCTGCGCGTGTCATTCCACCGATTTTTATTTTACCAATAATCGGAAAGTCAATATTGCCATCAGCATCAATTAAATAACCCGGAGGCGTTGGAGCGCCTTGAGAATACCCTCCTAAATTCTGATTAATAGTATTGATCGGTAAATTAAATGGTTTAATTGCTTGTTCATCAAGACCCATAACAGTTATAGATAAAAGATCATCAGATCTTAATATTGGAGAGTAGTTTTTATTGATTTCATTTCCACTAAGTGTGCCTTGAAAATAGATCAATTTCTTTTTATATGAACAAGAAACAGATAATATTATTGCGATTATAAAAAGGGAAATTTTAAAAAGTAGTCGCCTCGATAGCATATAGCTAAGTAGTTAAAAATTAAGGAAATGAAGGTAGTTATTTTAAGTGAAATGACCAAATAATTAGATGATTTGATAATGAGATGATTAGATAATTAGTTGATTAGATGATTTGAGGATGAGATGATGGGGGGAGAATGCAGATGCAGATTGCAGATTGCAGATGAGCAGATTGGGAGAGGGAAGTACGAATTACGAAGTTGGAAGGACGAATGTGGGAGAAGAAGTTAGAAAGTTGGGGAGGGGATTACAGATTGCAAATTACAGATTAGCAGATTGGAGAAAGAGTATAAGGAGATAGGAGGGAAGAGAATTGCGAATTACGAAGTTGGATGGACGAACGGGGGGAGAAGAATGGGACTCCAAGGGCCGGTGGTTCGAGAGCCTCACCAACCCGCTCACGCGGATTTGAAATCCGTGTTACAATAAGTTATTCTTGTTTCTACTCACTTTTTTCTTGATAAAAAAGTGAACAAAAAATCAAGGCAAAACGATGCTTCCACTCACTCTGAAAATTTGTAAGGCTCGTTTTGAAAAGTAGCTAAATCCCTTTTCAACTCGCCTAACAAATTTACATTCACGCACCTCTCGCTCGCCGTTTTGCCAGGGCCACGCGCGATTGCTCCGAAATTCTGGATTGTGCTAATAAATAAGTGGTGTTTCAAAAGGGAAATAACACCCGCTCACGCGGATTTGTAATCCGTGTTTCATATTGTTTAATCTTTTATTCGTTACTTTTTTCTTAGTCAAAAAAGTAACCAAAAATACAAGGCCATCTGATTCCACACACAGGCAACGCCCCTAGCACAGATGGCCAGGCCCACGCTCGAGGTTTCAAAAGCCAGATTTGTGCGAGTATGAAAGTGATTTTTCATAAGGAAAAGGAATTTAGGTCTAGCTTTCGGCTAAGCACAGTCACCGGCAACTAAGCGCTTCTTTTGCGCTTGAAAATAATATTGAAAATAGCCTTGAAGAAATAACGGGTATCGGTGGTATAAGGCCGTCTGACCTTTTCTTCTAGATACTCGCGTTCGGCTTGGAGAACGGAGTTGACGTCGCTTTTGCGATCGAGGGCTACGTAGGGTGGGATACAGCCGGGTTTAAATTTGAGGCGAAGTTCCTGAAGGTCTTTGGGAATATCTTCAAAATAGCGTTTAGAGATAGGGCGAACACCAACCAATTTCAAATCACCTTTCAACACATTGATCAATTGGGGTAATTCATCGAGCCAATATCGGCGCAAAAATCGGCCCCAAGGGGTTAAACGGAAATCGTCTTTTGGTTTGCCTGTGTCAGCATAACCATTCAATTTCAATACATAATCCTGCAAATATTCGGCATAGGGGTGCATTGTTCGGAATTTATAAACACCAATTTCTTTCCCATTTTTGCCAAGCCGTTTCATTTTAAAAAGGGGACCATAACTCACATGCATGTTGAACTCCGGTTCCTTTGCTTTTTTACACACCACGTAGGTTAATCCATTAAAAGCTTCCGAAGCTTCAATATGAAAGCCACAACTCACCAAACGCCCCATCACTTCAGCTTTTGATAACAATCGGTTTCTTCCTCTGGTAGCTAAAAAATAGATCTTTTTAAAGCCCCACATTTTTGGGAACATGCGTAAAAACACAAACTCCGCCCCAAACCACAGGTTTTTAATAACAGGAATGTTCCCTAATCGATGACGATCTTTACGCGCGGTAATGGTTTCAAAACACACCACAAACCAATCGCCATTTTGTAAACGGCCATTCACTTTTTCAAAGAATTTATTGATGAAGCGAATATTATTAACCTTGCTTAAATTGATCAATGAATGGACTTCATTAGGATAGTTAAGAATGTTGAATTCATTAGTTGTAGAGACTACCAATGTGTTTCTGGATTCAGTATCTATAAATTGATTGAAGTAGTTATATGTTTTTTCCCCTACGGTACTTAATAAAACTTGTTTCACTTGATTTTAAAGGAGAAGTATTTTCTATAAACGGTTTCCGGTATTAATCCTAAATTGGTTGCCCATTTTATTGGCTTTTCTAATCTTTTAATTGTGTTATAATATGAACTATAATCCATAAAAGACTTAATAGGTAAATTCATTATATCGTTGAATTCCTGTTCAGAATATTCTAATTTTTTTAAACAATAATTTAATGTTTCTTGCCCACCAGTATATGGGTCTTTTTTAATGATCTCTTGAGCTTTTTCCTTACTAATTTGACCAGACCTCATCAGGGCTGAATAGTGGAGTTTGCGCTTATCAATGTTGAATTTTCTAGTTAAAATATAGCTTTGAAAGAATCCGGTATACATTGATTCATGATGTTTTCCACCGTAATTGATCCAACCAACTTCATCGGTTAGCATTTGAAGGATCTTTTTTTCATCATAAGGCAAATAATAGAGTAATCTAACTTGTTTTATTCGTTTAAAAAAGGTGTAATACAAATATTTAGATAAACTCATGATGGGAAAACTTTTGACCTTGACCTTGCCAAAATTTCCATGAATACAATTCACATACTTACCATCCATATAGGTCCAAGTTAAAGGTGTGGTTCCTTCGGTTCTGAAAGAATGCCCATGAATGATATATTTGATATTGTGGTTGCTTGCTTGTTCAAAAAGTACAGAGAAAATGACCCAATCTGTAGGAACTTCAGCGTCAGGAACTGAAGCTTTCAAGAAAGACTTTTGAAGGTCCTTAAATTCTTCCCAATTGGCCACGTGGGTGTGTAGATCAACATTCAACTTTTTGCAAAGATTCTCAATATTTCTGACCGCATTCTCTGAATTCCAACCATTATCAAAATGTACGGCTAAAGGCTTAAGCCCGAGTTTCACTGCGGTGTATAAGGTATAGGAACTATCTCTACCGCCACTGATACCAACAATGCAATCATATTTCTTGCTTTTGCCATCCTTTTTTATTTTTGAAACAAGTGTATTCAGTTTTTTCTTACTACTATCATTCAATGGATATTTCTTTTCAAGATCATCATGTATTTTGCAAAATGTACATTCACCTTTTTCATCAAATGTAATTCCATTGACCGTTGTGTCCATTAAACAACGACTACAAGTTATAAATGCATTTATTTTATATTCTTTTAGTTCCATTAGATGAAATTTTGTTCGAAGGTTGGGTCGTTTTTAAGTGTATTGAAACTTTTTGGGTAATTCTCAATGAACCATACCATGAACTTGGTTATATTTGTTTTTTTAGAAAGAATTGCTTGAGCTTTATACTTTAATAATTCTTTGTAATTATCAGTATCCATAAACTTTTTTACTTCTTCAATTAGTGGAGGTTCCGTTTCAAATTTTTTGAATAAGCCTAAACTTATTTGTTCAGATGTTACACCGGCTTTTGCGGTAGTTATTGCAAATGCAGGAGTTCCCAAAGTAATTGCTTCAATACCCATAGTTAAACTCTCCCCAATCACTAATTCTGAGAAATATAAGGCTTGATGCATTTTATATGGCTCGAGATTGAAATGATATTTCTCAAGATCAGTAGGTAATTTTTCTTCGGATGAAATAAGGATTTTATATTTTGATTCTAATAGATGAATAATCTTTTTTAAACCTTCATTAGATAATCCCTTTAAATTAATATCGTGGCTTGCATTCCATGACACTAGTCTAATTATCACGAACTTCTCACCTTGTTTTAAATTAAGCTCATTATGAATATTTTTGTCAGGAGTAAAGTATTCTCTATGTGTTGAACATAATTCCATGTATGAATTTAAACGGATGTGCTTAGTTTTAAAGTCTTTTAAATATGCTTTTGGTGTTATAATACATTTTGTAAAAGGAACATACATGGCATGTTCAAATGGAGCATGATCAGTGTCATCGAATGAAATATGGTGTTTTGCTGTAATGAATGCAACTTGGGCTGCATAAGGTGAGCCAAAACTCAAAAAAATATCAGGTTTAAAATTTAATGCAGATCGAAAAATAATCAAGTCAGCTTTTATTATATAAATTAGTTTTTGAATAAGGCTTTTTCCTCCTTTTCCTCTATTAATATATTTTATGTTGTAATGATCAAGTAGGTTAAATACTACTTCTTTGTCACGTGCAGTAATAAGAAATTCGTGACCTTTTCCTTCCATTATTTTAATAAAATTTCTAAAGTAATGTACGTGTGCAGGATGCCCAATATCAATTAATATTTTCATTTCTTATTATTATTCCTTGATTTATATTGGTAAAGGAATAATGGTTTATTTGGTAATAGAAATTTCAAAAAGTAGAATATGATACCTTTAGAGTATTTTATAATTTTGTAGTAAGAAGGATAATCAAAATAAAAATGGTTCTTGTTGTTTAGTATTGTTTTGAATTCACCTTCAGTAAGGTCTAATTTTTTTATGATATAATTTATATCATTTTGTATTTTTTCCTTATCATAAGGTGATTTACTTAATTCTTCTAATGCATATTCTCTTGAAATTTCGCCACTAAGGATTTGTGCAGAATAAGTGATCTTTCTTTTATCGATTCCAAATTTTTCAAAAAGCCAATAAGTGATAATGAATTTTGTATAAATATTTTCATAATGGTGTCCACCGTAATCTTCCCAATCATACTTTTCTTTAAGTAAATGTTTCGCTTCTTTTTTTGAATAATTGAAATAAAAGAAGGGTTTTAAATATTGTATTTTTTTTATGAACGTAAAATAGATAAAGGAAGGTAATGTAAGTAGGGGGAACGTTTTTAATTTTGTAGTTCCAAAATGCTTATTCAAGTATCTTAATTGTCGCTCGTCACTATATGTCCATTCAGTTGGCTGAAAACCCTCTGATCTAAAATCATGCCCAATTAAAATATATTTTAAATTAAATTTATTGGCTAGTTTAAAAAGTATGGCCCTTATTGCAATATCCGTTGGGCAATCTGCCCAAGGTAATCCAGCTTTTAAATATGAGCGTAATACGCTTTTTACTTCATTGTAATCAATTACATGGGTATATAGGTCAATGTTTAATGCCTTGGTCATTTTTTCAATATTCTTTAATGAAATATTCGATGACCAGCCATTATCTAAAAAAACTGCCAATGGCCTTAATCCAATTTCTTTTGCAACATGCAATAGATAAGAACTGTCTGTACCTCCGCTAACACCAATAATGCAGTCGTATTTCTTTCCTTTACCATTTGATTTGATTTTAGTTACAAAGTTATCCCAGTCATTTTTGCCTTTAACCCCTTTTGGATAATCGGTTAACATTTGGTCAAATATTCCAGCATAATTTGAAACGCCATCATTGTTGAATGATATATCTGGTATAGTTTCGTCCCAAACGCCTTTAATACATGTTTTTTTAATACTTGACATATTTAGATCTTAAAAGGTATAATTCTTGAATAATGTTTTTTGTTTATGAATTTGGCCAATGAGTATGACACAATAATATTTTCATTGTTGTTTTTAGCAGCTAAGTAGCCTTTTAAATATGCCGTACTTTGTTTAATGCCATGTTTGCCATAAGCCTTTCTGATTGATCTTATTAGAGTTAATCTTAAGTCTGAGCCCATTTTATATGCCTCGTAACCGGATTTATAAGAATGGCCAATTGGATCGTAAGCACTAGTTGTAGGTCTTAAATGAATTACAGGTATTTTAATCGAACGAGTTTGCCATCCTTTAAATTGCGCCTCCATTACATCAAGTCCATCCCAGTTCCAAATCTCCTTAAAACCGCCTATTTGATCCCAACATTGCCTTCTAATCATTTTTAGAGCTCCACGAACATGAAATGATGAAGCTTTTTCCTCTCTAATATCATTTTCTGAATATTTATTAAGTATTGTGCCGCCACATATACCTAAATTTGGAAACTTTTCAAATTCAATTAATAACGTCTCGAAGTAATTTGGAGGTAAAATTAAATCACCATCAATTTTTACTATGAATTCAAATTCATTTGGATTTGATAAAAGCAAACCTTTATAAAAGGCCCTTACAACTTTACTGCCACCAGATCTTTCTTCATTTTTATTTTCAATAGTGGCTAATTTAATCCAATCATGAACTAAGCAATATTCGTGAATGATTTGTGAGGTATCATCAGTAGAGCCGTCATCTACTATTATCCATAATTTTGGTTTTACCGTTTGGTTTACAACAGAATCAAGGGTTTGCCTTATAAATTGAGCTTCGTTTTTGACTGGAGTTATTATTATAAAACTTTTATCATTAAGTGACTCCTTTTGTTTGCCATCTATAAATTTACGTAACCATAATTCTAAATGGACTACTTTCCAGATGATATTAGCATTATTTGCTTTGTTATTTAAATGATCCTCAAATAGTAATTTTACTTTTTTAGAGTCAAAAAACGGTCTTTTTTTAATTGAATCGGAGTTAATAATTGTTGTAATAAAATTTTGAAATTCTTTTTCTTTAAGCCATTTCTCTTCTGGTGTTTCAAAACCAACTTTATCCTTTCTTAACCTTATTTTATTATCAAGTTTATTTTTTAATGAATCACGGAGGATTGCTTTCGTCCAACCGTGATTTAAAATTTTGGAGCTAGAAGTTGATAAAGTTTTTTCTATTAAATGGTGATCAATAAAAGGAAATCTGGTCTCAATGGAAAAATACATCCCGGATTTGTCAGCCCATAATAAATGGTGTTCAAATTTGTAATAAAAATGGTTTTTAAAAAAGTTATTCAAAGTTTTGAATGAGTAAAATTTATTTAAAATTTGTTTCGCTTCAGTATTGAATATATTGTAATAGGATGAATGAAAAACATTGTTTCTTTTTTGGAGTATCATGCATTTCAAATTTACCGGCGCCATAAAAAAGGCGAAGTACTTCAGGCTGCTAATTAATTTATTATGTTGTTTTAAATAATAGCATTCTTTTATGAATTGAAATAAATGAAATTTTGAAACTAATTCCTTTAAATATGCAGGGTAGAAATAATCATACCCACCTAAAACTTCATCTGCCCCTTGACCGTTTAAAATAACTGTAGAGTGTTCTTTTGCTAAATGCATAACGTTAAATTCTGCATATTCAGACGTGCCGGGAACAGGCTCACTTAATGCTTCTATATAACGATCAATGTCTTTTAAAAGTTCACTTGCAGAGGGTTTTGTAAAATGCATTTTGATTCCCTTGTTTTTAAAGAGATCAATAAATTCCTGCTCATCTCCTGTATCTCCTTTGTTGTAAATTGCAGAATAGGAATGTAGATTATTTAGCTTGAAATCTTCCAGTAATACACTGGCAATAGCTGACGAATCCAAACCTCCACTAAGGCAAACTCCAATTGGAACATCACTCCTCAGTTGAAGTGATATTGCTTCTTTGAATTTGTTGTAATATTCAATTTCTGTTTTAAATCCTTCATGATTTATATGATCCTCTAATTCATACCATTTTTCTATTTTAAGATCTGTTTTATTAAGTTTTAGTTTATAACCTGGTTTTAATTTTAATATAAAACTAAAAAATGTTTGTTCTGAATAATTAGTTCTATTTGTTAGCAGGTAATTAAAAATTATTTCATTATTTGGAATAGCAGCAACATTTGGATTCGTTAAAATAGATGGAATATCTGAAGCAAAAATAAAATGATTATAGTTGTAGTGGTAATAAAATGGCTTTATACCGAATCGATCTCTGGCGCCAAACAATGTTTTTTCTGACCTATCATATATCACAAAAGCAAACATGCCATTGAATTTTTCCAGGCAATTTTCACCCCATTCTATATAGGCATTCAATACGACTTCAGTATCCGTGTTGCTGTTAAATTTATACTTTTCTTTTAGTTTTTCTTTGATCTCTAGAAAATTATATACTTCCCCATTAAAAATAATAACATAACGATCATCATGTGAGAACATTGGCTGATGTCCGTTTGGGCTTAAATCTAAAATACTGAGTCGGACGAAACCTAGTCCAATATTATTCTCAATAAATTTACCCTCGTCATCTGGTCCTCGATGTTTCATGGCAGCCATCATTTTTTCGATAGCAATGGATTCAACTTTGGTATTATTAAAATTTACTATACCTGCAATACCACACATTTATTTGGAAAATATAGTCTTAAGTGTTTTACGTTGTTCAAAGTGTAATTGTTTTACAATGAATTCAGGATATGGTCTATTTCTAATAATATATCTGCCTTTAATGTATCCTGCAAATTGTAAAATTGAGCCTATAATAATAGGTTTTGAAAGTAATTTAAATATAATTTTAATTAAAAAGTAAAGCCATAAATAAGGTATTGAACCATTATAGAAGCCTGTCCTGAAGCTGCTGAAATAAGTATTTCCAACTTTTGATCCTTCTTCTTTGAGGTGTTCAAAATATTCAGGTAAAATGGCAACATCCCAACATTTTGATCTTGCAGCCACATTGTCTAAAGTGTCCCATCCTTGAAAAGGAATTATCCCCCCAATATCATTCAGGCACTTTATTCTGTAAACTTTTGTAGCCCCCCTTGTACAAATAAAAGGGGTTTTAATTATTTGTTCAGGTATTTTATTTACTGTTAAATGACCAGAAGCAATACCTAGTTTTGGGTTTTTTTCAAAGGCATTTAATATGTTATTAAAAAAATCAGGACTAAATGACACATCTCCATCCAGTTTTGAAATGAATTCAACTTCTTTTGTTAAATATCGGTACCCATATTCGAAAAGAAAAACAACTCTTGAACTATAATCTTTTAATTTGTTTTCATCACATTTCACTACTTTGATCCATGTAAATTTTTTTGATAATTCCTTTAAGATTTTCTCAGTTCCATCTGTAGATGAGTCATCAACAATAACCCATTCAACAGGTTTTATTGATTGATTTAAAACTGAATCAATAGTTTTTTGAATGACGTTAAGTTCATTTTTAACCGGACTAATTATGGAATAAGAGTACAATTTTATTTTCGGTAATTAAAGTAATATGCTTTAATTGTGCCAGAAATTACAATTAATAAATACAGAGGTAGAAGAAGTTTATAACCATATTTGTTGTATAGGTACACATGTTTATATAATGAATTAACAGAGTATTTGTTATAAAAACTTTTTAGTAAAGTAAGTAAACCTTCTTTTTTAAATGCAGAGCCTTTCGATGTTAATTGTGTGTTGTTGTATATAAGCGCATTCCAAGAAATATAAACTGGTATATTGTTTAGATTTGCACGAATACAAAATTCATCGTCACTCCCATATTGAACAAGCTTTTCGTCATATAAACCAATTTGATTAAATATTGAAACAGGTATAAGTGTACCTCTTCCGCTTAGTGTCCAACTTTTGTGTATACCTCTAAAATTTTCATTCATCAGTTTAAACCCTTTGAAATATGGAACAAATTTCAATCGCCACTTTATAAATTGTTTTGTACCAGCTGATTCTATTTGGTGCGGTTTGTTAATTGAAATTGAGGCGGAACCTAATATTGAATTAGACGGTAAGGTGGAATAGTCATTCAAAAGTGTTTTAAGATAGTCAGGTTGAATTTCTATATCGTCATTTAAGATTAATACATATTCGTAACCAAATTCAATAGCCTTCTTAAAACCTTCATTCATACATTTTGTCCACCACCAGTTGCCAGTGCTGTTAATTATAATAATATTATCTTGTTGAGTTAAAAAAAGATCATTGGTCCCATCTATAGATGCATCATTAATAATAATTGTTTGAATCGAAAAGCCTTTTGGTACCTTGAGTGATTTAATATTTATTAAAAGGTTTTTCAGTGATTCTTTTCGATTGAAGGTGGCTACTATTATTCCTATTTTCATTAATAAACTAGTTGTTTTTTAAAAAGCATAGGGATAAAAAGAAAGGTATAAAACAACGGCCTCATGAAAATTCCCTGTGAAAATCCTAGAAGAAGTATGATGAGAAATGAAAATAAGTAATAGTAATTGGGTAGGTTGAAAAACTGCCCAATTTGTTTAAATGCTTTTATTACATTATAAAAGTAGTATATAAAAATAAAAATCCCATATGTTGCCAATAAATTGAAAAAACCATTATTCCTATGATTATCTACACTTATTTGTTTATTATCCACGAAATCATTTTTAGCACCCGCTCTTCCGTATCCAAACAATGGACTTTCTTTAAATTGATTGAAGTCAGCTAAAGCGCTGCCAAATCGAGAAGTTGTTGTTTCATTTGTGTAAGCTATATCTTGTTGTATTTTATCTTTCAAAAAAGGTATTCTGTCATATAGCATGATAATTCCAATCAATGAAAGTATGAAAACAATAACAAAAAGTACGTTAGTTCGAATGCTGTTGAAATTTATGTAAATTAAAAAAACAAATAGGCAAATGTATCCGGTTGTTGATAGGGTAGTTAAAATAGTTATAATAAAAAAAACGTTTTTTTTGGATAGTATATTTTTATCCTCGCTTTGATTGAATATTAAAGCGAGTAGTAAAAAAACAGCAAATGCACCTGGTTCCCAAAAAGGACCTGGATTTCTATAATTCTCGAGAGCATAACTATGAAAATTAAAAACAATTATATTTTTACTACCAGTATAAAATGCACCTTCTTCTGAAAACAAGTTAGGTACAATGTTGCCAAGTGTTTCTAGGTAGAAGTCATTCACGCCCGGTATAAAAGTGAAAAGGTAGAAAACCAATGAAATAATAGTAAAAAAGTAGATAATAGAAGTGTAGATTTTAAAAAAATTCAGCCCTACAATACTGATGACTGAGAATGCAAGAAACAATCGGATGTAAGTGCCTAAAAATGTCCTTACATTAAACCCTCCAAAAAAACTATATTGAAATGTTTCTATAACTAGAAAAAGAATGGCTGTAAGTATAAATTGCTTGTTGAATTTTTGTTTAGTTTTTATAAAAAAGAACAATGAGAACATTGCCCCAATCAGAATGTAATTTTGAGATCGATAGAAATATTCCATTCCTGTTGTTGCAATTAATATCAAAACCAGCAAGTAATTTCTGAAATTATTATTTCTACTAGCTAGTTTGTTTGTGTTGGAGTAGGCAACCAAATTATTGTCTAATAAAAACCCCATCGAATTGTAATAATTCCCCAGTTAATGGATTTGAAAAACCATTTTCAATTGAAACCAATTTAAAACCATTTTGCTCTAGAAAGTTCATTAAATCTTTATAGTTAAATGAGCTTTCATATAATGGAATAATTGAAAGTTCTATTTGAATAGCCTTAATTTTTTTAATGCTAGAAATTGCGCCATTTAATACAGATTTTTCAAAGCCTTGTGTGTCTATTTTTAAATAGATATTATCAGTATGATTAGTAATTTCATCAAAAATAGTATCTAATTTTTTCACTTCAATTTCTTCTTTTGAAATGTATTTTGAATCAGGAGCACTATTTAAATGATCAGGAAGCATTGGTAGTAATGAGCTGCTATCAGAGTTTTCTGAAATGTTTATTTCATGTTTACCATCAAAATCACCTAAGGCACAATTAAAAACAGACCATTTTGAGTTAGATTTGGAGTTATCCTTTAATTTTTTAAAAGCAGAGGATAAAGGTTCAAAAGAGATAATTTGACCGTTATATCCTAATTGAAATAGCTCTTTGGAATAGTTACCTACATTAGCTCCAACGTCAATTACCTTGTTGATTTTATAGTAATTCATAATTTTTAAACGTCTTGTGATATCAGGAGAAGGGTGTCGTACTATTTGAGCATTGAATTTTTTTAACACTTGATTGATTATTTTTATTAGTTTCATTTGTTATTTATTTAAACCACAACCCTGTAGCTTTATTGTTTGTCAATTTTTTAAATTGTATTGGGAAGATAATGGCTCCAATCGAGCTCACAATTATTGTTGAAAGTACTGTTCCGTGCACTCCGAATTCATTGCAAAGATAAATTGCTAAAGGAATATTTATAATACTTCCAATTATTGATACTATCAATTGCAGTTTGATTTTCCCAACGCCATTTAAAAATTGACTATATATGCCATTCCAGATGTTAATAATGACATAAAGTCCCATGTTAAGTGAAAGTAAAAAAGGAATTTTTAATGATTTACCTATCCAGAATGTATAGATATCATCCGAAAAAACAATCATGATAAAAACAGTAACCATGATAAAACAAAACAATTTGTGTAGTTTTTTCATTGTATTCTTAATCCAAATAATGTCTTTTTTTGCCCAGGCGTCTGTGTAAGCGCTCCATAGTGGTAATGATACAATGTTGAAAATCATAGGTAGAATAAAGAAATATTTGTAAGAAATATTAAAAGGTGTAACTTCTTCAGGTCCGAGTTTTTGAATGATAATTATATTGTTTGTTTGATAAAGTAGAATAAAAGCAATTTGAATAATAAAAAATTTAACACCAATACTCATAAGGTTTTTTGTGTATTTAAATTGAACTAATTTAAGGGACGGAGCATATTTCTTGTAGTTTGTGTTAAATAAATAAAGGCTTGATATAAAAAGCACAACTATTGGAGATAAACCTAAAACAAAGGCGAGCTTTAATAAGTCACCGGTATACGTTCTACTTAGAATGAAAATAGAAAGTAAAACAATAACATTTCCTAGAAAACTGATAAATGAACTTTTTGCAGGTTCGTGATTTGCTGTAAGTATAGTTGATATTAATTGCAGTAAGAATTGAAAGCAAAAGAATAGAAATACTAATGTCACTAAATTTGAAAGACGGTCTTGACTAAATTCGACACAATTAAGGATCTCAGGCCAGTTTAATAATGGATTAATAATGAAAAATGCTACAATAAGGAAAGTTGTCAAAACAATAAGAAAGGCATATGTCGTGCTTATATATATTCTAGCTAGTTTGTGTTTACCTAAAGCAACAGCTTCTGCAAATTTGTTTCTTAAACCATTTCCTAATCCTATATCAAAAAAACTAAACCAGCCAATAATTGAACTTAATGTTACCCAAATCCCATATTCTGCTGGGGTAACAAATTCAAGTGTTAACGGAACTAGGAAAATATTGGTTAAAGTGTTAAATCCTTTTATAAATATTGAAAGTACAATGTTTTTTTTTACCTGTGCTGTTCTATGATTTGAACTGGTTAACAGTTGCTTATATGTTTTAGTTAATTGAACGAACATTAATACTTAAATGATTTTATTGATTCTATAATGCTATTTATTTCATTTTCTGTTAAATCATAAAATAGTGGTATTCGAATAAGATTCTCAGTAAATCTATCAGAGTTTTCTAAAGTACGGCCGTCATGTTTGCTTGAATAATATTCTGATTTATGTAAACTCAAATAATGAAATACGGCATAAATATTATTGCTCTTTAAATAATTAATTAGATTGGATCTTTGTTCAATATTTTTACATATTAAGTAAAACATATGACCGTTTTTGGAAGCGTACTCTGGTACATGAGGTAGAACGATATTGTTTTCAATTGATTGGTCCTGTAGTGATTTGTAGTACGTATCCCAAATAATTATCCGTTTTGATTGAATTTGTTTTAGATTTTCTAATTGAGCCCACAAGTAAGCTGCAATTATCTCTGATGGTAAAAATGACGATCCTGTATCTACCCACCCATATTTATTTACTTCCCCTCTAAAAAACTCAGCTCTATTAGTTCCTTTTTCCCATATAATTTCTGCTCTCTTAATATATTTTTCATCATTGATTGCAAGTAATCCTCCCTCACCTGAATTAATGTTTTTTGTTTCGTGAAACGAGAAAGCAGCCAAATGACCTATACTACCGAGTGGCTTTTGTTTGTAATAGGAGTCAATTGCTTGTGCCGCATCTTCAATCACTATTAAATTATATTTATCGGCAATAGCCATAATTTTGTCCATATCGCAAGCTACTCCGGCGTAATGAACAGGTACAATAGCTTTTGTTTTTTTAGTGATCAAAGCCTCTAGTTGATCGGTATCCATATTTGGATGATCTTTCATACTGTCAATGAAAACTATTTTAGCTCCTTGCCTCACAAAAGCTAGTGCGGTTGAAACGAATGTGTATGATGGTATAATAACTTCATCACCCGGTTCAATATTTGCTAAAATGGCGCACATTTCTAAGGCATCGGTACAGGAGGTTGTTAGCAAGGCCTTTTTGAAGCCATAGCTGTCTTCGAAGTACTTTTGACATTTTTTTGTAAAGATTCCATTTCCTGAAATATGGCCTGAATTGACTGCTTCAATTATATATTTAGTTTCGTTGCCCGTAAGATAGGGTTTGTTGAAAGGTATTTTATAAGAATTCATCTATTTAAATTTTGACCGGAAGTTTTTCAATGGAATAATTTTTTTTCTGGAGATATCGTCAACGGCATCGTTTATTAAAAGTAAGCCTTTACCACAGATAACTATTGGTTTATCGTTTTCAATAAAGATTACTTTACCTGGATGTCTGTTTTCAATAAAGACATCTTTGTAAACTGATGCGTCGAATATTCTAATTGTACTATTATTTAGTAATGATTTTGCGCCATTGTATGGATAGCCTACGCTATCAATGAATCGTTTAATGTTTTCGGCTGAATCATTCCAGTTTATTTTGTAGTCATCTTCATCTAACCAAATTGAATAGCTTGCATTGATTTCCTTCTGTTTAGCGGCTTTTAAAGTCGCGTTTTTTTTAACTTCAAAAATAATTTCATTTAGTATTTCAATATAGCAAAAGCTAATTCTATCTATTGCTTCTGATACTTTGATTGGATAATTAATTGCTATTTTTGATTGAGAAATAATATCTCCTTTATCATATTCATTGGATGCAATTAGAGCTGTAACACCTATTTCACTTTCTTTATTTATCAATGATGTGACTAAGGGAGCAAATCCTCTGTATTTAGGAAGAATAGAATCATGAAAAACTATTAAGCATTGATTTTCATTATGTTTAATTAGCCATCTCCAACTAATAGCAATGAGATATTTTGAGTTGGTAGAATATGAATTATTTCTTTCAATTACTTCAATTTTATTATTACGGCAGATCTCGGTTATCTCATTAAAATAATCATTTTGGATATTTTCATCCTGTGAAACAATAACTTTGTCAATGATATTAACGTTGCCATTGTCAATTAGACTAATAAGACACTCATATCCCTTTTTGCTCATCAAGAAAAAAGTAATTTTATTCATTACACCATAGAATTATTTATTTTGTTAATTATTGTATTAAAATTTAGTTTAGAATTAATTTTAGTCAATTCATCTTTTAAATTTTCATGCATTTTCAATGAGTTGAGTATTACGTTCATTAGAGAAGATGCGTTCTTTTCATTGGAAATTAACTGCCGAAGTTTAGAAGTATATAATTCGTTGGAATATCCAAGATCAAAAGTTATTGCCGGTGTTTCACATAAAATTGATTGCAACACCATGGTTGGGCCTGTTTCTTCAATTGATGGGCTAATAAAAAAATCAGAAGCATTGTATGCTTTGGCTAGCATCTTGTAATCGTTGACGTATCCAAGTTCAATGAAATTGAAATGTGATGTTGGCCATTCTTGAATTTCGCACTTTGAGCCGGCAGTTAAAAAAGTAATTTTTTTTAAGTCAAAATTTATTTTTCTTAATTCATTTTCTAGCTTAAACAGAGCCGCTTGGAGAATTGCCATTCCTTTTCTTCTATCTTTAAATGATACAGAACCAAAAAATAAAACCACTTGATTCATTTCAATTCCAAGGTGTTTCTTACAATTTAATTTATCTTCTGGGTAAAAGATTGTTCTATCAGGAATTGGATAAATTTCACCAATCACTTTTTTATTTTTGAAAATGGCAGAGCCTTCAATCTGTTTTTTAATTTGTTCATTACAAGCAAAAATTGTTATATCAGTTTTGTTTATGAATTGCTCTTTAAACGATTGATTGAGTTCAGGTTGCATTCTATTACTTTGTACAACAATAGCGGGGCAAGTGGAACATGTGTTTTTGTATCCAACACAATCCCAAGCATAGTGGCATGCACCAGTAAGGTGTGCCATGTCCATTGGATAAAGATAAATTGAGGCTCCTGTAGTTTTATTCAATTCGTAAATGTTTTTAAACGAGATGAAGTTTTGAGTAAATAGAATAACTATATGAGTGGGTTGAAATGCAATTTTTTTTAGTATTTGCTCTGTTTTGTAAAATGTTTTTGTTTGATCAAAATCCAAAACATGATAATCTGGATTTGTGTATTTTATTTTGTTCTCTTTTAATTTTAGATTAATTAATAGTTTCTTGAATTTATTTATAATTCTTTCAAAATTATGTTCGATCGGTTTAAGGAATGAGATGACATTTTGATTTTGAGGTTTGCAGAATTTTGAAATTAATTTCACTTGGTTGCCTTCAAAAGTTGATAGGCCGTTAAGAAGATCGAGCGCAACAATTCCAGCTGACCTGTATGGATCAGCAGCGGAGATAATCAGTATATTCTTTGTTTTAATCAAGTTGTATTAAAATTCCTAATTGCATAAATGACTAGGGATAAAGTATAATTCTTTATTTCAGATTATTCCAATACCATGTTACAGCTTCTTCAAGTCCCTTAGCTAAATTATGCGTTGGTTTATAGCCAAGTATTTCTTTTGCCTTATCAATACTTGCCAACGAATGGGGAATATCTCCTTTACGTTCCTGCCCATATAATGTATTAATAGTCGCAATGGTTTTATCAAAGGCACTTAAATAGGTTTTTAATAAGCCCAAAAGTTGGTTTAAGTCTGCACGTTCTCCCACCGCTGTATTAAAAACTTCACCTATAGCTTTTTCATTAGTTGTTGCTAAAGCGCGTTCATTCATCTGAAGCACATTGTCGATATAAGTGAAATCGCGGCTATTGGTGCCGTCGCCATTGATCACCGGGCTTTCGTGTTTCATGAGTTGCATGCAAAACTTAGGGATGGCTGCGGCGTAAGCACCGTTAGGATCTTGTCTTCTTCCGTACACATTAAAATAACGAAGGCCAATGCATTCAATGCCGTAGCTTAAACCAAACACATGCGCGTATAATTCGTTCACGTATTTTGTAACGGCGTAGGGTGAGAGGGGTTTGCCAATGATGTCTTCTACTTTAGGAAGTGTTTCGCTATCGCCATAAGTGCTGCTGCTGGCGGCATATACAAAACGTTTTACTTTGGCGTCGCGTGCCGCCACTAACATGTTTAAAAAACCGTCGATGTTTACCGAGTTGGTGGTGATGGGGTCGTTGATGCTGCGGGGTACCGAGCCTAAAGCCGCTTGGTGTAGAACGTAATCCATACCATAGCAGGCTTTTTTGCAGGTGTCAAGATCGCGGATATCACCTTCGATCAGTTTAAAGTTTTTATTGTCTTTTAAATGCGCGATGTTTTCGCGTTTGCCGGTGGCGAAATTGTCTAAACAGGTGATGTGATTATTTCGTTCAATGAAATAATCACAGAGGTTGGAGCCGATGAAGCCGGCACCGCCTGTGATTAATATTTTTTTATTCGTAATCATTTTAATTTTAATTCTACTTTTCTTTCTTGATAAAGAAATACTTCGACATCGCTCAGTATAAAATCCACAAAAGAAATCAAGCCCATGCGATTCCACGCACCGGCTACTCGCCTAGCACGCATGGGCAGGCCAGCGCACGTGGTTTCAAAAGTTTGATTTGTATAAGTATGAAGATGATGTTTCAAAAAGTTTTAAAGAGTATTAATTCATGAACGTTTTTTTATTCTCCTTTCTTTTTTCCTTAGTCGAAAAAAGAAACAAAAAAGACAAGGCAAAACGATGCTCTCACGCACTCTGCAAATTTGTAAGGCTCGTATTGTAAAGTAGCTAAAGCCCTTTTCAACTCGCCTAACAAATTTTCATTCACGCTTCTCAGCCTCGCCGTTTTGCCGGGCCCGCGCACGGTTACTTCGGAGGCTGGGGTAGAGGAAGTATAAAGATGATGTTTCAAAAAGTTTTTAAATAGTATAAGTTCAATCTCATTGACGTGCGTTGGCCAGAAAATCAGTGTTAGGCGAGTAGCGTGTGCGCAGAATCTGATTTTCTTGAATTCTTTTGTTTCTTTTCTGTTTCAAGACAGAAAAGAAAAAGTGAAATTTTTTTCCAGTGATCATTTATTAGATATAATTGTTTTTTCATGTACCTTTTGTCTTGATACAAAAGGTACCCATAAGATCAAGGCCATCTGATTCTCCGCACTATCGCCACCCCTAGCGCAGATGGCCTGGCAGGCGCACGCGTCTTCGTTGATGAGATTTGAGGGAATATTTAGATTATGTTTCAAAATTTTTAAAATGTTCTTTACTTATACTTTGAGTCTTCGTGCCTTTGTGGCTAAAGAAATCTCCGTGTTCTCCGTGTTTCAACTAACTTAGTGTCTCCGCCGCGGCGGAGTGCCTTCGTGTCTTCGTGGCTGTTCTCGATACACCTCCTACGTCGGCACTCGAACTGACATTTTCTCCGTGTCTCCGTGTTTCAATTAACTTCGTGTCTCCGCCGCGGCGGAGTGTCTTCGTGGCTGTTCTCGATACGCCTCCTACGTCGGCACTCGAACTGACAAGGCAGATGACGAGGAAATTACTTCGTACTTCTACATTCGTACTTCTAACTTTCTATCTCCGTGCTCTCCGTGTTTCAAAAAACTTCGTGTCTCCGTGTTTCAAAAAATCTTTGTGCTAATTCCTCCCCCGCCCTTAGGGCACCCCCTCCAAAGGGGGAATTTCTTTTTAGTATCAAAAGATATATTAATACTTAAATCTTTTTGTTATTCTTTATTCGTAATTCTACATTCGTACTTCTAACTTTCCTTCTCCGTGTCTCCGTGTTTTAATAATTTCAAAGCTTCGCCACTTCAGTCACATAAAACATGTGTGATCCCGGTTTGAAGAGGCGCCTAAAAATAATCATTTTTAATTTTTTTAGGCCATAAAAAAGTTGAGTTTATTCATTGATTTTTAATGGTTTATATTTGGTTATTTGAATAATATTTAGTAATACAGTTTATTGTATTTCCTGTGGTTTTCCACAGTTTTATGAGGATTTAATGTGATTTTATTTGTAATAAATTGAAATTCAAGTTGATGTAATCGTTATGGATGTTGTAACAGGTGTTTTTATGGGTAGCGCTTTACTCCCTGTCGTGAATTTTTTGATCTACTTTTCTTTCTTGATAAAGAAAAGTAGCAAAAGAAATCAAGCTCAAAAGAAGCTTCCACGCGCTCTTCATTTTTTTAAGATTCACAAGAAAAGTAGCTAAAGCCCTTTTCTGTTCATCTAACAAAAATGAATTCACCCGCCGCATGCCCGCCTTTTGAGCAGGCTAACGCGCATTTCTTCGAAGACTTATCGGGTTTAAATAAACCTTTTTGTTTTTTGGCAACTAAATTCTCCGTGTCCTCCGTGTTTCAAAAAAAAACTTTGTGTCTTAGTGGCTACAAAAATCACCGTGCCTCCGTGTTTCAATGCACTTCGTGGCTTTGCGGCTTCGTGGCTACAAAAATCACCGTGTCTCCGTGTTTAAAAATTTGTGTTAAGATGGTTTGCCAAATGTGCAGCCATACTGAAACACATTTGTAAAAGATATCCGCCGGTGGGCGCATCCCAATCAAGCATTTCGCCGATACAAAAATGATCGGGTAATTTTTTTAATTCAAAATTATCGGTGAGTTCATCAAATGAAATGCCTCCAACAGTGCTGATAGCCTCGTCGATAGGAGCAAGGCCGATTATTTCTAATGGTAGTTTTTTTATGAGTTGCGCTATGAAGTCATCATTCAAATAATCTTCTTTATTGCAGTTGGCTTTGATCAGCTCAATACCGGCTTTTGATAAATGAAGTGTTTTTTCTAACTGTTGTTTGCGATTGGCTTTTACGGAACTTAATTTTTTTATAATGTCGTTCACCGTCAGATCCGGCTTCAGGTCGATGTGAATGATGGTTTTGTTGTTCTTGTTCAATGCTTCTCTTACCTCACTGCTCAAGGGATACACGCCGCTGCCTTCGATACCGAATTGCGTGAGTACAGCTTCTCCTTTATGTGTTTTGTTCCCACAAGAGAACACGGCATTCTTGATCGCTTCACCGTCTATATTATCGATCAATGACTTCGACCAATTGATCTGAAAGGCACAGTTTGAAGCTTGAAAAGGAATGGTAGTTATGTTGTTCTTATTGAATTGTTCTATCCATGAACCATCTGAACCGGTCACTTTCCAACTCGCGCCGCCAAATGCAAAAATAGTGATCGCGTTTTCATTTGTTTTATGAACCTCTTCAAAGTCTTGCCAGTTGTGGTTTAAAACGATACGCACTTTATTTTCATTCAGTTTTTTTTCGATCGCGTTCAACACATCAATTGGTTTGATTCCTTTTATTGGAAATACCCGTTTACTGGTCCCAACATAAGTTTGAATGCCGATCTCTTCCAACCATTTTCTGAAATAAATATTATCAAACTTGTTGAATGGCTTTATTAACGGTTCTTTTGGGAGATAGCGTTCAATAAAGTTTGTTTTGTCTTCGGTATGTGTGAGATTAAAACCGCCTTTTCCTGCCACCAAAAATTTTCGACCGAGTGCTTTATTTTTTTCAAAAATACTGATCTCAAATTTATTCGGATCGAGTAAACACGCTGCGAATATGCTTGCTGAACCACCGCCGTAGATGTTTACTTTTGTTTTTTTGTTATCATTTTTGTGAAGAGGCATTGTGTTAAAGATAAGGATTGTTTGAAATTTATTTTAATCTACTTTTCTTTCTTGATAAAGAAAAGTAGCAAAAGAAATCAAGCTCAAAAGATGCTTCCACGCGCTCTCCATTTTAGTAAGATTCACAAGAAAAGTAGCTAAAGCCCTTTTCTGTTCATCTAACAAAAATGAATTCACCCGCCGCATGCCCGCCTTTTGAGCAGTCCGGCGCACGCGTCTTCGAAAAATGGATTTGTAGTTTTATAAAGAAGGGGTTAAAAAATAAGCTTTTTGTGCTTAGCGTCTTCGTGGCTGTTCTCGATACACCTCCTTCGTCGGAATGTCACCCTGTCCCGATAACTATCGGGATGTTTCAGGGTCTCAGAACTCAATATCTTTTAGAACTGAGATGCTGAATCAATCCCGATAACCATCGGGACAGCATGACGAATACCTAGTTTATAATTCTGTCTTTTGTATAGAGCTTTCGAATAATCTCCTTAGTAGGCACTCGTCCGCCGCGGCGGATGACACGTCTTACTTCGTAATTCTACATTCGTACTTCTAACTTTCTATCTCCGTGTTTCAAAATAAACTTTATGTTCTTCTTGATGTTCCTCCCCCGCCCTGAGGGCACCCCCTCCAAAGGGGGAAACACCTTTAGGTGTTTAATAAACTAACATCTTACACATTAACTTCTCCGTGTCCTCCGTGTTTTAAATATACTTTGTGTCTTCGCGACTTCGTGGCTGTTCTCGATACACCTCCTACGTCGGCACTCGAACTGACATTTTCTCCGTGCTCTCCGTGTTTAAAAGAAACTCCGTGTTTCAATAACCGGCTTTGGAGGCGTCGTAGGCATTAAAGGTGCCGATGGCTTTGGCGATGAGTTGATCATTACGGTTGGATGCCACAATGCTGCATTCGATGATCAATAGGCGTTTGCCTTGCTGGATCACTTTGGCATTGGCTGTTAGTTCATCATTCAACAGAGCAGGAGAGAGGTAATTGATCTTGTATTCCACTGTGCTCACCACTTTGTGTTCCTTATAAACGGCTGATAGTCCGCATACGCCCAGCGCTGCATCAGCTAAAGCAGAGATCGCGCCGCCATGCGCTGCTTGTGGTGTTGCCAGATGATCGGTAGTGATCTTTAAGAAGTAATTGATCTCACCTTCGGTCACAATTTCAAAGTGCATGCCAATGAGTTTGCCGAAGTGATTTTGATGGATGTATTTATCTAGTAGTTTGTTTTCCATGGTTAGTGAATTTACCAATTAGGCTCAAACAACGTTATCCTGAGCGGAGTCGAAGGATCGTTGGTTGAATATGAAAGAAAATATTATTAAAGCTGTCTATTTTATCCGCTTTTTACTCTGAAAAGCCGCACTTCGACTCCGCTCAGTGTGACTTTTCATGTATTGCTTTCTAAAATTCATAGAACTACTTGTCTTTCAGCCACACTTCCGTTCCCTTTCTTACACTTCCGGTTTTTAATAACAAAGCTTTTGCTTCTTCGTAATCAGTAATACCGGTATTTTTCATTACCATTTTTGTTCCGCGATCAACCAATTTGTTGTTGCTCAATTGCATGTCTACCATCTTATTTCCTTTCACACGTCCTAATTTGATCATCACACTGGTGGAGATCATATTCAATGCCAGCTTTTGCGCCGTGCCGCTTTTCATGCGCGTAGAGCCTGTTACAAATTCCGGACCAACCACCACTTCAATAGGATACTTTGCCACCTTCGCCACTTCGCTTCCTGCATTGCACGTGATGCAGCCGGTAACAATTTTGTTTTGATTACAGGTTTGTAAAGCACCCACCACATAAGGTGTTGAGCCACTTGCCGCAATGCCTATCACCACATCATTCGTATTGATCTTGTGTTCCTGAAGATCTTTCCAGCCTTGTGTGATATCATCTTCTGCAAACTCCACTGCCTTACGAATTGCCTCATCACCGCCTGCGATGATGCCAATTACTCGTCCGTGCTCGATGCCATAAGTTGGCGGACATTCACTCGCATCCACAATACCTAATCGTCCGCTTGTACCAGCCCCCATATAAAACAATCTGCCACCGATCTTCATTTTCTCAGCGATCACTTCCACCAATTTTTCAATTTGCGGAATTGCTTTTTCAATAGCGTTAGGAACGGTTTTATCTTCCTTGTTCATGTTCACCAAAAGCTCATGAATACTCATGTTCTCGAGGTTGTCGTAATACGAATCTGATTCAGTTGTTTTTTGCATCACTTCGAAATTAATGTTTTATAATCTTCCATACTTCGTTTGATCACTTCCATCGCTTCCTCTCGTCCGTATACAGCAGCAATTTCAACCTGATTGGCAATTTGGGAGTCAGGCAAATTCTTGTACGTTAAGAAATAATGTTTTAAGCGATTCACCAATGGTGTAGGGCATTCAGAAATATCTTTCAGTTTACCGTAGATCTCATCCTGTTTCATTACGGCAATGATCTTGTCATCGGCTTCACCTTTATCGATCATGCGAAATCCGCCAATAGGTACCGCTTCTAAAATAATATCTCCGCTGGTAATATTTCGTTCCGTGATCACACAAATATCCAAAGGGTCGCCATCACCTTTTTCAACCTTGCAATTGCATTTACTGGCAGCAAATTCGGCAATGCGCTCGCCACAATAAGTTTGAGGAACAAAGCCATAAAGGGCAGGGGTGATGTTAGAGAATTTTTGCGGACGATCAACTTTACGGTATCCTGAAACTTTGTCGATCTCGTATTTCACCGTATCGGTTGGAACCATCTCAATATAGGCGATCACTACATTTGGAGCATCTTTACCAATTTGAATGCCATGCCAGGGATGTGGTTTGTGTTGTAAAAAATTCATTACTTGAAAAATTTATTGAAGAGGTAATAAAATAATAAAATGGCTAAAATGGAGCAGATCAAAATTAGGATGGATTGATTTGGTGTTGGCAGTTGATTGCGGTGTTGCGCAGCTGTTAACTGATCTTTCATAATGCGGTGTAAACCCAAACTGTCTTGTAAGAACTTGATCTCATCATCATAGGAATTGCCATAGGTAACTGCATAAAAATCTTCCTTTACATTTTTAATGAATTTACGGCTTCTGCTGCACCAATCCATAAACGCATTATCTATTTGTTTGTAATTACTGTATATGATCCATTCTTCACCTTCTTTAAATCCAACGGCACATTCATCGTCGCAACGGTACAATACTTTAAATTGTTTGGTGAGATTTCCTTTGTACACATCTTCCACTTCAAAAACGGCAACACCGGGTTTATCGTTACAGGTTGCAACCGACAAGATCTTTCCACGAAAGATCACATCGTATTTATTGCATTCCGATTTTGATAATAGGGTTAAAGGGCATTGGCAGGCGGTTGTTTTATTGGAGATAAAACAAAATATTAAAATAATTATTTTAAAAAGTTTATTCATTTTTTTATGTTACTTTTTTCTTAGTCAAAAAAGTAACCAAAAAGACAAGGCCATCTGATTCAACACACTGGCGACGCGCCTAGCACAGATGGCCGGGCCCTCGCGCGCGGTTTCAGAGGCTAGGTTAGGGGAAGTATTAATATTAGTTTTTAAAAAAGATAATTTTTCCTCACTATTGCTGCGTAAAACGATAGGTGCTTCGAAATTAAGATTTGTATGAGTATTTAGTTGTTGTTTCAAAAAGTTTTTAATTTTCATCATTACCTTTTGTCTTGATACAAAAGGTACCCAAAAGATCAAGACGCTCCAATTCTGCGCACAAGCCACACGCCTAGCACGGAGCGTCTGTCCCTCGCACGCGGTTTCAAAAGAACGATTTGTATGAATATTTAGAAGTTGTTTCAAAATTTTAATTAATTATTAAATTTTTAATTTCACTCTGTGCCCTCTGCGACTAACTCTGTGAAGGCCGCAGGCCGCTCTGCGGTTATTTTTTATTTACCTCTGCTCACTTTGCGGTTAACTGCCTCTCATTTAAAATTCAGTAGCCTTTAAAAACCCCAAAGCATTATCCATCAATTCATGCATGTAAACATCATCTTTCACATAAGCTACTTTTTTTCGGAATGCGGTATGCAGTTTCTCAATTGTTTCCGATGAACGTAATGGTCTGCGTAGATCCAATGCCTGTGCAGCATTCATCAATTCAATAGCCAATACTTTCTCGGTATTGTTGATCACCGTTAAACATTTGGTTGCTGCATTAGCCCCCATACTTACATGATCTTCCTGACCGTTGCTGCTCACAATGCTATCGGCACTCGCAGGTGTACATAATTGTTTACTTTGACTCACAATGCTGGCAGCCGTATACTGCGGTATCATGTAACCCGAATTCAATCCTGCTTCTTTAGCTAAGAAAGGGGGCAAACCACGCTGACCACTGATCAGTAAATAAGTTCTTCTTTCAGAGATGCTTCCCAATTCGCTCATGGCTATACATAAAAAATCTAAAGCCAATGCCAAGGGTTGTCCATGAAAATTTCCACCACTTAAGATCTCGTCATCTTCCGGAAATATAGTTGGATTATCGGTCACCGAATTAATTTCCGTTTCAAAAACCGATCGCACATAATGCGTTGTATCTTTTGTGGCACCATGCACCTGAGGGATACAACGGAATGAATACGGATCCTGAACTTGTGTTTTTTCTTTTGCAATGATCTCACTGCCTTTTAAGAATTTCTGAAATGCTTCAGCAGTTTGCAATTGTCCGCTATGCGCACGAATGGTATGTAAAGATGATTTGAACGGATCTAATCTTCCATCAAAACCTTCCAATGATGTGGCTCCGATCAGATCGGCATATTTGTTCAATTGCTCTGCTTTAATTAAGCAATACACGCCATAGGCGCCCATGAATTGTGTGCCATTCAATAAGGCCAAACCTTCTTTACTACTTAAATGAATAGGTTGTAAATTCAATTCCTTTAATACATCACTTGCTTCTTTGATCTGGCCATTATGTTCAACTTTTCCAACACCTATCAGCGGTAAACATAAATGCGCTAAAGGAGCCAGATCGCCACTCGCACCTAAGGAGCCTTGCTCATAAACAACCGGATAAACCTGATGATTGATGAGATCGATCAAACGTTGAACCGTGCTTAACTGAATACCGCTTTTACCATAGGAAAGCGATTGCACTTTTAAAAAGAGCATCAACTTTACAATGTCTTTTTGCACCGTATTTCCAAAACCGCAAGCATGACTTTTGATCAGGTTCTCCTGTAATTTTTCAAGATCGTTCGCAGGGATGATCACATTACAAAGTGAGCCGAAACCGGTGTTGATACCGTATATTGGCGCTTTATGACGTTTCATTTTTTCTTCCAGATAGTTTCGCCCGTCTACAATGGCCTTTGTAGCTTCTGCTGAAAGTTCAACTTTAGCATGCTCATCATTCATAAATTCCTTTAATGATAAGATGCTTAGTTTTTTTGTGATGTGTATGGTGTGTAATGACATATTTTTTATTCTTATTAATTCACCCTTCGACTCCGCTCAGGGTGACTATGCGTCATGTTGAGCGGAGTCGAAACATGGCGTTTTTTTTTTCTTATTTCAGTTTTTCAATCAATTGTTATTTTTTTGTTACTTTTTGTTTAGGCAAAAAGTAACCAAAAACCATAATCATTTTACAAGGCAATTGCCTCTATAGCGCATACTATTTTGTTTTGACACGTCAGTTCGGCACCGCTGTTAAAACCAACCCTCCTTCGCATTGCAAACACTTCGTTGGTTTTCCAGCTAATGCTGCGTAAAATGATGTTTGCTTCGAAATTAAGATTAGTATTTAGTTGTTGTTTCAAAAGTTTAGTTTGTCTGTAATTTTTAATTTTTCACTGTGTCCTCTGCGTTAACCTCTGCGCAGGCAAAATGCCGCTCTGCGGTTAAAAAAGAAGCACCGCTGTTAAAACCAACCCTCCTTCGCATTGCAAACGCTTCGTTGGTTTTCCAGCTATTGCTGCGTAAAATGATGTTTGCTTCGAGATTAAGATTTTTATTAGTATTTAGATGTTGTTTCAAAAAGTTTTTAATTTTTAATATTACCTTTTGTCTTGATACAAAAGGTAACCAAAAGATCAAGACGCTCCAATTCGCCACACGAGCCACACGCCTAGCACGGAGCGTCGGGCTCGCGCACGCGATTTCAAAAGAACGGTTTGTATGAATATTTAGATGTTGTTTCAAAAAGTTTTATTTTCCTATAAATTATAATTCTTTCTCTGTATCCTCTGCGATCCCGATAGCTATCGGGACGCAGGCCGCTCTGTGGTTAAATCTTTTATTCAACTCATTTCAGCTTATCGATCAACTGCTCTTTATTCAGTTTTTCCTGTTGTCCGCTTGAAAGATCCTTTAAAGAGAAAACACCTTTTTCGATCTCTTCACTGCCTATGATGCACACAAACGGAATTCCTTTTTTATCGGCATACTCAAATTGTTTCTGAATTTTTTTTGCTTCCGGATACAATTCACTGTTGATGTTGTGTGAACGTAGGTCGGTAATTAACTTCAAACAAAATTGTTCTTCTTTTTCACCGAAGTTGGTAAGTAATACTTTAGTGGATGTTGGTTTGTTAACCGATTCAGGGAACAAGTTCAATTCATTCATCACATCAAAAATGCGATCGATACCAAATGAAATTCCAACACCGCTCATGTTCTTTAAACCAAACACGCCTGTAAGATCATCATAACGGCCGCCACCTAAAATACTTGGCGTAAAAGTTCCGGCATCAGCCTTTGCTTCAAAAATTGTTCCTGTATAATAATTCAATCCACGTGCCAAGGTAATATCCAGTTCTAATGAAATATGTTTTAATCCAATTTGTTCGATGTTCTTCAATAAATAAGTCAATTCATCAATTCCTTTTTTTCCGATCTCGGTAGTTCCCATCAGATCGGTAAGCTTTTTTATCTTCTCATCGTTGGTGCCTGTAAAATCAATGATCGGCGAAATGGTGGCAATTGCTTCATCACTTACACCTTTTGTTCTTAATTCAGCAACCACACCATCTTTACCAATTTTATCAAGCTTATCAATGGCAACGGTAATATCTATCAACTTATCCGGTTGCTTTGAAATTTCGGCAATGGCACTTAATATTTTACGGTTATTGATCTTTAGTTTCACCGGAATACCCAATTCCATGAACGATTTGTCCATCATGGCCATTAATTCCAATTCATTTACCAAACTGTTCGAACCGATCACATCCGCATCACATTGAAAGAACTCACGGTAACGTCCTTTTTGTGGTTTATCTGCACGCCACACCGGTTGAATTTGGTAACGCTTAAAAGGGAAAGTGATATCATTCTGGTGCATTACCACATAACGCGCAAAAGGCACTGTTAGGTCGTAACGCAATGCTTTTTCGGTTAGTTCCTCTGTATTAATAGGTGCATTTAAGCTTTCTTCGAATTTTGCACGTAACAGATCTTTTTTTGAACTTTCGTTTAAACGCGAGTTCAATATTTTAAATATTAATTGATCACCTTCCTCGCCATACTTTCCGGTAAGGGTTTGAATGCTTTCCATGGATGGCGTTTCAATGGGTTGGTAACCAAATAACTGAAAGTTGTTTTTAATAGTGTTAAATATATACTGACGTTTATAAACATCGGTAGGGCTAAAATCGCGGGTTCCTTTTGGTAATGTAGGTTTCATTAGGTATTTAATAAGCTACAAACTTACTAATTATGTTTAAAAAACGGGGTTATAAGTTGTTGAAATACTACGAGTTTTTAACCCTTTTACAAAAAGGTACGGAGATTGAAAAGTGCCCATAATTGTAAAGCTAATGTCAATTAATTTACCATCGGTTAAAAAACGTTATAGAAACTTTTTGAGCTCAGAAAGTTTCCATAGTTTTGTGCCCGCAAACATTAAACAAAGTATGTTGTTGGGTGTTAGATGCACATTATATTATATGAAACGATACTTACTCATTAGTTTTTTGATCTTCTCGTTGTTGGGCAATTCACAAGAGAAATTCACCTTAAGCGGTTATATTAAAGACGGCAAAAATGGCGAGTCGCTTATTGGCGCCACCATTGTAAAGGCCGGCACAACAACCGGGGCTATGACCAACGAATATGGTTTTTACTCCATTACTTTACCAAAAGGCACTCACACCTTGGTTGCTTCCTACATTGGTTATAACAATTACACGTTTGTTGTTGATCTGCAAAAGAACATAACCCGCAATATTGAAGTAAGCGGAGAGGGGACTCAATTAAGTGAGGTTGAAATTACGGCAGAAGCAGAGGATAAGAACATTAAAAGTGTTGAAATGGGCGTAGCTAAATTAGATATTAAACAGATCAATAAAATTCCGGCATTATTAGGGGAGGTGGATATTGTGCGCGCTGTTCAGTTATTACCCGGTGTAACCACCATGGGAGAAGGCGCCAGCGGTTTTAATGTAAGAGGTGGTAATATTGATCAGAACTTGATCTTGTTGGATGAGGCTCCGGTTTATAATTCGTCACATTTATTCGGTTTCTTTTCGGTATTTAATCCGGATGCTGTAAAAGATGTGAAGTTGATCAAAGGCGGGATACCATCGCAATACGGAGGACGTGTATCATCCATTTTAGATATCCGCATGAAAGAGGGGAACAGTAAACAGCTTGCGGTAAATGGAGGCGTTGGAACCATTTTCAGCCGATTAAGCATAGAAGCACCAATTGTAAAAGATAAGGTGAGTTTTATTTTAGCAGGCCGAAGAAGTTATATTGATGCCTTGGTAAAACCTTTTTTGAAAAAATCGAGTCCGATCAAGAATGCAGATTTTTACTTTTATGATGCAACAGCCAAATTGAACTGGAAGATAAATGATAAGAACACTGTTTTTGCAAGCGGTTATTTTGGAAGAGATGTATTTGGTGCCACAGCCTTTAAATTCAATTGGGGAAATGCTACAACAACCTTGCGTTGGAATCACATCTTCAATAACAAGTTGTTCATGAATATTACCGGCTTTTACAGTAATTACGATTATTTGCTGGAGTTTAAGTTAGAGCAATTAAACCAGAGTTTCAATTGGACCAGTAATATCATCAACTACAGTGTAAAACCCGATTTTACGTATTATTTGAATACGAAGAACACCATTCGTTTTGGTGCGCAGGCGTTGATGTATGATTTCAGACCCTATGAAGCAACCGGAACATTTGATGCCGGACAAAGCGTGAAATTTAAATCGGATAACCGATATGGTGTGGAGTACTCGGCCTATGTGGGCAATGAGCACAAGATATTACCACGTTTAACATTGGAATACGGTGTGCGTGTAAGTATGTATAATTTTGTTGGAAAAGGTAAAGCATATTATTTCAGAGATACCATTCCAAACACACCATTACCCTTTGATCGCACACAGAGTTATGATCCGGGAGAAGTGATACAAAATTACATTATACCTGAACCACGCTTATCTGCCAATTATGTATTAAATAATGTAAGCTCAATTAAAGCCAGTTACAACCGCATGGCGCAGTACCTTCAATTAATTAGTAATACGGCGGCCAGCACACCATTGGATGTGTACACCATTGCTACGAATAATTTAAAACCATTGATAGCCGATCAGGGAAGTATTGGTTATTTCAGGAATTTCAAAGAGAATATGTTTGAGACCTCAGTTGAGATCTATTACAAATACATGCAAAACCAATTGGATTATGTGGATAATGCCGACCTTTTTATTAACGAGAAAGTTGAAGCACAATTGTTGCAAGGATTAGGAAGAGCCTACGGTGCTGAGTTTTATATTAAAAAATCAAAAGGTAAATTAGGCGGTTGGGTGAGCTACACCTTAAGTAAAACTGAGCGTTTGGTGCGCGGCATCAGTAATGATGATTGGTTCAACAGCCGTTACGACAGAACACATTGTTTGAACTCGAACCTGAACTATGACATTACAAAACGTTGGAACGTAGGTGCTACTTTTGTTTTCCTGAGTGGTACACCTGCAACTTTCCCAAATTCGAAAATTCAGGTACAAGGATTGAATATACCTTATAACACAGATGGGATCAGAAATAATTACCGCATTACACCTTATCACCGTTTAGATCTTGGTGCAACCTATAACTTTAAAAAGAATGATGAGCGTCGCTATAAGCAAAGCATTGTGTTAAGTGTTTATAATGCTTACAACAGAAGAAATGCTTACAGTATTTATTTCAGAACAAAATCGGGTGAGCCATTACAAACAGAGGCCGTTCGTTTTTCAGTGATCGGATCGGTGGTTCCGGCTATTACTTATAATTTTAATTTCTAAGAACTATGAAAAAGATATTTAAACTGGTTATTGTTTTTTTGATCACACTTTCATTCACGTCCTGTGAAGATGTGGTACAGATCAAATTGGATGAAGGATCTAAACTTTATGTGGTAGATGCCTTTATTAACAACATGCTTACCCAACAAGTAGTGAAAGTAACAACCAACGATTCGTATTTCAGTAACCGTGAAGCGCCGGGTGTTACCAATGCGAATGTAACACTGGTAGATCTTACCACCAACACGAATTATAGTTTTTCACACACCGGTAACGGAAAATATATATTCAATAATTCAGATACTGCAAACAATATCGCCAAAATAGGACACAGCTACATGCTCAAAGTTAAAATTGATGGTTATGAATATACATCAACCACAACACAAAAGCGTACTGCTGTTATTGATAGCATTAGTGCTTTATATAACGATGGTCAGGATCCCTTTGGCGGACCGAAAGACACGTATAATTGTTTTTTATTTGCGCGCGATAAAGCAGATAATAACACTGATTATTACTGGATAAGAACATTTAGAAACGATACCTTATTCAATGATCCGTCTGACCTTAACATCTCTATTGACGGAACCAATGGTGCTGTGGTTGATGCGCCTGCAGATAGTATTGACTTTACAGCGCCTATCACATTCTTAGGATTTAAAACCTATCGTGAAAATGATAAATGTAAGGTTGAGATCCATTCGATTTCGCGCGAAACCTATTTCTTTTTTGTGCAAGCCATAGCTCAGATCAATAATGGCGGATTATTTGCTACCACTCCTGAAAATGTAAAGACCAATATTGTTACACCTGATGGTGCTAAAACAAAGGCCATTGGCTGGTTTAATATGGCCAGTGTATTTAGTAAAACAAAATTGGTGAATTAGTGTTTTAGTAATCTGAGGGATAGTTGGTTCGCTGACTGAGATAGATAATCGTACCAATTATTGCCAGTATTGTAATTACTAAAAAGAATATTTTCCAAGCACTATATGGTCTTTCGCCTTGTACTTCGCCGGTTCTGGCATTAACTGAAAATCGATAGGTTTTTTGATCATACGAATACGCACTTATCCATAAAGGTAGTAAAATGTGCTTAAAGGTAATATCGTTATAATTTGTATCCATAGAAGTGATCTGTTGTTCATCACCACCAATATCACTTCTGATACTACCTCTGATTGAAGCAGCCATTGTGTTTTTCGCATGATCAAATCCTTCCGTAATATTTACCTGATAACTTTCAGTTATAAATCCGGCTAAATATCTGTCATCAAACTCAGCTAATTCTTGCAGATCCCAGGGTTCTAATTTTTTTGTAAGATCGCGGGGAAGTGAATTTGATGCACAAACTAAAACATCATTAAAGTTTTCATTAACAGTGCCGCTTACGGGCGTCCAACGTGTATGGCGAACAGAGCGGGTTTGCGTTTTTCCATTACTATCGCGGTATGTTTCGGTAACATAGTAATGTACGCCACGCATTCCAATGTAAGATGTAACAGTATTTGAATCATAGGTCCAGTATGGCATGTACACACCGTTCAATTTTTCGGCGCTATGAGCCGCATAATCTTTTAATTTATTTGGTGCAAACCATAGGCTCTTTACCCATGAGATAAATTTTTCCTTCGCTTCATTTCTATCAATTTTAAAGGCCAGTACATACTTAGGTTTAATGATCGAACAAGTGGAAGCATTTTGAACAACCAACGGTGTGTCGCAATAAGGGCAAGCGCTGGAAGTAATGTTTGGGGGAAGGGTAGTGGAGGCGCCACAGTTGGTGCATTTACAAACCGTAATATCCTGTTTAACACCTGCCGAACCATTTTCTTTTAAAAATTGCAGGTAATCGTTCTCAATAACGGTTGTTTCACTCGATTCAATATCATTGTTGGTATTGCAATAATCACACTTTAAACTTTTTGTACCCGGCTTGTATTTTAAATTGGCCGAACAGTTCTTACACTTGATTGTATTAGCCATATCGGCACCTTTATCTATAGTAGCATTACTCATAATATATTTTTAAAAGTAATAAAAAACAAAAACATCATAAAGTTTGCGATGTTAATTAGTTTAATAATTAATAACATGCAACGGTTTTGATTATGGTATTTATTCACCAACTTTACAAATCATATGAGTAGAAAAGAGATCCTGTTATTGCTTCTTTTGGCATTCGTTCAATTTACCAATATTGTAGATTTTATGATATTGATGCCGTTAAAGCCTTTGTTAACCGATATTTGGGGCATAACGCCAAAACAATTTGGAATTGCCGTATTTGCTTATGGCTTTGGAGCGTTCTTATCATCCATGTTCTTTGTGAATAAGGTAGATATGTATGACCGTAAAAAAGTATTGGTTACCATTTATGCCGGATTTACCATAGGAACATTTTTTTGCGGATTGGCAAGTAATTATGCAATGCTGTTAACCGCACGTTTTGTAACAGGATTATTTGGAGGTGTTGCCGGTTCCATCATACAGTCAATTGTTGGAGATGCGATACCGGGGCAGCGACGCGGACAAGCCATGGGGATCTTAATGATGGGCTTTGCTTTGGCCAGCATTGCCGGCGTTCCGGGTGGATTATATCTGGCATCACATTACAGCTGGTACACACCATTTATGATATTAGGGTGTTTATGCGTTGTTGTGTTCTTTGGTATTTTTGCAACCGTGCCAAGTTTTACGGCACATTTATTAACGGCTAAAAAACAATCCTTTATTAATGTATTAAAAGATGTATTGGGAAATGATAACAGAAGACGTGCATTATTGTTAACCTTCATTACCATGCCTTCTCACTTTTTGATCATTCCTTTTTTAACGGATTATTTTACCAAAAACCTGGCGTTTGATTATAAAACCACAGTGCCGCTTATATACATTGTTGGTGGCTCATTATCTGCCATTACCTCACCTTTGATCGGTAAATTAAGTGATAAGATCGGGCGATTAAAAGTGTTGGTTGTATTAAGTATCTTATCTGTTATACCGTTAATTGGCATACCTAATTTATCAACTCATAACACCGCCATTTTATTGATGTTCACGGCATCTTTTTTCATCTTCAGCGGATCGCGTATGATTTTGACCATGGCACACGTTACATCAACAGTTGAGCCTAAGATCAGAGGAGCCTTTTTGATCGTTAATTCTTCCATTCAGCAATTTGGCACATCCATTGCCTCGCTTGTTGGCGGATTTATTGTGATGCAGGATGCAGACGGAAAATTAAGCAATTATCATTATTTAGGATATGCATCTGTTATATGCAGCGGCTTAATGCTATTGGCTTTTACGCGTGTAAAGGTTCTAAAAGATTAAGTACCAACTACGGATCAATGCGCGATCACCAATTTTTTTGTAAAGATCTTATCATTACTTTGAACGGATAATTGATATACACCGTTTGCTAATCCCGAAACATTAATTGTTTGTTGGTTTGAATAAGTTCCGATCAATTGACCTGAAATATCATGGATATTAACTATTGCAAACGGATCGTTCTCAAGATCAACTTTCAGTAAATTGTTTGCCGGGTTCGGATAAACAGCAACAGATCCGCTTAATTCCTGTTCATTAAGCGACGTGATCGAATTGTTATTGTAACGCGCCAACGCAAATTCAAAAGCAGAATTCATATTAGCCGTAATGTTTGAACCGCCCAAAACTATTTTACCATTTGATTGGAGTTCTAGTCCATATGCTTCCGAACCAATGCCTGATGTAAAGGTTGTTGTAACCACACCGTTTGTTCCGAATGCAGCATCCAATGAACCTTGCGAAGTAGTGCGCATCATTGCAAAATGCCCATCGGCAAAACCTGCAGCAATAACTTTGCCATCCGGTTGAATGGCAAGTTGATTCAGCATTTCAGTTTGTTGAGTGCCCATAAATGATATGATACTTCCGGCATTACCATAAGTTGCATCGGCAGCACCTGTGTTTGTAAAACGAGCGATAAGAGAACCGTTATTATCAAAACCACATACATAGATATTTCCTGAGGCATCTAATTTAATATCTTTAAATCCGGATGAAGAAGAGTAGGCAGGGTTTACAAAACCTGCTGAACCAAATGTTGGGTCAATTGAACCATTTGTATTTAAACGACTGATAAAAGGTGAATTGGAAGTTTGATTGTCTATTGCGCCTGCAAAAGCGATCTTGTTATCTGTTTGTATTGCCATACACATTGGAAATGGCGAACCTAAGGTAGTTGCTAAACTTGCAACACCATTCGTACCAAAGGTATTATCTAATGAGCCATTTGTGTTGGCACGAATAAAAATTAAATTAGTGCTGTTAGCGGTAGAATAATTGCATCCGCATAAAACGATCTTTCCATCGGGTTGAATGATCAAATCGGAGGTGAAGGTCAACGGATCAACGGTAGATGTGTTTGTAACACTTAAAATGCCGTTAGAAGCAAATGAATTATCTAATGTGCCATTTGAATTATAGCGTAAGATCAAAAACTTACCGCTTAATGGAGATGTGTTTGCCGTATCATTTGTTTCAGCACCCACAACTATCTTTCCATCCGATTGCAGTTCTAATGCAAATGCGTTGCAATTAAAATTTGGAACAACTGTGGTTGTTATCCAACCATTGGTACCAAAGCTATTATCAATTGTACCGTTTGATAAGAAACGAGCAATTAAGATATTTGTAAGTTCAGTTGTTTGATCATCTGTTGTACCTACCGCCACAATTTTTCCATCGGGTTGAATGGCTATATCTTTAATTTCATCAACATAATCATAGGATATTGATACTTTTCCTCCTGTACCAAAGGTGTTGTCAAGCACACCGTCCTGTGCTTTCACAATGCCGTTTAAACTTAAAACAAGTGCGAAACAATAGATGTACTTTTTCATAGTTGATTGATTTTAATGATTACTTGTTAACCGAAATTTTTACATTGTAAGAACCTTTGTTATTGGCGTTATAAACTGTTTCATAAATTGAAATGTATAACATGCCACTGGTTTTTGCCGTACCGCTGAATTTAGCACCGGCTTTTAAATTCTCAAATGAATTCTCTCCGATCTTGTATACAACCATACCGTAAGTTGGATAGTTAGAACTTCCTTCGTATTCGCCACCTGTGTATTCAGTTGCGCCCGATGCTTTGGTGCTGCCATCCGGTTTATAAACACTATTGCTTAAGCTCGCCAAAGTAACTTCACCGGTTGCACTCATTGAGAATTTTTGTCCGGCTTTTAAGGTAATACCAGTTTTGTACCATCCGCCATTTTGGTTCCCGCTGATGTTCTTGTTCGCCATCAATTTAAAGAATAATTCGCCGCTGCTGTTTCCGCTGGTTACAAAAATATCTATCGACTTGATCTTTTCTTTAGGGATGCTTAATGTGCCATATTCTGTTTTCACATCCATTTTAGTGAAATTATAGGTTCCACCCATATTATAGGTGTTATCAATGGTCACCACATCCTCGGCTACGCTGCTTTCGTTGATGTTGTTATTCGTTTTGATCTCTTCAAACGCATTGTCAACGGTGTACTCACCTGAATAATCCGTTTCTACTATATTTTTCGGGTCTGCAAAATAGTCATCCAAGGCCGCCATGGCTTTCAATCCCATTTTCACCAGATCATTATAAGCACCTTTTCTTACATCTTCATTGGTAGAGCTGTTCAATAATTTTATATAGCTCAAAGCCTTATCGCTTGATGATTTATCTTTACCATAGCCAATTCGAATATTACCAACCTTATTAACCGGAATGACCAATTTACCGTAACTGGTGGTCAGATCGATATCATTGATGGTTGCAGTTCCTTTAATGATGTTGCCATCGTGCAGTTCTAAATTCACATCTGCTAACTTTTGAGCGAAAAGGTTTGTTATGCTCAACAAACAAATTCCAAAAACTAATTTTTTCATATTATTTTTTATTTATTGATTCACTTTTAAAGTTATTTCCATAACATTTAGCGAACTTTTTTTGCAACTACTATCATTTCTTCACCAATATTTAAGAAGGAGAGCAAGTTATAAAGGATATTGTGAAAGAAAACGAATAATTTGAGTTGCCACATAGGACGGCTTGTAAATTTATTGAAGTACTGTTGGCGCTCAGCCTGATTGATCTGGTAATTTGCCTCCAATTGCGATACTTTCTTTTTTGCTTTTAATCGTTTAATAAATGGTAAAATGGTGTACATGATAAAAAGCTTTATTTCAAAGGAAGACTTAATGGTTTGCACTTGATAGCCATAACGCGACAATAATTGCGTGATGGTTTTTTTGCTGAAATAGTTCACATGATCAAGCCCCATCATCTTCCATTTATCTTTATGCTTTTTTGCGAAGTAACTATCTATTTGCGGAACCTGAAGTACCAAAAAACCATTGAGTTGATTCACTTTTGCGCATTTATCAATAAAATCATCTGCTTTATCAATATGCTCCAACACATCCCACATGGTAATGATATCAAACTTCTTTGACTCATCCATTTTAAAGAAGTCGATGTGATCAACATTTAATTTCAGGTCGTTCTTGCAATATAAATAAGGTTGTTCAGATATTTCTATCCCATAGGTTTGATAACCCAATTCATTTCCGGCCAGCATAAAATGACCCCATCCGGCGCCAAGGTCGAATAGGGTACCGCTTGATTTGTATTTTTGAATGAGTTTGAATCGTAATTTGTGACGCTGGATCTTCACCCAATTATTTCCTGAACGTATCGCTTGTGTTACAGCTTCGTTCTTATATTGCTGGTATTGTATCTTTTTGCGATAGTAGGGAGGAATAAAGTAAAACGAACATGAATTACATTCAACCACATCAAAATTTTCGCGCTTGTAAATTAATTTGAATTTTGCAGGATCGTTGTTACCACATACGCAGCAACGAATATCTTCAGTGATCTCGGGACTTAAATTCGACATGATCTATTTGGTTTCTTGTTCAAAAATACTTTCGGTTATTGGTTGCATATCCCTGAAGAAAGAAATTCCACCCCAACTGAACATTTTCTTTTGATAGATCCAAACTTCATTATCTTTTACCAGAACGCGTTGCAGGATCACCACACCATTACCGGTAATTGTTTCTTCGGTAACGCCCGGTTTGTATTTAGATAGTAATTCTTTTTTACGTTCGTTGTATTGCTGATTGTAATCGGAGTTGATCAATTTTTCACACTCCAATAAACGGATCTTTGCGTAGGCATCACCACCTTTTTGTACTAAGGCTTCCTGATAATATTTTTTTGCATCCTGATATTTTTTCAATGCGAAAAAGCCATCAGCGGCTTTAACGGCTTCTTTGTATTTTGCATCCGGATCAACAGTAACAGTTGGGGCAGTGGTAGGTGTTTTATTTCCGCCTAGTGTAGGTAAAATGGTGTTATTCTTATTGTCTTTTATAGTTGTAACCTGTTTTTTCTCCAACTCTTCAATTTCCTTCATCTTGTTCTTAGGATAAACTTCATTTGGTCTTATTACAGAAGCATCATTGTAAAGCGTTTTCGCATTGGTCCAATCTTTTTTCTCAAAAGCTTTATCAGCCTGAGCGATCACACCTTTGTATTTATTCATAGCTTCGTCTTCTGCTTTCTTTTTTGCCGCAGCTTCCAAAGCAGCTTTAGCTTTCGCATCTGCTTCTGCCTTTGCTTTGGCTTCGACTTCCGCTTTCGCATCTGCTTCTGCCTTTGCTTTCGCTTCTGCGTCAGCTTTCGCTTTTGCTTCCGCCTCGGCCTTCGCTTTAGCAGCAGCATCTTTATCTAATTTCGATTTATTGGCAGCCTCTTCAGCAGCTTTTTTCTTGGCTTCTTCTTCCGCTTTTTTCTTAGCAGCAGCTTCTTCTGCAGCTTTTGCTTTCGCTTCGGCATCTGCCTTTGCTTTTGCCTCCGCATCTGCTTTGGCTTTTGCATCTGCTTCCGCTTTTGCTTTAGCGGCAGCTTCCGCATCTGCTTTTTTCTTAGCTTCTTCTTCTGTTTTCTTTTTTGCGGCTTCCTCAGTGGCCAGTTTAGCTTTTGCTTCTGCGTCTAGTTTAGCCTTAGCCGCAGCGTCTGCATCCGCTTTTGCCTTCGCTTCCGCATCTGCTTTCGCTTTTGCATCTGCGTCCGCCTTTGCTTTTGCTGCCGCTTCAGCATCTGCTTTTTTCTTAGCCTCTTCTTCGGCTTTCTTTTTTGCAGCTTCTTCAGCTGCTATCTTCGTTTTTGCATCCGCTTCAGCCTTAGCTTTTGCTGCTGCTTCTGCATCTAATTTCGCTTTTAATTCTGCATCCGCCTTGGCTTTAGCCTCAGCTTCTGCCTTAGCTTTTGCTGCTGCTGCCGCTTCTTCCGCTTTTTTCTTAGCTGCAGCCTCTGCATCTGCTTTAGCCTTTGCATATGCTTCCGCTTTAGCTTTTGCTGCTGCCGCATCTTCTTCTGCTTTTTTCTTAGCGGCCGCTTCAGCGTCTGCTTTCGCTTTCGCATCCGCTTCTGCTTTAGCCTTTGCTGCTGCTGCTTCATCTTCCGCTTTTTTCTTAGCAGCTGCTTCTGCATCCGCCTTTGCTTTTGCTTCCGCTTCTGCTTTAGCTTTTGCTGCTGCCGCTTCTTCTTCTGCTTTTTTCTTTGCTGCTGCTTCAGCATCTGCCTTTGCCTTCGCTTCCGCTTCCGCCTTTGCTTTTGCTGCTGCCTCGGCCTCCGCTTTTGCTTTTGCATCTGCTTCCGCTTTTGCTCTTGCTTCTGCTTCTGCTTTAGCTTTTGCTGCTGCTGCATCTGCTTCCGCTTTTTTCTTAGCTGCAGCCTCTGCATCTGCTTTTGCTTTTGCATCGGCATCAGCCTTTGCTTTTGCCGCTTCTTCCGCAATTATTTTATTGATCTGTGCAATTTGGTCTTTCGGATAAGCCTCACTTGGTTTTAATTGAGAGGCTTGCTCATAACTCGAAATAGCAGATTGCCATTCTTTCTTTTGAAATGATTTGTCGCCCGCCTTAATGGCTCCCTGGTAATTGGCTTCTGCTTCTTTTTCTTTTAAAATGGCTTCTTTTTCCAATTGCTTTAATCGGTCTAACTCACCAAGCATTTGGTTAATATAGTTCTCATCGTAATCTATACTATTGCTCGACGGACTGTAGGCTGCTTTTACGAGTGTTTTGTTCAACACCGAATAATCAATGCCTTTTTGTAACTCAAATAAGGTGATGGCTTCAATTTGAAAGAACTGGGCCGGGGCTTCGGGTGGAATGCCAACTGTAGAGATCTCGAATTTTTTTGTACACAATTGCGGTTTGCTGAATACCAGCAAGTAATTAAATCCGGCAGGCAGATCAACCTTTACCTTTCCATCTTCATTGGTAACTATGGTTTGAAAGGGCTTGCCGTTTTGAGTGATCACCACACTGGCCCCACCGCAACCTTTACCGCCTTTTTCAATTTTTGTGGTAAAGCGAACGGTTTTGTCCTGAGAAAAAACCAATACAGATACCAACAGAAGAACAGATAGGAAGAGTAAACGAATATTCTTTGGTAAGTTGTTGGTCATACTGGTTATAAGAGCTAAATTTACTAAAATTCCATAATATTTTTTAGTCAAATTATATGAGTAATAATCAAACAAATGTTAATATAAGTTTTTGGGAATTAGAACAGTATTTTTCAAAGTATGATTTGATAGTGATCGGCAGCGGAATCGTCGGTCTTTTTACCGCTTTGAACTATAAAATGAAAAACAAAGCCGCTAAGGTTTTGATCTTGGAGAGAGGTATACTGCCATATGGAGCCAGCACCAAAAATGCCGGATTTGCTTGCTTTGGCAGCTTAAGTGAGTTATTAGATGACTTATCAACAATGGATAAGGACACGGTTTTTGAAACGGTAAAAATGCGTTGGGACGGATTGAATTTATTAAGAAAAACCTTAGGAGATAAAGTGATCGATCTGAAACCATGGGGTGGGTATGAAGTATTTGATGATGTGAATGTATTTGAAAGATGCATGGATGCAATGGAAGGGATGAATAAGGAGATGAAGGATGTAATAAAAAAAGCAAATTGTTATAAGAAGGTAAATTCAAAAATAAATGAATTTGGTTTTAAAAAGATCAAAGGCATGATATTGAACAACTACGAGGCGCAAATTGACAGCGGTAAAATGATGAATGCCTTAATGAAAAAGGTGCGCGAAAGCGGCGTGATGATCCTAAACGGGATAAACGTTATTTCAATGAGCGATAACGGAACTGTATCAATTGAAACAAATGCGGGTGAATTTACCGCTTCAAAAGTTGTGGTTGCCACCAATGGTTTTGCCAAAAGTTTATTAAAGATCAAAGATGTGAACCCGGCTCGTGCTCAGGTGCTTATTACCAAGCCTATTGATGGTTTGAAGATCAAAGGCACTTTTCATTACCAGCAGGGTTATTATTATTTCAGAAATATTAACGGACGCCTATTGTTTGGAGGCGGAAGAAATCTGGATTTTAAAGGCGAAACTACCGATCAGTTTGCAGTTACAAAACCAATTCAGGATCAATTAGAAAAATTATTAAAAGAGGTGATCTTACCAAATACAAAGTTTCAAATTGAGCATCGCTGGGCAGGTATCATGGGAGTTGGAAAAGAAAAAAAGCCGATCATACAAGCTGTTTCAAAAAATGTGATCGCAGCAGTTCGTATGGGCGGGATGGGTGTAGCTATTGGAAGTTTGGTTGGTAAAAAAGCGGCTCAATTGGCCAATGAAAAGTGATTCAAATGCCCTTACCAAGTACCCATTTCAATGATCAAACGTGAAATTTCTTTTGTTTGAAATAAAATAAATTTATCATTACTAATTGGCATTAGCCCCGGATTTGAATCTTTATTGATGCTTGCCAGGTTTTTAGTTTCATAAATTTTTGCACCGGGCCTTAAAGTTGAGTAGATCACACTGTTCGTTTTCTGATCGATCTTTTTAAGAAGCCAAACACCTTGCTCGTTCTCATTTAATTTATAAGCCAATTTTACTTCAATTACCGGTGGTTTATAATAAAAACGGTCGTCGCTTTTTGTGGTGTCTTTGTACAACTTACCATTAAGATCTTTTTTATCCTGGGTGTAATAAAAATTTTCAATTTCTGTGAACTCTTTTATAAGTTTTGGTTCAAAGGCAACTTCATCATTTTCGATCGTGAATTTATTTTGAAATGAGTTCGCATATTTATATTCTTCGCCAAACTGCTTGAACAGGTCGATCTGATAACTGTAACTAAAATTAGGTATCGTTTTTAATTGAGGGATCTGAAACACATAATTTGCCGGCGTTTTTGTTTTTGGATTTGAAGGAATGATCTTTTGAATCAATTGTTTTTGTTCGATCAAATTCATTAAGCTGTCGAAACGCAAAACAAATAAAGTTGGAGTAGGTGAGGCTAATTGAATGGTGTTGGTCAACTGGCCCATAATGATCAACTCTTTTGAAACGGTATCTATAGTGGAATTGGCATAACGGTAATTTAATTGCTGGTTATTGCTTGTTTTTTTTGCCTTAACCAATAGTCCATTTTGTGCATTGATCTTGAGTATCCATTGGCCTTTACGCTCACCGTTATTAATGTGAACATAGGCGTAAACTAATTGTGAATCGACATTAAAAATATGGATGTTTTGAATGTGTTTTTTATCGAAGTTAAATTGCCACTTGAATTGGTAATCAAAAGGCTTCTCGGTTGACGGATTTAACATGAATTTTGAAAGATAGAATTGTTTGCCGCTTGAATCGTTAACCGATCTCACAACATAGCAATAGTTCTTATATACTAACTTTTGCTGATCGAAATTTGCCAAGGGATCCAGTTTGGTAATTTCCACTTTTTTAAATTCGTTGATCAGTTTCAGTTGTGCATTGTATCTTACCAATACTGCTTTTAATTTATCTTTTTTTAGTAAAGTAAAATTAAGGGATTGGTGTAAGGTATCTGTTTCAATTGCCAGATAATCGGCAGCTTTTGATTTATCCGAAAAAATATAAAAGGTACTGTCGATAGGTTTTAACTTCTGATCGAATTTGTAAATGCATAAAGCGCCGGGTCTGAATCCGTATGCATATATGTTATTTCGGTATAAAACACATTTTCCTTTTTCAAAATCAAGTGTTGATTGTTGCGCATGGAGGTAAAATGCACAAAACAATATGAAATAATATGTGAATTTAATTTTCAATCAATCCTTTTTCTTCGCGTTTACCGTAATCAACTATCAATAAATAATACATAAATATACCAAACGCGTATAAGGCTGAAGTTATTAAAAATATGTTTACGAACTGATACCCGAGCTTGAACATGATATTCACCATAAAGCCACTCAATGCCCAGCTGCCGCTCCAAATGGCTGACGTTAACGCGCTGGTTATTTCACGGTTGTTCTTCCCAACATAATTCATCACAAGCTCAGTGGTCATTGGTCCGGCCATATTCATCAATGGTTGTCGTAATAAATAACATCCAATGGCAATAAAAACTGCAATGCTATATTGTGAGTAAAATTGAGTAGTAGCTAAAGCCACCAGCGAAATCACTGCTAATGATTGTGTGGTAGGAATGGCAACTTTGTATCCAATATGGTATTTGATCTTAGGCACCATCATAGCGCCGTATGCTACCAATAAGGAGGCAACGGCACTTATAACCGAAAATTCGCCGGCATCTAAATGATGAACGTTTTCAAAGAACAAACTAATGAACGGTATGGTTAATCCTGCTCCGGTTGCGATAATAAGTGTTGGCACCAATGCTTTGATGATCAGTTTCCAGTCTGTTTTTTGTGATGAAGTGGTCTCTTTTTTGTTTTCTTCTTCAACAATTTCGTTGATTGGGTTATTCAGTAAAAAATAAAACCCCAGTAAACCTAAACTTGAAAAAATGATGAGAATATTTTGTTCGCTAAAAATTTGATCGTTTATGAAATGGAGAACAGCAATGATCACACCGCTTAAGATACCGCCAAAGCTCCAGGTGCTGTAGCTTAAGGCAATGGCAGCAGTTTGATTGTGTTTAGCTGTATTTCTTAAAATGAAAGGCGCTACAGGAATTTGCATGAAGGTGAATGAAGCACCCCAAAGTACAAGTGATACATAAATCAAAAAATGTAATTTCAGATAAATGCAGGCAATGGTTGCCAAACCGAACAATGGAACGCCAATGGCAGAAAGATAGAAGAAAGGATACAATTTACGGCCTTTGATGAATTTGCCAATTGGTAATGCTAAAAAGAATACACCAATGAATCGGAAGGTAATGAATAAGGCAATTTGCTCCTCGTCGTAATTCATGCGTGCCATGTATAAGGGCAAAATATTCATAAAAGTGGCATTGACCATTTGAATGAAAAATTCGGAAATGATCACCCGTAGGATCGGTTTTTCGATCTTCTTATAATCTTCGAGAAATGAGAGCCATTTTGCCATGAAAAGTAAATGTAAGCTTAAGAATCATCTGATTTTTTGACTTGATCTATTTTAAATGAAAAACAAGCTGTTGAAATCCTTAAAACCTGACAGAAGTCATGGTGAATAAGGTTAATTAGACGAATATTTGAATGATGAACAGTTTTAAATATTTAAAGTTCTTTGGAATTGTAATTGCAATTAGTTGTTTTTTTAGCTGTTGCAGTGTTCAAAAACGAATTCATAGAAAAGGTTTCTATATAACACATCATGTTAAAACTGAAATTCCAAATAAGAACTCAATTAATGAAGATCAAGAAGTTTATGCTTCAGTAAAAGCTAACAACCTAAACATCTCTGATTCCAAACAGTTGATCGAATTCCAAAAACCTTCAAGACATTTGATGCCATTAGATACGTGTGGTGATGTATTAGTTTTAAGTAATTACTCCGAGTTATTAGTGAAGATCATAAATATTTCGGATAGTACCATTGAATATGTGAGTTGCTCATGTCTTAATGGTAAAAGCGATCAAATGCTTTTGAAGAATATAAAAATGATCCATTTTGTTAATGGAAGCGAAGTGTTTTATGATCGAACATTTGAACAAGAGGTTAAGTCACCTTTGTGTTATGATCTGATCATTTTAAAAGATAACACGAAGATCAAAGCAAAAATAATAAGTGAAAATGAGCAAGAGATCAAGTATGTTGAATGTGCAAGACCGGGTGTAATTCAAAAATTGCAGCAAAAAGAGGTAGAAAAATACACGTATTATAATGATCTGCTGTTTGCTGAAGATGAGGATGAAGAGTTAAACAAAGAACTTAAGGGTTCTTTGGCGCTTTCTATTATTTCACTTATTGCAGGTTCGTTGGTGCCTGTTTTTTTCTCAATGTTTGGAGGTGGTGGAATTACGGGATTTACGTTTCTATTGGCATTAGTGTTATATACCATTGCAATGGTAAGGGCCTGGAAATTATATGAAAAAGTTTCTCGTAAGCGGAATACAAAACTAAATAAGCGGGCTAAGTTTAATTTGATATTTGCGTTTTTACCGGTTGAATTACTAGCAATAGCATCAATTTTATTTGTGTTGGTTTTCTCGGTTGTCTTAATTATTGCAATGGCTCTTTCTCAATAAAAAACTTTACTTAGGGATAGAAGTCGGTACAAATGATGTTAATCATTATAAGAATTTTAATAGGTGATGAATGTCATTTTAAATTCTAAATAAAACTTGAACTTTGAACAGTATTTAATACATATGATAATGAAATTATTTGTTAATCTATTGTTTTTCATTTCTGTGTTGGTGTTGTCAAATAGCTGCACCATACAAAAGCGCAATTACCAGAAAGGTTATTATGTTTCTTATGATAAGAAAAAATCAAGGTCAAAAGAATCAACTGCTGCTGTTCCATCGGTTGAAAAGCAAAATGAAAAGACCGAGGATGTAAAGATCACCGAATATGTTAGCGCCGGCAATAAAGCAGACGCGTTCTTTAAAAATTACAAGTATGAAGTGGATCGGTCGGTTGATATAACAGACTCCTTTATTAATCCGGAAGATTCGTGTGGAGATACACTTATTTTAGTTAATAGAAATGAATTCATTATTAAAGTTATTCGTATTGATGGGGATAAAGTTGAATACAAAAGTTGTACGTATTTAGATGGTCCAACCAATGTGATGAAGTTGGATAATATCTGGAACATTAAGTTCAAAGACGGAAGAATAATGGCTCACGACCGATTGATCTTAAAAGATCTGGAAAGGAATAAATGCCGCGACTATGTGTATTTTAGATCAGGTGTATCAGAGCCTTGTCATATTATTGAAGAAACAGAAAAGTATGTAACTTATGAAACATGTGATAAGCAGGAGCCTGTAAAAAAGATAAATAAGTTAAGGATAACACGCATCCAATACGCCGATCCAACAAAGAACAAAATTGTAGTTAAGCCAAATGAAACACATCAGATCTATGAAAATACAAAGTACCCAACATCATTAAAAACATCATTAACAATTACGTTTTTGTTTTTGATCACTTTAGCATTGTCTGTTATTGCTGAAATGCCGGTTTTTGTAATTCTTTCTGCGGTGTTTTATATTACCAGCATTGCAACCGGTTTAAGCAGCTTAAATCAAATATTAGAAAACCCTGAGAAGTATAAGGGAAAGTATTTGGCTTATGCTAATTTAGCTATCACACTTTTACCAATAGCACTGGTGTTGTTTATCGGTTTTTTATTCTTTTTGCTAATCTTCCCGTTCTTTTATATAGGAGGTTGGCATAATTGATACATCATGTGTTAATGATCACATCAATATAACCTTTGATCTTTTCCAGATCTTCCGGTTTAAATTCTTCAAACTCGCCTTGGTTCTTAAACCAAGTGAGTTGCCGTTTGGCATAATTGCGTGAATGTTGTTTTATTTTTGTAATCGCCTCTTCTAAACTGCAATTTCCATCTAAATAGTCGAACAATTCTTTATAGCCAACAGTTTTTAAAGCATTTACGTTTTTAAAAGGAATCAATGTTTTTACTTCATCCAGTAAACCATCTTTCATCATTTGATCAACACGTTTGTTAATGCGGTCGTAAAGAATTTCTCTTTTGGTATTGATCAGTAGATTAATGGCCGTAAATGGTCGTTGTACTTGATCGCGTTTTAAAAATGAAGAGTAGGGTTTGCCGGTAGATCTGCATACTTCCAAGGCTCTTATCACACGTTGTGAATTATGAATGTCTACCTTGTTATAATAAACAGGATCCCGTTCTTTCAGTTCTTCCTGCAATACGACCAAGCCCTTTTGCTCAAGTTCGTTATTCAATTGGTCTCTCACTTCGGCAGGCACTTCTTCAAATTCATCTACCCCATGCAAAAGGGCATTAATGTATAAACCAGATCCTCCAACCGCAAAAACAACCTGATGTTCTTTGAACAAATCGTTTAGTAAAGCAATGGCTTCCTTTTCATAATGTCCGGCACCAAAAAGTTCTGATACAGATTTGTTATTGATGAAATAATGTTTAACCGCAACTAATTCTTCTTCCGTTGGTTTGGCCGTGCCAATGCTCATTTCTTTGTAAAACTGACGCGAATCGGCTGAAAGGATGACACTGTTGTAATGTTTAGCCAATTCAATGGCCAGCTTGGTCTTACCAACTGCTGTTGGTCCGGCAATTACAACCAGATATTTATTTGAGGATGACAATTAATATTATAAAACATTATTGGTTTGTTCTTTGATCTTTTCCAATTCATCTTTCATTAAAACAACCAGTTTCTGCATATCGGCATCATTGGCCTTTGAACCAATGGTGTTAATTTCACGCCCAATTTCCTGGGTGATAAAATTAAGCTTTCGCCCTGATGAATTATCCTTCATGGTTGAGCGGAAGAAATCGAGATGTTGTTTTAAACGAACCTTCTCTTCGTTAATGTCTAATTTTTCAATGTAATAGATCAGTTCCTGTTCAAAGCGATTGCTGTCCATCTTATCCATGCCAATTACTTCAGCCAGATTGTTACGAATGCGATCTTTAATGCGGGTTACACGGTTCTTATCAAGGGCAATTATGCTGTTTAAACTGTTTTCAATAATTGTAATTCTATCTATAAAATCTTTTTCAATTGACTTGCCTTCATGTTCTCTGAAAACATTCATTTGTTTGATAGCCTCGTTAATGCATAACAACACATCTTTCCATACCTGTTCATCCGCTTCTTTACGCTCGCTTTTTAATACTTCTGGCATTTTGATCACCTCTTTCAACAGATCAGAATTTGATTCACCTATTGCATTGGCCAGTTCCTTTAATTTTAAATGATAGGCTTTTGCCAGATCCAGATTGATCTCAACAGGGGTATCAACGGCTTTTGTTTCCACATACACACTCAGGTCTATTTTACCACGCTCCAATTGTTTGGTTAATTCATTACGTAGATCTAATTCGTAAGCGCGATAAGCAGAAGACATTCTTAAGCTGATATCTGCATTCTTACTGTTCAATGAGCGGATCTCTACATTGATGATTTTATCGGGATATTCTTTGGTAAACTTTCCAAAGCCTGTCATTGATCTGATCATATCTCTTTTTTGCGAGGTTTTAGTGTAACTAAATATAAGCCTAATATAATAAAAATACCTGCAATTATTTTGGTGAGATCGAGTTTGTCTTTCCCAAGTGCAATTGCAAATAACGAAGCTAAAAAGGGCTGCAAATAAATATACATGCTTACTACATTCGGACTCAATTGTTGCAAACCATAAATGTTTAGGTAATACGCTAAAAAGGTTGTAGCCACAACAACAAAGGTTGCGGCGTAAATGGCATCCATGGTAAAGCCACTCCAGTTGGTATGAAACAGATCATATCCGCCAATTGGTAACACGTAAAAACTGCCAATTAAGAACATCCATTTCATCACTGTTACCGTATTGTATTTCGCATAAAGTGGCTTACTCATTACCACAAAAATGGCCCACGAAGCTGAATTAACCAGCGTCATTAAATCGCCCATGATGGTATCGCTTCCAACCTCAAAATTACCGCGGTAACGTAAGATGATGTAAGCGCCTCCCAGGGCAAAAAACAAACCACTGGCTTTTGGTATGGTTATCTTTTCCTTTAAAACAATGAGAGTGAAAATAAAAACCATGATGGGGTTTGATATCATGATGATGGAGGAGTTAATTGGTGTTGTTAAACTCAATCCCCAAATAAAAAATACCTGGTTGATCACAATGCCAAATAAACTCAACCACAATAATTTTTTGAGATCTTCTTTGGCAACTTTTTCTTTTTTTGCGAATAAAGAAACCAGCCAAAATAATACGGCTGCACCTAAAATACGCATTACCACCAAAGCCAAAGGTTGCAGATAAGTTGGCATCAGATCTTTAGCAATGGAATAATTCATCGCATAGATCACTTGCGCCAAAAGTAAAGCAATATGTCCGAGGTTAGTTTTGCTCAAAGCCATGCAAAGATGCTAATTTTATTGGTTTTTTAAATACATTTGAATGTGATATATATCGATCAAATAGGTAACCGTATCGAATTGAATGGCGTTCCTAAACGCATCATTTCATTGATTCCCTCTCAAAGCGAGTACTTGTGGGATCTTGGCTTACAGGATCAAATTGTAGGCATCAGTAAATTTTGTATTCATCCGAAAGAAATGTTCGAACAAAAAGTGAGGGTAGGTGGTACCAAGCAATTGGATATGGAGAAGATAAGGGCTTTAAAACCCGATCTGATCATTGGTAATAAGGAAGAGAATGTGAAAGAACAGATAGAAGAATTACAAAAAGAATTCAATGTTTGGATGAGTGATGTGAATACGTTAGACGAAGCGTATGATATGATGTTGCAGTTGGGCGAGATCTGCGGGAAGAAAAATGAAAGTGAACAGATGGTTGAACAGATCAAAGAGGATTTGAATGATGTAAAAGATGTGTTTAAAAATAAGAATGCAGCCTATTTTATTTGGTACAAACCCTATATGGTAGTAGGTTCAAATACCTTTATCGACGAGGTTTTGAAGTATGTTGGTATAAAGAATTGTTTTGCTAATAAAAGCAGATATCCCGAAACAACATTGGAAGAATTAAAACAATTGCAACCACACTATGTTTTTTTATCGAGCGAGCCATTTCCATTTCAGGCATTTCACTTAAAAGAATTGCAACAATATTTACCCGCTACTAAAGTAGTTTTAGTGGATGGCGAAATGTTTAGCTGGTACGGAAGTCATTTGCTATCTTTGAGGTCTTATATTTTAAATTTAAGATCACAACTTGATTGAAGCAGTTATCATATTAATTTTTTGTATTGGTTATGCAGGTATTGTTTTTGAGCATCCGCTTAAGATCAATAAATCGGCCTTTGCACTATTTACGGGTGTTTTGGTTTGGCTGTTGTTAAGTTTAAAATTTTCCGATCATCACCAATTCAATCATTTACTGGAAGGTCAATTTTCAGAAACAGCCGGCATTTTATTCTTTTTATTAGGGGCTATGACCACCGTTGAGATCATCGACGGCCATAAAGGGTTTGATGTGATCACCTCTCAATTAACTAAATACAACCTGCAGAAATTGTATTGGATAATTGGTTTACTTACATTTATTTTATCTGGCATTTTAGATAATTTAACCACCACTATTTTAATGGTTTCATTAACTAGTAAGATCATTGCCAATCCTAAATTGCGCTGGTACATGGCAGGCTTAATTGTTATTGCTTCCAATGCCGGTGGCGCTTTTAGTCCTATTGGAGATGTAACATCAACCATGCTATGGATAGGCGGACAAATTACTGCTTTGCATCTGATCAAAACATTGCTCTTACCAAGTATTGTTTGTTATTTAATTCCATCTGCTGTTTTATATGTTGTGATCAAAAAGAAGAGTTTGTTCAACGAAGTTAGATCAGAGGCACCAATTGGCTTAAAACCACCAAAAAGTTCGTTGTTGGTATTGATTGTTGGTATTAGTATTTTGGTGGCCGTACCTGTTTTTAAAAGTGTATTTCATGTACCTCCATACATGGGCATGTTATTGGGTTTAAGTTTAATTTGGATCATCACCGAAATAATTGCCAAACGCCGATCGGAGGAAGAGCGTTTTACGGTATCAGATGCCTTAACCAAAATTGATACCCCAAGCATTTTATTCTTCTTAGGAATTTTGTTAAGTGTAGGCGCTTTGCAAGCTGCGGGCATTTTGAGCGATCTTTCAGGATACTTGTCTCATAAAATACCAAATGAAAACGCCCTTTTGTTCATTACCGGTGTGTTTTCAGCTATTGTAGATAATGTGCCGCTGGTAGCAGCATTTCAGGGGATGTATCCTTTAGGAACATATTCAACCGATCATGCATTTTGGAGTTTATTGTGTTATGCAACGGGTACAGGTGGAAGTATTTTGATCATAGGATCGGCAGCCGGCGTGGTTGCCATGGGTATCGAAAAGATCAGTTTTGGTTGGTATTTCAAACAGATTTCGTGGTTGGCTTTCATTGGTTTTGCAGCAGGATTTGTTACCTTGCTTGCCCTGATATAGCTGATTTTACTGCTATTCCAAAAAATATTCACATTTTTAGTATTTTTCAACATCGTTATTTCAGCCCCGAGTTTATTGTTAACTTTATACAATGTTAAGCCTCGATCCTAAAGATTTGTCGGTGCAAGTGTTGCAAAAATACCTTCAAAATGCAGTTGCACCTCGTCCCATTTGTTTTGCCAGTACCATCAGTAAAGATGGTAAACCCAATTTAGCTCCTTTCAGTTTTTTCAATGTGTTCTCTAGTAATCCGCCAATTTTAGTGTTTTCACCAGCACGAAGCGGACGAACAGGCGCAACCAAAGATACGTTGGATAATGTGTTGGAAGTGCCGGAAGTGGTGATCAATATGGTTAACTACAACATGGTTCATCAAATGAGTTTGGCAAGCAGTCCGTTTCCAAAAGGTGTTAACGAATTTGAGAAAGCAAATTTTACTCCAATACCTTCTGATTTAGTAAAACCATTTCGTGTAAAGGAATCACCGGTACAAATAGAGTGCAAGGTAAATGAAGTAAAGAGTTTGGGTACACAAGGTGGAGCAGGTAATTTGGTGATATGCGAGGTGGTGAAGATCCATATTCAGGATGATGTGTTGAATGCTGAGAAGCATATTGACACCAAAAAGATCGATCTGGTTTCGCGTATGGGTGATAACTGGTATTGCCGTGCAACCGGTGATAGTTTGTTTGAAGTACAGAAACCCATTACATCCATTGGAATAGGCATTGATGTTTTTCCTGAATCTATAAAACATAGCAAGGTGTTAAGCGGAAATAACTTAGGTTTGTTGGGCAGTGTAGAGGCTTTGCCAACAGCAGAGGAACTTGCGGAATACAAAAAAGGAATGCAGCAATTTTCTGATGAAAGTGCCAAGCACCAATACGCAAAAACGTTGTTGGAAGCCAATAAAGTGAAGGAAGCGTGGTTGGTACTATTGAATTAAAAAATAAATAAAATAAATATATCATGGAAGTAACAGGAACCCTAAAAGTGAAGTTCGATACTCAAAAGGTGAGTGATCGTTTTTCGAAGCGTGAATTTGTATTAACTACAGAAGCGAATACGCCGTATCCGCAACATGTGAGTTTTCAAGTAACGCAAGACAAATGTAATTTGTTGGATCAATTTAATGAAGGTGAAGAATTAAAAGTGCAATTCAATTTACGCGGCCGTGAGTGGAATGGTCCACAAGGCGTAAAGTATTTCAATACATTGGAAGCTTGGCGTATTGAGCGTTTCAACAACGCCGGTAATCCTTCTGCTAACCAAGCACAAGCTAAAACTCAAGCCACTCAAAATTCAGGTTTTGAAACCAATGCTAGTCCGGTATTTAGTTCAAATATCGATGACAACGAGGATCTACCATTTTAATTAGTGAACAGTCGGTTTGGTGTTATAGCTAAACCGACCTTTCTATATTCATGAAAAATAAAAAATCAAAAGTCTTATTGATCTATACCGGTGGAACCATTGGTATGATGCATGATCCGGTGAGTGGATCGTTGAAGCCTTTTAATTTCAAAGCACTCACGAGTCAGATCCCCGAACTGAAAAAGTTTGATGTGGAGTTGAGTTCTATTTCCTTCAAGCATCCAATTGATTCATCGGATATGCAACCGGAGATATGGATACAATTGGTGGAGATCATTCAAAAGAATTACGAGTTATACGATGGTTTTGTTGTGTTGCACGGAAGTGATACCATGAGTTTTACAGCCAGTGCCTTAAGTTTTATGCTTGAGAATTTGGCAAAACCTGTTGTGTTAACCGGCTCGCAATTACCAATAGGAACCATTCGTACCGATGGAAAAGAGAATTTGATCACGGCCATTGAAATAGCTGCTGCGAAAAAAAATGGCAAGCCCATTATTTCAGAAGTGTGTGTTTACTTCGAATATAAATTATATAGAGGAAACCGCACATTGAAATTCAACAGCGAGCATTTTGACGCCTTTAAATCTCCTAATTATCCACATTTAGCGGAGGCAGGTGTTGAGATCAGTTACAATCAAATGGCTATTGCAAAGCCATCATCAAAAGCATTAAAAGTGCACAAGCAATTGAATAATGATATTGCGGTGTTGCATTTGTTTCCGGGAATAAGTAAAAAAATTACTACAGCAGTTTTACATACACCGGGCGTAAAAGCGGTTATCATCTTAACCTTTGGTGCGGGTAACGCAACAACAAAAGAATGGTTTGTAAATGAAATTGAAGCAGCTATTAAACGCGGCATTATTGTTTTAAATGTAACACAATGTGTGCAAGGTAAGGTAATTCAAGGGATGTATCAAACCAGCAGCCGCTTAAAGCAAATAGGTGTGGTAAGCGGACAAGATATTACCTTTGAAAGTTCTGTTACCAAACTGATGTTCTTACTCGGACAAAAATCATCAAATCAACAGATAAAAAAATTATTAGAAACCAACCTTAGAGGTGAAATAAGTATCAATTAAATAAAATGAAAGTTTGTAAGAATATTTTAGAGACCATTGGTAACACGCCATTGGTAAAATTAAATAAAACAGTGAAGGATCTTCCTTGCGATGTTTATGCAAAAGTTGAAACCTTTAATCCGGGTAACTCCATTAAAGATCGCATGGCTATTAAGATGATAGAAGATGCGGAGAAGGACGGACGATTAAAACCGGGCGGAACCATTATTGAGGGTACCAGCGGAAATACAGGGATGGGCTTAGCTATTGCTGCTGTTATTAAAGGATACAAATGTATTTTTACCACTACCGATAAGCAAAGTAAAGAAAAGGTAGATGCATTGCGTGCATTTGGTGCAGAGGTAATTGTTTGTCCTACTGATGTTGATCCGGAAGATCCGCGTTCGTATTATTCTGTTTCATCTCGTTTGGTAAATGAAATTCCCAATGCATGGAAACCTAACCAGTACGATAATCCGAGCAACGCATTAGCGCATTATGAGCAAACCGGACCGGAGATCTGGGATCAAACTGATGGAAAAGTAACGCATTTGGTTGTAGGTGTTGGTACAGGAGGAACCATTTGCGGTACCGGAAAATATTTGAAGGAAAAAAATCCGAACATCAAAGTTTTGGGTATTGATACCTATGGCTCGGTATTTAAAAAATATAAAGAGACGGGTATATTTGACAAGAACGAGATCTATCCGTATATCACCGAAGGTATTGGTGAAGACTTTTTACCACAAAACGTTGATTTCAATATCATCGATCATTTTGAAAAAGTAACTGATAAGGATGCAGCTGTTATGACACGTCGCATTCCTCGTGAAGAAGGTATCTTTGTTGGAAACAGCGCAGGATCTGCATTAGCAGGTTTGATCCAAATGAAACACATGTTCAAAAAAGGAGATGTGGTGGTTATCATTTTCCACGATCATGGAACTCGTTATTTGGGTAAGATGTTCAATGATGATTGGATGCGCGATCGCAATTTCCTAGAGGTTACCAAACCAAAAGCAATTGATCTGGTTGCTAATCACAAAAATCAGAAATTATTGACCATTGATGTAACAGCATCTATAAACGAAGCATTGACTATTTTAAATAAATATAATATATCACAGATACCTGTAGTTGATAAAGGAGAATATGTTGGATCGTTGAACGACAACTATCTTTTCAATAAATTAATTGAGAACAACGATATCAAAAATCAAACGGTAAAAGCGGTCATGCAATCGGCATTTCCGGTAGTTGGTGAGCAAGCGCCAATTGAGGAAGTGAGTAAGTTGATCACAAAAGATAACAATGCTGTATTGTTGCGCGATCTGGGTGGCAACATGCATATTATTACGAAACACGATATCATAGAAGCAGTAGCTAAAATGAATAACTAAAAGTGTTAATTAGTTTAAACGGTATTTATCTGTGATAGATAAATTATTATTTTAGATAAAATTTAAAACCAAAAAATAGATGAAAAAAATCTTCATTTCCATTTCCGCTTTATTGATGAGTGGGTTTTTATTCTCACAAACTCAGAAGCGTCCTGATAATTGGTTCAATTTAGATCCCACAAATGATAAGGTAAATGGTGTAAGTACCGAGCGTGCTTATAAAGAATTATTAAAAGATAAAAAGCCGGTACCTGTTATTGTGGCTGTTTTGGATAGTGGTGTAGATTATTACCATGAAGATCTGAAAGATGTGATGTGGACCAACCCCGGTGAAATAGCAGGTAATGGAATTGACGATGATAAGAATGGGTATATCGATGATATTCATGGTTGGAGTTTTATTGGTGGAAAAGATGGAAAGAATGTAGATGCAGATAACTTAGAAATGACCCGAATTTACAGAAAGTTAAAGCCTAAGTATGAAGATAAAACAAAAGCTGATTTTAAGACAAAGGAGGAGAAGGCTGAATTTGAATTATATCAAGAAGTAAAAACCGAAATGAGTGTTGCAAAATCGAAGTACGAGCCTGCATACAATCAAATGAAGTTTTTGAAGGAGGCTTTAACAAAGATGGAATCTGATATCAAAGCACAACAAGGTGTGTCGGAGATAAAGTTAGAGAATATTGAAAAGTATACCACAGAAGAAAAATCAGTAAAGCAGGTTAAAGCTATTTGTACCTTATCAATGAAAAAAGGTAATTCAACTTTTAATGAGTTCAAGGAACAAATTGATGAAGGGTATGAGCAAATGTCAACCATGGTTGAAATTGGTTTAAATCCTGATGTTGATCCTAGAACAATTGTAGGCGATAATTACGAAGATGCTTACGAGAAAAATTATGGTAATGCTGATTGTAAGGGGCCGCATAGTTTCCACGGAACGCATGTAGCAGGTATTATAGCGGCAGCGCGTAATAATGGAAAAGGAATGGACGGCGTTGCGGCTGATGTGAAGATCATGGCAGTGCGTTGTGTGCCTAACGGTGATGAACGTGATAAAGATATTGCTAATGCTATTATTTATGCAGTTGACAACGGCGCTAAAATATTGAACATGAGTTTTGGTAAACGTTATTCATGGAATAAGAAAGTTGTTGACGATGCCGTTAAATATGCACAATCAAAAGGCGTATTATTAATGCATGCAGCAGGTAATGATCATTTGAATATTGATGAGATCACGCATTATCCTACAGCAAAATATGAAGGAAAAGGTTATGCGACAAACATGATCACCATTGGCGCTTTAAGCTGGAAGCCGGATTCGATGATAGCTGCACCATTTACAAATTATGGTAAGAAATCAATTGATCTGTTTGCACCGGGAGTGGATATTTACTCAACAGCACCTGAACAACAGTATAAAGATGCCAGTGGTACAAGTATGGCAACGCCTGTGGCTGCCGGTGTTGCTGCTGTTTTAAAATCGTATTACCCAAGTTTATCACCAGAGCAAATAAAAACTATTTTAATAAAGAGTAGTTTAAAAACATACAAAGGCAAAAAGGTTATTAAACCCGGAAGTAAAAAAGGGGATAAGGATCGTTATGTGAAGTTTGAAAGTCTAGGTAAAAATGCCGGTTTGATCAACTTGTACGAAGCTATTCAAATGGCAGATAAGTTTACCAAAAAAATGAAAGCCTAATTGAATATTAAGATCAAAAAAAAGTCCCGATAAAATCGGGACTTTTTTATTTAACTCCCTCCGTTCATAAACTCATGATTGCTTGTTTTTTCTAAAGCATTTTAGGATTACATTTGAATACTATGAAGGTAAAATATACTTTTTTATTTGTTCTGTTTGTAGTTATCTTAAAGGCACAAACATTTACATCCAATCCACTATTAGCGATACCCGATAACACTACTACAACCTACACCATGAGTGTAAGCGGTTTACCATCAAGCATGAATTTGTTGAATTTCGGTTTAGAATCGGCACAAATAAATATTACGCACCAAAAAGATCAAGACCTCATCATTACCTTACAAAGTCCTTCAGGAACTCAGGTGCGCTTAACCAACGGCAACGGCGGTACAGGATTAAATTTCACCAACACGCAATTTTTTGATACCATATCAACGAATATCAACGCAGGTGTTGCGCCATTTAATAATTCATACGCACCTTATGATGCCTTATCAAATATCAACAACGGATCAAACCCAAATGGCACCTGGCGATTAATTGTACGCGATCAGGCTGCTACAAAAACAGGTACATTAAATTCGTGGAGTATTACTTTTAGTAATAAACCTGCAGGTAAAGTATCGTTTTCCTCATCAAACTTGCCAATTGTGGTAGTTAATACAAATTCAGCGAACATTCCGGCAGGAACAAAAATTACTGCAACAATGGGAGTGATCTATAACGGACCAAACGTAACAAATTACCTTTCTAATCCACACAATAATTATAATGGATACATTGGAATTGAATTACGCGGACAATCATCCTTAACTTTTCCTCAAAAGCAATATGGTTTAGAAACCAGAGATGGGGTAGGTAATAACTTAGATGTTTCTATTTTGGGAATGCCTCCGGAAAATGATTGGATCTTATATGCGCCATATAATGATAAATCGCTTATGCGAAACGTGATCACTTATGATCTGTCGCGTAAAATGGGGAGATGGGCCTCCAGAGGAAAAATGTGTGAGTTAGTTTTAAATGGTGTTTATCAAGGTGTGTATGTTTTTCAGGAGAAAATAAAACGGGATACTGCACGTGTGAATATAAGTAAACTAAATCCGGCAGATACAATTGGTACTCAAATCACCGGTGGCTATATCATTAATATTGATAAAGATCCTGCTTCGTGGTATTCATCAATTTTACCAAATAATTCTACAAATAATCAAAAGATACGATTTACTTGCCAGGAACCTGATACGGTAGATATCATGAAAAAGCAACGCAAGTATATTAAAGATTATGTAGATAGTTTTGAGGTGGCTTTAAACGGACCAAACTATCAGGACCCACTAATTGGTTATGCGAAGTATGTTTCAGTAAAATCGTTTGTTGATTATTTTATAATTAATGAATTAAGTAAAAATGTAGATGGTTATCGTTTAAGTACCTATTTGTATAAAGAGAAGATCACAAAAGGAGGGCAATTAAAGATCGGTCCGGTTTGGGATTATAATTTGGCTTTTAAAAATGCCAACTATTGCAGCGGAAGCACAACAAGCGGATGGGCGTATAAGTTTAATACTGTTTGCAGCAACGATACCTGGCAAGTGCCATTTTGGTGGGATAGATTAATGACAGATTCCACCTTCAAGAACAAATTGTATTGTCGTTATTCTGAATTGCGCGCTTCTTATTTGGATACAGTAAGTTTGTTCAATACAATCGATTCAATCTCAAGTTTAGTGAATCAGGCACAGGTTCGTCATTTTAAAAGATTTGCCATTTTAGGAACTTATGTTTGGCCTAATCCAACACCATATGCCAAAACCTATGCAGAGGAGTTAACGATCATGAAGAACTGGATAAAGAGCCGATTGACCTGGTTAGATGCAAACATTTTGAGCTTTGGTTCGTGTACGGTTGCAACAACCGGTTTGGGTAATAATTCAATAAATGAACCACATGTAGTGGTTTATCCTAATCCGGTTCAGGATAGGGCATTGGTGAATGTGAAAATTAGTGTACCCGATCATTACACCATGAAGTTGTATGATCTGAATGGTAAGTTAGTAAAGGTTGTTACGGAAGAATTTTTAGAGGCTGATGAATATGCATTTTATTTGGATGATGCCGGAATGTTATCAAGAGGGATGTATTTGATAAGGTTAACTTCATCAAAAGGAAATAGCACAACAACCAAATTGATGAAAAATTAAAAAGGGCTGAACAGTTGTTCAACCCTTTAGTAAATTAAGCTAAGGCTTGTTTTAAGTCTTCGATCAGATCTTCTACATCTTCCACACCTACACTTAAGCGAAGTAAATTATCTACAACACCTGCTTTTTCACGCTCTGTTTTTGGAATAGATGCATGCGTCATGGTAGCAGGATGATTGATCAATGATTCAACACCGCCCAAACTTTCGGCTAAAGAAAACACTTTGAACGAAGAAGCAATTTTGAATGTATCTTCAATACTTGCATTTTTTAAAACAATAGAGATCATTCCGCCAAAATCGCGCATTTGTTTTTTAGCGATCTCATGGTTTGGATGATCTGTAAAACCTGGCCAGTATATCTTTTCGATCTTTGGATGTGTTTTTAAGAACTCAGCAATTTTTTTGCCGTTAAAACAATGGCGCTCCATACGTAAGTGCAAGGTTTTAATTCCACGCATTACTAAAAAGCAATCCATAGGTCCGGGATTTGCACCACAGCTATTTAAAATGAAATAAATTTGCTCATGCAATTTATCATCATTCATTACTAAAGCCCCCATTACCACATCACTATGTCCGCCCAGGTATTTTGTAACGGAGTGCATCACAATATCAGCACCTAAAGCCAATGGATTTTGCAAATAAGGTGAGGCAAATGTGTTATCAACCGCCAATAATAAATTATTTTCTTTGGCGATCTTTGAACATGCAGCAATATCAATGATCTGCATGGTAGGGTTGGTAGGCGTTTCTACCCATATCAACTTCGTGTTTTTGTTGATGTGTTTTTTGATGTTATTAGCATCAGTTAAATTGATGAAGTGGAATTTTATCCCGTAGTTCTCATAAATTTTTGTGAACATGCGGTAAGATCCGCCATACAGGTCATCGCCGGTAATAACCTCATCACCGGGACGCAACATGCGCATTACTGCATCAGTTGCACCCATACCACTGCTAAAACAAACACAATGTTTTCCATTCTCTAAAGCGGCAATGTTTTTTTGAAGCGCCTCACGTGTTGGATTTTTCCCACGAGCATAACCGTAACCTTTATTAACGCCCGGTGATTCCTGAACGTAAGTAGAAGTTTGAAAAATAGGAGTCATAATAGCTCCGGTTGATGGATCAGGATCAGCTCCTGCATGTATGGCTTTTGTGCCAAATTTGTGTTTCGAAAAATCGCCCATAAGTTAAATAAAATGTAAAAATACAATTTATTTTTTGGCTATGGTTTCAAATTGTTTTAACCAGGCAATTGCCTCGGTTTCATTTGTAAATCCTTTTGTAGGCTTAGAAGGTTTATTAAATCTGATGAAAAAATTTGCGAGTAGTTTTTCTGCTGTTGTTTTAGATAAAAATGCAATAGCAGAACTATGTTTCATTACTTCTTCGCTTCCGCTAAATGCTCGAGCTTCGGCATCTTGGTTGGTAAATGTTCCTCCGCTTAAATAAATTGGAGCAATTTCCCACGGAGAATGCTCTCTGGTTGTGTAAAAAATATTTTTTATTTCTTCAAGTGTAAAAAGTGTGTCATCGTAATGAACATGAATAATCCCATCGTCACGGTATTTAATTATTGCACCTTTGGTAGTTATTGATTTCATGTTTATTAAGTCGTATAATTAGCCGACCTATAGACCAAATATATCGATAAAAACAATTTAGATTACAATTAAAATTTGTTTTTAACAAAAAAAAGCCGTTAATAATTAGCGGCTCAAAAATTAAACAAAACTTAAATTTATTGATGTTTTTCCTTATATTTTTTAACTTGGGTTTTTAATGCTTCGCATGCCAGATCGGTTGCCTCCTCAAAGGTTGCGCACTGTTTTTTTGCAAAAAACTCCTGACCCTTACCGTGCATTTTAATTTCGGCTATCTTATTTTCAGCATTACTATTCTTATCTAATCTTAAAATGATCTCACTATTAATGATGCCATCATAAAAGGTATTTAACTTAGTTACTTTTTCATTAACAAATCCTAAAAGTTTTTTGTCTGCATCAAAGTGCACTGATTGAATGTTGATTGTCATAGCTTGTTTCCTCCTTTTTCACGCCGGAGCTTTAGCGAAGGCGTGTTTGTGTTTTTTAGTGGTTAATTGTTCTTGTTAGTTATTCATTTAATTACCCGATCGGGGGTGTGATTGTAAATATGTTTTCTTTAATTTCTCAATGGTATTGTGCGTATAAATTTGAGTAGCAGATAAATTGGCATGACCAAGTAATTCCTTCACTGCATTAATATCTGCGCCGTTATTTAATAAGTGTGTTGCAAAGGTGTGACGAAGTACATGCGGGCTTCTCTTATGCAGGGTAGTAACTAAAGTTAAATGTTTCTTAACGATGGTATAAACCTGTGATGCGGTAAGGGGTTTATTTTTTTTAGATACAAACATAAAATCGCTTCTTAATCCCTTTTCCTTTTTTACGTTCATAAAGTCTTCCAGGTTTCGTTTTAATTCTATACTAACGGGAATAATACGCTCTTTATTACGTTTACCTAAAACCTTAATTTCAGAATTATAAAGATCAATATCGGTGTTCCTTAAACCTATCAATTCCGATCTTCTGATGCCGGTTTGATATAAAATATTAAGTATCAGTTTGTTTTGCAAGCCATCAAAATCATCCTTAAAGGAAAGTTTATCCAATAATTGATCCATATTTGCCTCCTCAACAAATACTGGCAGTTTTTTAGGTGTTTTTGGTCCTTGTACCTTGGAAATGGTATTAACAGAAATTAGCTGTTGTTGAAGTAAATATTTGAAAAAGGCCTTAATGCACGAAAGTTTTCTGTTAACTGTTTTAGAGGCGTTTTTCTCATCCATTAGCATGGCAATAAATCCTCTTACGTGCTGATGGTTAGCTTTTGTAATATCCGATAAGCCAATTTCGTTGCTCAGGTATGATTCGAACTGTGAGAGGTCGTTTTGGTAGGAAATAATGGTGTGGCGACTAAGTTTTTTAATCTTTTCGAGGTAAGTTAAGAATTCACTAACAACAGCCACGTCCATAAACAAAAAATCCTAAACCGAATTTACTCAATTCAGTTTAGGATTTCAAGAAAAAATTAAGAAATATTATTTATTTAAGGTGCCTTCTTGCAACTTTTGCTTATAAACAGCCTTAATGATTTCTTCTCTGCGACGCACAGAAGGCTTAGTGAATTGTTTACGGTTACGCAATTGTTTTACAACACCTGTTTTTTCAAACTTCTTTTTGTATTTCTTTAAGGCTTTCTCAATAGTATCGCCTTCTTTTATTTGTACAATTAACATCTTTGTATAAAGGTTTAATAATTTTTAAGGGTGCAAATATAACTAAAAAATCGAATAGTAAAACAATTTTTTCAAAAAAAATTAGGCAGTTTGTTCAACCGCAAATAGCTCTTCAAGCTTTTTTACAACCAGATCGATCTCTTCTTTGGTATTGTATTTGCAAAAGCTAAAACGCACTGAAGGGCGACTCATATCGGCTCCAATTCCTCTTAAAACATGGCTTCCCTGGTTACTGCCGCTGGTGCAGGCACTTCCGCCGCTGGCATAAATACCGGCAATATCAAGGTTAAATAATAACATTTCGGCATTTGGGTGCGCCGGGAAACGGCAGTTTAATACGGTATAAAGCGCTTTTTCAGGACTAGTTTCGCCATTAAATTCAATTCCCGGAATAGCAGCCTGCAATTTTTGCATCATGTATTGCTTTAAGCCGGATATGTGCTTGATATGCTCATCCATTTCGTTATAACAGATCTCCAATGCTTTTGCTAAGCCAACAATACCATAAACATTCTCGGTTCCGCCACGCATATTTCGCTCCTGAGAACCACCGTTTATAAATGGATTGATCTTTATTGCATGATTGATGTATAGGAAACCCACACCTTTAGGACCGTGGAATTTATGCGCTGCACAGGTAATAAAATGTACTTTAATATCTTTTAAATTGATAGGGTAGTGCCCAACGGTTTGAACAGTATCACTATGGAAAATGGCGTTGTATTTCTCGCACAATTCGCCAACTTCCTTAATTGGTAATAACGTGCCGATCTCATTATTTGCATGCATTAATGAAACCAAGGTGCGAGGATTGTTTTTCAGTAATTCCTCCAGGTGGTTCATATCCACATTTCCTTTGCTGTCAATATTTACCCAAGAAACCTTAACCTTCCCTTTTTTCTCAAGAACGGTTATTGTATGTTCTACGGCATGATGTTCAATTTTGCTTGAAATAACATGTGTAATATTATGATTTTCAACAACTTGTACAATACATGTATTGTCTGCTTCAGTTCCACCTGAGGTAAAAAATATCTCAGCAGGCGTAACATTCAGTAACTTCGCAACCGTTTTTCTGGAGTTCTCAATAATGCTGCGCACCTTTCTGCCGGCACCATGAATAGACGAAGGATTTCCATATTCTTCGCGCATTACCGGAAGCATGGCTTCTATAACAGCTTCATCTAATTTGGTTGTTGCGGCGTTATCTAAATAAACTTTCATGTTCGTGTTACGTTTTTCTCTCTGATATTATGAAATAAAGTTAAGCAAAATTAATTCTTTATGAGTTCTTTAATGTCGTTAATGATCTTTTTAGCCAGATTGTCTGCAGTGGTCATACTTTCGCTTTCACTGTAAATTCTAATAATAGGCTCGGTATTACTTTTACGTAAATGTACCCACTCATTGTCAAACTCTATCTTTACACCATCAACTGAATTAATTGGTTGTTTTTTATACTTTAACTTAATGTCTTCCAGTATTTTATCTACATTTATGTTTGGTGTTAGTTCAATCTTATTCTTTGAGATAAAATAGTTCGGATAGCTTTTTCGCAGCATTGAAACCGTTTTGCCATATTTAGCCAAATGCGTTAAGAATATTGCAATACCAACCAGAGCATCTCTGCCATAATGCAATTCAGGAAGTATGATCCCGCCATTTCCTTCGCCACCAATAACAGCATTGGTCTCTTTCATCATTCTAACCACATTCACCTCTCCAACCGCACTTGCCGAATACTTGGCTCCTTTTGCTTCTGTTACGTCTCTTAATGCTCTTGTGCTTGATAAATTACTTACGGTATTTCCGTTTTTTAATTGCAACACATAATCTGCCACAGCAACCAATGTATATTCTTCACCAAACATCTCACCGTCTTCACAAACTAAGGCCAATCGATCCACATCGGGGTCTACACTAATTCCTAAATGTGCTTTTTGCTTTACAATGGTATTACTCAGATCTGTTAAATGCTCCGGTAACGGCTCCGGATTGTGCGCAAAGTTTCCGTTAACTGCCTTATTTATAATGTGTATTGTGTTAACACCTAATGCTTTTAATAAAGTAGGTACAGCAGTAGCACCGGTAGAATTAACAGGGTCAACAACAACCGAAAAATTCTTTTCTTTAATGGCATTCACATCCACATAAGGGAGTGCTAATATCATTTGAATGTGTTTATCCAAAAGATCGTTATTCAATTCATAGGAACCTAATGCGCCTACTTCATTATAAACAAATGATTGATCTTCGGCCAAAACCAAAATACGCTTACCATCCTCTTCACTTATAAATTCCCCTTTACTATTCAGTAACTTTAAGGCATTCCATTGTTTTGGATTATGGCTTGCTGTTAAAATAATACCGCCATTTGCCTTTAACTCGGTTACACCAATTTCAACGGTTGGTGTTGTGCTTAAGCCGGTATCCACTACATTTATACCCATTCCCATAAGTGTGCCTGATACAATTTTGGTTACCATATCTCCGCTTATGCGAGCGTCTCTGCCAATTAAAACGGTAAGTTTAGTTGCTTCAAGGTTGTTTTCTTTTAACCAGGCAGCATAGGCCGATGTGAATTTAACAATGTCCAAAGGGCTTAATCCTTCTCCCGGATTTCCGCCTATAGTTCCTCTAATTCCTGAAATACTTTTTATTAAGGTCACTTTTTTAAATTTTAAGACAACAAAGATAATCAAGTGAATGGCTTGAATCGATTTAAACAAGTAATTTATTCACTGATTTTCTAACAGGTATATATCATAAAATGATGTTAATCTTGAACATTTTAGGGCTTTTATTTGTATCTTTATAGTATAAGAAAATCTCTTGAGTATGAAAAAACTGATCGTTTTAGCTTTACTTTCCTTAACGGTATTTAATGCCTGTAAAAAAGACACAAAAACTACCGAACCAACGCCTGAGCCACCTGCTTCTACAGTAAATGATCCGGGAACGGTTGCGATTAGTTATAATGCTACTTTTGGTAATGATCCTTTGGTTTACAATACCAATTATGTAACTGCCAATGGCGATACCATGAAGGTGACCAAGTTTACCTATTACATATCAAACGTAGTATTAACAAAAGATGACAATAGTAAATTTGTTGAGCCGAATAGTTATCATTTGATCAACCACAGTTCAGCCGGTAATAAATCATTCACGATAACCAACGTGCCTGCCGGAAAATATAAGAGCATTACCTTTTTAATTGGTGTTGATAGTATTAGAAATGTTTCAGGTGTGCAAGATGGCGATCTAAAACCATCATTAAATATGTTTTGGGATTGGAGTACAGGATACATTATGCTAAAAATGGAAGCTTCTTCTCCTCAGGCAATAAACTCAATGCAGGATATTACCTATCATGTTGGTGGTTTTGCTTATCCGAACAGTTGTATCAGGTCAAGTTCAATTGCATTTGGACAAGATCTAGAGATCAATAAGACCAAATCGCCTCAATTAAAAATTAAGACCGATCTGAGTGAAATGTTCAAGAACCCGGTAACTGTGAATTTTGCTAACTTGTATTATGTGATGACACCTGGCAACGAAACAAATATGCTGGCCAATAATTACAAGGATATGTTCAGTTTTCAATCAATAACACCTTAATTCAATGCTTAAGAATGTTTTAATTGCTTTCGTATTTGTTTTCTTTTATTCGTGTAAGGTTGATCCAAAAATTAATGAGATCTTACCAAGTAACGAATTAAAAGAAATAATACCGGAAGGTTGGCCTCAGCCGGTTTATACTTTCTCAAATAATCCAATTAAGGAAGATGTGTTTATTTTAGGGCGTGCTTTGTTCTATGAACCAATGCTATCCGCCAATAATAAAGTTTCTTGCGGTAGCTGTCATCAACAATACGCTGCTTTTGCACATGCCGATCATAAATTTAGTCATGGTATAAACGACTTAGTTGGAAATAGAAATGCTCCGGCTCTATTTAATTTAACCTGGCATAAATTATTTATGCATGATGGCGGCATTAACCATATTGAAGTGCAACCAATAGGACCAATTCAAAATCCTATTGAAATGGGTGAAAGCTTTGCCAATGTTTTAACAAAACTGAGTAATAGTGCCAAATACAGAGATCTGTTTAAAAAAGCATATGGTACCGAAGAGGTTAACGATTCGCGTATGCTGAAAGCAATGGCTCAGTTCATGGGCTTAATGTATTCTTACAATAGTAAATTTGATCTGTATAAAAGGGGAGAAGATGGTGTTAAATTGAACGATGCGGAATTGAGAGGATATACTTTGGTTAAAACAAAATGCCAATCGTGCCATCCAGAGCCTTTATTCTCTGATTTCAGTTTCAGAAGCATTGGTCTTTCTGTGAATCCATTGATAAAGGATAGCGGAAGAGCCCACATTACAGGACTTCCAACAGATAGATATAAATTTAAAGTGCCTAGTTTACGAAATGTAGCTTTAACTTTTCCGTACATGCATGACGGGCGATATACGAGTTTAGAAGAAGCGTTGGATCATTACACCAATAATGTAACCAACATGGAAAATCTTGACCCGAGTTTAGTTGCAGGAAATGGTATTATTTTGTCAACTCAAGACAAAACGGATATTATTGCGTTTTTAAATACATTAACCGATTATAGATTTATTAATGATAAGCGTTTTGCTGATCCTAACGGCCAATAATATGAAAAAAATAATTGCAGTAGTTTTTGTTTTTGCAGCATTTATTGCTTGTAAGAAGAACCAATTGGGCGGCGATGCTGTTATTGAAGGTACGGTTAAACATCATGAAAAAATAATTAGTGATGCAACTGTTTTTATTAAATTCAATGCTACCGATCAACCCTCTTCAGATACGAATGCTTATGATGCTAAAGTAAAGGTTGATAAAAATGGTTATTTTAAAATAAAAGCCTATAAAGGAAATTATTTTATTTATGGACATGGACATGACCCCGCTATTGCTGCTCCTTACACGGTTGTCGGCGGAAGATCGGTTAAATTAAGATCAAAGGAAACGGTTTCGGTAAGTTTATTTGTTACTGAGGGTGATTAGTTAGCCTAACCTTTTTGTTATTACCTTACTTACATTTCCAAAAACCTGACCGGGGGAGAACTTGCGCCATTCAAATTCATCCAATTCACCTCCTGAAATAAAGTAGTAATCAATTCGGGCATTCTGAAATTCTTTTAATACATGTTCTCTGAAATTCAATAATACGATCCAGCCGCTTTCATCATTATCATCAAACCATTCTTCGTAATAACTATCATCACTACTGTGAAAGTTCAATACATTCTCACCAATTAAAATGTATTTGTTTATTCCAAAATAATTGAGCTCATCAATAATATCGCGTTTCAAATACATGATATCATTGGTAATAGCATCGTTCCATTCGCCGATCATTTCAATGATGGCATATTTCTCATTATAATCAACAAAAAGGATCTTTATGTATAAGGTCTCGCTGCCAATATCATCCCATTGCGGGTGTATGTAATAATTGTAAATGGTGTTGCTGTACTCAAACTCACTATACTCCCGATTGTAAAAAGGCGAATCGGGATCCTCGGCAGCCACATATAAATGTCGCCAATTATAAAAGGGTTCAATGCTATGCATGAGTGAGTTTTAAGCTTGTATAAAAGTACAATAATAAAGCCACTAATTAAATGACTTAACTCAATTTCATAAACAGAAAGTTGAATGGTAATTTAATCAGTGGCTTTTAAAAAGTAGCTTTTTATTACTTTAAAGCTGCTATGATCTTTTCAGCTAACTCCACACCAATTCGCTCCTGTGCTTCGTTAGTTGCAGCGCCAATATGTGGCGTTAAAGAAATTTTTGAATGCTTTAAGATTGCAACACTTGGGCGTGGCTCATTCTCAAAAACATCTAAACAGGCATGAGAAACTTTACCGCTGTTCAATGCCTCTAACAGATCATCTTCATTAATAACACCGCCACGAGCAGCATTAATTAATATCACACCATTTTTCATGGATGCGATCTCGTGTTTGCTGATCAATTTTCCACCGGGTACGTGGAAACTGATAAAATCACTTTGTTGTAATACTTTATCTAAACCAACCGGATTGATCTTTACTTTAACCGGAGCGCTTGCACCTTCTATTTCAATATCAATGAAAGCTTCCGTAACAAACGGATCAAAAGCTACAACTTTCATTCCTAAACCTAATGCCATCTTCGCTACATACTGTCCAATGCGTCCGAATCCTACAATACCAATGGTTTTACCACGTAGTTCAACACCTTTGGCGTATTTCTTTTTCAGATCATCAAATTTTTCTTCGCCATTAACCGGCATTTGACGGTTGCTATCGTATAAGAAACGTACCGCATTGAATAAATGTGCAAATACCAATTCGGCTACTGAGTTTGAAGAAGCAGCAGGTGTATTAATTACCTGAATGCCTTTTTCGCGCGCATAATCCACATCAATGTTATCCATACCAACACCACCACGGCCAATAACCTTTAAACCGGGGCAGGCGTCCACCACATCTTTACGCACTTTGGTTGCGCTACGCACTGTTAAGGCGATGTAGCCCTTATCATTAATTTCTTTCGCTAAATTTTCCTGAGCCACTTTATCTGTAACTACATTAAAACCTGCTTTTTCCAATAATTCTTTTCCTACCGCATCAATGCCATCGTTGGCTAATATTTTTTTGCTCATCTTATTTGGGTTTATAAAAAAATGTCATACCGCACTTTCCTTGGTATGACATTTAATAATTCATTTAATTTTAATAGATTATCCTTTTTTCTTTTCGAATTCTTTCATTGCTGCAACCAATGCTTCAACACTTTCAATTGGTAAAGCATTATATAACGATGCACGGTATCCGCCAACATCACGGTGACCTTTTAATCCGCTGAGGTTATATTCTTTTGCCATTTTATCAAATTCAGCTTCGTACTCAGGTTTAGTTGGTAAAAAGCAAACGTTCATGTGACTTCTGTCTTCCTTAACTACAGTGCCTTCAAAACAAGCGTTACGATCGATCTCGTTATATAAAAGATCAGCTTTCTTTTGGTTGATCTTTTCGATCCAATCAACACCACCGTTTTGTTTTAACCAACGTAAAGTAAGCATGCTCACATAAACAGGGAAAACAGGAGGCGTGTTATACATACTTTCGCCTTTGATGTGAACATTGTAATCTAACATCGAAAGCATTTTGCGTTGAGTTTTTCCTAGCACATCTTTACGAACCATAACCATGGTGCTTCCTGCAGGACCCATATTCTTTTGAGCACCGGCATATATCAAAGCAAAATCTTTGGCGTTTACTCTGCGGCTGAAAAGATCAGAACTCATATCACAAACCATTGGAACCGGACTTTTTGGGAACGATTTCATTTGAGTACCGTAAATGGTATTGTTTGAAGTGCAGTGAAAATAATCAGCATCAGAAGGGATCTCGTATCCTTTTGGAACGTATGAGAATTTTTTATCTTCTGAAGATGCCAATACTTTTACGTTACCTAATATCTTCGCTTCTTTAATGGCTTTACTTGCCCAAACACCAGTATTAACGTAAGCTGCATAACCATTATCGGTTAACAAGTTGTATGGCACCATTGCAAATTGTAAACTGGCACCACCGCCTAAATAAAACACTTCGTACTCATCACCAACTTCAAAAAGGTCTTTCACCAATTGGCGGGCCTCATCCATAACAGCAACGTAGTTTTTGCTACGGTGTGAAATTTCAAGTAACGATAAATTCATATTATCGAAATTGATACAAGCCTCTGAAGCTTGTTTTAAAACCTCTGGAGGTAAGATACCAGGACCAGCGCTAAAGTTGTGAATTTTTGTCATAGTTTCTATTGTGTTTTAGATGTTACGAATGTAAAAAAAAAAGTGTTTTATGAATTAAATACTTATAATTTTTATTTGATTGTTTTCAAGATAAACAATAAGCCATTTTTTATAGACCTCAAAGCTCTTGAAGTTTGATAGCTGAACGTTTCCTTTTTTATCAATGAGTACGTCGTTACCGTCTTTTTCAATTACGTATAGATCTCGTGAAATTCTTGTTATTTCTAAATCACAGGTAAACAGTTCCTCGCCTTTGGTGTTGATGAGGTGATGTCCTTTTTTAGAGATCACAATGGCCACACTGTCTTTAAAATCCTCGGCATGCTGGTATTTATAAGGAATAACAGTGTAAAGCTTGCGATCGGTATATCCGAATTTTCCGTTCTTTTTGATGCGAATTAAACCATCTGAAGCAAAGTTAACTTCCGAAAAGGTTCCAAAATCAATGTTCATGCGGCCGTTGAGGTCAATTAAAGCCTGTTCGTTTTTTTTAATGAGTTTGAGCATGTTTCCATTCGTGTAGTAGGAGGTAGCTTTTTCCTTATCAAAATCATAGGCAATATCGCTTAAAAAGCAACCTTCGGCGGCGTAATAGCCATAAAGGTTGTTTACGATCAATATATAGATCTTATCCGTTGCTTTAATGATCTGGTCGTAATGAGCCTTCGCAAGCAGTTCGCCGTTTTGCTGAATGATGCCGTACTTGCCTTGTGATTTGTAAATGGCCAAGCCGTTAGATCCAAAATCAGATATCCATTCAAATTCGGCTTTATGAATGTAGCCGTTTCGATTGATGAATCCATAATTGGAGCCTAATTGATAATAGGCGCAGTTGTTCTTAAAATCGCCCAGTTTATCAAATTTAACTTCGTAAACCACTTTACCGTAAGGATCAATGGCACCGTATAAATTGTTTTGTTTGATCACATAAAGCTCATTATTCAATTCATTGATATCTTCAAATCCCTCTGATTTTATTTCGCCCAATCTGTTGATCAAATACCATTTGCTTGCTTGCTTAACAGGCGCCAAACCGTTATAAAAAGGCAAAGCATCTGTAAAGATCATATGGAGTGTGTTCACATTTTCTTTATTCACGTAATAAACCGAATCGCCTTTATGAACAATACTTAATCCTTCTGCAAATTCACTCACTTCATCGTATTCGGGTGCTATTTGAATTTTGCCGGTTGTATCAATAAATCCAATGGCCTCGTTTTTTTCAAATGGAATTAATACGAGTTCATTCAATTGTACTTCTTTTAAAATAGATTCTTTGAACGGAAATTCAGGATAGGTAGTAATGAATTGTTCCAGCTCTTCTTTTTTAAAAGTGGTAATAGATAGATTGAATAAGGCTTGCCAGGCTTCAATACGCTGTGGTGCTTTGGGATAATTTTTTATGAAGCGATCAATACCATCCTTGTTCTTTGCATCTTTATAAAGCGTTAGCAGTGCCTGATACGCTTGGTTCAGATTGCTGTTCTTTGTTTGGTTTTTGATAAACGAAATGTAGCTTGCCTCCGAACGATCAGCCGTTATTTCTTCATACAATTCTTTCTCATACAATCGAAAGGCATCAGTTTTAAATTGGCTTAAAGGATGTGTTTGAATAAAAAGCAAAGTACTGTCACTTTTGTTTATTTGATACACACGCTGTAACTCAAGTTCATCGCGACCTTTTACAGCATTTTGAATAATGATATCGGACGCTAAATAGTTTTGTGCTAAAAACTGATCATAACTGGTGATCGTGCTTTTTGCTGTAACCTTGCTGTAAAGTTTTATGGCAATGGAATCAATAAGATCATGAATTTGTTTTTTGTAAATGGCAAAAGATAAAATCGTGCAGGTATCTTTTTTTTCGTTGAATGCATTAAAACTTAATGACGCATATTTTGCGGCACTGTCGTAATTGTGAAAGGGATTATTGTTGCGATAATAAATAATCGATAAACCGTAGCATGCTTGTGCATTTGGTTTTTTCTTATTGAGTGTGTAAAATGTTTTTTTTGCTTTAAAGTAATCGTGAATACTTAAGGCCTCATATGCGGTTTTTATTTTAGAAGAGTATACTGAAGTAGTTACAGCAAATAAAAAAAATAATATGAGTTGAAATGGTTTTTTCACGAAATATGAATACAAAATTAAATCTTTACTGTAATTTAGCACCATGTTTACAACAGGAAGAATTTTATTCACAATATTTTTTGTGGTACTTTTTATAAGTGTGTTGGTCTGGAGCTACCGTAAAGACTTAAAAAGCATACGATTTCATTACCGAAAAACCTATCTCGTTTTAGTAGGGTTATTAACATTTATTGCCCTGCTTTATCTTATTGTTAAATTGAGGAAAATTTTGTGATTCGCCGATTTTTACAGTATATTTGTGGGTAAATTATTAGCATATGAAGAATTTAATCGCATTACTTTTTCTAACCATTTTAGTTGGTAAAACAAATGCTGGGGTTATAATAATTGAAGGTAAGTATCAAAACAAGAATTTATTTGTACAAAATTATTTTGGTAATAGTGGTGTTGGTTTTTGTGCACAAGAGATAAAAGTTAACGGAAAGATCACAACAGATGAAACTAACTCAAGTGCTTTTGAAATTGACTTGGCTGCGTTACAATTAAAATTTGGAGATAAGGTTACTGTTGAGATCATTCATAAAGATGGATGTTTACCTAAAGTTTTAAATGCCGATGATCTTAAACCAAAACCAAGTTTTGATGTTTTGGTAATGAATATTTCTGAGACCGGTTTATTAAAATGGACAACCAAAAATGAATCAGGTGCTTTACCTTATGTTATCGAAACTTTCAAATGGAACAAATGGATTCCTGTTGGTGAAGTAAACGGTGTTGGTTCGCCTGAGAATCATGATTACGCTTTTCAGGTTGTAATGCACAGTGGCGAAAATAAATTCCGTGTAAAACAAAAAGGTAACAGCGGTATACCTCGTTACTCAAAAGAAATTTCAGTTAATTCAAGTACACAAAAACCAAGTTTCGCAGTTTCTAAGAACAAATCAATTGATTTTAGCAACGAAACAGCTTATGAGGTTTATGATGCATACGGTGTTGTAGTTAAAAAAGGATACGGTAAAAATGTAGGAATTGATAACCTTAAAAAAGGTACTTACTATTTGTGTTACGATAACTTGGTAACTGAATTTTCTAAATAATTAATTTTTTAAATTCATTCAGGATCATAGCTGTAGCGCCCCAAATGATATTACCCTCTACTTCAAAGTAGGGGGTTTTTAATTTATAGCCATCGCCATGCACAATGACTTCCGTTTGAATGATCTTATCGCTTTTAAGTACTTCCAGATCCAAATGGATCAATTCATTCACTTCACGCTCATTGGTGCTAAAATTGATCTCGCTATGCGAATAAATGCCAATATATGGCTCCACATAAAAATTACTCACCGGAATATAAATTGGTGTTAAAGTTCCAATTACATCAACATGGTCATTTATCCCAATTTCTTCAGATAATTCACGCAGTGCGGTATGTTGCAGGTTTATATCACTTTCATCAATCTTTCCGCCAGGTAAACTTATTTGTCCGCTATGCTTGCCATCATAGGTATGGCGCTTTGTAAGCGGGATGTAATAATTATTGTTCAAAGAATATATCAATATCATCACCGCGCTTTTTCGGTAAGTGTCGGGCTTTAAGCGCTCAATTGGATATCGCTCACGTGTGGCAGGAGCCATTTCGTATTGCGCATCCATACCCGGAAGTGGCTCTTGTAATTTTTGTTTTAAATGAGCTGCAATATCGAACATTAGGCAAAATTATGCGTTTAATTACTAACTTTGTAACAATTATGAGCGAATTTAAATTAAATACCATAGAGGAAGCTTTAGAAGACATCAGAAATGGTAAAGTAATTATTGTGGTTGATGATGAGGACCGCGAAAATGAAGGCGATTTTATTACGGCAGCGGCTAATGTAACACCGGAAGTGATCAATTTTATGGCAACTCATGGCCGTGGTTTGATATGTGTTTCTATTACCGAACAAAAGGCAAGAGAGTTGCAGTTAGATATGATGGTGCCTGCCAATACATCGTTGCATGAAACAGCTTTTACAGTGTCCATCGATCTTTTGGGACATGGCTGTACAACCGGTATTTCGGCTCACGACAGAAGTAAAACCGTTAAGGCATTAATTGATCCAACTATAAAACCAAGTGAATTTGGTAAACCCGGACATATATTCCCATTAAAGGCTAAAGAAGGCGGAGTTTTGCGCCGTACCGGGCATACAGAAGCTACAATTGATCTGGCTCGTTTGGCAGGATTTGACCCCTGTGGTGCATTGGTAGAGATCATGAATGAAGATGGTACCATGGCACGTTTGCCTGATCTGGTAAAGATAGCAGAGCGTTTTGAACTGAAGATCATTACCATTAAAGATCTGATCAGTTATCGTTTGTCAAAAGAATCGATCATTGACAGAGAAGTACAGGTGGATATGCCAACCGTTTGGGGTGATTTTAAATTGATAGCCTATAAAGTAAGAACAACTGGGCAAGAACATTTAGCCTTGATAAAAGGCGAATGGAAAAAAGATGAACCGGTGATGGTGCGTGTTCACTCAAGTTGTGTTACCGGAGATATTTTTGGCAGTTGCCGCTGCGATTGCGGTCCGCAATTACACGCCGCCATGGAGCAAATAGAGAAGGAAGGAAAAGGTGTGATCGTATATATGAATCAGGAGGGAAGAGGAATTGGTCTGTTGAATAAATTAAAGGCCTACAAGTTGCAGGAAAACGGCAGAGATACGGTAGAAGCGAATTTAGAATTAGGATTTAAAATGGATGAACGTGATTATGGAATTGGTGCGCAGATCATTCGCGACCTTGGAATAAGTAAGATCCGATTACTGACCAACAATCCTAAAAAGCGTGCCGGCTTGATAGGATACGGTTTAGAGATCGTTGAGAATTTACCAATTGTGATCAAGCCAAATCCGCATAATGCCAAATATCTTCAAACCAAAAAAGATAAAATGGGTCATTCGTTTTAAGAATACTTGATATAATTCCCTTGTTCAAAAACATCACACGTGTAGTTTGGATCTTATCCATAGTAAGCTTATTCACAGATGTAGCGGGGGAGATGTTGTATCCGGTAATGCCCATCTATTTAAAATCAATTGGTTTTTCGGTTTTAATGATCGGTTTGCTGGAAGGTGTTGCAGAAGCTACAGCCGGTTTAAGCAAAGGTTATTTCGGAAAGATGTCTGATAACATTGGCAAGCGAGTTCCCTTTGTGCAATTTGGTTATTTATTAAGTGCTACATCAAAACCTTTGTTGGCCCTGTTCTTAAATCCGTTTTGGGTTTTGTTTGCGCGCAGTATGGATCGCTTTGGAAAAGGTATACGAACAGGCGCGCGTGATGCTATTTTGTCGGATGAAGCTACTCCCGAGACCAAAGGAAAGATATTTGGTTTTCACCGCATGCTCGATACATTTGGTGCGGTATTAGGACCATTAAGCGCTTTGATCTATTTATACTATTTTCCCGAAAACTACATCACACTTTTTTATTTGGCCTTTATTCCGGGTATGATCGCGGTGATCGCTTCTTTCTTATTAAAGGAAAGTAAGAGCACTTTGGTAACGGAAAAGAAAAAGACAAGCTTACTTTCATTCCTAAAATACTGGAAAGATGGTCCGAGTGATTATAGAAAATTAGTGATCGGTTTATTGGCTTTCACTTTGTTTAATAGTTCGGATGTGTTCTTGTTATTAAAGGCCAAAGAGGCTGGTCTATCGGATGCATGGGTTATTGGCGTTTACATCTTTTACAATTTGGTGTATGCGTTATTCTCTTTCCCAATTGGCATTATGGCCGATAAATTAGGATTAAAGAACATTTATGTATTTGGATTAATGATGTTTGCCATTGTGTATTTTGGAATGAGTGTGAGCAACAGTGTAGTGATGTTTGCTGTGTTGTTTTTTGTTTATGGTTTGTATGCCGCAGCAACCGAGGGTGTTTCAAAAGCATTGATCTCAAATATTTCCGATAAGAAAGATACAGCTACTGCTATTGGAACTTATGCGGCCTTTCAAAGTATATGTACCATGCTGGCCAGTACCATTGCGGGTTTGATATGGTATAAATTTGGCGCTGCTGCCACTTTTATTTTAACCGGAATTATAACTTTAGCAGTTGCTTTTTATTTTACGTTTGTAATTAAACTGAACGGTAAAACAACTTAAGCTTTCTTTTTGGTTTCCTTTTTTTCGGTGATCTTAAATTCCTTCATTAATTCTAAACCGTAGTTTCTAATTGTGTCAATAATAGTTATTGATCTTAAACCACGTTTTGTTATCGAATACTCAACCTTTGGAGGAACCTGTGCATATACCTTTCGCTTAATAAAACCTTCGTCTTCCAGTTCTTTTAACTGACTGGATAACATTTTGTGAGTGATGTGCGGAATATCTTTTTTCAATTCGCTATAGCGCATCACGCGATCTTTTAATCGCCATAGTATTGGCATCTTCCAGGTGCCACCGATCCTGTCCATAGCAAATTCAACCGGGTTATAATAGATCTTGTTCTTGTATAAAAAATCAGGCATATAATAGTTAATAAATGAACATTACTTTCCAAAAGGAAAGTTACAAACTTTTAAGTATATTATGATCGTATTAAAAGAATATTCATCAATTTTGGTTTAACGTAATAACATCTATATTTTAACTTTATGCACGCTGGAAAAAAATACTCCATAAAGGAAGTATTGTTTTGGACAAGAAGAGATATTTATTTCTTATTGCTCATTTCAACCATTCCTACAACCTTGTACGTTTTTTTAGATTGGAAATGGCTAGCCATTCCTTGGTTGCCAATTGCACTGCTTGGTACAGCCGTTGCTTTTGTGGTTGGTTTTAAGAACAACGCCTCTTATGATCGCATGTGGGAAGCTCGCAAGGCTTGGGGCGCCATTGTAAATGCAAGCAGGGCATGGGGAATTATGATCAAGGATTTTATTACCAACAAACATGCTTCTGTAAAATTAAATGATGATGAACTTAAAAGAACAAAATTAAAATTCACACACAGGCATTACGCGTGGTTAACTGCATTACGTTTTCAATTGCGTGAAGCACGAATTTGGGAAGCTATTTATAAGAAGCACAATCAGGAGTATAAAGATAAATGGTTCAAGGTTGATGAACATACAAGCAAATTGGAAACAGAATTGTTAAAATATTTATCGGCAGAAGAGGTAAAATTGATCATGTCGAAAACCAATAAGGCCGCATACATTATCAGTTTGCAATCAGATCATTTGAAAGAATTACATGCTAATGGTTTGATAGAGGATTTCAGACATATGGAACTACAGAAGATATTGGTTGAATTTCTTAATCAGCAGGGCGCTTCCGAACGTATTAAAAATTTTCCTTATCCACGCCAATATGCAACCATTAATTTGTATTTCATTCGCATATTCGTGGCGCTTGTACCACTGGGTATGTTACAAGAGTTTGATAAATTGGGTGGTCATTTGATCTGGCTTTCAATTCCGTTCAGTGCATTATCTACTTGGATATTTACAACTATGGAAAAGATCGGTGAATCTACTGAAAGTCCGTTTGAAGGAAGTGCCAACGATGTGCCAATAACCAGTATCAGCCGTTCAATTGAAATAGATCTGCGCGAAATGTTCAATGATGAAAACGTTCCGCAACCCTTAAAACCAGAAAACAATATATTAGTGTAGTATGAATTTTGAAATTATATTTAAGAACAACGAAAAATGGGTATCTGAAAAATTAAAAGTAGATTCCGAGTATTTCCATAAATTATCTCAAGGTCAGCATCCCGAGTATTTATACATTGGTTGTTCAGATAGCCGCGTAACTGCAGAGGACCTTATGGGATTGAATCCGGGTGAAGTATTTATTCATCGTAATATTGCCAATCAGGTAATCCCAACTGATAATAATATTAACGCCGTTATTCAATATGCCGTAGAACATTTAAAAGTAAAGTATATTATCATTTGCGGTCATTACGAATGTGGTGGTGTAAAAGCGGCACTTAATCCAAGCGACATGGGGCAATTGAACTCGTGGTTGCAAACGCTAAGAGATGTATATAGATATCACAGAAAAGAATTAGATGCAATAAAAGATGATCATAAGCGATTCGATAGATTGGTTGAATTAAATGTATTGGAGCAATGCTTAAACATTATTAAGATCGATCATGTGCAGCGCTCATGGTACAAAACCGGTTTCCCGCAAATTTACGGCTGGGTGTTTGATGTTAAGTCGGGCAAGTTAGTTGATCTTGGTTTGGATATGGAAAAAGAATTCTCGGCCATCAGAAGTATTTATGATCTTAAACCACTAGAAGGAAAATGAACATAGCAATTATAGGATCGGGAAATGTAGGCGGAGCTTTAGCTACAGCCTGGTCAAAAAAAGGACATCAAATTTATATCGGAGTAAGAGATACAGGTAATTTTAAAGGAAAGGAATTACTTTCTAATCCAAACACGCAGGTTTTATCAATTAAAGAAGCGGTTCAAAAGAGCGATGTGATCTTATTGGCTACACCGGCCATGATGGCTGTTGAAGTAGCAACATCGCTAGGCGACACAAGCGGAAAAATTATAATTGACGCAGCTAATATTGTAATGGGGCGCGGACCGCAAGGCTTCTCGAATGTGAGCGATGCTATTTTGGCGAATACCAATTCGAAGGATGTGGTAAAATGTTTTAATACCACCGGAGCAAATAACATGGCAAATCCGGTTTACAATGGTGTTGCCGTAGATATGTTCATGTGCGGCGATTCAGAGAAAGGAAAAGCTGTTGCTCGCCAACTGGCTTTAGATGCAGGTTTTGCAGAGTGTTATAATGTTGGTGGGAATGATAAATTTCAGTTAATGGAACAATTTGCATTTTTTTGGATAAACCTGGCCATGTTCCAGGGGCATGGAAGAGAAATGGCATTTAAATTATTGAAGCGGTAAAGAATAAAAAAAGCCCCATTGTTAGATGGGGCTTTTAATTGATAATTAAATTTAATTAAACAGTTGCTTCAACCTTTGGTGCAGCGCTCATGATCTCTTCGTTAGCAGCAGATGCATACTGTGCGAAGTTCTTAACGAACTGACCGGCTAAGTTTTGAGCTGTGCTCTTAAATGACTCTTTGTCTTTCCAAGCATTGATTGGTTCTAAGATCTCAGTTGGTACATGCGGACAAACCTTAGGGAAATGTAATCCGAAATAAGGAGTTTTTCCGTATTCTACTGAATCTAATTCGCCATTTAATGCCGCAGTAATTAATGCACGTGTGTATGATAATTTGATACGACTACCAACACCGTAGCTTCCGCCAACCCATCCGGTATTCAATAACCAAACGTTTACTTTGTGTTTCTTTAATTTCTCACCTAATAACTCCGCGTATTTTGTTGGGTGTAAAGGTAAAAATGCTTTACCAAAACAAGCCGAGAAAGTAGTAGTTGGCTCAGTGATCCCCATTTCAGTACCTGCAACTTTAGCAGTGTATCCACTAATGAAATGGTACATAGCTTGTGCATTGGTTAATTTACTGATAGGAGGTAATACACCAAACGCATCACATGTTAAGAAGAAGATATTCTTAGGCATATCACCAATTGCAGGTGTAACTGCATTATCAATATAATTTGCCGGGTAACTTACACGTGTATTCTCTGTTTTAGAAATGTTGCTGTAATCAACAGTGGTTGTACCTTCGTAAAAATTAATGTTCTCTAATAACGAACCAAATTTAATGGCGCTGAAAATTTGCGGTTCTTTTTCTGCAGTAAGATCTACACATTTTGCATAGCAACCACCTTCAAAGTTAAATACACCTGTATCGCTCCATCCGTGCTCATCATCACCAATTAACTTACGGTTAGGATCGGCAGATAAAGTAGTTTTACCTGTACCTGATAAACCAAAGAAAATAGCAGTATCGCCACCCTTACCAATGTTTGCAGAGCAGTGCATACTTAATACTTTTTTCTCGTGTGGTAAAATATAGTTCAATACACTGAAAATTGATTTTTTGATCTCACCGGTATAACCAGTTCCACCAATTAAAATGATCTTTTTAGTGAAATTGATGATCGCGAAGTTATGCTGACGAGTTCCATCAATTTTAGGATCTGCTTTAAAGCCCGGAGCGTTCAAGATCAACCAATCGTGTTTGAATGATTTGATCTGCTCGTTAGTTGGACGTAAGAATAAGTTATAAGAGAATAAATTGCTCCATGCAAACTCGTTCACTACGCGAATGTTGGTGCGGTAAGTAGGATCAGCACATGCATAAGCATCACGTACAAACACTTCCTTGCCACCTAAATACGCTAACATACGGTTGTGTAACAAATCAAATTTATCTGATTCAAAACGGTTGTTTACATCTCCCCACCAAACACTGTCTTTTGTGTTCTCATCATAAACTACGAATTTATCTTTAGGCGATCGACCGGTAAATTCACCTGTATCAATAGCTAAAGCTCCTACATCTGTTAATACCCCTTCACCACGAACAATACACTCTTCAATTAATTCGCTTGGATGCATGTTCCAATAAGCCATTTCAACATTTCCAAGGCCAAGATCTGCTACCGAAGCATTTTGAGCCTTTAAACCAATTTCATTCATTTTTTTAGTTTTTATGTTTTACAAAAAAAGTTCAATTTATAAGGTTGCATCCTAATGTTTGTTCAACAGATCCAAAAACAACCTAATCGATCGATCTTCGTTAATAGTTAGTGCTGCAAAAGTAAAAAAAAAAAACGGCTCTGAATTGAACCGTTTTTCCACAATGTGAGGCTTAGATAATATTCTTTAATTAACTGATACTGAAATATATGTGGACTTATCCTCGAATTTTTTCAACTGCTCTATAAAGTCTGTTTTTTCCTGACCTTTTAATTCGCTTAATGGAATACAAACTTCTTTTTCACCTTCTCTGCCTTTTGATTTTTCGGTGTACTTCACTTTTTTCGAATTTAAAAGCTGTGTTAGTTTTTCATACTGAGGGTAATTTATTCCTCCGCCAATACTGGCAAAATCAACTATAACCTTACAGGTTGCTGTTTCAGCTGGTGCAGTTTGGTTTACCGCTGCCTTTGATTTGCACGAGCTTAAATTGAATACTAATAAGCAAGATGCCGTTAAAATGCTAAGTGATACAAATGTATTTTTCATATTTAAAATTAACTATTTTTTTTGAGGCTTTAAAACTGCCAAAACAAACATTAACCAACCAGCTACAAACAGTATACCGCCAATTGGGGTTATTGGTCCTAAAAATTTCAACCAATCCATTCCTAATAAATTTCGGGTACATAAAAAGTAAAGCGAACCTGAAAATAAAATAATGCCAATAAAAAATAAGCGATTCGCTAATTTCAAATAGGGGTGGTTATGGTCTTTCATTAATAATACCGTTAAAAACATGGCCAAGGTATGATACATTTGGTATTTAACCCCCGTATCAAAACCATTTAATTGATCAACCGTAATTAAACCTCCGGGAAGTTGATTTTTAAGAGCATGTGCCCCAAGTGCTCCAAGCGCAACTGCTGTAGCGCCAAGCACGCCTATTGTAATGAACTGCTTTGATAACATTAATTGGTCTGTTTTAAAAAGTCAAGTAGGTTAGCGTTTGTTTCCTGATAAGAAAAAATATCTTTTAAGGTTTTCAAATTTTCCTTATCGGTAATGTTAGTGTAAAATTGTTTGGTTAGATCGAGTTTTTCACGATCGTGTAAGAATACACTCAATATGTTCTTGAATTGCATGGTTGTGTAACAATGTTCAGATCCCTTTTCTTTCATGTATTGGTATTTTTCATGATCGGTTGTAAATAGTTTTAAATTTTTGATCAGAGCGAAAGGAATACTGTCGTGCACTGCCACCATACAGTTGATCTTGTTCTTTACAATGATCTTGTTGGGGTTTGAAATAATATCATTAAACTCCTTTTTACTCGATTCAAACTTAAATTGATTTTGGATGCCGGCAACGTTGTTTTTATCGGTAATATTCAAATAAGCTTCTTTAAATAATTTTAATTTATCAATTTCAAAATTAATTCCTTTCATCAGGTCGGCATACTGTTGGCAGCTGATGCAATTACTTTTAAGCACCTCGCGGGCAAAACTGTATTTTTCGGTGTTAATTTGTGTTCTGGCAATGAGTTTTAAAGCATAGTCAACATTTTCATTGGGCATTGCCTGTATGCACGTTCCGTTTTTAGGTACATTATAAAAGAAACTTGGTTTACCATCTTTAAGTTCAAACAAATTACCATAAACATTATTACGCCATTTGTAGGTTGTGTCTTCCTTAGGTTTTGGCGGTAATAGCGGATCGGGTAGTGGTTTCACATCGTTGGCCGTTACAAATACCAGTTTTAGTTTTTTTGTTTCTGTGTTCAATTCCAATGAATAGATGAATTCTTTATTCTTAACCGGTTTTGCTTTTTCTAAAAGGTAAATTAGTCGGTTCAATTCAACAGAACCATCTTCCAGTTTAAAAGTAAGGTTTAAGGTGTCTTTTAAAATATTTGTAAAACGCGCTTCCTGGTAAAAGGTGTCTTTTGCTATAATTTCCGAGCCTTTCACCGAAAACTTGTTGCCACTTGAACTAAAAATGATCAGACTATTTTGAGCGAGTGATAAGCTGCAGAGTAATACCAAAAATACGGTCCTGATAATCATGCTTAAAGTTATTGATTATATAATTGAGAATGAAATTTACCGTTTAAAATTATTTTGGCATCTTTATACTCGAATATTTTATGAAACGAATTTTAGTAATAGGTGCAGGGCGTTCAACCAGCAGTTTAATAGGTTATTTGTTAAAGCATGCAAGTGCAAATAACTGGTTTGTAACTGTTACCGACATGGATATTGAACTTGCAAAAAATAAAACAAAAGGTTACGATCTCTGCGAAGCAAAAACCTTTAATGTAACCAATACAAATGAAAGACAACAATTTATTCAGGCGCACGACATTGTGGTATCTATGCTTCCTGCATTTATGCATGGCGATGTAGCCAAAGATTGTGTGACTTTTGGTAAACATTTATTTACGGCCAGTTATGTAAGCGCCGAAATGAAAGCATTGGATGCGCAGGCAAAAGCCAAGGGAGTTCTGTTGATGAATGAGATTGGTTTAGATCCCGGAATAGATCACGCTTCTGCGATGAAGATCATAGATGAATTACATTCCAAAGGCGCTATCATCACCTCCTTTAAATCATTTTGCGGTGGCTTGGTTGCTCCCGAATATAATGATAACCCGTGGGGATATAAATTTAGTTGGAATCCGCGAAACGTTGTATTGGCAGGACAAAGCACGGCTCAATATTATGATCACGGTAAATTAAAATTCATCCCTTACAACCGTTTATTCACACAAATTGATACCATAGAAGTGGAGGGATATGGTAAGTTTGATGCCTATGCGAACCGCGATAGCATAAGCTACAAAGAGCCCTATCATTTAAAGAATATAAGCACCTTGTTGCGCGGAACATTGCGTTTTCCGGGATATTGTGTAGCTTGGAATGTGTTTGTGAAGTTGGGTTTAACCGATGATACCTATAAGATCCATGATGCAGATAAAATGACCTATACCGATCTGTTAAATTCGTTTTTGCCGGAAGGAACAACATCGGTTAAACAACGCTTGCGTGAATTTATGGGCAGTACTTATTCTGATGAGATAGAAGCTAAGTTAGATTACCTTGAATTATTCTCTAATAAAAAAATAAAATTAAAAGAAGGATCACCCGCTCAATTATTGCAAGATCTGTTAGAAGAGAAATGGAAATTGAAACAAGGGGATAAGGATATGATCGTAATGCAACATTTATTTGAATACGAACTAAATGGTAAAGCGCATCATTTAACGTCATCGCTGGTTGTTAAAGGAGATGATGAAGAACATACGGCAATGGCTAAAACCGTAGGATTACCATTAGCAATTACACTTAAGAATTTTGTGACCGGTAAATTCAATTTAAATGGTGTTCAAATACCAACTGTAAAGGAGATATATTTACCTTTATTATCGGAATTGGAGAACCTGGGAATTAAGTTTGAGGAAAAAGAAAAATAAATTACATCATATGTTGAAGCAAATTTTAAGTGGATTATTGGTTTTATGGCAAGTTTTGTTGGTTGCACAAACTGATACAACAGCGCCGGTTCATGTTGAAACAAAGTTGATAGTTGATGAACCAACTCCAAAGCAAATAACTTCATCTACCGATACATCCTATCGTTTTGATAAACCTTTTGTTGAAATTGCCAGTGTTGAATTTAATCCGGGCGTTTCAATTCCTGCAGGTGATTTTGCCAATAGCAATTCAAACAACCCTTCAGCCGGGTATGCAAAGGAAGGTTATTCAATTGGTGCTAATTTAAATGTGAAGATCACAAAGGAAATTGAAGTGATGTTCTGTTATTCACGTCAAATGAATGTGCTTGATGAAAAATCATTTTCAACAAACGCTTTAAAAGGCGCTAAAAACTACACGCTTGTGTCGAGTACCAATTGGGTAAATAATTTTATTTTGGGTGGTGTAAGTGGTAATATTTATTTAGATGAGAACAATATTTTAACGCCACGTTTTTTGGTTGGATTAAATATCTCAAAATCCCCAAAGTACGAAACATTCCCTGTGAGTCCGGGCTCCAACACCTTAACACCTGTGGTTAACGAGGGTGAATCTGATATTGCGTTTGCGGCAAGAGTAGGTTTAGGATTAAAAAAGAATTTGAATAAACAGTTCTTTTTAACGATCAATCCAGATATTTATTTATGCAAAGTAGGGTATAATATCAATAAGCCCTATTTTCAAAATCAGTCGGCCGCTAACCATCGCATCACCATCGTAAGTGTGAGTGTAAGTTTGGGATTCAGGATCTATAAATGATCTGCTTTTAAGCAACAACTTTTATGATGTTCTTTACCATTTTTGCCTTTTGTTTGGCCTTGGTAATATCATCATCTACTATGGTTACATGACCCATTTTTCTGAAAGGCTTTGTTTGAAGCTTTCCATACAAATGCACATACACACCGCTGAATTTCATGATGTCTTCTAATCCTTCATAAATGGCCAATCCTTCATAACCAAAGTCGCCAAGTAAATTGATCATCACGCCGGGTTTTACCATAGCGGTATCTCCTAATGGTAAATTTAATATGGCACGCCAATGTTGTTCAAATTGAGAAATGATGTTGGCTTCAATGGTATGATGTCCACTATTATGAACACGTGGTGCGATCTCATTCACCAAAACTTTACCATCTTTGGTTAAAAATAATTCAACCGCTAAAATGCCCACCAATTCAAGTTTTTCAATGATCTGAGTAGCTATTGAAACAGCTTCTTTTTCTACTTTTTTAGTGATGTTAGCCGGACTAAATAAAAACTCAACTAGGTTAGCTTGTGAATTAAATTCACATTCCACCACCGGAAAACATTTTACTTCACCATTTTTATTTCGTGCAACAACAACCGATAATTCTTTTTCAAAATCTACCAAACGCTCTAAAACACTTGGCTCTGTAAATGCCTTATCTAAATGATGCGGCGATACTAACTTTACAACACCTTTTCCATCATAACCCCCCTTACGCAATTTTTGAAAGAAAGGGAAGAAATCGGCATACTTTACAATTTGCTCTTTGCTTTCGGTTAAAAAGAAATCGGGACTAGGAATATTGTTGCGTTGATAGAACATTTTTTGTAATCCTTTATCCTGTATCAATTCAATAATATGAGGTTGCGGATATACCATCTTACCCTCCTGCGCAAGCTTTTTAAGGGCTTCCACATTCACATTCTCAATTTCAATGGTAATTAGGTCCTTATCTTTTCCAAATTTGTAAACGGAATCATAATCCGTTAAACTGCCATTAGTAAAGTTTTTAACTAAATGTTTACATGGGGCATTCTTATCCGGATCTAAAATGGAGATATTTAGATTGTAATTAATGGCATTTTGAATAAGCATGCGGCCTAATTGGCCCCCGCCTAAAATACCAATGTTTAATTCTTGTATTGATTTTGGAAACATATTGCGCTTACAAAGTAAATAAAAATAAAACAATTTGGTATCTTTATAACATGATTAAATTGAAATTGCTCGCACTTTTTATTGCTTTTATATCAAGCGATACACTTCTGGCACAATCAGAAAAAGGTTGTGGATTTTTGGATGCACAAAATGCAGCCCGCAAATTTTTTCCGGATTACGATATAAATCTAAAGAAACTTGAAGAACAAAATTTTGTGATCCAAGGCAAACAGTCTGCAGCCACGCTTACCATACCGGTTGTGTTTCATATTTTGCATTTAAATGGCAGTGAAAATATTTCTGATGCGCAAATTCAAAGTGCCATGAGTATCTTAAATCAGGATTTTAGGAAATTGAACAGCGATACATCTCAAATTGTAAGTCAGTTTAAAAGCTTGGCAGCCGATTGTAATATTGAATTTAAATTAGCGAATCGTGACCCGGATGGCAAATGCACCAATGGCATAACGCGTCATTATGATGCAAAAACAAACTGGACGGTTGACCCATCTTACTACGTTTATACATGGCCGCCAAGTAAATATTTGAATGTGTATGTTGTTAAAACAATGCAAAGTGGAGCGGCGGGCTACACCTATCTTCCCGGCACAGTGCCACCATCTATCGACGCAATTGTGATCTTACATAATTATGTTGGAAAAATTGGAACAGGAAATAGTTTTGGCTCACGATCGTTAACGCATGAGGTAGGACATTGGTTGGGTTTGAGTCATATTTGGGGTAATACCAATAATCCGGGTGTTTCATGTGGTGATGATGGCGTAAGCGATACGCCAATTACAAAAGGACACAGCAACTGTAACTTAGCAAATGCTATAAGTTGCACGCCAAATGTGGTTGAAAATATTCAAAATTACATGGAGTACTCATTTTGTTCACGCATGTATACCATTGGCCAATCAAACCGAATGAACGGCATATTGGCCAGTACAGTAGCCGATAGAAATATATTGGTTAGTGCTTCAAATATGACAGCAACCGGTATAGTAAATCCTAATTACAATTGTGCACCAAAGGCTGATTTTGTATCCATTGTGCCGTTTGCTTGCGAAAGTAACACTATCGCCTTTACTGATCATAGTTATAATGGAACTGTAAATAATTGGTTTTGGAGTTCGCCTGCCGCACAAAATACATCAACATTACAAAATGGTGTTTTAACCTTTACGGCTTCAGGTTTGCAGCCGGTAAAATTAAAAGTTGGCAATGGCAATGGTAACGACTCAACAACAAAAGTGAATTACGTTACGGTATTGGCGTCAAATGGCGCTTCTGTAAATGTTGCGCAAGGATTTGAAAATGGCTCTTATCCGAACGATCAGTGGATCGCATCCATTCCGCAATACGGCGGCACCTTTGTGCAAACCGCAACCGTTGGTGCTAATAGTTCAAAGTGCATGTATGTAAATAATTACCTTGATAACCCAAATCAACCCATTAATTTATATTCTCCACTATATAATTTAGGCACTGTAACGGGTGCGCAATTAACCTTTAAGTATGCCTATGCGCAACAATCGGGTAATAATGATATGTTGCGAATATATGCAACCGGCAATTGTGGCACAACCTGGAACATGATCTACAATCAATCGGGTTCAAATTTGGCTACTGCACCTGCTAACGGAAGTCAGGCATTCATTAATCCTTCTGCAAGCGAATGGAAAAGTGAAATGGTTAGTATGGCGCCGTATCAAGGCCAATCGGCTGTTTATTTAAGATTTGAGTTTACGCCAGATCCGGGTGGTCCCGGTAATAATTTCTTCATAGATAATATCAATCTATCTGGTGTAGTAGGAGTAAATGAAACAAAGTTTGAATCAAACCAATGTGAATTGTTCCCAAATCCTGCAAGCCAACAATTCACCATTCGTTCTAATCATTCACCAATTGAAAGCATTGAACTGTTAGATATAGCAGGAAAACAAATACGTTTGGTAGAGCGAGTTAACGCCAATGAATATCAATTTGAAACAGTAAGTTTGTTAGAAGGGATGTATATTGTAAAAGTGCTTGTGAACGGAAAAAGTGAGTTTTACAAACTGATCATTGAATAAAATAAAGTTCAATGCGAAGCTGATAAGCGTTTAAATTTTTATCTTTAATGCCTGTTATTTGTTTGGAATGGAACTCACAAATAACATTTTAAAACTGATCACATGAAAATTTCATATAACTGGCTTAAAAGCCTTATAAATATTGATAGAACGGCAGAAGAGGTAGCTGTGCTTTTAACGGATGCCGGATTAGAGGTTGAGGGAATTGAAAACTTTGAGAGTATCAAAGGCGGATTAGAGGGCGTGGTGATCGGGTATGTTGTTTCATGTGAAAAGCATCCGGATGCAGATAGATTAAGTTTAACAAAGGTTGATGTTGGAGGCGCAGAGCCTTTGTCGATCGTTTGCGGCGCGCCGAATGTGGCAGCCGGACAAAAAGTGGTTGTTGCAACGGTAGGTTGTAAATTATATCCGTCGGAAGGTGATCCTATTGAAATCAAAAAATCAAAGATACGTGGTGCTGTTAGTGAAGGAATGATATGTGCGGAAGATGAGATCGGTATTGGTAAAAGTCATGCCGGCATTATGATATTGCCTGATGATGTAAAAGTTGGTTCGCCGGCGGCAGATTATTTTAAAGTTGAAAAAGACAGTGTATTAGAAATTGGTTTAACGCCAAACAGGAGTGATGCAGCTTCGCATTACGGTGTAGCGCGCGATCTGGCGGCAATACTAAATGTGAAAACAAATTCAAGTGAGTTTGAAGCCAATTTAATTGGATTAACCGTGCTGCCTGATGCAACCAATTTAAATAAAGTTGAAATAGAAATTAAAAATTCAGACGCTTGTAAGCGCTACACCGGATTAGTGATCAGTGGAGTGGAAGTAAAGGAAAGTCCGGATTGGTTAAAGCATCGTTTGCAAGCAATAGGATTACGCCCGATCAACAACATTGTTGACATCACCAATTTTGTGTTACACGAAACCGGACAGCCTCTACACGCCTTTGATCTGGAGCAGGTAATAGGTAACAAGGTAATTGTGGATGTTGCAAAAGAAGGAACAAAATTCAAAACATTGGATTGTGTTGAACGCACGTTGAAAGGAAATGATCTGATGATCAATAACGCGTCTGAACCAATGTGTATTGCAGGTGTTTTTGGCGGAGAGAAAAGTGGTGTGAGTGAAAAAACAACATCGGTGTTTTTAGAAAGTGCTTATTTTGATGCAGGATATGTAAGAAGAACAGCAAAGGCACATGGTTTAAAAACAGATGCTTCTTTCCGTTTTGAAAGAGGTACCGATCCGGAAATGACGGTAAACGCCATTACGCGTACAGCAAATTTGATCATGCAATTGGCAGGTGGTACAGTAAGCATGGGTATTACAGATATTTATCCGGAGAAGTTAGAGCCGAATAAAGTAGCATTCTCTTATAACTATTGTAACGATCTGATTGGAAAGAATATTGATAAGTTGGTAGTAAAGAATATTATCACATCTTTGGGAATGATCATTGAGACCGAAGGTGCAGATGGCTTGTTGTTACAGGTGCCGCGCTACAAAACCGATGTAACACGAGCAGCGGATGTGGTGGAAGAGGTGATGCGTATTTATGGCTACAACAATGTTGAGATTTCGAAGGATATTAAGTATACCGCATTTAATGAAGAGAAGAATTACGATAGAATATTAGAAGAGAAGTTAGGTGATTTTCTGGTGGCTAATGGATTTAACGAAGCCATGAGTTTATCATTAACAAAAGATACCTATCATGCAAAAACAGATGATCTTGTTCACGTGCTAAATCCATTGAGCAGCGATCTAAATGTAATGCGCGGTGAGTTATTGTTTGGTGGGTTAGAAGCTGTGAGTTATAACATCAACCGAAAGCAGGCTAATTTAAAGTTTTATGAGATCGGCAAGGTTTATCATGTTGATCATAACAAAGAATTTAAATACGTTGAAGATAAACAGTTGGCATTATTTGTAACCGGTAATGCGTTTAACGAAAATCATTATGGTTTAAATGCCGGTATAGATCTGTATCACTTAAAATCGGTAGTAGAGAATTTGCTGAAGGTAATAGGAATAACAAACATTACCAGTGAAGAAAGTTCGAACCCGAATTTAGATTATGGTTTATTATTTATCTTAAATAAAAATTCAATTGTTGAGTTTGGTTGTGTTTCAAAAGCCATGTTGGGTAAGTTTGATATCAAACAAAATGTGTTTTATGCACAGTTCAATTGGTCTGCATTAGTAAAAGCTTATAAGAAATATAAAGTACAATTTGCGCCATTGCCTTTATACCCAAGTGTGCGCCGAGATCTGGCCATGTTGTTGGATAAAACGGTTAAATACGAACAATTACGTGCAATGGCGTTAAATACCGAGCGTAAATTATTGAAAGAAGTGAATTTATTTGACGTGTATGAAGGGGAGAAATTAGGAAATAAAAAATCCTATGCCTTAAGTTTTACATTGCAAAGTGAAGAAGCTACTTTAACAGATAAGCAAATTGAAAAAGTGATGGAAAAGCTTATCAATTCATATAAAGAAACTTTCGGCGCTGAGCTGAGATAGATAATTTACCACTAATCCGCCACGGAGGACACGAATTTTCTCAAATAAGAATTAGTAGAAAGTTTTACTTGAAATTAAATTCGGGTAAATTGGTGAAATTAGTGGCTTTTGTTCTTGTATTTTTTTAATGAGATAGAAAGCAAACAGCACAGATCTAAATGACCAGTTAGATGTCGTTTATACCCATGCTGTTTGCAGCTTTATTTAACTTCTTAAAAAATTCACAAAACCAATTGTTTCACTTGGTTTTACTTCTAAATTTTTACTGAAGTTTAAAATGTTACTGATACAAAAATCAGATGGCTCATCTGCTTTTTGGTTGTCATTAAATAAAAGAGCTTTAAGTTCTTTTTCTTCGTTTGTAAAATTTAATGTATCAAATTCAAGAGTAAAGGTTTTTTGCATAGGCAAATGTTGTGTTTTTAGCGGTTAGTTATTCTTATAACGCACGAACATTATTTTTATTGTATAAGGGGCATAAAAACCAAAAACCCCGCTTTTGGCGGGGTTTTGGAACAAAAACTAACCTATGTTTTTATTCTTTGATGAACTTACCTTTTTCAAGTGTACTACCGTGGTTAATTTGCATAAAATATACCCCGTTAGTTAATTCATCAATATTAAGTTCCAAGGTGTTTGAACCTGTAGTTAAAACTTTTGAGTTTGTAATTACCAGCTTACCATTCGCATCAAAAATTTGAATGATTGCCAACTCATCATTATTTGCAACAACTGTTGCTTTGATATTTGAATTAGCAGGATTTGGGAAAATAGATGCAACAGTATTGTTTAAAGCTAAAGTTTTGATGTTAGTAGTTACTAATGCCGGTAATTGAACCAGGTTACCACCCGAAGGTAACGCAGCCCATAATCCAAATGCAGCACCATTACTATTGTTTGCCGGCGTTAAAAAGCCCGAAGCTAAAACCGTTAAGGCATTACCTGTAGTACCAAGTGTGTTTAAAGGAGCAACGTAACTTGCCACAGTTGCTGTACCCGCCACATTAGTTACATGTAAAGTGTAGTTACCTGCAGGTGTGCTTGAAGGTAATTGTAAATAGCCTGCACCATTAAATGTGCCATAAGCCATATTTGCCACAACTGTTGCAGGTGTTGGCGTTAAAACGTTAACTGCAGGTGCATCTGTTGCGCCATGAAATACCAATACATCCGTATCTGTAGTTATGTTGGTTGATTTTTCTCTAACTGTAGCATTCGCAATTAAATTAAATGGTGCCATCATTGAACTAGGGTTGTAACCAACCGGACTAACAATACCACTTGCTATAAGTTGATATTTTGAGCTAGCAGATAAATTGTAAGTAAAATTTGCAATAGCCTGCGACACGTTTGTGCTTGTTGCTGGCGCAATTGATAAGGTTACATTTTCAACTGTTGGTACATCAATGTATGGAGATGCTGATCTGAACGCAAAATTATCAATTAATAAAACTGCGTTAGTACCTGTAGTAGCCGATTTAAAATATACATCTACAGTTGATGCAAGTGCATCTGCACAGTTGTGTATAGCTTGTAAACGCGTTGAAGAGATAGTTGAAGTTGGTAAAGGTAATAATGAACCACCTGTTGCAGATGCAACATATAAACCAAATGCAGGACCACTACTATTGTTAGCAGGGTTTAAAAAACCACTTGCAATAACTGATAACGCAGCACCTCCAAGACTTAACGAACTTAATGGCGCGCTGTATTCAGCAACTACATTACTGTTGTATTGATCTCTAACTTGGATCTTGTAATTTGCAGTAGGTAAATTCAAATATCCTGCAAAAGCTCCGTAAGGCGCGTTATTTACCAAAATATTCGGGATCACCGGATTTGTTCCTGTGAAAGGCGCTACAATATCAACTATCGGCGCATCTGTGCTACCATGGTGTACAAGCAAACTTGTTGTTGTTCCATTAGGTGCCGCTGCTAAACCCGCAGTATAGGTGTTTAATGTAAAAGGTGTAACAGTGTTACTTGGTGTGTAACCGGTAGGACTAACAATACCATCTGCAACCACAATGTTACGGCTATTTGCACCAAAATTCACTGTAAAGGTTGCAATTGATTGGCTTGAAGATGTACTTGTACCTGGGGCAATACCAACAACAATGTTCGTGTTTGATGGTACAGTGAAAGTAGGAGTTGCAAATCGGAATTGTAAATTATTTGCAATAAGTGTTGTACCTGCATAAATATCAACGGTGTTTGCTGCGGCATCTGCGCAGTTGTGAATAATTTGCAAGTTTGCTGTTTGCGCTTGTGTTTGGCCAATATAGCTAAACATGAAGGCGGTAATAAGAGTAGTTAATTTTTTCATATGTTGTAAAGTTTATATATGTTACAACACGCTTCGTTCAGTTTTGTTTAATAAAAATATATAAATTATTAAACAAAAGTAATAAAGTATTGAAATTCAGTATTTTATTAAAACCAAAAACCCCGCTTTTGGCGGGGTTTTGGCTCTCAAAAAACCAAAAACCTTGGCGAGGTTTTTAGTTGCCCTTAGGTTAACTCGTAACCTTGGGAGTATGGTTGTTCGGTAAATTATTTACCGTCCATTTTGTTTTTTAGGTCGCTTAATGCAGAGATATCACCTAAAGTGGTTTTCTCAACATTATCCTTCACCTTTTTCACAGCTTTCTTAGTGTCTTCCGACTCAGCTTTTTTAGTTGCCTTATCAGCTTTCTTAGCTTCTTCTTTCACTTCTTCGTGTAAACGAGCGTGAGAAACTACGATACGCTTAGCATCTTTACTGAATTCGATCACTTTAAAGTCAGCTACATCTTCAGCTTTTAAGTTACCACCTTCAGCTTTAGCTAAGTGACGAGCAGGGCAGAAGCCTTCAACGCCATAAGTTAAACCAATTGTAGCACCTTTATCATTCACATTCATTACAGTTCCTTGGTGAATTGAATCAATTGTAAATACTGTTTCAAATACATCCCATGGATTCTCTTCTAATTGTTTGTGGCCTAAGCTTAAACGACGGTTCTCACCATCAATTTCCAATACCACAACTTCCATCTTCTCTCCAACTTTGCAGAATTCACTTGGATGCTTGATCTTTTTGCTCCATGAAAGATCAGAGATATGAACTAAACCATCAACACCTTCTTCTAATTCAACAAATACACCAAAATTAGTGAAGTTGCGAACAGTTCCTGTGTGCTTGCTGCCTTTAGCATATTTCTCCATGATCATATTCCAAGGATCAGGCGTTAATTGTTTCATACCTAAGCTCATTTTGCGCTCTTCACGATCTAAAGTTAAAACTACTGCTTCAACTTCATCACCGATCTTAACGAATTCCTGAGCACTACGTAAATGCTGACTCCAGCTCATTTCACTTACGTGAATTAAACCTTCAACACCTGCAGCGATCTCGATAAATGCACCGTAATCATTGATCACAACTACTTTACCTTTTACTTTATCACCAACTTTTAACTCAGTATTTAACGCTTCCCAAGGGTGCGGAGTTAATTGTTTTAACCCTAAAGCAATACGCTTCTTGTCATCATCAAACTCAAGAATTACAACTTGAATTTGTTGATCTAACTTAACGATCTCTTCTGGGTGATTGATACGACCCCATGATAAATCAGTTATATGGATCAATCCATCAACACCACCTAAGTCAACAAACACACCGTAAGAAGTGATGTTCTTAACTGTTCCTTCTAATACCTGACCTTTTTCTAATTTAGAGATGATATCACGTTTTTGGTTCTCGATCTCAGCTTCAATTAACGCTTTGTGAGAAACTACTACGTTCTTGTATTCATTGTTGATCTTAACAACTTTGAATTCCATTGTTTTTCCAACGTAAATATCGTAATCACGAATTGGTTTTACATCAATTTGTGAACCCGGTAAAAATGCTTCGATACCAAATACATCTACGATCAAACCACCTTTAGTTCTGCACTTAACAAAACCTTTGATGATCTCATCAGTATTAAGAGCTTCGTTAACACGATCCCAACTTTTGTTTGCACGCGCTTTTTTGTGAGATAATACTAACTGACCATTTGGGTCTTCAGCTGTCTCAACAAAAACTTCAATTCTGTCTCCAACTTTCAAATCTGGATTGTAACGGAATTCTGACAAAGGAACAACGCCATCTGATTTGTAATTAATGTTTACAACTACTTCACGGTTGTTCTTTGCAACAACAACACCTTCTAAAATTTGAAGGTCAGCAATTGTGCTTAAAGATTTGCCATATAGCTCATCTAATTTGGTTCTTTCTTCAGCACCGTAATTGTTTTGTTTTTTTCCAATCGAATTCCAATCGAAATCCGGATTTCCTACTAAGGCTTTATCTGCCATTTTATAAATAATTGTATCAAATTTTATAAGGGAAAATCTGAGAGGTTTTACATTTTAGTTTTTTCCGCTTTAACCCTTATTTAAAACGGGCTACAAATATACGATTTTTCCTGGGATGCCGATGTTAAATATGTAATGAAATTTTAATTTTTAGTCGCTGATAATCAAATAGTTAAATATTTTGATTTGTAGCTTTTGTGGCGTAGATTTGTGCTATACATGTTAAAGATTTCAACCCATAATATTGAGATTTCGGTGCGTGCGGCATACTTGTCTGAACACAGTATCCCAAAAGAGAATCATTTCTTTTATGTGTATTTTATTACCATTGAAAATAAAGGAACTCAAGCTGTGCAATTAATGAGCCGCCATTGGGATATTTTTGACAGTAATGGTGAAAAGCGCAGTGTTGATGGAGAAGGCGTTGTTGGTGAAACACCCATTATTGAGCCGGGCGAAAAACACGAATATAATAGCGGTTGTAATTTAGTTACCGATATGGGCTATATGAAAGGCTATTATAACATGAAGCGTTTACTGGATGATTCTGAATTTAAAGCCACTATTCCTCAGTTCGATCTGATCGTTCCTGCAAAAATGAATTGATCCGTTTCCTGTTTATTTCACAGAAACCATTCTTTTAATCCCCTTTTATTTTTTTTTACTTAATAATATCTTACCGGGTTCTTGATATTATATTAATGTCTTTTAGATCAGCTTTACTTTTTTATTGGGAAAAAGAGAACAAAAAAAAGATCCGGCGTTAACCGGACCTTTTGGAATTTACTCTAGAAAAATTAATTCTAATAATTATATATTATGCTAATTTTACGTTAACTGCGTTAATTCCTTTTTTGCCTTCTTGCGTTTCAAAAACAACAGAATCATTTTCCTTGATCTTGTCGATTAAACCAGTAGCATGTACGAAGATCTCTTGACCTCCATCTTCTTTAATAAATCCGAAGCCTTTTGTCTCATTAAAAAACTTCACTGTACCTTTTTTCATTTTTATTTTAATTAAGTATTATAGGCTCAAAGTTACCATTATTTGTTTATTAAACAAATTAAATGCGTTTAATTTCAGGCTATTAAGTCAATTTATTTAATCTTGTAAAAATTAAGCGTTTTTGTACATCACGTCCTTAATGGCTTTAACTGTGCGGGCCACGTTTGGTAAGCTGGCATCAATTAATGTAGGAGCATAAGGTAATGGTGTATCGGCTGTTGTAACACGCAATAACGGCGCATCCAAATGATCAAACGCATCTTTTTGTACTTTAAAGGCTATTTCACTCGAAATACTTGCCAATGGCCATGCTTCTTCAACTACCACCAAACGGTTTGTTTTTTTAACCGATTCAATAACCGTGTTGTAATCAATAGGGCGAACAGTTCTCAGATCGATCACTTCAACACTAATGCCTTCTTTTTCAAGCTCTAATGCAGCAGCCAGAGCTACTTTTATGATCTTTCCAAAAGATACAACCGTAACATCTGAACCTTGTTTTTTGATATCGGCAACGCCAATTGGAATTAAATATTCTTCTTCAGGGATCTCACCTTTATCGCCGTACATTTGCTCACTTTCCATAAAAATTACAGGATCGTTATCGCGAATGGCACTCTTTAATAAACCTTTTGCATCATACGGATTGCTAGGTACAACAACCTTTAAACCCGGACAATTGGCATACCAGTTCTCAAATGCTTGTGAATGTTGCGAACTTAACATACCCGCACTTGCAGTAGGGCCGCGGAATACGATGGGAACGTTATACTGTCCGCCACTCATACTGTACATTTTGGCAGCACTATTTATAACCTGATCAATTGCAACCAAGCTAAAGTTAAATGTCATAAATTCAATGATAGGGCGTAAGCCGTTTGTAGCCGCGCCAACACCAATACCTGCAAAACCAAGCTCTGCAATAGGCGTATCAATCACACGTTTAGCACCAAATTCAGCCAACATGCCTTTACTTACTTTATAAGCACCGTTGTATTCGGCAACCTCTTCACCCATTAAAAACACTTTTTCGTCACGGCGCATTTCTTCGCTCATGGCTTCACGTAAGGCTTCTCTGAATTCTACTGTTTTCATTTTATATAAAATAAATTAAAATAAATTGCTACTTAATTGAGCCTGCAAAGTACATAATATTTTGTTATGAAACAATACAGAAATGGCCCTTAAAATTGGCACAAAAAAGCGGGTAAACTACTTGTTTTTACTGGTTTTGAGCAGTTTTTTGTAAAGGGCATCCATGTCGTTAACCAGGCGTGTATAACTAAAGTTTTCCTGAGCAAATGAAATGCCTGATCTTGCCTGCGCGTTGAGTGTTTTAAAATTAAGCGCTGCTTTTTCTAATAGCTGCTTAAACTCCGTATCGTTTTTGGCAACAAAGCCACAACCATCTTTTAAAATATCCTTTACGCCACCAACATTGGTTGTTACAATAAATTTTCCTGCAGCCTGAGCCTCTATCAAACTTACAGGAGTGCCTTCGTTCTTTGATGATAATGCAACAATATCTAGTCCGCTCAATACAACATCAACCTCTTTTTGCCAACCAATGAACTGAAAGGTTGCATTTGGATCTTCGCCAAAACTGTATTTTAATTGTTTTTGTTGTAGATAATTCTTTAAATGTTCGCGTGTTTCGCCATCGCCAACAATGATGGCTTTTATAGGAAGGTTATTGTTCTTTTGTATGTGTTCTATGGCATCGATAAAAAGTTCGTGATGCTTGATAGGAGCCAAACGGCCAATGATACCAATGGCAATTTCATTATCGTTTATGTGGTAAGTTGATCGGAATTGGTTTCGTTTTTCTGCGGTGTTCTCACTGAATTTTTTAAGATCAAATCCTAAAGGAATAATATGGGTTTGCTCATCCTTACAAATATGAAATTCATTCACCAATTCGTTTTTTTGTTTTTTACTGATGGCCACAATGGCATTACTTCTTTTTGCCAAATAACGTTCAATGGTTTTATAGAAAAGCGTTTTTAGTTTGCCAAAATAGCTGTGAAAAACATGACCGTGAAAAGTGTGTACAATAATTGGAACACCGCACGATATGGCGGCTAAACGCCCAATGGCACCAGCTTTGCTGGCATGCGTGTGTACAATGTCGGGTTTAAATTCGGTAATTATTTTTTTGATCTCTTTATATGCCAAGCGATCTTTTTTCAGATCAATTTCACGGTTTAAACTTTCAATGATTATTGGTTTTAATCCTAATGAATCGGTGATGTGTAATGATGATGTTTCGCCTTCTTCCTCAGGCCCGCCAATTAAAAGCGTTTCGTATTCTGCAGGAAGATGCTTTGTTAAATAAGCAACGTTATATGTTGGTCCGCCTAAATTAAAACGGTTAATGATGCGTAAAACTTTAGGCATGTTTAATAAAATGTTTATTTTGCAAATACCAGTTTTGAAATACGATCAATACCCAAACCTTGGCAGCACTGTCGCCCGGACTGTTTGAAAAAAGTTGTTTCTTCAGTTTTTTAACTTGCGCATAGTTAAATAATTGCTGATCGTTGATCAATTCTTTACTTAACCATTTTGTTTCGATCTCGTTTTTCAATTCATTATTCAACCATTTCCAAAGTGGTAATTCAAACCCTTTTTTACTTCTGTTAAAGATCTCTTCCGGTAATAGGTTGGCAAAGGTTTTTCTTAAAATGATCTTTTGTTCCTGGGTATTTATTTTTTGGTCTGCCTTTAAATTCAGAGCATATTCAACAATTCGGTAATCCAAAAACGGATTTCTGATCTCCAAACCGTGTTGCATGCTAAATCTATCGGCCTTCACCAGCATATCATCCTTTAATACTGTTTGAAGGTCAAATACATCTTCCAACGCAAACGAATTAAATAGCTCATTTACTTTAAAAAGCGAATTAAAGTACGATACATTAACCTTGTTTGACAACAGGTTATATACATCTTCATTTGAGGAGATCTGCGCTAAAAAACTTTGTTTTTCGACTGTATTCAAACGTATTAATTGCTCGAATTTTTTTAATTGACGAACTTTATTTTGCAGGGTACCTTGTCGCGATTCGTCCATAGATCCTGCAAATGGAGCAACTAGTTTTGTAAGAAACTTTGTTGTAATTTTTTGAGATAATACTAATGCTTTATGTTTATTATATCCTTTAAACAATTCATCAGCACCATCTCCACTTAAAGCCACTTTTACATGTTGTTTGGTGTATTTGCTGAGGATGTATACGTTCAATGCCGACGAATCGGCAAAGGGTTCATCAATGCTATTTAAAAATGGATGAATGTTCTCTATAAAATCGGTATTACTTAATTTAAATTCGTGATGTGTGGAGCCAATATGTTTTGCAACCAGTTGGGCGTATTTGGTCTCGTCAAAAAAGGGTTCATCTTTAAAACCAATACTAAAGGTATGCACTTGCTTGTGTTGCTTTGCGGCTAATGCCGAAATGATGGACGAATCTACACCACCGCTTAAAAAACAACCAACCGGCACATCTGCATGCAATCGTAGTTTGGTTGAATCGTTCAACAGTGTAAATAGGTCATTTGTGCCAACTGTTTTAGTTGCTTCATACCATTTGATCTTATCAAAACCATTTGCAGTGGCTTTTATAAAATAGCCGGGTTCTAACTGTTGAATGTTTTTAAAAATGCTTTTGTTTCCGGCACAGTAATTCAATCGGAAATAAGTATACAATTGTTCTTCATCTAATTCTTGCGGACCAACCAATTCAAGTAAGGGCTTTAGTTCGGAGGCAAATGCGATCTTGTTTTTATCTGCAAAATAGTACAAAGGCTTTATGCCTAAACGATCTCTTGCAATAATTAACTCGTTGGTGTTTTGATCGTAAAAAGCCAAAGCAAAAAATCCATTGGTCTTGTTTAAAGCCGCAGTCGTTTCGTTTTGTTCCAGTAATCCATGCATTACTTCAACATCTCCTGATGTAGTGATGTTGCTTAATTCATTCTTAATTTGAACGTAATTGAATACTTCACCGTTAAAACAAAGGTGTTGATTGTTCTTACTAAATGGCTGATTGCTGGCGCTTGAAACATCCAAAATACTTAAGCGAGCATGGTATAAAATGCAATTCGGGAAACTTTGGTAATTTTGAAAATCGGGTCCACGGTGTTTTAACTTTTCGAGAACACGTTGGTGGTCATTAAACTTTTTTTGATCATAACTGTCAAAATAAAATATACCACCAAGTCCGCACATAATGTGTAAAAATAAACTGTTTGACTTTAATAAAAAATAATTATTTTAGGTGTTTGTAACTTGAAGCTTAAAATTCACATATTCGGTCTGTTTTTTACTTTGTTGGCGTTTTTCACGCAGGCACAAAATCTAGTATTCAGGCACATTACCAGTGATGATGGTTTAACAACTAACTTAATAAACTGTATCTATCAGGATAATAAAGGCTTCATGTGGTTTGGTACACAAGAAGGATTGAACCGATACAGTGGATATGATATTAAAAAATACAAGAACGAGCCTAATAATAAAAATTCGCTTTCAAACCCGGAGGTAAATTGTTTTTTGGAATTAAAAGGAAACGTCATGGTCATAGGTACACCGGCGGGTTTCAATTTCCTTAATCTTACCAACGATAGTATAAAACGGGTCTTATATAAGAAGATCGACGATTTTCCAAAGGAAAACTACATCAATACCATCAAGCAAATTGATGACTTGCAGCTGGCATTAGGTACGAACAATGGTTTATTGATCTATAACTTGGGTTCAAAAAACATTGAGTTGATCAAATTTAATATTGAAGAAGAGGTAACCGTTAAAGATATTTTGGTTGATGGAGACAGGCTATTAATTGCTACAGCCAAGAAGGGTTTATGGACCTATCAGTTAAAAACTAAAAAACTTTCGAGGGTAACATTTATTGACGATATGAAAATTGCCACCGGTGAAAACCCGTTGGAGAAGATAAATAAATTAAGTGTTTATGCAGGTAAATTGTATTTAGCCACAAATGGTTCGGGTGTTATTAGGGTTGATCTAGAGAATTTTGAAGTTGAAAAACAAATTAGATTAAAAGACAAGGATAGTGATCGTAATTATATCAGGGATTTTGTGATCAAGCAAAATATGATGTATTGCGGTACAGGTAGTGGTTTTGTGATCTATAATATCTTAAGCGGAGATACATCAGTTTATTTAAGAAATACAGAAGATATTACCACGCTGAATGATCATAGTATTAATACCGTTTACCTCGATAATAGTGAGAATATTTGGATCGGTACTGCTGTAGGTGGAATTAATGTAGCCTTCAAGAGTGCAGAAAAGTTTAATGCAGTAGCGAAGTATAAACAAACAAGCTTTAAAAATTTGTTCTTAACGCATCAAGACAAAGAAGGTAACGTTTGGGTGAGCGGCGATAACCAATTGAATATGTTGCCAAGAAACAGCAACTATTTTAAAAATTACAATCATGTTGTTGGCAAATTTGATGCACTTTGTATGTATCAGGAAAGCAGTAATGTTTATTGGATTGGTACCTATGGAGATGGAATGAAAAGGTATGATATTTCAACCAATAAGATCACAAGTTATTTTTCAAATGAACGCGGAGGAACCATCTTATCAATTATTAGAGTTGATGATTATTTACTGATCGCATCTTATGGAGATGGTTTATACACGGTTAATTTAAAAACAAATGAACCTTTAAGGTATGAAACACATGAAGGTTTAGATAACCTAAATTTAACTAAGGTGTTTTGTGATAAGAATAAAACACTTTGGTTATTAACTGATGGAGGAGGCGTTTACAATATTGAAAATTTCACCAAAACAAACTTTAAACTAAAGATCTTAAAACATTATGTGTCTAGTTCAAGCGAAACCACTTTGCCTTCTGATGTGGTTTATGCCATGAATCAAGATAACAATGGGAATATTTGGTTTGGCACCAATAGCGGATTATCGCGTTATGATGGAAAAACCTTTAGAAACTTTTATGAAGGCGATGGATTGGCCAATACTTTTATTTATTCTATTTTAAAAGATAGTACCGGTAAGTTTTGGATGAGTACCAATAAAGGAATTACAGCTTTTAATCCAACCGAAGGAAATAAACCTTTCTTTAAGAATTACACTAAAAAAGATGGTTTGGCAAATACCGAGCATAATATTGGTGCTGCATGCATTGCCGAATCTGGAAATATTTTATTTGGTGGCCCAAATGGGTATAATATATTCAGACCAAGCCAAATTAAGGACAATTTGCATGTTCCTCCGGTTTATGTGATCAGTTATAAACGTTCGGGTAAGGATATGCCAATTGATTCGAATTTAATTTTTAAGAAGCATTTAAAATTAAGTTGGAGAGAGAATTTCTTTCAGATGGAGGTTGTTGCATTGGATTATGTTGATCCTGAAAAGAATTTATTCAAATACAAACTCGAGGGCTATGATGCCGATTGGTCTGAACCCACCACCGTGCGATACATTTCTTACACCGAATTACCCGGAGGAAACTATACCTTAAAAATTAAGGCTAGCAATAGTGATGGTATTTGGAATGAAAATGCATATGAATTAAAAATAACCATTGTACCACCATTTTGGAAAACAACCTGGTTTTATATCATTGTAATTATTGTGGGAACAGCTTTGGTTGTATTATTTACACAATGGCGCACAAAACAGATCAAAAAAGAAAATAAAATATTAGAAGTTAAAGTTGAAGAAAGAACGCGCGAATTAGCTGAAAAAAATAAGGACATCACAAGTAGTATTGAGTATGCCAAGCGAATTCAGGAAGCAATTTTACCTTCGAAAGATTATATTTTCTCAAAACTGAAACGTGCCTTTATTTTATACAAACCAAAAGATATTGTGAGTGGCGATTTTTATTGGTTTGGCGAAAAGAACGGTTGGAAGATATTTGCGGTGGTAGATTGCACTGGTCACGGCGTTCCGGGTGCATTTATGAGTATGATCGGGCATAATTTAATGCACCAGATCATTCAGGAAAAGGGCATAACCAATCCGGGTGAAATATTAAATGCATTGCATAAAGGCGTTCAGTCGGCATTAAGGCAAGGTAGCAACGAGATCAATACCAATGATGGAATGGATGTTTCGATCATTTCTATTAACGATAGCACTAAAACCTGTTTATGGGCAGGTGCGAACAGACCTTTGGTTATTGTTTATGAAGATGGAGAATTTGCCAAGTTAGATGGAAATAAATACCCAATTGGTGGCGCGCAAATGGGCTTGAACCGCGAATTTACGACTCATACAGTTAATTTGCCAAAACCTGCCATGGCTTACTTATCTTCCGATGGTTATGCCGATCAGTTTGGTGGAAATATGGGTAAAAAGTTCATGGTGCGTAGGTATTACGATTTGTTACTTCAGATCCATACAATGGATGTGGATACGCAACGTCAATTGTTAAATGAGGCTTTTGAAGACTGGCGTAACGGACACGAACAAATTGATGATGTTTTGGTAGTAGGAGTTGCATTATAAAAAAAAAGTTTTATTTTTGTATACATTACTCTTTTAAAATAATTATAAAATTAAAATAGATTTAAAATGAGATCATTAAAATTAATTTTACCTGCATTTGCAATAGCAGCGTTTACATTTACTTCATGTCACAAAAAAGAAACGGTTGAAGTAGATAACGAAACACAATCAGTAGTTGATAATGCTGTTGCAGAGCAGGAGTTCATGAGTATCATACCGGCAGTTAATGGCGTTGCAATTAAAACAAAAGGTACAGGTGCTGATAAGGACCGTGTAATGGCGGCATGCGATTCGTTACGAATTGTTTCAGGTGATACCTTGTGGAATGCTACAAACCACGTTGCGCCAACTTATTCTTTATCATTCAGCTCATCAACTTGTTCACCTATTCCTGATGCTAAATTAAGAGAAGGTGTAATATTTGTAACGTTTTATGGTAAGGCAAAAACTGCCGGAAGCAGAATGAAGTTTGTGATGCAAAATTATAAAGCAGCAAATACAGATCCTGCTAAAAAGATCAGCTATATATGTGATAGTATTGTTGTTCGCACTGTTTCAAATGATCCTGTAACCGATATCCGTCTGTTTAACGTGAAAATATACAATGGTAAATGTTTAGGTCCTACAAATAACTGGACAACCTTATATTCAACAGATCGTTATATTCAGCACAATATGAATAACGATGATGTGAAGATCTGGGGTACATCAAACGGTACTAACCGCGAGGGGCGCAAATTTAATGTAACTGTTGATCAGGCAACTCCGCTTACTAAACACGCTAATTGCCAATTCATTTCATTTGGTATATTAAAGTTAACACCTGAAGGTTTCAAAGAAAGAACTGTAGATTATACCAGTGGAAAAGGTGTTGATGCATGTGACGATGATGCTACTTTCTCAGTTAACGGAAACACGATCGCGTTTAAATTAAAATAAGCCCAATCCAAGAGATTCCTGAATGGTAGAAGTATTTGATATTTATGAGAAAATGGAACGCAATAATATATTGCTTTCATTTAAAGGAGAGGTTACGTCAGATCTTTTAACATCCATTCTTCAGATCATGGAGAATAAAATGGATGATTTTCAGGAAGAACCAAAGATGAAAAAGAAGGTATACAATGTTCTTGTTGAATGTCTTCAAAACTTGTATCATCATATGGATGAAATACCTGATGCCAGAGCAGAAAAACTTAAGTCGGCTATTTTCATGATCGGTAAAATTGGTAGTGTTTATACCATTTTTACAGGAAATTATATATTAAATGAAAATGTACCAGGTTTAAGAAGCCGTTTGGATAAGGTTAATTCACTTAACAAAGAAGAATTAAAGAGTTATTACAAAGAGGTACTAAATAATGGCGAAATGTCGCTTAAAGGTGGTGGTGGATTAGGGATGATTGATATTGCCAGAAAAACAGGTGAAAAAATTGATTATAATTTTTTGGAAATTAACGATAAAATATCTTTCTTTACGCTCAATATAAAAGTAACACAACAACAAAACTAAATTATATTATGGATAATTATAAAATAGAAGGTTCTCCGAAAACGCCATCGATCAGTTTCGATCTAGCTAGCGGTGTATTAGAAATTAAAGGACGCTCGATACCTGAAAACTCTATTGAATTTTACAAGCCTTTGGTAGATGCTTTAGATAAGTATTCTTCAGCTTCTAAGCCGGCAACAACAGTAAATGTTCAGTTAGAATATTTCAATACATCATCTTCTAAGTGTATCCTTGATGTATTTAAGAAATTAGAAAGCATTCACAAAGGTGGAAGCGCAGTAACTATCAACTGGCATTATGAAGAAGATGATGAGGATATGTTAGAAGCTGGTGAAGATTACCAAGCAATTATCAACGTACCTTTCAAAATGGTAATGGTTAACGAATAAAATTCGTTTTTAATTCATATTTACCCTCTAAAAACAAATGTTCTTAGAGGGTTTTTTTATTATATTTGTACCTCCTTATTAAAAAAGAAATATGTCAAAAGTAATCGAGATCTTAGGCTCAAAAGCAGATGGTTTATTGAACCATACCTGCAAAACAATCACTAAAGAATCTATTCATTTACCGGGTGCTGATTTTGTTGATCGCATTTTTCAGATCACTAACAGAAATCCACAAGTTTTAAGAAGTTTAAATCAATTATATAATACCGGCCGTTTAAGTAATACCGGATACATGAGTATTTTACCTGTTGATCAGGGAATTGAGCATAGTGCAGGTGCTTCATTTGCACCAAACCCAATTTATTTTGACAGTGAAAATATTGTGAAATTAGCAATTGAAGGTGGTTGCAATGCCGTAGCATCTACTTACGGTGTTTTAGCTTCAGTGTCGCGCAAATATGCTCATAAGATCCCATTTATTGTAAAGATCAACCATAATGAGTTTTTATCGTATCCAAACCGTTTCGATCAAATTATGTTTGGTACAATAAAAGAAGCTTGGAATATGGGTGCAACCGCTGTTGGCGCAACAATTTATTTCGGTTCAAACGAATCGGCACGTCAAATTGTTGAAGTAGCAAAAGCATTTGAAATGGCGCACGAGCTAGGAATGGCAACCATTTTATGGTGTTATACACGTAACAGCGCGTTCAAAAAAGACGGAATTGATTACCATACAGCTGCTGACCTTTCCTCTCAAGCAAATCACTTGGGTGTTACCATTCAGGCAGATATTATCAAGCAAAAATTATCAGATAAAAATGGCGGTTACCTTGCAGTTGGCCATGGTAAAACACATCCAAAAGTATATTCAGAATTAACTACCGATCATCCGATCGACTTATGTCGTTATCAGGTTGCTAATTGTTATATGGGCCGTATGGGCTTAATTAACAGTGGTGGCGAAAGTAAAGGCGCAAGCGATCTGGCTGAAGCAATTGAAACAGCAGTTATCAATAAACGTGCCGGTGGTCAGGGTTTAATTAGCGGCCGTAAAGCATTCCAAAAACCAATGGGTGAGGGCGTGGCTTTACTTAACGCTATACAAGATGTTTATTTAGATAAAACAATTACTATTGCTTAACGATTTAAGATTTCTGATTTATGAAGTAAGATTTATTGTAAATCCAACTTCTTAAATCTTATTTCTAACTTCTAAAATATTAAAAAATGGGCTGGTTCAAACGATTAAAAGAAGGTATTACAACAAGTACTACAGAAAAGAAGGAAACACCTGAGGGCTTGTGGTATAAATGTCCTTCATGTAAAAAGATCCATACGGCACAAGATCATTCGTCAAATAAATATGTTTGCTCAGAATGTGGACATCATGAGCGTATTTCGAGTAAAGAATATTTTGAAATTATTTTTGATAATAACCAGTTTACCGAATTGCATGAGAATTTAGTAAGTGGTGATCCGCTTGATTTTTCTGATACAAAAAAATATACTGATCGATTAACAGATACCATCAAAAAGACCGGATTAAAAGATGCTTTAAGAAGTGCTTACGGTAAGGTAAATGGCGAAGACCTGGTGATCTGTTGTATGGATTTTGGTTTTATTGGTGGAAGCATGGGAAGTGTAGTAGGAGAGAAGATCGCACGTTCAATAGATTTTTGTATTAAAACTAAATCACCTTTACTCATCATATCAAAAAGTGGTGGGGCACGTATGATGGAAGCCGCATTTTCATTGATGCAAATGGCTAAAACATCAGCAAAATTAAGTCAGTTAGCACAAAATCAAATCCCATATATTTCATTGTTAACCGATCCTACTACAGGTGGTGTTACTGCGAGTTACGCCATGTTAGGCGATCTTAATATTGCTGAGCCAAATAGTTTAATTGGTTTTGCCGGACCACGTGTTGTAAAAGAAACAATTGGTAAAGATCTGCCAAAAGGTTTTCAAACTGCTGAATTCGTGTTGGAACACGGGTTTGTAGACAAGATCATTCCAAGAACTGAGTTAAAAGAAAAATTAGGTACCTTATTGAAGATGTTCAAGAATTAATTAAGAACGTTACAAGAGTCTACTATATCTGTTTAAGAGAGAATTCATCAAGATTCTCTCTTTTTTGTTTTTAAAACGAATTAAATTATTGTAAATCAGATTTTTGTAAATTATAAAGCTTATTTAAATCTATTATAAATATTGCAATTAACAGGATGAAACTTAGATTTTAACGGATGAATTGCTAAATCCATTTGGATGGGAGTCCAATTTTAATTAAATTTGCACCGATTCTGTTTAAAAGGAATTTAAACTAACCAAAATAAAAAATATGAAGAAAAAAGTCCTAATTGTACCGACATTGCTTCTGTCAATGTTCACGTACGCCCAAGACCAAAAGTCTGAAGGGTCACACAGTACTCCATGCGCGAGTGACGACGCAGTTTTAAACAAAAAAGGTCATGCTATCCTTCCAAAGAAAGGTGATATTGCCCTTGGATTTAACGCAATTCCTGCATTAGACCTAGTGTTTAACTCTTTACGTTACGTAAGTATCATGGGTAACAGTGCTCCTCAAGCAAACAACGTTGCAAGTAACACAAATCAATTCGTTCAATCATCAAACAACCAGATCGTTGGTAAGTATTTCTTAGATGATAAGACTGCTATCCGTGCTAAAGTTGGATTGAACACTATTTCTGGTTCAATGATCAACCGTGTACAGGATGCTGAAGTTTTATACAAAGCATCATTAGGTACTGCTGAAGATGTTCAGGCAGCTTCATTAATTCGTGTTGAAGATAAATTGAAATATTCTAAAACTAATTTATTAGTTACTGCTGGTATCGAAAAAAGAAGAGGATACCGTCGTTTACAAGGTTACTACGGTGCTGAGATCGGTATCGGTGGAACTTCTGATAAGCAAACAGTAACTTATGGTAATGCATTCTCTGATCAGTATGCAGTACAGTACACAACTAACTTTAACTCTTTTAACGTTGCTACACAAACTCCAACAAGTGGTAGAACTGTTAGAAACTTGGAAACAAAACAAAGAGGTGGTTTCCGTTTTGGTTTAAGAGGATTTATTGGTATTGAGTATTTTGTTTTCTCAAAAATTTCAGTTGCTGCTGAATATGGTTGGGGTTACTCTATCTTAACTAGAAAAGGTGCAAAATCAACTCAAGAAGTATTTGTTAATGGTCAAAATGGTCCTACCGTATTTACTGAAGAAGTTAACCAAGATAACTCTGAGAAAACCAAAGGTTTCTCTGTAGATAATAACTCAGGAAACATTTTCTCAATGAACAATACTTTAGGTGGTAACACTAACTTAAGTGGTGGTGCTGGCGCAATCACTTTATTATTCCATTTCTAATTAAAAACAAAACAATTAAATCAATAAATTTTAAAACAAATAAATATAAATAGTCATGAAAAAATCATTATTAGCACTTTCTCTTACAGCTTTATTATTCTCTTGTAAGAAAGAAACAACAACTGACTTTACTGCAACTGATGTTACTGGTACAACTACCGTAAAAGGTCAATGTACTAAAAACGTAATTACGCCAAACGGTTTTGGTGGATGGCAAACAAACACTCGTATCCCTGCTGCTGGTGTTGTAGTTCAAATTAAAGTGAACAAGAACAACTTGTATACTAACTCTATCGCACAAGGTGCTGATGTTTATTCAGCTACTACTGATGCAAACGGTAACTGGGCAATTAACTTAAAGTCTAACGCTACAGGTGTTAATGCTTATATGACAATTGCTGGTTTCAATGGTACTTTAGATACATTGATCAATGGTGTAACTAAAACAGGTTTGTATGCTAACTACTTCGGTACAACTAGCAGCTTTAACTGTTTCATGGGTACTACTTTTGAGTGGGGAACTTATGCGTTCAATGCTTCAAACTTATCATCAAACCCTAACAACATCATGATCGGTTCAGCTAGTATCTCTGGTTCAGTTAGCGCTAACCATGTGTTATCTACTACAACTGGTACTAACCCTGCTGTTATTTCATCTACTAATATCGCAGTTCCTACTGGTGTTACAGTTTATATGAGCATTGATAAAGATCCTACTTTATTAGTTACTAAAAACTACACTACTACAACTGATGCTAACGGTCGTTATTCATTTAATTTTGCAACTGTTTCTAATACAACTCCTGGTTTCAACCAAAACGCTACTATCTGGGTTGCTGATTACGCTACAACTCGTGATACAGTTCGTGTTGTAAACGGTAACAGTGCTCCAACTATTACTGGTCGTTCTGGTGTATTTAGTAATGTTACTACATTCCAAAACGGTGTTTATAACAACGAGATCAGAAATGCTACTAACATGAACTACGGTTCATTTACTCAAAACTAATTTTGAGTTTATAATAATAAAAAAGCCCCGCAAAAATGCGGGGCTTTTTTTTTGATAAAAATCATTATGATATTTCAATTGATCTTAACTGATCACTTGCATAATTATAACAAAAATCAATTATTTCATCTGCTTTGTCCATATCAAACATGCTGTAACGGCTCATATCTGCCGGTTCAATAAACAGGTTACAAAGCTTTGCTTTATCTTTAATTGATGCACTCAGCGCCAAATGAAAGCCTCTGTCTATCATATCTTTCATATGAAGGTCTTTTAATTTTAAACTCATTGAATTTACGTAGGAGCCAATTAAAAAATCACATTTATCTTTGATGATCTCTACCGGTAAATTATTCATCAAACCACCGTCTAAATAATAGGTTTCGTTGTATTTAATAGGTTCGTACACCATTGGAATGCATGATGAGGCCATTACAGCTTTTGAAAGAACACCTGATGAAAAATAAACCGTTTCGCCTTTTATAATATCTGTAGTTGCAACATATAACGGAAGTTTAAGTGACTCAAACGAATTACCCGGAATATGTTCTTCTATTAACTCTTCAAAAGCATTCATATTTAAAAAACCCGATTTACCAAAAAGAATATTCTTTAAACTAAAGAAGTTTGTTTTTTTTGAGATCTTAATGATCTTATCAAGACTATAACCTGCAGCATAAAATGCGCCAAACATAGCTCCTGCACTTGTACCTGAAATAATGGAAGGTTTTATTCCTTTTTCTTCAAGTGCTTTTAAAACACCAATATGTCCTAATCCTCTGGCACCTCCGCCCGATAAGGCTATTCCAATTTTTTTCATTTTCTTATAGTCAAAAAAAAACCTGCTTCAAATGAAACAGGTTTTTAACTTAAAATTTATTCATTAAGCGTTTTTAGAAGCTTCCTGAGCAGCTTTAATTTTCGTTTTTATGTTCTCTGTTGTTAATGAACCCGGACGTTCAATTGGCGATCCTGTAGCTCTATCCCAAATTAAACTTGCCAACACACCTAATGCACGACTTACACCAAATAATACAGTGTAAAAATCATACTCATGCATACCGTAGTGTACTAATAACGCACCTGAATGCGCATCCACATTAGGCCATGGATTCTTGATCTTACCGGTTCCTTCTAAGATAGGAGGCGCTACTTCATAAACCATTTGCACGATCTCACAAATATCATCATGTTTGATCCACGTTTTATAGAAATCCTGCTGAGCTGTAAAGCGAGGGTCGGTTTTACGTAATACAGCATGGCCGTATCCAGGTACAACTTTTCCTTCGGTTAATGTTTTCTTGATATACTCTGCAATTTGTTCTTTTGTTGGTAATCCGCCACCTAAATTCTCTTTCAATTCCATGATCCAATTCAACACTTCTTGATTTGCCAAACCATGTAATGGCCCAGCTAATCCATTCATACCGGCAGCGAACGCCAAGTATGGATCACTTAAAGCAGAACCAACTAGGTGAGTTGTATGTGCCGAAACGTTTCCACCTTCATGATCTACGTGTATCGTTTGATACAAGCGCATTAAACGTTTAAAATCGACCTGATCATAACCTAACATATGAGCAAAATTAGCTGCCCAGTCTAATTTATGATCCGGTTCAATATGAGCTCCGCCTTTGTATTTACGACGATAGATATATGCTGCAATACGTGGTAAACGAGCGATCAAGTTCATTGAATCTTCGTATGCGTAATCCCAATAATCCTTTTTACTCATTCCTTTTGCATATGCCTTTGCAAAAACGCTTTCTGTTTGCATAGCCATTACACCAATCACGAATTGAGTCATTGGATGCGTATCAATAGGAAGTTTTTCAATTACGTCAAAAACATGTTTTGGAACGTTGTTACGTTTTGTCCATTCAGTTGTAATAAATGTTACATCTTCCTGAGTAGGCAATTCACCAACTAACATCAAATAAAAAATACCTTCCGGTAATGGTTCAGTTCCGCCCGGAGCCTTAGGTAATTGCTTACGTAATTCAGGTATTGAATAACCACGGAAACGAATTCCTTCTTCAGCATCTAAACGTGATGTTTCTGTAACCATTCCAACCATACCTCTCATACCTTGGTATACTTGAGCTACAGTGATCTCACCTAATTTTAGATCGCCATGATTTTTAATGATATCCTTAATGTCCGCTGCTAAAACATCTGCTTTAGCTTTGAATTTCTCTTTTAATTTGTCCATGTTCCAACGAATTTAACTTTCGTAAATTTAATGACTGATTATAAAATAAACTAATATTCTGTCTTATTTTATTTTAAAAATTTAAATGATTTTCCAATAAAACGAGCCGAATCACCAAGTTGCTCTTCAATGCGCAATAATTGGTTGTATTTCGCGATCCTGTCGGTTCTGCTTGCCGATCCGGTCTTTATTTGTCCGCAATTTAAAGCTACAGCCAGGTCTGCAATTGTCGTGTCTTCCGTTTCACCGCTTCGGTGACTCATTAAGGATGTATAGCTGTTAGTTTGAGCTAACTGCACGGCATTTACTGTTTCGGTTAAGCTTCCAATTTGGTTAACTTTCACTAAAATTGAGTTTGCAACCCCTTTTTCAATACCTTTTGAAAGGAACTCTACGTTGGTTACAAACAAGTCGTCGCCAACTAATTGCGTGTTTGAGCCGATCTTATCGGTCAACAATTTCCAGCCATCCCAATCTTCTTCGGCACATCCGTCCTCAATTGAAATGATCGGGTATTTCTTACGCCAGTCTGCCCAATAATCAACCATTTGAGCGGCCGTTAATTTATCGCCGGTTGATTTTTTGAAATGATATACTTTTTCATCGTTCAAATAAAATTCAGAAGCAGCTGCATCCATGGCAATGTAAATATCTTCGCCCGGCTTGTAACCAGCTTTTTCAATGGCCTGCATCACCGCTTTTATCGCATCTTCGTTGTTCTTAAAATCAGGAGCAAATCCACCCTCATCACCAACATTGGTAACTAATTTCAACGATTTTAAAACGCCTTTTAAGTGATGGAAAACTTCTGTACCCATGCGCAATGCATCGCTAAATGATTCAGCACCCAAAGGCATGATCATGAATTCCTGGAAATCAATTCCGTTATCGGCATGTGCACCACCATTTAAAATGTTCATCAATGGGATAGGTAAGGTGTTGGCATTAACTCCGCCTACATAACGGTATAAAGGTTGGCGACTCTCTTCCGCAGCTGCTTTAGCAACAGCTAACGAAACACCCAAAATAGCATTGGCTCCTAAGTTACCTTTGTTCTTTGAACCGTCTAGCTGAATGAGCGCGGCATCAATTGCATTTTGATCAAAAATGTAAGCACCTTTTAAATTCTCGCGAATAACGGTATTTACGTTGTTCACCGCTTTTAAAACACCTTTTCCAAGGTAAATATTTTTATCATTGTCTCTTAGTTCAACAGCCTCATGAATACCTGTTGAAGCGCCTGAAGGCACTGCGGCTCTTCCTAAAACACCATTTTCTGTAATAACATCCACCTCAATGGTAGGGTTTCCTCTTGAATCTAAGATCTGACGAGCAATAATTGAATTAATATACGACATAGTTTATAAAATAAGCGCCAAATTAGTGTTTTTAACCCAATCCCAAAACAGAAGTTCTTATAAATTTTCCTTGATTTTGCTCATTTTTTAAAGCCTTTTGGTTTTTGCTTTATTAATAAACGGATGTTCAAAAACATAGCACCTGTTGGCATTTTCAAACTTTCAATACTTATATCTTCGTTTTTATGCAGCATCCCTTTAAATCTCTCATAACGCTGGGTTCGGTATTTGGTGTATTGGCTTTAATGGCTTTTGTTTATCCATCAGATGGCATTAAACTTTCAAACGAATTGTCTTTAAAATTTCCGCCACTTTCGAGCTTTTTAAATAAAAAAGAGGCAAAGACCGATATTTCAAAGATCCTTCAATTGGCCGATCAGATCAATTTGAATGATTCATTGGGAATTGTTACCGACTCGCTTCAAACCAAAGATACAACTGCTCCTAAATTAATTACCACTATTCAATTCAAAAACAAAACTGCTCTTAATACATTTTTCGAGGCTTTATCTACCATTAAATCGCAACCAAGCAGCATTCGTGTGTTGCATTATGGCGATTCACAAATTGAATGCGATCGTATAACCGATTACCTGCGAATGAAGCTGCAAGGGCAGTTTGGCGGTAATGGTCCGGGATTCTTATCCTTAATGCCGGTTTCGCAAAGTGTTACCAATAAAATTGTGAATGGTTATGGATGGGATCGTTATCAAACATTTACCTCAAAAGATAAACGTGTAAAGCACAATAATTTTGGCTTTACCGGGGGCTTCACGCGCTTTAATCAGTACAAAACCCTTACAGATACGAGTGTTCTATTATCAACCAATGTTCAGATCACAACCACCAAAATGGCCGGCACCAATAATTTGAATTATAAAAAGATCAAATTATTTTATGGTGGTTCGCAAGCAAAAACCTGGTGTGAGTTTTACGATGGTCCTGCTTTAGCTGGTGCCGATAGTTTATTGGAAGGCGGTAATTTCAGAATTAAGGAATTTAATGTTACCCCTGGTTCATCGCAACACGAGTTCCGCTTTAAAGGAAAAGATAGTCCTGATTTTTACGGCGTTTCACTCGAAAGCCCTACCGGTGTATATGTTGATAATATTGCGCAACGCGGCAGTTCAGGAACATTTTTCCAGCACATTAATTTTGGTCAACTTAAAAGTTTTTATGATCATTTCAACGTGAAACTCATCATTCTTCAATACGGTGGTAATGCCTTACCATCGTTAAAAGATAAACAAAGTGTATTGAATTTTGCGAGCTACTTTAAAGGACAAATTGCCATTATTAAAAAAGCGGCTCCTAATGCGAGTATCCTGTTCATTGGTCCGGCTGATATGAGTGTGAAAGAAGGCGCTGATTATGTAACACATCCTATGATGGAAGATCTGCGAGATGCCTTAAGAAATGTTGCCTTTGATAATGGTTGTGCATTTTTTGATATGTACGACTGTATGGGAGGGAAGAACAGTATGGTGAGTTGGGTTGATCAGAAATTAGCTGCTACCGATTACATACATTTTAGTCCGCAAGGTGCCCGTAAAATAGCCACATTGCTGTACTCATCTTTAATTAATAATTACAATACTTACGCTAAAACAAAAGGAAAATAGTGAAGAAGTTTAAAATCATAATTGCATTTGTTTTAGTTGTTCTGTTTGCCAATTCGCAATCGTCTGTTGGAACTTACTCCTTCATTAATTACGATCAAAATCACCTGATGTATGACAAGGATAGCTCAACTTTTTTGAATTTATTTAAAAAAATGAGTGAGATAAACGGTGGTAGTGTAAAAAAACTAACCATTGCTCATATTGGCGGATCGCACGTGCAAGGCGGTGTTTGGAGCAATACCTTTTTAGACAATTTTCAAAAGAGTTTTAATGTGCAGGGTGGAGGCTATTTTGTTTTTCCTTATAAAATGGCCAAAACAAACGGACAACCATACGCCAGTAGTTTTAGTACGGGTAAATGGACAAAATGCCGTTGCATACGAAAGGATTTTTGTTTGCCTTTGGGTATGAATGGAATTAGCGTTACAACCAACGATAGCAGTAATTATTTTGGAGTAGCACTCACAAAAAATGCGGTATGCAGAAAATTTAACACCGTTAAAGTTTACCATAATTTTAATTGCAGCTTTGAGTTATACAGTTTGGTAAAAGCCGATAAGGAAGATTTTAAAGACAAAGGATATACTCTGTTTCAGTTTGATCAGTTGCTGGATAGTGTGAGTTTTTCATTGGTAAAAATGGATACCTTACAAAAGGATTTTACTTTGTTCGGTTATTCATTGGAAGACAGAACATCATCGGGATTTTATTTGGCCGGACTTGGAGCCAATGGAGCAGCCAGTCATTCGTTTTTACGCTGCGATTATTTTGTACCTCAATTAAAAACCATTAAACCCGATCTTGTGGTAATTTCATTAGGCGTGAATGATGTGCAGGGAAAAGATTTTACGAAAGAAGAATTTAAGCAACATTATGATTCGTTGATCACCATGATCAAGGAAGCATCGCCGGATGCAGCTATACTTTTAACAACAACTACCGATAATTATATTAAAAGACGAACACCAAACAAACGCACCGGATTGGCTGAAGATGCTTTAATTGAAGTGATGCAAAAGCACCAGTGTGCCGTGTGGGATATGTATGAGATAATGGGTGGTTATAAAAGTATTTACAAATGGGCTAAGGTTGGTTTGGCTTCAAAAGATCGTGTGCACTTTAGCGGAAAAGGATACAGGATACTTGGCAGCATGATGTTTGAGGCCTTGTATAAAAGTTATTTGAACAATCAAAAAGCGTTGAACAAATAGAGTGGTTAAAACATATTTTGCAGTTTGATCCGGAGCAGCCGCTGTTGTTCACGCATTTGTTCTTTTGGGGATTTTTTGCGGTAGTACTGTTAGGGTATACCTTTATTTACAAGCAAAACAAAGCACGTTCCATTTACCTGTTATTGTTCAGTTTTTTCTTCTATTATAAAACCAATGGTGTTTTTATTACGCTCTTGTTCTTTACTATCATAAGTGATTTTTATTGGGGAAAACGCATTGCTGCTTCATCAAATCAGTCGCATAAAAAACTATTCTTAACAATAAGTGTATTATTGAACTTAACGCTTTTGTGTTATTTCAAATACGCGTATTTCTTTGCCAGCAGCAGCAATCAGTTGTTCGGAACAAACTTTACTTACTTTAATCATTTTGCTAATTTCTCGAATACATTTTTTGGAACCGAATTTCGTTTAGATAAATTACTTACGCCAATTGGTGTGTCTTTCTTTACATTTCAATCGTTATCGTATACCATTGATGTGTATCGCGATAAAGTAAAACCGGTGACAAATGTGTTTGATTACGGCTTCTTTGTGTGCTTCTTTCCTCATTTAGTGGCAGGTCCAATTGTTAAGGCTCATGAATTTCTGTATCAAATTTATCAACCATACAGCTTAACCAAATTCGAATTTGGTATGGCAACATTTTGGATCATGAACGGGTTTGCCAAAAAAATTGTTGCCGATTATATTGCCGTTAATTTTATCGATCGTGTGTTTTCTAGTCCGCATTTATACACCGGTGTTGAAGCCGTAATGGCCATTTTTTCATATTCCTTGCAGGTGTACATGGATTTTAGCGGCTATACCGATATGGCCATAGGTATTGCGTTGTTGCTAGGATACAGACTAAAAACAAATTTCAAATCGCCATACAAGGCATTAAGCACCAGCGAATTTTGGAAACGCTGGCACATTTCCTTATCAAGTTGGTTGCAGGAGTATTTATACATTCCGCTCGGAGGCAATAAAACCGGCACCATTGGTTCGTATATCTGTATCATCATTATCTCTGCTTTTATGGTGTTGTTAAGCGGAAAGATATGGTTGTTGTATGTTTTAATTGGTTTCTTTTTGCTGCTTATTTTTCTTTCGGTTATGTTTCCAACCATTAAACAAAACATTAACACCAATATTAATTTAATGGTGACCATGTTGCTCGGAGGCCTTTGGCATGGCAGCAGCTGGCTGTTTTTAATATGGGGTGGTTTAAATGGTTTGGGCTTGATCATTCATAAATTCTGGCAGAAAATTTCACCGTTTAAGAATACCGAAAGTGTGCCCGTTAAAATTGTTTTAATGCTCATCACCTTAACCTTCATAAGTTTTACCCGCATCTATTTCAGGAGTCCGAGTTTGGATGTGGTGAATGAAATTTACGACCGTATTGGCAACCATTTTTCGCTTTATCTGTTCTTTGATATTGTAAAAGGTTACTGGGCTGTGTTGCTGGTTGTGTTTTTAGGTTTTTTAGTTCATTGGATACCCGAAACTTATAAAGAAAAATACAGGAATGCCTTTGCAAATTTGCCAATCCCAGGATTGGTTTTTGCATGTGTGTTCATAGTTTTTTGCTTGTATCAGATCATGAGCAGCCAAATGCAACCTTTTATTTATTTTCAGTTTTAATGTATTAATTATTAGGTTTTTAGTATCTTTAAGCTCAACTTTTTCTTTTGAAAATACTGGTAAAAATATTATCCATCTTCACCCTGTTTCCTTTAGTTTTTCATGGACAGGATGCACCAATTAAAAAAGATAATTTGCCCTTTATAATTAGGGCTCATGTGGGTATTCCAAAAACCATTTCAAGTAGTATGTACCGCCAATCGTTCAATGGTTTTTACGAAGGTGATATTTCTTTTAATTTAAAACTTACCGGCAATGTATACATGGGTATAGGTTATCAAAGCACCTATTTTCAGAATAATAAATTCTTGCAAAAGAAAGTGTACAACGCTAGTGTACCTTACGAAACCAGATTGGTAGGCGATTGTCCGTTTGTGAAATTCAGTTACGATAAATTTTATAAATCGAACATGTACGTTGATTATTCGATTAATTACGGATACATGTTGGCACGTTATACCAATGTCAATGAAGATACAACCGCTTACAATAAACCGTATGGCGCTAAAACATTTAATTCGCATTATGTTCAGCCGGAGGTTAGTGCTAATTTTATTGTTGATCGCAGTTTAGCTTTTTCGGTATTGATCAGTTACACAACCTTATTCAATAAATTCGATCCAAATGCGCCACGCTTCAATCAGTTTGAAGAGGTACGTTTTAAAAATAACAACTATTTCATGAGTTGGATCACATTTGGATTTGGCGTTAATGTTTTACTAGGAAAAAATAAATAAGAATGGTTATCACAGCAGAAACTCCCGTAAAGTTTGATAGAAAAAAATTAAAAGACAGTACACTTCTTGAGCTGTATAAAAATATCCTTAAGCCTCGCATGATCGAGGAAAAAATGTTGTTGTTACTTCGTCAGGGTAAAATTGCTAAATGGTTCAGTGGCATTGGGCAAGAAGCCATTAGCGTTGGTGTTGCTGCAGCTTTAATTAAAGATGAGTACATTTTACCAATGCACCGTAACCTTGGTGTTTTTACAACGCGCGAAATTCCTTTTAACCGTTTGTTCTCACAGTTTCAAGGTAAGCCGGGTGGTTTTACACAAGGCCGCGATCGTTCGTTTCACTTTGGTACGCAAGAGTATAAAATTGTTGGTATGATCTCGCATTTAGGTCCGCAATTAGGCGTGGCCGATGGTATTGCTTTAGGTAATCTATTGCGTAAAGATCCAAAAGTTACTGTTGTATTTAGTGGTGATGGTGGCGCCAGCGAAGGTGATTTTCACGAGAGCGTGAATACGGCTGCTGTTTGGAATTTACCCGTGATATTTATTATTGAGAATAACGGTTATGGTTTAAGTACTCCAAGCAACGAGCAGTTCAAATGTAAATCGTTTGCCGATAAAGCCATTGGTTACGGTATTGAAGGTGTTAGTATTGATGGGAACAACATCTTAAAAGTATACGAGACCATTAAAAACCTGGCTGATGATATACGTGTGAATCCTCGTCCTGTTATTTTAGAATGCGTTACCTTCCGCATGCGCGGCCACGAGGAAGCAAGTGGTACCAAATATGTACCAAAGGAATTATTTGATGTATGGGGAAGAAAAGACCCTGTAAATACATTTGAAAAATATTTAATTAACGAAGGTGTTTTAACGGAAGATATCATCGAATCTTATCGTGCTGAGATAAAGAAACTAATTGATGATGGTTTGGAAATTGCCTTTGCTGAACAAAATCCAAAACCTGATACGCAAAAAGAACTAAGTGAATTATTTAAACCGTTTTCGGTTAACGATACAACTCCTTCATCAGGAACAAAAACCAATATGCGTTTTATTGACGCGATCAGCAATGGTTTAAAACTGGCCATGCGTAAGCATTCTAATCTGGTATTAATGGGACAAGATATTGCAGATTACGGAGGGGTATTTAAAATTACCGAAGGTTTTGTTGAAGAATTTGGTAAAGGACGTGTGCGCAATACACCGCTTTGCGAAAGTGCCATTTTAGGTTCTGGCTTTGGCTTATCCATCAATGGTCACAAGGCTATGGTTGAAATGCAATTTGCCGATTTCGTAAGTGAAGGTATCACTCAAATTGTAAATAATTTAGCGAAGAGTCATTACCGTTGGGGACAAAACGCCGATGTGGTAGTGCGTATGCCAACCGGAGCTGCTGTGGCAGCGGGACCTTTCCACTCGCAAAGTAACGAAGCCTGGTTCTTTAAAACACCGGGATTAAAAATTGCTTATCCTGCATTCCCATCTGATGCAAAAGGTTTATTACTAACTGCGTTTGATGATCCAAACCCTGTGATGTTCTTTGAACATAAAGCATTATACCGAAGCATTAGTGAAGATGTATCGGAAGAATATTATAACATTCCGTTTGGTAAAGCACGTTTGGTAAAAGAAGGAAATGATCTGACGATTGTAACATACGGCTTAGGCGTTCACTGGGCGTTGGAAGCATTGAATGAAAATGATGATCTGAGTGCAGATCTGATAGACCTAAGAACATTGGCACCATTGGATGTAGAAACCATTTATGCATCGGTTAAAAAAACCGGACGTGTATTTGTATTGCATGAAGATACATTAACCGGTGGAATAGGCGGGGAGATCGCATCCTTGATCACCGAAAATTGTTTTGAGTATTTGGATGCGCCTGTAATGCGTGAAGGAAGTTTAGACACACCAGTACCAATGAATGTTGATCTGGAGAATAATTTCTTACCTAAAGAACGATTTAAGGAAAAATTGATAAAGCTTTGGAAGTATTGAGAAACTAGGGGAGTGATTGCAAATTGCAGATTACAAATTAGCAGATTGGGGAGAGAGAAGAAGAAAGGACAAGAATCAGCAGACAAGAAACCAAAAACTTCAAACCAGAAACCCGAAACTTCAAACTCGAAACCTCAAACCACAAACTACAAACAATAAACAATAAACCCGAAACATTAAATACCATGATAAAAGTAGGACAAGTTTACACACACGATTTTCAATTTTCGCAAGAAGAGGTGAATCAATTTGCTATAGTTACCGGCGATAAAAATCCGGTGCACACCAATGCTGAATATGCTGCAAAAACCATGTTCAAGCGCCCTATTATGCACGGCATGTTAAGTGCATCTTTATTCAGTAAAGTTTTCGGAACATTATTTCCTGGCGAAGGAACTATTTACCTGAAGCAATCACTTTCATTCTTACGCCCGATGTATGTTGATACGCAATACGAAGCGGTATTTACAGTAAAAGAAGTTACAGTAGAGCGCAACAGAGCTGTGGTTGAAACGGTGATCAAAGATAAATCGAGCGGTGCCATTTGTACGAGTGGCGAAGCTACGGTGATGAATACCGAGAAGATCAAATAGTAATTCGACCAAAAGCCGCTATTTGCTTGTTAATACATTTGAATTATTAATAAAAACGTTTATTTTTACCATCTTAACAAAAAATTATGGAACAAAATCAGGTTCAGAGTGGACACCCAAAAGGACTTTATGTACTTTTTATTACCGAAATGTGGGAGCGCTTCAGCTATTATGGAATGCGTGCCATTTTCGTATTATTTTTAACTAAAGCATTACTTTACGATAAGGCATTTGGTTCTGATATTTACGGAAGTTATACCGGCTTAGTTTACTTAACCCCATTAATTGGTGGTTACATGGCCGATAGATACTGGGGTAACCGTAAATCGATCATTGTTGGTGGTATCATGATGGCCATTGGTCAGTTTTTTATGTTCCTTGCCGGTTCATTCTATCAAAATGTTGATCTGGCTCGTATCATTATGATGGGTGGTTTAACCATGTTGATCATTGGTAACGGTTTCTTTAAGCCAAACATTTCTACAATGGTTGGTCAGTTATATCCAAAAGGTGATAAGCGAGTTGACTCAGCATTTACCATCTTTTACATGGGTATTAACTTAGGTGCATTCTTCTCTCCATTAGTTTGCGGATATTTAGGTGATACCGGAGATCCTGGTGATTTCAAATGGGGCTTTTTAGCTGCTTGTTTTGGTATGATCATCAGTTTGATCCTATTCATTTCATTAAAAGATAAATACATTGTTACTCCTGAAGGTGAGGCTATTGGTGCAAAACCAAATAAAGCTCGTGAAACTACTGATATTGATTCTACTCAGGAAGTAAAATCAGAATTCACACAAGGTCAGATCTTAACCTGGTTAGGTATTGAGGTTGCTTTATTCTCTTTATTTATGTTCTTGGGCCAAGGTGTTATTGGTTCATTTATCTTCTCATTATCTATTGCAGCTCCGGGCTTTATAATTTCTGACAGAAGCTTGACCAAAGTGGAGAAGCAACGTATTTGGGTTATTTACATTGTTGCATTTTTCGTTATCTTCTTTTGGGCAGCGTTTGAACAAGCAGGTGCAGCCTTAACCTTCTTTGCGGCTGAGCAAACCGATAGAACCATGTTTGGAACCGAAATTCCTGCAAGTTATTTTCAATCGGTTAACGCGGTTGCTATTGTAATTTTTGCGGGTATATTCGTTGCGCTTTGGGGCTTTTTAGGTAAACGTAATATGGAGCCGGCAAGCCCTTACAAACAAGCTATTGGTTTATTTTTATTAGCTGTTGGTTATGTGGTAATTGCTGCTGGTGTAAAAGGAATTGATCCTTCAACCAAAGTAAGTATGATGTGGTTATTAAGTTTATACGTGATCCACACCTTTGGTGAATTATGTTTATCGCCAATTGGTTTATCAATGGTAAATAAATTAGCGCCTGTAAAGTTCGCATCTTTATTAATGGGCGTATGGTTCTTATCAACTGCTTCTGCTAATAAATTTGCAGGTACTTTAAGTTCTTACTATCCTGAGACGATGTTGGTAGCAACTGCCATTGAGCAAGAGCAAACTGCAAAAGGTGTTGAGATCTGTGCTAAAATGGATAAAGCTGAAGATATCAATGGTACAAAATACATCAGTATCGATTTGATCAACTTAGACGGCTTTAAAGATAAAACAGTAAAAGAGCAAGTGGTAAAAAGCATTTTTGCGAATTCTATCATTAAAGAAAAATCGTTCATTGGTTATAAGATCAACGATCTGTATTCGTTCTTTATGTTGTTCGTAATTATGGCCGGTGTCGCATCGGTTATCTTATTCTTCTTATCTAAAAAGTTATTGGCCATGATGCATGGTGTCAGATAATTTTTAAAATTTATTTCAATTAAAGCCTCGTTCATTTAACGGGGCTTTTTTATTTCTTAAACTTTTATCCTGTCTGTTTGTTGTTGAATCATGAGAACTACAGTTATAGTTGGGGCCAGTTCTGGCATTGGTGAGAGTTTGGCCAAATTACTTTTAGATCAAGGTCAGCAAGTAATTTCTATTTCTCGAAACACGCCACGTGTAAAAGTTACCAAACATTACACCTATGACGTGTTAAGCGAACTGCCTTTTCCTGAATTAGACACTCCGGTTGATGGTTTGGTGTATTGCCCTGGTTCAATCAATTTAAAGCCTATTCGTGGTTTAAAGGAAGCCGATTATATGGCCGACTTCAAATTAAATACTCTTGGCGCTATTAAATTCATTCAGGCCTATCAAAAGCTTTTACAAAATTCAACCAACGCATCCATTGTATTATTCAGTACCATTGCAGTTCAAACCGGCATGGCTTATCATTCATCGGTTGCCGTTAGTAAAGGTGCCATCGAAGGTTTAACGCGTTCATTGGCTGCCGAATTCGCGCCAAAAATTCGCGTGAATTGCATTGCACCTTCCTTAACCGATACACCTTTGGCCAACAAATTAATTAGTACGCCCGAAAAATTACAAGCTTCTGCCAATATGCATCCGTTAAAGCGCATTGGCTCTGCAGATGACATTGCCAACGCGGCTGATTATTTATTATCTGACCGAGCAAGTTGGGTAAGCGGACAAATATTGCACATTGATGGTGGATCTTCAAAATTAAAAACAACATGATAGCTGCTGCAACCGAAAGATGTTTGTCGTTTGTTGACATGATGTCGCTTGAACAGCGTTACCGTGCGGCTTTTGTGAATTCATTAACCGGCTTTAAAAGTGTATGCTTAATTGGTACGGTTGATCAAAACAAACAAACCAATTTGGCTATTTTTAATTCGTTGATCCATATTGGGGCCAATCCACCTTATATTGGTTTTATATCACGACCTGATTCGGTTGACAGACATACCTTAGATAACATTATGCAAACCGGTTTTTATACCATCAATCAGATCAATGAAAACATATACATGCAAGCGCATCAAACAGCAGCGCGTTATCCTAAGGATGTATCAGAATTTGAAGCCACCGGTTTAACTGAAGAATATAAAGATGATTTTAAAGCGCCTTTTGTAAAAGAGAGCATTATAAAAATGGGTGTGCGTTTTCAGGAGCGCATACACATTAAAACCAACAACACCATTATTGTGGTAGGACAAATTGAAAAAGTGTATTTCCCAAATAATTGTTTATGCTCCGATGGATTTGTTGATATTGAAAAGGCCGGTACCATAACCTGTGCGGGATTAGATAGCTATCATAAAACACAACGTTTAGAGCGTCTTGCATATGCAAAGCCAAATAAAATACCGGAGGCTTGCCAATTAAAATATATTGAGTGATCTATTCGAAAACACGAAGGCTTACTTCTGAAATTTTGTTTTGTGTATTATGAAAAATGTCAAAAAACAGCACTTGCCTTTTAAAACATGTATCGTATGCCAAAGATCGTTTGTGTGGCGTAAAAAGTGGGAAAAAAACTGGAATGACGTAAAATATTGCAGTGATAAATGCCGGAATCTAAAACATACCAAACCCTACGTTTAATTCTTGGTGATCAACTTAATCATCATCATTCCTGGTTTGAGAAAACAAATAATACTGTACTTTATGTAATGATGGAGGTAAAGCAGGAGAGCGCCTATGTAACCCATCATATCCAAAAAGTAATTGGTTTTTTTAGTGCCATGCGTTCGTTTGCAGATGAGTTAAGAGCTGAAGGACATCATTTGGTTTACCTCAAAATAAACGACGAGCAAAATAAGCAAACCATTCATGAAAACATTAACGAGCTTGTTTTAAAATATAACATCAAACGCTTCGAATATTTAGAGCCCGATGAATTTCGCCTGGATGAATTACTGAATCAGATCTCATTGGATCTTCAAATAGAAACCAAATACTTTTCTACTGAACATTTTCTTACAGATAGGAATGAACTAAAAACGTTTTTTAATGGAAAGAAAACCTATTTGATGGAAAGCTTTTACCGCTATATGCGTGTAAAACACAATGTGCTGATGAATGGCAATAAGCCGCTGTTTGATAAATGGAATTTTGATTCTGAGAACCGTCAAAAATTACCAACTCATTTAAAACCGCCTCAGCCGCTTTTATTTAAAAGAAATGTAAAGGAGCTTATTGATGAAATAGAATATTCTGGAATTAAAACCATTGGTTATGTTGATCCCGAAAATTTTTTGTGGCCGGTTACACGCCGGGAGTCTTTAGATCTGCTCAAATTTTTTGTGAACGATCTGCTGCCTTTCTTCGGAACCTTTCAAGATGCGATGTCAAGTTCTAAATGGTCTGTTTACCATTCACGTCTTTCGTTTTCCATGAATGTAAAATTAATACATCCCATGGAAGTTATTAATGCTGCTATTCAGCAATGGGAAGAACAACCTGATAAAATTAGTTTTAATCAACTCGAGGGATTTGTGAGACAAATTCTCGGTTGGCGTGAGTATATGCGCGGCGTATATTGGGCGCAGATGCCCGATTACGCCACTACCAATTTTTTCGAACATAAAGGTAAATTACCAGAAATGTTTTGGACAGGAAAAACGAACATGAACTGCATGAAGCAAGCGATAGGCCAATCATTGCAATATGCATACGCGCATCACATTCAACGCCTCATGATCACCGGTAATTTTGCACTTCTCACTGGCTCACATCCCAATGATGTTGATGCCTGGTACCTGGGTATTTATATTGATGCGGTCGAGTGGGTTGAAATTACCAATACGCGTGGCATGAGTCAGTTTGCCGATGGCGGCCTGCTGGCTACAAAGCCTTATGTTAGCTCGGCAACCTACATTGATAAAATGAGTGATTATTGCAACGGATGCTATTACGATAAAAAGAAAAAGATAGGTGAAAAGGCATGTCCCTTTAATAGTTTGTATTGGAATTTTTTTGATAAGCACAGGTCTTTACTTGAAAAAAATCCGCGTATTGGCATGATGTATAAAGTTTGGTATAAAATGGATGCGCAAACTCGATCTGAAATTTTAAAACAGGCTAATTATTATTTAAATCATTTACATGAGATCTGATAAAACTGCCATTGTTTGGTTTACTACTGACCTGAGATTACAGGATAACGAGACCTTGATAAAAGCTTGCGAAGCCTATAAAATGGTATTACCTGTATTTATATTTCAACCGTATTGGTTTCAGGTAACAACTTTTGGAACGCAAAAATTAGGAGCAAAGAGGTTGGCTTTTTTAAAAGAATGCCTTTTTGATCTAAAGAAAAATCTCAAGCTAATTGGAGGAGATCTATTAATACAATTTGGAAGACCCGAATATGTTTTGTACGAGCTGGCCAAAAAGTATAATGTAGAAAAAGTATTTGTGAAAAAAGAAGTGCCCTTTGAAGAACTTCAGATACAAAAAACGGTAACCGATCAATTAATGAAAATTAATGTTGAATTGGAAGTGTTTAGCACTAGTACCTTGTTTCATCCGGATGATCTGCCTTTTTCTATCAAAGATATTCCGGAAGTTTTTACCAATTTTCGAAAAAAAGTAGAAAAAGAATCTACTATTCGTTCATGTTATTCTGCTCCCGACACTATTACTTTGCCACCATCTCTTCCGGCAGATCAATGGCCGCCCGATACCATAATGTCATTGATCGATCAGTTACAAATTCATGCGCATACATCTTTTCCGTTTAAAGGTGGCGAAACAGAAGCCAAAAACAGATTGAATTTTTATTTTCATGAATCAAAATTGGTAAGTGGTTACAAGGATACCCGAAATGGAATGGCCGGGGTTAATTATAGTTCAAAATTTTCACCATGGTTGGCTTTGGGATGCATGTCACCTCGACTTATTTATCACGAGTTGAAACAATTTGAGCAACAACATGGCAGTAATGATTCAACCTATTGGTTGTTTTTTGAACTCATGTGGCGCGATTATTTCAGATTTCTAATGAAAAAAAATTCATACGGCTATTTTTTGAAACATGGTATAAAGCCCGAGTTAAAACATGCTGAGGAACATCAAGCACATGTGTTTGAAAAATGGAAGAACGGAAATACAGGTACACCCATTATAGATGCAGCTATGAACGAATTAAATAAAACCGGCTTTATGAGTAACCGGGCGCGACAATTGGTAGCCAGTTATCTGGTAAATGATCTGCGATCTGACTGGCGTTATGGCGCTGCCTATTTCGAAGAAATGCTTATTGATTATGATGTGTGCAGTAATTGGGGCAACTGGGCTTATCTTGCAGGTGTTGGCAACGATCCCAGAGGGAAACGCTATTTTGATATAAATAAACAAACCGAAGCCTATGATAAAAATGCCATTTATCGCAACTTATGGTTGAATTAGTTGTTGTTATTGCATGAGTAAATTATATCGAATTTCTTTCAAGCAAACTATTCCTTCCGATATCAACACCGTGTGGGAATTTATTTCTTCGCCACGAAATCTTAAACACATTACGCCTTCTTACATGGGGTTTAATATAACCAGTGAGCTTGATTCAGAAAAAATGTATCCCGGGCAGATCATATCTTATAAAGTGAGCCCTATGGCTGGAATAAAAATGAACTGGGTAACCGAAATAACCCACGTAAAAGATCACGCCTATTTTGTGGATGAACAGCGATTTGGTCCGTATACCCTTTGGCACCACAAACATTTTATTAAACCCATTAACGGCGGAGTAGAGATGACCGACATCATTGATTACAAAGTGCCCTTTGGTTTTTTGGGTGATATAGCCAATACCTTATTTATAAAAAAACAGTTGAAGGAAATTTTTGATTACCGTTTTAAAAAGGTAGAAGAACTTTTTGGTAAAATGTAATGCATGAGCAACATGAACGAGCAAAATAACTGGTGTTATTATAGCGATCTGCCTTCTGTAATGTCTTATGACATGAGTGAATCGTTGAAACAGCCAAAGAAAAAAGTTTTCACTTCACGCGATACCGATCGCATCATTCAAATGGCCAGGGAAGATAGAACGCCCTTTGAAGCTATTGAATTTCAATTTGGATTAAAAGAAAAAGAGGTGATCGAATTTATGCGGAAGAATTCGTTGCCATCGAGTTTTAAAATGTGGCGTAAACGCATGCACGGCCGCAAGACCAAACACAACTTATTACGTGTAAAAAACATCAATCGCTTTAAGTGCAGCCGACAAAAGGCTACAGGCAATAAAATAGCCAAGTGCTAACGGATGAAGTAAATACCTTTAGCCGATTGTTCTTATGATCATTTAGAAGATCGTCTGCCTTGAATTATTCCAAGCAAAATTGATATCAGTGCAATTACTAAAAGTATATGTATTAAGCCTCCTGCACTATAACCAAGAAAGCCAATAGCCCATGCAATTACTACAATAACGGCTAAAATGTATAAAAAATTTCCCATGTTCTTATTTTTTTGTGTTTTTACTTTGTTTTGTTTTTGATGAATTTGAAGTTTTACTATTACTGGTTTTATCAGATTCAACGTCAATTCCAGTTTTGTCAGGATCTACTTCTCTTTTTGGTTTTTCAAACTTTCCTCCCTTTTTAATTTTATCAGGATCTTCAATTTCTGTTTTGTCGGCATCCGAATCTGTTCCCGATTTATCGGCTCCTTTATCAGGGTTAGTTTTATCAGGGTTAACGATCGGTTTTTTAGTTCCTGGTTTTGGGTTATTATCAGCTGAATTTTTCATTATAAAATGGATTAATGTTTATTCAATTAATTATTTGCGTTATTATTAAAGTTTTTCTAAAGCATTTCGTAAGTCTTCTTTGCTTTGCCCCAACTTTTTTTCAAGCCTACCCAATAATTCTTCTTCTTTTCCTTCTACAAAAAGCAAATCGTCGTCGGTTAGCTTGGCATACTTTTGTTTGAGTTTGCCTTTTAATTCATCCCAGTTTCCTTTTATGATCAATTTTGTTCCCATGTTATTTGTTTTTTAGTTTAATTATTCTGTTGTTTTTCCTTCGAATTCTTCCTGGTTCTCTTTTAATTCGGCATCAGCTTTTGTTTGGCGAACTATACCATCTTTATGATGTGCCGGCGAATAAATGGTATACATTTTCAATTCCTTATTGGAATCTGTATTTATAATATTATGTTTCGCACCCGCAGGTATCACAGCGGCATCCCCATTGCTAACCATATATTCATTCCCATCAATAATGCATTTGCCGTTACCGCTTTCAAACCGAAAGAACTGATCATTATCCTTATGAATTTCTTCACCGATCTCTTCATTGGGCATTAAGCACATTAATACCAATTGGCTGTGTGCCGAAGTGTACAGCACTTTTCTAAAGTTGGTATTCACCAATGTTGAATTTTCGATCGCAATTTTAAATCCTTTCATAAGTATTAACTATTTATTTTTCGTTGTTTACGGTTAGGTCTTTAAAGGCTTTTCCCAATTCATCCATATCATGATTGAATTCTGTTTTAAAGGATTCCCATTTTTCTTTACCATCCGCTTTATATTCATCCAGTTTGGCTTTCATCTCTTTGTTCTTTTGCTCTAATTGATCAATCTTTTTCTCATAAGCTGCTTTCACATCTTTTTTCTCATGAGCAATTTTTGTTTTAAAATCAGCAATGATCTTATCGTTATCCGAAATTTTATTTGCGGTTTCTTTTCGGTAATTCTCTATCTCTTTTTGATAGTCCTCATTGGCCTGATCAAGATTGTTTTTGGCCTCTGTTAAGTTTTCTTTTGCTTCTTCGGTTTTGTTTGACGAAGAGTTACAACCTGTTGTTACTGTTGATGCAATAAATAATGCAGCAGCCAGTACCATTACTGTTTTTTTCATTTTTTGTTTTTTTTAAAGGTTAATAATTAAAGAGGCGAGATCGTTGAAGTCAAATAAAATATAAATAGGAGGGAGGTCGACTTCAAAACAAAGGTATGCCTAATTAGTGAGCAATAGCAGACTATAAACAGTTTATTATATGACTCTTATCAGTTTATTGGTTTATTTCATGTTATTGATGAAGTATTGAAGGATTGTTGGATTAAATGTTTCTCATACCAACCTATTCTAAAACCGCTAGGCCTTTTTATACTACCGCTCATTGAGTATGCTTTTGTGTTACTATTTCATTTAAGTAAATTTACCTCACATGAAAGCAGTAGTTTATAAAAAATACGGACCGCCTGAAGTAGCGCAATTGATCGACATTCCAAAACCAATACCGGGTGATAACGATCTACTAATTAAGGTGCATGCCTCAACCGTTAACCGAACAGATTGCGGTTTTAGAAGCGCTGAGTATTTTATTTCACGATTTTGGACCGGTTTGTTTCGCCCAAAAAATCAGGTGTTAGGAACAGAGTTTGCCGGCGTGGTAGAGGCAGTTGGTAAAAACGTAAGCTTATATAAAATTGGCGATCGTGTGTTTGGCTTTGACGATAAAACCTGCGGTGGACATGGCGAGTATTTAACCATCGACGAAACCAAAGGTGTAACTACAATTCCTGATAACTATAATTTTTATGAAGCAGCACCTTTAAGCGAGGGCTCGCATTATGCATTGGTTGACATTAGAGCTTCTAAAATAAAAAGCGGACAGCATGCCATGGTATATGGCGCAACCGGAGCTATTGGTTCGGCAGCGGTGCAATTATTAAAACTTTTTGGTGTACATGTTACTGCTGTGTGTAATACTAAAAATGTGGAGTTGGTGCGCTCATTAGGAGCCGATGTGGTGATAGATTACCAAACACAAGATTATACCAAAACCAGCACAAAGTTTGATCTGGTATTTGATGCGGTAGGCAAAATTTCATTTGGCCAATGCAAACCAATATTAACCGAAAAAGGAATTTACATTTCTACTGAGTTGGGCAAGAATGCACAGAATGTGTGGTTGGCCATGCTCACGCCTTATTTGGGTGGAAAACGCGTATTGTTTCCATTACCTACCATTGAAAAAAGCGATATGGAATTTTTAAGAGACCTAGCCGCAACCGGAAAATTTAAACCGGTGATCGATCGTTATTATACCTTGCCACAAATTACAGAAGCATACAAATACGTGGAGAGTGGCCAAAAAACAGGTAATGTGGTGATCAAAGTGGTGGAGTGAGGAGGATTATAAGCGAATAGAATGTAATGAAAAATGATTTATTATTTTTGATAATAAAAAAATGAAAAAGTACTGTTTTTTAATTCTAATAATTTCAAAATTATTAGGACAATCAAACTCATACAATATCTATGAAATTAATAAAGGTGAAGTATTAAAGAATAATTATACTTATATACAATACTTATTTGATGATCTTTATTCAGCTACAGTTAAAAAAGAAGGACCTACACAAAGTTATTTTACTGAATTAACTGGAGTTATAGACATCAATGAAAACCAAATAGTTCCTTATAAATATACCAATATTAGCAGGTTATGGGACCATGAGAATAGACCTAATAATTCATTTATACAGGTATCAAATGTAGCAGAAAGAAAAGGCGTTGGTCTTTATGAGATAAGTGATAAAATAAATCTAAACAACATACTAGATGGTTATTTAAAATTAGGGTATTTCGTATTTAAAAAGACTTGTATAGCAGCATATTCAGGTTATTATGATATTATCAATTTAAAAACGGGGAATATCATTAAAACTAATTTTATTGACATTGAACCATTAACTGAGTTAACGGTTGCAACAAGAGACAAAACATATAAATGGGGAATACTTGATGTAAATGGAAATAAAGTGATTGAAAATAAGTATGATGTTATCAGACCATTAACAGATTCTTTAATTATTGTTGGAAAGAACGACACTTTAGGTTTAGTTAATTCGCAAGGTCAATTTGTTATTCCTTGTGTTTTTAAACATATTAGCACAAATGGTCACATGATCTATGCCCAATCATACAAAAATGGTAAACCATTAAAATTGAATGAGGCAACTAAAAACCAAATAAGTGATTATACTTTTTCTTTAAGTAAAAGTGGTGAGAAAACTAAAAAAACATATTCGGTAGATCTTGATAAAGCAATACGAACGGGGTTGTCAGGGGCTTTTGATAAAAATGGTAAAGTACTTATTCCATTTGAATATGAAATAATTGGGAATGGTATTGACCAAAACATTATAGCTACTAAAAAAAATAAATATGGTATTTTATCTACTGATGGCAAAAATTTAGTTCAACATAAATATGAGAAGATTGAGTGTTTCTATAAAAAATTTTATGTTTTGGAAATAAATAAAAAATTCGGTGTCTTAAATGGTGATTTAATTGAAATTCTTCCTGCAACATATAATAAAATTGTACCAATTTCAATTAATGAATTTATTGTACTAGAAGGTTTGCAGTGGTTTAAAATTAATATTGATAATGATTTAAAAATCACTAAACAAAAGATAAATTATGATGCTTCTTATGATTTTAAATTATTTAAGATCAACTCAAAAAAAACTAATAGTTTTGGTTATTGTCAAGACTATTTTCTTGTAAGCAAAAATGGTTTATACGGAGTAATAACTAAAGACTTATCTATTTTAATTCCTCCTAAATATCAATTAACTGAATGGACTTTTAATACAAATTATTTTGAATTTCAAAATAATGGATTTATACTGTTTTTCGGATTAAATGGGAATCAGTTCAAGGATTTGGACCTGAGTAATTCAAACTATTCACAACCATTAGAAAATGCAATAATTTGTAAAAAAGATGGAAAATATGGTGTGATTGACTCCCAAGGAAATGTCGTTGTTCCATTTAATTATTTTGAAATTAAAAACATTGATGGGAGACGATTTATTGTAAAGAAGTAAAATAATTACACAAACAATAATAATAAATGGCTAATCGTTGGGGCATTCCAAAAAATGTTGAAGAATTTGTAAAGCAAAGAGATTTAAGCTGTGTTTACTGCGGCATTTCATTTTCTAATTCAGTTATTAATCCATAAGACTAGACCAACATGGGAACATATTATCAACGATATTAGAATTAATGGCCCCGAAAATATTGCACTTTGCTGTGGATCTTGTAATGCAAGTAAAGGTACAAAACAATTAACTGATTGGTTAAGTAGTAAATATTGTTTGGCTAAAGGAATTAATAAAGACAACGTTGCGAATGTTGTTAAAGACTTTCTAAAAAGACAATAAAAGAAAATCAGAGTTTATAATTTAACTCAAGGTATCATCTAATAAAATATAGGTGCTGATAAAAGGCAAGATTCAAATTACATTCATTTTATCCAATTTATAACACAAAAAAAAAGCAAACCTTTCAGTTTGCTTTTACATGTATTTTTAGTTTTTATTAAACGCGGGTTACATTTATGGCGTTGTAGCCTTTGGGGCTTTTTTCTCTGTCGTAAGTTACTTCGTCGTGTTCACGTATCTCATGAACTAATCCTGTTGCATGAACGAAGATCTCTTCGCCATCATCGCCTTTTATAAATCCGTAACCTTTTGTTTCGTTAAAAAATTTTACTGTTCCTTTATTCATTTACTTTGTTTTGTGCGCACCTTGTGGTGGCGTTCTTATTCATTTAATTTGTTGTGATCTTTTAATCTTTTTCAATGCTTATGCAATGCTCACATTAATAGCATTCAAACCTTTACGGCCTTCTTGCGTATCGTATGTAACTTCGTCGTTATCGCGAATATCGTCTACTAAGCCTGATGCGTGTACGAAGATCTCTTCGCCATTTTCACCTTTAATAAATCCGAATCCTTTTGCACTGTCAAAAAATTTTACTGTTCCTTTGTTCATGTTGTTTTGTTTTTTTACCTGTTTATAACAGGCACATTAATAATAATTCACCAATACACGATGTAGTGGATGCTTGATAAAAAAATTGTGAAATAAAATCGGTTTGTGTTGGTGTTACAAATAGATTGAGACTCAATCTTCTAATGAAGAATTCAAAGGTACGCCTAAATGTTGGTTAAACCTAATTAGTTTTCGTTCGCATGCTCAATCACATACTAATCAGGTTGATACAAAAGCATTGCTTGTGGTCATTGAACAATAATGCATTCACAATCCCGTTCTTTAGTAAGCTCACATAAAATAAATCAGTTGGCTTTAATGAAAAACACCTTTCTTATATTTTTATGTTACACATCCATAAAGGTATTAGGTCAGGTTAACGTAAAAGGGCCATGGCATTTGGAGTTAGGTTCAAGTTCTTCTAGCGCATTTCAACAATCACCTAGTTTAAATGTGCGCTATATTTCTCCACGGTTTCGCTGGTCAGAAGAATTTATTGAAGATGAAGAAAAAAATCCGGATAAGTATAAGAACATGCGCTTAATGCTGGAGTTAATTTACAAGCCGCCTATTGAAGCAATATGTTTTGGAACTAATGCACAATACCGTTTGATCAATTACAAACGCTTTAGTTTTGAAATTTATGGCGGTATGAAATTTTTTATTTTAACCGGTTCTGATTATGCAATACCTAATTCAAGAGCAGGGCGTAGTGGCGATTTTTATTACATGAATATGGGCTTGCTTTGTCAACTCGATCTGGGTATGGTATTGCCATTTGCCGATTTTAGTGGTGATGGCATTTTTACGGTTGGTACCGAAATAAATTTGAATAAGATCTACCGCAAGCCAAAGGGCAGGTATAATCTTAAAACTAAACCGGCAACTAAAAATTAAAATTTCAATGTGGTATTACCCCAACAACACCTTCTTCGCTTCTTCTAAAATATCAAAGGCAATTTCTTTGGTTGCACCTTCGGCATATACACGCAATACAGGCTCGGTACCGCTGGCGCGTATCATCATCCAGGTGTTCTCATCAAAAAAGAATTTGTAACCATCCAGATCATCCACACGAGATACCTTGTATTTACCAAAGGCTTTGTAATCGCCTTTTTTGCAATGATCCAATACTTTTAATTTAGTGGCTTCATCAATGTGCATATCGTTACGCTCAAACCAAAATGTTCCGGTAATGTCGTAAACTTCCTGTATCAATTCTTTTAATGATTTGCCGCTCTTAGCCATAAATTCCCAAATGGTTAATCCCATCCAAATACCATCACGCTCCGGTATGTGGCCTTTAATAGCAATTCCACCGCTTTCTTCGCCACCAACCAACACATCTTCTTTTACCATAATGCCGCAAATGTATTTAAATCCAATTTTAACTACATCTAAAGGCAAGTTGTAATGCGCACACATATTCTTTATCTTAACAGAAGTGCTGAATGCTGTTGCTACTTTACCTTTCATGCCTTTGTACTTCACCAAATAATGTATCAATAACAAAATAATGTGGTGCGAGTCAACAAAGTTTCCTTCGGCATCGTATAAGCCAATTCTATCGGCATCGCCATCCGTGGCTAAACCGCAAGAGATGTTCTTTTTCTCTTTAATGAAATTGCTGAACTCTAACAGGTTCTTATGAATTGGCTCAGGTGCTTGCCCGTGAAAGCCGGGGTTGTGATCGTTATGTAAATGATGAATGTTAGGGAACAAGCGCGCCATTACCCGTTGGCCTGCACCATACATACTATCGTAAGCTAAATTTAAATTGGAGTTGCGAATGGCAGCCAGGTCAAAATTCTTTTCTACATGTTTAATGTAATCTTCCTCTAAATTCACATAGCTTAATAAACCGTTCTTTTCTGCTTCTTTTAAATTGATCACATCCAGGTCGTAAATAGTGTCAGGAGGAATAATGTCTTCAATTTCCTGCACTAACTCCGGACCTAATGGTCCGCCATAATGTGCTTTAATTTTGTAACCGTTATATGAAGGCGGGTTGTGACTTGCAGTGATAATGATACCCAAACTGGTTTTGTAATTTACCGCACCTAACGATATCATAGGTGTGCTAATAAAGCCTTTTGCCATAAATACCTTTACATTATTGGCAATAAACACCTTGGCAGCAGTTTCGGCAAACAATTCACCTGCAAAGCGGCAATCGTGGCCCAATACAACACTTGGTTTGGGGTTTGTTTTGATCAAATATTTTGAAACGGCCTCAGTAACGCGAGCTACATTTTCAACAGTAAAATCTTTTGCTATAATGGCTCTCCAGCCGTCGGTTCCAAATTTAATTTTTGTCATAACTAATTAATTAGTGCGAGTTTCAAATATAAATAAAATTCGTTTTTAGAAATGCTAACGTTTATTAAAGCGCTATTATTGTTTAGTGAACGAATCGCGCAATACCACCATTTTAATGGCTGTTGCAGCGGCTTCTTCGCCTTTATTGCCATGTTTTCCGCCGGCTCTGTCAATGGCTTGTTGCTGGTTATCGGGCGTTAATACACCAAAAATAACCGGCGTAGCGTAATTAATATTCAATTGTGTAATGCCATTGGCAACGGCGTTGCAAATAAAATCAAAGTGGCGGGTTTCGCCTTGTATAACACAACCTAATGCAATAACTGCATCGGCATCGGTGTTATCAATACAATATTGCGAGCCAAGCGTTAACTCGTAACTGCCGGGTACGGTGCGAATGATTATGTGTTCCTTTTTAACGCCGTGTTTCAGTAAAAACTGATAAGCACCTTCTTTTAAAGCGTGGGTAATTTCGTGGTTCCATTCCGACCAAACAATGGCGAATTTGTAACCTGCAGCATTGGGTATTTTGCTTCCTTCAAATTCCGATAAATTTTTATTTACGCTCGACATAATTGTATTTAAAAAAAGTCGCCCCCACATTGCTGAGGGGGCGAACCATTAATGTTGTTTGTTATTATAAATTACCTAAAGCTTTTACACGGGCAATTGATCTGTCGATCTCCTTGCCAATTTCAGTTTTGCCGTATTCTTTTTCAATACGCTCATACACATTTAATGCTTCGGTAAAGCTTGCTTTTTGCTCGTAAATAAATCCTGCCTTCTTTAAAAAGTATGGAGTAGAGAAGTTGTTCGCGCTTTTTTCAGCAGCTTTTAAATAAAACTTAACTGCTTCATCTAAACGGTTCAACTCAGCGTTAGCATCACCAATTGCGCCATAAGCCATTGGAGCTACTAATTCATCACTCAGGTTGTATTTCTCCAATTTTTCAATTGCCTGCTCAAACTTACCCATTCTTAGGTAACAAATACCTGCGTAGTAATTAGCAAGGTTACCATTTTTGGTCATGCTATACTCTTCGCTAACGGCATCAAAACCCATCATTTGCTTTTGACCATCGGCCGTGTAAACCATGCGTCCGCCGGTAACAGCTAAGTTAAAGCTATCCACATCAAACGCTTTTTGCGCCCACATGATCTCATTTGCTGCTTCCTTTTCCTTTTCAGGCATATAGAACATTTTCCAATAAACAACTGCCGCAACGATCAATATAAAACCGCCACCAACATAGTTGATCATTTTTTTGTTCTTTTCATAGAATAACTGGATGCCCTGTAAATTGGGGTCAATCACACGCTCTTCTTCAACTTCCTCGATCGTTTCTTCAACTGTATCGTTCAATTCTACATTCTCAACAGTAGATTCGTCTTTAGTTTCAGCCATTTGTTAAAATAATAAGGTGCAAAAATAGACTTTTTTACTTAAAAATCACAATTTTTTTAAACACTTGTTACAGGCTTAAAAACTAAGCGTATTTTTGTTAAAAGCGGCATGTATTTAAAAGATCTATCATTAGTTAATTTCAAGAATTATCAAGAGTTTTCGGGCACCTTTTCACCAAAGATCAATTGCTTTGTTGGAAACAATGGCTCCGGAAAAACTAACTTGTTGGATGCCATCCATTACATGTCGTTATGCAAAAGCTATTTTAACGCCATCGATAGCCAAAATATCCGTAATAGCGAGGGTTTTTTCCTTATTCAGGGTCATTTTGAGAAAAATGGCGAAACCGATGCCATTTATTGCGGTTTAAAACGCAATCAAAAAAAGGTTTTTAAGAAAAATGGCAAGGAATATCAGAAATTGAGCGAACACATTGGTTTGTATCCATTGGTAATGATAAGCCCTAACGATAACGAGTTGATATGGGGTGTGAGTGAGCTACGTCGTAAGTTCATAGACAGCATTATTTCGCAATACGACCGGGTTTATCTGGATAGTTTGATATCATACAACGGTGCGGTAAAACAGCGTAATTCCTTATTAAAGCAATTTGCCAAATCGCATGCCTTAGATTCAACCTTACTGGATATTTGGGATGAGCAATTAGTAATTTACGGCAATACCCTCATACAAAAACGTGCGGAGTTCTTGAATTCATTTATTCCCATGTTCAATCAGTTCTATGAGATCATAAGTGATCATAAGGAGGAAGTATCCTTGGTGTATGAAAATTCGTTGGAAGGCAGAGATTTTAAAGCGGCCTTAATGTCGTGCTTACAAAAGGATAGAGTGATGGAGTACACCACTATTGGTCCGCATAAAGATGACCTTGATTTTAAGATCAATCATTTATCACTCAAAAAATTTGCATCACAAGGACAGCAAAAATCGTATTTACTGGCATTAAAGCTGGCTCAATTCCAATACATCAAAGAACGCAAGCATACCAAGCCCTTATTGTTATTGGATGATGTGTATGATAAGTTGGATGAAACGCGTTTTAATAAATTGATTGAATTGGTAAAAGGCAACGATTTCGGGCAGGTATTTATTACGGATACGCATTTGGAGCGCATGCAGCAGTTGTTTGGCGATAATAAAGTAGATCACAAATTGTTTGTGGTGAGTAATGCACATGTGGAGGAGTTAGCAGCGAACTGATGAAAAAAAACAACCTTATAAAACTGGGCGATGCCATTGATCAGCTTTTTAAACAAGAGAAGCTGGATGTGAAGATGAGTCGCTTTGCCGTGAAGAATGGCTGGGAGGAATTGGCCGGTAAAATGGTTGCAAACCATACCACATCCATTAGTTTTGATGAGCAGAAGAACATGTATTTGCAATTAGATTCATCGGTAGTAAAAAACGAGGTGATGTATAGTAAGGATCAGTTGATCAAAAAGATAAACACCTTTTGCGGGTATGAATTAATTAAAAATTTAATTATCAAATAGCAACGTGAACATCCTGCATAAATTGATACAAGACGGCGTGCTTAATGAACAGGAAGGCGTTTCCATTGAAGCCTTTGAGCGGGAAAAACCAATGTCGGTTCATTGGGAGTTAAAAAGCATTTTGTATTTAGGGATCTTATTATTGGTTGCCGGTATAAGCGTTTTAGTTTATTTGAATATAGATACCATTGGTCACCAAGCCATAATTGCAGCTATTGCGGCAGGTACGGCTTATTGTTTTTATTACGCTTATAAAAATAAATTACCTTTTAGTCATGAACAGGTAACGCACACCTCACCACTGTTTGATTATATGGTTTTGTTGGGATGCTTGCTGTTTGGCGTATTAATAGGTTATTTACAATTTCAATACAGCATTTTTGGTTTACATTATGGATTAGCCACCGTTTTACCAACCGTACTTTATTTTTTTGCTGCTTACTTTTTTGATCATAAAGGCGTACTATCATTAGGAATAACTGGCCTGGCCTCATGGGTAGGCATATCGGCAACGCCCATGCAATTATTGGAACAGAATGATTTTAACGACCTTACTATTATTTTAACGTCAATTGGTTTAGGATTGTCCTTAGCGGTATTATCAAAGCTGTTTGAAACAAAGGATATTAAAAAACATTTTGGATTTACGTATAATAATTTTGCGGCAAACATGTTGTTTATTGCCACCTTGGCTGCCTTGTTTGATAAGGAATTTAAGATCATCAGTTTTTTATTCTTAGCGCTTGTTTGTTTCTATTACATCCGTTACGCTATTTCAGAGCAGTCGTTCTTGTTTTTACTTTTATCGATATTGTATGGGTATATTGGATTAACCTATGCTTTCTTTTCGGTATTAATTGATTTTTCGAGCGACTTGAGTTTTATTTTTGGATTGTTGTTTGTGTTAGCATCATGCGCCGGCATCATTTTATTCTTTATTTATTATAAACGTATTTTAAAATTAAAATGAATCCGGTTTATAATATCAACTTACTCTCAAATATTGCCATTTTAAAAAAGGCTAAACAGTGGTATGCAAATCAAAAGATAAGCACTGAACAAATGGGAAAGGTAATAAGCATGTATCCGGTAAATTATTATCAGCCAAATTTATTCGTAAAAATTGGTCTGTTTCTTTTCACCTGGTTCTTAGCCGGTGCGGCTTTAGGTATTTATTCATTGTTCTCTGCCATTATTTTATCAAGCATTAATGATATTACACCATTTGGCATATTTTCGAGTTTGTTGTTTTCGGGCCTTGCGTTCTTTGCATTGGAAAAACTGGTAAAATGGCGCAATTGGTTTAGTAATGGAATAGATGATGCCTTGTTGTACATCGGATTGATAAGTTTAGCCGTGTTGTTAGGTTTTTGTTTCAGTGATATTGATAATGAAGAAAACATGTTCTTACTTTTTTGCGTGTTTTATTTACCGATGCTGTTTTTTGCCATGTTGCGTTATTTGGATAGAGTAGTGGCAGCTTTGTTAACAGTTTGCTTTTATTGCATGGCCTTTATGTTAACCATGAAATTAGGAAGCGTGGCTAAATACATTATGCCATTTGTTTTTATGGCCTTATCACTGGCAATTTACTTTTATGTTAAGAAAATAAATGCTAACGAAAAGCATTTTCATTTAAGAAAATGTATGACTGTTATAAAGATCATTGCCTTGCTTGTATTTTACATTTCAGGAAATTATTTTGTGATCAGAGAAAGCAGTGTAGCATTCTTTGAGATGGAGATCGTTCCGGGAACCGATATACCATTGGCATTTTTATTTTATGTATTTACCGCAGCAGTTCCTCTTGTTTATTTGTATTTCGCTTTAAAGAAAAAGGACAAACACTTACTGTTGGTATCACTTATTTTAATAGCTGCGGCGGCGCTTACTTTTAAATATTATTTTAGTTTGGGTCACCCTGAAATTAGTTTGACCATTGGTGGTTTGATCATGATAGGCGTTGCGTATTTTTCGATCCGTTATTTAAAAAGTGACAGAAAAGGAATTACCTTTAAAGATGATCCGGACGAGGATAATTTCTTAAAATCGAATGCCGAGGCCTTGGTTATTGCGCAAAGTTTTAGTGCACCGGCTGTACAACAAAGTGGTGTTGAAATGGGCGGAGGAACCTTTGGTGGTGGCGGATCGGGAAATAAATTTTAATTGAATAATAAAAGATAATTGAATACATGAAAAAATTAATATTTCTTTTTATTGCGGCAAGTGTCTGTTTGCATGCACAAACTAACGATTCGTTAATGCTTCGTAAGATCTATGATTTTTATTTGACCGATAGTAAAAGTTATTCGAACCTAGAAGCGTTGACCAAAAAGATAGGTGGTCGCTTGAGCGGTAGTGCCAATGCCGAAAAAGCAGTATACTGGGCCAAAAGAGCTTTGTATGATGCCGGTGCCGATACGGTTTATTTACAACCTTGTATGGTGCCACATTGGGTAAGAGGTAAGGTGGAGAAATGCAACATGCAATCGACAAAACTAAAGGTAAAGAAAGATCTGGCCATTACAACATTGGGAAGCAGTGTTTGCACACCGGTAAATGGTTTAACGGCAAATGTTGTTTCGGTTAATTCGTTTGATGAATTGGAGAAATTAGGTGAAGCGAAAATTAAAGGCAAGATCGTATTTTATAATGTATATTTTAATGATAAGAATATTGTACCCGGCACGTCATACGGTGAAACTGTAAAGTATCGCACTATTGGTGCTTCGCGCGCTGCAAAGTACGGGGCTCTGGCAACTTTGGTTCGCAGCATGACCAACGCCAGAAACAATTCGCCACACACCGGTAACATGCGTTACGATACTTCTTTTTCAAAGGTAAAAATACCTGCATTTGCTTTGAGTTATTTGGCAGCAAACGAATTGAGTGAAGCTTTAATAAAAGATCCCGATGTAAAAGTGTTCTTACAAAACGAATCAAAGAATTTACTCGATGCACCATCGTTTAATGTGATCGGAGAAATTAAAGGTTCCGAAAAACCAAATGAATATATTATTGCTGGAGGCCATTTGGATAGTTGGGATAATGGCGAAGGCGCGCATGATGATGGTGCCGGTATTGTGCAAACCATTGATATGTTAGCCATGTTCAAAAAACTAAACATCAAACCAAAACATACCGTTAGAACTGTTTGCTTTATGAATGAAGAGAACGGTTTAGGCGGAGGCAATGCTTATTTTAAAGAAGCGGATGAGAAGAAACTGAAACACATTGCTGCTTTGGAAACGGATGCAGGTGGATTTACACCACGTGCTTTTGGTGTAGATACAACTAATGGATTATATGATATGGCTGTTAAATGGTCAAAATTATTTAAACCTTATTTCATTGAAACCATTCATAAAGGCGGTGGCGGTGCTGATATTGGTCCGCTTGAAAAACTTGGCGTACCCTGCATAGGCTTTGAGCCCGACAACCAACGTTATTTTGATATCCATCATACAGCCGATGATACCTTTGATAAGATTAATAAGCGCGAGCTTGAATTGGGTGCTGCGGCTATTGGTAGTTTGATCTATTTAATAGATAAGTATCATCCGTGATCAGAAAAATTAAACTAATAACGCAATTATTTGTCTAACCAAAACATCAGTTGAGATCCTTTTTCACATATTTCTTCATATTGATCATTAGCATCACATTGCATGCTCAAAATTATTCCATAAGCGGCAGCGTATTTGATGCGGCCAATGGTGAATCGTTAATTGGCGCAACGGTATATTTAAAGGAAAATAAAAAAGCTTCCTCAACCAATATTTACGGGTTTTATTCGATCAATGCGCCAAAAGGCAACTATGTATTGGTTTGCCAATTAATTGGTTATTCCACTTTTACCAGATCAATTGACCTGAGTTCAAATCAATCATTAAACATCAAATTAAAACCAAGCGAAAAAGAGTTACAGGAAGTAGAAGTTACAGCCAAAGGGAGTGAAGAGAATGTGAAAAGCACACAAATGAGTGCTGTGAATTTGGATATGGCAGAGATCAAAAAAATACCTGCCTTTATGGGAGAGGTTGATGTTTTAAAGACCATACAATTATTACCCGGAGTAAAAAATGCAGGCGATGGTAACACCGGTTTTTATGTAAGAGGTGGTGGACCAGATCAGAATTTAATATTGCTCGATGAAGCCAATGTTTACAATGCCTCACATTTAATGGGTTTCTTTTCGGTATTTAATGGCGACGCTATAAAAAATGTGAACCTGATCAAAGGTGGTATGCCGGCTCAATATGGCGGAAGGTTGTCTGCTGTGTTGGATATCTCCATGAAGGAAGGTAACAATCAAAATTTTGAAGTGGATGGTGGTATTGGAATTATTGCTTCTCGCTTAACCATTCAAGGGCCTATTATAAAAAATAAAGCATCGTTTATTGTAAGTGCCCGCCGAACCTATGTGGATGTGCTTGCTAAGCCCTGGTTAGATAAATCAGACTTTAAAGGAACCTCTTATTTCTTTTATGATTTTAACGCCAAACTCAATTACATGATCAACGATAAGAATCGTTTGTTCTTTAGTACTTATCACGGAAAAGATATTTTTGATTTTACCGATGGCGAATCAGATTTCAGAACCCGCATTCCATGGGGAAATACAACTGCCAGTTTAAGGTGGAATCACATCTTTAATTCGAAATTATTTTCTAATGCAACAGCTGTATTTTCAAATTACGATTTTAGTTTTGGTGCTACTCAAGATGATTTTGAGTTTAAGATCAAATCAGGAATTCGCGATTATAATTTTAAATATGACCTTAATTATTTTCCTAATTCGCGTCATAATATTAAAGCTGGTATCAATTACATCTACCATATTTTTACACCTACAAACGTAAGCGCCAAACAAGGCGAAACCACCTTTGACCTGGGCAAGATCATTAAATTGTATTCGCATGATGTGGCAGTATATGTTGGCGATGACTGGGATGTTACCCAAAAGTTGAAGGTTAATGCCGGCTTACGTTACGGTAATTTCACACAAATTGGTCCGTTTACCCGTTATAAGAAAAACATGTTTGGTGTTGTGAACGATACCGTTAATTATAAAGCAAATGAAAAGGTGGTGAATTATGATGGCTTAGAACCGCGTTTATCATTACGTTATTCGGTAAGTAGAAACTCATCTGTGAAAGCATCATATACCAAAAATTACCAGTTCATTCACTTGGCAACTATTTCATCGTTAAGTTTACCAACCGATGTGTGGATGCCATGCACCGAGGAAATTAAACCACAAATTGGAGACCAATACGCTTTAGGTTATTTTCAAAATTTTGCAGACAACAGCTATGAAACAAGCGTGGAAGTGTATTACAAAACCATGTCGAATCAAATTGAATATAAGGAAGGTGCACAGCCAAGCGATAATGTATATGATAATCCGGATAACGCGTTTACCTACGGAAAAGGATGGGCTTATGGTGCAGAGTTTTTTGTAAAAAAGAGTAAAGGTAAATTTACCGGTTGGGTGGGATATACCTTATCATGGACCTGGCGGCAATTTGATAATATTAATTACGGACGCGATTTTTTAGCGAAGTACGATAGGCGACATGACGCTTCGGTTGTATTAACCTACGACGCCAATAAAATGTGGAATTTTGGTGCGGTTTGGGTTTACGGAAGCGGTAATAGAGGCACCTTACCAAATGGTTTCTTTTTGTATGAAGGAAGTCAGAGTCATGATTACGGTTTAAGAAATTCGTATCAATTCATACCATATCACCGCATGGATGTGAATGTTACGTTTACACCTGATCGCGAAAAGAAATTAGAAAAACGTAAGCAAAAATTAATTGAGCAATATAAATTAGAAGGCAAGGATACAACCAACATAGAAGTCACAAAAAAATGGGCCAAGCACTTTAGTAATAGTTTTACCTTAAGTGTATTTAATGTTTATAACCGCTACAATCCTTATTTTATTTATTTTACAAGAGAAGGTGATTTCACGAATGGAACATTGAAAGTTGGAGCAAAGCAAGTATCGCTATTCCCAATATTACCAAGTTTTACCTGGAATTTTAAGTTTTAAAAATGAAATAAATTAAAAATAAAAAGACGTTTAAAATAAAATAGGTTAAGTCACCCTGAACTTGATTCAGGGTCTCAGGTTCTAAATTAGAAACTGAGATGCTGAAAGATCCCGATAACTATCGGGACAGCATGACCTATACAAAAAGATGAAAAGTTTAATAAAAATATTAGTAATTATTTGTGTTCTAATTTCTGCAATTAGTTGCAGAAAAGATGTGAATGTAAAATTACCCGATTATAAGCAAAAGTTGGTAGTGGAGGGAGCCATTGAAACAGGATTAGTACCATATGTGATGCTATCTAATTCGGTGCCTTATTTTGGTGATTTTGATTTTTCAACACCTGAAAAAGCATTTGTGAAAGGCGCATTTGTAACCGTTACCGATGGTGTACTTATTGATACATTAAAAGAACTTGATCCTTCGGTGGGATACTTTTACATTGGCAGTAAAATTATTGGTCAACAAGGCAAAACATACACCTTAAAAGTTCGTGTGAACGGAAATGATTACAGTGTAAGTTCAACCATATTACCGCAAGTGAAATTAGATAGTTTGTATTTTAAATGGGAGGCAGATTCGCTTGGATTTATTTGGCAACATTTTAAAGAACCAAGCGGTTTAGGAAACAATTACCGATGGTTTGCAAAACGGTTGAATCCAAAATATCAGGATCAGTTTTTTGCAGCACCTCCCTTTTCGGTATTTGATGATAAGTTTGTTGATGGCAAAGCGTTTGATTATTCATACGACAGAGGTCCGCAACCCAACAATATACAAGCATGGCGCGATGACCCAAACAGAAGCTATTTTAGGGTTGGAGATACGGTGGCAGTTAAGTTTTGCCATATCGGAAAAATTGAATACGATTTTTGGAATACCTATTATCAAAATAAAGCCAGCAACTCCAATCCGTTTTCTGCACCGGTTAATATCATAAGCATGTTTGGTGAAAATGAAGAGGTATTTGGCGCCTTAGTAGCATACTCGCCGGCGTTTGATACCATCATCATTAAAAAGAAACCTTAGTAAGCTTTAATTAGCTTAATAGATTCATTTTTATTAAGCACTTTTAAAAAGTAAATACCATTTGGTAAATAGTGAAGATCAAGTTTAGTTTGATCTTGTTTTATATCTATTTGCATAATTGCTTCTCCTAAAGCATTATGTAATTCTAATTTCATTTCACTTTCCGTTTGAATGTTCAAACTATTTGTAAATGGATTAGGAAATACAAGTATTGATTTGAAAGAGGCAAGTTCCGTTAAGCCAGAACATGAACTAACGTTTTGTGTAAATGTAATACTGTTAGTGCAGCCGCCATTACCTGTACCGGTTAGTGTATAGGTTGTGGTAACCGTTGGGTTAATGCTAATGGTGTTGTTGTTTGAAGATGTGTTCCAAGTAAATGTAATGGCACCACTACCGGTTAGTATTGCACTTTGTCCTATACAAATTAGTGAGTTGGATGTGCTGATGTTGATCGAAGGAAGTGGTATAATGGTTAAGGTGATCATTGAAGTTCCAATGCAATTATTTGTTCCTGTTCCTTGAACCGAATAAGTTGTTGTTACAGTTGGATTCACTGAAACACTTTGAGAAACATTAGACGTATTCCATGTGTAGGATGAGGCACCACTTGCATATAGTGTACTTTGAGATCCGGCACAAATTGAATTAGTTGATGCGCTTACAGTTAAACTCGGCAAACTATTTACATTAACAGATTGTGTTGCTGCATTTGTGCATGTTCCAATAATTGCAACAAGCGTATAGTTTCCGGAAACAGAAGGTGTGGCTGATGCAAAGCTGATGTTTTGTGTTGTATTAGAGTAACTGTTTGGTCCGAACCAATTATAAGTATTGCCACCTGAACCAAATAAGTTCAAAGTACTTCCGGAACATACAAGAGAATTACTTGAAATGCTTGCTGTTGGAGCAGGGGATACTGTAGCGTTAGATATGGCAGTTGCCGAACAACCTGCAGCACTTTTTCCAATTAAAGTATATTGGCCATTAGCAGCAAGAGGCACACTTGTAATTGTTGGATTTTGTAGGTTGGATGTAAATGAATTTGGTCCGCTCCAGGTATACGTATTAGCGCCCGAAGCACTAAAAGTTAAATTACTTCCAACACATGCTATTGGATTATTAACTGTAACTGTTGGTAAAGAATTGATGACAACAGTGGTTTGCGCTACTGCCGTACAACCGGCTATGCTTGTAACATACACGGTATAAACACCTGCGTGTGATAAAATAGAATTAGTAAAAGCATGGTTTTGAGTATTTACATTAAATGAATTTGGTCCGGCCCATGTATAAGTTGATGCACCATTTCCAAATAGCGTAAAAGAAGAGCCTGCACAAACCGGACCATTATTACTGGCAGTTGCAACAGGTGTTAAATTAACGGTTACGCTTAACGAACTAGCTGGCCCCAAACCACATGAATTACTTGCGGCTACGGTAATATTTCCTGAAGTGCCGCTTACTGCGCTTAAAATATTTGTGGTGTTGGTTCCTGTCCAACCCGAAGGATAGGTCCAAACATAACCTGTTGCAGAAGGGTCGTTGGTTACACTGTATTGTTGTGAAGTATTAGGACAAATAGAAGTGTTACCACTAATAATACTTGGTTGAGCCGGAGGCGAACCGGCACATAAATTATATTTCGCCATAAAAATATCACTGCTACCAACACTGCTTAAGTTTGCAGTTGGTGCACCAAAATCAAAATCGCCGATGTTGTTATAAAATCCGGTAATGTAAACAGATGAATTTACAAATAAGCTTCTGCCTTCAGATGCAATGTTACCGGGAGTGTGTACAAATTGAAAAGCACCACTTGAATTGTATCCTGCCAAGTATACACAACTGCTTGACGCTGTAACTGCAGAAATAGAAATGGAAGGATCGAAATCAATATTTGTGCCTTGCACTTTGCCTGTAATGTAAACATTGTTTGAAGCATCCAAGCCTAAGCCGTAACAATAATCATTGGTAGTACCTCCGGTGCCATTCACCCAAATTAAATTTCCGGCAGAAGTATATTTAGCAACAAACAGATCGCCCTGACCAGCACTGGTTAAATTGCTTACTGTTACGGTTGGGTCAAAATCACATGTGTTCGAAAAAACACCACCCAGGTAAATATTTCCACTCGCATCGGGTTTAACCTGAAAGCCAATATCAACCCCAATTCCACCAATTTGTTTTGCAAAGGTATAGTTACCTGAGGCATCGTATTTTGCTAAATAAATATCAAGTTGAGTTAATGAGCTGGTAGATAAATTTGCAGTTGCAATACTCGGATCAAAATCATTTGCTGTTGCGTAAGATCCGGTAAGATAGATATTTCCTGAAGCATCAATAGCAATATCATCACCTTCCGAATAGCCACCTGTAATTTGTTTGGCAAATGTTAGTGTGCCGGTTGAAGTATACTTTGCAAAGTAGGTGTTATAGGTGCCACTCACCATTAAGCTGAAAGATGAAGCACTCGGGTCCATATCTGCATTTCCACCAACAAATCCGGTAACAAATGCGTTTTGAGAAGCGTCAACAGCTATACCTATACATCTGTCGTTTGCAGTGCTACCAAGTCGAACTCCCCATTGAAAGTTTCCATTAAAATCGTACTTGGCAAAAAAGCCGTCGCCATCAGTTCCACCACCTAAAGATGTAGTATTACTAGTTGCAATTGAAGGATCAAAATCGCAGGTACCCATAAAATTACCTGCTAACCAGGCGCCGGTTGCATCAGCCACCAGGTCATACGTTTTTTCGGTATTTGTTCCGCCAATTTGTTTTACCCAAATGAATGCACCGGTTGAACTGTATTTCGCTAAAAAAATATCGGCACTACCGGAGAAGCCCGTTAAATTGGCGCTTGATGGGCTTGGATCAAAATCAACTGTTCCGGAAAATGTACCTGCAACATACACGTTGCCTGATGGATCAACCGCAATAGCCTGACCTAATTCAATATTGGTTGAACCCGCAGAGTTTGCCCATGCATAACTAAGTTGTGCCTTTGAATAAATAGTAATGAATAGGGAAATGTTTATAATAAGTGTTCGAATGGTTAACATCATTTTTTTTATTCAAATATAAAAAAAATGCCATTCGAATAACCATCATTTTCTTATAAATTGAAGAACGGCATTCTTGTAATTATTAATGCCCCAAACTACAGGAACGTTCGGATGATCGGCTGTTGGTATGCGATGCGCTTCTTTGTAAACACCTTTATAATTGTTGTAAATGGTTTGCCCGTGTGTTTCAACATTTAAGAATTGATCAGCTTCACCATGTATCCACATAAATGGTTGTTGCACTTTTTTTATCTCTTCGGCATTATCAATTTTTAATTCGGTGAAATATATACCCGGCATGTTTAATTGCGAACCATCTTGTACCATCATATCGGCACTAGCAAATGGCGATTCTAAAATAAGTTTATTGGGTTTTAAACTTCTTGGTTTACAAGTTAACTCGGTTGCAGCAGCAGAGCCCAAACTAAATCCGTAAAACACAGTTCGTGAATCAGTCAATCCTTTTTCTTTTAAAAATTTCAGGCAAGCTTCAACATCGTTATACATACCTTCTTCAGTTGGTGAACCTTTGCTCATGCCGTATCCACGGTAATCCATCATCATTACACCGTAATTGTATTTACCTCCTAAATGTGCTAACAGCTTAGCTCTGTTCCAATAATAATCCATATGCCATTTGGTTCCGTGGCAATAAACAATTACGGTATCAGTTGCAATTTTGTTAAGCTGACCAATATAAACAGCATAAATATCGGTGCTTGCTTTTTCATTTTCTCCTTTAGATGGCAAGGTCATTAAATGGATCATGGAATCAGGAATAGCGTATGAAGCATCTAAGCTCACTTCCTGTAATCCGGCATACTTCTCTAAACCGTATTCCTTCAGTTCTTTTTTATTGAATAAGTTATTGTCGAGCTTAAGGCACGAACTTAGTATCACCGAAAGAATAACTATGTATCTGATCTTCATTAAAATTTTCTAATTAAACAATAATAAATTCCAATGGCTCCTTTTTGGTTGATGCCTATATAATCAACTACACCCGGGTAAATAGCCTGACCGGGAAGCAGATATTTTACTTCGAATTGGTGATTCCATTTGGTGTTCTCGTTTACAAAACCTAAATGGTAATTTGGTAATAGCGTTCTTTCAATTGTTGTATTACTCACGCCACTTTTATTCAACTCAAACCAATTATGCATGCCGGTATACATAAAACCTTTATTGAATTCGTATCGTAAATTAAGATCTAAACTTGGCCACATTCTAAATGAGTTAATGTCTTTATAACTCACTGCTGCTTGAATGGCAGGCGTCATAGAAATACCCAATTTATCTTTTTTAAATACATCGGCACAAATGCCAATATCTGTTTGAAAATTACCGAATAGTAATGAGGTGGTATGCAAACTTCCGAATGCCGTAACTTTATCGGTTAAGCCATTCCCGTAACTAATTGTAGAAAATGGTAACGGAATGGGTGCTCCTGCAAATTTAATTAGCGAACCACCAAAACTTCCTGAAACTGCCTTTTGTCCTTTACTCAAGGGTTTTACAATGCGTGAAGGGGCGCAAGCATAACATAAAAAAAGTGATAACGTTATCCATTTGAAAGTTCGGATGATGTTATCACTTTTAAACATAAGTAAGTACGAATTAAACTTTTTGCTCAGAGTATTTTTTCATGAAATCCATGGCTGTATCAACCATGTTGGCACTTCCAATAAATAAGGGGGTGCGTTGATGCAATTCTTTAATGTCTATTTCCATAATGCGTTTTTCGCCATTAGTAGCCTTGCCGCCTGCTTGTTCTAAAATATAAGCCAACGGATTACATTCGTACAACAAGCGTAATTTACCGTTTGGTGATTTTGTAGTGGTTGGATAAATATATACACCACCTGTAATTAAGTTACGGTGAATATCTGCAACACCCGATCCAATATAGCGTGATGAATACGGACGGCTGGTTGCTTTGTCTTCTTCCTGACAATACTTAATGAATTTTTTAACGCCATCAGGGAAATGCAAATAGTTTCCTTCGTTTATTGAATAAACATTACCATCTTTTTTGGTTTGCATATTTGGGTGCGATAAACAAAACTCACCAATGCTTGGGTCTAATGTAAATCCGTTAACGCCTTTACCGGTTGTATAAACCATCATACAGCTGCTTCCGTAAATAACATAACCTGCTGCAACTTGCTCAGTTCCGCGTTGCATAAAATCTTCCAAAGTACCCGGTCCGCTTAAAGATTTGCGGCGATAGATAGAGAAAATTGTTCCAACTGAAACGTTCACATCAATATTTGAAGAACCATCTAAGGGATCAATAGCTACAACATATTTTGCGCTTTTAGAGATCTCCGAATCAATAGGGATGATATCATCATTTTCTTCACTGGCAATGGCACAAACTTCGCCACCCGCTTTAAACGCAGCTATGAATTGTTCGTTAGCAAAAACGTCTAACTTTTTAACTTTTTCACCTTGTACATTGGTTTCACCTGTTTCTCCTAAAATTTCGGCTAATCCGGCTTTACTTACTTCGCGATTCACAATTTTAGAAGCAATGCCAATATCACGTAATAAGCGAGATAATTCGCCTTTTGCATATGGGAAGTCAGATTGTTTTTCAATAATAAACTGACCTAAAGTTTTAACGTTCATAAGATAAATAATAAAGTATTTACCAAATGTATATTAATAAAATAATAAGAAAAAATTAAGTTTTAAACCGTTTTATTTGATCAGATCTTCGTTCAGGAAATCGCGCCAATCGCCAAGATTAGCTATTACCTGTATCTTACGGTATGCTTCATGAAAGGCCTCTTCACTTTCCTGTGAATTTAAAACCTTAATGCGGTATTTATCAAAATTAGACAAGGCAAATTTTTCCTCTGAACTTAGTTTCTCACCACTAAATTCCTTATCACGCAAATCATTAATACTATTGGTTAATGTTTTGGTTGATTTAGAAAATAATTTACTTAATATGTCTCTTCTTGAATCCAATTATAACAAAATTAGCTTATTTACCTTTGTATACTTACTTACAGAAAATAGGTTTCAAACATGTAGTTGTTAATTTAGGTATATTTGAATTAAGAAATATGAAATAGCCATGTTTGCCGAAACACAAACACAACCGACTAAACAGGCTATACCATATGGAAGTTAAAAAAACAAACAATTTAGACATATGAAAAGGTTTAATTATATAATTTTATTAGGTTGTTTTGTTTTTTCAAACCTATTTGGCAGTAAGCCTGCTGCCTCCCGTCATGAGTTCTGGTGGGCACTTGGGCATCCTTTTGCTTCCATTAAAGTAAAGCGCATACATAAAAAGTTAGCGCCCTATTATAATGAAGCAGAATTAAAATTGAAGTTAGATGGTTATTCGTCGGGCGGAAAATTGGATGCATTCAGACATGTTTATTATATGGCCGTTTTTGCTCAAAAAGTTAAACCAAAAAAGCTAATTAAGTTAGGAAAGGCGCACGAACGCACAAATTATTTACAGTTCAAACGAAATAAAAACGAGCAAGGAACATTACCGGACAGCATTAGTTGTGTAATGGATCTGTTGAATAATGAAATTGGCGTAAAGCTTGGTAATGAAAACAAAAAATTGAGTTATGAAGAGCTCAAATTAAAAGTGATCACTTTGGTGAATGACGGAAATGCACATTTTTTATCAATTGATAAGAATGGTAATTATTTGGATTGTAATAATCAGGTGATAGATCTGAAAGCCTATAAGGGAAAGTGGTACATACCAAAATGTATTTTAGGATTTAAGGCACAGATGGAAATGGAGGGGAAATAAAATGATTGCAGATTGCAAATTGCAGATTTCAGATTGGGGGGGAGAGAGTTAAGAAGGTTGGAAAGTTTAGAAAGTTGGGGGAGAGATTGCAGATTTGGGGGGATTGCAGATTTCAGATTAGCAGATTGCAGATTGGTGATGGAGTTGAGAAAGTTGGCAAGATAAAAAGTTGGAAAGTTTTAGTGGAAAATATTAAAAGTTAAATTGTTTTTAACTTCGTGAAGAATTTCCCCCTTTGGAGGGGGGGCCCATAGGGCGGGGGAGGAAGTGGGAAAGGCAAAAGAAAGAGAAGCAAATATAAGAAGCAAGTATAAGAAATAAGAATAAGTTAATATTTGAAGTTTTGGAGTTGATCGAAAGTAAGTTTACAGTTGATCCATTCGCCATCAAATACCGAATTGTATTTTTTATAAAACTTGATCGCAGGTTCATTCCATTCCAAAACCTGCCATTCCATGCGTTTAACTTTTTGTTCTTTAGCAACTTTGGCAACTTCGTTGAATAAAAGCTTTCCGTATCCATGTTGGCGTTCGCTTTCAGTTACAATAATATCTTCTAAAAACAAACACTTGCCTTTCCACGTACTGTATTTGTAATAATACAAGGCCATCCCAATGATCTTTCCATCTTTTTCGGCAACAAAAAAATCAAATTGTTTGTCGGAACCAAACCCCCATTCTTCCATTTGGGCAACAGTAACTTCAACATCGTTAGGTGCCTTTTCATATTCTGCTAATTCTTTAATGAGTGCCAAAATGTGTGGCAGATCATTCATTAAGCCTTTTCTGATCTTAATTGGTTGAGTAATATTTTTTAATGACAATTTTTTGGAGTATCCGTTTGATGATCAAATCAGAGATAACCATCAAATAATCTTCCTTAGCTTGTAATTTTAATTCCTTACTTAATCGCTTTTCGTTGATATCAATACGATAAAGCAATTGCTGTAAATTAAAGGTAGATCTTTTTTCGTTTTGTTTTATTTCAGATGATAAGATGCGCTTGATCTCATTAAAATCAGATGGGAGCGAATCAACAAAGGTACTTTCACAGCCACATTCACTAAAGTCTTTTTTTAACTGTTGCTTGAACAATTCAAAAAGTTCGCGTGAAGCCAAATGTTGCGCTATTTGAAGTTGATCGTTCATTATTGCTTTAGTAACAAGCGCTCAACCGGTTTGTTGTTTAAAATGTGTGATTCAATGATCTCTTTCACATCTGACTTATGCACACCCACATAAAATACACCCTCAGGGTAAATGGCAACAGTTGGACCAAAATCGCATATGCCAAGGCAGCCACTTTTATTAGCGCGTGTTTTTAAATTCACATTCAGATCCTTTAATTGTTTTTTAAATTCGCCTACCAACTCCAATCCATGAGCCTCTCCGCAACCTAAACGTTCGGTTCCGGTGCGTTGGTTGGTACAAACAAAAATGTGTACATCAAATACCTTCATAAACAAAAAATAAAGTAAATTGTATTACTTATATGGCAAAGATACTAATTACGGGCGGAACAGGATTGGTTGGAAAACATTTAACCCAAAGTTTATTGAAACTTGGGCATGAAGTTGTTTGGCTCAGCAGAGTTCCAAAAGCCAATTCAATTGCGAAGGTATACGAGTGGCAGCCGCAAAACGGATATATAGATGAAAAAGCATTTGATGGGGTTGAGTATATCGTACATTTAGCAGGGGAAGGTATTGCCGACAAAAAATGGAGTGATAAACGGATCACAGAACTAAAAGAATCCCGAATTAAAACAGCTGCTTTATTATCAACTTATATATTAAAATTAAACCTTCCTTTAAAAGCTTTTGTTGGCGCTTCTGCCATAGGTTATTATGGCGCCATTACATCAGATAAAGTATTTACAGAAACAGATGGTTCGGCAGCCGATATTTTAGGTACAATTTGTAAGGAATGGGAATTAAGCTATGAACCTTTAAAGAACAATAAAATTCCACTATCCATTATTCGCATCGGTTTGGTATTAGCTAAAGATGGCGGTATGTATAAAAAATTGCGACCGTTATTTAACAGTGGTTTAGGATCGGCAATAGGAACAGGTAAGCAATTTATGCCGTGGATACATATTGATGATCTGGTTGAGATATTTATATCGGCCCTATTCGCAAAAATACCTGCAGGAACTTATAATGCGGTTTCCTCTGAACATATAACGAATGATGATTTTTCAAAGCAATTTGCACACTCATTAAATAAATCCTTTTTTATGCCTTCTGTTCCTGCATTTATGTTAAGGATCCTATTCGGTAAGATGGCAGTTATTTTATTGGAAGGAAGTAAAGTGAGTAATAAAAAGTTAATTGATGAAGGTTTTCAATTTAAGCATCAACGTTTAAGCGAAGCTTTAAGTTTCTAAGAAATACATCATACTTTTTGCTATATTTAATTTAAATTATGCATATGAAGTATTTGGTGATTCTTTTATTTACCGGTTTAATTGGGCAAGCTCAAATTTCAGCTGATAGCGCTAAAAAACTGATCAAGTCTTATCGCTTGGGTTATTCATCTTATTTCGATCCTTTTATTGGGAAAGCCGGATATGGCGCCCCTTGGATCATTTCTAAAGATGGTAATGTTATTGTATTTGGTGATAATACGTTGATAAAAGTAGCATCGAATGGTAAGGAAATGTGGAAGCGAACATTAAAACCAATTGGCGATGAAACCGAATGCCAAAGTGTGGCTGAAGATGTAAAAGGAAATTTGTACACATTTATGCTGGTGTACGATCAGAAAAAATACCGTGGTGGCTGTGAAAGAGTTGTGTGTTATGATAAAACAGGCAAGCTTTTATGGGATAAATATTTAGGTACATTCACATTATTAAATAACCCAACGGTTTCATACATAAAACCGGATAAGGAAGGTAAGATATATATGCGTGGTCATGTTGCAAAAGATAAACCGGCAGAAGGAAAGGATCCTGTATATCTCTATTGGGAAGGATGGCTTGATGTAACTGGTAAACTTACTCAAAAAGCAGGAGAAGCCATTGATTGGAAGCAAGATAAATGGCAAAAGATATTCAAACCTGAATGATTTTCAGGGCGGCATTGGTCCATTATAATCAATACACGGGAAAGGGTAGGGAACAAAACAACGGTTATGAAAATTGTAGTTCATATCTTTAATAGATGAATCACGAACGCTTATTTTAAACAATCCGCCGTTCCACCATCCATTCAAACAAAGATCATTTACTCTCATTTCTTTACTTTTCATTTTGCGCAAAGTTGTGAGGATCTTTTTATCTTTTTGATACGGCATTATGATCACATAATCTCCTGCGGGTACCGTAAACTCAAAACGCCCTTTGTTATCTGTCACCGCACTGTCAATTAATGGTTTTTTAGTTGAGTTTTTTGTCCCTTTTCGTAAATATAGCTTTGTATAATACGGTTTGGGTGTATGTAGCTCGCTTTCCTCTTCCCTAGAAGGTGCAATTCCACCGCAGTATTGCGAGGTGTGGGTTAGATATCCTTCAACAGTGTAATATTTAATTGGCGGCATTTTTTTCTGCGCAAGCAATAAATTAGTTTGGGCTAAAAAAATGATTAAGGTGATAATTTTTATTAGAAATTGTTTTTTGTTCATGCTTTTAAATGTGAATAAATAAAATTTAAATATAATTGATCTAACTGTATACAACTATTTTTATTTAATTCAATTAATAGTATTTTTAATGCATGGAGTTTATTGAAAAGGCCATTCAGTTTTACAGCGAAAATCATTCGCAGGATGAAAGTGAATTATTGAAAAAGCTGAATCGTGAAACATTTTTAAAAGTGCCGCAGCCACGTATGTTAAGCGGACATTTACAAGGACGATTTTTGAGTTTTATATCTAAGTTAATTTCCCCGAACAGAATCCTTGAAATAGGCACTTACACCGGCTATTCGGCTTTATGTTTAGCAGAAGGCTTAGCAGAAAACGGTAAATTAATGACCATAGACCCGAATGAGGAAACGAATTTTTTTGCCAAAAAGTTTTTTAGTGAATCAAACTATTCTGATAAAATAGAATTGTTACAAGGACAGGCATTAACCATCATCCCGCAGTTAAATGACGTGTTTGATCTGGTATTTATTGATGCCGATAAAAAGAACTATCAAAATTATTATGATGCCGTTATTACTAAAGTTCGGAAAGGTGGATTGATCATTGCAGATAATGTGTTATGGAGCGGAAAGGTGGTAGAGGAAGTTGGTAAAATGGATGCGGATACAAAGCTGATTCATTCATTCAATGAGTTTGTTTCAAAAGACGAACGCGTAGAAAGTTTATTATTACCGGTTAGAGATGGGTTGATGATCTTAAGAAAAAAGTAATTGAAATTTATAAATACAATTTAAAATGATAATTGACCTAAGAAGCGATACTGTTACAAAGCCAACAAAGGAAATGATGGACGCCATGATGAGTGCGGAAGTAGGCGATGATGTGTTTAATGAAGATCCAACCGTTATTAAATTAGAGCAAAAGCTGGCAAATATGTTCGGGCATGAGGCGGGCTTGTTTTGTCCGAGTGGCACCATGACCAATCAAATAGCCATTAATGTTCATACACGCCCGGGTGATGAAGTGCTTTGCGATGTGAACAGTCATATTTACCATTACGAGGGAGGAGGATTAGCGCGCAATTCAGGTGTTCAGGCAAAATTAATTCAGGGAGACAGAGGAAGAATTACTGTTCAGCAGATAAAAGATAATGTGAATGGCGACCAAGATTGGCTCACACGAAGTAAATTGGTGAGTTTAGAAAATACGGTGAATAAAGCGGGTGGGAGCTATTATAAATTAAACGAAATAAAAGCCATTTCTGAATTTTGTCGTTCTTCGCAAATTAATTTGCACTTAGATGGCGCCCGCTTATTTAATGCTTTGGTTGAAACAGGTGAAACGCCTCAACAATATGGCGAATTGTTTGATTCAATTTCAATTTGTTTGAGTAAAGGATTAGGAACGCCTTCAGGATCGATATTATTAGGAAATAAAGCATTTATTAAACAATCCCGAAAAGTGAGAAAATTATTTGGTGGCGGAATGCGCCAAGTTGGTTATATAGCGGCAGCAGGTATTTACGCGTTGGATAATCATGTTACGCGTTTGAAGGACGATCATTTAAAAGCGAAACAAATAGGGGAGGCTTTAAAAGGTTTATCATTTGTAGAAAATGTACTGCCGGTTGATACTAATATTGTGATCTTTGATCTGAAGCCCGGGATGAATGCAGAACAATTCATAGAGAAAGCGGCATCAAAAGGAATTAAAGTTGCGGCCTTTGGCAAGCAAACCATCAGAATGGTAACGCATTTGGATTTTACGGATGAGATGTTGAATGTGCTTTTAATAGAATTAAAAAGAATTTAATTTTTTTGATTTGCAATGAGGAGTATTTGTTTATTATTTATTGTTCTCGTCGTATCAAGTTGTTCGAATGGAGGTCAGAATGAGGTTAAGAAAGTTAGCAGCACTGAAGGGTCAATATCAATTACTTCAATTGATAGTACGTTTGATGCACGTGAAGAGTTTAAAACGTTCCCATCAGCCGATACTTCGCTGCATTCTTTTTTTTCAAGTTTAGACGAGGTTGAAAAATTTATTGATCGGAATAATGGGGTGTTTTGTTTGGAGTCTGATCAAGGTCCGTATACAAATATAGAAAAGCTAAAAAGCAAAGAAGATCTAATAGGTAAAACACCTTTTTTGTTTTTGTGCAGAGATATATCCTTTGTGAAAAACAGAGTGTTCATCAACTCAATTAATATCGATCCATGCAGCGAGAATTTAGAAGGTTATTATCTATTTAATTTAAAAGGCTCACAAACTTTATTACAGGATTTATATTCTAACAATTTATCAAGGGATGGAACTGAGGCAGACGAAAAATTGCTATTGTCATTAAAACAGGTAGATCAAAGTTTAAAAAAAAGTGTATTTGTTAGTTTTGTAACTAAACATGGAGATACAACAATGTTAAGATTGTATTTTACCGAATTAAATGGAAAAGTTTATTTAAGCGTTATTGATCTTAGAGATTGCAGTGCTTAGGTTAAAAGTTTAATGGTTATTATTTCTTCGAATTAAACATGGATATTTCAAATTTTCAAAAAGGCGTTATTCTAATGTTGTTTTATCAAACATTATAGGATTGAAGTAATTGATATTAGTGTTTTTCGGAAATTTAATATCATAATACCGTTCAATTAAATTCAACTTCCCGTTCTGTTTAAAGATAATGGTTTTTGATCCCCAGTAGTTTTTCATTTTCTCATAATCTGCAAAAACAACTTCGCTCACTTTACCTTTCTTTTTGTAAATGATCTTGTGCATGTATAAGCGTTCAGCATCAATCCAAAACTGATTGCTTTCCAAGTCGTTTTTTTCAGCACCTGCAACATAAACTTTACGGCCTTCAAATACATCTTCCCTTATTTTAGAAAGGTCATAACCCAACGAATCCAATAGGTGACAGGTAAATTCGGGTTTGTAAAAGTAAACATCTAGTCCAACCAATAACAGATCATGAACCATTGGAGAGGAGTGCATTTCTTTATCTTTTTGAAAAGAATAGACCATGAAATTGCTGAACAAAACACCGTCCTTTGAATCCTTCTCACCAAATTTAATGAGCAAATTACCCGGCAAAGAGGCTATTTCATGCCAAACATCTTTTTTGATAATGGAGTCATTTCTATAAAATTCCATTGTTTGACTGAAGGAAAAGTTCTTATACCACTTATTTTCATATTTCTGATACATGGCATTGATCAAAGAATTACCGTTTTTGTATGGTGATTGTGCATTAAGGATATTGCCTAAAAAGATCAGCGCGAATAAAATGTACCTCATAATTGTATTTTGATATAAAATTAAAGGTATAGCATAATAAAAACAGTGTTTTTACACCGGAGGTAAATAAGGTAATTTGAAAGGAATGATCGATATGTTAATTCACAACCATTTTAAGGCGGTATTCTGTTCCCTCAAAATTGATCAAAGCCATGTAGGCGCCTTTAGCTAATGGTTTGCTTGGTTCAATTTTACCGATGCACCGGTAATATTATCGTTCACAACGGTGTATTCGTTATTTAATACCTCGTTAGAAAGTTGATCGTAAATTTTTACACTTACTTTTTGATTTGTTTTAGCAGTTGGCACATCTATCCAAAATGTACCATTGTTAGGGTTAGGATAGATCTTTAATTCAGGCGAATGATTTTTTACTGAAATTGAGTTGCTATATATATAAGTTCCATTATGATCAACTTGTTTTAAACGGTAATAATAAAGAGGATGTTTTAGGTCATTATCAACTGCTTCATAATCCAACATCACTACACTATTTCCATCATTAGCTTTAGATTTAATGCTGTTGATCTTAGTAAATGTTATTCCATCAGAGCTTTTTTCAATTTCAAAGTAAGCATTGTTCGTTTCAGTTGCTGTTTTCCAATTTAAAAAAACAACCTTTACTTCTAAATTACCCGTAAAAGCTATTAATTCAATTGGTAAAAACCCATTACTTATTATAAAGGGTCCGTTAATTGGGTCAGGACCTTTATACTCTGCAGGGCCAGTACCTATTTTTTTTTGGTTAGAAGAACTTACACCTGTAATGCAGCCAGTAGTTGTTGTTGCCACAATCATAGAAGAAGCCGTGAGATCCAAAGATGCGCCTGAGTTGGAAAAGTTTAAACAGCCATTTAATTGTATGGTTATGTTTTTTGTGAAATTAACTCCACTGCTAATGGTTATGGTGCACCCAGCAGGTATAACTAGAATATCCCCGTTTGTTAAATTAGCTGAAGTTAATTGCGTTGATCCGTTCCAAAATGGATAGGGTGAAGTGCCTAATGTTGCCGGACAAGAAGTTGCAGTCTATACCGCAGACCTAGAAGATAAACTTACAATAAAAAGAATTAAAAAATATACTTTCTTAAAATTCATATTTTAAAATTTAAATTTGATTCTTAAACTTTTTAAAATCTCCTATAAATCATTATAAATTTAATAAAATATTTTAAATCAATAAGTTACTAAGGTGTTTTAGGATAGTTTTTGATAAGTTTGCCACCATCTGTCGGGTATCTCATTATTCATTGCCATGTCATAATCTTTAGGTGAACAAGGTATCAAGGTATGACGCTCAAACTTCAGGTCTTTATGCGAAGGGTAAGGGATCTCCATCCACCAACGGTCGCTTTTTTTACTTTTATAAAAGTTTATATCGTATTTATCTTCCAATACCACATGAAATCTTAAATAATCGGTATTACTGCGACTCGGATAATCGTTCTTGCGATTATAAAAGCCATCTAAAAAGCACCAGATCATTTGAGCTAATAAATGCGAGGTTTTTCCGCCAATATCAAATTCAGGGTTCAACTCATAAAAACCAATAGACGATAGTTTGTCGCTCATACCGGCATAACGCATCATTTGACAAGCTTCTTCGCTATATAAACCATTTGGCGAGGCATGCGGATTAGCAGGTGCATCGGCATTCTTTATTGCAGTTATATCAAACGTGATCATGTCAGCCTGACGGATGATCGGTTCAGAATCTTCGATCTTATCGCGGATTTGACCCAAGCGGTACACGTCAAAAAACAGGCGCTCCATCATTTTTAAACTTAAGGGATCAACCAAATAAGTTTGATAGCCTATGTTACTGTAGTTAAATAAATAATTTGGCTGGTGTAATATGATCTTACCTAAATACGAGTGATTATTTATATCTTCTTCAGGGTTACCAATATCAAAAACGCTATCAATGCTCACAATGTTAATGGTTTGTTCCAGATCCTTATAACCTAAAAACTGAGGATAGGTAAGGTCTTGCGAGCCGCCAATAATTACAGGAATGATATTCTTTCTAATTAAAACATCCAATGTTGAGCGTACGGCAAAATAAGTATCCTCAGTGCTGTGTCCGGCTTTGATATCACCCAGATCAACAACTCTGGCATTGAACTCGCCACTGTATAGTTGATATAAATATTTACGTACAGCGTTGGCGGCATATTCACATCCCTGATTATTAATAGCATTACGACTTTCGGCAACACCCAAAATAGCAATATCAATATTTTCCAATTCCGGAAAATCATCGCCTTGCTTATATATTTGAAAAACATTACCGAATTGCAAAGGGTTTAATTCGGTTTGTACGATCTCACTAAAATCAACAGCTGCAAAAAAAGTTGATATATCTGTCATTATAAATAATTTTCTCTAATTTATAGATAGTTCAGCTTCATAATTGCATCGGTAGGATAACATATTAACAGGTGTTTTTTAATTTGTTTTGCATAAGCAAATACGAATTTGTCATTTAAAGATGTAATTATGCTTTAAAGTAATTTCACATACAGCAACTACTTATATATTCAGCTAGATCGAGCAATCGCTTATCCTATACCTTGAATACCTTATTGGTTAACATATTGGGTTTAAAGTATGAACTTACAACCAATGAGGAAGTTTTTAATGCGAGTGAACTACCAAAGATCAATTATTCTAATAAAAACTTAACCGGTGGAATACATATTTTACCGCATGTTATGTTGTTCGAATATGGCATCAAAGATTATTTTATTGAGGTTAACCAACACGAATCCTATTTCAAGTATTTTTTTAAAAATGCAAAAGGAGATGTACCGTTTGATGTTTTAGCTGCTTCGTTTTGGCTGCTATCGCGCTATGAAGAATATTTACCTTTTAAGGCCAATAAGTATAATGTTTTTGATCATCGAAGCAGTTTGGCTTGGCAAAACGATTTCTTGAACAAACCGCTCATAAATATTTGGTTGGCAGAAATAAAGAAATTGCTGGTTGCAAAAAAACCTCAAATTGAGTTTAAAGATCACAAAACTGTAATTACCACAACAATTGATATTGATAGTGCCTATAAATATAAATACAAGGGCTTTGTTAGAACATTGGCGGGTTTTTACAGTGATCTTAAAAGCTTAAATTTTAAGCAGCTTGGCGAACGATTTCGCACTGTTTTTTTGAATGAAAATGATGAGTTTGATTGTTACCAGTTTTTAGTTGATACCCATAAAAAATTCAGCAGTAAGGTTATTTACTTTTTTTTGTTGGGCGATTATGGGGTCAATGACAAGAACCACCCATCCAGCAATTTGAACTTTCAATCATTGATCAAACATTTAACAGATTACTCGTTAACAGGCATTCATCCGTCATTTGCTTCAAACTTTAATATTCAGCAATTAAAAATTGAAATAGTAAGGTTGGCAACCATTACGCATAAAGAGGTGATGCATTCGCGCCAGCATTTTGGAATGCTTAGTTTCCCAAAAACATACAGTTCCCTTATTCAATCGGGTATCAAACACGATTATAGTTTGGGTTATGCCAATATGAATGGATACCGCGCCAGTGTTTGTTTTCCTTACAAATGGTACAATATTTCTGAAGAACAGGAAACCTCGCTTACCTTGCATCCTTTTTGCCTAACCGATGTTGCGCTTGAAAAAGATTCGGAAAATGACACCAAATTGGCCATTGAAAAAATTGAGCAAACCTTAAAGGAGGTAAAGCTGTATTCAGGCGAATTTATAACAGTTTTTCATAGCGATAGATTAGCCAATAATACCAAAGGCTTGGAGTGGCGAAAAGTTTATTTGGCCTTGCAGGAACAAACGCTATAATAAAGCCTGCGTTTTATTTTTAAACGCCTTTGTTTTCAACAATCGGTTAAAATTCATTTAAAAACTTGTAATTTTTGATAAAATGAGGCTTTAAATAATTGTTTTAATGGCCTTATTTTTATAAAATTGCATAAAATTTTACGAAATGGCAGAGTTACACGTTTTAGGTATACAGTATATTGAGATCAATGCATCGCAGGATCTTGAATTTAAATATAAGCCGGATGTTCCGAAGTTACAATTGGTGGGCACTATATTAAATTCTGAGAGTGAAGATGAAGAAGAGGGAGTTTTATTTTTAACTCAAAAACAGTTAAATCAATTGATCGCAAATAAAGAAATTGATCTGAAAGTACAGGATGATCGTTGGTATTTAGCAAAACCTTTAACCAAGGAACAGGTAAAAAAAATCGGATTGGTTGATGTAGATGCTAATTATATGGGCACTGCAGGCGATCTAAAGTGTTACGAGGCGATAAATATTGCATAATATTACCATTCGGCTGGTCCGTATAGCTTGGTGAGTTTGTTTTTAGGAGCTAATTCGTAAAACAACTGATCAGGCCAAAATAAGATCTTTCCACTCAAAGTAGGCGAATTTAATTGTTCGCCTATTTTTTTTTGATTTCGCATTACAAACCTAAATGCCACATCGCCACCCAAGCCTATCCATCTGAATATTTTAAATTGCACCGTTATCCCTGGTTCATACAATAAAAGGAAGTATTTTTTATCTTTTATATTGGTGTGATAAACCTGTTCTTTTTGAAACCACGACATACCTGTGCCAAGTTGTATGGGCACACTCAATTGCCAGCGTTTGGTGCGATAATAAACAAAATCAATATAATAACACAAGTACCCAAACTTTAAATAGCGCGTAACATCTTGTTCAACACCTAATTCATTCACTTCCCTGAAAATTTCCGGTCGGTTTGTTTGCAACCAACTTAATCCACCACCAATGCGTAATTTACGATGATAGGCAACACCTAATCGAACACCTGTAACAGTAATGGCTTCGTTACGAATAAAACTCCAACGTGATTCCAAACGCGCATCAATACTGCTGCTGCTGTTAAATATCTGATGAAGCGAATCCAAAAATTGCGCCCGTAACTGAACACAACCTATCATTATAATTATGGTAATTAAAACGCGCTTCATTTCTAACAAAATTAGGTGTATAACTCTTCAATTGTAATTTTTGTAATTAATTGTTTCAACAAGAAGCTTGTAGTAATTTTAGAACTCACTAATGCTTGATACACCAATCGAATATTTAAAAGGTATCGGTCCGCAACGCTCCGATCTGTTAAAGACCGAATTGGGCATTTTTACCTTTCGCGATCTGTTATTTCATTTTCCATTCAGGCATGTTGATCGCACAAAATTTCATACCATTAAAAGTATTTTTGAAGAATCGGTTCCGGTTCAATTAAGAGGAACGGTTGAAGGCATGCAAATGTTTGGCGAACGTCAAAGCAAACGCCTGGTGGTTAAATTTAAAGATCAAAGCGGATTCATTGACTTGGTGTGGTTCAAAGGGCATCAATGGATGGCCAGTAAATTACAGGTTGGTGTTGAATATATTGTGTATGGTAAGCCCACTGAATTCAAAGGTAAATTCAATATTGCCCATCCCGAAATGGAGTTAGCAAGTGAATGGGATAAAAGTCCTCCATCTTCTTTTCAGCCTGTTTATAACACCACCGAAAAACTAAAGGTGTGGGGTATGGATACAAATGCATTCAGAAAAATGATGAAGCAATTGTTCCTGCAAATTCAACCGTCACACATTAATGAGAATTTAACCGACGAAATACGCAGTGATTTTAAATTGATCGGCAGGTTTGCCGCCATGCATCAATTGCATTTTCCGGATAGTTATAAAAATTTGATGGCCGCTGAATTGCGTTTGAAATTTGAAGAGTTGTTTTATGTTCAGTTGCGCTTGTTACGTTTAAATAAAGTACGAGCCAACACTGTAAAAGGTTTTGTTTTTTCAAAAGTTGGCAAGTTGTTCAATGATTTCTTTAATAATTATTTACCCTTTGAATTAACGCAGGCACAAAAGCGTGTGATCAAAGAAATACGAACAGATACCGGTAGCGGTAAGCAAATGAACCGTTTAGTGCAAGGTGATGTTGGAAGTGGGAAAACCTTGGTGGCCTTAATGTGCATGTTGTTGGCTAATGATAACGGTTTTCAGGCATGTATGATGGCACCAACAGAAATTTTAGCACAACAACATTTTGCAACCTTCATGGAGCTTTTAAAAGATATGCCGGTGAAAATTGCGTTACTAACCGGATCGAGCACAACAAAAGAACGCAGAAGTATTTTAAACGGTATTGCCAATGGTGAGATAAACCTGTTGATTGGAACACATGCCTTAATTGAAGATAAAGTTGTTTTTCAAAATTTAGGATTTGTTGTTATTGATGAGCAACATCGTTTTGGTGTTGAACAGCGTGCTCGCCTAGCAAAAAAGAATACACAGCCGCCGCATATATTAATTATGACGGCAACGCCAATACCACGCACATTGGCCATGACACTTTATGGCGACTTGGATACAAGTGTGATCGATGAATTGCCACCCGGACGAAAACCTATAAAAACCATGCATTTCAGCGAATCACAACGGTTGCGTTTGTTCGGCTTTATGAAAGAGCAAGTTCAATTAGGTCGTCAGGTTTATGTGGTATATCCATTAATAAAAGAAAGTGAAAAGATGGATTATCAAAATCTGCAAGAAGGTCATGATCATTTAATTGCAGAGTTTCCACCACCGCAGTACCAAATTAGTATTGTGCACGGTAAACTTACCAACGAGCAAAAGGAATTTGAGATGCAGCGCTTTGTAAAAGGTGAAACGCAAATAATGGTTGCAACTACGGTTATTGAGGTTGGCGTAAATGTGCCAAATGCCAGTGTAATGGTAATTGAAAGTGCCGAACGTTTTGGCTTATCGCAGTTACATCAATTAAGAGGTAGAGTAGGAAGAGGCGCCGAACAATCATATTGTATCTTAATGACCGGATATAAATTAGGGCAGGATAGCAGAACGCGCATGGAGACCATGGTTCGTACCAATGATGGATTTGAGATCAGCGAAGTGGATCTGAAATTACGCGGTCCGGGAGATATTGAAGGCACGCAACAGAGTGGGGTATTGGATCTTCGTTTGGCCGATCTGGCAAAGGACGGACAAATATTACAAATGGCGCGCAATGCGGCGCAGCAAATATTGGAGGAAGATGGTGAATTGGCATTACCAAAAAATGCTTTGTATAAACACGAGATCGCTTTAAAATATAAGAACAGACCCGATTGGAGTAAAGTAGGGTAATAAAAAACTCCTGCTTTTACAGGAGTTTTAAATGCGAATTTGTTTTATTTATTTCCTTTAACAATAAACCACCATAATGCTACATAAACAGCTTCTGGCTTAGCTCCTTTAATGTCATTGGTCACATCACTCATTTTTGCAATGGTGCTGTTACTTGAATTACGGATGTCGTTACCGTCAATTCTCAATACAGATGAGTTACTGGAATTACGAATGGTTTTACCGTCACTATCAACATGTCCAACTGAACTGTTGCTGGAATTGCGTATAGTTTTGCCATCGCTATCTATTCTACCAACAGATGTGTTACTTGAATTTCGCAAAGTTTTACCATCGCTATCCATTTTGTGCTGTGCCGAAGCAAAAGATGTAACAAGCGTAAATGCTGCTACTGCTAAAAGTTTTTTCATGTTTTTAAGTTTATTTAAAAATACGAAAAGTTCAGTTCAATGTTTAATTTCCTTGCTATTTAGTGCTTTATATTATTAAAAATAGTTACATTTAATAAGTGAAAGCGCAGCAGAACGATACCATTATTGCATTAGCCACACCAAACGGTGTTGGTGCTATTGGCGTGATACGAATTAGCGGAAAAAAGGCTTTTTCTGTGGTAGAGAATTTCTTTTTCACCCGTGATCTTAAAAAGAAAACCTTAAGTGATAAAAGTTCACATACTATACATTTTGGTGTTATTGCTCATGATGGAATAGTTTTGGATGAAGTATTGGTAAGCGTTTTTAAAAACCCGCACTCTTACACTGGAGAAGATTCGGTAGAGATCTCCTGCCATGGTTCATTATTTATTTTGCAGCAGGTAATTGCCTTGTTCTTAAAAAATGGGTGCCGCATGGCAGAGCCCGGTGAATTTACCATGCGCGCTTTTTTGAATGGGAAATTAGATCTGAGTCAGGCTGAAGCCGTATCTGATCTTATAGCCAGTAATTCTGCCGTATCGCATCAGGTAGCCATGCAACAAATGCGCGGCGGATTTAGCAGTAAAATAAAAGTATTACGTGATCATCTGATCAATTTTGCCTCGTTGATAGAGTTGGAATTGGATTTTAGTGAAGAGGATGTTGAGTTTGCAGACAGAAGCGATCTTAAAAAATTAATTGCTCAAATTTCGGGTATCATTCAAAAACTGATAGATAGTTTTGATGTTGGAAATGTTATCAAGAATGGAATTCCGGTAGCCATAGTTGGTAAGCCAAACGCGGGAAAATCAACCTTATTGAATGTATTGTTAGATGATGATAAAGCCATTGTAAGTGAAATTCCAGGCACAACACGTGATGTGATCGAAGACGAAATTGTTATTGAAGGCGTATTGTTCCGATTTATTGATACAGCCGGTATTCGCACAACAACAGATATAATAGAGCAGATGGGCGTTAATAAGGCTTTTGAAGTAATTAAAAAATCGGCCATTGTTATCTATTTATTTGATTCGCATGAATTAAGCAGTGGCGATCTGAAATTGGAGATCGATCTGATCAAACAACATATTGGTAAATCGCAATTGGTGATAGTGGCCAATAAAATAGATGTAGAAGGTGAAGAGGAGTTAAGAAAAGAATTCGTTGATTTTAAAGATGTGATCTATATTTCTGCCAAGGAACATAAGAACATCAATGCACTTAAGAAACGCTTGGTGAGTTTGTTTGATAACAGAACGGTTAATGCAACCGAAACGGTTGTTACCAACGCGCGTCATGCCGAATCATTAAGAAAAGCCTACGAGGCATTGATCAAGGTTTCAAACGGATTAAATGCCAAAGTTCCCGGTGACCTATTAGCACTGGATATACGTTATGCTTTAGATGAATTGGGAAGCATCACCGGAGAAGTAACAAATGAAGATCTGTTGGATTCGATCTTTACACGTTTTTGTATCGGAAAGTAGCCACCGTATTAGTCTATACGAATAAATAACACTTAATCACACCAAACTCTTTATTATAAACACTTTCAGAGCGTCTGTTGATTTCTTTTTACTCCTATCTATTTGCATTAACCAATTAAACTATTGTATCTTTGTTGTACCTTGATGTAATGGGGTACAATTTTTTGGTTATTTCAATTCAAAGGATTTACAGTTTGTTACATTATGTTACAAAATTATACAACATAATACTAAATGAGCAGCAACATAACAATACCTAAAATCTGTTTACAATGCAATAAAGGTTTTATTGCAAAAACTACGGTTACAAAATTTTGCTCACATAAATGTGCAAGCAAAGCATACAAGTTAAACAAGAAAAATGAGAAGGTTGAGAAAGCACAAGTACAAGAATATCAAAAGTCAGTAGGGATTGATATGCAGTTAATTCAGTCAAAGGATTATTTAAGTATTAAAGAAACGTGTTTGCTACTTGGTATCAGTAGAATGAGTTTGTATAGGTACATTAAAAACAAAACAATTAAACCTTCAAAACTTGGAGGAAAAGTGATAATAAAAAAACAAGTAATAAATAATTTAATAAAATAGAAAATGGGTGTGCATTTAAGAAAAAAGAAAATAGCCAATGACAAACAAAGTTTGTATTTGGATTTTTATCCTCCAATTAAAGGTGGTGATGGAAAGTTTACCCGCAGAGAATATCTTAACCGTTATCTGTATGAAAAACCAAAAACTCAAGAACAGAAACTCCATAATAAAGAAAATTTGATTTTTGCAGAGGGATTAAAGAATAAAAGGGAAAAAGATATTCTTAATGAACAAGATGGCATTTTTAACTCTCAAAATAAGAAACGAGATTTTATAGAGTTTTTTCAAGGCTTATGCGATAAACGCAAAGAAAGTGATGGCAATTATGGTAATTGGTTAAGTGCCTTACATTACTTAAAATCATTTACGGGTGGCAAATGTAAAATGGGCGAATTAACAGAGGATTTTTGTAATAAGTTCAAAGAATACCTTTTACAAGCAAACCGATTGAACACAGTTAAAGGATTGCGTTTATCTCAAAACTCAGCACTTAGTTACTTCAATAAATTTCGTTGTGCAATAAACGAAGCGTTTGATGCTCGGTTACTGAATGAAAATCCTTTACGCCATATAAAGGGTATTCAGCAAAAAGAAAGCAAACGAGAATTTTTAACACAAGAGGAATTACAAGTTTTAGCACAAACAGATTGTGATTTAGAGGCATTAAAAAATGCAGCCATTTTTTCAGCACTAACGGGCTTACGATGGTCTGATATAGAAAGTTTAACGTGGGGAGATATTCAAAAAACGGCAAGTGGTTATTTTCTTCACATTATTCAAAAGAAAACAGTAGATGTAATTATGCACCCAATAAGTGAAACAGCCGTTAAGGTGCTTGGCGAGAAAGGTAAGCCATCTGAAAGAGTATTTGAAGGATTAAAGTATTCTGATAGCAATAACGATAAATTAAAAAGATGGATTTTAAGAGCGGGAATTAACAAGAAAATTACTCTACACAATTTTCGCCACACTTATGCAACGTTGCTGCTAAATAAAGGTGCTGATATATTTACGGTATCAAAAATGCTCGGACATAAAAATATAAAGACAACAATGATATACGCTAAAGTTCTATCAGAAACTAAAGTAAATGCTGCTAACCTTATAGAAATTGAATTATGAAACCAACAGAATATAATTTTCCAACAGTAGTAAGACACGTTTATGATGTTGATGCCTTTGAAATACTTGATAGTTTAATGGACAAGTATAAGTCTAACATTGACCAAGTTCCCGAACATCTTAGGGATTTGGATTTTATAAAGTTAGAAGAAGAATTTCTAATTAAATTTTTGAATGAGGAAGGAATTGATACATTGGAACACCAAAAGCATAGAAACTTCATTATCCCCTCGTATTATAATTTGTATAACACTTACTTAGGCTATAAACTATTGACTATAGATTTGTATAAAATTGAACCTTTGCTTTCTTATCAATCAGTTTTATTCTTGGGGAATTATTATGCAACAAAGGATAACTTTCTTGGTTTGATTGAATTTTTAGTTTACGATTTTGTAAAAGTCCGCTTACTACCATTTGAGCAAATTAGATTGGAAAAAATGGTTAATTGGCTTGAGAGAAATAGAGTATTCTTATTGAATAAGGCTTATAATGAAGATTCAACAACTGATAACTTGCGGGAAGAAAATATACAACCCACCGCCCCTAAGTTTAAAACTGTTGAAATGGAAATAAATTTTGCTAATACATTACAAGAAAAATTGAAAGCCTATTTTGCAACAGAACAACACCCATCTATATTCACTCTGTTTTTTAAAGGAGAATTAACTGTCCCACTTTGTTTTAATGGTCAAGCAAATCAATTAGCGGAATTATTTAAACGATTAAGATATAATTCAAAGATAAACGTTGCTACACTTGAATCATTAGCTAATTGGATTACAACAAACTTCGTCATAAAAAATAAGCAAGGCGAAATTGAACAACTTAACATAAGTACTATTTCTCAAGTATTAAAAAAATCTAATGCAGAACCACCAAAGGGAAAAAGAATTTTAGAGGATGTTGCGGAATTTATTGTTCCGAACCTCCGAAAAAAGGATGCAGAACCACAAAAAAAATAAAAAAGCAATACCCTTTTTATACCCCAACCATTTAGGGTATTGAATGGGGTATAGGACCTTGTTTACGTTTGCCTTGTATTTAATAATAACAATTAAAATCAAGTCAAATGAAACAAGAACAAGTAACAGTAAGTGATTTACTACCGCAAATCTACCACCACATAAACGTGGTAGTCCGTTCCGCAGCCAAAGAAGCAATGGAACAATTATTAAAAGGCAAATCCTCTAAAGAGCCTAATATGGACGAGGATTTTCTATCGGCTGAACAAGCAGCATCTTTTCTTAAACTCAAACTGAACACAATTTACTCTAAGGCAGAAAAGGGGGATTTACCTTTTTACCGCAGCGGCAAACGTAAACTCCTTTTTTCAAAAAAGGAATTAGAGCAGTATGTTGCTAAAAGAAAAGTAAAAAGCCTTGACGAAATAAACGAGGAAGTAGTAACCTATAAAAGCAAGAAATAATGAGAGAACAATTAAATAGAAAATATGCTCAACGTGAGTTTTTAACACAAGAAGAATTGCAACTATTGGCTCAAACTGAATGTGATTTGGTAGCATTAAAAAATGCCGCCATTTTTTCAGCACTATCGGGTTTACGATGGTCTGATATAGAAAGTTTGACTTGGGGAGATATCCAAAAAACTGAAAGCGGACATTTTATTCATATCATTCAAAAGAAAACAGTAGATGTTATTATGCACCCAATAAGTGAAACAGCAGTTAAGTTGCTTGGAGAGAGAGGCAAATCAACTGAACGAGTGTTTGAAGGGCTAAAGTATTCTGATAACAATAACGACAAACTTAAAAGGTGGATTTTAAGAGCGGGAATTAACAAGAAAATTACGCTACACAGTTTTCGTTACACCTACGCAACGTTGCTTCTGAATAAAGGGGCTGACATATTTACGATATCAAAAATGCTTGGACATAAAAATATTAAGACAACAATGATATACGCTAAAGTACTATCTGAAACTAAAGTAAAAAGCCTTGACGAAATAAACGAGGAAGTAAAAACCTATAAAAGCAAGAAATAATGAGCGAACAACAAAACGGGCTCGTTACGAACGATGCTAATAATGAAAATGGTATTACTTCCGAAGGATTACAAAAGGAAGTAGAACGTGTAACCAACACATTGAATAAACCTTCTGATTTTTTAAATAAAATAATGATGACTGCCGAAAAAATAAAAAAAATCAAAGAAAGAGATATACAGTTTTCAGACCCTATTCTAAGGCAAAACGGTAACGCAATTATATTTCCCCACACCATAAATGTTATACAAGGTCAAGCGGGAGTTCATAAAAGCAGATTGGCAGAATTTATCTGTGCTGCAATGTTGAAAATAAACGGCTACAATAATGAACTATTAGGTTACAAACGTGAGAATTTTGATGCTAATTACACCATTGTGTATGTTGATACTGAAAGAAATCAATCGGAACAATTTCCTTATGCCTTGCAATGTATTCAAATGAAAGCGGGATATGAGAAACACGAACATCCTCACAATTTTAAATATATTTCACTTTTAGAAATACCACGAAAAGAGCGTTTTAGTGTATTGGACGAGTTTTTAAAACTACTAAAGCGAGAAACAAAAAATCCACTCTTTATTACCTTAGATGTTTCAACTGACTGCATTGAGGATTTTAACAAGACTGACAAAAGTATGGAGTTAATTGACCTAATGAACGTGGCGATAAATGAACACGATGTTGTATTCCTTTGCCTCATTCACGAAAATCCTAAGAGTGAAAAAGCAAGAGGTCATTTTGGAACGGAGTTAATGAATAAGGCAAGTACAGTAATGCAAGTTTCCTATGAAAAGGATTCTAACAACAACGATACTGACCTAATAAAAATAAGGTATTTGAAATGCCGCAGTACCGCCCGACACATTCCCTTCTATGCCAAATATTCTGAAGAACAGAAAGGATTGATTTTAGCAGATGCTGACGACATACAAGTGGTTATGAATGGAAAAAAACAAAAGGCTGACTTAAATGTAGTCTGTGAGCATTTGGAAATGTATTTAGGTGATGGCTCACAAGTGTTAAGACGTGAACTATTGGATAAATTGATGGAAGAATTGGGGGCTTCGGAAAAAACTTTAGAAGATAGGCTTAAAGAAATTTGTCAAACCAAAATGACACTGCAAGACCATAACGGTAAAGATTGCTACTTGGAAAAAGATAAGAGCAGTAAGGCAATAAAGTATTTTATTGCTCCTACGGATAATCAGACTGACGAGCAAGAAGAATCGGATAAATAATTTTAACAAAATCTTTGTAATTGTAAAAACCTTTGTAAGTGAATTTACAAACGTTGCATCATTGCAACCCCTTATATAGGCGGCTACAATTACAACCATTCAATTCATAACATATGACTGACATAAAATTAAAACTAAATAGCAAAAACCGTTTTAAGGTTGAAACTTGTCCGTGCGGCAAGAGTAATAAAGATGGGAAATTCGTGCCGTTTGAGAATTGTGTCAAATTTGGCTATTGTCATTCGTGTTCAGAAACATTTTTACCAAACCTTCAATCAAAATCAGATTTTATTTATAACGTACCCGAAAGGAAGGAAGTGAAAATTCAATTCATACCTTCTCACTACCTACCACAAAGTCTTAAAAAGAACCGAGCAAACAATTTAGTAAGTTTCCTAAAGCAGCAATTCGGAAATGAAGTTACAGATGGGCTGATTGATTTATACAAAATTGGCAGTTCTAAGCAATGGTATGGTGCTAACTTGTTTTGGTATATTGATTGCATCAATAATGTAAGAACGGGCAAAATAATGCTTTATAACAAACATAATGGCAAGCGTATTAAAGAACCATACAATCACATCACTTGGGTACATAACAAATTAAACATACCTAACGAGAACATTAGTAAATGTTTGTTTGGAGAGCATTTGCTTAATCTATACCCCAACAAGCCGATTGCAGTTGTTGAAAGCGAAAAGACTGCAATTATCGCAAGCATATTTTTTCCAAACTTTATTTGGATGGCAACGGGTGGTATCAGTAATCTTACTTATGATAAAATTAAAGCATTAAAAGGACGAGGTATAGTTTTATTTCCCGACTTAGGTGCATATAATTTATGGTTTGATAAAACGAAGTATTTTAAATCTATGTTCAACATTACGGTTTCAGATTATTTAGAAAAGAACGCTACGGCACAAGACAAAGAACAAAAGTATGACCTTGCCGATTATCTTCTTTCACTTGATAAAAACCGTTTTTTCGGTATTGATGATACAACGTAATGTATATTTCAAAAATATAAATGCGTTTTATTACATATGTAAAGCGTATAAATACGAATGTTAATCGTATGTTAAAAACATTTAAGTGCAATTAAATTGTATTAAAACACATTAACTCACATTTTTCATATTTCGCTAATTTGCTTCATTGACAAGCATTACAACACAAACTATATTTGTATAAAAAACAAATAATGATAAGAAAAGATTTACTGACGGGCGAAACATTTTCTCCAAAAAGAATCAATCAAGTTTTTGCCAATTCTGCTAACCGAATTGCGTATCACAATAAAAAGGCAAATGAATTAAGGCATAGTTCGGCTTTTATAAATAAGCCGTTACATATTAACCATAGAATATGCAATGAAATTATGATAGGAAAAAAAGAAGCGATATTTCACAAACAGTTTCTTTTGGGCAAAGGTTTTAATTTCACCGTTCATAATCACGTTAACGTACACGATGGTAAAAATCATTACGCCATCTATCAATATACGGTAGTTTATTTAGGTAACGAACAAATAAAAATTATTAAAAATGATTGATTTTACAACCATACAAGCGAACCCAATTCCACCACCAATAATTGAGTTGCAAACCGCAAATTCTACGCTACAAGGTAAAAACAAAGCACTGCGTAATATACTTATTGTAGGTGGTGTTTTGTTAGGGATATTTATTGCAGATAAAGTTATAACATACATAAAAGAAGAAAATGAACGAAAAAATAAAAACAAATTTCCAAGAGTTTAAACAAGTAGTAGAGTCTAACAAGACAATCAAAACGGCAGTTTGCATTGGGATAGGTGTATTATCACTATATCTGCTTGGTAAAGCATTTAAAGGTTTGGCATCAACGGTTAGAGGGTTTAACGAATTAAAATCAGCAATCAATGGAAAATAATGAAACAATAGCACAAGCAAAAAAGGTAGCAATATATTGCAGAGTATCATCCAATAAGCAGACCAACGAAAATCAATTAACAAAACTGTTGCAATATGCGACAGATAAACTGTACAAATTTGACTTATTTGAAGAAATTGAAAGCACACGGAAAACAAGACCAATCAAGCAAGACTTGTTAAATAGAGTTAGAAAAGGAGAATACTCTGCCATTGTTGTATTTAAACTTGACCGCTTTGCTCGTTCAATGTCTGAATTGATAAATGATGTTGAGGAATTAGTAAAAAGAAAAGTTGGATTTATTTCAATTAGTGAAAATTTAGACTTCTCAACTGCTGCGGGAGAATTGCAATTTCACATCTTATCTGCATTTTCACAATTTGAAAGAAGTATTATTAGAGATAGAACAATAGAAGGAATTGCAAGGGCTAAGGCTAAAGGTAAATTGCTTGGCAGACCGAAAGGAAGAAAGGATAGTAATCCAAGACCTACAAGTGGTTATGTTATTCGTGAGGCTAACAAACGAAAAAAGTTAGCCGAAGGTAATGGTGTTTTTCAATCGGTAGAGTCATATATCAAAAATACTCCCCCAAATAAATAGGTTGCATTAAAATGCCCTAAAAACCCACTCAACCTCCCCCCGAAATACAGTATCAAAAAACCGAACGATTGTTTGGGTAGTTATTTTCTTATATATTCTTTTGCTTTTATTTTAAAGGCATTTTCTGCCGCCATCGTTGGCTTGAAAAAATCATCAATTTTAGCAAAATACTCGTCTGTAATTTCTTTTTTATCTTTTTCGTTTTTTTGAGAACGTTCAAGATAAAAATCTCTTAATTCACTCGTCATTGTTTTGAAATCAATTTGCTTATTCAAAATTTGGTCAACTAATATTTTTTCCCAACTCAATGTTGATACAAGTCGTTTCAATAAATTCTCCTTAAAGTGATGAAGTTTTAGAGTTACAGTAATAACTTCGTGTCCAATTTTTATTAAATTCTCGTCATTTACAATTAGACGTACTTTAGAGAATGCTACGTTAGTCTTATTATAAGAATCCCTCATTAAAATAAGTCTTTCAGAAATATCTTCATAATTAGAATGATTGTACTCGTGAATGTAAATATTCAAACTATCCCAAATCCAAGTATTAAGTTGTGCAAAGAACAGTGCTATAGATTCTTTTTCAGTTCCAAATATCTGCTTTTCTTTGTCTGTAAATAGCGACAAGTTTGCTTTTAGTAATTCAATTTCTTCATTATTTTTTTTTCGTACATCTTCAACAATTTCAGTTAATTTTTTTAAATCTTCTTTATCTGCTTGGTTTTTTCCCTTTTGTTGCGAATAATAAAGCAAATAAGCCGCCACAAGAGCAATTATTATTTGAAGAACTATTATTATAAATTGTGTTGACATATTTGTTATTTGAAAATTATTCTTGACTATTTTTTATTTTGTTTTTTCAACTGCCTCAATCGCTATATCTGCCATCAAATTAAGCCAATCAATTATTTCTTGAACTTCCGTATCTGTTAAACCAAAAGCGTCTTGCTCTAAAATACTTCTTGCATCTGTTACAGTCACTCTTAATTATGGTTTTAGAGGTGCAATATCAAAATATTTATCACTGAGTGGGATGCAATTAAGAGGGTATTTAGGGTGTTCAATTTTCTTTAATTCACTTTGAATATGAGACCAACGAGGACCCATAGCCTCTATTTTCGCCTCTTTAGTTTCATATTTCGTATGACTTGTGCCGCTTACTATTTTAGAAATTTCAAGAATATTATTTGGAATATTTGTGTTATAAATTGAGTTAAATCCCATTATTTCTAACAATGAATCGGCGTCTTTCACGGGGATAAAAAGTGAGTCTAATGTTTCAACTTTAACATTTGAATTTACACCATTAAATCGTAGCAAGCGTAAGTGTTCTTCCGCTTTTCTTTTACTTTGATTATTGATTTTAAAAATACCTAATTCTAATGCTCTTAAAATATAAATATCTAAATATGAATATTCACAAATAATCTTATTACTAATAACATCTGCGTCAATAAGTATAACTCCTCGGTGGTCAAAAGCACAACCTATCGGCTCAAAAAACTCAAAACTATCAAAAAGATAACTATTCGGTCGCAACATTATACTATGAATATCAGAATAGGCAGTTTCCGCATCAAGTCTTGATTTTAGTTGATACTTTCCCAAAAGGTCATCATTATTGTCAATTATAATATCAAAACCATCAATATCCACGTCTGATAGGTGAATCTTCAGATGAACCTTTTGCCTTGCCGATGCCTCCTTTAATTCAAAAAACAGTTTTTGATTAAGAATATCCTCTCTTACTTTTGTATTATCTTTTAGATACTGTTTCATTAAATTGTTTATTTATATTATTTAAAATCAAAAAATTTTCTAGCCCGCCAAAATCTTTCATTATTTTCTCAACTGCTTCCTTACGAAATTCCAAATACCCTCTTATGCTAAAACCATCACTGTAATCAGCCAATTCTTTAAACTTGGTAAAAGGAATATTGCAATTATGGAAATCTTCAAATACAATTATATTTGACCAAGAATACCTTTCTCCTCTTTGCTTATTTTCAAAAATCCCCCAAATTTTTTTTGATAGTTCTTCATCAATAAAAAGCGAATGCACTTTGGAATAACCTATTATATTTCCTTCTTTGTAAAAAAGTACCAAATCACCAATATTTGTTCTATTGTAAGTTGTTTTCTTGGCATCTCTAATACCCCACAATTTTACATTTGCATCCGATGTATTTAGGTACTTAATTGTTTCAGTTCCAAATACTGTCTTTTCAATCCCTTTTAATACTGACTTTTCAAAATTGAAGTAAAGTGCTCCATTTGAAACGGGTGCGAAAAATATTTTCATTTCACTTTCAATCATACCACTTCCCCTTTAATACCCCAAACTTGATTTATTTTATCCTTTATTTTTTGCTCAAAAATAGTAATCAAACGCTTATTAGATAGTACAATTTGTCTTTCTGTTTCAATCAATTCCACAATTTCATTTTGTTCCTTAATTGAAGGGAGTTTAATGTTCAGTTTTGCTAAATCTTTAATTGATAAATTCGGCTGCATTAAAGTTTTTGATTCTTCTTTTACAAAAGCGATAACTTCATCTGTATTCAACAGAAAATATATAAAGTTTTTGATTGCATAAGATTCCTTTGGTCTAATCAAAGCCACACGTTGATTAACCAATGCTCCATTATAATTTTTCGTTACTAAACACAATTTAATACCCGCATCAATAATTGTACGCGTCAAAGCAATAGCAATATCTCCCTCTTTGGCAGCATACTTAGCAAATTCTTTAGAAAAATTTTCGGGTAAATAATCATCGTCAACTTCTACAAAACTTCCTACCCCAACATTTGTTATTTTTATAGATTTCGCACCGTGTTTTTTTGTAAAATCATTACTACCAAAAGCATATCCACTTACAAAATCACAAACACTTCCCAACTCCACCATTTCCCATTCGGGTTTGATGCTTATGGTAGGTTTATAATTATCAACAACCATTTTTGCACCATCAATAATTTTTTGATAGCCCTCAATTTCCTTTACTATCTGCTCTTGTATATCAAGCGGTGGGAGAGGAATTTCTATTTCAGCAAAAGCAGATTTTGAAATCTCTTTAAATGTGCCGCCTGTAGCAATTTGATTCATCTCCTCAATCTTATTAGTCAAGGCAAATGCAAGGTACTTTGGATTAACTAAAGAAAAATCTTTGATAACAATATTTTTAAACCCTTGATTTGTAGATAAAGGAATGTTGTTAATTGCTATTCTCCCGATTGTTGCACGAGAAGAAACCAAAACAGAATTTATAGGCAGCATCTTCGCAGAAGACTTTGAGAGTCCTAATTCTGTTATTGTTCTTTCTGTAGAATTTATATAAGTTATAAAATCTTCTGCGGGAAGGTCTTTTAAAGTAGCCCAACTTACATTCCCTTTCCAATATTCGTCAATTTCTGAACTTGGAGTTCCTCCACTCTCAATCTTAAAATAATTCTCATCACCTAATTTTACTAATTCAAATTCTGTTTGACTAACTTTCCCTTCAATGTATCTATCACCATTTAAAATGATATCCTTATTTTTAAATACTTGTTCTTTTTCAACCAAATAGCAAATACTACTATACTTTTCTTTGTCAAATGGCATACCCGAACTAATACTTGCTTTATAGGCATTAAAGGCTTCCAATGCTAATGGTAAATCATTTTTATCGTGTTCTTTACGCTGAGCCCCTAAATCAAAACCATCGTTACTAACTTTAATAAAAAGGATATGGTCGCTTTTTTTAACCAACCCCTTATCTAACATCAATACACTTGTTTTAACACCACTATAAGGCTGAAAACAACCTGCGGGTAATGATACAACTGCAATTAAGCCATCATCAACCAATAACTTTCTTAATTGCTTATAAGCAGTTTGCGTGGTGGCTACAATACCATTTGGCACAACAATACCCGCACGTCCATTTTTATTTAGGTGTTCCGCAATGTAATCGGTAAACAATACTTCGGCTTTATTTGCTTGGACTCCAAATTTTTTGTGAGGGCGTATTCCTCCCTTTGGTGTCATAAATGGCGGGTTTGCTAAAATCACATCAAAGGTTTCTTCCCATCTATCTTCACTACTCAATGTGTCATATTCAAAAATATGTGGCGTGGTAAAACCGTGTAAGTACATATTTACCAAACTCAATCGCACCATATCGGGGCTAATATCATAACCCACAAAATTCTCTGCTAACTTTTTACGTTGGTCGGGTGTAAGTTTATCGCCCAAACGCTTATCAGTATTTTGTTTTAATATGTGTTTGTATGCACTCAATAAAAATCCCGCAGTTCCACAAGCGGGGTCTGCAACCGTTTCGTTTTTTTGTGGGTTTAAACACGCTGCAATAAAATCAATAATATGTCGTGGAGTTCTAAACTGCCCCGCATCGCCTTGACTGCCCATTACGCTTAACAAGTATTCAAAAGCATCCCCTAACTTTTCGCTATGGCTATACTCAAACTCGTTAATATGTTTTAAAAACATTTTTAAAGTTGCGGGGTCTTTGTAGGGCAAATACGCATTTTTAAAAATGTTACGGAACAGTTCGGGTATGTTGGCGTTGGTTTGTAGTTTATCTAATGCTTCACTATACAAGTCAAGCATATCTTTACCATTCAATGATGGGTCAAAGAGTTTTCTCCAACCAAACTTTGCGAAATCGCCCGTAAAAAACTTGGCTTTTCCTTTAAATTTTTCAACTGCCTCTCTATCCATATCGTCCATAAACTTATAGATGAGAGCAAGGGTAATTTGTTCAATTTGGCTTTTAGGGTCGGGTACTTTACCTACCAATACATCACGGCAATCGTCAATATTCTTCTTCGTTATATTATCAAGCATAGGTTAGGCGTTAGCAAATTTGTCTAATGGTAAATATGTTTTTATGTAATAGGGTATTGTTTCACGCATTTTATCATCAACCCTACTAAAATCCTCAATAGGTAATGTGGCGTTGTGATATAACTCGGTGTAATCTTGCGTATCAATGATTGTTCTAACAGTCGGGTCGGTTAAATAAGCAAAAAAGAAATAACGTAACGCTTCAATATCTTTTATATCAGAGGCATCAATTGTAGATATAAATTTGTCAAATTCTTCTGTTATAGTTTCCTCTTTGCCTTTAATGGTGTTACCATAAAAAATTTGTTCTAAAATTTCTCGTAAAGTAACTTTTCTATCAATCTTCAAAGCCTTGCGAAGTTTATCAACGGTAAAAAATTCAGATGGTTTGTTTAAATATTTATCAAGCGTTAAACCCATTGCAGATTCAATATTACCCGCATCAATAGCCTTTAAAATATCTGCATCTTGCTTAACTGTATCTTCAAACTCTTGAAAGAACATTCTATCTACCTTCATTCCTTCAAAGCCAATGTGCGTTTCTTGAAAGGTTGAAATAAAATCATTTTCCTTGTAATCAAACCCATCTTTTTTAGGAGTAGGTTCTACATAAGGCGGTGGTTCGGCAGATGGTTCTTTAGGATTTGGTAGTTTTAATACTTGGTCGTATTTATATTTTTCTTCAAAAAATTCGCATACTGCAAAGAAATCAAATAATTTAAAAGTTTCTTTTTTGGCTGCAATCACGTCATCTTCGCCCATATCGTTCTTTGCCTTGCACTCAAAAGTATGTATTCGTGTTCCCCGTCCTTTTATCTGAATAAACTCAGTAGGAGAAAAGATTGGACGCATTAAGGCAAGGTTTAAAATGTTAGGGCAATCCCAACCCGTTGTCATCATACCAACGGTAACACAAACTCTTGCTTTACTTGTTTTGTAATTGCTTAATAGGTCATCGTTCATACCCCATTGACTAAAGCCAAGTAATTTATCATTACTAAAATCAACTGTCATTTGCTGACTATCGGGAATAACCGAAGTTACTTGAACTGCAAAATCGCTTTTGTATTTTCCCGACCATTTTTTGTCGGCATATTCATTTAGTAATTGAGTGATTTTTGCAGCGTGTTTTTGGCTTACTGCAAAAACTAAACTCTTACCAAATTCTTTACTAATAGGGTCTAACAAGCCGTTATCTATAAACGATTGAACAAAAACACGGTTGGTTTCGTCAGAAAAAAACTTGCGTTCAAAATTACGTTGCTTATAAACAACTTCTTCCGATACTTCTTCGCCTTCATTATTGGTAAGGTTTACCAAAACACTATAACCTTCCTCTGAAAGAAGTTTGGTAGTAACATCTGTTCTTGCATCAACAACCGTTGGTTGAACAAGAATTTTATCTTTTGCACCATCAACAAGCGTATAGCGGAAGGTTGGCGTACCTTGTTCACAACCAAAGGTAGTGTATGTATCTAATAACATTCTACGTTCTAACTCTCTTGGGTCGTCATAATTTTCAGTATCTAAGTTTTTGAGATAGTCCTTCGGAGTAGCCGTTAAACCTAATTTGTAACCCAAGAAGTATTCAAACAAGGCTCTGCTATTACCACCGCCTAATAAGCGATGTGCTTCGTCTGAAATCAATAAATCAAAATCGGTTGGAGAAAAATACTTTTTGTATTTATTGTTTACTAACAATGATTGTATTGTTGTAACTACAATTTCAGCTTTTCTCCAATCACTTTTGTTTTCTTTATATACAACAGTTGAAATATCATTTTTCAAATATGTATTAAAATCTTTACGGGCTTGTTCTTCCAATTCAAGCCTATCAACCAAAAATAACACCCTACGAGCATTTCCCGTTTTGTAGAATAGTTTTATAGCAGCAGCGGCAGTAAGGGTCTTACCCGTACCCGTAGCCATTTCCAATAAGAAACGCTTTTTGCCTTCTTTTACTTTTGCTTGAATACTCTTTACGGCATTGATTTGATAGTAGCGTAAGAAACGAAGTTTGTGAGTTTTAATAAACTCCCCTTTTTTTGCTTCATTGTGGTATTCGGGAAAATCGTTATAGTTTGGCAACTGTGTTAAGGCAACGAAATCTTCGTTTATAGGCTCATTAACGAGTTTTTCGCTATCGGGCTGATATGATTTATAGGATTGCAAAGAAGTGAGCGTAGGAAAGGCTGTAATGCGTTCGGGATTGCCTTGTTCCAAGTTCCACAAATAATGTACATTACCATTTGAAAGAATGATGTATTGTGCTTTTTGAGCGATTGCATATTTTCGGGCTTGTTCCTTTGCAAATAATGGCTCTATTTTTTCGCTCTTGGCTTCCAAGACCACCAAAGGGTTTTGAAATTCGTCAAGCAATAGGAAGTCAATGAAACCACCTTTTATTTTTTCAAAATCTTCTCCTAAATCATCAAACTTTATGTGGCTCTCTAAGTGTATGTTGGCTTTACCATCGGCAGTATCAAAAAAACGCCAACCCGCTTCTTCAAGCAGTTTATTTATTTTTATACGGGCTTTCGCCTCTAAATCATTGGACATACTTTTTGCTAAATAAATCGTATTAAATATGACGAAATATAATCAAAAATCCAATACCACTTCTCATTATAGTTGCATTGCCCGATATACTTGGTATTCAGAATGTTTTTTTGCCTTTTTGTTCTCGTTTTTCTTTCCAATCTTCATACATCATATCAATAACAGTGGGCTTTCCTTCTTTTAACCATTTTTCTAACGCTTTGCGGCTGAATACTAAAGGGCGACCACGTCCGAGTGTTGGAATTTCATTACGACTTACTTTAGAGTAAATACTTGCAACTTTAAATCCCGTAAGTTCTGATGCTTCGTGTACGTTTATTGTGTCAGTCTTTTTCTTTTCGTAAGGAGTAATTTTATCGTCCTCTATTTCTTTCAAAACTTTAGAAATAGTTTCTTCTAAAATTCCTTTACAAAGTGTTTTAAATTCTTCAACAGTTAAGTGCATTAGATATTTTTGTTCCATAGTATTTAATGTTTTTTAATACGAATAAACAATAAATCAGAAAACAAATTGTATTTTTATACAACAATAATGCGATACTAATTTTACATCAAAATTGAAGTGTGATTAAGTATGATGTAGTATGGGGGGATTATATGGTTTTTGTATCTAAATTGTACCTCAATCCTCTGAAAGCACTGATAAACAAAGGATGTTATTTAATGTATCGGAAAATAGTTTTGTATGAGATCAAAAAGTTATCCTTTAGCAATTTTGGAGTACGATGAGAAAAGTAATATATTGTACTACAGAGTTAAACAAGATCAGGATATTGATCTATCAGAAATGGAAGAAATGTTGCGTTATGTGCAAGAATTTATGGGCCCTACACAACATTTTGCTGTAATTGATTTTGGCGGTAGTTTAACTTCATCAACTGAGGCAAGAAAAAAATATGCAGACTCAGAATACATAAACACTTATCGCATAGCTGATGCATTTTTGGTAAGATCGTTAGGAATAAAACTAGTTGCTAATTTTTTTGTTAATGTAACGAAGCCTAAAGTACGCACAAAAGTTTTTAATGATGAAAAGGATGCGGTGGAATGGTTAAAAAAGATCAAAGAATAAGATCATTTAGGTAATAATACATTTATTTCTTTCAAACGTTTTGTAGCAACAGGATCGTTGGGTCTTAAATGTAAAGCTTCTTCGTAATATTTTTTAGACTCTTCATAGCGCTTGTCTTTAAAATATTCATCGCCTTTATCAACTAATTCATAATACTTATCAGTGCCAATTTTACCAGGCACTTTTCTTTTTGCTTTTCCTTTATTTGGTTTGGCGGGGGCAGGTGAAGCAGTGCTTGTTTTTGCAACGGCAACAGGGGCAGGGGTAACGGTAGTAGGATGTGTTGCCGGTTTCACCTCTTTTGGTTTAGGATTTTTTGCTGCCTTTGCTTTTTCTTTTTCGATCCGTTCTGCTGCAGCTTTGTCAAACATCGCCTTTTCTTTAGCTTTCTTTTCCTCAATTGCTTTTTCGTTTGCTAGTTTTGCAGCGGCAGCTTGCGCAGCTTTTTCTTCGGCGGCAGCTTCTTTTTTAGCTTCCGTTTCTTTAATGCCATCTTCGGCCTTTTCGAGACGCATTAAAGGATATTCTTCCTTCGGTATCAATTCTAAAGCTTTTTGGTAATAGCCTTTTGCAACTACATAATTTTTTTTATTCAAAGCATCATCACCAAGTTTATTGTAATTGCAAAATTTCTCAATGAGCACATTTTCTGCATCCATGATATTTGTTACAATATCTATTCCTTTGTTTGAAATGGTTTGGTCTTTATCAAAGCCCTCATTTTTGTTCTTATATTCTACTTTTAATAAAGGCTCTTCAAAACCAAGATAATCAACACCTTTATAAGGTTTTGACATCATAAAGCCACCAATTTTAACGGAAGGTTTAAAATCCTTATTGTTTTGATCATCCGGAATACCTTTGGTGGAAACATAAAATTTCTTTGTGTTGCATCCAGGGTAAGAAACGGTTAAATAGAAGTCGCCATTAGCCGGAATTTCAATTTCAAAATTTCCTTCCAGATCACTTTGAACTTCTTTAATGATGGCGTTTCCGCTATGAAGTATAATGGAAGCGCCTTGTATTGATTTTTCAGTTTTATCGGCACGCGAGGTCAATCGCCATGTTCTTAATTCAACGGTGCTTTTTAATTTTAATGTCCAATCTTGCGCAACTAAAACCTGAAACAGATTTAAAGAAAGAGAAGTTAAAATGAATAAAAGAATTCTCATTTATTATTTGTTAAGTATTTTTTCAACCTCCGCTAATTTTGATTTTGCATAAGGGTCATCAGCTTTGTGTTTTAATGCTTCTTCGTAAGCTGCTTTAGCTTCCGACCAACGTTTCATCTTATAGTAATCATCAGCGCGTTTAATAACCTCTTTATACTTGTTTGCACCTAAAGTTTGTGGTACTGAGTATTTAGCTTTGCTTCTTCCAATGCGATCAGGATCGTTGTCTTCTTCCGTTTCTTTTGGTGTTATGACCTTATTTTCTTTTTCTTTCTCTGCAGCAATTCGGTCAGTCTCCGCCTTTTCTTTTGCGGCTTTTTCAGCAGCAATACGTTCTTCTTCCGCTCTCATTTCCGCTTCTTCTTTTGCTTTCGCATCAGCAAGTGCTTTTTCTTTAGCCGCTTTATCAGCTGCTAATTTTTCAGCTTTCTCTTTTTCCTTTGCAGCTTTTTCGGCTGCTTTTGCTTTTTCCGATGCAATTTTTGCAGCTTCCGCCTGCGCTTTTGCTTTTGCATCTGCCTCTTCTTTTGCCTTTGCATCTGCGATCGCTTTTTCTTTCGCAGCTTTTTCTGCCGCAATTTTGGCAGCTGCAGCATCTGCCTTCGCTTTTGCATCTGCTGCTTCCTTATCTTTTGCTGCTTTTTCTGCTGCTAATTTAGCCGCTTCCGCATCTGCTTTCGCTTTTGCATCAGCAGCTTCTTTATCTTTTGCAGCCCTTTCCGCAGCTAGTTTGGCTGCCTCTGCATCAGCCTTTGCTTTAGCTTCCGCATCAGCTTTCGCTTTTGCATCAGCCGCTTCTTTATCTTTTGCTGCTTTTTCCGCAGCTAGTTTGGCTGCTTCTGCATCAGCCTTTGCTTTAGCTTCTGCATCTGCTTTCGCTTTTGCATCAGCTGCTTCTTTATCTTTTGCTGCTTTTTCTGCTGCTAGTTTTTCTGCCTCCGCTTTAGCCTTGGCTTCCGCATCTGCTTTTTCCTTTGCAGCTTTCTCTGCTGCAAGTTTTTCTGCCTCTGCCTTGGCCTTAGTTTCTGCATCTGCTTTTTCTTTCGCTGCTTTTTCCGCTGCTAGTTTTTCCGCTTCTGCTTTGGCCTTGGCTTCTGCATCTGCTTTTTCTTTCGCTGCTTTTTCTGCTGCTAGTTTTTCTGCTTCTGCTTTAGCTTTTGCATCAGCCTCTGCTTTTTCTTTTGCAGCTTTCTCAGCCGCTAGTTTTTCTGCTTCTGCTTTGGCTTTAGCTTCTGCATCTGCTTTTTCTTTTGCTGCTTTCTCTGCTGCTAATTTTTCCGCTTCTGCTTTGGCTTTAGCTTCCGCATCTGCTTTTTCTTTTGCTACTTTCTCTGCTGCTAATTTTTCTGCTTCGGCTTTGGCTTTTGCATCAGCCTCTGCTTTTTCTTTCGCTGCTTTTTCTGCTGCTAGTTTTTCAGCTTCCGCCTTTGCTTTTGCTTCTTCTACTGCTTTAGCTTTTGCCGCCGCCTCTTCAGCCGCCTTCTTAGCAGCATTTTCTTTATCTGCCAAACACTTATTTGCTAAAGGCAGTTTTTCTTTGGGATAAGACTGATCAGGTAATAATGAAATGGCTTTTTCGTAATTTGCTTTTGCAGTAGGGCAATCGTTCTTTGCTAAAGCGGCATCACCTGTCTTAACTGCTGTGTTAAATTTTTCGATCAGGTCTAATTCGTTTTGACGGATGGATTGCAAGGCAGACAAAGAGCTGGCTGTGTAAGCTTCATCATCACCAAACTTTTTCTTTGATGCATTATAAGCAATTACAGTCATTGGTTGTTTCAAAGCCGAATAGTCAATACTATATAAAGGCTTTGCCATAATTACACCCTCAATTCGTATCGATGGTTTGAAGTTATCTTTCGTTTTATCTTCCGGAACATTTCTTGTATTGATCAAGAATTTTTTTGCATTACATTCAGGGTAAGATATCACTAAATTATATTCACCATTTGCAGGCACATCTATTGTAAAATCGCCATTACCATCACTAGTCATGGATGTAATTAGTTTTGACCCTACATAAAGTCCAATCGTTGCACCGGGCAGTGGTTTATCGTCACTGGCTACTGTGCTGCTTATTTTTAGTGTGCGCAATTCAACACTGCTACTTACTTTTAAAGCCCATTCGGGTGTTTGTGAATTTACTTTAGTAAAACAAAAAACAGTTAAAAATATTAGTATACGCTTCATAATTATTTATAGCTCCAAAAATTGCCTTTTAAAATTATACAAATTCTACACTTTTCAAACTAAAAGATTTGAATAAGATATCAATGGTTGTAAGCTTATTAAACGCTGTTTATTTTACTGCAATAACAGATATTTCAACATTTACATCTAATGGTAAACGGCTAACCTCCACTGTTTCTCTTGCCGGAAAGTTACCTTCAAAATATGAGCCATACGTTTCGTTTACCGCTCCAAAATTGTTAAGGTCTTTTAAAAAAATGGTGGTTTTAACAACATTTTCGAATGTCATTCCTGCATCTGCCAATATGGCCTTTACATTTCCCATCACTTTATGGGTTTCACTTTTTATGTCGTTGAGGGTTAATTCACCGGTTTTAGCATCTTTAGCCACTTGGCCTGAAACAAAAAGCATTTGACCTGGGCTTACCAAGTTTGCATGACTATAAGGTCCAATAGGCAGGGGTGCATTTGAGGAAGTAATTACTTTTTTCATTTTGATAGATTTATTATTTGAGTTGTTTTTGTAATATTTATTAAGGCATCATAAAGTACATCAAGGTCGTTTTGAGTATTACAGGCATTGATCGAATACCTTAGGTAAACCTTATCCCTATGGCGCATTACCGGTATTTCAATTTTATAGTGTTCAAACAAATGACGTTGAAGTTTTTCGGGTTCGTGGCATTGAATTGGTATGCTAAAAAGCTGACCTATAAATTCGGTGGTAAGTGGTGATAATGGTTGCGATTGCAGCAGTTCGCAAAAGCGCTGGGCATTGCTTAAAACCATTTGTTTGCATTGAAATGATACAGTAGACCAATGATTTTCATTCATAAATTGAATGGCTTTTGGAACGGTTAAGAATGCCGAAAAATCTCTTGTGCCTTGCATTTGATGGTAATCCATAAATTGTGATTGAGAGGGAAAAGCACTTTTAAAACCCCAACTGATCACCAACGGATCAAATAAATTTTGATATTCTTTTTTGACATATAAGAACGAACAGCCTTTTGGGGTCATCATCCATTTATGGCAAGCGCCGGTATAAATATCTGTTTTAAATTCCGAAAGATCCAGGCGTACATGACCGGGAGCATGCGCGCCATCCACAAAAGTAACCAAGCCTTTTTGTTTTGCGATCTCACAAATTTCTTTTACCGGAAATATCAATCCCGTTGAGCTAGTTATATGTGAAATAAATATCAGTTTAGTTTTATTGGTTAAGCCACTAAAAAACTCATCAATAAATTTTTCTTTGGTTGTTAATGGAAGGGTAATATGTTGTTTAACATATTTAGCGCCTTGTTTTTCGCAATAGTATTCCCATATTTTATCGCAGGCTCCGTATTCAAGATCGGTGCTTAAAACTTCATCTCCTTCTTTCAATGGAAAGCTTTTAGCTATAATATTAACGGCATAGGAAGGATTGGTAACATAAACCAGATCATCCCCATTACATTGAAGATAATTTGCAAGTGAATCTCTCGACTCTTTCAAATATTTCAATCCATTTACCGTAATAAATTGAACAGGCTCTCTTTCAAGTTCTAGTTGCCATTTCTGATAATCTTCAAAAATTGGTTTTGGACAAGCGCCGAACGAACCAAAGTTTAAAAAGGTGATGTTTGGATCAATTAAAAATTGTGATCTTAAATGAGATAGACTTTGCATATAGTAAATGTAAAATTTAATCTTAAATTTAGCATACTAAATTATAAATAATGGATAAGCGTACATTTTTAAAAACCTCGTCATTGTTAGGCTTTGGCGGTTTATTGAGTATGGATGGGTTAGGCAAATTGGTTGAATCGGTATCTCATGTTCCATCTACCGAATTGGCAAGTGATGAAGATTTTTGGCAGGTAATACGCAATGGCTATAAGTTAAAGCAAGATTATATTAATTTGGAGAATGGCTATTACTGTATTCAACCACAGGAAATACTTCAAGCCTATTTTAAACACATACAAGAAGTAAATGCGCAAGGCGCCTATTATATGCGCACGGTGCAATATGATAATAAGAACCGTGTTGCAGCTAAGTTGGCACAGTTGGCTGGATGCTCAAAAGAAGAATTGATCATCACACGAAACACAACCGAATCGTTGGATATGATCATTGGCGGATTAGATTGGAAGCCGGGTGATGAAGCGGTTATGGCGAATCAGGATTATGGCGCCATGTTAGATATGTTCACGCAGGTGAGTAAACGTTACGGAATGGTAAACAAGATCATTGAAGTACCAATGCATCCAAAAAGTGATGAGGAGATCGTTGAGATCTATGCAAAGGCCATTACTCCAAAAACCAAATTGTTAATGGTTTGCCACATGATCAATATAACCGGACAAATATTACCGATAAGAAAGATATGTGATATGGCGCATAGTAAAGGTGTGCCGGTGATGGTAGATGGCGCACACGCATTTGCACATTTTGAATTTAAAATACCCGATCTGGATTGTGATTTTTATGGCTGCAGCCTTCACAAATGGTTAAGTGTTCCGTTAGGAGCGGGATTTTTGTACGTAAAAAACGAGTACGTACCTAAGGTTTGGCCATTATTAGCAGAAAGCGAACGCAAACCAAATGATATTTCACGTTTGAATCATACAGGAACCATTCCTGTTCATACTGATCTTGCCATAGAAAATGCCATAGAGTTTTATAATAAACTTGGCTCTAAACGAAAAGAAGATCGTTTACGCTTTTTGCAAAATTACTGGACAAGCAAAGTTCGCGAACTCCCTAATGTGATATTGAATACGCCTAAAGATCCGAAAAGATCCTGTGCCATAGCAAATGTTGGGATCAATAAAATGAAACCTGCAGATATGGCGGATGTGCTTTTAAAGAAATATAAGATCTATACGGTGGCTATTGACGGAAAAGGGGTGCAAGGTTGTCGTATCACACCCAATGTTTACACCAGTTTGCAGGAACTGGATGCCTTTGTAAATGCGATCAAAGAAATGAGTGGTAATAAATAAAAAAGCCATCCTGATTTGGGATGGCCTTTCTTGTTTTTTAGTGCTTTATTCTGTTTTAATTAATTTCTCAGTGAAATTTTTCGAATCGGTTTTAATGGTAAAGAAGTAAATACCTTTTGGTAATGACCCCGCGTGCACATCAAATTCATGCAGGCCAGGTTCTTTTTTACCTTGATCGTAGTTAGCAATTGTTTTTCCGATCACATCTGTAATTTGAATTTGAATGTTGCTGGTTTGATTGATAAGATACTTGATCTTTACATCTGATTTAAACGGATTAGGGTAGGCTTGTGCGCTTACGTTGAATATTGGTGTGCTAATTTTTTTTGTGTTTGTGGCCCAAAGTGTATCGGCCGCAATAATTGCTTCCAGATCAATTAACTCATCTCCGGTTTGATAGGCTAGGGTCATTGTACCATCAAATAACATTTCGTCATTTGTACCAAAACCATCAAATACATTAATAGGAGGGTTATTTGGATTATTTAAATTACTGGTGGTGTTATTAAAAACATGACTCGCAAATAATTTGTAACCGGCAGGAACTTTTACGAGCTTTTTATATAAATAGTAATCTTGCCAATTAAAGTCCCATTCAGGAATATGAACCAGTGGAATTGTATCAATACCCGGGTTAACGGCATACAATAACATGCTTTTTCCTAATTTATGAGAATGTGGGAAAACACCATAAACAGATAAAGCGGTGCTCAATGAGGTGATTGCCGAAGGATAATAAGCAACATGGGTTGGTGTAGTATTAGCAGGAATGCTCATGTTCCAGTTTTGTAGTGGCGTAGAAATGGTTAGTGGTCTTACACCTGCTTCTCCAGGAGGATAAAAATACATTCTGATCTTTGTACTATCAACTTGACCATTACTGCCTTTAGGGTAATGCATTTGCAATATTACTTTTGAACCTGCCTTTAATTTTATGCCTGTTTTTAGTGGCGCGGCACTAGGAAAAACTACCGCTTGCGATCCTGGAGCATACGTTCCAATTTCTAAATTACCTGGAATATTTACGCAAATACCTGAAAGATCACTGTTATAAACACCTGTTGTGTCTGCCGTAATTACAGCATGATGTACAATAGAAGGATTACCTGGAACAACCTCAAACGCGCGGATGATCCTGTCTTGAGTTAAACCGGATGGTACTGAAAAACAAACGTAAATATCTCCTGAAAGTGCAAAACTTGTAAATGTTGGTATGCTTACTGTAAGATCGGCATTTCCTACCAGTTTATACTTAGGTGGATAATTAGGTTGTGGTGGCGCCTGGGTAGTATCACCTTTAGTTGCACCTGTAGCGATCCAATTTAAAATGGCTGTTTTTTCCTGAGAACTGATCAAACGCTCATGTTGAAAGCGAGTATAATTTGTATCAGCTTTCCAAGGTGGCATTTTGTTCGAATTCAAAGCACTTTGTATAAGAAACTTATAACTATTGGTTTTTGTGTAGTTCATGAAGGAAAAGTGATTTGCGCCCTCATGATGACAAGATGTACAACGCGCGTAAAATACGCCGGCTACATCCTTGTAGGTTAATACCTGTGCTTTTATAACAGAATTTAAACCTATCGAAATGAATAGAATGGAAAGTAAAAGTTTTCTCATTAAAGTATAATTTTAAGTAAGATATTAAAAATACATTAAAGTTTAACGTGTTTTTATATTTATTCGCGCATAGGCGGTTTAGATGTTTCTTTTAAACACGGTAAATTGTAATCGCATTGATTTATTATTTGGTTCGTATTTTGTTTTGTGAATTTTACTTTACTAACTGTTAATATCATAAATTCCTTGTCCCACTCCTTTTTTAAGCAATCTGACTCAAATCTATCAGAAGCAGATTGATCGGGTGTTTGCTTTTTATATCTCCAGGCTTCGTAACATTTATACACACCAGGTTTTAGTTTTATATAAAATACACCAATTTCATTTGTTTTGGCAGAATCTACCTTGCCTTTAGCAGAAACAAAGTATATAATTTTTGAAGCATACGGTTTTGGCGTTTGAGCATCCAATTCCATTTCTGGAGTAGGGCGGGCACCACCACAATACGGTTGAAAGTATTTAACATCGGTCATTACCTTTTTTTGAGCACAAGCAATGTTCACCACGGTTATTATTCCTATTAAAATAACTTTACTTAATTTATTATAAATGAATGTCATGCGTTAAAATTAACAAATCAAAATGGTAATTAAAAGCATTTAAATGCTTGATTTTGAAAGATTTTATTTGTAATATTACACGTATAATAAAGTAAATTAAAATGAAGAAAATCTATTTATTACTTTCTACGGCATTATTTTTTAATACAGTTAATGCACAAAAGGTAACAATACCAAATCAGCAAAATGATCAGCCAACAAATTGGGTTGAATTGAAGTCAATGCCAAATGCCAATTTTTACGACATTCAAAAGGCATTTAATAATTATTGGGCAGATAAGGATATTAATGTTCCAGGCAATGGCTATAAACCTTTTAAACGCTGGGAATATTGGGTTGAACCACGTGTTTACCCTTCAGGTGATCTTTCTTTATTAGCAAAAAACAATGAGTACTTTCAGGAGTTCTTAAATAAAGAAGCAAGTAACTCCAGTCAATCTAATAAATTCTCTTCTCCTAATATGATCGCTTCCACAACATGGACAGCAATAGGACCAATGGGGGCTATGACAGGCTCTGCTACCAATGGTTTGCCGCGAAAAGCAGGAAGAGATAATTTTATCACTTTTCATCCAACAGTTGCCAACACATTTTGGGTTGGATCACCTGCAGGTGGTTTATGGAAAACAACCGATAACGGTGCAACATGGACAACCACTACAAACAGTTTAACTGTAATTGGATGTACCGATCTTGCTATAGATCCTTCAAACCCAAGTACTATGTACCTTGCAACCGGTGATGGTTATGCTGGAGATACGCCTTCAATTGGTGTGTTAAAATCAACTGATGGTGGCGCTACATGGGCAACAACAGGTTTAACGCAAGCTGTATCGGCTAACTTCTCTATCCGTCGTTTGATCATCAATCCTACCAATCCTCAAATTTTAATGGCTGCTACCAATGGTGGAATTTATCGCACAACAAATGGTGGTACTAATTGGACCCAGATCATCAATATCAATTGTTATGATATGGAATTTAAACCGGGCGATGCCAACACAGTTTATGCAGGATCTAACACGGCGTTTTATTTGTCAACTAATGGCGGAACTTCATTTACTGTTATTACAAATGGTATTACAAATACAGGCGCAAATCGTTTAGCAATAGCTGTTACACCGGCTGATGCAAATTATGTGTATGTTTTAAGATCAAATACATCTTCCGGTTTTGGTGGATTGTATCGTTCAACAACAAGCGGAACATCTTTCTCGGTAATGTCAACCACACCAGACATATTAGCTAATAGTTGTTCTGGTACAAGCGGAGGGGGACAAGGTTGGTACGATCTTGCAATTGCTGCTTCTCCTTTAAATAAAGATATTGTTGTTGTTGGTGGTGTAAATCATTGGCGCAGTACAAATGGTGGTTCAGCATGGACCAATATTGGCTGCTGGAACAGTACAGTTGCGAATCCTCCTTATGTGCATGCCGATGTGCATGATCTGGAATACACTTCTACCGGAACTTTATATTCTACCAATGATGGTGGTGTTTATTTTCATACTGGTACTTCGTGGACAGATATTACTGCCAATAGAAATATTGCACAAATTTACCGTATCGGAACATCGGCATTAACTGCTAATAGATGGATGACCGGTCACCAAGATAACGGATCGAATTTATATACCGGAGCTGCTTATTTAGCAAGATACCCTGGTGATGGTATGGATTGCTTTATTGATAGAACAAACGATAATAACTTATTTGCTTCAACTCCTCAAGGTGGTCATGTGAGATCAACCGATGGTGGTGTTAACTGGTCTGCCGCTAACGGTGGAATTTCTCAAGGCGGTAATTGGGTTACACCTTGGAAACAAGACCCGGCTGTTGCAACACGTATTTATTCAGGAAGAACGGCACTTTGGGTTTCAAATAATTCAGGTGGTACTTATACGCAAGTACCAGCAACCGGTGGAACAGGTGCCATTGTTGAATTCGCGATCGCTCCTTCAAACAATCAGGTTATTTACGTATTACATAGTGGATCTATCAGAAAAACAATTAACGGTGGTGCAACTTGGACAGCTATTACAGGTACAGTTCCTGTTGGAAGTGGCGCACCTCAATATGTGAGTGTTAAATCAAACGACCCTAACACTGCTTGGGTTGTATTAAGCGGTTATTCTGCCGGAAATAAAGTTTTCAAAACAACAGACGGTGGTGCAACCTGGTCAAATATCTCAACCAACTTACCAAACCTACCTGCTAATTGTGTAGTTTATGAAGGCGGTGCTAATGATCGTATTTATGTTGGTATGGATGTAGGTGTATATTATAAAGATAATATTACTACCAATTGGACCTTATACAACGCAGGCTTACCTAATGTACCTATCAGCGAATTGGATATATCGCCTGCGGCGCCAACAAAATTACGTGCTTCAACCTATGGAAGAGGTGTTTGGGAAGTGGATCTTGTACCAAATAATGTCCCTCCTGTAAGTTCTTACACAACTTCTAATGGTTCTATTTGTACAGGTGTTCCAAAAGTATTTACTGATGGATCAACTAATGCACCAACCTCTTGGAGCTGGAGTGTTTCACCATCAACAGGTGTAACCATCAATACATCCGCTTCACAAAATCCAACGATCACCTTTGCCAACCCTGGAACTTACTCGGTTTCATTACAGGCCGGTAATGGTTTTGGTCCGGGTAATCTGATCACAAACACAGTTACCGTATTGGCAACACCAACCGTGGTTGTAGCAAATACTTCTCAAACAGTTTGTAGCGGAAATTCGGCGACATTATTAGCAAGTGGTGCAACCACTTATTCTTGGAATACCAGCGCTACAACTGCATCAATAGTTGTAACGCCGGCATCTACAACGGTGTATACTGTAACAGGTTTTAACGGAACTTGTAACAATGTTAAAACAGCTTCCGTTAGTGTTAACCCATCACCAACAGTGAGTGTTAACAGTCCTTCAATTTGCGGTAGCGGAAGTGTTGTATTATCTGCAAGTGGCGCATCAACTTATTCTTGGAACACCACTGCAACAACAGCTTCTATTTTAGTTTCGCCAACAATTACTACCGTATATACAGTAACCGGTACAACAGGCAGTTGTATAAATGTAAAAACGTCTACTGTATTAGTGAGTGTCACACCTACATTAGCAGTAAATGCATCAACCATTTGTAGTGGTAATCCGGCTAATTTAACAGCTAGTGGTGCCACTTCTTATTCTTGGAGCACAGGCGCAACAACATCGAGCATTGCACCTTCACCTATGAGTACAACTGTGTATACAGTAATTGGCTTTAACGGTGCTTGTAATTCAAGTAAAACCACGACGGTGACAGTTAACGCTTCTCCAACAGTAGCAGCTGCAACAACAAATACAATTATTTGTCAGGGTGAAGTGGTGGTGCTTAGCGCAACAGGTGCTAACTCCTATACTTGGCAGCCGGGTGCGGTTACAAGTTCATCTTTGAATGCATTTCCATCATCAACACAAGTTTATACTGTAACCGGAAGTAATGCTAATGGTTGCACAGGAACAGCTTTCATAACCATTAACGTGTCAACTTGTGCCGGAATTACCAATGTGAATGGTGATCAGGTGAGCTTTGTTGTTTTCCCGAATCCGGCAAAAGAAAAAATAACCTTGCAGGTTCAAACCAATAAAACAATTAGTATTCCTGTTGAAATGGTTGATGTGAATGGTAAGTTAGTATTCAAACAAAACCTGAACTATTCAAAGGACAGAAACGAGAACCAAATGGATATTTCAACCATGCCTAATGGTGTTTATTTCTTAAAGATCTATGCTCAGGATAATAAAGTGCAAACCGTTAAGTTTGTGAAGGAGTAAAAAACCTTTATCACGTAATTTAAAAAGGGACCTATTTGGTCCCTTTTTTATTTTTTTCGTTAAACTCCTTAATGATCTCCTCGTCTGTTTTTCCCATCAATTTTATGGCGCCTTTGGCGTTTGCTGCCCATTCAGATCTTGGATATTCAAAGATCAATTGCTCATACAATTTTTTAGCTTCTTCCTCATTATTCAACAAATGTTGTTCGTCGTACATTTGCGCTAATAAAAAAATGGCCGCTGGTTTATTTCTGAACTTTGGATAGTTACTGATGCAACGATCTAACAATACTTTTGCCTGATTTGCATTATTTATACTGATGGCAATTTGCGCTCCTTTAATTAAGTATACCGGACTTAAACTATCGCTCTCACAATAAAAGGCATAGTCTGCAAATGCTTTAATGGCTTTAGTTGCAAGATTCATATCCATATCGAGCTTTTGCATGATGGTACTATCAATGCTTTTAGCATTATAGTAAAGTACTTTGCAATCGCGAATGGTAACCGTATCTGTTTTTGCAACAGTAATTGAATCTTTTTTAGGCTCGCCGGTTGTTTTGTTCTCTTCGGTTTTTGTTGAACAGGCCGCCAATAATAACGGTAACGAATAAACAAAAAGTGATCGCATGTTATTTTTTAGGTTTATAAACTTTGATCTTGTAATCGGCACCAATTTTACCTTTGCTGATATCAGATAATTTTCCGGCAATTAGTTTGCGTTTGAACGGACCAACCTTATCGGTAAATAAAATTCCTTGAATATGATCGTATTCGTGTTGAATAACGCGTGCGATCAATCCGGTGTAAGTATCCTTATGTTTTTTAAAATGCTCATCAACATACTCAATGGTAACATTTGGTTTGCGGGAAACATCTTCTCTGATCTTTGGTATACTTAGGCAGCCCTCTTTAAATTTCCATTCATCGCCTTCCTCTTCTAAAATACGTGCATTAATAAAAACTTTTTTAAATGCCTTTAATTCTTTTCGTTCTTCAGCTGTAAATTCATCATCGTCATCATCACTTTCATCATCAACAAACGGTTCGGTATCTACAATAAATAAACGAATTGCTTTTCCAATTTGCGGAGCAGCCAAGCCAACACCACTTGCCTGATACATGGTTTCAAACATATCCTTGATCAATTGATCCAATCCCGGATAATCTTTATCAATATCTTCCGCTACTTTTCTTAGCACCGGATCGCCATATACTATTATTGGTAAAATCATTTTTAAAGTTTCTAGTTTTTTGTTTGAAGTTTCTTGTTCATTATGTTATTTCTGGTTTCTAGTTTAATGTTTCAGTTTTGCGAGTGCTATTGCTAGTTTTACTTTCAGGTCGCTTAACTATTTGCATAGAACCTCAAACTAGAAACTTTAAACCAGAAACTCTAACGACTATAATTTGGTGCTTCTCGAGTAATAACCACATCGTGTGGGTGACTTTCCTTTACACCTGCCGCAGTAATTCTAATGAACTTCGCTTGTTGTAATGCCTGAATATTTTTAGCACCTGTATAACCCATACCTGCACGCAAACCACCTATCAATTGATAGATGATCTCCGATAAAGAACCTTTGTATGGCACGCGTCCGCTAATACCTTCAGGAACTAATTTCTTAATATCATCTTCAGCATCCTGGAAATAACGGTCTTTACTGCCTTTTTGCATAGCTTCTAAAGAACCCATTCCACGGTACGATTTGAATTTACGTCCTTCGAAAATAATGGTCTCACCCGGACTCTCTTCAGTTCCTGCGAACATGCCGCCCATCATTACGGTGCTTGCTCCGGCTGCTAAAGCCTTTACAATATCACCTGTAAAACGAATACCACCATCAGCAATAACAGGACAATTTTTCCCTTTTAATGCAGTAGCTACCTCTAAAATGGCTGATAATTGCGGAACACCAACACCGGCAATTACGCGGGTTGTACAAATTGAACCCGGACCAATACCAACTTTTACGGCATCGGCACCTGCTTTATACAGATCTAATGCGGCTTTACCGGTGGCAATATTTCCAACGATCACATCCACATTTTTATGTTTCTTTTTTACTTCTTTTAATTTTTCAATTACACCTTTACTATGACCGTGAGCGGTGTCAATAATAATAGCATCAACACCTGCTGCAACCAACGCATCAACACGTTGCATGGTATCGGCAGTAACACCAACAGCAGCAGCAACACGTAAACGGCCCATAGAATCTTTTGCAGCATTTGGGTTTACTTTGATCTTAATAATATCTTTATAAGTGATCAAACCAACCAATTTATCATTCTTATCAAGAATTGGTAATTTTTCAATTTTATTGCTTTGTAAGATCTCTTCCGCTTGCTTTAAATTAATGCCGTTTGGCGCCGTAACCACGTCTTTACGTTTGGTCATAATTTGCACAACCGGCTTTTTCATGTTCTTTTCAAAACGAAGATCGCGGTTGGTAACAATACCAATTAGTTTGTTGTTCTTATCAACTACCGGAATACCACCGATCTTATTCTCGCTCATCATTTTTAGAGCATCGCCAATGGTAGCGTCTTCCAGCAAGGTAACAGGATCAAGGATCATACCGCTTTCGCTGCGCTTTACTTTACGTACTTGTAATGCCTGATCTTCGATAGACATGTTCTTATGTAAAACACCAATACCGCCTTCTTGCGCAATAGCAATAGCCAAACGGTGTTCGGTTACTGTATCCATTGCAGCGGAAACAATAGGGGTGTTTAATTTGATATTCTTCGAAAATAACGAAGCCGTAGTTACTTCACGTGGAAGAATTTCGGAATATGCAGGAACCAATAAAACGTCGTCATAAGTTAATCCTTCTTGGACAAACTTGTCTGCGTATAAATGAGATGCCATAGGAAATGAATTTTAGATTTAAAATTCGTGCAAATTTAGAAAATATTTCCCTGAAATTCAAATGTATATGTTCTTTGCCCATTTTGAGCGGTTTTTGTTGAAATCAATTTTATTAAAACCTATTAACATTTTAGTTGAAATAGCTAAATAATAGTGAACTTTAAGCCCCGAAATACATTTTCTTTATGCAATTGAAATACCAAATCACACCTAAAGCCATTTTATTATTAGAAGACGGGAAAGTATTTGAGGGAAAGGCCGCCGGCGCTATTGGCACAACAACCGGGGAGATCTGTTTTAATACCGGTATGACCGGATATCAGGAAATTTATACCGATCCATCGTATTACGGACAAGTGATCGTTATGACCAATTCACATATTGGAAATTATGGGGTAGAGGATAACGAGGTTGAAAGTGATAGCGTGAAGATATCGGGCATGATCTGTAAAAAATTCAATAAAGGTTTTTCTCGTCCGCGCGGAACCGGAAGTTTGCAGGAGTATTTTGAGAAGAATAATATTGTTGCCATTAGTGATGTGGATACACGTGCTATTGTACGTTACATTCGTGATAAAGGTGCCATGAATTGCATTATTTCTTCGGAAATAAGTGATATTAATGTTTTAAAGGAAAAGTTGGCTAAAGTGCCATCAATGGAAGGATTAGAGTTATCATCGAAAGTAGCAACCAAAGAAGCATTTTATTTTGGTGATGAAAAAGCAAAGCACAAAGTAGCCGTAATTGATTTTGGTGTAAAGAAGAATATATTACGTTCATTGGCTGAAAGAGATTGTTATTTGAAGGTATTCCCAATGAAATCAACTTTAAAGGAAATGCTGGATTTCAATCCGTCGGGCTTTATGTTAAGTAATGGTCCTGGCGACCCGGGTGTTATGAAGGATGAGATCGCTTTGATCAAACAAGTGGTTGATACCGGAAAACCTGTATTTGGTATTTGTTTAGGACATCAGTTATTAGCGCAATCGCAAGGAATTTCAACATATAAAATGCATGCCGGACACCGTGGTATCAATCACCCGGTAAAAAATTTGATCACCGGAAAAAGTGAGATCACTTCTCAAAACCATGGTTTTACTGTAAAGGCAGACGATATTGCTAAGAATCCAAATATTGAGATCACGCATGTGAACTTAAATGACGAGACCATTGAAGGTATCCGTTTGAAAGACAAAAAAGTTTTCTCGGTACAATATCACCCGGAAGCTTGTCCTGGTCCGCATGATTCGCGTTACTTATTCGATCAGTTTGTGGCAAACATGAACTAATGGTATTTGGACTTTTCAATCTCATTTAATTTCACTATCTTTAGTTAAATACGATTGTTTTGAAAAGAACCTTAGTACATATTTTACTTCCTATACTTTTCCTTTTTACCTCTTGTTTAAAGAATAGAAATGAGATCAGGATCAGAAATAATTTTTCTAATCCTATGAAGGTGATGGTTGGTCCAACCGATTACGGTACAGTAAAAGCTGTTTCAACTACCGAGTATAAAAAAGTTCCTGATGGTAAACAGGAAATTACCGGCGATATAACAGGTTCAATTACCCTTGCCAAAAGAGATAAGCACCGCTATACTATCAATATCAATTCTGTAGGAATAGTTACTTTGGTTGATGATGACAGGTAATTAATTTCCGATGCTACCTATGTGTGAATGAGAAACTTTTTTATCAGGTACAAAATCGTTTTGCGCTATTCTTTCCCCAATTTTTTGATATGCATCTCTGAACGACATTCCATTTAAAACCAATTTGTTTACTTCCTCTACACTGAATAAATACGTGTATTTTGGGTCATCCAAAATATTTTTATTCACTTGTAGTTGCGGCAAAACATAGATCATTACATCTAAACATTCTTTGATGCTTTCAATTGCAGGGAAGATCAACTCTTTGGTGAGTTGCATATCTCTGTGATAACCGCTTGGCAAATTATTGGTTAAGAGTGTGAATTGATTTGGCAATCCTTGTAAGATATTGCTCTTGGCTCTTAATAATTCAAATACATCCGGATTTTTTTTATGTGGCATGATGCTGCTTCCTGTAGTTAATTCATCCGGAAAAGAAATGAAAGCAAAATTCTGACTCAAATACAAACACACATCGTATGAGAATTTAGAGATCGTGTGTGCGATAGAAGATATAGCGATAGCGGTTACCTTTTCAGATTTACCTCTGGTCATTTGTGCATAAACAGCACTTTTATTCAAGGTTGCAAAACCCATTTCGCTGGTAGTGAATTCTCTATCGATTGGGAAAGATGAGCCATAACCGGCGGCGCTTCCTAACGGATTCTTGTCACAAATTTTATACGCAGCATTCAAAAGTTCCACATCATCTTCTAAACTTTCGGCGTAGGCATTTAACCACATATCAAACGAAGAAGGCATAGCAATTTGAAAATGCGTATAACCCGGTAAAAGAATTCCTTTGTGTTTTGCAGCTTGCAAATAGAAATTATTTTGCAGTTGAATGGATTTGCTTTTAATCGTATTTAATTCTTCTTTCAAATACAATTTAATGGCCGTTAAAACCTGATCGTTCCTTGATCTGGCGCTGTGTATCTTTTTTCCAACCTCACCGTATTTTTTGGTTAAGTAAAATTCAATTTGCGAGTGAATATCCTCAACGCCTTCTTCAATTTTAAATTTCCCTTCACTTAACAGATTTTCAATTTCAGTTAATCCTTCTAGTAATTGATCACATTCTGTGTTTGAAATCAGACCAACTTTGGCCAGCATTTTTGCATGTGCTTTTGAGGCTTTTACGTCATATGGAGCAATGAACATATCTAATTTCTGATCATTACCGATCGTAAATTTTTCGATGATGTTATCTGTCTTTTTTTCTTTTTCCCAAAGTTTTGTTTTCATGTTTTATAATATTTTTTCTAATAATTTGATGTATAATTCAATGCCTTCTTCTATTTCCTCAATAAAAATAAATTCATCGGCAGTATGACTTCTGGCGCTATCTCCGGGTCCCATTTTTAATGTTTGAAAAGGCATTAAGGCTTTATCACTTGTTGTTGGCGAGCCATAAGTTTTGCTTCCTAAACTCACGCCACTTAAAATCAACGGATGATCGAGTTGGATAGAGGAGGGGCGCATTCTTAAGTTTCTTGGTTTAACCTCACATTTTACATGTTGTTTAATTTCAGAAATGATCTCTTCAAACGTATAGCATTCATTCACTCTGACATCAACTATAAATTTGCATGCAGAGGGAACAACATTGTGTGCTTTGTTATCTGTTTCTATACTGGTAACGGTCATTTTAACCGGACCTAACAGATCAGAAACTTTTTTGAATTGATGATGTTTGAACCAATTGATATCATCTAATGAGTGGTATAGCGCGTTATTGCCTTCATTTCTGGCTGCATGTCCGGCTACGCCATAATTCACACAATCCAATACCAGTAAGCCTTTTTCGGCAACAGCTAAATTCATAAGCGTTGGCTCACCTACAATGCCAAATGAAATAGGAGGAAGAAATGGAAGCAAGGCTTCAATGCCATTTGTACCTGAGATCTCCTCCTCGGCACTTGCAGCAAAGACTAAATTGTATTTTAAATTTTCGTGATCATAAAAATGAATGAACGTTGCTAATAATGATACTAAAGCTCCTCCTGCATCATTACTTCCTAAACCAAATAGCTTATCATTTTCAACATTCGCTTTGAACGGATCTTTCGTATAACCTTTGTTTGGTTTTACAGTATCGTGATGGGAATTCAATAGAATGCTCGGTTTAGAAGTATCAAAGTGTTTATTGATTGCCCATATATTATTCAAATGCCTGTTTACCGGAATACCTTTATCAAGCAAAAAGTTCTCCAATAAAATAGCAGTTTTATCTTCCTCCTTACTAAAACTTGGTGTTTCAATTAGCTGCTGCAGTAATTGAATAGCATCCACTTGAAGCTGCTTTATACTCGTTTTATTTTGTAATACTTGTTCCTGCATGTGATTGAATGATCTGTTTTAATTTATCGGCATGACCTATTACCACTGTTTTAACGCCATTTTCAATAGCATCAAGGGCATTATCAAGTTTAGGGATCATACCATCTTTTATAATTTGTTGTTCTTTTAAAGTGATGTACGTTTTTTTATTGATGTGCGAAATCACTTTTTCATTTTGCAATACACCTTGTTTTTCAAAACAATACACCAACTTAATTTTAAATGAATAAGCTAAAGCAGTTGCCAATGAAGAAGCAATGGTATCGGCATTGGTGTTTAATAATTGTCCTTTTGAATCAGCTGTTATTGGAGCTATAACAGGGGAGTAGCCATCTTTTAATAAAGTGCTTACTAATTTCGAATTGATTTTTTTACTTACTACATCACCTACAAATCCGTAATCTATCTTCCCTTTTTTTCTTTTTGAAGAAGGGATTAAAAACGCATCTGCACCGCATAAACCCAATGCTTTGGTACCCTTTGCGTTTAGTTTCGCCACGATGTTCTTGTTGATCAAACCGGCGTAAACCATGGTCGTGATCTTCAGCGTTTCTGCATCTGTTATTCTTCTGCCTTCGATCATTTTGGTTTCTATTCCCAGTTTTTCCGATAATTGGGTTGCCAGCTTTCCTCCACCATGCACCAAAATTTTTAGCGACTTGATCGAATGATAATTCAAAAGGAATTTATTCAAAGCCTTTTCGTTGTCAATAATGTTCCCACCAATTTTTATGATCACTAGTTCTTTCATGCTTCCTCTAAACTTAATTGGTTCAATTGAACAGTATTTTTTGGAGTAAGGTTTTCCAATAAATTTTTTAATACCACTTGCGCTGCAAAAACCCTGTTCGCTGATTGTTTTTGGATCAAGCTATTCGGATGATCAATTAGCTTGCTACTCAATTCTACATCTCTTCTTACGGGCAAACAATGCATGATGCCGGCATTATTGGTCAATTTATATTTATCCAGATCCATCATCCAGTTTTCTTTTACTTCCGGCATGGCGCCGTAATTCGTGTAACTCGACCAATTCTTCACATACACAAAATCTGCATACTGTAAGGCTTTGCTTTGATCGTATTCAATCGTTGCACCTTTGGTGAAATCTTCGCACAATTCATACCCTTCCGGATGAGTGATGGTAAAGTCTACATCCAGTTTGGTCATCCATTCGGCAAATGAATTGGGTACTGCCTGTGGTAAAGCTTTGATGTGCGGTGCCCAGGTCATAACTACTTTTGGTTTGTTAGTTCCTTTCCAGTTCTCTTTAATGGTGATCGCATCTGCTAAGCTTTGCAAAGGATGAAGCGTCGCAGATTCCAGACTAACTACGGGCACATTGCAATATCTCATAAGTTGTACCAATATCTTTTCACTGTAATCCAATGTTTTATTGGTTAATGATGGAAAGCATCTCATGCCAATGATATCACAGTATGATCCTAGAACGGCTGCCGCATCTTTAATATGTTCAACTGTTGATCCGTTCATGATCACATCATCATTCCATTCAATGGCCCAGCTTTCTTTGTCAATGTTCATCATCATTACTTCCATGCCAAGCATTTTAGCGGCTTTTTGTGTGCTTAATCTGGTCCTTAAACTTGGATTTAAAAAGATCAATCCCAATGTTTTATTTTTACCAAGTTGATCAAAAGCATAAGGTGATGATTTTATTTGGATGGCCTCATTTACTAATTGAATGGGGTCTTTTACATCGAATACGGTGGTGAAATGTTGCATGACTAAGCAGTTTTTAAAAGTTTGGTTAATACACTAGAAAGGGCTGAATTAAACAGATCGATATCGTTTTGATTCACATTTAAAGCAGGTAGTAATCTGATCACATTTTTATTGGATGCTGTACCAACTAAAATATGGTGCTCATTGGTTAATGTTGTTTTTAATTCGGCGATTGGAAAATCAAATTCAATACCGATCATTAAACCCTGACCTCTCACTTCTTTGATGCCATCCATTTGTTTCAGATCATTTATCCATTTTTGTCCAACATTCGCTGCATGTTCAATTAAATTTTCGGTTTTGACCACATCCAATACCGCAATGGCGGCAGCACAGGCTATATGATTGCCTCCGAACGTAGTTCCTAATAAACCATATTTAGCCTTGAAATCGTCACTGATCAAAACCCCGGCAACTGGAAAACCATTGCCCATGCCTTTTGCAGTTGTTATCAGATCGGGTTTTACCAGTGCGTATTGATGTGCAAAGAACTTACCTGATCTGCCATAACCCGATTGTACTTCGTCCAAAATCATTACCGCACCGGTATCATCACATTTTTTTCTGATCAAATTGAGGAATTCACTTGTTGGTGCATGGATGCCCGCTACACCTTGAATACCTTCAATTATAACAGCGCTAATGCTATCATTGATCGCATTTAAAAAAGCCTCATGATCATTCAACGGAAGGAAAATAATTTCATGCGTTTTATTGACTTCTGCTTGAATACTTGTATCATAAGTTGCAGCAACAGCTAAGGAAGTTCTACCATGGAAGCTTTTATCAAAAGCAATGATCTTTTTTCTTTCATTTTTAAAGGAGGCCAGTTTTAATGCATTCTCGTTGGCTTCAGCTCCTGAATTACATAAGAACAAATTGTAATTCGAATAACCGCTCATTAAACCTAGTTTAAATGCCAGTTCTTCCTGTAATGGATTGATCACTGAATTTGAGTAAAAGGCGATCTTATTCAACTGATCGGTTATCTTCTCTAAATAATAGGGGTGAGAATGACCAATTGAAATAACAGCGTGACCGCCATACAGATCAAGATACTTTTCGTTTTTATTATCCCAAAGCCACGATCCTTGTGCTTTTACCGGGGTTATGTTTGTTAGTGGGTATACGTCAAATGTTTTCATTGTTTTAATTTGTGTTTAATGTCAAAATGCGCTTGGTTTTAATTGCAATCCTGCACTTTCATTAAGGTTAAATATCAGGTTCATGTTTTGAATGGCTTGTCCGGCTGCTCCTTTCAGTAAATTGTCAATGGCCGAAATAATGATCAAATCATCTTTTTCTTTTTGTAAAGAGATAAAGCAGTTATTGGTATTTACTACCTGTTTCACATTTACTTCAAATGGTACAACATGAGTAAAAGGATGGCTTGTGTAGTAAGATTGAAACAGATCAATTGCCTGATCGAATGACAAATTGCTTTTTAAGTAACTTACTGAATAGATCCCTCTGGTGAATGCGCCTCTTTGTGGAATAAATTGCAATTGCGTTTCATTCACTTGAAGGGCTTGTATTGATTCAATTATTTCCTTTTCATGCTGATGACTTAACAATTTATAACCGCTATGATTATTGCTTCTCCATGAAAAATGATTGGTCTCCGAAAAAGCCTGTCCCGCCCCTGTTGAGCCGGTTGTAGCAGAAACATGAATGTCCGAATGGATCAAATTTTCTTTAGCCAATGGCAATAAAGCTAGTTGAATTGAGGTTGCAAAACAGCCCGGATTGGCAATAGAAGAACTCTTTTTGATCGCTTCTTTATTCAATTCAGGTAAACCATAAACAAAGGTTCTGTTTTGAAAAGCAGATTTGGATTGATGTCTGAAATCCTGACTCAGATCAATGATCTTGATATGAGAAGGAATTTTATTTTTTTCCAAAAACGCTTTTGATTCGTTATGCCCCTTGCATAAGAACAATACATCCACATCCAACGAATGATCTTTTACAAATTGCAATTCAGTTGAAGCAAACAGATCCTGATGAATGTGATAGATCTTTTTTCCTGCCTGACTTTCACTTTGTGCAAATACCAATTCTACTTCAGGATGATATATCAAAAGTCTGATTGTTTCACCTCCTGTATATCCTGCTGCGCCAATAATCCCTGCCTTAATCATTGTTGTTAAGTATTAAATCGTTCTGTAATTCATTTACCTGATAGTAAATTGCAGTTTGGTTGCCAAAAATTTTTGTAAAGCCTTTTACATCATCTCCTGTAAATGATTTATTCATCTCACCATAAGAACCAAATGAATCGTTCATCAGGTCGTGAGGCGATTGAATACCATCAATGATAAATCTGTAAGGAACAAGAGTAACAAACACATCACCATTCACTGTTTTTTGATTGTTCTCAAAAAAGGCTTCCATATCTCTCATGGTGGGGTCTAGGTACTGACCTTCATGCAGCCAGTTACCATACCAAAGCGATAACTGATCTTTCCAATACAATTGCCATTTGGTTAATACATGTTTTTCAAGTGCATGATGCGCTTTAATGATGATGATAGATGCAGCAGCTTCAAAACCAACTCTGCCTTTGATGCCAATAATGGTATCGCCAACATGTATATCTCTGCCAATACCATAAGGCGCGGCGATTGCGTTCAATTCTTCAATGGCTTCTACACTTGAAGAAAAAGACTGATCGTTGATCTTCTTTAATTCTCCTTGCTCAAATGTAAGTTTGATCTTTTCTTTTCCATTTTTATAAACGGTAGTTGGCCAGGCATTTTCAGGTAAGGATAGATGAGAGGTTAATGTTTCTTTTCCGCCAACGGATGTGCCCCAAATTCCTTTATTGATACTGTATACAGCCTTTTCAAAATTCATGTTCACGCCATGATACTTCAAATAATCGATCTCTGCTTGTCTTGATAATTTTTGATCTCTGATCGGAGTAATGATCTTTACATCCGGTATTAAGATCTGAAAAGCCATATCAAATCTCACCTGATCGTTACCTGCCCCTGTGCTACCATGCGCTACAGCTTTTGCGCCCATTAATTTGGTGTAATCGGCAATGGCAAGAGCCTGAATGATCCGTTCGGCACTCACTGAAAGCGGATAGGTGTTGTTCTTTAAAATGTTTCCGAAGATCAAGTACTTGATCACTTTATCGTAATACGATTGCTTGGCGTCGATAATTTTGAAAGATGCAACGCCTAAACTTTCGGCATGTTTCTCCAGGTTGATCATGTCCTGTTCGTTCAATCCGCCTGTATCAATGGTTACAGCGTGAACGTTGTAATTCAATTCGTTCTTTAAGTAAATGGCGCAATAGGTGGTATCTAATCCACCGCTGAATGCTAATATGATATTGTTGTTCATGTTTTAATATTTTAGTGTTTCTTCTTTTTTGTTTTTTAATAATTTGATAAACGTGTTTTGTTTGATGCGAAGCAAGCGTTCCATAATTTTCTTTTTACTTGCAAAATCAAACCATCGGGGCTTGTGCTTATCTGCAGGATTATAAAGCATGGCAGTGCACAAACAGTTCTTACGATCTTTACTTTTAAGTATCTCGTGATTCACACAACTTTGGCAACCTTTCCAAAAAGCTTCATCTTGTGTTAGCTCCGAGTAAGTAACAGGCTCGTAACCCAGGTCGGAGTTGATCTTCATAACTGCGAGGCCGGTAGTTAAGCCAAATATTTTAGCGTTCGGATATTTTGATCTCGACAATTCAAAAATCTTTTTCTTGATATCGGTAGCTAAACCACTTTTTCTGAAATGTGGTGATACGATCAAGCCGGAGTTGGCCACATAATTGCCGTGGCTCCAGGTTTCAATATAACAAAAGCCGGCCCAGGTCCCATCTTTAGAAAGGGCAATTACAGCTTTACCTTCCAGCATTTTTTGCTGAATATAATCAGGAGTACGTTTAGCAATACCAGTTCCTCTGGCTTTGGCTGACGACTCCATTTCATTGCAGATAGTTTCTGCATAGTGCAAATGCTGCGCAGTGGCAACTTGCACAATAAAATGTTGCATGTCAAATAAAAATTTGAGATTAAAAAAATAAATGAATTTCGACCCTACTGACTAGCAGGACCAATTAGTAAACCAGAAAAGAATTCTGAATCAACGTCGGATACAAAAAGTGGGGCGTACGGGTAAAACGAACAACAGGTTAGCTGTTGATAAAAACACACTCTTGCTCAAGGAGCTGAATTTACTGGTGTTTCCAGTTGAGCAAAGAATGAAATTAAGTGTTTTCATTTTTTAATTTGGTACTCTTAGTGTTTTTTGTTTTTAAAATTTATTTTATTCGAGCGCAAATATTGAAAATAAAAATGAACAATTGCAAATTATTTTTTCGGTTTTGCAAAAAAAGAAAATTAAAATCGTATTTCTAAGGTTAAATAGATTTAGAGAAATCAGTGCTGGATCAAAATGGGTCGACTGATCTTTTTATCATTCAATTTGAGTTGAAGCAGGTAAACACCGTTAGCCAAACCGCTCGTCTTTATGTTTATTAAGTTAGATGAGATGTATACCGAAGGGGAATTTGAATTAAAAATTTCTTTTCCACTTAAGTCAGAAATAATGAGCTCTTTTTGCTGAAAGCTGCTTTCAATTTGAATATGCAACAGATCATCTGCCGGGCTAGGACCAATTTTTACCAATTGTTCAAGGTCGTTGTTTTTTAAACCACCAGTTGTATAGAAGTAATTGCAAGGGTCTCCAAAGACGTTAGGATAATTCCATTGTTGGTTAAAATAAGTATGGGTGCAACTTTGAAATTCCTTCGCATTGTCATTATGTTTACATGCTAATCCATATTGCCAAGGGTGATAGCATGCTGATGATGAATTAAACGGACCAGTGCCCGTCCAATAGGTAAATATGTATAGCAAATGGTATGAGTTTCCTATACCTTCAATAACATCAAAATAGTCTTGATTAGGATTGAAATTATTTACATGTTTTCTGAAATAGAAATGTCTCCTTGGCCCACCTAATTCTGTTTTTGTTTTAATCGAATCTAATCGGTAATAACCATTATTAGAAGAATAATTAGGGAAATTTAAAATTAAGGAATCATTCACGTTTAAACTGAAATCATAAAGTACAAATTCAGGGGCATTATGATTTTTATAGTATATTTTTTTTGCAATTGTGTCCTCTCTCAAATAACCCATTAAAGCCTTTGTTGCATAATTCAGGGAAGCTGGTGCACTTAACTGATATAGTTTTTTATATAAAGAACCATTTATGGTAATTGTGTCAATTGCTGCAATTGAATTCATATATATATTTTGGAGCAATAGTTGAAGATAAATTTGCCATCCTAACGCCATATTGAATACCAAAATGTTGCCAGGTTGTTGTATCTTCCTTTAACATTTTTACATAAGAAGTTTGGGCTTTTAAAGCACAAAATATAATGGAGAGTACGATCGAAAATGTAAATTTTAGTTTCATAAGCAATTTGTTATTTAACTAAAGATACAAAAAAAGCCATTCTTTTGGAATGACTTTTATCAGGTTAAAGCTGTGTGCTTATTTCTTGAATTGGTTTTCGGGTTCTTTCAGTTAATTCCCTTGTTTTAAATGGTTCTTCCAATTTATCGGCTTCATCTTTAAAGCCAAATGCTATAAATACAATAGGTTCTTTTTCATTGGCATCAATTTTTAAAAGCTCGATTGCTTTTGCTGCATCATATCCACCCATTACATGGCTGTATATATCCATACTTATTGCCTGAATGGACATGGTTGCATTTGCTGCGCCCACATCGTGTTTGGCTATTTTGTTCTCACTGCCATTATCAAATTTTTTATTGGCCAACACTGCAACTAATACACCTGCATTTTTAGCCCATAACTGATTTCCCGGGTTCAAACAATTCAATAATGTTGTAAATCCATGGGAGCCATTGTGCGCATAAATAAAATGCCATGGTTGTGAGTTGTTAGCGCTGAATGCCCATGTACCGGCTTCTAAGATGGTTTTCATGTGTTCTTCAGAAATGCTTTTTTGAGCGAACGAACGCGGACTCCATCTGTTTTTTATCAGATCTATTACCGGATAATTTGTTTTTGCTTCTTTCATCTTATTATTTTTTATTCTTCTATTAATACGCCCATTTTTCCCATGCGGTAATCACGATAGGCTTCCATGATCTCGGTTTCATTATTCATTACAAACGGACCATGCGTTACAATTTTTTCACCTATTGGCTCACCACTCATGAATAAAGCTCGCGTAGGATCAATACTTGTAAATTCAATTTTACTTCCGCTTCTTTCAAATTCAATGAAATTTTTACCTGTTATCTCTTTACCATTTATGCTTATGCATCCATCCAATAAATACAAGAATGCATTATGCGTTTCAGGGATCTCAAATGAAACGAGCGCATCCTTTTCTGTATGGATTGTTGCCGAAATTATAGGCGAAAGAGTAGGGATCGGTCCTTTTATATTCAGCAGATCTCCGCTGATCACATTAATGGTTGTACGTTTATCCTCTGAAATAAAGAAAGGTGTTTCTTCTTTTGTGAGCGGGTGATAATAAGTTTGATCATTCTTATTTTTCTTTGGTGAATTGATCCACATTTGTATTAATTCTTGCTCAAAATCTGTTGGTCGTTCGCTGTGCACAATACCCATACCGGCGTGCATCCATTGTGTGCCACCGCCTTTTACTTCTTTACTGTTACCACGGCTATCGCGATGGTGAACGCCGCCTTTAAATAAAAAGGTTACCGGCGCAAATCCTTTATGTGGGTGCGGACCAACACCTGATTTTGGCAGAGTAGCATTTGGATCGAAGAACATATGTCCGTGATGTAATAATACGAACGGATCGAGGTAATCTAATTCCGGTGAGGGAAGAGGTTGCCTCACTTTAAGTTCTCCCATGTTATACATTCTACCTGGAATGATCTGTTTTATTTGACGATTCATTACTTGATGTTTTTGTTATAAAAGTACATTAAGTTACCCGCAACAACAACGTGCATTAGATTTAATACAACAACCATTGCCATTGGCACTTCAGGGATCATGAATGGATTACCAAAAGAAAGGATCAATAAAATAGTTGCAACGATGTTGAAGATCTTTTTTGGTTTCGAGGAGAACTTATTGATCAATCCCATTACCAATCCTGCAATAATTGACGGAAGTATGGAACTTAAAATTACAGGTATAATTGTTAATGGTACATTTTGGTTAGGGATAAGTACAGTTTCAGGAAAAGCGCCCGCAGCTTTACCTACATAAAATAGGATAACGTTTATAATTATAGAGCTAGCGATTGCAAAGCCGGTAAATTTCATAATGTTACCAAAGCTTGTTTTTGTGTTTTGTGTATTCATTTTTTTTGGTTTTGTTTATTATTTATGTTATGACAATTATTGTTGCAACAAATGTTAGGGTAAAAAAAAATTAATCTCTTAATTTATCCAGAAGATCGGATAAGATATCAGCGTCCTTTTCAGAGAGTCGGTTTTTAATATGTTTTAATTTAGGTAATAGTTGTTTTGAGATCTCATCAATTAATTTTAATCCTTGTTTCGTTAAATTGATATCAATTTTTCTACGATTTTCGGGACAAAGATTTCGATCAACCAATTTTAACTTCACCAATTTATCTACCAAACGTGTTACATCATTCCCTTTATCGATCATCACTTCTTTAATATCAGATGGTGAAACGGGGAGAGGATGTTTGCCTTTTATAATGCGTAAAACATTATAGTGTTGCGGTAAAAGGTCATACGACTTGAAAAGTTCTGCCTGTTCGTCTCTTAACCAGTTTGCTGTATACATAATATTCAACATAGCCTTTTGTTGCGAGCTTTCAAACTTACTTTGCTTGATGGCATTTTCAAATTTCATGATACAAATATAGTTATAACAATTGTTGTTGTAACAAATAAAATGTTAAAAATAATAAAGACCTTGAAAAACAAGGCCTTTATTGCTTGATAGTGGCTATTAATTCTTGATGAGCTTTTTAGTGCTTATACCATTTGAGGTATTGATCTTTACATTGTAAATGCCAGCAGTAAGGTTTGAAAGATCAATTGGTGTATTAGATCCTTCATATAATTGTTCGATAACAAGTTTTCCTTTTGAATCAAACAATTGAATTGTGCTTGATTCCTTCGTGTTCAATTGAATGAATAGCTTGTCGTTTGACGGATTAGGATAGATACTTGCGTTTTGAGCACCATTCAATTCATTTAATCCAACAAAAGAAGGAGAAGTTGTGAAATTATCTAAACCAAAGAACAATGGTGTATTAATTCCAAAACTGCCTACATCACTCGAATACATAAAAAAGCGAATGCTATCAACTTGACCCAAACTCATGGTGTTAACCCATTGCCATGAATCGACAATATAATCCAAAGCATTGTTTGAATTTCTGAAATCAGCCAAATAAAATTCAACGCTATCGGTTTTTAAAACTCCACCCGAATAGCCTTTGATGGTGATCTTAAAAAAATCAGGATCGTTACCACTTGTGCCACCAAATTTTTTAGCAAATGAATCGCCCAGTTTCATTGATTTATAGGCATAGGTAGAGTTTGTAAGATACATACCTTCCACACCTTTGTATGGTGATTTTAATTTGATCACACCTTTATCCTGACCAATAACATAAGTATTTGAACTGTTATAGCCTTTTAATGGTTTTACACCATACAAATTACCAAAACCCGCTGTGGCCGAATCGTATTTATTTGTGTATGAAAATCCGCCGCTCCAAAAATTAAAACCGGCATCCCATTTGTATTCAAAAACGGATGAAGTTCCCTGAAAAGGAACGCTATTGGTATTTGTGTATGCTGAGTTAGTTGATAAAGTAAAACTTTCAAATGACTCGGTATGTGTTTGTGATCTTAAAAAATTAGCGATCAAAATTGTTGCTAAAAAAGTAACTGTTTTTTTCATATGGTTTTTTGTTTTTGTTTTTTCCTGTAATTTATTTGAATTCCAACTTCAAAATTCCTTAGAGGCATTGGTCTGTTTTCAATAACCTCATAATTGGAATTTAAAACGTTGTTAATGTTTGCGAAGGTCCCTAATTGAATTGATGTAAGGTTAATTAAATAGTTAAAACGTAAAGTAGAATAATGGTAAGGATCTATCCAACTGCTATTATCGCTGGTTGTAAAACGGTAACCATTGTAATTGTGCTGGTAAGATATTATACAGCCTTTAAAGCCAACTGTTGCAATGCCATTGATCACATAACGTGGCGTATAAATTAATTGTTTATATAAAGTGTTATCGTTTTCCAATTCGTTTTTTGTAACAGTAGATATCACGTATGATGTAAGGCATTTTAGTTGAAAGAACCAATTCTCATTTTTATAGGTTAGTTGCCAATTTGTTTCAGTTCCTCTGCTCCAAACTTCCTTCACGTTTGCAGGAGTTGGATTGCCATTATTTCCGGGAAGCCAAAGTATCCAGTTTGAAATTCGTTTATTAAATACACTGGCAGAAATACTGATATCCCACTGTTTTATCTTGGTTTGAAAATTTAAAATTCCATCGGTTGTAAATCCTTCTTCCGGCAAAAGGTTAGGGTTTCCTCCCGGATTCCAATACAAGTCATTTAAAGTTGGTAATCGGTATACCTTTCCTGAATTCAACTTCATCTCTAAAAAACCATTTAACCTATAGTTCAATCCGAAATTGTATGTAATGGGTTGCTGACCTGTACTAACTTGTTCTGCTCTTAGTGATGTTCGCACTTCTAATTTTTTGTCAAGGTAAAAACCTTTGTTGCCAAATGTTACAGATGCACGTGTAAGATCTTTAATGCCATTGTAATTATTAGTTATGGCTTTATTAGCAGTTAAGTTTGCTGCTATATTTAGTATCTGATCATTTATCCAGTTGATATAATTATCATTTTCAACTACGATATTCTTCATTTTACTTTTTGAAAAAATTGCAGCTGCACTATCGGTATAATTCAATTCATCCGTTAAATACGCTAGTTTAATATTACTTGCTATTCGTTTTTTCTCAATATTCCAATTTACATTTAAGCGATCGTTTCTGTCATCCTGCGTTGCAAATTGGTTGTTATTATATGCTCGTGGTAGTTTTCGGGTGCCCTTATTGAACCAGGCTGCAATCGTTAAATTTTGATATGGCGTAATAAAGTATTTTAATTCAGGTAAGGCACTAACTGTTCGGTAGTATGCATTTTTTTGTGTTACTATTTTATTGGAATCAGGAATATAAAATTGATATGTATTTTGGCTTTCTATTGAATTAGCTTTTAATTTAAAACTTAATTTTTGATCGCTATACCCAATGTCGGTTGAAAGAGAATTAGAACCAATATTACCTGATGAAAAATTAAGTTTGGTGTATAATCCTTTGTTAAGTTCATGTTTATTATTTAGATGAATGGATCCTCCCATGGCACCGGAACCCCATATGGAACCAGATCCTCCAAATTCAACTTCTATTTGATTAAAAAGCGAAGTTGGTATGGTGCTAAGGTCAACCTGACCAAGCATGGTGTTTTGAATATTTAATCCATTCCATAAAATGGCTGTTTGTGCAGCGTTGCCTCCTCTAAAAGAGGTTGTGCTTATACCGCCCGGACCATAGTTCTTAATAAAAACCGGTGTTTGAAAACTCAATATCTCTGCAATATTTTGATTTTTAAATAAAAGTAGATCTATAGAATCGATTTTTTCAAGCTTTTTACCTACTGTAGAATTTGAAATACGTCTTGCAACAACATTTACCTCTTTTAAAATAATGGTGTCTTTTTTTTGTGAATAGCTGTAACCGCTGCTAATTAACAAAAGGATAAAGCATAAATGCAACCTGTTGAAATAAAATAGCAACGGTTGGATAAACCAATATTTGTAGTTTTTATACAAGTTGAACACGTTTTACTTTGAATGCCTCATTTCCCGAAGGATCCAAATTTAGCGTTATGGCAGGTCTTCTGACTTATCTCTACCTGATCGCCTTCCCGTTAATTAAATAACAGTGGCTTTAGAATGATCAGGTTCAGTATCAAGAGAATCACAGCAGCGGGTACTGTTAGCGAATTAAACGCTATTCCCTATTAATCTTTTCTTTTAAAAAAGAAAAAGAACCAATAACGCTGCAAATATAGCATTTATTTAAATTATTCGAACACGATTTTCAATAAGATCATTTTGTATAAGTGCTTCCATATCATTCAAGCTTAAAAACAGTTGGTTAAATGAGTTAATAACGTAATAGGTGTTTTGAATTACTGAATTATCAAATTCGTTATGAACAATTTTATCTGTATTGAAAATTAAATGAATAGGCTTATCGCTAACAGCATATTTACTTTCGCCATGTGACGATAAAATTCCGGCTCCATAGATCTTCAATTCATCAGATGTTTTAATTAACCCAAACTCAACACTAAACCAATATAGTCTACCTAACATTTTTATGACCTTACTGTTGTTTTTATGTTTTACACCAAGCGCACCAAATTTTTGGTAAAAGTTGCTAAAGGTATGATTGATCAATAAAGGCACATGACCAAAAACATCATGGAACATATCCGGTTCGGGTAAATAATCCAATTGTTCTAATTTTCTTAACCAGGTTGTAGCAGGAAATTTTTTATGAGCCAGTAACTCAAAAAAATCCTTTTCTTCAATTATACCTTCAACAACTTCCAACGACCAGCCTGTGGTTGAAAGTAGAATGGTGTTCACTTCGTTGAAATTTGGGATTTTATTGGCGTTAAAACCAATATCATGTATGGCATCAATAAACTCCTTACATGATAAAGTTTCTAATAACCCCATTTGTCGTTCAAATAGGTTTTTCCAAACCAGTTGGTCTTCATTTGTATAGTTGTCGTAATTCTGACGCAGATCTTTTTTTAAAGGGTAAGTTTTCATTTTTCGTTTTGTTTTTTTGTAAATAAAAAAGCCCGGTATAGGAACCGGGCTGTATATAATTTAATATGGATTTATTAATTAGATGTATAGCATATAGGTTCCGATCGGTTGCGATGGATAATAATAACTATATGCATTCATGATTAACATGAGACAAATATACACAAACTTTAACAATTAAAAATTATGTGTTTAAAACATTGGCACTGTACTTGAAAATAAACCTATGATAACCGGTAAATTTATAGAATGAGCAAGTTTAGATTCATTATCGTATTAGTACTATTAACCATTATAATATCTGCCTTTAAAGAAAAGCAAGATCCTGATTTTATTAAAATTCAAAACAAGTGGGTTGATTCAGTTTTTAAATCATTAACACCCCGCGAACGCTTATCCCAATTGTTTATGGTTGCTGCTTTTAGCAACAAGGATATGAAGCATGTGCGTGAGATTCATGAACTGGTTGAGAAATATAATATTGGCGGATTGATTTGGATGCAAGGCGGACCAGTACGTCAGGCTAAACTGGCTAACTATTATCAGAGTAAAGCAAAAACGCCGTTGTTATACAGTATAGATGGCGAGTGGGGTTTATCCATGCGATTAGATAGTACACCACAATACCCAAAACAAATGACCTTAGGTGCAATTAAAAATGATAGCTTGATATTTTATATGGGTCGTCAAATAGCTAAAGAATGTAAGCGAATTGGAATTCATGTGAATTTTGCACCGGATGTGGATATAAATAATAATAGCGCAAATCCGGTAATTGGTATGCGCAGTTTCGGAGAAAATAAATACAAGGTAGCAGAAAAGGGAGCCATGTACATGTTGGGTATGCAATATGAGCATGTGATGGCCAATGGTAAGCATTTCCCTGGTCATGGCGATACAGATGTGGATTCACATAAAGGCTTACCCGTAATTGCACATTCAAAGGAACGGCTGGATTCACTTGAATTATATCCCTTCCAGTATTTATTCGACAGAGGCTTGGCAAGTGTGATGGTTGCTCATATGAATATTCCGGTTTTAGATTCAACTAAAAATCTGGCATCAACGTTATCGCCCAAAATTGTAAATGATCTATTAAAAAACAAATTAGGGTTTAAAGGTTTGATATTTACAGATGCCTTGAACATGAAAGGCGCATCCAAGTATTTTGAACCCGGCGTAGTTGATCTGAAGGCTTTATTGGCAGGTAATGATGTGTTGTTGTTTAGTGAAAATGTTCCAAAAGCAATAGAAGTAATTGAAGCAGCTATTGCCAAAGGCGAAATCACACAGGATGAGATAGACGCACGTTGCAAAAAAATATTGCAGGCAAAATACTGGTGCGGTTTAAATGTGAAGCCTGAAATTGTAACAAGAAACATTCATAAAGAATTAAATACCAAAGAAAGTGTTGAGTTAAATGAACGATTAGGCAGAGCCGTCATTACTGTTCTTAAGAACGATAATAACTTTTTACCATTAAGAAATACGGATACTATAAAGATCGCTGAAGTATCGTTTGGTGATGAGGAAAAGAATGCCATGTTCGATATTTTAAAAACATCTGCCTATGTTCAGCACTTTGGATTAAAGCATGATGCCAAACCCGAAGATGTAAAACAAGTGTTTGAAAGCATAAAGGATTTTGATATTGTTTCAATTCAGGTAAATAAATCTACTTTAAGAGCACCAAATAATTTTGGAGTAGGTGAGCAAACCTTGCGATTGATCGATTCCATTTCAAACATGAAGCCAACCATTTTAACTTTATTCTCAAATCCTTATTTGATCAATAAATTGCGCGCAACCAAAAATTACAAGGCCATTTTATTAGGTTATGAATATTTACCAGGCATTATAAAAGCCAGCGCTGAAGCTATATTGGGCTATTATTATACAGATGGCAGTTTACCGGTTACTACAACTTATTATCCATATGGTACAGGTTTAAACATCATGCCAATTCCGGTTGAAGCAAAATCAAACACCATCGAGTATCAAAAAAAAAAGTTCGCGAAGGTAGACAGCATCGCCCTATACGGCATAAATGAAAAAGCTTATCCGGGTTGCCAAATTGTAGCCATGTTAAATGGTGAAGTGATCTACAATAAATGTTTTGGTACTCAAACTTACGCTAATGAGTCAAAGAAAATAGATGATGCTACCATTTATGATCTGGCGAGTATCACTAAGATCACCGGAAGTGCTTTTGCTTTAATGAAATTAGAAAGTGAAGGTAAATTTGATAGAAGTAAACGCTTGGTTGAATACTTGCCATCATTAGAAGGAACCAATAAGGCAGACATGGTAATGGATGATGTTCTTACTCATCAGGCAGGTTTGCAAGCTTGGATCCCTTTCTTTTTAAAGACCATTGATAAAAAAGGTCATTATAAACCGGAATATATTTCAACAAAGCGTACTGATCACTTTCAAACCATGGTGGCGCGCAAAGTTTTTGTGGTAGATGGCTTTACCGATAGTATTTACAAGCGTATCACCGAAAGTAAATTAGAAAAACCGGGTAAGTATTTGTACAGCGATCTGGGATATTATTATTCGAAATTGATCGTTGAGGATATTACTAAAAAACCAATGGATGATTATTTATCGGGTTTGTATACTGATCTGGGGATCAATTTGACCTACAAGCCACTTCGCAAATATCCTTTGCAAAATATTGCGCCTACCGAAAACGATTCAAAATTTAGAAAGCAGATCATTCAAGGTTTTGTACACGATCAAGGAGCAGCTTTAATGGGCGGTGTTGCAGGCCATGCCGGTTTATTTGGTGATGCTATGGATGTGGCTAAACTTATGAACTTTTATATGAATTTAGGACAATACAAAGGCAAACAAATTTTAGATAGCAATGTGGTAAAAGCTTATACATCTTGTCGTTTTTGCCCTGATAACCGCCGTGGTATTTGTTTTGAAAAACCTGAGCCAGATCCTAAAAAAGATAGTCCGGTAATTAGTGAATGCAGTCCCGAGAGTTTTGGTCATACCGGATTCACCGGAACTTTTGCCTGGGCCGATCCAAAGAATAAATTAGTGGTTGTGTTTTTAAGTAACCGCGTTTTTCCGGATGCAGAGGAGAACAAGCTAACCAAGCTAGGCATCAGAGGAAAAATACACCGTGCATTTTATGAGGCTGTTAAGCCGGAAACGCAGAACTAAAGGCTTTTCAATAAATTTCATACATTTACCCAAATTTAGTGAAGGCTTGAAACAACTATTTATCATACTTTTCTTTTTTCTTTCTATTCGTGTTTTTTCGCAAGTAGATAACACTTCTCTTTATCAAAATCAATACATTGATACGCTTGACGAGGAGATGCCTTATTTTAAACTTCAGGGTTTAGGATATCAAAAGGATATTGAAAATTTCGGACCCATGATGGATGGATATACCATTTTTGGTTTTCAATTCAATCCACAATTAGGATACCAGGTTTCAAAAAATGTTTGTGTTGAAGGCGGGGTTTATTTACGTAAAGATTTTGGTTACAAGGATTTTAATGAAGTGTTACCAACGTTTTCTATTCGCTATCATAAGAACGATTTTAAAATGATTTTTGGAAACCTGGACGGCAGTTTAAATCACGGACTTATTGAACCCATTTATGCATTTGAGCGATTTATGACCAACCGAATGGAAAATGGCGTACAATATATTTTAACTAAAAAGAAGTTTGATGCAGAAGTTTGGATAGATTGGCAAAATGTACTTTACAGATTAGTGGATGATTATGAAAGACTGGTAGTAGGGGTAAGTACAAATGCTTATAAACTGAAGTCAGACAGGTTTGAGTTGAAGATCCCGATACAAGGAACAGGCAGACATAATGGTGGACAAATTGCACGTGGAGGAACATTAGGTGGTCCGGATACAGAAGGCGTTTATACCAATATTAATGGAAGTGCCGGACTTTATTATAAATACATTATTGGTAAAAAGCATTTTGATAACATGTATATTGATATGCGTTATGTTGGTAATTTAAACAACTCGCGCGATTCGTTGATCTATAAGAAGTTTGGAGATGGGATGATGGCAAATGTCGGTATGAATGTTTATGGTACGGATATTATGCTCACCTATTGGTATGGAAGCGATTATACAAGTGAATTTGGGGGAGATCTGTATTCAAGCTTGTCCTCTTCCATAACTTATGCAGGCACATACAAAAGCTACCGAAACTTATTGATGTTGCGATTCACTTCTAAATTTACATTAGCAAAACATATTACCCTAACCTTACGCACCGAACCTCAATTTGATCTGGATTTCAGAAGATTTAATTGTGACTTTGGTTTCTATCTGAACTTTGATAAGCGTGTTAATCTTAAAAAATAATTTCTTTTTATTTAAGAAGTAATTAACAGATTAAAAACGATTTGTTGTTGTTTTGGTTTTTATCTAAATAATGTTTTTTCTTACATATGTAAAATCAAGTTTATATAATAGTTTTTTTTTGTTGCTTCTAAAACGAACTTTGTTCCATAAAACTCAATGTTATGGAAACAACAAAAAAATTAGTGAAAACAATCTTATTAAGTTTAGTATTGTTAATATCGAATGTGTCAAAATCGGCACTGTTAAAAGACTCAACGGCTTTAGTAATTAACGGGCTTATTATTAGCTCAAGTAAGAAAGCAAACTTAATAGAAAAATGCAAAGTACAACTTTTTAAAGGAAATGTGTTAGTTGATTCAGCATTTGTAAGATTTAATAAGCAATACGAATTTAAATTAAAAAGAAATGATTGGTATACAATTAAAGTAACAGCTGAAAATATGATACCATTAATGGTTAGTTTTGATACATATTTGGGACAGGAAAAAGTAAAATATAATAAGTTTTACTTTGAAACTGAGTTATTTTGTATTGATGACTTAAGGTTTATGAATAAAGATATAGTTGAATTTCCGATAGGACATGTTTATTTTAATTCTTCAACCGGTTATTTTGAGGCTAGTGAGAGATATACATCATACCACGGGGATATTTTGTTTGATGAATCTAAGCTCAATGACCATGTGGCTCAAAATGATAAAGAATAGATTTTTGTTTGTTGATTTTGAGAAAGGAGAAGTTAAAACTTCTCCTTTTTTATTATGTATTTATCAATATTCAATAACACTAAAATTCTTACATCGGTTAGAAGAAAAGTGATGTGGGTTTTGAATCGGGTTAATCATGTATGACCTTTGTTATAGAAAAAAATTTACCATGAAAAAGTCAATCAATATATTCATTTTAATACTTGCATTACTATCAACATCAATAAATGCACAAAAGAATTTTAAAAAATATTTATTATGTGGTTCTTCGTCCTTTTTGTCAGGCATGCTGGATGGTACAATTGAAAGTATAAATTACCATTATCATGCTGGATTTAAACCAAGATTTAAAAATGCAAACGATCAGTTTTGGAATCCGGAATTAAGTTGGAGAAATAAATACCTAAATGGAGACCCTAAACTTGGTCCAAAATTTTATGGTAGCACTACTTCCTTTGTTTTTACAACCGATGCATATCATTTATTAAGAACAAGCAAAAGATCGTTAGATGGAGCTACCCTTGTTTATATTATCAATAAGGATTGCTCAAAAAAAATGGAACGTAAACGCAAATTTAAAAATATGGTTAAAGATTTTGCAGTTTTAACGGCTATCAGATGTGCCGGTTTTCATTTGACCTATTCGGTACTTTTTAAAGTAAATAACAAATAAATTAAATGTTATGATATACCTTGATTATAAATACCCGCAATTTTTAATGAATCTATACAAAAGATTCGAAAAATTCTTCTATTCATTTAAATTTAAATCAATTGAATCACAAACTTTAAATTTGAATTCGGATAACGATTATTATACACAGCTTCAAATTTTAAATAAATCAACAATATTATCAGTTACAGATATTAAAGGAAACATAATATTTGCAAATGATCGATTTTGTGAAGTTTCTAAGTATTCTTTGAACGAATTAATTGGTATGCCTCATAGCATAATACGGCATCCAGACTCTCCAACTTCATTGTTTAAAGAAATGTGGCATACAATTGGTAAAGGTAATGTTTGGCAAGGTGAAATTAAGAACAGAGCTAAAGATGGAACACCATATTGGGTGTACGCTACAATTTCTCCTGTTATTGGTAAAAATGGCAAGCCAATTAAATATATAAGCGTAAGGCAAGATATCACAAAACAAAAATTGATGGCTGAAGAGCTTACCAATGTAAAAACGAATGATAGCAGATTATATGATAGCATGTTTTATGCAAAGTATGTTCATAGTACTTTTTTAACCCCCGAAGTTGTAATGCATGAAGCATTTCCCGAGTCTTTTTTAATTTATAAAGCACAAAACATAGTTAGTGGTGATTTTCACATGGTTCAACATACCGATAATAAAACAGCTTTTATTTTAGGAGATAGCACAGGACATGGTGTTTCAGCCTCTTATATCTCAGTAATGATATTAAATATACTTAATAGGTTTTTAGGTAATTTGAGCTTAGATCCATCTGATGTTTTGTTTAATATTCATAAGGAAATTTGTTCAATACGAAACAGGAATACAACGAACTCATTTATGGAGTCGGCCGACATGGCTTTTTGTTTATTAGATCATAATACAAATGTATTGCAGTATTCTATTGCTAAATTAAGAGGCGTTGTTGTGAGAGATGGAAATATCATTGAATTAAAACGAGATAAATATTCAGTGGGTGATAGTTTGTTTAAAGAAATAATGTTAAATAAGCATGAAATGGATGTGGTGAAAGGTGATGTTGTTTTTTTGTATACAGACGGAGTTATTGATCAGTTTGGTGGAAATAAATGCAAAAAATTTGGTAACAACAGATTAATGGAACTATTAAAAGGGTGTAGTGGTAAGCCAATGAAAATTCAGGAAGAAATAATTAATTCAACAATAATTAATTGGCAAGGAAGTAATGAGCAAATAGATGATATTAGTTTGGTTGGATTTAAGATCATTTAGTTTGAAAAAGATCAATAATGTAATTTTTAATTAAAACTTACATATGTAATATACTAATGTATAACAAAAACTTTCTTTAGCATATAGCTTATAAGTTTGCACGAATAATAAAAAATAAAGTAATGAAAAAATTAATTGGAATAATTTTTGTTTTGGCACTTCTACTGATCTTTTGTTTTGTTTCTTTTGATAGTGATGCTGAAACGAAAGAAAACAATGTTTCATTTAACAGAGGAAATGAACAAGGTTATTGACTTTGTTTATTGTGTTAAGAAAATATTTATTTAATATTTCCGTATTAAATTAATTTGTTTTTTATTGCATATAATACAATCCCAGCTGTATTTCGTGCTCCAATCTTTTTAAGAATTCTTTCGCGGTAACCATCAATTGTTCTTACGCTTAAATGTAATAATGCGGCGATTTCTTTATTCGTATATTCTTTGCAAATTAGTTGAATGATCTCAATTTCCTTATCGGCTAAATTAGCTGTTGCAAATTTTGGCTGAATTTCTTTTTCATTCATTATTTTAAACAACATCGCATTTGAAAACTTATCATTGAAGTAATAACCTGTTTCCATAACTGATTTTATTGCCTGAACAACATTTTCTATATCTTCGCTTTTTGGGAGAAAACCATTAGCGCCTTTTTCGATCAGATGAAGTACCATTTCTTCTTCATCATGCATGGTAATAATAATTACTTTGATCTGTGATTTTTTATCATGCAACTTTTGTAAAACTTCAATACCATTCATTATTGGCATTTCTATATCCAAAAGGAGGATATGTGGCACATCTTTAACTGTAAGTTTGTTTAAGAGATCTTTTCCATTCTCAGCTTCTAATACAACTTCTAAATCATCAAATTCGTTAAGTAATGATATTAGTCCTTTTCGAAAGAGTTGTTGGTCATCAACCACACCAATTTTAATTTTCTTTTCCATATAGTAAGGTCATTATTTCAATTTTTGCATGTTCATTTGGTGTATAATAATAGTTTAGTTTTGAATTTGTTAATTGTACCCTGCTTTGTATACTCTTTAATCCTATTCCTTTACCCACACTAATTAAATAATTCACATCATCATTAGAGATGCCAACACCATCGTATGTTATTATAGTTTGTAGTGTATTTTCAATTAGTGAAGTTTGAACAGTTATTTGAGTTGATTTTGAATGTTTAATGATATTATTTAATAATTCTTTGATCAAACGATACATTTGCAGTTCTTTCTTTTTGTCAATAGTTATGGTTTGATTACTTGTTTGGGTATGTATACTTACTTGGCCACTACTGTTTATTTGACGGCATAATTCCTTTAAGCCTTTTTCAAGACCAAGTATTGATAAGGTTGGTGGCATTAATTCATGTGAAATTCCTCTTAAAGTAGCACTGGTTTCTTCTATGATCTTTAAGTTACTATCAATTAATTCGTTCAACAAGATCTTGTCATCTAAATTTCTTTTTATTTTACTAAAATTTAATTTAAGCACATTTAAAGTTAAACCAACATCATCATGAATGTTTGATGCAATTTTTTTACGTTCCTCTTCAGCTACTTCTATGGTTGCATCTAATAGTTGTTTTTGAAATTCTGTTTCATTTTTTTGAATTACCGATTGATGTGCCAGCATTTTTTTTTGGTATAACGACACAAACATGATGATAAATGAAACCAAGCTGATCATCCCAAAACTACCTATAAATATTAAAGTTGTTATATTTAATGTTTCCTGATTTTCCAAAATCCAATTGTAAAAAGTATGTAATTTAATATATTTAAAAATGAATGAATCAAATATAGTTTAGCATAAATTGATTCATGTTGCTCCAAATAGGAACTAAAAGTAAATAAAAATAAATTACCTGAAAAGTAGAATAATATGGCTGTATTAAACCAAAAAAAGGGTGTTTTAAATAAATTTTCGAAAACTAAATTTTTGAGTATCAAGTAAAATGAAATTAAGGGATAAAGAATGAACGTTATTGATTCAATGGAAGTGGATATATTATCTATATTTTTTAATTTATGACTTAGAAAGGCATTGTAAATAAATAAAACTGTAAATAGGATCATTAAAATTAAATGAATAGTTGATCGATGAAATTGATTTAAAAATCGCTTGTAAAATTCTGTGATTAGTAAGGCTTCTATTAGGCCGTAAATATTAAATACCAACATGTTGTTAATATTACTGTGTACTAAAATTGTATTTATTATTTCTGTTACAAAACTTATTAAAAGTATAAATATGATTGGTTTATATAGGTTGCCTACTTTTTTAAAACAAATAAATCCTAAAGCAAGTGGTATTAAAACAGTTAAGGATGATAGGGTATTTATTTTTACAATTAATTGTAGATTCATTTTTCGAATATAAAAAAAAACGGCCATAAGCCGTTTTTCATTAAATTATCCTTGTAATGGATTGGTGATACCGCCACCACCATTGCAATAAGGCGGGCAAGGAGTGCCTCTTTCAATAATGATGCCGGTTAATAGATCATTTTCATTTGCATCTGTTCCAACTAATACTTTAACCGGCACGCCCGCATCATCAATAGCATCATAAATTCTTATACCAACACACCCCGGTTGATTAATGATGTCTTTGATGTGGTTTTTGCCATAAAATATAGCGTTTATACCATTAAAATTACCTGAATTACGGTAATTACTTGTCCAGCTTATTGCTGAATTTAAGGTGATGCGCTCACCTTCATTTCCATTAAAACTCATAGTGTTTTTGTTTAGTGTTTAGTAAATTTATAATTATTCGCAACATAAACAAAATTATACTTAGGTTAACGTATAGTTAGCACGCAATTAAAAATCTGATTAGCAGTATAATAATTAAACAAAATTTATACATAACTAGTAAAAAAACCTATTTTGATGTAGATATTATTCTACAACTGATGTTCGCATACATTTGATTTGATTTTGATGTTATACAAACATTATCCTAAATGATGACAGATTAAATGGTATGAGTTTAGATCTCTTTTAGCATATCTACAGTTAATGGCTTATTTAAAAAGCTTATATTTTTATTAATTTCTTCGGCTTTAAGCCTGTCTAGATCATGAACTGAAGAGGTTAAGATCACCAACTTAACATCCTTAAGTTTTGGTGAATTTATTGTTTCAAACGATTTAATAAATTGAAATCCATCCATTAAAGGCATGTTGATATCAATAAAAATCACCTCAGGTAATAAACTATTTACATTATCTTTTATTTGAACCAGGTTTTTAATGAATTCTAAAGCACTAATTGCACTTGTATTTACATAAATATTCTTTGAAAAGGAACATGTTTCCATTACTTTTTGATTAATGAAGTTTACAAGTTCATCATCATCCAATAACATTATATAATTGTATTTGTAGATTGATTTTTTTGATTTCATTTATTTAACTTTTAGGGTAAAAAAACTGTTTATTTCATGAATAAAATAACTAAGTATTTCATATTTGCCATTATTTTTGGCAGTAAATATGGTTAAATTATCAAGTATTTTATTGTGGTTATTTTTGCCGGTGCAAAATAAATTAAATGCCTTACATAAATTGAGTACATGTTCATAATTATCGTTGTTTTCTGATTTTATTTTTCGAGCAATATTTTTTGTGATATTTTCTGATATTTCAAAATCGTTTAACCGAATATAAATAAAGCTTATAAAAAGTTTTATTTCAATATTTATTTGTAAGTAATCTTTAAAGCTATTCTCATTTAAAACATTATTTAAAACACTAATTGATTCTTTATATTGTTTCTCGAAATATAACTGTACTGCCCTATATATGGAGACTTTAATTTTGGTAAATATATCTGATTTATCATATAAAATTAAAGCAGTGTTTTCGTTCTTCAATTTATCGGTTAATTTTTTCTCAGTTAAGTATTTTATTTTTGAGGTTAAATAACATGCTGTTAAGCTTATTGGTGTGTTCAATAATATTGAATTGATGTTGTTTTCGAGGTATTTGAACTTTTCTTCAGCTTTTAATGGTTGATTCGTATACAAATAAAATTCAAAGAACAAATATTGTAATGGTAACTCCCATGATCTGATAGGTGAAGTTATTGGCATATCACTTATGATCTTTAATGATCTTTCCAAGGCTTTTTCGGTGTCCAAATCATTCAAATCGTCTTTGCATATCACCTTTAATTGAATTTCAATTATGTTTTTAATAAGTTCAATTTGTTTACTAGGACTTAGTAAGTTATAATTGTCAATTTCTTTTCTCAGGAACATTAGTTCCTGTAAAAATTGATCAGAGCGTGAGAAAACATACTGACATAATTTTCTGTTGAATTCCCCTAATAGATCTAGTGCTTTTTCGTTTGAAAGTGTATTTGCAACTTGTTTATTGTAAAGTTGTGAGTAGTGAAAATACTTTTCGGAATATGTATGAATTCGTTTTAAATAACTATAAACTAAAACAAGTTCATAATGCATTGCTAGTTTTAATAGATCTTTTTCAAGTTTAATTAATTTGGCTTCAGCAATTTCACGGGTTGAATTGGCGTATAATTGCGAAAGTTCACTGAGTTGCTCAAAGATCTCAGATTTGTTTATGTTTACTTCTTCTGTGATTGTTTCCTGAATTTTATCGAACAATCTGGATTTTAAAACATAAAAAGCATTGTTATTTATTTCTAGCTTTTCCATTATCTGCACATCATTAACATCTTTTGTACGATAAGAATTTAATAGATATAAATAGTTTTTAGCTTTTGTGTTTGAAAACTGCCCAATCATTTTATCAAATGAATGGCTGTCTAATTGCTGAATGATCTCCTTTAATTTTATCATTAGAATAAAGTTTTCAGTTTGTAATTTTAATTAAATGTATAAAGCTTATTGGTTCAAAATTTTACATATTCCTGCTTAATCTTACACCTGATAGAAAATGAGTGCTATTAAATTAAGTTGGCTTAATATCTATTGGTTTTCTTTCAGTGTTGTCAGATGGTAATTCAATTATAAACTTGGTTCCTTTTCCCAGTTCACTTTCAATATTTATTTTACCATTAATAGCCTCAACCTGGTTTTTAACCATATGCAATCCTAAACCTTTTCCTTCTACTTCATAATTAAATCGTTTATAAAGTCCAAAAACGTATTGCCCATGTTCGCTAAGATCTATGCCAATACCATTATCTTCAAAGTGAACTATATATTTATCCGCCACTTTTTTTGATGTTATAACTATTCTTAATTGCCTTTCTTGTGACCTGTATTTTATTGAATTACTAAATAAGTTGTAAAATATGCTTTCAATGTAACTCTTTATTGTATATAACTCATTAGCTTGTTTATCAATGTTAATTTTTATGTCTCCGCTTATTTCATGTATTTCTTTTTGAAAGGATTCGTATATATTAAATAGCGCCTTAGATATTTTTATGTTTTCTCTTTTTAAATTCAAGGTGTTCTTGATATTTAAAATAATATTAAGATCTTTAATAATACCATCAAGTTTATCTGTTGAAAGTTTTATAAGATCAAGCATTTTTTTGTTTTCAGAATCATTGCCCTTTACATCAGAAATTAAACTACATAAGCCAATAATATTTGCAATTGGTGCTCTAAGATTATGAGAAACTATATAATTAAATTGGAGCATTTCATTATTCCTGTTGGTTAACTCTTTAATAAGTCTGTTCAATTCAATTTCTTTTATTTTCAGATCATTAATATTTCTAATAACAGTAAGAGTACCTATTGTTGTATTTCCTTCATTAACTAGCGTTATTTTATCTTCCAACCAAATTTTTTGTCCGGAAATGTTTTTACCTAAATATTCTATTGTATCAAATTGTTTGTTTTTGTTTAAGATCTGTTTATATTTTAACTCCATGGTGCCTATCCACTCTGGTGTTATATAATCATTTAGTTTAAGTTTATTTAAAGGTTTGTCTTTTAATCCGATCAATTCATAGAATTTATCGTTTGCATAAATTATTTTGCCTTTAATATTTTTTACAATAATAGCATCATTTATGTTTTCAACTACGTTTTTGTATCGTTGCTCACTTCTTAGTAATTCAAGTTCTGTTTTTTTATTACTGCTTATATCTTTAAAAAACGATTGATTTCCGATTATCTTCCCGTTTTCAAGGAGAGGAATTATTGTGCCAACCACAGCTATTTTCGTTTTATTTTTACCTAATATTTCACCTTCAAATTTTTTGGGTTGTGATTTTTTGTTCTTTTTGAAATATATATATTCTACGTTGTTATCACTATTACCACGCAAAATATCTTTTATATTAAGTTTGTTTGTTTCTAATTGGTTAAATTTTAACGTTTTAATAAATTTTTTATTTGCAAAATTTATGTTGCCTGATAGGTCGCTACTAAAAATAAGATCAAGGCTGTTTTCAATTAACTCACGGTATTTTTTTTCACTTGTTTGTAATTTATTTTCACTTAGTTTTCTTTGTGTTATATCAATATGTCTTATAACGGCTTTAGGATCATCTTTTTGATAAAGATTAACACTTAAAAGAAACCAACGTTCTGTATTGGCAACAAAAAAGCTATATTCCATTTGAAATGAGCTTACTTCATTGTTTAAAACCGATTGAATTCCCTTAAAGGCTTTTTTAGCATTGTCATCACCAGCATTAATAGCATTTATGCAAGCTTCAAAGTAATTGGCTCCGATATTGATCTTTGAAAAGTCTTTAACACCATATTGCTCTCCATATTTTAGCCAAGTATTATTTACAGTAAGTATGGTTCCATTTTTATCAACTACAGCAATTAATGAAGAAAGAGATGATAAAATCCCTTTGTTGAATTCCATACTTTCCTGGAGTTTTTTGGTATTAACACTGTTTATGATCTCATTTGATGTACGTGGAATTACAAGAGTTAATAATTGTTTGATCTTATTGATATCATCAATTGGTTTATCATCAATTATGGCTATTAGCCCAATGGTATTATTTGATTCATCTGTTAATGGATAACCAATAAATGATTGCGCATTTAAATATTTTAATTCAAGGTCTTTTTGAAAGAGCTCTTGTACCCTTTGGGGAAATTCATATTTAAGCTTATTAACAACTAATTCACAGGGAGTATATTTAACAGGAAAAGTATAGTTATCAAATTCAGCGTCAAAACTTCTGAAAGATAAAGTTTGAATAGTTTGTTCATATGAGTTATAAATGCCTACACACGCATATTTAACGTTTAAAAAGTTACAACAGTATTTTGTAAGATTAGAAAAATAGCTCATTCCTGTTTTCACAGTTACAGTTTCATAAATTTGATTGAGCACTATTTCTGTTTCTTTACGGTAAGTAATGTCTCTTGCAATACCTAGTATGGAGGTTATTTTATTGTTCTCATATAATGCTGCTGGTGTTACTTCGCTATACAAATACTTACCCGATTTGTGCCTTATTCTTACCTCAAATGTTTTTATTATTTCGCCATTGAATAGTTTCATAAAGGCTTCTATTGCAATATGAACATCATTGGGGTGTATGATATCAATGTATGGTTTGCCTATCCATTCACTTATTTTGTAGTCGGTGATATTCTCAAATACTTTATTCAGATCTAAAAATTTACCATGATGTGAAATAGTGTATATCACATCTTTAACACTATTAAATATTTTTCTTAAACGGTCTTCACTGTAAAGCAATGCATTTTGAATTTGTTTTCTGCTTGTTATATCTGAGTGAGTACCAATCATTCTTATTTTTTTGCCTTTATCATTATAAAACACTTTGCCTCTTGATAAAACATCAATAAGTGTTCCATTTACATGGCGCATTTTAAATTCTGTTTCGTATACATTTGTTTTATCGCTTAAATAATCAGCTAATTCTTTCTTAACCCTTTCTCTATCTTTTTCTACAATAAACAATTCCCAATCCTCATTTTTATTGAATTTGAAATCATTTTCTAAACCTATCATACTTAACCATCTTGGCGAATGATATACATTATTAGTTATCATATCCCAATCCCAAAGGCCATCATTGCTTCCTTCCATTGCCAGTTTAAAACGTTGATCACTTTCTAAAAGTAGGTTTTCTGATCTTTTTTTGTCGGTAATTAAATTGGTAATAGCAATAAATTGTTCTATTTTGTTCTTGTCATTTAAAACAGGTGTTATTACGGTGTCGCACCAATAAATTGAGCCATCTTTTGCTTTATTGCAAATTTCATTTCTATATACGTTACCGGTTGATATGGTTTCCCAAAGGTTACTAAAAAACGATTTGTCATGAAAGCCTGAATTAACAATGTGGTGGCTTTGACCTATAAGTTCATTGAACTGGTATTTGGAATGTTTGCAAAAATTTTCATTTACATACAATATTTTACCTTTAAGATCGGTAATTGAAACAATTGACGATTTACTTATTGATCTTTGGAGTGCGCTATATGCCTTTGATGTGGCACTCATTGCTATTTCATTGGAAATATCTTGTATAAAGCCTTCAATAAATGTAAGTTTGCCATTGTTGTCATAAACTCCATTTGCAATTTCTTTAACCCATTTTGTTTTACCAAATTTATCAATGATCCGGTAGGTATTATTACATTGCTGGTTTATTTTTAAGTTTTTGGTGCAGTCGTCAAAAACGCGTTTTCTGTCATCTATGCTTATTATATCGTTAAAACTAATGGTTTTATTATTTATTAGTTCAGACGGAAGGTAGCCTGTTAGTTTTGTACAACCATCGGAAATGTAAAGCATGGTCCAATGCTCATCATACAAGCAGCGATAAAACATACCGTCAAGATTGTTAAATAAATTAGTAAACAGCGCACCTGTTACCATGTTGCTCAATTTTTAAATTTTTTATAAATACTATAAATCCATTTTTTGGAATTATACTAATCCATGTTCTTGTGCAATTCTTGATAATTCTATTGTATTGTTTATATCTAATTTTGTTTGTAATCGTTTTCGATAGGTGCTGATGGTATTTTGTTGTAAGTTTAATTTAAAAGCAATGTTCTTAGTGCTATTTCCATAGGCTAGTAATTGAAAGATCTCAAACTCTCTATTACTTAAATTTTCTAATTTGTTATTGGTTTTTTGAGGATTCTTTAAAATACTTAATGTTTGTGGGGAGGTTAGATAGACCTTTTTTTGCAAAATGGTTTTAATTGCTTTAATAAGTTCATCAATGGAATTTTCGCGGCACAAATAGCCGAGCGCTCCAGCCTTAATAAATTTAATAGCAAGTTGTTTATTATTGTAAATGCAGTTTACCAATACTGCAATTGAAGGTTGCTTTTGTTTAGCAAGTTTTACAAGGTCTAACATGTTTTTACCTGGGGTGGTAAGGGAAAGGATCAGAAGTTCATATTTTCTCTTTTTCAATTCAAGAACCAACTCTTTTTCATTTGTAACAAAAAACAAATCAAAATCCTTAAAATGTTCATTTAAAACTATTGAATAACCTAATTTACCCAATGGATAATTATCTGCTATAATAATTCTTTTTTTCACCTTTTAATTATATTGAAAATTTCTTACATCAAACAAGTTGGTGTACATCTAATATACAAAAATATTTTTTAGTTTATTGTTAAAAAGCATAGATGTGATTTAAATCAGTTTTTAGCCAGCACAGCATGCTTAATTTCATCAATATGTTCCCTGGAGAATGGTTTTTTAAAAAACGCTTTCACATGCGGGTGCTTTCGCGAATACTCACGTTCAATAATGTTGTTTGAATTAGTTAATATAACAACAGAGCAATCAACACCAATTGTTTCTATTTGATCTAAGAATTGATAGCCGTTCATTTCAGGCATATTCAAATCAAGGAGTATTAAATTTTCTTCTTTAAAATTGCTGAATTTAATGTGATTTAAAGCATCAAGAGGATTGATGAATGTTTTAATCTGAAATTTTTCAAATTCACTAGAAAGTAAATGTTTGCAAATATAATTGCTAGTAGGGTCATCATCTACTATAATTATGCTTTCAATATTTTTCATCAAATAATTTATTAGTTAACGCTTAAAATTATTGTATTTAACATATTTCTCATAGAGTAAAACTACCTGATTTTTGATAGGTATAAATACCTATTCAAAAGCAAAAAGCATATTTTAAAAGGCTAGCTTCAGAATTTTCAAACTTGAGTTTTTTCTTACATTAGAAATATACCTGCCGCAATTCGCAATTTATTGGTATTTAAGTGTTGTTACTTTGAAGAAAAATTAATTATGAAAACGATTATAAACAAAAAATGGAGTAATGTAACAACATCAGTTAATTATTCTATACATAATGGCTTACTTACTTTAAGCTTAGTGATAATTATATTATTATCAAAAAACATGAATGCTCAAAATTGTAAACAACTTAAATTAGGTTTCGCTGTTGAGTCTGGTATTTCAGGAAATGGTCATGGAGTAATATACAATGGAATGATACATTTAAGAAAAGGTCCTCATACCTTTGGAATGGGGGCAAGTGTTCAAAAAAGAAATTTTGACTTTGGAGGAGGAAAAATTAAATATTCGATTGCCTTAACCGATCTTATAAATAATGAGGCTTCAGAAAGGTTGGATATGGCAGAGAATATTGTTAATTGTGATAGAGATAATATAGAAGTGCTGCCCCCAGAGTATCAGCAAAATAAAATTGAATTAAATGCCTTTGTTTTTACTCAGTACATAAATAACGGATTTCTATCTAACAATACCATTGCTCGAGAAAAAAGGGTAGGTGTTAGCGACTATACAGATTGGAATAAGATCCGATTGTCAACAATTGATTTTGGATTAGGTTTTGAATTGAAGTTTAATTTAACAGATCGTTGGAGTTGGAAAAATTATATTGCAATGTCTGGTTATTACCATACAAACTACAATTACAAATTATACCATAGTAAGTACAGTCCTTGCTTAACAATTGGTACTGTTTTCGAATTTAATTATTGTACAGATTTTAAAAAATGAAGCTTGAGAATAGTATAGTTATACTTCAATAATGATTATTAGATTTTAGTTATTAAATGGTTTTGGTATTATTCATATTTTAACGTATAAATTTTCGTGAATAGAAGCGGAAATTTTAAACCAATAGTATCTATCAAATTGAAAAGTCAGATCTAAAAGGATTTATAAAAACTGAAAAGGTTGTTAATGAAACAACATAGATGTTAATTGAAATTCATGGTTTTTTAGGCGGAATGTAAGAGTTAGGTAAACTTGGCTTAATTTTCATTTTTATTTCGATCAATTTAATCGATTTTTATCGATATTTTGTCTATTTACATCATCTAAATTAATTTAGACCTCAGGAAACACGTGATTTTTTCATAAATTCGTTAAAACTTAAACATGTAAGTTTTTTTTGCTTTTTGTGTTTTTTAGAGAAAACAATAGCGAAAAACATTATACTTTGTTTGAATAAACTATGTTAATGATCAATTTACTAATGTTTTCTTTTTTTTCAGGTTTTAATAATTTATTCGCATTACAACTTCACTTTTCAATTGCGAAAAGCCATCTAAATTTTATTTTACTCTTAACATTTAACTATTTCTTTTAAAATGATATTTCATAAAAACAACTATTTATCAATTTTACTTTTTTTCCTGGTTATCAATTTCGATATAATTGCTCAATCAATTTCTAATTACAATAGCGCTCGAAATACGGGAGTTTCTTACAATTCAATAAGCAGTTCCGGTTTTGGTTTCGGTAACTGGCGAAACATTACTTCATTTACGCAAGATGATAATCGTTCAGATTTCACTGATATAGGTTTTGATTTTTGGTATAACGGGGTAAGGTATAACCAGTTTTCTGCCTCAACAAATGGCTTTATTGATTTTTCAAATTCAACAGATGATGGCGGACCAATAGGCGACGACTTTGGTTTTAACAATTCGGCGTTTACTAATGCAAATGTTGCAAATGCTACTTTGCCTGCAATTGCCCCATTTTATGATGATCTAACAGCACAAGGAGGAACCAATCCACTTGGCAACAGTATTAAGTATTTGGTTAGTGGATCAGCTCCTAACAGAACCTTAACCATTGAGTGGATTAATATGGCCGTTTACTTAAATACAAGCCCTAGTTTAAATTTTCAAGTTCAATTAGTTGAAACATCTGGTAGAATATTGGTGAATTATGGCAATATGAATACAGGAACGCACCTGTTTTCTTATTCTATGGGATTAAATGGCCAGGTAATAAGTGCCGTACCAACTGCTGCTCAATTAAAAATGTTGCAAACGGTTAACACCAATGTGTTAAACAATACGGTTCAAAACAACTTGTCTGCCATGCCTGCGGCTAATTCTCAATATGTTTTTACACCACCAGTGCCCAGTGCACCAAGCGGGGTAATTGCTTTTTCGGGTATTACCTCAAGCGGAATGACATTAAATTGGACAAATTGGGCTACAAATGAGGTAGGTTATGTAATATACAATAGTACTGATGGAATAAACTATTCGTTTGTAACACAAACTGCCGCAAATGCTGTTTCTTCGAACATAACCGGTTTATTACCTGGGGTAACCTATTTTTGGCGATTGTATGCAGTTACAGAAGGATGTTTAAGTGCGCCTTTAAATGGAACACAAGCTACATTATCAGGAGGAAATAAAATTTCTATTGCTAGCGGAAATTGGTCTAATTCGGCCATTTGGAGTCCGGCTGGTGTGCCTAGTTTGGGTGAAAATGTAACTATTTCGAACGGTCATCAAGTAGCTATAACATCAACTGCTAATTGTAATAATTTAATTGTTGGAACAGGTGCTGCAGCAACACTTCAATTTTCTACTTCAACAGCGCGTTCAATGACAGTAAATAATAACATTACAATAAATACTTCTGCAACATTTGATGTAAATATCAATTCAAATGTAACGCATAGTTTAAATGTTAGAGGTAATATTGTAAATAATGGTAATATTAATTTCGCTACGGATGTAAATAGTTTATGCAATGTGTTTGTGAACAAAAATGGTAATGTTTCATTCAGCGGTACAGGCCCATTAAACAGATTTAATCTATTAAATGTTACATTAGGCGGTACTTCAAATAATGTATTAGATGTTACTTCATCTAATTTTACTGCTGCAAATGGTTTTTTAACTTTAAATAGCGGCACATTTAAACTTTCAACTGTTAATGCAATTAATGTAGTACCATTTCTTGCAACAACAACCATTTCTCAATACTCAGGTTTTTGGTTGAACTCAGCAACAGCAATAGTTACAACTAGTGCAGGAATTAATTTGGCAGGCAAATTAACCGTTTCAAATGGAACTTTTAATGTTGGTAATCAAACAAGTGAAGATATTTTGTCGAGTGGAGGAACCATAAATTTAAGCAATGGCTCACTCAATGTTGCAGGAAAATACTATTCAACCGGTTTAAATAACTTGAGTTATTTTAGTATAAGTGGTGGAACATTAACATTACCAACCTTTGGCTCGGCAAGCACAACCGATGCACCTTTTCAAATTGCAGGTTTAGGATCACAGTTCAACATGACCGGCGGTTTGATCGTGATTCCTAGAGAAGGTGGTACTGGTGCTCAAGACCTTGGTTTTACCAATACAGGTGCAACTTCAGGGGTAGTTAATGGTGGCACCCTTCAAATAGGAAATTCAACAAGCCCAGCAAATCAAATAATAAATATTAACAGCAATACTTCAATAGGTGGATTAAATGTTAATAGTAGTAATGTAACCGCAAGAATTGTAACAAATAGTCTTTCAATAATTAACAACGTTCAAATTACTTCAGGAAACTTAAACGCAAATAATTTAAACATAGCTATTGGCGGAAATTGGCAAAACAACGGCGGTTTATTTACCGCGGGAACTGCTTCTGTCACATTTAATTCAAATGCGGCACAATCAATTTATAAATTGGGTGGAGAAACATTTAACCACCTTGTTTTAAGTGGCACAGGTATAAAAACATGCTCTGCCGCAGTTACGGTGAGTGGTAACATTACAATTAATACAGGCTCAACGTTTGATGTTAGTTTGGCCAATCATCAACTTACTGTTAGAGGAAACTTTAATAATAGCGGATTATTTAATGCACAAAATGGAACTGTTTTACTAAACGGAACATCTAACCAAGCAATAGGTGGAAGCTCAACAACTAATTTTTATAATTTAACGCTTAATAATAATGCAGGTGCCATTCTTAACAGCAATGAAAATTTAATTGGAACTTTAACTTTAAATAATGGAGCGTTTAATACAAACCTTAAAATATTTACAATGGTATCTACTGCCACTGCAACTGCACGTATTGCTCAAATTACCGGTACTGGCGATATTATTGGAATTGTAAGGGTTCAAAGATATGCTCCGGGTGGTTCAACCGGTTGGGCGCTTTTAGGTACTCCAATATCATCTGCTTTGAGTTTTGCAGATTGGGATGATAATATTTTTATTTCTTGTCCTACCTGTCCTGATGGTAATGCATCAAACTTCTTATCAATTTATCATTACGATGAAACAGCAGCCGGAACTTATTCAGATGCTGCATCCTATATTCCTATCAACACAATTAACGATCCCATTATTTCAAATAAAGGATACTGGGTTTATCTTGGCGATGGCTTTACAACAACAAATCCAATTACTCTTGACGTAATTGGTACTGTAAGAAAATTTAACCAAACCATACCTTTAAGTGTAACAAATAATGCAGCAGCTGCCGATGTTGGGTGGAATTTAATTCATAATCCTTATCCTTCGGCTATTAGCTGGGCGGCTTTTAAGGGAACAACGCCAAATATTGATAATGCTATTTATGCCTATAATGCAGATTTAAATGGTGGTGCAGGTGGTAACGCCACTTATGTGAATGGAATTAGCAGCCCGGCTGTAGGAAGTGGTGGAATAGGTGATGTAATTCCTATGTGTCAGGCTTTTTATGTTCACTCAACCGGGGCTACTGCGTTAAATGCAACAGAATCAATCAAAGTTGCCGGAAATCCTACATTTTTGCGAACATCCAGTCAAAGTAGTTTGAATTTGGTGCGTTTAAAATTAAATCGCTCAACAGGTTTTGAAGATGAAACAGTATTATATACTCAACCTGGTGCTTCTGCTAACTTTGATAGTGACTTCGATGCAATTAAAATGGCTGGTCAAGATCCTTACGCTCCAACAATTTCTATTGAAAAAGATTCTACAATATTTCAGATCAATGGAATTGCACCAATAGTTGGAACATACACCGCTTTGGTTAAAACTCTAACTGGTTATTCTGGATCATATACTATCAGCGCCACTGATTTTACAACATTTCCTTTAGGTACATGTATTAATTTATATGATCGATCAAATCAAGTAACTACAGATCTAACTCAATCTAATTATGTTTTTAATTTAAGTGATACAACTTCAATTGCTCGATTTGTTCTTAGCATTACTTTAAATCCATTACAAATTACAGCTCAAACTAAGCAACCTACTTGTTCAGATATTAATGGTGGTGCAATATCTGCAATTGGCTTAAGCAACGGGCCATGGAATTATTATTGGAAAAACTCAAATAATCAGATCATAAAAACTTCATTGAATAAGAACACCTCCGATACTTTAACCGGACTTTATGATGGTGTAGTGAATTTAGATATTACTAGTGTAGGAGGTTGTGATAACAACCAAAGTAGTTATACTATAAATAAGCAAATACCAACTTACGCTAACTTTTCGGTGGCTGATACAATTTATTTTTCTGAAACTTCACCTATCAACTTTAATAATACTTCACTCAATGCAATCTCTTACTTTTGGGATTTTGATGATAATAACACTGTTTCAACACTTCAATCACCAACGCATACCTATCAATCGGAAGGTATTTATTCTGTAAAACTAAGAACTACTAGTTTTACTAATTGTAACGATTCTATTGTAAGGCCAATTGTTGTATTAGAAAAACCTGTTGGTATTAATGAAATTAATTTAGGAAACAACCAATTAAAAGTATTGTCATTAGGTTTTAATAATTATGTAATTGAACAAAAATTAAAAAATGAAGCTAATGTAGCCTTTGATGTCAGAGATGTGTCGGGTAAATTGCTCATTCTTGGTAATAATATTAAAACATCACACATTTTTATTGAGTTGAAATTAAATGAATATAGCAGCGGAATTTATTATTTTACCATTAATGTGGATCAGAATAAATTTGTTGTTAAATTGCCAGTAAACCATTAAAATTTATTTCACAATTTAATTAACTTAATTTTTTTAGAATTATTTAGCTCAAGATAATATACACCGCTAGCGTAATTTTGAATAATAATTATTATTTGGTCGCTGTCACACTTTTCACTCATTATTATTTTACCAAGTTCATCAGTGATTTTTATTTCATTTAAACCAATAAAGTTTAAGTTGTAAATACCATTGCTAGGGTTTGGGTATAATAAAAATTCATCATTACGCGTAACAACTGATCTTAATTGAGTGCAATTGTTTACCATAAGGGTTACCGAATCCTTATTAACGCAACTTGTTAATGAATTCGTAAATGTGTATATAACTACAAAAGTTCCATTTGCTGAAGCATTAAAGTTATTTCCTGATACAAATGATGTGTTATATTGCCCACCATTGGGAAATGGGTATAGGATAATTGGAGGCCCATTTAGGCATGAAGTATATGCAGATGCTGATAAACTTACCTGTGGCAAGCTATTTACCAATACCGATATGGTTGCTGTTGCAATACAGCCTTGAGTATTTGTTCCTGAAACCGTATAATTTATAGTTGAAGATGGTGTAAATGGAACGCCATTAATTACATTGTTGCTCCAGGTATAAGTGATAGCGCCGTTAGCATTTAAGGTAACCGGTTCGCTTGCACAAATCTGTGTTTTTGTTGCAACTGTGCTAATAGCAAATATTGCAGGTTGAATTACATTGAAAGTTTGTTGTGCAATTGAATTATTAGAATCGCTTACATAGCACGTATATGAACCTACACTTAAATTTTGCGCAATAGCAGAGTTGCCTCCGTACGGAAGCCAAGTGTATGTGAATGGTCCATTACCACCATTTAAAACGGCTTGCAGAACGGCATTATTTTGTCCATAGCACTGAATCGAATTTGTTTGTATAATACTCACTCCAAACAGTGGGGTAATAATAACCATTCCGTTACCGCTATTTATACCGCTTAAATTTAATTGATTGCTTCCTGTATTATATGAACCTCCACCGCCACCATAAGCTATTGGATCAGAATTTAATGTACCGCCTTGTCCGCCACTAAAGCCACCTCCGCCACCACATCTATTTATCGAATTATGCCAGCCTGCACCACCACCGCCAAATCCGCCACATCCCCCATAATAGATCCCATTATATCCGCTTTCTCCTCCAATCCCACCATTTAATAGTGCCATACCTCCTTTACAAGGATTCTGAGCCAAGTTCAATGAATTAGCTCCATCACTATAAACTCCGGCACCTCCGGCCGCATCACCATTTGTAATACCGCTGTATCCACCGTTGCCCAAAGTGCCGCCGCCACCAAAATAAGTTGATGCGCCATTGGCGTTAGCTTGTCCGCTACCACCAGAACAGTTTGGCAATCCACCACCACCGCCACCGGCAACAATTAAAATAGAATTTGTATTGATTGTGATCATTGAAGCGCCGCCACCACCACCTCCGTTTAAGTTACTTGTTCCCCCTGTGCCATTTTCACCTTTTTGACCAACTAGTATGTTTAATACCGAATTTGCTAATAAGTAAAAAGTGCCCTCGCATTTTGCGCCTAATCCACCATTTCCGCCGCCTTGAGCACCCATACAAGTGATCTTATAGGCACCGTTGCATGGTACTGCCCACTTTTGTATTCCATTTAATGATGTTACAAAACCGTTTAGATTTGATGTAGCATAAGTTATATTAACCTGAGCTTGAGTAGGTCCAATACTTCCTGTTGCCCCAGCATTTGTAAAACAATAATTGTTTTGCGTAATGGCGTTGAAATAAATAAACAATAAAACAATTAACCATAATTTTTCGCATATATAAAGTTTGTGTTTCATTTGTAGAACAAATTTATCTTCAAACAAAACATATCTTTTCACATAAACTGTAGTTTTCTTACACATGTAATTTCTAGTGATTAAATTATTTAATCAAACCCTCATTAACGTATGCTAATGGTAAACGATAATTTGTGAATGAAGCCACGTTTATTTTCATTTTTGAAACAACTTACTTGCTTTAATTATTGAAAGAAAGTTCTTAAATGTAATAGGTGGATCTCCAATTAAGGAGTAGGCTTGGTCGATATAGATCTTATATAACTCTATTATTTTTTTTCTATATGACTTTTTATGGTTATGCTTGTTTTGTTTTGAAATGATCTTTATTTTTTTTTCCCGCAACAAATGCAATTTCCATCGGCGATACATCATAACCTAGTTGAAATGTATCAATGTTGTTCATTATTCTCATGATATTTAGTTTTAATATTGATGTAAAACTAATTCTATGAAATTGAGAAAACTCAGCAAGAATTTGATCGAACTTACATTTGTAAAGAAAATAGAAGGAATTTATTACTTAAAAGTGATTACCTATTTAGTAGGCGTAACTGAGCTAGATGTTGTTTCTTCGTTTTGCAAAAATATATTCGTCGAGTATCTCACCATTTTTTAAAAGCGTTTTGTTAAACTTAGCTTCTAATACAAAGCCAGATTTTTCAAGCACTTTCATTGATCGTGGATTGTTTCCAAATACCCTGCAGTAAACGCGTGTTATCGGAAAATTTTGAAATGCCCTTTCTGCAATTAGGCTTAACGCTTTCGTCATAATGCCCTTACCCCAATATTCTTCACCTATCCAGTAACCGATCTCAGCGTTATTTATAAAAATGTCTTCCTGTAAATGAATACCTGTGCCACCAACCAACTCATTGTTGTAAGTAATAGCAAACACTTTTGTTGGTTCATCTTTTAAAAATGTTTCAATAAAGGTGTTTGCATGATCGATGGTATAAGGATGAGGAAACCGACCGGTTAAATATTTTGCAATATTCAAGTTATTGGCAAGTTCACTTAATCGTTTGGCGTCTTCTTTAGTATATTTACGTAAAGCAACACTCATTACTTAGCTATTTGCTTTTTGTAATAAATAATAATCTAAAACAACCATTGCAGCCATACTTTCTACAATTGGCACTGCTCTTGGAACCACACAAGGGTCGTGTCTGCCTTCTATTTGTATATTGGTGTCATCACCTGATGTGTAAATGGTTTTCTGTTCTTTTTTAATAGAAGCAACCGGTTTAAATGCCACGTTAAAATAAATTGGCATTCCGTTACTTATTCCACCCTGAATTCCACCGCTGTTGTTGGTTTTGGTCTTTATCGTATTTCCTTCAGTAAAAAATTCATCATTTAATTCAGAACCTTTTTTCTCAACACTATCAAACCCGCTTCCAATTTCAAAACCTTTTACAGCGTTAATTCCTAACATGGCTTTTCCAAGTTCGGCGTGTAATTTATCAAATACCGGTTCACCTAAACCAATTGGTGTATTTTTGATCACACATTGAATAATACCGCCGCAACTATCACCCTCAATTTTTAATTGTTCAATATAAGCGATCATTTTATTTGCCGTTTCTTTATCCGGACAGCGCACACTATTACTTTCTGTTAATGAAAGATCATGGTTTTGATGATCACTATTGAGTTTAACAGGACCAATTTGTTTCACAAAAGCATTGATCTCAATTTTTAATGAACGCAAATATAACTTTGCAATGGCACCGGCAACAACACGTGCAATAGTTTCACGGGCACTGCTTCTTCCGCCGCCTCTATGATCTCTTATGCCATATTTTTTTTCGTAAACAAAATCTGCATGGCTCGGACGATATAAATCCTTTAGCTTATTATAATCTTTACTTTGTTGATTGTTGTTCTTTATTATAAATCCAATTGGTGTACCTGTTGTTTTACCTTCAAAAATCCCCGATAAAAACTCAACTTTATCTGCCTCATTGCGCGGCGTAGAAATGCTTGATTGACCGGGTCTTCTGCGATCCAATTCTGATTGAATAAAATTTGTATCTATTGCTAAGCCGGCAGGGCATCCGTCTATAACACCGCCAATAGCTTCTCCATGGCTTTCGCCAAATGAGGTTAGTTTAAATAAATGTCCGAATGTGTTTCCTGCCATCAAAGCAAAGATACTACTTTTATTAAAAGCGATAGAAAACAGATATGTCTGATACTAATCCATTGATGTTAAAATCAGAAATACCGGCCATTATGCCATTGGTTCTTCTTTCGTAATACCTGTAATTTAAAATAAAACTCCCGGTTAAAGCCCATCTTGGTGAAATTTCATAACGGAGACTGTAGGAAATATTAGCGCCAAATTTATCCAGATTACTTGTTTTTATAACCCTTCCTGTATCTAATTTATTAATAGAAAAAGTTTTGTACCCATTGGCATCCAGTGTATCGGTAACCTGAGTATAATATTTATCCTGACTGATAAATTTATTATTGTAGATCAGGTCAATTCCTACCACGTGTTTTAATTTCCCGTATCCAAACATCATCTCATAACCAATACCTGTTTGAAAGTTGGTTGGTATTTTTGTTTCGGCAGTGAGGTAAACTGTTTTACCGGGAACCGATTGCACCTTTTCCTGTTTAAATCTTTCTTCAGATTCATCAAACATCACAACACCAACCAAAGCTTTTAATGCATGTCGTTGATTGAAACGGTATCTGTAAGATAAATTGGTAAAACGTTCATTTCTATCATTTGCTGCGGTAATAATAAAAAACGGACTAAGCATACTTACCCCGAACTCATGTCGTTTATCGGTAAAGGCCTGGCTTTTATTAAGTGTGTCCTGAGATCTCGCTTGACCTATAAATAACACAAAAAGTATAATCATTGATTTTTTCATTTTAACGAACTTTAATTTATTAACGATAGAACTTTACAAATAGTATGTGCACCTAAATTAATCAATTTGTTTTTTAATTAAATTCATACATTAAATTATGAGTAAATTACTATTAAAAAACATAAAGAATCTGGTTCAGGTTCGTGAGGAGGCGCCTCAAAAAGTAAGTGGCAAGGATATGAAAGTATTACCATGTATTGAAAATGCATGGATGGCTTGTGAAGATGGTATAATTGCAGACTTTGGTTCAATGGATGATTTTCCGGGAATAACTGATTGGAAAGGTTTAGAAGTGATCGATTGTTCAGGTAAATTGGTTATACCATGTTATGCGGATAGTCACACTCACATTGTTTTTGCCGGCAATAGAGAATCGGAATTTGTTGATCGTATCAACGGTATGAGTTATGAGGATATTGCCAAAAGAGGCGGAGGGATCTTAAATTCTGCAGAACTTTTAAATAATACAAGTGAAGAAGAATTATTCCAACAGGCATTAGTTCGTTTCAAAGAGATCATATTACAAGGTACAGGTGCCATTGAAATAAAAAGCGGATATGGTTTAAGTGTTGAAGGCGAATTAAAAATGTTGCGCGTGATCAAACGTTTAAAGGATCTGAATTGGATACCGGTTAAAGCAACTTTTTTAGGCGCACATGCATTACCAAAGGCCTTTAAAGAGAATAAGCAGGGGTATATAGATCTAATTATCAACGAAATGTTGCCTGCTATTTCAAAGGAAGGTTTAGCCGATTATATTGATGTGTTTTGTGAAAAGGGATATTTTACGGCCGAAGAAACAAAACAGATCTTACTCGAGGGTGCTAAATATGGTTTGATACCAAAGGTTCATGCCGAGCAATTAAGCCATGGTAACGGTATTAAAACCGCAGTTGAATGCAACGCCATAAGTGTTGATCATCTGGAATTTTGCAATGAAGATGATATGGCACTTTTGAGAACAAGCAATACCATGCCAACAGTTTTGCCCGGCGCTGCTTTCTTTTTAAATTTACCATTACCACCTGCACGTCAAATGATCGATAAGGGCTTGCCGGTAGCATTTGCATCTGATTATAATCCCGGAAGTTCACCAAGCGGAAATATGAGTTTTGCATTAAGTATGGCTTGTATTCAATATAAGTTAACACCAGAAGAAGCATTTAATGCCGCTACCATAAACTCCGCGTATGCCATGCATTTGAGCCATGAGGTGGGTAGTATAACTCCAGGTAAAAAAGCTAATTTTTTTATTACGAAAGAGATCAATAGTTACGCTTTTATACCGTATTCGTTTGCAAACGATCTTATTGAAAGTGTGTATATAAATGGTTTTAAGTTCACAGGTAACTAAAATCATGGCTAAATGTGCCTTAAAAGAGTATATTTGTATTTGAAATTTTTAATATGTTAGCTGATCTTTTATTTACGTTACTTTTAGTTTTATTGAATGGTTTTTTTGTGGCTGCCGAGTTTGCTTTGGTAAAAGTTCGTGCCTCGCAACTTGACATTAAAATTCAAAAGGGCAGCAGCAGGGCAAAATTGGCAAAAACCTTATTGGAAAATCTGGATGCCTATCTTTCGGCTACACAATTAGGTATTACTCTTGCCAGTTTAGGTTTAGGTTGGGTTGGTGAAGAAGTATTCGCTCATATCGTTAAATCCATATTTTTAAAGTTCGGAGCAAGTCCAAGTAGTTTTGCGGTTCATAGCATTTCCATTCCATTAGCTTTTGCTTCCATTACTTTTTTACATATTACTCTGGGCGAACAGATCCCGAAAATGATCGGTATCAAATTCTCCATGCAAACAACATTGTTCATTAGTTGGCCAATGCGCATCTTTTATCTTATTTGCGCTCCATTTATCTGGTTGTTAAATTGGTCGTCGAACACCTTTTTAAAAATGATCGGTATCAAAAAGTTTGGTGAAGAAGAAGTGCACACCGAGGAAGAATTACGATTGATATTAACGGAGAGTGAAGAGGGTGGTGCCATTAAGCCAAGTGAAAATGAATTGATCCAAAATGTGTTTGATTTTGATGATCGCGTGGTAAAACAGATCATGGTTCCGCAAAACCGTATTTCTGCCATTGATGTTGAAATGGGTCGTGATCAGGTTAGTAAACTGGTAATTGATGAAGGTTTTTCGCGCTTACCGGTTTATTTGGGTGATATTGATAATGTGATTGGTGTTGTACACAGTAAAGATCTTTTAAAAGCATTGATCGAGAACAGATATCGCACTATTAGAGAGATCATGCGCCCGGTACATTTTATCCCGGAAAGTATGAAGATTAACGAACTTTTGCGTGATTTTCAAAAGCACCACATTCAAATGGCCATGGTTACAAATGAGTTTGGGTCAACAGCCGGATTAGTTACGATGGAGGATATTATTGAGGAATTGGTTGGTGAGATCCAGGATGAACACGATGAGGAAAAACCAAATGTGGAAAAGAAAAGTGAGACCGAATATCATGTGAATGCACAAGCAACCATTGCCGATGTGAACGATATTTTACCGATAGCATTACCTGAAAATCCGCATTATGAAACGGTTTCGGGCTATATTAATTTTATTTTCGGTAGAATTCCGGCAATTAATGATAAAAAAGTGGCCGATGGCTACGAAATTGTGATCTTAAAACGTAACCGACAAAGTGTAGAAAGTATTAAATTTAAAGTTAAAGAAACAGCATGAGTTTGGAATTGAGTCCGAAATACTGGAACGACCGGTATTTAAATAACGATTTTGCGTGGGACATTGGTTATGTTTCTACACCAATTAAAAATTACATCGATCAGTTAACGGATAGATCCATTCGCATCCTAATTCCGGGAGCAGGCAACTCCTATGAGGCCGAGTATTTGTTTGAAAATGGCTTTACAAATGTTTTTATCTGCGATTATGCTGCCGAACCTTTAAAGAATTTTTCGGAACGTGTTCCTCAATTTCCAAAGGATCATTTACTTCATATCAACTTCTTTGACATCAAGGATCAAACGTTTGACCTGATCATTGAGCAAACCTTCTTTTGTGCCATCAACCCAAGTTTAAGAGCCAATTACTTCAGTAAAATGAAGGAATTGCTGAACGTAAATGGTAAGTTGGTTGGTGTATTATTTAATGATGTTTTAAATACCGATAAGCCACCTTTTGGTGGAAATCAATTACAGTATTATTCATATTTCAAAAATTCATTTAAGATCAAGGCATTCGAAAAATGTTACCAATCTATTCCGCCACGTGCCGGAAGAGAATTGTTTATTAACCTTCAAAAAGCATAATGGATCATATCACCCAGCGACAGTTGTTCTTAAAGCACGTGGCGCAAACCAGCGATACGCCGTTGTTGGGAATTGATATGAATGTTGTTAAAGCTAATGGTGTAATCTTAACGGATGTTCATGGCAAAACCTATATCGATCTTATAAGTGGTATTTCGGTTAGTAATATTGGTCATTGTCATCCTGATGTGGTAAAAGCAATAGAAGACCAGGTTGATAAATACATGCATCTGATGGTGTATGGCGAATTCAATCAAAGCCCCCAAGTAAAATACGCTACGTTGCTTACATCCGTTTTACCGTCAGCACTCAATAGCGTTTATTATACCACTGGTGGTAGCGAAGCAATTGAAGGAGCTATGAAATTAGCAAAACGTACAACTGGCAGAAGCGAGATCATCTCATTTAAAAATGCCTATCACGGAAGTACACAGGGTGCCTTAAGTTTAATGGGAGATGAAAGTTTTAAAAATGCATTCAGACCATTACTACCCGGCATCAAGCAAATACAATTTAATGATGAGAAGGACCTTGCAACTATCACCAATAAAACGGCAGCAGTAGTTATAGAACTTATACAAGGAGAGGCCGGAGTGCGTAAAATGGATAAAGCCTATTTACAGAAACTAAAAAAACAGTGTGATGAAAATGGGGTATTGTTGGTGGTTGATGAAATTCAAACCGGATTTGGACGAACTGGATCTTTATTCGCGTTTGAACAATTCGGTGTTGTTCCTGATATTTTATGTATTGCCAAAGGGATGGGTGGGGGATTACCAATTGGTGCCTTTGTTGCCGATAAAGAACTAATGCAGCAATTAACCCATGATCCTGTTTTAGGACACATTAATACATTTGGTGGAAATGCTGTGTGCACGGCTGCAGCAATTGCAACATTAAATGTTGTTTTAAAAAATAATTTAGCCAAGCGTGCCAATGAAATTGAACAGATCATCAAACAAAAATTAATTCACAAACACATTAAAGAAGTTCGTGTTGTTGGTGCTTTGGGTGCTGTTGATATGGGTAATGAAGAATTGAATTTTAAGTTTTGTAAGTTGTTGATCGAAAGTGGCGTTATAACCGATTGGTTCTTGTTTTGCTCATCGGCCTTTAGAATAGCACCGCCTCTTACCATTACTAATGCTGAGCTTGAAAAGGCGTGTGATCAAATTTTAACGACCCTAGATCAATTGTAATTGAACTGTTCCATTAAAACTCCTGACTAAAGCCGATTAAAAAGCCGTTGCCAAGTTTGTTATTTTCTTTAAAGGAGATCACATAATCCAATCTTACAACCTTAAAGATGTTTTTAATGGCAAAGTTCACCTCAAAATAATGGTCAACTTTATCGTTTACCAAGGCTTTAAAACCAACCACTTCCTGAATAAATAGTTTATTCACCAAAGGGATCTTATTAAAAATAAATCCGTTAAAATGGTGTTCAGTGTGAAATTCAGCATACCAGTTCTTGGTACTTAAGCCGTAATAAGGTAATAGTTTGAAAGAGTTCAGATAATCTGTATTAGCAATGATCGTTTGATTTCCGCTAAAGTGTTTGTAATCCATGTAATAGATCTTATTCAAACGAACATAATAGCCGCCTTTTAAGTTGTATTTAAACTCACCAAATAAACCAAAGTCAATATCATCATGTATGTTCAAACCTAAAAGGTCAAAATCTGCTGATGACGCATTGATAGGAATGGCTTTTCGATATAAAAACGAAATGCGCGGATACTTGTTCTCTGCGTAAAAACGATCACCTGCCACATTATAATAACGTTGTTTAAAACGGATATTAAAATTGAGGTCAAATAGTAAAATGTTGTTCTTCTTAAAAACTGAATCTTCCGTGTTTACATGAAGCGGATCATTAGAAGTGAACAACTTGTTCTTGTCATCTAATATTAAGGTAGATGTTGTGTTCTTTAAAGGAGCTCTCTCTATGTATTTCAGGTCCACACGTCCGTTCAAACCCTTTGCCAATTCGGTTCTAAAGAAAACGCCGGCGCCGGTCTCTTTATAAACCTTCATGTAATTTTCATTTAAAAACAAGGTGTAAACCGAGTTGATCAAAGGCGCAATAGGATCGCGGTTATTATATTGTTCAACAATACTTTTAGCGCTCAATCCAAAGCTTCTGAATTTATTGTGGTTAAATAAATACCGCCAATCTATTTCACCACCCAACAGTTTATTGCTAAAACCATAACGCGCTTTCCCATTCAATTGATGCATGCGCAGATCGTCGTAACTTTTGGTGAGATTAAAGTTATAACTCAAGTTCAATCCCTCAACGGTGTTGTATTGTATTCCGGCATCAGCTATTCCGGGCATGTTGATGCTTAATTTCTTATTTCTCTTTGTATAATTATAACCGTTCACAATATCCGACAGTTCAAAACGGTTGCGTTTTCTATCAACAGAATCAATGTATCTTGGATCTTCAACGATCTTGGCCACACTATCTTTTTTACGGTAATCTTTTCGTTCTTCTTCCGTTAATGGAATAGGGCGGTTCTGTTCCCAAAAGGCACTATCTTTTTTATTGGCACCTTTCTCAATTCTCACCAATTCATCACTAAAGAATTTTTTATCGTAATTGGGCTTTAAATTGTAATTATTTAAAATGGTGTTAAAATAACCATCGCCGGTAAATCCGAAAATGGTAAATGAGAATCCCATGTTTGAAGAGGCCGGGAGCCAAATGCTATCGCCGGATACAGGTGTGAATAGCTGCTTTACTGTAATAGTGTCTACAAAATTGATCTTATTTTGCTTGGTTAAAAATAAATTAACGCTTGTTAAGCGCCATGTGTTTTCTTGAATATAAATTATCCCCGAAAATACCGGGTCGTTTGATCGCTTAGGAATTACCTGAATTTTGTTGATCTCCTTACCATCTTCATAATAGGAACCAAGTAATTTGTAATTGTAGTAGATAAAAGCATTCTCGTTAATAGGCGATACAAACGGACGGTTGCTCACATCCTTCATCTCAATAAGATTTTCGTAAAAGTTGTAATTCAAATAACGGTATTGGTTAAAGCTAAATGCTCTGCTCGAACCGCTAACCCGGCTGCTTAGCATCACTTCTTTTATCTTATCGGGTTTTTGATAATAAAACTCACTTTGGCTTTCCGATAAATAAACCACACCTAACAAACTGCTTGAATCTTTTATTTCCTTGTTTGCCATTTTAATGAATTTCATCACATTCTTTGAAATATGCTTCAAGCGTTGCAAGCCTTTTATATAGGTGTTGCACGAATAATCATCAACCTGACTTAAATAATATTTTCTTTTTTTAATGGCTTTTCTAATGATGATATCAGCCGGATTTTCACCTGCATTTACAACAACTTCCTTTAATGATACCCCTTCGTTTTGCAGGGTAATGTTTAAAGTTTTGTTTTGATCGATACTTACCTTTTGGATCTTTTTAGCGTATCCCACGTACTGAAAAACCAATTCGTACTCTCCACCGGCAAGTTTTAATGAATAGTCGCCCTCTTCGTTACTATTGGTTCCTATGGTTGTTCCCTTAACATAAACAGTTGCAAAGGGGAGTGGCTCGTTGGCGTTGTTGGTAATTTTACCGCTAATGTAAAACGATTGGGCAATATGAAATTGAAATGCGAAAAGGGCTAAAATGCCAAACCATATACCTTTATTTTTTTTCATAAAGTGTAAAGGCATAAGAAATAATATTAGCGCCCATTTTTAATGCTTTGGTGCGAGCCTCTTCACTGTCGTTATGTATTTCCGGGTTTTCCCAGCCATCGCCAAGGTCGCATTCGAAATCATAAAAACAAACTAATTTCCCGTTATAGATCAAACCTAAACCTTTAGGTGACTTATTATCATGTTCGTGAATTTTGGGTAATCCGTTAGGGAAATCAAATTTTTGGTGGTAGATGGGATGGTTAAAAGGCAATTCTACAAAATCCAATTCGGGAAACACTTTTTTCATTTGTAAACGAATGAACTGATCCATTCCGTAATTATCAGAAATATGCAAAAAGCCTCCAGCCATAAGGTATTTACGCAAATTTTCAGATTCCTGCATGTTAAAGATCACATTGCCGTGCCCGGTCATATGCACAAAAGGATAATTATAAATTTCGGTACTGCCAGCCTCAACAACGGCCTGCTCAGGATTAATATTTGTTTTTAACTGGGTATTACAATACTTAATAAGATTAGGAACCGACGTTTCTAAATTCGCATACCAATCGCCGCCGCCATTGTATTTTAATACCGCAATTTGATAGGTAAACGGTGGTGTAGTGGTAAACGAAGAAAAAAGTATAGTTATTGCAATAAAAAGACCGCAAAGTGGTATGTATCTTTTTTTAAACGTCATCTTTTAAAATTACACATTTTTATAAAATCCAACTAATTCAATGGCTTGTTTAGCTTCCAATACATCATGAACACGAAGTATTTTAGCACCATTTAACAAAGCAATGGTATGTAAAACGGTTGTGCCGTTCAAAGCCGTAACCGGATTGGTATGTATCACTTTATTGATCATGCTTTTTCGAGAAACACCCGCCAGTATAGGATAACCCAGTTCATTAAAACCGTCCATATGTTTTAATAATTGATAGTTATGTTGGAGGTTCTTACCAAATCCAAATCCAACATCTAAAATGAGCTTGTGAAAGTTAAGGTTTTCTAGGTCCTTTATTTTAGTTTTGAAATCCAATTTTACTTCCTCAACAACATTGTTGTAAACAGGTTCATTTTGCATCGTAGCGGGATCACCTTTCATATGCATTAAAATATAAGGCACTTGCAATTCGGCCATGGTTTCAAACATGTTTGCATCCAAATTCCCTCCTGATATATCGTTTATTATTTCTGCACCGCAGGCTACACTTCTTTTAGCAATCTCACTTCGATAGGTGTCAATGGATATGATCACTTTCGGAAATTCATTTCTGATCGTTTGCAAAGGAGCCTCTAAACGCTTCCATTCTTCTTCAATTTCTAAGGCAACAGCACCCGGACGTGAACTGGCGGCGCCAATATCAATAATGTTTGCTCCGGCTTTTATCTTTTCTTTTACATCGGCTAAAATGTCGTTTAAATTATCGTATTTGCCGCCATCATAAAAGCTATCGGGCGTTAAATTAACGATAGCCATTACCAGTGGTTGTTCAAAATTTATTGTTTTTCCGTTGACTGTATATATCATTATTGTTAACTTTAATGCTTTATGCAAAACACATCAACTCAATACGACGCGGCCATAAAACTATGCAAAGATATCTTTTTAAAGAAAATGAAAGATTATGGTACTGCATGGCGAAATTTACGACCAACTTCTTTAACAGACCAGATTTTTATAAAAGCCCAACGCATTAAAAGTATCGAAGAAAAAGGTACTCAAAAGGTGGGTGATGATATAAAAGGGGAATATATTGGAATAATCAACTATTGCATTATATCATTGATACAGTTGGAGCTTGAAAATGACCCTCGTATGGAATTGCCTTATGAGGAAGTTGAGAATTTGTATAATAAATACGCGGCACAAACCAAAAAGTTAATGGAAGACAAGAATCACGATTACGGTGAAGCGTGGCGTGATATGCGTATTAGCAGTTTAACTGATCTGATATTGATGAAGATATTTCGTGTAAAACAAATTGAGGATAATAAAGGAAAAACCATTATTAGTGAAGGTGTGGATGCAAATTACATGGATATGCTCAATTATAGTGTGTTTGCATTGATACGATTGAATGCGTAGGGTTTACTTAATATTAGCATTAACTATTCAGTTCTTATTTAGCTTCTCGGTTAATATTGATTCGGTTTTTATTAAACTGAATAAAGCTAAGAACGATAGTGTTAAGATCGATCTTTTATATCGGGCAACATTAAATAAAAAAATACCAGCGCGTATAACGGACTCATTATTTACCATACTTCAATCCTATAGATCTGCCAAAAGTTGCGAAATACGTTCATACACATGGATGAAGATCGGCTTGTATTATAATGAATTAGAGCAGCCAAACACCTCTATAGAAAATTTGATCAGATGTTTGCAGGTGGCAGATAGTTGCAAAATTTTGCGAATGCAAATGCTTTCAAGGTATTGGCTTTCATTTGTAAATAAAACCAATGAAAATTTTGCTGCAGCTAAAGAACATGGATACAATTCGATACAATTAGCAAAACGACTCAATGATTTAGTTATTTTAGCCAATAACTACACACTTTTGGGAAACATGTATAAAACCGAAATGAAGTTAGATTCGGCACTCATGTATCATATGAAAGCACTTGATATACGCAAATATTCAAAAGATCTGCGTGAATTAGCATTAACTTATAATAATCTAGGACTTGTATATAAGAATATGAAAGATTATAACAAGGCATTGGATTATTTGCGAAAGTCGCTTACACTTAAAATTAAATTAGATAAAACTGGTATATATGGTCCTTATAACAATATTGGTATTGTTTTTAAAAATATGGGTAATTACGATAGCGCAATTTACTATGGTAATTTGGTTATTAAAGAAGCATTAAAGTATAAAAAAGTGAAGGCTTTGGGCGAAGGTATATCTTCTTTGGCTGAAGCATACGAGGGAAAGAAAGATTACAAAAATGCTACTTATTATTTCAGCAGATTGCGCATCATTACCGATTCTGTAAATAAAGAAAGTATCAACTCTAAAATATCGGATCTGCAATCAAGATATGAGAGTAATAAAAAGGATTCTGATCTTAGATTGAAGGAAGAGTCGTTAAGAACTGCAGAGGCTCTCAATTCGCGTAAAAACATTATGATCAGCTTATCCACTGTTGCTTTGATCATGGCTATAATCGCATCTGTGTTTATTTTCAGAAGCTATAAACAAAGTAAACGTAATGCCTTGCAATTGAGTTTTAAAAATAAAGTGATCGAAGAAAAAAATAAAGAGATCACCGATAGCATCAATTACGCTAAAAACATTCAGCAAAGTTTAATTACCAGTGAAAAGGTATTTACAGCGAATTTAAAGGATCATTTTATTCTTTATTTACCAAAGGATATTGTAAGTGGCGATTTTTACTGGGCGCAAAAGGTTGGCCAAGAGTTTTTGTTAATGTGCGCCGATTGTACGGGCCATGGTGTACCTGGAGCATTTATGAGCTTAATGGGAATTGGATATCTTAAAGAGATCGTTAATCAAAAGCAATTAACTCGTCCGGATTTGATATTTAATGAGCTAAGAGATAAGATCATAGAAAGTTTTAGCGCGAGTAATAATAAAGATGGTATGGACGCCTCATTAGTAAAATTGAACGGATTAAAACTAGAGGTATCTGCAGCTAATAATAGTATTTGGATATTTAGAGGAAATGAGAACTTGGTTGTTAAGCCCGATAAGTTTCCTATTGGAAATTATTTAGGAGAGTCAAAGCCATTTTCTAATAACACCATTCAATTGCATGAAAACGATCTTGTTGTTATGTTCACGGATGGATATGCTGACCAATTTGGCGGACCAAACAATAAAAAACATAAATATAAAGCACTTGAAAAACTCATTTCTCAAAATCAGCAATTGCCGCTTGAGCAACTAAAGAGAATATTAACAAACAATTTAAATACCTGGCGTGGAAATAATGATCAGGTGGATGATGTATTGGTTATTGGATTCAGAGTATAGCCTCATTATTGTTTTATAATTTGTTATCAGCCTCGTTTAAAAAAAATATTATATTTATACTGATTATGAAAAAACTCAGTATAAAAAACGTTTTCTTATTTCTCATTTTAATAAGTCATATTGCATTTGCTCAAATTACGCAAACCGTTAAAGGTAAAGTGGTTGATAAGCCAACCGGCATTGGTTTGCCCGGTGTGATCGTAAAAATTAAGGGCGACGAAAGTAATAAACTTGCTGCCAGCACCGATGCCAATGGTGTTTACAAAATTGCCGGTGTACCTATTGGTCGCCAAACCATTATATATACTATGATGGGGTATAAAACGCGCGTTTTTACCGATCAGATCATTACCTCCGGTAAAGAATTTTATTTAGAGGTTGAGATGGATGAAAGCGCTGTTGATATTGCTGAAGTGGAAGTAAAGGCATCTGAGCAAAAGAACGATGATGTGTTAACCATGCAATCCATTAACGTAAAATCTTTTAATTTGGAAGAAACGGAACGTTATCCGGGCTCACGACAAGACCCAGCGCGTGCAGCACAAAATTTTGCAGGCGTACAAGGAAATAACGATTCAAGAAATGATATTGTAGTAAGAGGTAATAGCCCATCCGGTTTATTATGGCGTTTAGAGGAAGTGGATATTCCTAACCCAAATCACTTTGCTGTAGCAGGTTCCGCAGGTGGACCACAAAGTTTGATCAATAATAAATATTTGGCCAATAGTGATTTTTATACAGGAGCATTTCCTGCCAATTATGGTAATGCTTTAGGTGCGGTATTTGATCTGAAAATGCGTAATGGTAATAATGAAAAGCATGAGCGAACCGCACAATTAGGTTTTTTAGGAACTGAATTAGCGGTTGAGGGGCCATTGAACAAGAATACAGGGTCAAGTTATTTGATCGCCTATCGTTACTCGACCTTGAAATTATTTTCGGCAGTGAATTTCAAATTAGGAACAAGCGCTGTTCCGGGATATCAGGATATTGGTTACCGCTTTAATTTCCCAACCAAAAAAGCTGGGGTGTTTAGTTTCAGTGGAATTGGCGGCTTAAGTGCCATTGATATCATTTTAAGTAAAGATACTGTTCGTCCGAAAGAGTTGTATGGTGATCAAAATCGTGATCAATTGTTTCGCACCAATATGGGGGTAGCAATTTTAAGCCATATTTATTCCATTAATTCAAAAACCTTAATGAAAACAACCTTGGCATATAGCGGGCAAGGTGTTAATTCAAAACATTATCAGGTAGTGCGTTACCCAAATTTTAAACCTAAGGATACCTTACCGATGATCCTCGATTATAATTTTAATGAGTACAAATCAACCTTATCGTGGTTTGTAAAACATAAGATAAATAACCGTAACAGCTTTAAGGTTGGTGTTTTTGTGAATGATATACGTATTGATTTTTATGATAAGATAAAGATCAACTCCTTATTCGATACCATTCCCAGTGTAATAGATGCAAAACCATTTAAAAAACGCGAAGAGGTTAAAACTAATTTTCAGTTGATACAGCCTTATTTTGCTTATGTATATAAACACACAGATAAGCTAACCATTAATGCCGGTTTGTTCACGCAGGTATTAACCTTAAATAATAAATATGCTATTGAGCCGCGTGCCAGTTTAAAGTATGATATCAGAAACAATCAATCAATAAGTTTAGCTTACGGCTTACATAGTCAAATGCAACCAACATATATTTATTACGCTATTCCGGATAGTATCATTGAGGGTAATAAAGTAATTGCAAACAGCGATCGTAAAACAACAAATAAGAATTTAGATTTTTCAAAGAGTCAGCATTTGGTGTTAGGTTACGATATCTTTCCATCAAAACATTTAAGAATTAAAACCGAGGTTTATTATCAGCAATTATGGGATGTGCCGGTATATCAAGTGCCTTCAGGAGTATCCTTGATCAACAGAGGAGCCACATTCACCCGTTTTTATCCGATCTATACAATGGAGAACAAGGGAACCGGGTATAACTATGGTTTAGAATTCACTCTTGAAAAATTATTCCATAATCATTTCTTTTTACTCTATAGTGGTAGTTTATTTGACAGTAAATACAAGGGTAGTGATGGAAAAGTTCACAATACCGACTTTAACGGTAATTACATGATGAATTTATTGACCGGTTTGGAGTATGCATTAGGTAAAGAGAAAAAGAATAGCATTAGCATAGGCACCAAGTTCACTTATGGTGGTGGCAGAAGGTATTCTCCTGTAGATATCAATGCAAGTAATGCCATTATGGATGTGGTACCGGTAAGTGATTCAATTAATACGAAGCAATTTGATCCTTACAGTCGTTTAGACTTAAGCTTATCATATAACATCAACCGTAAAAAAGTATAAACACAAAATGCTTTTGATATTTTAAATATACTTTCAACAAAAAAAGTGATGGCAGTA
>JBKDKI010000064.1:0-4475 GCA_046345155.1 Sphingobacteriaceae bacterium
TTTTTTATACTTTTTGTTTCAAAGTGTTTCAATACAATACCCAAGTCACTGTCGGTAAAGCCAGTCATTTGTTTAATTGAATTGATGATTTTTTCGTTTGTCATGATGTCGGATGTGTCGTTGGGTAGGGTTGCAGCTAACGTTTTGCAAGCAAAAGTAGGCGGGCTTTTGAAACATCACCAAACTTTACCTACAAAAGGTATTTTAAAGATACTTACTTTATTAGTGAGCCGCAAACAAATTGTCTGCCGCTGTAATGCGCGCGAACGATGACCGAGTCTGCCCGCTTACTTTTGCTTGTTGTTAGCAGTAGTTTATTTCCACTCAAGTGAAAGGATGTCTGCACCGCCTCCGACGTATAATTTGTCTGGTGGATGAAATGACTCGAAATAAGAACCATACATTAGAATTTGCATTTTAGAATGCTTAACCCATTCTTCTAAAGTTGTTGGTAGTTTGTGTTTAGGATGATTTTGAATAAGGCTCTTGAATGCCAGCTTTAAACTGGAATGCAAGATATTAAAAGTCATTAAGTCAAATCCTTGATGAAACCAAAATGGTTCAAGTTTATTTTCCAGCTCTGCAATAGTTGATTTAAAGTTGGCGGGATCAATGTTGGGGAAATAGTTTTTGAGTTCTTCAGTAGACTTAAATTCTTTTCTTACATCGGTGTAACCTATTTTTGGATCCAGCGCATGAATATTAGTCACCATATAAACTTTTGGCACTATGCAAGAGTTTACCGTTTCAAAACCGCCAATATGGAAGATCAGCATTTCTGGTTTGTTATTGCCCTCGTCAATTTTTCTTTGGGCTTCAACTTCGCTTCGTAAAATTTCTGATATTGTCTCTAAAGATTTAAAGTCTGGATAGCGTTTAATGAAATCTTTAACAAAGTCCGTTGTACTATAATTTCCAATGCTGCCTTGTCCAACAAATCCGATTAATGCTTTGTCGTTTGTCCATTTAAGCACCTTTTCCGTTTTTGTGTTTTGGTTTTGGGTTCCGTCAGAATATATAGTTGTTACATTTCTGTCGGCTCCGAAAATGAGTCCTTTTGAGGTTAAGTCTACGATGAGGAATGACATATAGTTGTTTGTCTAATTACTGCTAACGTTTTGCAAGCAAGAGTAGGCGGGCTTTCGAAGCACCAACTTACTTTACCTACTAAAGGTTATTTAAAGATACAAATGTTTTTTAGTGAGCCGCAAACAAATTGTCTGCCGCTTTAATTGCGCGCGAACGATGACCGAGTCCGCCCGCTTACTTTTGCTTGTTGTTATAGGCTGTAAGCGGCACACAGTTTTTCACTTGTCCAGAACTTTAAGATGGTCAATGGCAGTTTGATTATTTGGATTCAGAACAAGTGATTTTTGATAGTATTCTTTTGACTCTTTAAATTTCTTTTGCTTAAAATAGGCTTCGGCCAAGCTATCATAAGCGTTCGAGGAGTTCTTATGATATTTCACATTCAGTTTAAATATATTTACCGCGCAAGAATAATTCTTTCTGTCCATTTGGTAATAACCGAGACTATTAATTTCGCCTTCGTATAAGGGCAAAAATGGCTCTATATCATTTATACAAATAAAATGTGCCATTTTCAAGCTATCTTTTGAAAATGAAGGCGTTTTTAATTTTGAGAAAAATTCCTGAGTTAGATTGTACCTTTTAAGCTGGTCTTGTCCTTCGGTGTTATTAGGAAATAATTTAGGAATGTTAACGACAACGCGATCCTCTTTTTTATTAAGTTCGTCCGCAAGTTTGAATGTCACGCTTTTTGTATAGTCGTGATAGAAATATAAATGAATGGTTCGCTCATTGAGGTCATAAATTGTTGTGTACAAAGTACCGCCAATATTACCTGGCCAGCTTTGATGTAATGTGTCGCTTAAAGTTTTCAAAAAATCCAATGAAGTGTCTACATGGCCAGCCATTAGTTTTCTTCCGCTTTGATACATTGGAATATTAACGTCATTAACGTCCTTGGTCTTTGAGGGGCAGAAATTTGAAAGTAAATATTTGTCGTCATTTCCTTTTATCATTGTGTCGCCTTCAACAACAAGATACTTGCCACTTTGGTCAACAAATAGCAACATGCCTGCATAAAGAGGACTCAAATCATATTTACTTAGGAAAGTATATACCTCGTCAGTGTTTTGGCAATTTTGCATAACCTTACGAAGAATAGTGGTGTCATAAGTTAACTTATTTAAATTATTTTTAATTTCTCTAGAAGGAACGGCAAAACCGTCGAATGCAAGTCCTTTTTCATTTATACCGCCTTGCGGATAACCGTCATTAAAACCAACGTATGAACTTCCGTAATTTCCATTTTTTCCTTTTTCGAACCAAATACGTGTGTGTGGATTCCAATAGTCTTCGTTATTGCCCATGAACGTTTTTCCGTTCATTGTAATTTTGTAAACTGTACAGGCTATGTCCGCGTTGAAGAATAAAAAAGCAAAAAGAATTAAAAGAATTTTTTTCATGTCTGTCTGTTTGTTACGGTCAGTCCGCTTATTGCCTATAACGTTTTCGCGCTTTGCAATCGGTTTGATTTGTAACAATTTCTACCGAAACGCTAATAACAAAGATAACTGCTTAATGGACTTTTGCAAAGAAAAATAAATGTCTTTCGCGCAGCGACAATATTTGCAAAAGCTTATACTTCTGCCAAACTGTTGCCAAAGCGTGTGTTATTGGGCGTTTTTTTTTGATATTTTTAGAATTGTCAAGCTACCCATTAATATTGTCAATGAGCTAAGAAACCAGAGCCAATAACCTAAATTCAAAGCTGTCACCGTTCTGTAATGTCCTGCTTCATTGTCTATTACTTTGTCGAAGAGTGTGAAGGATAATATTATTAATGTTGAAATAATACTAAGAATTAATGCTGTCTTATTACTATGTCTAAAGATAACTAATGAAAAAAGTAAAATTGGGTTTGCAAGCCAAGTAAAAGTCGCCCCAATCGGATGTTTTAAACCTCCTGCGTGTCCATTAAGAGTGTCTAGTATAAAACTTGCAACTGCACCTATTTCTGTCAAAATGCCTAAAATCCCAACCAATAAAACCATAAAAGAACTTTTACAGTCATTAGTGCAATACGCTGTCTGAGTAAGTGAAGTAATATAAAGTCCTGCTGATAAAATGATTGTCAATTTAGTGATGTTCTTCTCTGTCATGTGTAATAAAGTTGGACGTCTTAAAATGCCCTATAACGTTTTGGAGCTAAAAGAAGTGCGGATTTGAAACCGAAATGTTTTCTACCACCACAATATTAATTAGTTGCCGAAATACTGTACTCTTTTTTGCCTACATAAAAATAACAAACTTTCGCGAAGCGGCAACTTGTAGGCAAAAAAACTTATACTAATGCTAGCATTTTTTTTAGGTACTGTTAGCACTTGTAGGGCGCACACAGATTATTATGTCGCAGTCAGTTCGTCGTCTTTAGCGTCAATGAACGCAGAGAAAGATCCATCTTTTTTGCTTTCCGAAATTTTATAGTCAAAACCTTCTTTTACTTTTATTAACTCGTGAAAAGGAGAAGCGTGTCGTCCGTCGTAGGGCTTGTCTTTTGAAGCCTTAACAATATATTCTCCCGCGAGAGTCTTGTGTTTTACTATACTGTCTATTTCGTGTGCCATTGTGAATTGTTTTTAAGTTGTTATGAATAATAAAATTAATTACAATATTGTTTAATGATGTCATAGACCATAGTATTACCCATTTCACCTGCTTTACTTAAGTCTAAGCAACCGCTATTTATTTCGCCCAAATTTATTTTTGCGGCTCCTCTGTTATAATACGCTTCTGCAATTTGAGGATTAAGAGTAATTGCTTTGTTTGCGTCGGCCTTTGCACCCGCATTGTCTTTGAGATTTAATTTAGCAGCAGCCCTATTGTTGTATGCCTCAGCGTATTTTGGTTTTAGTTCAATTGCTTTATTATAATCTAATATGCCGCCTCTGTAGTCTGTAAGTTTTGTTTTTGTCAACCCTCTTTTAAAGTACAATTCATGTACATTGACACATGGCTTTTTAATTGCGTTACTGTAAGCAATAATAGCACCTTGAAAGTCGCCTTCCTTAACTTTATCGTCGCCCTCGCCTTCTAACCGAATTGATTCGCCGTATTTTTCTACAAACTTATCCATTTCCTCCATAGCTTTTTTTTCAGCGTCGGTTTTAGTGCTAGGGGTTGTCTGACTGAAACTACAAGTCGAAATAGTCAAGAGGATTATTAAAAATTTAAAAGGTCTTGTCATTTGTGTCAATTTGTTATTTACGATAATGTTTTTTTTCCGACGGAATGTCCGCCCTATTAGTGCTAACGTTTTCGCGCTTTATTTCAGTTTGGGATTTGAAACACTGTCTACCGAAACGCTACTAACAAAGATAAATGTTTTTTTGCATTTGCAAAGCAAAAATTAATTAATTGTCAAACCGCTTTTGCAAATGCCGAAGCCG
>JBKDKI010000065.1:0-127602 GCA_046345155.1 Sphingobacteriaceae bacterium
TATATTCAATCATGTCTGCAATTTTTCTCATCGAAAAACCATCGTATCCATGTTCAGAAAACAATTTCACAGAAGCTTCTAGTATTAGATGCTTCAACTCTGCTTTTTGCTTTTCTTTTCTTTCGTTGATACCCATGATAAGATTTCCTGATGCAAATATACTTAACAGTGTTAAGTTGTCAAAATAAATTAGCATCTTTTGTTTAATATGCTGTATATCAAATTGTTAAAATTATGTTTTAAGATGACTAATCAAAAGTTCTTTGCTTTTAAATGCTGCTTTCATAAATAGAGACATTGTATAGAGAATCAATATCATCTGATCTTGCGTTTAAATTGTAAAAACAAGCTCATTCTAAATTATTTATGTTACTTTAAACTATTCATTAGCATTCTAAGTGCATGAAAATCATCAATAAAGTTCGATAAATCCAACCCGTAGGGTACTAACTCCAAAAAAAGTTATCTTTTTTTGGAGTTTTTTATTATAACTTGTTTTGAAAGGTTTATTCTTTAAGAAGTCAATGATATTAATCAGAATTTCTTCTCTGAATTATCTTTAATTTGGTTCGGTGTAATGAAGTTGCATGAAATACTTTAAAACCTTTTTTTTTAATCATAAATGAACAACGCTTATTCAAAGTTTTTATTTTTCACAGGTAAAGGTGGTGTTGGAAAAACATCACTTGCTTGTGCAACAGCAATAAATCTTGCAGACCAAGGCAAGAAAGTATTATTAATTAGCACTGATCCGGCTTCCAATTTAGAAGATGTGTTAGGCTGTTCTGTGCTAGATAAAATAACCTCACATAAGGAATTAAGTAATCTATTTACCATTAACATCAACCCTGAAACTTCGGCTGTTGAATATAGAGAAAGGGCAATTGAGCCATTAAAAAACAGTTCATCACCGGAAGAAATTAAAAAAATCAAAGAGGGTTTATCAGGAGCATGTACTACGGAAATTGCATCCTTTGATGAATTTTCGAGATTTATTACCGGAGAAGGGAATCCTGAAGATTATGACACCATTATTTTTGATACTGCACCCACAGGTCACACCATTCGCCTTTTGGAATTACCGGCTGCATGGGATGATTTTCTTGAGAAAAACCCCGGTGGCGCATCATGTATCGGTCCTTCAACAGCTTTAAAAAGCAGTAAAGACAGATACAAAAAAGTAATCACAAGTTTAAGAGATCCTAAACAAACAACTTTTTATCTAGTAGCCCGCTCAGAAAAAGCTTCTTTAAAAGAAGCCAATCGTACAAGTATCGAATTAAAAGAATTAGGTTTAGAGAATCAGAAATTATTAATAAATGGCGTATATGATGCCATTGATAAAAGCGATGAGCTCGGAATTAAAATTGAAGCTATAGCAAAGAAAGAATTGTCTGAAATGCCGGAAGCTTTAAAGTCTTTAGAAAGGTTGTCTTATCCTTTATTACCTTATAATGTTTTAGGCCTTTCTAAATTAAGATCGCTGTTCAACAAAGAATTACAAAAAGCAATTATTGATCAGGAAAAAACAATTGATCTTGATGCTATAAACACCTTAAGCAATTTACATGAATTAGTAGATTCTTTAGAAGCTAATGGCAATAGTGGTTTAATTATGACAATGGGTAAAGGTGGTGTTGGAAAAACGATTGTGGCTGCTTCTATTGCTACAATGTTAGCACACAGAGGACATCATGTACTTTTAACAACTACTGATCCGGCAGCCCATGTTAAAGATTTTATTAGTCAATTAAAAGAGGTACCTGCAAACTTAACAGTGGAAAGAATAGACCCAAAAGTTGAAACTAAAGTTTACACAGACAAGATATTTGAACAGAAAAGTAAGAACCTAAGTGAAGAAGCTAAAAAATTATTAGCTGAAGATCTAAAGTCTCCTTGTAATGAAGAGGTAGCTGTATTTAATGCATTTTCAAAAGCAATAAATAAAGCGAAGCGTCAATTTGTTGTAATGGATACTGCTCCAACCGGGCATACACTTTTACTTCTTGATACTACAGGAAAATATCATAAGGAAATTCTAAAAACAACAACACTAAATCCCGATAGAATTACTACTCCTTATATGGCATTACAAGATGGTAATTTTGCGAAAATTCTTTTGATCGCATTACCCGAAACAACACCAATGCGTGAAGCAGAAGCGTTACAAAAAGACCTTAACAGAGCTGGTATTGTGCCTTATGGCTGGGTAATTAATCAATGTTTATCAGCAGTTAAGAATATTAAAGATCCATTATTAAAAAAACGAGCCGCAAATGAAGGGGCTATAATTAAAAACATAAAAGAAAATTTAGCTAAGAGGACCTATATCCTACCCTATTTGCCAGAAGAAAAATTATTGCCTGCAATCCTCTCTATTTATGATTAATAGATATAAACATTATAAAATCACTCATTTTAAAACTTTCATTTCTCTCTAAAATTATCAAAAAGGTCTATAAATTGAACTGTTCGAGTGCATAAGCAAGTGCGAGAAACGGAGCGAATGTGATATTTCAAGTTCTTGTTTTTTTTACATCTCACATAATTATTTTAAATTCATACTGTTATCAAAAAACTTATTTTAAGCCTCTCATTTCAATCTATTTAAAACTGCTTGATCAAAGGTAAAACTTCAATTGATTTTTTCAATTTGTACAAGGGCAAGGATTGCATCAACTCATTTACCTTTGCTTCATCAACATCCTTAAAAACAAGCACCGCCCCATTTTTAGATTGTCGTAAATACATGTGATCTAAATAGCCTGCTTCTTTCCACTGTTGGATCACCTCCTGCTCATGTTTAATTATTTCCTGAAAATCACTTGGTAGATTTTCAGTGTTTATGGTGAAAATTACTCCTATTCTATTCATGTTAATTTATTTTATGATTACCTTACAAATGTATTACCTTTGACTATTAATATAATATAGACCTATATTTTGTGTATAGGCTAAAATAATAGACCAATGACAAAAACAGCTGTTAGAAAGACAAAAGATTTTAATCCCGGTAATTGCCCTGTTGGCTATTGCATGAATATAATTGGGGGGAAATGGAAACCAACCATAATTTATATGATACGCACCGATAGAAACCGTTACAGCCTCTTATTAAAAAACATTACTGAAATAAGTAAACAAACCTTAACGAATCAACTGCGTGAACTGGAAAATGATGGCATTTTAGAACGTATCATTTACCCCGAAATACCACCAAGAGTTGAATACAAAATTACTCCTTACGGAAAAACCTTATTACCTATTATTGACAGCATGTCGAAATGGGCGCGCCAACATATGCCTAAAAAACAGAAAGCTTAAAGAATAAAAAGACCATTTCAAAAGCATAAAATCAAAGCATTTTAAAAGTTTTAAATATTCTCATTATGAATTATGTTGTTTAAACTGTATTTTTCAAGAATGAATCGTGCTATCCTCCTTAACTTATTAATGTTCTTGTCACCATTTATTTGGTCGCAATACAACCTTGTTGCCGATTCGAGTTTTGAGCATAATAAAATCATTCCAATTGAATACTCATCCATTGGAGCCTCCGCCTCCTGGAATTCACCTACACGAGGCACACCCGATCTGTTTTGCAAATGCGGTAAAAAACAAAAGAAAATATCGCGTGTAAATGTTCCCGAAAATCCAATGGGAATTCAAGAGGCAAACACCGGAAAATGTTATGCCGGAATTTTTGCCGTATCGCATGGCTATTATCGCGAATATATTCAAACCACATTGGTTTCTGCTATGGAACCTAATAAGGAATATGAACTGAATATGTATGTGAGTTTATCTGACTACTCTCCTTTAGCGATTGATAAATTGGGTGTTTGCTTTTTAACCGGCTCTGTAAAACAAGAACATTCAGAAGCGATCATAAATTTACAGCCTGTTTACATACCGTTAGAAGATGAAGTTGGAATGGACATTAACGAATGGCATAAACTTACTGTACACTACAAAGCAAAAGGTGGCGAAAACACCTTATTAATAGGAGGATTTAATATTAAACGCCTTTGGAAAACAGATAACACGGTACCTCCGGGAATGAGTTCACCAATTTGGAAAAAACATGAGCGAGATGCTTATTACTATATTGATGATATCAGCATCCGTGAATTTAAACCGGAAGTAATAGATACTACTGAAGCACCCGAAAATCCATATTTTGCTTTAATGAAAGAAGATTCAATTGCTACAGAAATTGTTGCGCCCGATACCATCAGTAAATTTTCTCCTGAAACAGTCATCATTTTTAAAAATTTACTTTTTAAAACCGGCGAGGCAGTTTTGGCAAGTAATTCAAATTCCGAATTAAATGTTATTGCCGGTTACATGAAGGTTGACCCAAAATTAAAAATAGAAATATATGGCCATACAGACAATGCCGGAGACGAGAATAAAAACAAGGAACTTTCATTAAACCGGGCAAAAGCTGTGGCAACCTATTTAATTGCAAAAGGTGTTAATTCCGCAAATATTACCTACCAAGGTTTTGGGAGTTCAAAACCAATTGACAGCAATGAAACCGAGGCAGGCAGAAAGAATAATCGAAGGGTTGAGTTTAAATTGTTAAAAACGTAACCAATTTTCTCTTTTCTAAGAATTAACCTTTTTTGGTATAAAATTTGTTTCGCCATTTATGCTAATTGTCACGAAAATGAAAAAAATATTCACTCTAATTATTTTCACATTAATAATTACAAGAAATCAAGGCCAAACAAATGGCTGTTTTTATAATTTAACTCCAAACACCTATACAATTTCGCCACATGGCTTAGCACATTCCATAGCAAGCGGAGATTTTAACAACGATGGGCTTTTAGATCTGGCAGTGGCTGCCAGTAACAGAATAAACATTTTTATTGGAGATGGTACGGGTGGTTTCTCTTACGGAAACACGTTCGTACCTTTAGTGGTTACAACCCATATAACTAATTTAGTAGCATTAAATTTTGATAACAACACAAATTTAGATCTTGCTTACTCTGAAAATGGTTCATTATATTTTCTTTCGGGAAATGGTCTTGGTGGATTTACATCAAATAATATTAGCGGAATCGGCTGTCTTAATCCCGGAACAATATTCGCTCATAATATAAATAATGATTCTCACATGGATATTATTGTTGGATCAAATTGTAATCCTGCATTTTACAGCTACATCGGGGATGGCAATGGAGCGGTAACGTCGGCTACATTTGCAAACGGACCAGCCAATGGACCAAATGTAAATTCTGTAATTACACACGATTTTAATTTAGATGGCTTAAAAGAAATTATAGTTACTTTAAGGAACTTTAGCTCAATAGGAGTTTATAGTGGTTCGTCAACAAATTCGTATACAAACTATGTAACATATCCGGTTGTAGGCGGGCCAATTGTAGTTAAGAAAGGAGATCTGAATGGCGATGGCTTTATTGATCTTGTTTCGTTGAACACACTTACTGTTGGTTACTCTGTACTTTTGGGCACATCTAGTTCAACTTTTAATGCTGCAGTTACAACTTCACTAAATAGTACTGCAAAAAGTATGGATGTGGCAGATTTTGATCTGGATGGGAAATTAGACATGGCCGTTTCATTTGATGATGCAGTAGATAATATTAAAGTATATAAAGGCAATGGTGATGGCACTTTTTCATCAACTGCTTTTACGCTTGCAGTTGGAAACGATCCTGCCCGTATTGCTGCAATTGACCTTAACAATGATGGTAAAAAAGATATTGTTTGTGCCAATAGAGCATCTAACACTTTACAAATTTGGATGAATGGAAATGTAAACATCAACACTACTCCTTCTTATTCGGTGTGTAACAGTACAAATGTATTACTGAATGCAAATGGCGCAAACACCTATACTTGGAGTTTTGGTGCTAACGGATCAAGTGTAACTTATCCGGTAACTTCAAACACACTTTTAACTGTTTCAGGAACTAATACTTTATCCGGATGTTCAAACAGTGCAAGCGTTAGCATTGTAAATTTACCTAAACCAACTGTAAACATCTCAACAAGTAATTCAGTTATTTGCTCTGGCGAAACCTTAACCCTGTCTGCTACAGGAGCAAACACTTATACATGGAATACTTCTTCTACATCATCAGTAATTACAGTTCAACCAAGCAATTCAACAACTTATTCGGTTATTGGAACAAACACTTCTAATTGTAGCTCAAATGCTTCAATTAGTATAATTGTTAGTCCGTGTACTTATAACGTGGAAAATATTTTAGATGAAACAATTATTTATCCTAATCCGGCTAAAGATGTTATTTACATAAACTCAAATAAATTCGAAAAATACACGTTGATCAATTCACTAGGCTCAACAATTAAGAAAGGTGAATTAAATTCGAATACTAAAAACATTGCAATTGATGAACTAAACCCAGGTATATATTTCATTATTCTGAGCAATATGAATGAAAGCAAAACACAAAGAATTGTTATTTCAAACTAAACAATCATACGGTCATATTAAACGACAAAAGCCGCTAAAAATAGCGGCTTTTGTTTTAAAGGTATATATATGGTGCAATTCACACCACACTAGAAATTAAGCTAAACTTACGTTAACTGCATTCAAGCCTTTTTTGCCTTGTTGTATTTCAAATACAACTTCGTCGTTTTCCTGGATCTCTTCTTTTAATCCGGTTACGTGAACAAAAACTTCTTGTCCACCTTCTTCTTTAATAAAACCAAAACCTTTGGCTTCGTTAAAGAACTTTACTGTTCCTTTTTTCATTGTTTGTTTTTTGTTGTGCTCAATTTATGTGAGCGGTTTTTACTTGTTTTTATTTATTAATTAAGAGAACGGATGTGATCCTACGACCTCAATGTTCTTCTTGATCAATTTGTTTATATCCTTTAAATAAGGCATTTCGTCTTGTGTACATAGTGATAAAGCTTTGCCATTACTACCTGCTCTGCCCGTTCTTCCTATACGGTGAACGTAGGTCTCAGCTTGTTCAGGCAATTCAAAGTTGATCACGTGTGATAATTTATCAACGTCAATTCCGCGCGAAGCAATATCAGTTGCAACTAAAACACGAATTGTTCTATTCTTAAAACCCTTTAATGCTTTTTCGCGAGCACCTTGTGATTTATCACCATGAATAGCTGCAGCATTAATTCCACTACTGTTCAATTCTTTTGCTACTCTGTCTGCCCCACGTTTTGTGCGTGTAAAAACCAAAGCATGCTCAATTTTTCCGTCCTTAATAATAAATTTTAATAAGGCGCGCTTGTTTTCTTTAGAAACATAATATACGCTTTGCTCGATCAATTCTGATGTTGATGATACCGGATCAACCGAAACTTTAACCGGTTCCTTTAATAAGGTATTGGCTAATTTCATTATCTCAGGAGCTGCCGTTGCAGAAAAGAAAAGTGTTTGCTTTTTTGCCGGTAATTTGGTGATCACTTTCTTGATATCATTAATAAAGCCCATATCTAACATGCGATCAGCTTCATCCAATACAAAAAACTCAATGTTTCTCAGATCAACATAACCTTGCTGCATCAGATCTAATAAACGACCCGGAGTTGCAATTAAAATATCTACGCCACGTTGAAGGTCTTTTACCTGATGATGTTGTGAAACACCACCAAAAACCGTTGTGTGCGAAATAAACGTATTAACACTGTATGCTTTTATGCTTTCGCTAATTTGCAATGCTAATTCACGTGTAGGTGCTAAAATTAATGCTTTTATGCTTGATCTTTGTGTTCCTTTTTCTTTAGTACTTAATAATTGTAGGATAGGTAATGCAAACGCTGCTGTTTTACCTGTTCCTGTTTGTGCGCAACCGAAAATATCCTTACCACTTAAAATGGGAGGTATTGCTTGTTGCTGAATTGGTGTGGGTTGATCATAGCCCAATTTTTCTAAGGCCATTATGAGTGGCTTAACGATCTTTAATTCTGTAAATGTCATTTATGTTTTATTCTAATTCGGGTTTCGCACCATGCAAAACCAACTCAATCTAAACAAGAAAAGTGCAAAAAAAATCGAATTGTATTAAGGGGGAACTACAAACAGATTGAGATACAATCTTCTAATGAAGAGCTCAAATGTACCACTAATAAACCGTTAAACCTAACTATTACGTCTTTTAATTACAATTACAACGTTAAAGTTTGCCAATTAAAAAGGCCCTGTGGTTCACAGAGCCTTTATTTATAATGGTTACAGAGAATTTACTTAATCGCCAAATATTTCCGAATCACTTAAGCATTTATTGCATTTAGGATTCGGACGAGGTGTAATTGCAACTTCAAACGGCTTAATGGCTTTAGTGGCCTTATCGTACTTTAATGTGATCTTTACTTCTGATTTAACCGTAGTACCTGCTTTTACAGCCGGGTTCCACAGATCCATACTTTTTACGGCAACACTCACATATTCATTTAAACTTGTGTTGGCACCGTTTACCATTGCTTTTTTAATTGAGCCATCGAAGTTCAATGATAACTTTAAAATACATGCATCTCCTTTAACCTGGCGACGTTGTTTTTTAGTTAAAACAATGTTCTCCTTGAAAAAATTATTCAGATCCTCATCACCCGTTCCATAAAATGGCGGACGACATGCTTTTGGATCTTTTGCTTTTTTAGGCTTATTATAACCTGCTTTTTTAGGTTGCGAAATTTCAATAGCTGAAGTTTGCTTTGGTCCTTCTGTTACTGCGTTTAGATCTTCTTCTTTCTCTTCTTCAACAGGTTTAGCTTTTTCTTCCTTCTTTGTTTCTTTTACTACTTCCTTGCTTTCCTTTACAGGTTCTTCTGATTTCTTTGTTTCTTTAACAGGCTTTGTTTCCTTTACCGGCTTTGTTTCAGTTTTTTCAACCTTTGCTGTTTCTTTTACTTCTGTTTTTTCTTCTTTAGCTGCAACAGGCGTTGTTACTGCTGGCTTCACTTCAGGCAACTTGTAGTAAATATAAAAACCTTGTGAAGGCTTTAACGCTTCGCCATCACCACCAATTACGCATTGGCAAATATTTTTGTAACTGGTTGTAAATTGAAAAAATTCGGGATAGGTGGAAATTAAATTCTCCCAACGTTCACGATTATTATCTTCTCTGGTATCTGCAGCATCTTCAGTTGTTTCTGTGAACACCAATATGATCTCAGAGATCTCTGCTGATTTTATCTGATCAGCTTCCGGCACTTTTGGCATACCTCCGGTTCCTTTTTTTGATTTTAAAAGCACGAAACTTTTACCGCTTGGTTTGTATGAAGCCTTTGTTTCTTCTTCATCAAAAACAAGATCATCGTAAACAGGTGTTTGAGCATAAAGTGATGCACTTAATGCAATCAATAAAGAGATAAATAGTGATCTCATGGAGTAGGGAATTTTACTATAATATTACGCAAAATTTCATTCTTAAAAAACAAAATAAAATTAAAATTACGGCTGTTACACTTTTTAGATCTTTGAACCTATATTAAAGTACCCATCTATTAATTACAGAAAAAGATTTCTTTTCCATTGTAAGTGTGTATCCTATAATCGTATACCAATAATACATACGTCATCTACTTGCTCAAGTTCACCTTTCCAATTTTCAAATGTGTTTTTAATTATTTCACACTGTTCGTTTAAACCTTTATCATTTACTTTTAAAAACAACTCTTTTAATTGGCGATTCTTAAATTTTTTACCGCCTAAATATTTGTTTGCTCCGCCAAACTGATCGGCATATCCATCTGTAAAAATGTAAACAGAATCACCTTTTGATATTTTTAACTGTTGTGCTGTAAATGGTTTCAATATTCCTAAATGATATCCAATAGGCTGAGAATCGCCTTTCAGTTCAACGAGTTCGTTTTTGTTGATTATCCAACATGGGTTATTCGCGCCAGAAAATTCTACAGTTCCATTTGTTTCATCGATAGCAATTAATGCAATGTCCATTCCATCCTTATTTTCATTACCACTTTGTTTTAACGATTCAACAACTCTTTCCTTAAGCATATCAAGGATTTCAGAAGTTTTTGTTACACCTTTTTCATTAACGATTTCATTTAAATAAGCGTTTCCAATCATACTCATAAAAGCGCCAGGTACACCGTGTCCCGTGCAATCTACAGCAGCAAATATCTTTTTGTTGTTTTTTTGAGTATACCAGTAAAAATCACCACTTACAATATCTTTAGGCTGATAAAACACAAAGGAATCAGGGAATAGTTGCGTTCTCAAATCCTCCGGTGGTAAAATGGCTTCCTGAATTTTTTTTGCGTATTTTATAGAATCAGTTATGTCTTTGTTTTTTGATTCAACAAGTAACTTTTGTGATCGAATAATAGCATTTGCTTTATTTTTTTGAACGTATTGCCAATAAACAAAAGCTATTATTATAAGAAGTAATAAAATGCCAACAATAAAAAAGTTTCGTTGGGCTGCTTGTTTTTCTGACTTCTCAATTTGAATTTTTAAAGCTGCTGTTTTTTCAATCAATTCCTTTTCTTGATCTTGAGTTTTGTAGCGGGTTTCCAGCTCTTGAATATTATTGTTGCTTCTTTCGGTAAACAATGAATCTTTTAAAGCAACCGACTTTTTATAAAACAAAAGTGCATTTTCAAACTCTCCTTTTGCTTTATAAATATCAGAGCGCAATGCATTTACCTTAAACATAGGTTCATAAATTTTATTGATCTCACAAAGTTTATATGCACTGTCGGTATATATTAATGCCATTTTATGCTCATTTAAACCAAAATACGTTTCAGATATATTGATGTATGAACTAATTATGCCCGGCACTTCATTTGCTTTTTTTGATATCTGGAGAGATCGGACGTATGACTTCAATGCATTTGTATATTCATGCTTTTGCTTTTGTAAACTTGCAACCGATTCTATTGCCCATTTTTGCAAAACCGCCATTTTTGATCTTTCAGCAAAGGCTAATGCCTCATTTAGGTATTTCTCAGCTTTTACATAATCTTTGGTGGCGGTATATAATATCCCAAGTCTTATTAGAACTAACCCCCAATCTCTTGTATTGTTAGTTGCTTCATCAATTTTAAGTGCTTTTAAATAGTAATCTAATGCCTTATCATAATTTGGGAAAGGCTTAACCGAAAAACATAAACCTAAACCATTATATGCTGAAGCTAATACTTTTTGATATGCAATATTATGAGGTTGTTTTTCACATATTGGTATGGCTTTGATATATGAACCAATACCCATTTGAAAATCCCCTTGAGAATAGTAAGAAAACCCTACAGAAAGCCAAGTTCTGGCCTCAATTGTGTCATTATTAATTTGATTAGCAATGGCGATGGCTTTTTTGGCATACATTCGAGATACCTCATACTTAGCAAACTCAACACCTGATCGACAAAGTGTAAAATAAGAGATCATTTGTCCAAACTTGTTTTTTTGCAAAGCAAAATCACCCACTAATTCATTACCCTTAAGTTCAATGGAATCATAATTTGGGGTAAATGACTTAATAAGTTCGGCACCAATTAAACCCTTTTGAACATGATCATTTGTAAGCTTATATTTTCTTTCCAGCGAATCCCTGCCTTTAAACGCAAAGCAATATTGAAAGGATAGGCATAATGACAAAACAATACGCAATTTAATGCTGAATGAGCTAAAATTATTGATTTGGTAATTCATTAATAATACTAATATCCCCAAAAAAAGCGTTTCAATTCAAAACTTTTTTCGAATAACTCATTCTAATTTATAAATCTTTAATAAAAGTTCCTAATCAAACTTAGGTTAAAAGTAAAGATCACCCTCCGGTGATCTTCATGTATTTGGTGGTGTTAGAAGGATCTAAATTCATTAATGTTTCAACAATGGCAGCTTTCTCATCCGGTGTACCACCTTTAAATATATTGATCAGCTCATCTACCTTCGCGTTAAAAAACAACTGCATGTTAAAAGAAGCCGGTCTGCTTTGATAAACAGGTTTTAAAAGATCTATGGCCTTTACAATATTTGCTCTTCCCTCATCTACCTTTTCGTGCATGATATCCAAACCATTGCGATGATAAGCGTAATTACAATCTCTTATGCCTTGAAATACCGGCTGCAAGGCATTTTCAACCAACCAGTAACGGTTACGTATTGTTTTTTCGTTACTCTTCCAACCTGTTTCATTAGCATTTTGCGCATTTTGTACCACCAATTGTGCTTTTTGCCAGTATTCTGTTCCGCCTAAAGGTGAATAGGTGTCATAATCGGTTGCTAATATTACATACGCATAATAGGCTAAAACCGAAGTTAAATTCGATTGAAAGTTATTCAAGTTAAAATCTAACTGTGTGAATTGTTGAAACTGAAATTGAAAATCTTTATCATCAAAATTAAATACAGTTGAATAATGTGAGCTTTTAAAAGTTGGACGTCTGCTTTGCACCTGTATGGTTCCAATAAAATAATCGGTACTCGGACGTTGCTCCAATGAAATAAAAATGGAGCAATCGATCTTCTCTTGAATCGTAAAAGCATCTTTTGTCCATCGGGTGTTATTCATGAATTCATAAATAACCTTTTGCATTTGATCTGTTATTTGTTTCAGATCTGTTCCTTGAATTTGACTGGAATTAACCGTAACCTGACAGTTCAACTCCTGAGCATTTGCAACACGAACTAAAAACGAAAGTAATATGATTACAAAAATTCTAAACATTTTATTTCTTAAGCCCAATATATGTACAAATGTAGGATACAATCTTTTTTGCAGTTTCGTCTTTAGACAATAACTCAAATTTAGCTAAATTATTGTTCTTATCAAGTATGGTTATTTGATTTGAATCTGATCCAAAAACCACACCGTAAGCGTTTTTTGCACTATTGGCCACAACAATATCTAAATTCTTCTTCTCTAATTTTTGTTTGGCATAGGATTCCAAATTTTCGGTTTCTAATGCAAAACCAACCAAACATTGATCCTTGGTTTTTTGTTTACCTAATTCACCTAAAATATCTGATGTTTTCTCAAGCTCAATGAACAATTCGTTCGCATCTTTTTTGATCTTTTGCTCATTGATCTGTTTTGCTCTGTAATCTGCTACCGCAGCGGCACAAACAATAATGTTCGCTTTTTTTGACGCTTCCATGCAAGCCTCATACATTTCTTTAGCACTTTCAACATCAATGACCAGAACCGATCGGTTAAGCGGTTTGTGCACCGAGGGGCCTAATACTAAGGTAACCTCTGCACCTAGTTCGGCAAAGGCATCTGCAATGCTAATTCCCATCTTACCCGAACTTCTGTTACCAATATAACGCACCGGATCAATTGCTTCATAGGTTGGCCCGGCATTAACCAATATTTTTTTACCGCTTAATGGTAACGGCGTTTCAAACAGATCCTTAATATAACTAAAAATGGTTTCCGGTTCTGCCATTCTTCCCTCTCCTATCAAACCACTCGCTAATTCACCTGACTCTGCAGGAATGATCAAATTCCCGTGATCTTCCAACTTTTTTAAATTTGTTTTTGTAGTTGGATGCTGGTACATATCCAGATCCATTGCGGGAGCAACAATTACCTTACTTTTGGCTGATAAATAAGTTGCCAATAAAACATTATCACAAATACCATTTGCCATTTTAGCAATGGTATTGGCAGTTGCAGGTGCTATCAAAAAAACATCTGCCCATTCGGCAAGCTGCACATGATTGTTCCAATTAATATTTGCATCAAAAAAATCACTTACTACTTCGTTCTTACTTAAAACAGAAAGTGTTTGGGGTGTTACAAATTGCGAGGCATCTTTAGTTAAGATCACTTTTACGTGAGCACCTTCCTTAACTAATAAACGCACCAATATAGGTATCTTGTATGCCGCAATTCCGGCAGTTACTCCAATAACTATGTTTTTGTGACGTAACATAAAGCAAAAAGGCAGTAATTACTACTGCCTACTATTGTTTTTGTTTGAATTGATCAAAATTATTCTGCAGTTTTAGCAGGATTTCTGTAATAGATCTTCTCTTCCAGAAACTCTTGAACAGCGATCAAAGATGGCTTTGGAAGTTTTTCGTAAAACTTAGAAACCTCAATTTGCTCACGGTTTTCAAATATCTCCTCTAAATTGTCATTATTTGAACCAAACTCTTGTAATTTAGAAGTTAACTCTTCCTTTAACTCCGTGCTTATTTGATTTGCACGCTTGCTCATGATCGCAACTGCTTCATAAATGTTACCAGTTTGTGCATCAAAACGACGAATATCGCGTGTTACAATTGACTGGTTAGCGTTTGTTTTCTTAAAATCCATGTTAATTTAAATTATCTTTTAATCTTTTGCAGCTATTATAAATACTTTCTGCGCGGCTAATGTACGAACTATTAGGGTATAAATCAACAAATTTAACGTAATTTTCCATGGCCCCCTGCAATCGCTCGGCTTTTTTGCTCGGAATACTGTTTACAGCCAGCAAATAATAGGAATTGATCATAATATAGAACATCTCATCATTATTGTTACTCGATGGAAAATCTTTAATATATGCCTTGGTAGCAACAATACTGGCCTTGTAATCTTCCAGCTTATAATACTGTTTTACAATATCATAGTCCTTTTTCTCGATCTTAAAACGTAGTTTATCGATCATCATATTACACGAATCAATTCGGGTACTTTGCGGATAGGTATCCACAAAACTTTGAAACTCTTTAATAGCGTTAAGGGTACTTGTTTGATCTAAATGATAAACCGGCGATGTGTAATAATAACACATGGCATTCATAAAGTAGCATTCTTCGGCGTGTTTGCTGTTGGGAAACTGGCGGGTAAAATTCTTAAAATGATACTGGGCCAGTAAATAGTCGTTCATGTAATACTCACACCAAGTGTACAAAAAGTAAACTTCCTCAGCCTTTTCGGTACCTTTAACCACCGGTAATAACTCATCAAACAATTGGGAGGCCTTGGTCCAGTTCTCTTTTTCGTAGTATTCCTTTGCTTTTGTTAGCTTAAGCTCATAATCGGTACTTTTCAATAACTTGTTAAAGCCATCGCAACCAACCAGTAAGAAAGTGGAGATCAAACTATATAGAAAGATTTTTTTCAAGCCTTCAAATTTATATAAAATAAAAATAAAAAACCCCACCAAAGGCAGGGTTTAATATAATTGATGTTAAAATATTATTTTGTTAGAACAACACGTGATACCATTTTATCGGTACCATTTGAAACTGTTACAAAATAAACACCATTAGCTTCGTTTGAAAGATCAAAACTCATGTGATCTACCAACATTGTGCTTTTTGATGAAGTAGCTATTACTTTACCTAAAGCATTTGTTACTGTAATAGTGATGTTTTCTTTACTTAAGAAAGTAGTTGTTACGTTAATTTTTCCGTTAGAAGGGTTAGGATAAACTACAACATTCTCACTGATACCCATGTTTTTAGAGATACCTACACCTGAAATATTGAAACAGTATTTAGGGATCAAATACAAGTTACCAGGAGTTTGCCATGAACTTGAACTGGTATATGCATACCATGTTCCTGTATCAAATTTTTCCCAAGCTAAATTTGTGCTTGGTTGAAATTGATGAGCAATAACTGCTGTATCGCCCGGTACATTTGTAGGTAACACTAACGATGCAAAAAATCCTGTTGAAGGAACTGCAATTGGTGTTACAAAATCAAACTGGTGGAAGAAAAAGTTTTGAGTGTTTGATGTAGTTAACACAGAAGCCATTGTTTTTACAACACTACCTAAGTTAGTTGTTGGTCCGCCACCTACAGTACCTGCATAAATTTTCATTCCTACAGTAGCTGTTGGAGCACCTTGTGTTCCTTCATTTCCGCTTTTATAGAATAAAGTTCTTACAGCTGTTACTGATAAATTAGTAATTGAACCGTATAATGAACCATCATTAAAATTCGCTTTTTCACGATCGTCATAACAGTTTGTACCGCTTACGTAACCTGCTAAAGGATTACAAGCCGGAACTGCAGTATCTGTACCTGCTGTACCAACAGTTACTGTTGCTGTTTGAGGGATAGTTACAACGCTATCGCAAGTTTGAGTTGCTGTTTTAGCTGATTGTAAAGCCGTTGAGCTATTGAAAATAAACTGACCTTTAGAAGGATTAGTGATCTTTTTACCGCTTTGAGCAGTCATACTGCACGCAATAATAACCGCCGCAGAAGTAAGTAATTGTTTTATCATTTGATTGTTTTATATGTTAGTCTGGCGAAGATAGTTCATTTATTTCACTTTTTTTAATGAATATTCCTTTCTTTTTCGTGTGAAATAGTGAGGTTTATTACATCTTATTTATAAATTTTAGTATTTTTACGTCTTATACGCATATGAAACCAAAGCTCCCTATCTTAAAGGGCTTATTGTCAACTTCTTGTACTCAATCAATTAAATTGATTTTGGTTTTATTTTTTGTACTATTTCAGGTACAAATTCAAGCGCAAACCGAGGATGAACAAAAGAAACAGGCCGAGGAGCTTTTTGAAGAAGAAGAATACACCAAGGCTTATAAACTCTATTCACAGCTGGTTTCTATAAACCCACGCGACCCATTATACAACTACCGTCTTGGGGTTTGTATGATCTATAGCGAGCCCGATAAAAAGAAATCGTTTTCCTATTTAAATAAAGCATACAATAACAGGCAAGACCTTCCAAAAGATGTGACCTTCTTTTTAGGAAAAGCATACCATATTAACTATTTGTTTGATGAGGCCATCAAATATTATAATGAGTTTAAAAAAGAAGCACCGGCCTCCATGCAAAAAAAACTGCAGGTTGATCGCGAAATAATGGCTTGTGGCAATGGAAAGCGTTTATTGAGTGCATTAACCGATCTGGAGGTAATTACAAAAAAACAATTGAATGAATCGGACTATTTCCGTAGTTACGACCTAAATTCATCTGGCGGCAAACTTTTGGTAAAAACCGATGCCTTCAAAACGAGCTACGATAAAAAGAAAAAGGAAAAATCGGTAATGTACTCCAATAAGGCCGGCGACCGCTTGTACTTTAGTAGTTATGGTGATAACAATGCGAACGGCAGAGATATTTATTACCGCGAACGCATGAGTAATGGCGAATTTGGCAAGCCTGTTCGTATGGATGGTATTAATACCGAATTTGACGAAGACTATCCCTTTGTACATCCTAATGGTAAGATACTTTACTTCGCCAGTAAAGGTCATAACAGTATGGGAGGGTATGATATTTTTAAATCTACTTTCAACGAATCAACACAATCATGGAGCACGCCAAAGAACATGGAGTTCCCTATTAACTCTCCGGATGATGATTATTTATTTGTTACAGATACTTCTGAAAAGTTTGCTTATTTCAGTACCGGACGTTACAGCCCTCCGGGAAAAATTGATGTATTAAAGATCAAAACAGAACGCAGACCAATTGACCTGATCGTAATGAAAGGTACCGTTTCAAAGGAAACAGCAAAACAAAGCGTTAAAAGTAAGATCACGGTAAAAAACATTTCAAACGAAACAATGGTTGGTACGTTTGAGGCTGATGATAACGGTAATTTCAATATGCAATTACCTAATGGCGCAAAACTATTGTACACGGTTGAAACACCCGGTTTAAGAACGCAATCGCAAGGCATAAGCTTACCATTAGCTGTTGTAGGAAGGCCATTTAAACAAACCGTTACTTATGTAGATGGCGTTTTGAAGATCGTGAACAACTTTGAAGAAGCTCCGAGCGATGATAATTATTTACAATATTTAAAACTGATCGAAGAAAAATCGAAGTTAAATCCTAATGAAGGTCAAAATAAATTATCGCCTGATGTTGCAAAGAACGAAGGTGATACGCCTTTAGCCAATAATGAGACCAAAGACCCTAAAGCTGTAAGCACAACCAATCCAACAGCAAGTGATACAAAAACAAACACTAAAGATCAGAATACTGCAAAAGTTGGTGATAATAAAACCAAATCAAATGAAGGTATAAATAACAAAGAGATAATTGATATTGCCAAGCAGGATGCAGTAGAATCGGAAAAAGAAGCCATCCAATTAAACCAGGATGCTAAGGATGCCATTGAATTAGGTAATGCTAAAAAAATTGAAGCAGAAACAAAATTAAAAGATGCGGAAACGGCCTTGGCTAATGCGGAAGCTATAACTGATGAAACTCAGAAGGTTGAAGAGACTAAAAAGGCAGTTGATCAAAAAAATGCGGCACAAAACGATGTAGCGGTAGCAAATAAACTTTTGGAACTTGGCAAAACACTTGAAGCCGATGCTGCCAATAAACGCGAAGAGGCCGCTTTGAATAAAAAGTATGCTGATGAATTGGAAAAATTATCTTCAGGTAAAAACAACGATCCTAATGCGCAACAAAAATTAGTTGAGTTACAAAAACAAATTGCAGATGTTTCATCGAAACGAAATGAATCGGAAAACAAATATACCGACCTAAAGAACGAGATAGTTGAAAAAGAAAAAGAGATCGCTGTTGCAAGCGAAAAAAGCAGCAACCTAACGGCTGAGAATAACGAATTAAAAAACGATATTACAAAAGCTGAAACAGAATTAAGCAATACACGTAAGAAAAAAGAAAAAGCGGAATTAACCACGCGTATCAATGATCTTAAAACCGAACAACAAAAAGTTGAAACTGCTTTAACACAAAACCAGGAATTAGAAAATAAACTTTCTCTTGAATTAAGTGCGCTTAAGAACGAGTTAGCATTAACAGACAAAGTAAAGAACGAGAATTTTGCTAAGGTTGAAACACCATCTGCATCAACAAATACTACACAAGCGATCGCTAAAACTGATGGCCAGAAACTGGAAGACAAATATGCTTCTAAAATAAATATAACCGATCCAAGCAATAAGGATAATATTAGTGATGTAAATAATCAGCTCACATCTTATAACAAGGAAATTGATGCATTGATCGCAAAGAACAAAACACAACTGGCAAAAACAAAGAAACCTGAAGAGAAGAAATCAATTAGTGCCGATATAAAGAATTTAGAAGCTACAAAAAAGCAAAACCAACAAAGCATTGCTAATAACACCAATCGTATAAACGAGCTCAATAAACAAATTGCATCCGGAACAGCGCCGCAAAATCCAAACCAAAATTTAAAGGAGATAAATACGGAGAATCCTTCAAAGGCAATGGATCAATTAAAGGAATTAAAAAATTCATTGACTCAGGCCGACAATGCCTTATTTAATTTCAATAACTATAGCAATAGTAACGTACAAACCAAAAAAGTACAAGCTGATGGTCAGATCAACGATGCCTTTGCTTTACAAAATAAGCTAAAGGAAACAATAACCAATTCGGAAGCAACTATTCAAAATTCATCTGTAAGCTTACCTAAAAACTCAAACAATCCTGAGGCTATTTTACAACAGGCAGATGAGCTAAGCAACAAAGCAAGTAAGTTAAGATCTGACGCTTCTACCAAACAAGGTCAGGAAAAAGATAATTTAATAGCACAAGCAGTTGAACTTGAGAAACAGGCAGAAGCAAAACAAATTGAAGCCTCGGAAACAAGTGCAAAGATCACACAGGATAAATTTGATGTAAATAAAGAAAATGTTCAAACATTATTGGCAACCAATAAGGCTGATGAAGGAAGTGTAAATCAATCGAAAGCGTTGCTGGAAGAAGCTGAACAAGCATTAAAGCAAGCCAAAGCCATTCGTGAAGAGGCCAATGCCATGAATAATAATTCGGCAAAGATCGGGAATTTAGGAAATGCTGAAGAAAAGGAATTGATCGCTTTAAACAAGCAAAATGAAGCGCTTACGATATTGAAAAACGCTAATCCGGGTGTAACTTTAAAGCCTTATAAAGATCTGAATACGGTGAATATTACCAATGAAACCGTTTTAAAAGAAGAGATTGCAAAGATAAATGCAGATGTTAAGAAATTAGTTGAAGCAAAAACAACCGCCTTTAAAACATTAAGTGAAGCAAATGATGAGGAGTTGGTGAGTCAGAATTCTAACTTACAAAACAACCCTACCATATCTTCTACCCCGACCCTTAAAAGTCAACTTGCAGTTATCAATAAGAACAATGGAGAGATAAGTTCTTTGAAAACTAAAGTTGAACAATCTGCCAATGAAACAGAAAAACTGGTTAACCTGAATAATTTGGTTAAAAAACAAAATGAAACCTTAACCGCTATTAATAAATTAAATTCAGATACCGAAGCTAAAACACTTGCTACAAATAAAACCAATGATCAAAAAGCAAATAACAACACCGGTAACGATATAGCTAACAACAATACTAAGAGCAACGAAACAAAAGATAATACGACTGATAAAAACAACACGAAAGATAACACAACTGACGTAAGCAAAAACAACACCGGTAACGACAGCAGTGCGCAAAACGCAAATACCGCTTCTGACCCTACCGTTGTTCAGCCACTAAATAATATTTCTGCTGAACGGGCAACTACTTCATTTACGCTTGATCTAAGTTATGAGAATCATAAAGACACTTCATTAAACCAGATCAACTCATTTTTTACCACCAATAATTTTGATCTGAGAAATGAGCAAGCCAATAATTTAAAAAATGGTGCGATCAATAATTTAAAGGGATTAGAATCGGAAAACAATCAATTGAATGAAGAAATAGCCAAAGCTAATTCTGTTGATGCATCTGCGGAAGGTTCATTAAACAATACCGAAATTCAAAACAAGATCAACAGTTTACTAAATGCTTCTGATAACATGGCGCAAGAGGCAAACAACTTGCGTAATGAATCAAACAGCAAATCAGGAGAAGAAAAAACTGCATTATTGGATCAGGCAAAAGCAATGGATGACCAATCATTTGCTAAAAAAGTAGAAGCTGCCCAGTTAACGCAACAATACAATGAGGCAAACTTTAACGCCAACAACAATGCAATTAATGACCTATTGACCAAATTGAATGCTTCAGATCCGGCTTCAGCCTCTGCATTAAAAGCAAAGCAAGATGAGATTGAACAAAAGCGCAAACAAGCTAAAAATATAAGAGAAGAAGCGAATGCATTAACAAATAACAATGCGCGTTTAGGTGCTATTGGAAATGCTGAAGAAGAGGAAGCGCAGATATTACAAAAACAAACCGAGTTAATTAACGAATTAAAAAAGTCAAACCCCGATTATGTGGTTAAGGAACCGGCTTATAGCAATTTAAATAAAACAAAGGACCTTCCTGCTGATTTGAAACAAAAACAAAACGATCTGTACAACAAACAAGCTGCTGAACTAACTAACTTAACCAATGCTTTTAGTTTAGAATATGAAACCAATAAAGCGTTAATACCTCGTAAATTAAATACCGATCAACAAAAATTAAGATCGAATGTTGAGAATTTGAATGCTGAATCGAAGAATTTATTGATCAGGTCAACCAAAGCAACAACACCTGAAGAAAAGATCAAGTTATTATCATTAGCCGCTAAAACCGGTCATACAGCCGCTACGCAATTAAACATATTGGTAAACAAACAATCAGCAGAAGGAATTGCTGCCGTAAATAATAAAGTTACTGCTCCTGCTGTAAATGAAACCATTGCAAAAAACAATGACACAAAAACAAAGGATAACAAAACCGGTAATACTACTACCAAAACAAATGATACCAAATCAACCGATGTAGCAGCAACTAATAAAACAAAGAACAACACTAAAACAAAAGACAATACAAGTGGTAACAACAATACAAAAACCACTGAAACAAAAACAAGTGATGTAGCTGCTAACACAACAAAAGAAAACACTACTACACCAACCGAAACTGCTGCAGGTACAAAAGTTATTGCCCGTATTGAAGGTTTAGAGGTTTTAAATAAAAATGCATATAACGAGAATAAACCAATACCGGTTGATGCTAAAATGCCTGATGGTTTGATCTTCCGTGTACAAATTGGTGCATTTAAAACCAAGATCGCTAACAACTCATTCAGAGGTTTAACTCCGGTGAATGGCGAAACTACTCCAAACGGCTATATACGTTATACAGCAGGTAACTTCAATAAAATTGAAAATGCATCTGCAGTTAAAGGTGATTTGAACAACAATGGTTACCCTGACGCATTTGTAGTAGCATTCTTTAACGGTAAACGCATTACTGTAGCAGAAGCGTTGGAGATCATGAAGAACGAAGGTAAAACTGTAAATCTGAATGCGCCATTAACAGCAGGTATCTCTGAGAACGTAAATCCTAACAACACAAATACACCAACCAAAGTGGTTAATGATGTAGTGGTGGTGACAAAAGAATTAGAAAAGACCAAGAACTTATTATTTACAGTTCAGATAGGTGTTTATTCACGCCAGATCAGCAAAGCGCGTTTAAGCAATTTAACACCAATTTACAGTGAGTTATTACCAAACGGTTTATACCGTTATACTGCCGGAATTTACACCAATGCTGAAAAACTGATCTCAGATAAAAACAGAGTGATCGATCTTGGAATTAAAGATGCATTTGTGAGCGCATACCTTGATGGTAAACGTTTACCATTTAATGAAGCAAAAGCTAAAAAAGAAGCAGATGCAAGCATAATTTTTGAACCTGAGAATCCGATCATTTTCCCTGCTGTAGTTCCTGTAACAACAAATACAGCGCAGCCTGCCATTACTAACGTTCCATCGCCTACTATTGCACCGTTTTCAAATGGTGTAAAAGAGCGTCCTGCTGCAACTCCTGATAATGGCATCAAAGAAAACGAGGAAGGTATAACGTTTAAAGTACAAATTGGCGCTTATAGCAGACAAGTACCTGCAGATGTTGCTGCTAAATTTAATGCCATTAAAAATTGGCCGGTTGAGAACAAGGCTATAAATGGATTATACATTTACAACATTGGAAACTTTAATGATGCGAAATTCGCAAAAGAATTAAAGAACGAAGCAGTAGCCTTAGGAATTACAGACGCTTTCATAACCGTGTATAAGGATGGCGTGAAATTATTTGGCGCAGAGGCAACCAACTATCTCAATAAATAAATTGCTTCTTAAATGGATTTTCAAATTCAGGCTTGTACCCCTCATTTTTTTGAATCGGTCAAATCTTTAATAGCCGAATTTGAATTAGATAACCGGGCACTTGAGGCAGATCAATTTCTCATTGCTACATTGAATAATAAATTGATCGGTTTTGGCAGGATAAGAGAATATGAAAATTGTGCCGAAATGTGCTCCATGGGTGTAGTGGATGAATACAGGAACAAAGGCGTTGCCAAAGCTTTAACAAAAGCACTTATTCAAAAAACATCTAAGCCTTTATACTTGGTATGTATCATTCCTCAATTCTTTGAGAATTTCAACTTTACCATAACTGCCTCCTACCCTCCTGAGTTAAAGAATAAATTAGATTATTGCACCGGCGAATTGGTTGTTGAAGAAACCTACGTGGTAATGAAACTGCAATAAGGTTTATTCAAAAACACCTGTTCACAAGTAACTTTTTTAAGCTGCGTGCATTATAAGTCTATTTCTAATTTTGAAGTATGAAGATCTTCCTTCGTTTGTTTATTATCCTTTTCTTCCTTTTATCTGTGCAAAATTTTCATGCGCAGCAAAAAGAAATGTTCAAACAAAAACGCGAAAGAAAACGCATTTGGCGCAGATGGAAACCAAACCGTGAAGCATACAATCCTTATTTGAAGAAAAAAGCAAAGGATAAGCCCAGCGCCCGAATTGCAAAAGGAAACAGGAAAGAATTACGTCAGCAAAAACGAAAGGATAGAAGGCAAATGCGCAGAAGCAAGAAAACCATTCAAAAACACTCCACAGTAAGGTAGATCATTCGAACCTTAAACTCTCGATAGGATCAAGTTGAGATGCACGTTTTGCCGGAATGTAACCACTAACTAAGCCAACCGCCACACAGATCACATAGCCTGAGATCATCCAAAACCAGGGAATGAAAAAGCCGGTATCAAGCGCCATGCTTATCACATTACCAATTACAATACCTAATACAATACCTAGACTTCCTCCAAACACACAAATAACAATACTCTCAATTAAGAATTGATTTTTAATGGTAGCTTGAGTTGCGCCTAATGCCTTTCGTATACCAATTTCACGTGTACGTTCGGTTACCGTTACCAATAAAATATTCATTAAACCAATTGCAGCACCTAATAAGGTAATTATTCCAATAATGGTTGCGCCCATGGTAACCTTACTTAAATTATCAATTAAAAGCGCCGCTAAACTATCCGATTTTATGATCTCAAAATCGTCATTCTCTATAGCAGATACTTGTCTGATCTTTCTGAACAATCCCCTGGCCTCTTCAAGGAACATATCTAAATTAGCCGCATTTGCAACCATTACATTTATCGTAAAACTCAACTTTTTACTCCCAAAATATTGCCGTGCATTGGTTAATGGAATAATACAAACCTTATCGCCTCCAAATCCGGCACTGCTTCCTTTGCTTTTTAAAACACCAATTACTTTATACTTTAAAGCGCCAATTGAAATAACCTTATCAACTCCGGAAGTTTTTGGAAATAAAAGCGCTTCAATATCTTTTCCAATGATCACAATATTGCTACCGCTATTCACTTCAGTTGGCGAAAAATTTCTACCAATCTCCAATTCATAACCGCTAGTTTGCAAGTAATTCTCATCACTTCCGAACACCTGTATGTTCGGATTTGTTTTTAAATTTTCAAACTTCACACGTGCGGTCATGCTTGCCATTGTTGAAACAGATGTCATACAAGGCAGATCAAATTCTTCCTTAAACCGAAGTGCTTCTTTATACGTTATCGATTCAAAAGCTTTGGCCTTCTTTCCTCTTCTGCCAACACGCACGCCAATATCCCCATTTCTGATCGTAAAGGTGTTGGCTCCCATGCTGGTGAAATTACTGTTGATACCGTTCTTTATCGCGTCTATTGCCGAGAAAATACCTACTAGCGCAGTTATCCCAATGCTAATGATAAGCATAGTAATTACTGCACGCAACTTGTTTGATTTGATCGAATCAACAGCAACACTAATATTATCTCTTAAATTTAAACTCATTTTTAAATGATCATGCCTGCAATTGTTGCCGATAAATAAGATGCTAAGGTACCGCTGATAAGTGCTCTTATTCCTAATTTTGCAAGATCGGCGCGACGCTCAGGAACCAAGGCCCCAATACCGCCAATTTGCATACCTACACTACTGAAATTTGCAAAGCCGCAAATGGCAAAACTTGCTATTACCAATCCCTTTTCACTTAATGGTGTTGCCAATTTGTGCGTTAATGTATCAAAGGCTACAAATTCATTGATGGTTAATTTTTGTCCCATTAATGTTGCCACCTGATTTACATCCTCCATAGGAACACCCATTGCCCAAGCAAAGGGATAAAACAACTTGGCAAAAATGTAATCTAATGACAGATGAACTGTTTGATAACTTCCATTTACCAATTCGGTCCAATAAATAAATCCTAATAAATAATTTAACAAGGCTATTAATGCAATAAAACCAATTAACATGGCAATTACATTAATTGCAATTTTCATCCCGTCTGATGCACCATGTGAAATGGCATCAATTAAATTCGTGTGTTCACGTTTTACTTCTAAAGTAACTTTACCTTGTGTTTTTGGCACTTCTGTTTCCGGTAATATGATCTTTGAGATCACAATTGCCGCTGGTGCTGCCATTAAACTCGCGGTTAGCAAATATTCGGCCTTTGCGCCCATGTTCACATACACTATTAAAATACCGCCTGCAATGCATGCCATACTGCCTGCCATCGACGATAATAATTCGCTTTTGGTCATACTTGGTAAATACGGACGGATCAAAACTTGTGCTTCAACCTGACCAACAAATGCGCTGGCCACATTGCTTAATGCTTCCGCTCCACTCGCGCGCATCACAAAATTCATAACGCGTGCAATAACGGCAACTATGCGCTGCATGATACCAAAATGATAAAAAATAGCAACCAACACACAAACAAAAATGATAGTAGCTGTTACACTAAATGCAAATACAAAAGTATGTGGCGCGCCAAAGCCGGCTGCTGTTCCATCGTGTTTATCAACCATAATGCCGCCATAAACAAACGATGCGCCTTGCGTAGCAAACTGTTCGATTTTACCCATAACGCGCCCCAACATGGCGAAAAAATTTGTTATGAATGGGACCTTTAAAACAAGCACTGCAATTAATAATTGTAAAGCTAAACCGCTTAACACTAATCGGTAATTAATTGCCTTTCTGTTGTTAGACATTAAAAAAGCGATTCCAAAGATCAAAACAATGCCAATGATGCCGGTAAATCTATCCATGATTGAAATAACACATCCAAGTTAGTATTTTATTTACAGTTGAACATTACCTTTTATGTAAAAATTTATTACGTCCACCTGTATCTATTTTAGGTAATTGTATTTTATAATATGAAAAGGAGGTAAATATGAAAACCATCATCATTTCAGGCATAGCTATAGCCTTGCTAGCTTTTTCGAACATGAACACCAGCATTGATCTTCAAGAAGCCATTGATAAGAACATGGTAAAAGTAAAGATCACCAGCTTGGGCACCTATCAAGGGGAATCAACACTTATGGAAATTCAAAACGTAAGTAAATCCGATCTTAATATTGAAATTGAGCCAGGCAGAAAACTGATTGCTGGTGATGATAAATACCAAAATTTATTGGTGGTTAAACAAGAACAACTGATCGTAAAAGCAGGTAAACACGCAATAAAAAAAGTAGTAGGCTTTTGTTGTGAAAGTAATGATGCCGGACCAAACACTAAAGTAAAATACACTACCAAAGACATGGCCGATAAAAGTTTGGTAATGCTAGCCAGATACATAGATGTGAATTATGCGCAATTGAACACGCAATCTATTCAACAAGCCGTGTGGGCCGTTAGTAACAACCATGCAACGGCAGCTATTACTACCAACAACGAAAAAGAAATGTCGTTGAAGATTATGGTTTGCGCCATTAAGAACGAACCTATTCCGTGGTACATCATCAAACAAAAGATCTATCAAACAGCCAACGGTCGTATTCATTTGGTGAACGATAGTTTGATAGGTAAGATGGCTTATACTAACAATGAATGGTGCTACTCTAAACTCAATATTTACGACATGAAGAATAATGCGGTGCTAATGAGCATTGGCAACTGGCTGCAACCCGGCAATAATAATGTGTACAATGTTGCATTACCCATACAACACCTGGCCAAAGGCAAATACAAGTTAACACTCGAAAACGATAAGCAAATATTCACGCAAAAGGATGTTATGATCTGATTAAATCGTGTTAAATATTAATTTATTGAATTTCAACAGGTTAATATTTAAGCAAATGATACTTTTTCATTACTTTTTCTTTTGAAATCCAAAAAAAATTTTTTCTTTTGCAGAAAATAATTAATTCGAAATTATGTATTGGACATTAGAATTGGCAAGTTGGTTAGAAGATGCTCCGTGGCCTGCAACAAAAGATGAGCTTATTGATTTTGCGATGAGAACAGGTGCACCTATGGAAGTGATCGAAAATTTACAGGAAATGGAAGATGAAGGTGATAGCTATGAGACCATCGAAGATATTTGGCCCGACTACCCAACAAAAGACGATTTCTTTTTTAATGAAGATGAATTTTAATTACTAACCCCGCTAAAACGGGGTTTTTTATTTGCAGAACAATAACCACGGAAACACTTCGTGTTACACAAAGGCGTGCACAGAGGGCACAGATAGAAATATAAAATTTAATTTAACTCTGTGACCTCTGCGAAAAAACTTTGCAAATGACCAAATGTCACTCTGTGGTTTGTGTCAGTTCGAGTGATTTTTGCCTGCCTCTTACAAAAATCTTATCGAGAACTAATCAATAGATTTCTTATTGAAAATAATGTATCCGAAATGGAAAAATAAGGAGAATGGATTTTGGTACTTATCGTAATAATTCACGCCTAATGAAATTGGACCTAACGGTGTATTATAAACCATGGTTGCCATTCCAATAAAATGTCTGTATAAAAATGGCGAACTTAACTTCGCATTATTACTTTGATCTTTAAGTATTGAATTAAAAGGCTGCATCACGTATCCTTCAAAACGAATATCCAGATTTTTTAACGGCGTTGTAACCAGCTTAGCGCCGGCTGCCAAATAATTGTGCGCCCTGTAATCATCAATAAAAAAAGTTTGACTTTCAGGTGTTGGATTAAAAGCAGGTGCCGAAAGTATTGAACTTTGATAGTTACTAAAGAATGTTTGAGATGAACTTACAAATTCGCCAAACAAACCAACTCTGAAACGCTTCAATGTTTTTAAATATCCATCAAAAGTAACTTTAAACTGAAACCATGATTGTGTATACTTATTTCTAAATCCAACGGTATCGGTACTTGTATTGCCCGGATAAAAACTTTCATTCCCTTGTAAATACCTTGCTCTGGCATTAAAAAACACACCCTCCGTTGCATACATTTTTCTATTGAGTGTATTAATACTGTAATTCATCTGGCCGTAGTAATAATCAAAATAGGTTTTATCGGTTGTATCTAATTTGGTAAAATCATCTCGTTGATAATAAAAATTCCCCCACTCTGCTATTCCTCCCGAAACATCCAGTAACGATAAATTACCCACAGGCAATCCAACTTTTAATTCTGAATACTGATCTTCCTGTATCAAATAAGCAGGCTTCAACAGATCGTAAAATAAGATACTACTGTTAAAATAATCCCAACGCGAATACGTTGAATTGGATTCAACAAAAAACGGAACACGCCCCGGAAAATCAAATCGCAATTTTAAATGTCCGCCCGAATTTAGTTTTCCCAAATAACCATTCGCATATGCCGAAAACCCTACTCGTCCGATGTGATTGTACTGTATACCTAAAAATGCTTCACTAATTGGTCTGTTCGAAATAATAGCACCCGCATCAACAAAAAATGGTTTCTCTTTTTTAGCTTCAATATTCAAAGCGTATTTTTTAGTTGTGCTATCATATTTAACAACAGGATAAATACTTTTTAAACGTTCATCGGCAGCTAACCTAAAATAACGTCGCTTTAAGTCGTTCAAACTAAATTCTTGTTTCTTGTAAAATAAATTTTGCGTTACATAACGTGTTTGTTTTTCATTTAAGCCGTTCACGTTAACCTTATCAAAAACGATCTTATTCTTATCGTAATCTTTTAAAAGATTTCTGCGTTTTTCATTTAGTAATAAGGTATCTGTTCTACGTTTGATCTGCGCTCTTATTGCTGGCAAATTCCTTATGGTTGCTGCATAACCACTATCTATCAATCGATCAACCCTATCAAAATTAAACATGCTTACATCGCTCCAGGGTTCAATAAGTATACCATTTTCGCAAACAGGTTTAAAATCTGTTTCACTCATCATAATGTTGCGTAGTTGTAAATACAGATCGTCATCCTCTGGCGAGGCATTTTTATCGGCAACGTTAGAACCAATAATAAAATCAGGATTAAAATCCTTGTACATTACATCCGACGGAAAATTGTTATACAAACCACCATCAAACAACAATTTGCCATCTACTTTTATTGGTCTGAGGTAAAAAGGGTAACTCATACTGGCACGCAAAGAGGTTGATAGATCGCCACTTTTAAACACAATACTTTGTTTCGATTGAATATCGGAAGCCACACAACGATAAGGCACCAACAAACTATCAAAATTGTATTTCGCGCGCGCTGATGCTGCAGCGAATGTTTCCATTAAAAAGTAATCAATAGGAATAGAGTTGATCACATTGGTTGGTAAATTCTTTAATACTTCATCATTTGGATCGATACGAAAGGTTAACCATGAGCCGTAAGTATTGCGTTTTTTAAAATAATAACCATACTGGTAATTTAGATCGCCTTTGGATGCATTTTGAAAAAATGATGTTTTAACCATCTTTTCGATCTGTTCCGGTGAATACCCAATCGCATAATAGGCCCCAATTAAACTTCCTATGGAGGTACCGGTTATGTAGTCAATTGGGATATTGTTTTCTTCCAATGCTTTTAAAACACCTATGTGCGCCATCCCGCTTGACCCGCCTCCGCTTAAAACCAAACCCACTTTTTGTGAAAAAACCGGTTTTATGGCTAAAAACAGCGCAAAAATGGCATATTTTAAATAGTTGGTCTTCAAAAACATTTACTAATACTACAAAAGTAAACTTTCTATAAAATCTGTTATTATACATCCATATATTTATTTATATTCGCTAGCTGAATCTGATAAGAAAGTGTTAAAATTCATTCTAAAGAAAATTTTCTATGGCGTCGTTGTACTTCTTGGCGTTATTACTGCTATTTTCTTTTTATTTAATGTTTTACCCGGCGACCCTGCTACCGTAATGTTAGGCCAGCGTGCCAACAAGGAAGCAGTTGATGCCATACACCGCGATCTTGGTACGGATAAACCTATCCTGGTGCAATACTCTCATTACTTAAACGACCTGTCCCCTATTTCAGTGCATAACCATGTTAACTCAAACAGTTTATGGTTCCTTAATCCTGAAAAATACAGCTGGACCCCATTATTTACCATTGGCGATAAAAAAGCAGTTGTTTTAAAGATCCCATGCCTTCGCCGCAGTTACATTACCAAACGAAGTGTTTCTGAGATTATTTTAGACACCTTGCCTGAAACTGCGGTTCTTGCTTTCAGTGCCATTTTCATTGCCTCTTGTATTGGTATTTTTCTGGGTATTATAACAGCAATTAAAAAGAACAGTATTTTTGATCGAATAACCTTTGTACTGGCAACCGTTTTTGGTATGAGTGCCCCATCCTATTTGGTGGGTTTGATCATGGCCTGGTTATTTGGTTACGTTTTGGCCGATCTCACCGGATTGTCTGCCGTTGGAAGTTTATACGATTACGATGAGTGGGAAGGCGAAAAACTGAATTTAAAAAATTTGATATTACCTGCTATTACTTTGGGTGTTCGTCCGCTTAGTATTGTTATTCAGTTAACACGCAGCTCGCTTTTGGATGTATTATCGCAAGATTACATACGCACTGCTAAAGCAAAAGGCTTAAGCATGTACAAGATAATTATTAAACACGCTTTAAAGAATGCCTTAAACCCTGTTGTAACTGCCATTTCAGGATGGTTTGCAGGTTTAATGGCAGGTGCCGTTTTTGTGGAGAAAGTATTTAACTGGAAAGGTATTGGTTACGAAGTTGTAGAGGCTCTAAGTAAGAACGATCTTCCTGTGGTAATGGGTGCAACTTTGATATTTGCTACCATTTTCGTGATCATCAATATTTTTGTAGATATCGCATACGGTATACTTGACCCTCGCGTTAGAGTAAAATAATCATGAGTTTCAGAAGAAAAATTGTTGCCGGTAATTGGAAAATGAATAATTCGTTGCCGGAAGCTATTCAGTTAGTAGATGGCATTTTAGCCAATTTAGATACACGTACCACTACTGAGATCATTCTTTGTCCGAGTTACTTATTCATTGGCCCTATTCACGCGCATTTAAAAGGCTTGCATAAAATTAAATTGGGTGCGCAAAATTGCAGCGAACATATTTCAGGTGCTTTTACCGGCGAAGTTTCTGCTAAAATGCTGCAGTCGGTTGATTGTGATTATGTGATCATTGGCCATAGCGAGCGCAGAACATACTTCAATGAAACAAGCGCTCAATTAACTGAAAAAATAAAACGCGCATTGGAAAACGATCTTGCTCCAATTTTTTGTATTGGCGAGAAGTTAGATGAACGCAAGAATAACACACATTTTGATGTAGTAAAAGAGCAATTAAAAAGTGTTCTTTCGCCATTCAATAAAAAGGATCTTGAGAAATTAATTTTAGCCTATGAGCCTGTATGGGCCATTGGTACCGGCGTTACAGCCACTACATTAGAAGCACAGGAAATGCATGCCTTTATCAGAAAAACAATGATCGAATTGTTTGATGAAGAATTTGCAGGTGAAGTGCCTATTTTATATGGTGGAAGCTGTAATGCACAAAACGCTAAAGAATTATTTTCATGCGCTGATGTGGATGGTGGTTTGATTGGCGGAGCAAGCTTAAAGGCCGTTGATTTTTGCAGCATCATTCACTCGTTTTAATGCCTGCCTACTTTGCATATCATTTTATAGTAACTCCTCCTCAACCGGGTACCGAAATTTTAATTTCGTTATTGGGTGATATGGGCTTTGATTCATTTGTTGAGAATGAAGTTGGTTTTGATGCGTATATTCCTGAAGAATTGGATGGTGATCTCCACCTCACTGAATTTGAATTTGACGATTTTGCATTTTCATTTGATAAAGAACGCATTGAACAAACCAACTGGAATGCCGAATGGGAAAAGAATTTTGAGCCTGTATTAGTTGATGATCTGTTATTGATCCGTGCACCTTTTCATGAACCAAACAAAACGGTAAAACATGAGATCGTGATCATGCCAAAAATGAGTTTTGGCACCGGTCATCATGATACAACCTGGCTCATGTGCAAACAATTGTTTGATCTGGGTATCAAGGGTAGATCGGTATTAGATATGGGCTGCGGAACCGGCGTATTGGCCATTTTAGCAAAAAAATTGGGAGCCGGTGAAGTTGTGGGTATTGATATTGATGACTGGAGTGTGGAGAATAGTATAGAGAATTGCGCGAATAACAATTGCGCTGATATTGAAGTGAAACTGGGCGACAAAGAATTATTAGATAACTACAAAGCCTTTAATATAATTTTAGCAAACATCAACAAAAATGTATTAAAGGTTCAGATACCGCTTTACGCTAAGCTTTTAAAGACTAGAGGTGTTTTATTGTTGAGTGGATTTTTTAATACCGATGTGGAAGAATTAGAACAACATGCAAAAGCAAATCAGTTGAACTTACTTCAAACTTTCACAAAAAATAACTGGACAGTAATGAAATTAGAGAAGATCTGATCTTCTTTTTTAATTCCTGATCATCTTTACATAAGTTACAACATCTCCTAAATACGAGATCAATTCCTGATTTGGTTTTCGTTCAATGATCAGGTCCAATTCATTTAAACGACTTTTAAAACCGCTTCTACAACCAGTTTTTAAGGTATTGGCAATAATGCTCGAGAAATCAGATTCATTAAAAGCTGCATTAATTACAAGATCATACGATTGTTGTTTTAGTTTTGCAATTGCCTTTGAGTTAGGCAAACCAAATAAACTTCTATCGGCTTTAATGAAGGTGGTAAAATTTTTAATAGCGCTTTCTTTTACATGACCATCAATAAAATACACATCAACCACTTTATCGGTTTCATAAATAAATTTATCTAACTGACTTTTATTTGACGCGCTTTTGTGATCAACAATTAAGGCAATGGTTTTTATTTTATCCCACGACACAAAATTCTTTTTGCCACTCGCGTTGCTACTTAATTTTGATCTGATTATGAGGTCCTTTATAAATCCCACTGTTCTTAATTCTTATACTAACTCCTTATACTTTATTCTTACTACTCACTAACGAAACAAACTTATCTACCGTATCACCCAAGGTTAAATTGCTTTTTCCTCCGGCAGCGTTAATATGCCCGCCGCCACTGAAGTTAGCTCTGGCAAATTTATTTACATCCAGTTTTCCTTTACTTCTGAATGATATTTTAATGTAACCATCTGATTCAGTAAACAAGGCACAAAAGTTTATTCCTTTTATAGAGAATGGATAATTCACCATACCTTCAGTATCTCCTTTCTGATAATTGAATTGCTTCAATTCTTCACCTGTTAGCGCAATGTAAGCTGTTTTATTATCCGGTAAAATGTGCATTTTGTGAAGAGCATGTCCTAATAATTTCATGCGATCGCGGCTATACGTATCGTAAATAGCGCTATGCACATCGCTTGGCACCATGCCGGTCTTCAATAATTCAGATAATATCAAATGTGTTTTATAGGTCACGCTCGAAAAACGGAATGAGCCGGTATCGGTCATTAAGCCGGTGTATAAACACTCCGCAATTTTCTTATCCAGCATTTTCTGATGTTTCATGCCTTTCATCAGATCATACACCAATTCGCACGTGCTACAGGCTTTTACATCGTGTAAATAATATTTCGCCAGATCATCCGGTTGTTGATGGTGATCGATCATAAATTTAGGCACATCGGTCTCCGCTAAAAAATCACCTAATTTCTCAATACGCTTAAAATTATTGAAATCTAAAATAAATACCAGATCACACTTTCTTACAAATGCCTTCACCGCTTTTTCTTTCAACTGAAAATCCAATGCTTTTTTGCTATCAGGCATCCATGCTAAAAATTGAGGAAATGCATTGGGTACAATCACCTTTACCTCTTTTTTTAATTTTTGAAGAAACAAACTCAGGGCCAAACTGCTTCCCATGGCATCACCATCGGGATTCATGTGTGTAACAATGGCAATACGCTTACTTTTTTTAATGGCGTCGCCCAACTTTTTGTAACTGTCTCTTCTCATAAGTACTGCAAAATTACCATATTTTATTGGCCTTGCCAATGGCACTTTTAAATTTGCATAAACAAACCTTAATCAATACCTTTGCGCCCTATTTAAAAAGAAAAATGGTAGGAAATATTACATTCACAATGATTAAGCCCGATGCTGTTGAAGCTAACAACATTGGCCCAATTTTAGCAATGATCAACAAAGCTGGTTTTAAAATTCAAGCCATGAAATACATGCGCTTAACTAAAGCTCAAGCCGGTTTATTTTACGAAGTTCATAAAGAGCGTCCGTTTTACGGAGAGTTAACTGAATACATGAGTTCAGGACCAATTGTAGCAGCTGTTTTGGTTAAAGATAACGCAGTAGCTGATTACAGAAAGTTAATTGGTGCTACTGATCCTAGTAAAGCTGATGATGGAACGATCCGTAAGTTATTTGCAAAATCGATCGCAGCAAACGCGGTTCACGGAAGTGACAGCGATGAGAACGCGAACATCGAAGCAAATTTCTTCTTCTCACAATTAGAAAGATTCTAAATACAAGATCCCGGCTGCAAGGTCGGGATTTTTTGTTTTTATTTCAGCTAACGGAGTTATTCACAAATGCCCCGTTTTATCAAAAGCAAGGCATAACAATAAATTGATTTTTTAATTTTGTACATCATTTTAAACCGCTTTTATGAACACTTTAGAGAAAGTTAACGCAGATTACGAAAACCAGTTGAACGACTGGATCAATCATGAAAAGGCAGCATTAGACCTGATCAATTTTGTAGGAAAATTATGGTTCGAAAAATCGATCGAGTTGATCCTTTTCCGTAACCAATTACACGACAGAAGCGCCAGTGAGATCATGAATCTACACTTATACGCAAAAAACATCGTTAAAAAACCAATCACAGTTTATGATACAGTTGCGTTGGCTAGCGAAATTTATAAAAGCAATGTAGGCCCCGGCCGTATTGATATTGGTAAGTTAGCTTTTGAATGGCATAACGAAAAAGCAAACAACAAAACATCTGCTGATTTCATCAATGATAAATTAAAGAGCTTAATTGGAACTCAAGGTTCTATTACACCTAAAGACGTTGTATTGTATGGTTTCGGACGTATTGGCCGTTTAGCTGCGCGTGAGTTAATAGCTCAGGCAGGTAAAGGCGAGCAATTACGTTTACGTGCCATTGTTACGCGCGGAAGCAGTGATGAAGAGATCGTAAAACGTGCCGATCTGTTACGTACTGATTCTGTTCATGGACCTTTCCCCGGAACTGTTATTGAAGATCTGGAGAATAAAGCTTTGATCATTAACGGGCATACCGTTCACATGATCGATGCAAAAAACCCTGAAGATGTGGATTATACAAAATATGGCATCAACAATGCTTTATTGATCGACAACACAGGTGTGTTCCGTGATGATAAAGAATTAAGCCGCCATTTGCAATCAAAAGGAATTGATAAGGTATTATTAACCGCTCCTGCAAAAGGTGATGTACCAAACGTAGTACACGGTGTTAACCACGAAACAGTTGATCTTAAAAAACAAAAGATATTTTCGGCAGCAAGCTGTACAACCAACGCGATCATGCCTATCCTTTACGTAGTTGATAAGGAATTAGGAATTCAAAAAGGACATATTGAAACTGTTCACTCGTACACCAACGACCAAAACCTATTGGATAACTACCATAAGAAATACCGTCGTGGGCGTTCAGCAGCGTTGAACATGGTTATTACTGAAACCGGTGCAGAGAGTGCATTGAAAAAAGTATTACCGCATTTAGCAGGTAAATTCACCGCTAACTCGGTACGTGTACCAACCCCTAACGTTTCATTAGCTATCTTGAACTTAACCATCAATAAAGAAGTTACCAGAGATGAAGTAAATGAACTAATTAAAAAATACGCATTAGAAGGTAAATTGGTTGAGCAAATTCAATACGCATTCAGTAACGAATTAGTAAGTACCGATGTTATTGGAAACCCTTGCCCTAGTGTATTTGACAGTCAGGCAACAATTATCTCTCCTGATAAAAAGAGCATTGTACTTTATGTTTGGTATGATAATGAGTATGGCTATACCCGCCAGGTGATCCGCTTCAGCAAGCACATCAGCGAAGTTAGAAGAGCTGTATATTACTAATTTTTAGAAGAAATAAATTCACTATTTAAAGTCATACTGAGCATCGTCGAAGTATGACTTTAAAGTTTTAAAACAATTATAAATCATGTCGCAATACCCCGAAACCGAATTGATCTTAACACCCGAAGGGCGTGTATACCACATCAATTTATTGAATGAGGATATCGCAGACAATGTGATCGTAGTTGGTGATCAAGGGCGTGTAGCGCAGATATCCGCTTACTTTACCAAAATTGATTTTAAAACCGAACACCGCGAATTCATTACACACAGCGGTTGGTTCAACAACAAACGTGTTACCGTTTTAAGCACAGGCATTGGGACAGATAACATTGATATTGTTATGAATGAACTGGATGCTGCGGTGAATATTGATCCGAAGACCCGAACCTTAAATAAATCCTTGCGTAAACTTAACATCATTCGCTTGGGCACTAGTGGCGCTTTGCAGGCAGATATTCCGGTGAACGGATTAGTGGCTAGTACGCATGGTTTAGGCTTTGACGGCTTATTGAACTTTTACGCGAATTTTAAATCGGTTAATGAAGATGATATCAGTGAAGCATTTATGAAACATGCCGGATGGTTACCAAATTTACCTTATCCGTATTGTGTAAAAGCTTCTGATAAACTCATTTCAAAATTCAACGACGGCTTTCACAAAGGCATCACAGCAACCGCACCGGGCTTTTATGGTCCGCAAGGCAGGCAAATACGTTTAAGTGCGGCAAAAGCCAATTTAAACGACTTGTTAACGGATTTTGATCACAAGGGACAAAAGATCACTAACTTCGAAATGGAAACATCGGCATTGTATGGTTTAGGTAAGATGTTAGGGCACGAGTGTTTAACCATTTGTGTGATCATTGCGAACCGAGTAAGAAAAGAATTTACGAGCGATTATAAAAAGAGTGTGGATGTACTTATAGAAAATTGTCTTTCAAAAATAACAGAATGACCAGAAACGAACTCATAGAACAGATAAAGATCAAAAAGAGTTTCTTATGTGTTGGACTTGATCCTGATATGGAAAAGATCCCTTCGCATATTAAAGAAACGGCAGACGATGTGATCTTCGAATTCAATAAACAGATCATAGATGCCACTGCACCATACTGCGTGAGTTACAAACCAAACAATGCGTTTTACGAAGCATATGGAATAGATGGATTGAAGAGTTTAGAGAAAACGATCAATTACATAAAAACAAATTATCCGGAACAATTTATAATTGCCGATGCAAAACGTGGTGATATAGGTAACACCAGTACCATGTACGCCAAGGCATTTTTTGAATACTTAAAAGCCGATGCTGTTACCATTGCACCATACATGGGAAAAGATTCAGTAGAACCGTTCTTGAAATTTGATGGTAAATGGGCAATTGTATTAGCGTTAACTTCTAACCAGGGTGCATTTGATTTTCAATTATTAAAAAGTGACAACAAAGAGTTATACAAGCATGTTTTAAAAACCTGTGCCAGCTGGGGAAATGATGGCAATATGATGTTTGTAGTTGGCGCTACCAAAGCAGAGATGCTACAGGAAGTACGCGAGGCTGCCCCTACTCACTTTTTGTTAGTTCCGGGAGTTGGCGCGCAAGGCGGTTCATTGGAAGAAGTTTGCAAATACGGCTTAACTAAAGACATTGGCTTACTCATAAACAGCAGCCGCGGTATCATTTACGCCGGCAAAGGAAAAGACTTTGCTGAATTGGCAGCTAAAGAAGTCAAATTAATGCAAGAACAAATGAGTAAATACATTAAATAAAAAATTATGGAAGATAACAAACCACAACACCAAATTGATATTGAATTAACCGAAGAAATAGCTGAAGGGATTTATTCAAACCTAGCCATCATTACCCATTCACAATCTGAATTTGTGATTGACTTTGTAAAAATGATGCCGGGCATACCTAAAGCAAAAGTAAAATCGCGTATACTTTTAACACCGCAACATGCAAAGCGTTTGGTAAAGGCATTGGCAGACAACATTGCCACCTTTGAACAAATGAATGGAAAGATAAAAGATATTGAAAGTCCGTTCCCTATTAATTTTGGCGGACCAACAGCTCAAGCTTAATTAAGCATATACCTGTTTCTATATCCTCTGAAAATGTACTTATAAAGGTATTTAGGAGTATATGTGCGAATATCATATCGTAAACCGGCTGTGTAACACACATCCATGATATTTACGCGCTCATTTACATCCTGCGCACCAACACGCATTTTGTAAACTATAAAGGCGTTCAATGGGCCAAAAGCATGCTCGTACCCTAAACCAAAATTCATCCCTATCCAATACGATTTTACTTCTGAATTGATCTGATATTTTTCACGCAGGTTTTGAAAATCATCTCTTCCTGTAAAATAACCATTGAATTCATTTACACTTAATCCGGTAATCGGATAAATAAGATCGCGGTTGTTCTTAAAACGTGCTAAAAACTGAGCATTCACTTCATAGGTCTTGGCCTTTATATTATACCAGGTTGGTTCAATATTAATAGAATTAAAGCGGTGAAATTCTGCAGACCATCTCACCAATTTATGTCCGCCATAAACCATATTAATATTAAGACCGTTCGCATCATTAAACTCCAAAATATTTCTGCTTAAAAAGATTACGCTTCGTGTTACACCAATACCTACGCCAAAAGAAGTAAATTTTGCTTCTTCCTTTTTCACAACTTTTAATTTCAGATCTTTAGGCTCATTTACAGGTTTTGTTTTTACCTGAGCAAAAGATAAGGTACATAAAATAACAAATATGATAATTATCAGATTTCTCACTATTACAAATTTACTAAAAAATGCACTGAAATAGCGCAATTGCGGCTTTCTTTTAATAATTGTTAATGTCTGTTGTATAAGTGGTCATTTTCTATTTGTTTTAATATCTTTACTTTCAATAAAACCATAGGCTTATCAAAACACAATCTCACATAAAACGTCATAAATTTTTGATCGCGATCCTATTTATGATGATGGCATTTGTTACTTCTGCGCAAAACAAAGACAACAAAACAGATAATTCAAAAAAGAAATCATACATCCAGCTTTCGGGTGTTGTGCTGGATCAGGATAGTATGAAAACCATTCCCTTTGTTTCTATTTTAGTGAACGATAAGGGGCGAGCAGTAAGTGATTATAATGGTTTTTTTACAGTAGTTGTTTCGCCGGGCGATGTGTTGAAATTTTTAGCCATCACACATAAAACACGTTCGTTTAAGGTTGAAGATACTTGTTCATTAAAACATTACTGGATCATACAAGCCTTAACACGCGATACGATTGAATTGCAGACCGTAGAAGTATATCCTTGGCCAAGTAAGGAAGAATTTAAACGTGCATTTTTAGCTTTAGATCTTAACGCAACCGACTACGATCGTGCCGATAAAAACTTAAATCAAAACACGCTTTCGTATATAGAGCGTAACATGACCATCAGCGGGTCGGAAGCATACAAGAACACTATGCAAAATTATTACACCAAGGTTTATACAGCGGGTCAGCAACCACAAATACAATTAATGAACCCAATTGCATGGGCACAATTTATTGATAGCTGGAGAAAGAAGAATAAAAAAGAAAGCAAAACAAAAGTGATCAATAAATTAAATGAAGATTAACTTTTGCCTTTTTACCTAACACGCTTTTTGTTCTCTAATTCATTTCGCTAAAAATTGATTTTTCGATAACAAAAACCCTTCTGCTTATCCCTAAAAAATTAAATCGTTTTAAAGATTTTAAACCTAAAACATCATCAATTCACTAAATTGTTTTAAGTTCTAAGCTTACTCACCACTAGCTTCATCTCACTCATTTGCTTGTAACTCCTTGGTTATACTGTTGTGTAAATAGTATAAATTCTCTTAATTAGTAAAATTCAATATTTAGTAAAATGCTCAATTCCCTGAAACAATCGATGATCCTTCAATTTTCATTGATCCTTCTTTTCACAGGTTTGTTTAATAGTTGTAAAAAAAAGGATCCGAAAATTGAAACCGTAACTGACAATAATGCTCCTTATTATGCCGATGTACCGCGCGTAAAAATTGAGAATTATGTGAACCGTTTATTTATAGACATCATTGGTCGCGAACCATTTGATTCGGAGATGTATACCGAAACCGAAAAACTTATTACCGCCAATCTATCTTTACAGTCCCGTGAAACATTGATCTTAAAATTACAAACCGACGAAACCTATCGTCAAGGTGATTCATCTTACGCCATTGCAGCTAATTCAAGACTTTATGATCTGCTAACGGTAAGATTATGCGAAGGTTTTGGTGAGTCGGATTTCATGTTCTATTACGGCCTATCACAATTCGCACGTCAGGTTGATTCATTGAATGGTAACTGGGCATCATTTTACAATAACAAAAAAAACTCAGAAGCATTATTATTAGCCGCTAAAGCACGTTGGAAATATTACCACAACGAAATTGAAATTGAAGATTATTGTGCGATACTCATTAACAACACACTTACTTTTACAAAAACCGACTCCTATATGGGGAATGAGGATAACACCATTAAATACACCTTTAACGACCTGTTATTTCGCCAATACACACAAAGCGAGTTTACCATTGCGCGCGACATGATCCTGAATAGCAAATCAGGTGTGTTGTTTGGTAGATCAGGCCATAGTAAAGGCGATTATTTTGACATTCTTACCCATTCAAATGAATTTTATGAAGGCACCGTTAAATGGCTTTATAAAACATTTTTAGCGCGTTTTCCAACCACCCAAGAAACCGTTACTAACATGATCACTTTACCAACCGATAAGGATATATTTAAAATTCAACGCAACATTTTAAAATCAGATGAATATGCAAATTTCTAAAACAACCTTTTTTAAATTCAGATACCTTTTTGCGATTTTCATTTTCTTTGCCTTAGGCTCGTGTAAAAAGCAAGAAACGAAATACGAATACGTGGTTAACAACGTTGACATTTTACCATCAAACGTTAATAAGACCCGAATGAAAACTACTGATCAGTATGTTTCTATTTTATATGCCAATCTATTTCAAAAAGCCCTTTCATCAAACAACCTCTTTACTATTTCGCAATGCTTCGATTCCGTTGGCGATCAGATATTAGCGCGTCAAATACTTATTGCTAATTTAATGAAAAAGCCAGGCGTGATCATTCCTTCATTGAATGATATGAACGCTAACCTGGATAAATTTGTAGTAGATACTTATGTTCGTTTTTATGTTAGGAAACCAACTGAATCAGAAAGAGAGTTTATGAAAAAAACCATTCAGGCCGATCCGAATATCACGCCTGAACTGGTATACATTGCCTTTGCCTTATCAGACGAATACATGTACTATTAATTGAAGAAATTGAAATAAAATGGAAAGAAGAGAATTTTTAAAGAAAGCCACACTTGCAGCTGCAGGCTCAATTGTTGCGCCGTACATATTACCATCGGGCAGATTATTTGCACGTACAAATGTACAAACGGCACAGCACGTTGTACTCGTTATGTTTGCAGGTGGCGTACGTCATCAGGAAGCAGCGTTGCAAGGTTATTTACAATTAGGCCAGGGTTTAAAGATCCCTGCGCTGAATAATCCGGATAATGCAGGAAACATCATGCCAAACATGTTCAATGGCCTTGCACCCGATCCTAATAAAACTCCAATAGTGTATGGTACCGGAACAACCGGCTCAACGCCTATTCCAGCCATTTTATCACCATCTAATTCTATTCAATCAAAAGGAACAACCTTTAAAGAGATAAGATGTATCACAGCAGGACATTATGATGGTTGGACATCGTTATTGCAAGGAAACAGAATTGCATCACAGGGCCTAAAACAAAAGCCGGTATATCCAACAATTTTTGAATATGTGAGAAGAGAAATGGGATTACCTGCAACTAAAGTTTGGTTTGTTGGTAATGGTATTGGAGCATCCATTCCTTTATTAAACTACAGCGAGCATCCTAATTACGGTGCAAAATACGGCGCTAACTTTTTTGCGCCACTTGTTACATTTGGTAATCAAGGCCAAGCTTGGTATTCAGATGCAAAAGCGTATGACCCAACAACAGAACTTGGACCAATGTACAACATGAAATCGTTCTTAGATAAGAACTTTGCAAACGTTGGTAATCCTCTGCCTGATCTTAAAAACACAGAAGCTGAGAAATATGACATTCATAATTTCATGAAGCAAATGTTCACCAAAACAAATAACAATTCTGTTGTAATGCCTCCGGGTGCTTCAAATGGAGATGCCAGAACTATTGGTTACACTGCTGAATTATTGAAATATTTTAAACCAACTTTAACCGTATTGAATTTAGGAGCAGTTGATACGTGCCACCAAAACTACACGTCGTATCTGCAAGCATTGCATCAGGCAGATCATTCAGTTGGTTTCTTATGGAATTATATTCAAACGCAAATTCCTGAAATGGCCAATAATACCATTATGTTGATCACACCTGAGTGCGGACGAGATCTTAATCCGAATCCGATAAAGGACAACAATAATTATTTCGCTTATGATCATTCAGATGCCAATTCGTTACGTTCATTTGCTTCAATGATCGGTGGTGATATACCTCAAGGATTGATCAAAGGAGATCCTAACAACCCTGTTGGATTAAACACCAATGTTGTACCAACGATCGCAGAAATACTTGGTATCAAACAAAACGTGGTCAATGCCGGATTCTTATACAATGGCTCTTTGGGTCAAACGAAATCGTTTTATGAATTAATGACATAATTAAAAATGAAAAAGAATTTCTTCTATACAATTGCGTTTGTTTATGTTGTTTTACTGGTTATTGTATCCTGTAAAAAAGATAAACAAGTACCCGAAAATCCGTTTGATGACCCAAAGAATCAGCCGCCACCAACTTCCGGTACTTCGTATAATCCTTCCCCTACTTCCTTTGAATATTTATATCACAATGTGTTTAAACCTACGTGTGCCAATTCGGGTTGTCATGATGGGTCATTTGAACCTGACTTCAGAAACATCAGCAGCTCCTACAACTCCATGGTTTATGCACCGGTAATCATTACACCAACTAACAACCCTTATACGTATCGCGTTCTTCCGGGTAATTCAGCACAATCATTACTTCGGCACCGACTAACTCAAATGCCGGGTTCTGGTCCGGGTACCCTTGGCCAAGGTCGCATGCCTTGGAATGATACGAATTGGCGTTATGTTCCGACAAATGCCACAAACATTCAAAATATCATTTCTTGGATCGACGCAGGTGCAAAAGATATTTATGGTAACACGCCAATGCCGGGTAATAAACATCCGAACACCATGGGCTTGCACATTTGTAACACGGGTAGCCCAACTCATTTTGTGAGATCAAAATATATCACCTTATCAAAAAATAACGGACCAATTGACTTATGGTGCTATATTGTTGATGATAATACCCCACCGCAAAATATGGTAAGTGCCGAAATTAAATTTTCATTGAACAGATTTGATTTTTCAAGCGCAGTTACACAAACACTTTCTTATGTAAGCAATGGAACAAGTTTTATAGATATGCCTTTAACCGGCACTGTGCAGTATAATTACAAACTCACCAATTTTAATTTGAATACCATTTTAAATGATACCGGTTACATTTTCATGAGAACCTATATTAGAGACACTGATCATACAACACCTGCCGAAACACCAAATAATGGTTCAGCTTATTATACTGATTATTTTGTAATTAAAGTAACACCTTAAAAATGAAGACCAAATCAAAAACTTTAATACTGATCCTTATTATTTCAAGTGCTTTTTATACTTGCAAAAAGAAAAAAGTGCCCGAGCCGGACCCTGTTCCTACGCTTGAATTGATAAGCATTACACCATCAACCGTAAAAGAATTTCAAGATTCAATTTTAATTCGTTTGAAGTATAAAGATGCCAATGGCGATCTTGGAGATCTTTCACCGGATGAACACTCTTTATACATTAAAGATAGTCGATTACCTAATCCCGACACGTATCATGTAAAACCACTTGCACCTGTTTCAAGCGAAAACATTCCTATTGAAGGTGAGTTAACCGTTAAGTTAAATAGTTTATTTCTGCTTGGTAATGGTAATAGCGAAACAACTACTTTCTCCATTAAAATGAAAGACAGAGCCGGGCACTGGACAACAGAATTTAATTCACCCACGATCACAATAAATAAATAACGTGAAAAAATACAAGTTCATATTTATTGCATTTTTGTTTTTTTCATTGCCCGTTCTATTGATTGGCCAAATGCCGAATTACAATATGGGCACCTATACAGTTACAGATTGTCGTGCAAAATTTTATGATGATGGCGGCCCCTCACAGCCCTATCTTTCAATTCTGAACAGCACCGTTACAAAAACATTGAGCATTCATGTTGGTGTACCAATTACAATGACGTTTAATCCGTTAAACACACAAACACAAATTCAGGCTGGAGACTTTATTTCCTTTTATGATGGGCCAAACGCCCAATCACCGCTTATTTCCGGTCCGTTTACCAACATTAATGGCGTAAATATTTTACCAACTGTAATTGCTCCATCAGGCAGCTTAACGGTTGTATGGACAGAGAACGGAAACACTGTAGGACATGGTTGGGATGGTGGCTGGTTTGCTTCTGCTCCACCTCCAACAGCACCAACTGCTTCTTTAGCTTCTGTTCCGCAATGTAACGCATCGGTAATTACACTTACAACATCTGAAGGTGTTATCTGCGATTCGTTAAAAGCAAATTTCTTTATTATTACCGGTCCGGTTTTCCCTGTAATAAGTACCATTACGCCTGTGCCATGTAACAATGGTACAACCACAACAATTCAAATTCAATTAAGTCAGCCACTTAATAAAAACTGCAGCTATACCATTAATTCAACCTTGTTTAGAAAAGACCGCTGTGATAGTGCATACAAATTCATGAACATTATCAATACATTCTCAATTGGTAATTGCCCTATACAAGCAAGTTTAAATGTAAGTTCAACAAACACCGTTTGCGCTTATAGTTGCTCAGCAAACATATCTGCCGTTGTACCTGCTTCTGTTTGTTTGAATTTAGCATACAGCTGGACGCCGGCTTTACCGCCAACACCAGGCCCACATGCAGTTTGCCCGAGTGTTACCACAACCTATTCATGTACCATTATTGAACAATCAACCTTCACGCAAACAATGGTAACAACAACCATTTATGTGATCGATCCGCAAATAGCACCTTTGGCAAGCAATACCATTTGTACGAGTGCTCTTGTTTTTAACTTTACCGGAACACCATCAGGCGGAACATGGTCGGGTGCAGGAATTACCAATACAACCACCGGAACGTTTTGCCCGGCATGTACCGGCGCAGGCGTTAAAACAGTAACCTATACCGTTGGAAATTGTAAGGCCACCATCACTTTCACTACAGTGCTCACTTCTGCAGGAAGCGATGATGCGGCATGTTTAAATGGCCCTACTTTCACCGTGTCAGGCGGTAGTCCTGGAGGAGGTACTTGGTCTGGCAGTCCGTTAATTACCTCTGGTGGCGTATTTACACCAACCGTAATTGGAACTCATACGGTGTTTTATACCTTAGGTAGTTGTTCAGATGTGAAACTGATCAATGTTACCAATACAATAACGGTACCTACTACAACAGTCAATATTTGTCAGTCTGAATGGTACAGATATTTATACACATCTGTTGCGCCATTTGGCGGACGATTTTACGGTACGGGGATTGTAAATAGTGTTTATGGAACTTACAGTCCATCCATAGTGCCACCGGGTACCTACGTGATCACTTATTCGTTGGCAACCGGATGCTCAGCAACATTTGCAATTAATGTAAATGATATAAATGTTTCTCCTAGTACAGCAACCACCTGCCCAACCAAAGCGCCATTTGTACCATTTACAAGTGCTACACCACTTGGAGGAACGTGGACCTGTACAAACTCTGCCGGTAGTATTTTAAATAGTTCTACCGGTATGTATAACCCATCTGTATTCTCAATAAATTCACACACCGATATTTTGGTATACACCGCAACAAATGGCTGTGGTGATACCTTAAAAATATTGGCATTAAAAACAACCATCAATTCTGACAGTTTGTTCTTTTGCGTGAACAGTCCTTCATTACAGATCACCAACAACTTCACCAATTTTGGTTACTCGCCTGCAGGTGGTGTATATAGCGGAACCGGAGTAAGTTTTAGTGCCGGAAACTACTTTTTTAATCCAAATGCAGCCGGCGCAGGAATACATACAATATACTACGATATAAATACCTGTACTGATTCCATTAAAATGGTAGTTTATCCAAATGTATTAAGTAATGCCAATGCAACTGTTTGTTCAACACATCCAACAATGATGGTAGTAAATCCGCCATTACCTGTTGGAACAACTTGGTCGGGTCCGGGAATAATTACGCCAAGCCTAGGTGTATTTAGTGCAAGCAATGTTATTGCCGGAAATACATATACGTACACCTATTCAAACAAAGGAGGTTGTTCGAGCTCACTTACCATTTATGTTTATCCGTTTGTTCCGGCAAGTATCACCAATTTAAATAACACTTATTGCTACCGAAATATAACAACAACCTATAACCTTTCACCGCCTAATGGAACGTTTACCACATTAAGCGCCATAGGTAACAACACCTTTAACCCATCTGTTATTGGTGCCGGAACATATACCGTTAACTATTCGTTTGGTGTGGGCGCATGTTTAACATCCACCACCATTGTTGTTAAAGTACACCCGCAATTGACCACTTCAACTTCCATTTCCTCGCCAACCATTTGTACTGGCGAAGCCTCCTTATTAAATGTGAACGCAAGCGGCGGTTTACCAACCATATTTAATTATACCTACACATGGAGTAATAACTTAATTGGAATTGCAAACCAAAATGTTGTTCCGGCCATTACAACCGTTTATACAGTAACAACAACAGATGGCTGCTCAGATCCGGTTACAGACACCATGCGCGTTACCGTAAAGCCTACATTTTATTCATCATTTTCTGTGAATCCAAAAATATGTTATGGCTCGCCCGGCAATGCCACGGTTAACATCACACCTGCAGGCAATTATACTTACACGTGGGTTACCAATCCTGTTCAAAGCGGCAGTGTAATTAATGGGCCAGCAGGTAAAAGCTATCAGGTAAAAATTACAGATCTGTCAACCGGTTGTAAAAAAGACACATCCATAATAATACCAAGTTACAATGCTATACAGGCACTCTTCTCACCAAACCCTAACATGAGTTGCATTCCATTTGAAAACAACCTGGTATCTTTCTTAGACCTATGCAATGGTGCTTTAAGCGGTAACTGGAATTTTAACGGAGCCATTAGAAGTTATACTCCCGGACAAACGGAGACATATGAATTCAAAGATCCAGGCACATATACCGTTTCATTATCTGTTGTTAATGATGGTAATTGTCCGAGTGACTACTTACTGAACATTTGCATTTTACCATCAACAGAAATTTTTATTCCGGATATATTCTCACCAAATAATGATGGAAATAATGATGTTTTATTTGTAAGAAGTAACGGATTAAAAGAAATGCGCTTTGCCATTTACGATCGCTTAGGTAATAAAGTTTTTGAAAGCACGGATGTTGGCAGAGGCTGGGATGGTACCTACAATGGCAGCATGGCAGAGCAAGGAGTTTATGCATACGTTTTAGAAGGCACACTTGTAACTGATAAAAAAGTAACTAAAAAAGGAGATATAAGCCTTATCCGATGAGAAAGTTGTATTTCATATATTCGGCTTTAGTATTGATGGTAAGTGTTTCTCATTTAAGATCACAGGACCATCATTTGTCGCAGTTCTATACTACTCCTACCCTTTTTAATCCGGCTACTGCGGGCGTTTCTAATATCGATAGCAGATTTGTATTGAACTACAAGAATCAATGGCGCAGCGTTGTAACACCTTATAACACGTTTGCATTTGCATACGACTCAAAAATTTACACCAACAAAAACAGAAAGGATAATAAAAAAGGAGGATTGATTGGATATGGTATAAATGCATTTCAGGATAAAGCAGGCTTAAGTAAACTAACCACTAATCAGGTGAATTTAAACATCAGCTACTCGTTGTTTTTAAATAACAGAAATTCTATTTCAGCAGGATTTGTTGCAGGTTTTTTCCAAAGAAGCTTGCGCATAAACAACCTTAAATGGGATTCGCAATTTAACGGTAAAACTTATGATTCGGGCTTACCAACAAAAGAAACAGCAATAGATCAAAGTTTATATGGTGCAGACATAGGATGTGGCTTGGTATATAAAACAAATCAGATCGTTAAAGGCTACGAGTTAGAGGTTGGAGGATCGTTATTGCACCTTAACAAACCAAACATTTCATTTTATGATGCAAGAGCTACAGGTGGATTTAAATATGTAGGTCATGCGCAATTGAGTTATAAGCTCAATTCAAAAATGAGATTATTACCTTCGGCATTATACAGTCTTCAAAATAAACAACAAGAGGTAATAGCCGGTGCTAATTTGAAATATTTTTTAAATGAAACATCCGATGAAGAGATCGCTTCTGCGACCTCACTGTTTTCACCGGCCATATCAGGAGGTTTGTTTTACCGTCACAAAGATGCCATTGCAGTTGTTGGTGGTTTTGATTACAATCAAAATTTAACCATTGGCATTAGTTACGATGTAAATATTTCAAGATTGCGCAGTGCCACAAATCTCAAAGGTGGTTTTGAGATCTCTTTGATCTATACACAACGCAAGCACAGTAAGATCAGAACATTATATTAATAAAAAAGCCCTTCTAATCTGAAGGGCTTTTTTTTATTGAATGATTATCTTTTCGCTATGAATTTGCTTTCCTTGTGAACGTATCACACAAAAGTAGTATCCCTTAGAAAACTTACTAAGATCAATTTCCTGATTTTCTTTGATCTTTTCACTCAAGATCAATTGCCCAATAGAGTTATAAATATTTACCTCGCCATTATCAATTTTACTGTTCATCTCTAATTTAAAAATACCATTTGATGGATTTGGATAGATCAACACGTTTCTTGAAAAAGATTGTTCTGCAACGCCATTGCAAATTGAAACCGATTGAGTTAAAGATGCACTTCCGCAACCATTTGCATTTGTACTCCAAACCGTATAATTAGTATTAACCGTAGGTGAAACAACAATTGAAGAACCGGTTGCATTGGTATTCCAGGTATACGAATTAGAACCAGAAGCTGTTAATGTTGCCGATTGATTACCCGAACAAATAGGATTGCTACTTGTAACTACTGATACACTTGGAATATTTGGCGCTAACGTACATGTTAAGCAAGAAGTTCTGTAATACATTCCTGCTAAAATAATCGCATAACAATCCCCACCAGTGAACGCTCCATAATTTGCGGTATTTTGATTAACGGCAGCCGGTGTACCCGGATCAGAGATGAAATTATAATAACTCTGTGCCGCTGATGTTAAAGTATAATTAGTTGTTGCGTTGTTCAAATAAATCGGTGAATCAGCTTGTTTTTGCAGATCGGCAATAAGCATAAAGTTTTTTGTTGAAATAGTTGGTCCGCAAACATTAAAACCACTGATATTGCAAAGTTTGGCTCCTGCTTGAGCAGTTGCACATCCATCAGCAATTACAATACTTCCTGAATACGTTTGAGAATTGTCCTTATATATGATCAATAATGTAGCTCCATGTGCATCATCCGGTTGCAAAGTGCTAGTTGGCGCAACAGGAATTCCGGAAACTGAATAAGTTCCGTTACCGGTTACAATGGAAGTAACATCAGCTCTATAGGCATATGTAGCTGGATAATTCCAACACGTATTTTGCCCCTGACCAATTACAGCCATAGAAAATGAAGCCGTTGCATTTTGGGGATTAGTAACGGTAGCGGTTATAGGAATTCCGTTTCCATTAACGCTCAAGTATAAGAATGCTTTAAGAATAGTAGCACAACCTGAAGGAGGAATAGAGGAAATAACAATAGGTGCTGGTTGAGGGGAAGCACCAGGCCAAGCTGTAGGATTGCGCATTGCTAAAAACACACTGCCTTGGGTATAGTTAAGTCCGCATGCAGTTTGCGTATAACTTGTTGCAATGGTTGTATTCCCATCAGCTACCTTCAAATTTGTATTCGTATTCCCATAACCAACCAAGCCCGGCTCGGTGTTATAAAACAATGTTTCTTGAGAAAATAGATTGTTGCTTAAATAAAGCAAAACAATAATGAATGTGGTAGAGATTTTTTTCATGCGATTTCATTTAAGTGAATAATTCCGAACACTTGTATAAGTAAATTTATAACAATTTTCATAAAATCCAAATAAAAAAGCCCCGCAATCCCGATAGCTATCGAGTGCGAGGCTTTTTTTATTGTGAGCTTTTGATTACATCATTCCACCCATTCCACCGCCGTGGCCCATTTCAGGCATTGCCGGTTTCTCTTCCGGTTTTTCTGCTAAAACGCAATCAGTAGTTAATAACATACCGGCTACAGATGCAGCATTCTCTAATGCAACACGACTAACCTTAGTAGGGTCAATTACACCAGCTTTTAATAATGGTTCAAAATTCTCGGTACGAGCATTGAAACCAAAATCATCTTTTCCTTCTTTTACTTTTTGAACCACAATTGATCCTTCAATACCGCAGTTAGCACAGATCTGACGAAGAGGCTCTTCAATAGCACGCTTCACGATCTGGATACCTGTAGTTTCATCATCATTTGATCCTTTTACTTTCTCTAACGAGGCAACTGCACGAATGTAAGCAACGCCACCACCCGGTACAATTCCTTCTTCAACCGCAGCACGTGTAGCCGCTAAAGCATCATCCACACGGTCTTTTTTCTCTTTCATCTCTACTTCTGAAGCAGCACCAACATACAATACAGCAACACCACCTGCTAATTTCGCTAAACGCTCTTGTAATTTCTCTCTATCATAATCAGAAGTTGTAGCTTCAATTTGTGATTTGATAGCATTTACGCGCGCAGCAATATCTGCCTTTTTACCTGCACCATTTACAATGGTCGTATTATCTTTATCAATTGTGATCTTTTCTGCCTTACCTAACATGCTTAAGTCAGCATTCTCTAATTTAAAGCCACGCTCTTCGCTAATGAATGTTCCACCGGTTAAGATCGCGATATCTTCCAACATTGCTTTTCTTCTATCACCAAAGCCAGGAGCTTTAACGGCAGCAATTTTTAAATTAGCACGTAAACGGTTCACTACTAAAGTTTGTAGTGCTTCGCCATCTAAATCTTCAGCAATTATCAATAATGGCTTACCGGTTTGTACTGCTTTTTCTAAAATTGGCAATAACTCTTTCATCGCACTGATCTTTTTCTCATAGATCAAAATGTATGGCGAATCCAATACTGTTTCCATTTTATCTACATTGGTAATAAAGTAAGGAGAGATATATCCTCTGTCGAACTCCATACCTTCAACCACTTCAACAGTAGTTTCGGTACCTTTTGCTTCCTCAACAGTAATAACACCTTCTTTTTTTACTTTATGCATTGCTTCCGCGATCAATTTTCCGATAGCGTTATCGTTATTTGCAGAGATAGTTGCAACCTGTTCGATCTTTTTATTATCGTTTCCTACAGGAGTTGATTGTTTCTTTAAATTCTCAACGATGATCGTAACCGCTTTATCAATACCACGTTTTAGGTCCATTGGATTTGCACCAGCTGCTACGTTCTTTAATCCGCCGGTAACAATTGCTTGCGCCAATACAGTTGCAGTTGTTGTTCCATCACCAGCCAGATCAGCGGTTTTAGAGGCTACTTCTTTTAATAACTGTGCACCCATGTTCTCAACCGGATTTGATAATTCAATTTCCTTTGCAACAGTTACACCGTCTTTGGTGATTGCCGGTGAACCAAACTTTTTATCAATGATCACATTACGACCTTTAGGACCTAATGTTACTTTTACTGCGTTTGCTAATTGATCAACACCACGCTTTAATGCGTCGCGAGCTTCAATGTTAAATGTGATTTCTTTTGCCATGATATTTATGTTTCTTGTTTAAAGTTTATTGTTTTTAGTTGATCTTGATGCTAACTTTTGGCCTTCGGTAACTATAAACTAGAAACCAAAAACCAAAAACTGTTTTAGATGATCGCGAAAATATCGCTTTCACGCATGATCAAAAGATCTTTACCATCTACGTTTAATTCTGTTCCTGCATATTTTCCGTACAATACGGTGTCGCCAACTTTCACTGTCATTGGTTCATCGGGCTTGCCATTTCCTACGGCTACTACTTTGCCACGTTGCGGTTTCTCTTTTGCGGTGTCAGGAATGATGATTCCACCTGCTGTTTTGGTCTCTGCTTCAGCTGGTTCAACCAGAACTCTGTCTGCTAAAGGTTTTACGCTCAATTTTGCCATATTTATTCAGTTTTTAAATGTTTTTTTAATTCGCTACGAAGGTAGCAGAATTTATGCCAAACAGAATTTTATTCTCAATTCAGACAAATTTTCTCTAAAACCAAAGCCTTACGAATATTTGTGTCACCAAAAATGACAAGGTGGCATTAACAGAATTTAATGCCGTTTTTTAATGGTTTTTGCTTACATTTAGCGTATACGTTCTCACTATGAAAAACACACTTAGCCTTATTCTAACAGCATTATTCGGACTAGGAATTGCGCAAAACAGTATTGATGCGAATATACCCGATAAATTGGCCGCATACAGCACGCATACCATTGAAATAACCATTAAAAAAGGACAGGTTTCCAGTTTTTCGAAATACCAGCTGGATGTTCCTGCAAACGTATCGGTTAAAGAAGGCATCAGTAAGGATGGCAATTTTTCGTTTGAAAATCAACGTGCCAAATTGGTTTGGGTTGAATGTCCGAAAACCGATGAATTTACAGTTACCATGATCCTTTCAGTAGGAAATGCCACAGGGCAAGCGAGTTTCGATCATCGTTTTTATTATATAGATGGGGATACAAAAAAGGAAATTAGTGATGGGCCAATGCATGTTGATTTTACACCCGGAACACCTTCAAAAACGGAAGTAAAAACAGAACCGGTAAAAACAAACACTGTTGCATCTACCCCCGCTGCAACCCAGCCTACCGCGGTAACTAAAACCGAAGAACCGAAAAAGACCAACATTACTATACCGGTTTCAACACCAACAACGGCTGTTGTTTCAAACACCACGCCCAGCACCACACAGCCAAATAGCAGCAATACAACGCCAAGCAGTGTTGATGTCAAAGAATACAAGATCCAAATTGGCTCCTTTGCCAGTAAACCCAGTTTAGCCAAATATTCAAACATTGGAAAAGTTACCGTGATCGAAGAAAATGGCGGTTATAAAGTATTGGCCGGAAGTTATCCAACAAAGGAAGAAGCCGTAAAGCGCATGGAAGAACTGAAAAATCAAGGCTTTCCGGGTTTTGTAGTTTGCTTCATCAACGGGGTAAAGGCCAAATAGATCGTTTTCTATTAAAATTGGTTGATACCTTTTTTTTGTTTCGCAATTTTTTTTGATTTTATTTACATCAATGAAAAAATTTCTGGTCTATATCTCATTTGCTTTTGCATTAAATTCAATTGCACAAAATGAATTTGATAAATACGGACCAATGGGCTGCATGGTATACACCGATCTGAAGGAAGCATTAAAAGCAAAAGAAAGGGTGTATAAGTTAGATCTGAATTACAAAGCCATTGAACCTAAAATATACCCAAAACTCAGCACGCTTAAAGATCTTTTGGCCTTGCGTATGCGCGGAAACGGTGTTACAAGCTATCCCGAGAACTTCAATAATTTAATTTACCTGGCTTATTTTGCATCTTACAACAATAGCTTTACTACATTTCCTCCGAATTTAAGATCCTTTTTTAATTTGGAATATTTGGAATTACAGCACACAAAAATTGACAGTATACCAACAGAGATCGTTTACCTTCAGAAGTTGCGTTCTTTTAAATTTGGGAATACCGATGATACATTAAAAGTACCAACCTCTTTTAAATATTTTAAAGGTTTAAAAGATGTAAGTATTGAAAACGTGATCATGGATAGTTTACCGAAGGAGATCTTAAAGGTTCAGAGTTTAAAATTCCTCTATCTGTCAAACACCAACACGCATTATTTAACCAAGCATATGGAGCGCCTTTCGAATTTAGAAGTACTCATACTTGAAAATAATCCGATCACAAAAATTCCTTGGGAAATTTACAAAGCCCAAAAGTTACGCTTGATATCCTTGCGTAACAACAAACTCACTACGATACCTGAAACAATTACGGAGTTACCTGAATTAGCATTACTTGATCTGAGAGGAAATCCAATTAGCCAGGAAGAGATAGAAAAGCTGAGAGCGCTTTTACCGGGTTGTGAAGTTAAATTTTAATTAACTGACCTAAGAGTAAGGTTGAAGTTGGCTTCAATTTATTTTTCTTACACAAAGCACTAACTGTTGTATGATATCTGCGTGCAATATGACCTAAGGTATCGCCGCTTCTAACTTTATGTAATTTTTTACCTGTTTTTTTAGCGTAAGCCAATTCAGCTTTCGTTAAACCCACATCGCGCTTATGACGACCATGTAAAGCTCTTAGATCGTATTTATTTTCAACGTCAGATTTTCTTAAAACAAAGCAATTTTCTTTTAAAGTTCCTTTTTCAAAATCAACCACATCTTCAGCATCAATAGCCTGACCCAAATAACGCAATTCCCAATGTAAATGATCGCCAGTTGAACGACCGGTGTTTCCGCCTAATCCAATGATCTGACCTGCTTTAACAACCTGACCAACTTCAACATCCATACGTGATAAATGTCCGTAAACCGTTTCTAAGCCATTTTTATGACGAATGATGATGCAGTTACCATAACCATAAGCAACCTTCGCTATACGAACCATTCCATCAAACGCAGATACTACTGTATCACCGGTAACCAGGTCAATGTCTGTTCCATAATGCGGACGACGTCTTCTCCAACCGAATTCACTTGTTTTATTTCCCTTGAAAGGCATATAAAACTGGCCTTCGCCAAAAGAAACTAAATTGATCTCAACGCTATCAACCTTAAATGCCTCACGGAAATTATAAGGATGAGCCATTGTTGTATCCCAACTTGCATATAGGTCGTTACTCGGAAAAGTAATTAAGGTTGTATCATGAGCATCTTCCAATAAAGCGTCTTCATTTGCTTCGTCAGTTAATTGCTTAGTAATGTTTGTGTTAACGGCAGTGGTATCGTCCTTGGCTTTTACCTTTGATTTTTTATCGTCGCCAGGCTTTTTTTCATCCAAAACAGATGCATGAATTGTGTTTGATGTAAACACAACTAATGAAATGATTATGAATATTTTACCAATTAATTTCATCCGCCTTTTCTACGAATTTTGCAAAGATTATATTTATTACGAGAAAAACAACTGTTAATTTACATTAACAGCGTCAAAGTTATTAACAATCGTTTGCAATTGATTGAATTATAGGAAGATGTAATTAACTAGGTTTCGCGGTTTTTGATGAAATTATCCCATTTATCGAGCACTTGCTGCATATCGTCGGGCAAACTACTGTCAAAAAACATCTTTTTTCCTGTTATTGGATGATCAAAACCAAGGGTTTTGGCATGTAAAGCCTGGCGAGGTAAGATTTCAAAACAATTCTCAATAAACTGTTTGTACTTGGCTGTATTTAAACCTTTTAAGATCCTGTCGCCGCCATATTCATTATCATTAAATAAAGGGTGACCAATGTGTTTAAAGTGAACTCGAATTTGATGGGTTCGTCCGGTTTCCAATTTACATTCGATCAAAGTAATGTAACCATAACGTTTGATCACTTTCCAATGCGTTACTGCATGTTTACCATATTCACTTCCTTCCGGAAAAACAGCCATTACTTTTCGGTTCTTCAGATCTCTTCCAACATTTCCTACAATTGTTCCTGTATCTTCTTTCAGATCGCCCCAAACAATGGCTATGTATTTACGATCGATGTTCCTGTCGAAAAACAATTTCGATAACAGGGTCATGGCCCTTTCGGTTTTAGCGATCATAATGGTGCCACTTGTGTTTTTATCAATACGGTGAACTAGCCCTATCCTATCGAGTACAACATCGTTATCTATTTTATTTGGGCGACTTGGCAAATTTTTAAAACGGTAAGCAAGGGCATTAACCAAGGTACCGGTATAATTTCCGTAACCGGGATGAACAACCATACCGGCCTTTTTATTGATGATGGCTAAATAATCATCCTCAAAAACAACATCAATTGGAATATTCTCAGGAACAACTTCAACACTGCGAGGAGGAACAGTTAATTGAATCGAGATCTCATCAAACGGTTTTATCCTGTAATTTGATTTTACCGGTTTGCCGTTAACTAAAACATTTCCGGCATCGCAACCATTTTGAATTTTTGTTCGGGTGGTGTTTGAAATACGTGTTAAGATAAATTTATCTATACGCATCATCACCTGGCCTTTATCAACCTTTATGTTATGATGTTCGTAAAGCTGGGGCACATCTTCACCTTCAAACTCATCTTCCAGTTCCTCGTCAAAATCAGCCATTAGAATTTTAGTGTTGTATGATCACCTTTTGATGGTAATTACCTTGTGTTGGTGAAGAGATCATTAAAACATAAACACCATTTGATAAATTTTGTGTTTGGATAGTTGCCTCACCTTTGATCATTTTTTGAGAACTAATTAAACTGCCATTTATTGAATATAAAGCAATTGAAACGTCATTTTTAAGATCACTCAATTTTACATTCAACTCATCATTAGCAGGATTTGGATAAACCAACACATTTTCATTATTTAATTGATTTTCTTTCACACTAACAGGCGGTTCAATTTTTCTGCCAAAAACAGGGCGTAGCATTAATGATCCTTTAATGGAAGATTGTGTCCAACCGTTACCTGAATCGTAATATAAATTTGTACTTGAATCGTAGTTCTTATCAAAACCTATAGTAATTCCGGATGCAACAAATTGTTGGATACCGATGTAATAGCTGCCTGAGCTCAATTGCAACGGCGAGTTGAATTTATATTCTCTGAAACGATTGTGTCCGCTTGTTGAATAAATCGGATAGATCGAATCAGACGTAAAGATCTTTGTACCCGGACCAGAACCTCCGTCGGTATAAACATTTATCTTCATTTTATAATTTCCCTGAGCATAAGTGATCGATCCAACAGGATCAAAATAAATTCTTACGCTTCTTAACGTATCAGCATAATTCAATTTGTATTTCTGAGCCATTAAACCGCCGGTACCTAAAATGTAATAACCGGTTTCACATGAACCATCATCATAGGCATAGTAATTTTTAAATTGTTGCTTTTGAATTACCGTATCATTTCCAATATTCACATCTCCGGCCAAATTTAACATACTATGCTTAATGGTAAAATCAGCACTATCCGTCATGGCAGCAAACGTATAACTTAAACTAGGGTTTGAATGTACCGTATTATGCTGCCATCCACCGGCTTTGAACGGAGCTAAGTTTGCAGCACCATAACTATTTGAGTTAATTAATGTATTGGCACTATTATACATTTGATATTGATAGGTTGTATTAACCGTGGTTGTTCCATTATAGCGAATGTAATTTGAATATTTTGTAGCCATATCTGCATCTGTAAATTGATGCCAAGGCATACTGCTGTAATTTTTTAAGAAAGATGTTGGCACATATCCAAAGGTCAGGTCATTCCAAACGGTATCAGCCAAAATACTTCTGTTCTTATCTAAATAAACAAAATCAATATGCCAGTTATCAAAATTACCATTGGTAGCAGCTTTATTTCTGAAACGGAATTTAAATCCATCATGAAAAAATGCCGTATCAGTGATCCAGATAAAAACACGTTTAAAAACAGTATCATTATTATTTAGAACCGTATTGCCGCGCAAAGCCCATTGGCGCTTGTTCCAAGCAGCCTGTGCCGGTTTATAAAAATCAACCATCAACGAATCCTGCACTTCCGGCGAATCGCCGTTACCGGTCATTTGATAATAAAATATCAAGGCAACGCTATCTGTGGGCTGAAGTGTTTGGGTACCAAATGTGAAAAGGTTTATTGGACGAGATGTTAAGGTATCTGCGGCAAATGCAGTACTAGAGTTTACCGCCAGATCAGGTGTGTAAGGAAATCCTTTTTTATTTAATCCGTCAAATGTAGCCACACCAAGCGTTAACGGAGCACGCGGCATGCCGGTATTAATATATAAGCTTGAATCAGACCACAGATTCTGATCAGGATAACTTGACGTGCTTGCGTAATAAAAATCATCAAAAAACGGCAAAACAATGCTACCGGTATTGGTTTTTGCTGCCGAGTTTTTATTTTGTTTTAAAACGTGTTGGTTTAATTCAGGGAACAAATAGTTTAAGTTGGCAGACATTGGGCGCGTTCCTTCCTGCGCTAAAAAGCTTAGAGAGAACAATATGATCGCACCAACAAAAGCTATTTTCTTATTAAATTTCATTTTACTATTCGTTATCAAACGATCCCTGATCTGCATTTTGAACCAATGAATCACTAACTGCTGCACCAAAATTATCTTTAACACCAACAACCAGATCGATAACACTTCCTTTTTTGATCTTCTGTCCGGGTTCAGCAACTTTACCTTTAAAAATTTGCTCTAATACACATCCATTGCAATCGGCACTTTTGGTTGTTACTTTTCCAATTTTCAAACCATAACTTAATATGATCAATTTTGCCTGGCGCTCGCTTCTATCCCTCAACTTTGGCATTTCTATTTGTGGCGGAACCATGCTGGTAACGTATAAATAGATGTTTCTATTGTGTTTTACCTTACTTTTTGCAAAAGGCTCCTGCTTAATAACAATTCCGGGTGTTTTTGAAGGGTCATAAATACTGTCAATTATCAGATAATTAACCCCTTTATCTTGTATAAAACTTCCTAATTCGGTAATACGCTTCTCAGTAAAATCGGGTACTTCCACAAACTCGCCATGATCGGTGTATGATGACAGATACTTTACCAGAAAAAAAATAACAATAAAAACAGAAAGCAATGCCAAACCAAAATGCATAAAGAATTGCTTCGTTTTTAAAAAACTCAAAAGGTTACTCATAACTTAATGAGCTAAATTAGTGAATATTTTAGAATTGGAAGGGTGAAAACAGCTTAATTTTTCTCTTTAAAAAATAATTTGAAATGGTTCACAAAATCTAACAATTCCCAAGAAACCCAATTATTGCCGCTACAGTAAAAGCACTACTTTTAATTTAAATTTCCAACTAATTATGCTGCTTACAAAATTAAAATGGATGGCCATTGGTGTGGCTATCACGGCTTCCGGTGTGTGGGTATATAACCATCGCGATGCGTTAAAAAACCTAACAGGTAGTAATTCAAATGCGGTTTATAAAAAAATAGACCCTGAATTTGCCAACTACATCAGCGCCTTTACAACCGGCTACATATCGGCCGGATCAACCATTAAAGTTAAGTTAAGCAGCGAATTTGCCAATAGCACTCAATTAAATGCTCCTTTGAAGGAAGAGTATTTTTCTTTTGAACCAAGCATTGAGGGTGAAACGGTGTGGAAAGACGGGCAAACTTTGGAATTTAAACCGAAAGAAAGATTAAAAGCAGGTCAGCAATACAAGGCTACCTTTCATTTAAATAAATTAATTGAAGTTAAAAAAGAACTTCAGGAATTTGAATTTCAGTTTGAAACGATCAAGCAATCTGTTCAATTGCAAGTTGGTGAATTAAAATGCTATCACTCCAATGATTTTAATTTATATAGTTTAACCGGCAATGTATCAACTGCCGATTTTATAGATAACGCTACAGCAGAAGCATTACTAGAAGCAAAACTTGGTTCTTCGAAACTAAATCCAAAATGGCAGCATAACGAAAAAGGTACCGTGCACAAATTTTTGCTGGATAGTATTGAGCGTCCGAATACTTCACCCTCTACTCTTTCTTTCAATTGTGATGCGAAAGCATTAGGATTGGAAATTAAATTAAACAAGGAACTGGAGGTGCCTAAGAAAAATGAATTTAAATTATTAAGCACAAATGTAATAAGTGAGAACGAACAGTATGTGCTTTTAAATTACTCTAACCCCATCGATCAAAACCAATCATTGGAAGGATTGATCAATCTAGGGAATTTAAAGGATCTGAAATACATTGTAAATAACAACCAGGTTTTAATTTACCCTAATGAATTTAAAACAGGTTCTTATGTAATGAAAATTGAAGCCGGTGTAAGAGATACAAAAGGACAAAGAATAAATGACGTTAGCGAACACAACATTGTATTTTCAGAAGTAAAACCCGCAGTGCGTTTTGTAGGTAACGGTAATATTTTACCGTCAACCAATAATTTAAACCTGCCTTTTGAATCGGTTAATTTACGCGCCGTTGATGTTAAGATCGTAAAGATCTATGAAAATAACGTGCTGCAATTCCTGCAAAACAATGATATGGATGGCGGAAATAACTTAGCACAAGTTGGTAAAAAAATTGTTGAGAAACGAATAAATTTAGGAATAACCAATCCGGCAGATTATGGTGTTTGGAAAAAATTCTCTCTTGATCTGAGCAGCTTGATCAAATCAGAACCCGGAGCTATATACCGTGTTTTCTTAAGTTTCCGAAAATCTTACTCAACTTATTCATGCCTTGGGAACACCATAGATGATAAATTTGAAATGGAAGAGATCAAACAAGAAGAGGATGAAGAAGTTTCTTTTTACGGCTATTATTATGAAGATTATTACTCTTCGGGTTACGAGTATGATGAGAACGAAGAATACAACTGGAGAGACAGAGACGACCCATGCAAGGCATCTTACTATCGCCAATACGAACGTACGGTTGCAAAAAACATTCTGGCATCTGACCTTGGTATCACATTAAAGAAAGGTAATGATAACAGTTTATTTGTTGTTGCTAATGATCTGATCACAACTGATCCGATCTCAAAAGTTACCCTGGAATTATACGATTACCAAAAACAATTGATACAAACAGAAGAAACAAATGGCGACGGACAAGCATTTATCAATTTAAAGCAAAAGGCCTATTTTCTTGTCGCTAAAAAAGATAATCAACGTTCTTACATCCGTTTGGATGATGGCGCTACGCTTCCCTTAAGCATGTATGATGTTTCGGGTGAAGCCATCAAAAAAGGTATCAAAGGATTTATTTATGGTGAGCGCGGTGTATGGCGACCGGGAGATTCGCTTTTCTTAAGCTTTATTTTAGAAGATAAACTTGGTAATATTCCGGCTAATCATCCTGTGGTGTTTGAATTGAGTAATCCGCAAGGGCAAATGTACAAGCGCCTATTCAGCAACAAAAGTGTTGATGGGTTTTATAATTTCTCAACCGTAACCGATAAAAATGTTCCAACCGGATTATGGAATGCCGAAGTAAAAATAGGCTCTATCAAATTCAATAAAAGCATTCGTATTGAGAACATCATGCCTAACCGTTTAAAAATTGAAGTGAACGCAGGCGATAATAAATTATTAGTTGCACAGGATAATAACATGATCAACCTTCATGCTAATTGGTTAACCGGTGCTGTTGTGCATAACCTGCCTGCTAACATACAAGTGGCTTTAAGTTCAAGCGAAACAAGTTTCCCGAAATTTAAAGATTACATTTTTGATGATGCAACTTTACGTTTTGAATCACAGAACATAACCATTTATGATGATAAATTAGATGATAATGGCAATGCCAGCTTCCCTTTGAATTTAGATGTTCAAAAAAATGCGCCGGGTTTTTTAAAGGCCAACTTTACCACTCGCGTATATGAGCAAGGTGGTGCATTTAGCGTTGACAGATTCTCTATTCCATTATCGCCTTACATTTACTATACAGGTATAAAAATTCCGCAAGGTGAAAAGAATACCGGAATCCTTTACACAGGAAAAGATCATTGGATAGATATTGCCACCTGTGATTTCAAAGGCATACCTGCATCACGCGGGAATTTGAAGTTTGAGATGTATAAACTCGAATGGCGCTGGTGGTGGGATCAGTGCAATGATGAGATCGCTAACTACGCATCCGACGAATACCACAAACCGGTTCAGGTTGAAACCATCTCTTCATCAAACGGCAAAGCTAAAGTTCGTGTGAATGTAAAAGAAAATGAATGGGGCCGTTATTTAATTAAAGTTACAGATCTGGATGGCGGACATTCGGCTTCACTTGTTACCTATTTTGATTGGCCTAATTGGATGGAACGCGATGGTGGCACAGACAACAAGATCGTATCAAACATGCTGCATTTTACAACTGATAAATCATCATACAAAACAGGTGATGAAGTGAAGGTTAGTATTCCTTCTCCTGAAAAAAGCAGAGCTTTAGTTACAATCGAAAACGGTAGCCGCGTATTAGAAGCACATTGGTTAGAAACGGAAAAAGGAACAACAGTATTTAACTTTAAAATAAAACCGGAGTTTGCTCCGAATATTTACGTGCATGTTTCATTAATGCAACCACACAAACGCGCAAACGACCTTCCAATTCGTTTGTATGGTGTTGTACCAATTACGGTTGATGATCCGGAAACCCATTTAAAACCAACCATTAGTATGCCGGCCGAATTGATGCCGGAACAAAATGTGAGCATTACAGTTGGTGAAGAAAACGGAAAAGAAATGGCATTTACCCTCGCAATTGTTGATGAAGGTTTATTGGATATTACCCGATTTAAAACACCAAACCCATGGACAACGTTTTATTCGAAAGAAGCATTAGGTGTAAAAACATGGGACGTTTATGACAATGTGATTGGTGCTTTTGGCGCCGAATTAGAACGCATATTGAGTATTGGTGGTGATGGCAGCGAAGTTGGTGATGATGGTGCAAAAGCCAATCGATTTAAACCAATGGTTAGATTTTTTGGTCCGTATCATTTAGACAAAGGTGATAAACAAACGATCAAATTTAAAATGCCAATGTATGTTGGTTCGGTTCGCACCATGTTAATTGCCGGTCACAAAGGCGCTTATGGAATGGCCGAAAAAACAACACCTGTTAAAGCACCATTAATGGTGTTAGGAACTTTACCTCGCGTGTTAAGTGTTACCGAAGAAGTGAAACTTCCGATCTCTGTTTTTGGCGGCAGCAAAAATGTTGGAAGCACACAAGTGAAAGTTGAAGTAAATGATATTTTACAAACAGTTGGCAATTCGGTTAAAACCATCAACGTTGGAAAAGATGATGAAAAATTGGTAGTGTTCGACCTGAAGGTGAAGAACAAAACCGGCATTGCTAAAGTAAAGATCACTGCAACCGGTGGTGGGCATACAGCTAATTATGAAATGGAATTGGATGTACGTAATCCTAACCCTTATCAAACAACCATTAAAGATCTTTGGGTAGAAGCGGGTAAATCAATTAATGAATCTATTAATCCGGTTGGTTTAGCCGGCACAAATAGCGGCGTATTGGAATTATCTACCATCCCTCCTATTAATTTAGAAGAACGTTTGAATTACCTGATCACATATCCACACGGTTGTATTGAGCAAACCACATCACAAACTTTTGCTCAATTATATCTAACCGACATTATGGATCTGTCTCCAGAAAGAAAAACAGCCATAGAAAACAATATTAAATATGGCATTAATGAGATTCGTAAGTTTCAATTACCAAGCGGCGCCATGAGTTATTGGCAAGGCTTAACAGAAGCAAATGATTGGGGCACAACCTATGCCGGACATTTTATGATCTGTGCTGAGAAAAAAGGATATACATTACCTGCGGGCATGAAAAAAGAATGGATAAGCTATCAGCAAAGCGCAGCTCAAGGATTTGAGATCAATAAGAATGCCTACTTTAATAATGATGTGATGCAAGCTTATCGCCTGTATGCATTGGCATTAGCAAATCAGCCGGTATTAAGCGCCATGAACCGTTTGCGTGAATATGGAAACTTAAGCAATCAGGCGCGTTGGTTATTGGCAAGTGCTTATGCGCAAATTGGTCAGATAGATGAATCGGAGAAATTAATTGCCAAAGCAAGCAACACAATTGAATCTTACCGTGTGAATTATTACACCTATGGATCAAGCGAGCGTGATATGGCCTTAATTTTAGATGCACTTTGTTTGATGAATAAAAAACAACAGGCGTTTGCACAATTAAAAAAGGTATCAGCATTCTTATCATCAAAAGGATGGCATAGTACTCAAACCACTGCATTTGGATTAGTAGCGGTTTCAAATTTCATTAAAAAATTTGGTGGCGCATCTGCCATGCAGGCTGAAGTTGAAGTGAATGGCAAAACCATCAACTTAAAAGGTAATGCTGCCATTTCACAAATACCAATTGATTTCAAAAGCGGTAAAGCCGGTTCATTTAAGATCAACAATAATGGTAAAGGTGTGTTGTATGTTCGGATAATAAACAGAGGTAAACCTCCAATTGGCACAGAAACAGAGGTTAATGAGAATATCACGATCAGTACTACTTATAAAGATCTTAACGGAAACGTGATCAGTGTAGATGAATTACCGCAAAGCAGCAACTTCATTATGTCGGTTACCGTTCGCAATTTAGGAATGGTTGGTGAGATCAAAAATCTGGCATTAATGAATTATGTACCATCCGGCTGGGAAATACATAACGCCCGTATGGATGAGAATGAGGCTGCTTTGAAGAATTCAGAATATACTTATCAAGATATAAAAGATGATAAGGTGTTAACTTACTTTGACCTGAATACAAATGAAACAAAAACATTTAATGTAATGCTTAACGCAAGTTATGAAGGCAAATACTATTTACCTTCGGTTAACGTTGAAGCCATGTACGACAACAGCATTTATGCGCGTACCAAAGGTCAATGGATAAAAGTTGTGAAGCAAAAGGACGAAAAAGTAGCAGGGAAATAAATAGTATAAAAAACACCTATTGTTACCTTTCTTTCAAAAAATAATAAATTACTTCTTAAAGCATAAAATAAAACTAAGCATAGGTTTTATTTTATGCTTTTTATATTGGCTTTGGTTACCGTCTACCCTATTTAATAAACCATGCAGCACTGTGATAGAAGACGAGAACCATCAATTATTGGCTGCACAAATAGCAGGTGATGGCCAATGGCGTTTTCCACAAATAGAATCTGTTCCTGAAAAATTTGAGAAATGTATTATTCATTTTGAAGATGAATATTTTTATTACCATCCGGGTTTTAATCCTGTTGCCATTTTTAAATCACTTAAACGCAATATGAGCGCCGGTAAGGTAAAAAGCGGCGGGAGTACCATTACCATGCAAATTGCACGCATGATGAGAGGTAACAAGACCCGCTCTTATTTTCAAAAAATTGTTGAACTTCTATTAGCAGTTCGAATTGAATTGTCGTATAAAAAATCAAGCATCTTAAAAATTTACGCCAGTAATGCCCCATTTGGAAGTAATGTGGTTGGCTTATCCGCTGCCTCCTGGCGCTATTTTGGCAGAAGCGCCGATAAATTAAGCTGGGCTGAAAGTGCCTTATTAGCTGTACTTCCAAATTCGCCGTCACTCATTTATCCGGGTAAAAACCATCAATCACTTATAAATAAACGAAACCGATTACTAAAAAAACTCTTGGATAAAAACATTATTGATGAATCAACCTATCAATTATCATTAGCAGAATCACTTCCAAACAAACCTTATCCATTACCACAATTAACGCCTCATTTATTAAGCAGGTGCATTCGCGAAAATGGCGCCTCTAAACTTTATCACACCACCATTAACAAGAACATACAAACACAAGTTGATGCTATTATAAACAAACACATTCAATCGTTAAGTATTAACGAGATACACAATGCATGTGCTTTGGTTGCTGAAACTGAAACAGGCAAAATAATTGCATATGTTGGTAATAGTTCATCTCCAAACAATGAATTTCAAAATTACGTAGACATCATTCATGCACCGCGAAGCACAGGAAGCATATTGAAACCTTTTTTATATGCCTTTATGCTTAATGAGAACAAATTACTACCAAAGGCGTTGCTTGAAGACATACCAACACAAATTGGGTCATACGGACCAAAAAATTTTAATTTAACCTACGATGGTTTGGTTCCTGCCAATGAAGCTATTGCACGATCATTAAATATTCCGGCGGTTAAAATGCTTCAGGAATACGGACCGGCAAAATTCCATTACCAGTTAAAACAATTGGGCTTTAAAACATTTAATAAACCTACAACCCATTATGGCTTATCACTCATACTTGGCGGTGGTGAAGCTAATTTGTTTGAAGTAGCTTCTGCATACGCTTCTATGGGCAGAGCATTGATGCATTATTCAAATGTAACAAACAAATATGCCATTAATAGTTACAAGCCACTTTCATTCATTCGATCAGAAGAAGAAGAAAATAATAAACCAAAATTAAGATCCGATCTGTTAAAAGCTTCAAGTATTTGGTACACATTTAATGCCATGACAGAACTACTCCGTCCGCAGGATTATGTTGGCTGGATGCAGTTTCTTTCAAAAAATAAAATTGCCTGGAAAACCGGAACCAGCTTTGGATTCAGAGATGCATGGGCTGTAGGTTTGGATTCAAAATATACGGTTGCTGTTTGGGTTGGAAATGCGGATGGAGAGGGCAGACCAAATTTAACCGGCACATCAGCAGCTGCACCCATTATGTTCAACATATTTAATATCCTCACGCAAAAGAAATGGTTCAGCAAACCCACTAGCGATCTTGTAAAATTAAAAGTATGCAAACAAAGTGGTTACAAAGCTTCTGAAATTTGTCCGGATTCACAACTACAAGAGTGCCCTAGTGGCTCAGAAAAAACAAAACAATGTCCGTTTCACAAATTAATTCATTTAGATGAAGGAGGCAATTACCGTGTTACAAGCAATTGCTATCCGGTTGCTAAAATGAAACACGTGTCATGGTTTGTTGCTTCGCCGGCGCAGGAATACTTTTTTAAACAACATAATATTTTTTACAAACCTTTACCTCCCTATTTTGCAGGATGTGAAAGTGAATTTAATTTAAAACAATTAGACATCATTTATCCGCGAGAAGGATTTAAAGTTTATATACCGGTTGGAGAAAGCGGCAAACAAGGCAATTGCATATTTAAAGCCACACATAAGAACAATGTTGCAATTTTGTATTGGCATTTAGATGGTAATTTCATTGGAAATACACAAAAATTTCATCAGCTTTCACTAACACCAAGTATTGGCAATCATGTTTTGGTAATTACCGACCAAGATGGGGAAAGTGTCACTTGTAAATTTGAAATAATTGGGAAATAATTACAAGCCCAATTCTTTAGCGTGTTGTGATGATTTTTGAGGATTCCACGGATCGTTATAAGATTCCTTAAAGAAAAATTCCTGTGTATAAGCTATTGTTCTTACAATTCTTAAATACAAACCAAAATAAAATACCATACATGGGATGTACAATAAAAAATAACTTACTGTTTCGTTCTTACGTTTACGAAACAACGAAAAAGTAAGAAACTTCAGATAATTAGTACAGGTATATAAAAGGATATTGAACGTAAAAATAAATTTCAATTGGTTTATAAAATGAAGTAGCAGATCAACAATATAAACCCACCATTTTAAATTTAAAACCAAATTGTAGGTGATATTTTCGAGTGATGAAAAGAAATTTGAGAAGGAAAATTTAGCATTTGGATAAAACACATCTTTATGTTTACGTAATCGGAAACGAATGATCGATTTATCCCAACGTAAACGTTGTTTCATCAATTTCTTAAAACTATCAGGAACACTTGTTTGGCAAATTGCTTCGGGTTCAAATGCAATTTTATAACCAAGTTTACGCAGCTTAACTGTTATGTCGCCATCTAAACCCGGACCAATATCCCACGCGCCAACTCTATCCAAAGCCTCCTTTAAAAATGCTCCAAAAGCACCTGAAACAACACGGTAAATCCCAAGATAACTGGTTGTGATCCTTCCTGCAGAAATGGTATCGGCATATTCAATAGCTTGTAAAGTAGTGCACAAATTATCTTTGTAATTTCTAACTAATACATTTCCGCCAACTGCACCAATATTCTCATTCGTATAAAAGGGGATCACAATTTTCTCTATCGCATCCACATCGTAACTTCAATCGGCATCTAAATGCACAACAATTTTTCCGCGCGAATATCTGTAACCTAAATTAGCAGCAGAAGCTTTTCCACCGCGAACATCGTTTCGAATGAACATGGTTATCAAACCCGACTTTTGCAAACTCTTACAAATAGTTTCGGTATCATCATCAGAACCATCATCAATTACGATCAGTTCAAAGTTCTGGTACGTTTGTTCTTTTAATGATATGATGAGATTATAAATGTGCTTACCTTCATTTTTACCGGGAACAATTATAGAAATCAAAGGTCGCTCAATAAACAAACGTTTTCTTCCTTCAAGCAGTTTTTCACGGCGCTTACGTTCATTTAATTTCCAAATTACAAGCACAGCTAATTCAAACACGAAAAAGCGCATGAATTCAAAGAATACAAAAAACCAAAAAACCCGAATGAGTTTTAATGGCCCAACCGTGAAAATGTAATTAAAAAAATTATCAATTGCTTCAATCATGCAATGTTGAATCTGCCAAAACTTTACTGATCTGTTTCATTTGATTCTCAAAGGTAATATCGCGTCGGAGTGCTTCAACCTTGTATTCGGTATGCAGATCAAAACCATCAAAATTATTATTTACAAGCTCACGTAATTGAGCTGTCATTTTTTGAAGATATACATTGGTGGTATTTACTTCCGTATCTAAAACGCAAATAAATATCATGGAAGGATTTGTGATATTGATAAAATCAGTAGAACGAATATTTTCGCGGATCACCTGAACCATCTCCGTCAAAAATGCTTTCTCTTTGATCTTGCCCATTTTTCGGGTGAGATCAAAAATATTCTCTAACTGTAAGCCAACAATATTTGCACGAAGCGTTGTATTGTATTTCATACGCTCCGTTTCATAATGCATCATTGTATTAAAGGTCTTTAAATTAACCGACCCAAAGATCTCATCTTCCTGATCGGTCATTCTACCAATAATACCGGATGTTGCAGCGTAACGGCCTTTTTTAGTAAGCTTATATGAATTAATATCTTTTGAAAGTAAATACTGCACATCACCATCATGACTACAATGCACGCATTTTGCCTTTACAACGTAATCCTGAAAAACCTCATTGCAATTTTGGCAATGGTTTATCAACGAAGGTTTATCATAATCTACACCAATGTGACGAAGGTTCTTTGAACACTTCGGACAGTTCATGGTGCTATCGATGGTGTTCTTAAAATCGGAAATCGGACCAATATAACCACAAGGGAAATGATGCACAAGATCCTGAGATTTCATGTTTGATGAATCACATGTTGGACATACTTCTCTAAAACTTAAATGGCCGGCTTTGCAGTTGTTACAAAAGTAAGCGCGATCAACAAAATCGGGCCAAATTAAATTCTCGGTTTCTGCCCAGCTTAAAACATCTAAAACCTTATACTCTTCAAATGGCTCAAAATTCACAGACACCAAAGGATAAGAGAATCCAATAGAAGAATACACATAAGGGAATGGTTTTAAGGAACGCTTTTCTCGCGTGTACATAAAACTTAAGATCTTTTTGAATAATTGAATTTCAAAGGTACTTCCCGGTTGATTATCCAAATGCGTGATACGTGAATTGATCTCGTTGATCTCCCTGCATTTATCAGGTATTTGATCAACAGATAACAATAAACCATCGTGTAACTCCTCAATAAAAGGATCGTTTTGATTCTTGTAATTGATCAAATAGATAGGTTTCAAATAATAACTCGCATTAATATGAGCCCTGAATTTTTTTAGAATGGTACGTGTAAATTCAAGATCGATCGCATCTAAAATAATGGCATTATAATCAATTAAATGATCGATCTTTAATGAACTTTCATTTTCAAATAAATAAAATGAAAGATTCTCGTAATTCAATACGTTATTCTCAAAATTTAATTTGCTTTTCAATACGGCGCTCATCTTGGTATTTAAATTTTGTAATGGTTACACTCATTTTATTAAATATCTTCCACTTTTCTCTATCCGATTCATTCTCCGGATAAATATCACCCGCTATGGTACGCGTGGTTGGCTCATATTTAGGCTGAAATTCATCGGGCATTTGGTAGGTAGCAATATAAAAACGCTTTAATATACCAACACTTTTTGTACCATCAGGAAACTCCAAAGTAAACTTATCGCCAATATTAAAATACCTTAAATCTTTTTGATCGAAGAATGCTTTAATAAATGCCGGAAAACCACGATGAATATTTAAGATCTCTTCTGATTTTAAAACTGTTTCTGTAGGTTTCACATAAATGCGGGTAACAATACCGCTCATTGGTGCTCTGAAAAACTTTTCATGCGAAAGCAACTCATCGGTAAAAAATAATTTTTGGTATCGCCCATCGCCACCTTTGTAAGATGAACCGCCTTTTCTTACCGAACGTTTATTTGAATTAATTGTTCCTTTTGTAGGAAGCGGCTCAATGGAACGTATCAGCTCCTCATAGGTTGCATTCTCATCCTTTAACTGCTGGTTCTCGTTTTTCAATTTGATGATCTCGTTTTGAACAGCCTCTAAACGTGTTTTTGGTAAAACATCTAAGATCACCTCATTGGTTAAACGTGCAATTTCCTGAGTGTATGAATTAATAACCTGTTCGTTTTCCTTGATCTTTGTATTGTTGATGCCAATGGATTTTTTTAAACTATACATTTCCTTTAAATGCCAAAGATCCTTTGTTTCGCCTTGCACATTTGAAATGATATCTGAATTTACCGTTGAAGAAGAACTTTGATCCTGATCAAGATCTAAAGCGTAAGAGAATAAGGTATCATTAACAGCCACACTATCGCCTTCACTTACATAAAGATCGATCAAGCGCGCATCGTCGGTTAATCGAATACGTGTACTTTCAATGATCACATGGCCGTTTGCGTGAATAAAGAACAGTTTTGTTACCGCATAATAAACGATCAATAAAACAAACACAACCAATAAAAAGATATAGATCAATCTGTCCCAGTTTCTCTTTTTCTTGATCGCCTTTTCATTAACAATCCTGATCAGAGATTTATTTCTTTGAAAACTTATACTTTTCATTACTTCTGGTTTTTATCCTTCTTCTCGTTACTATTTTTATCACTTTCGTCTTTTAAACGAATACTTACCTTATCTAATTCATAAAGCGTTTCCAGATCGTGGTAAGCTCTGTCCTTTATTTCCAATTTTTCAAACTTCTTTTCCATTTCATCTCTATTCAAAAAATCTTTTGTTCTAAGAGCTATAACCAGCTTAGACGCACCCATCTTTAACTCTCCTTCTATCTTCCGTTGTATAAAATCATCTTTTACGTTTTCATAGGCCATTAAAAACACTTTATCGCTAACAGTAAATAATTTATTTAAAACATTCTCCGGGTAATTTAACGGGATCGAAACTGACAATTGTATTTTTTGTTCATTACAAAATGCTTTGAACTCATCCAACAATTTCATATAACTCGCAAAATACTGTTCTTTATTTTGCTGAAAATCTTCCATTGCATGAGGTTCAATATCCAAATGCAATCCTTTGAAAGAACTCAAATTCACGTTTGTCTTTAAACTATCTAAAAAGCCCTGCATGCCGTTTACGATCAATTTATTTTGACCCACCATTAAATGTGCATTTAACGCAGGATTATCCTTTATCAGATCATTAATTTTGGATAAATACGCCTTATCGTTTTTGTAGGAAATTACCAGATCAGAGAAATTATTCAATCGAACATAATCTGAAATAAACTCCACGTTATGATTTGTAAAGGATTTGCTCCAGATGTAAATATAACGACTGTTCTTAGGCTCAAATTCATAAACAAATTCATTTGGGTCAATTGGTTTAATGTATTCAGATAATTTTAGGCCCGGAACCTTTTCATGTATATTTAATATAATGCCATACATTTGCTGATGCAGATCCAATAGTTCAATGGTGTTTGACCAATAATCATCCAACAAATAAATAGCAGTGTTTGGGTTAAATTCAAGATCATAAAGTTTTTGTTTTACAACTTCGGTACGAATTAACTCTTCAAAAACTTTTCGCTTCTCAAGCAGGTTAAAATATTGCTTCAATTTATAACGGTACTCATAAAACAAATTCAGTAAATAATACGTTGTGTTCTTACCATTCACCACATTTGCTGTCATGTCATTTTGCATAGTGCGCAATTGATAATTGATCTGATCGATCTCATTTCTTTCTTTGGATGTATTATGTAGCGGTGCTGAGAAATTTAATCCAAACGATAAAAAGTTTCTGTTTACAATTGTATTATTGAACACGTCATAATAATTATAACGCGTGTATGCCTTTAAGCTCATTTGCTGGTAATACGAGTTTAAGTTTGACTGATAATTGGCGTTAGTGGCAGCAGGATCCTTGATCACTTCAGAACTATCAACAAACTTAAGCACACGAGCAAAATCCAGATCAACTAAAATTGGTTTTACATTGATCTCTTCTTTATTTTTTATCTGATCAAAATCTGAATTATAATTTGAATACAACTTGCCTTGCAACAAAATATCTGTTTTATGCTGCATTGATTTAATATAGGCATCGCCACTCAATTGTTTTAATTCCCATAAGGTTTTAGCAATAACATGTTGCTTATTGATCATGGCCAAGCGTTGCTCTAATACTTTTAATTTTGCTTTGTTAAACGAATCGATAACCTTTGCATAAAATGCTATGGTTGAATTATTATTTGACTGGTTTTGCTTTTGAGAAAGTTCAATAAATAACAGATCGTTTTGCAGATGTTTTATCTTGGTTCTATTCTCAATTAAACCACCTTTCAAAATATCCCAATCAACCCCGATCATAAACTTTCTTCTGAATACAACAGCGTCATCGGTGCTAACAAAAGGTGTTCCTAAATTCTCTTGGTATCCACCGCCTAAACTCAAGCCCAGATCTTTTTTATAGATCGTTTGTTCCAATCTGTTTCGTTTGATCACCAGGTCTCTTTGATCCTTTAATGTTGATGATGCCGTAACGCTTGATACAGAAGCGGAAGTGAACAACTCCAAACCGGAACTTTCTGTTTGAATGAGTTCGTTAAAATGTTTGGCTTTGTTATCATTCCAAATGGCAGTAAGATCTTTAATGTAAGCAGATACGATGGTGTCCATCCGTTTATCTTGCTGACCAATGGCAGAAACAACCAGAAAAATTAAAATAAATATGTAATTGCTTTTTTTAATAACGTATTATTTAAATATCATTTTTAATGTGCCGTAATACCCATTTTCAGTAATTACTTTAATAAAATACAAACCGCTAAATCCATTATTGGCAACCATGATATGATCTGCGTCGTGTGCACATTGCTGCTCAACAAGCTTGCCACCTGCATCATATATCTCGCAATTGATGTATTTAGCTCCCTTTTCAATTTTTAATATCGAACGATCAACGCATGGATTAGGGAACATGATCAGATTTTTATTTAATTGATCTTTTGCAAATTCAACCACATTTAAAACCGGCATGTTTTGAAAGTAAACGATCTTATCATTCGTGTTCCAATTTGCAACCAATGCATTAAGCGTAGATCCGCTTTGCGCGCGAATGTCAATTTTATTTAATTGCTGACCATTATCAATAATAAAACTGATTGCGTGAGGCAGTGGCAGATATTTATCAGGCACAATTACCGTTAAGGTGTTTGAATTTAAAGTTGTTTGGAATTGAATACTATCGCGCGCGGCCCAGTAATCACCATATTCTTCAAGGTTACTTACAAAAACGTTTTTAGGAAGTCCGGATATGAAGTTTTGCTGAGCGGTTAATTTATACATTCTGTTAGGATGGATCAGCAATACTGTTGGTGCATTGTTATTACCGTTTCGCTTCACAACATCTAACCACTTTAAAACGCGTTGCGGGTAATTTGAAACACTTATAGGATCTGAAACGATCACATCTGAAATGGTCATTGGTATTTCCCAAACCTTACTCATTCTTCCGTATGACACTCTATCTTTTTTACTGATGTAAGGAAAATTGGTCAATACATCATTTGCACTAAAGGTTGTACTGAACTTATAATTTAAAGTATCCAATGCATTTATCAATTTATCATTAAAACATAAATAACCCGGACGGAATGTTTTAACCGGAACACTAAAATTATTTTGCAATAAATTTTTTGAAACCTCGGTCTCACCAAGCACCGTGCCGTTTTGAGTTGGATTTGAATTACCTTGATTATAGGGTAAATAACTTGTAGTTGTATTTCCTAACACACCAAACGGAAAAATCGTTTCGTTATCAAAATCGGTAAAATGTCCAACAGAGTGACTTCCTAAAACATGTCCTTTACTTACCAGTTGCTGTACTTTAGGTATGGTAAATACATTGTAAAAATCGCTTAATGCGCCATCATTAATGTAATGCGTTGTAATGTAATAAGAGGCGCTTAATCCCATTTGCTGTTCATAATCGGCGTAATAACCCATTGTATCAAAGGCAGAAGTTGCATCAACATCGTGTGTTACTAAAACAGCGTTTTTACTATTGAAAGGGCTGGTATGTAAATAAGCCGAAAAAGAAATGTGATCTAAAATAATTGCTTTTAAAAATAAAATTATTACATCCGAACCCGGTTCAAAATCATTACTATAAGATCTATTAGCGTCAAAATCTCTATTTTGTTGATTCACTAAAATGATGTTCTTAAATGAAAAACCTAAGGCATATGCAAAACCACTTCCGAAATTACTCTTTGAAACAGCATCGGTTCCTGACTCGAATTTTGCAAGCGACAAGGAGCCATTTAATGTGTAAGAACGCGAATTAATAACGCTTGTAAAGGTAGTTTTACCTAAATGAATTGTCTTTTCCAAGGTATCATCTATCCAGCGGTAAATAGGTGAATTTAAAAACGTATTGAAAGTTAATTTATAATTGGCGTTAGAATTTGTTCCGGCTGATATCCCAAACAGTGAATTAAAATACGCATCACGCATATTGGTTGTAATTAATACGCCACCTTTGTTCACATAATTGATCAACGAATCTTTCTCTGCATTAATTAGTGTTAAACTCTCTAGTTTACTTGAAACAATTACAACACTATATTTTGTTACACTATCTACCTCTGTGAAAATTTTATACGGAAGGCCGCTAACTTTTAAATGTGTGTTAACGAAAAAACTTCGGCATCATCCGTTTCACTATTTCGAGCAGTTACATCCAAAATAGCAACCTGCCTAACACGATCAGTTGCATAACAAGTTGATCCACTTAAAAAGATCATGTAAACAACTATAAATACGAATGTTAGCCTCATTTTTTTGGGAACACAAAATTAGAATAATTTTCGATAAAACATAGGATTTAGCAGTTAAATTAGAGTGATAATAAGGTTAATTAAAACAAAAAACCCCAACATTTCTGTTGGGGTTTTTACATTGAAAGTCACAATTCTTAAATCTATTAAGCTTCTGTTTCTATCTCTTCTTTACTAGCCATTAAACGCTCGTATTCTTCCTTGCTTCCGATAACCAATTTTTCGTACTGACGTAAACCGGTACCTGCAGGGATCAAGTGACCTACGATCACATTTTCCTTTAAGCCATTTAATGTATCTACTTTTCCGTTCACTGCTGCCTCGTTCAATACTTTTGTAGTTTCCTGGAACGATGCTGCCGAGATCCAGCTGCTTGTTTGTAATGATGCACGAGTAATACCTTGTAAGATAGGATTAGCAGTAGCAGGAACCGCATCACGCGCTTCAACCACTTTCATATCCTTACGCTTTAATACCGAGTTCTCATCACGCAATTTACGTGCTGTGATAATTTGACCACGCTTTAATTCAGCGCTATCACCCGGATCTAAAACAACTTTCTTACCAAATACATTATCGTTCTCGCTCATGAAATCAACTTTGTTCACTAACTGTTGCTCTAGGAACATAGTGTCGCCCGGATCAACAATTTCAACCTTACGCATCATCTGACGCACAATAGTTTCAAAGTGCTTGTCGTTCAATTTCTGACCTTGTAAACGATAAACCTCCTGGATCTCATTTACTAAGTATTCTTGTACAGCAGTAGGGCCTTTGATAGATAAAATATCACCAGGACTAACTGCACCGTCTGATAACGAATCACCGGCACGTACGAAGTCGTTCTCCTGAACTAAGATATGTTTACTTAAGTTAACCAAATAACGACGTTGTTCGCCTGTTTTAGCTTCAACTACAACCTCACGGTTACCACGCTTGATCTTACCAAAAGTAACAATACCATCGATCTCAGATACAACCGCAGGGTTTGATGGATTACGAGCTTCAAATAACTCGGTTACACGAGGTAAACCACCGGTGATATCACCTGTTTTACCGGTAACACGAGGGATCTTAACTAACACAGTACCCGGCTCTATTTTAGCACCTTCGTTAATTACGATGTGTGCACCTACCGGAATGTTGTATGTTTTTAATATCTCACCTTTCTTATCAACGATCTTGATCATCGGACTCATTGTTTTGTCCTTACTTTCAATGATCACTTTCTCACGGAAACCTGTTTGCTCATCACTCTCTTCACGGAATGTTACATTTTCTTTGATATGCTCAAATTCAGATGTACCACCAAATTCAGAAACGATAATAGCGTTGTATGGATCCCAATCACAGATCATCTCACCTTTTTTAACCTTAGCACCTGGTTTGATGTATAAGTTAGAACCATAAGGGATGTTACCTGTAGTTAATGTAATTCCTGTATTTACGTCAACGATACGAACTTCAGTAGAACGACCGATAACAACATTTACTTTCTTACCATCAGGGTTAACACGCTCAACAGTTCTTAATTCATCGATCTCAGCAATACCATCGTATTTAGCAATTAAGCTTGATGATGCAGCAACGTTACTTGCGGTACCACCCACGTGGAAGGTACGTAACGTTAACTGTGTACCAGGCTCACCGATTGACTGTGCAGCGATAACACCTACAGCTTCACCTAACTGTACTAAACGTCCGTTTGCTAAGTTACGACCATAACATTTCGAACATACACCTGTTTTTGATTCACAAGTTAATACCGAACGGATATCAACTGTTTCAATAGGAGATGCTTCAATTAATGCAGCAATATCTTCATTGATCAACTCACCGCCGGCAACAATTAAATCACCGGTTGTTGGATGATAAAGATCGTTTACAGCAACACGACCTAATACGCGATCGTAAAGCGATTCAACAACATCATCATTATTTTTAAGAGCTGTCATGCTCAATCCACGTAATGTACCACAATCAGCTTCGTTAATGATAACGTCTTGTGCTACGTCAACTAAACGACGGGTTAAGTAACCAGCATCGGCAGTTTTTAACGCTGTATCGGCCAAACCTTTACGAGCACCGTGGGTTGAAATAAAGTATTCTAAAATGGATAAACCTTCACGGAAGTTAGATAATACCGGATTCTCGATGATAGATGCAGTAGTATCACCCGCTTTTTGAGGCTTAGCCATCAAACCACGCATACCACTTAACTGCTTAATCTGTTCCTTACTACCACGAGCACCAGAGTCAAGCATCATATACACGGCGTTGAAACCTTGTCTTTCTGTACTTAACTTATCTAATACCTTCTTCGTTACTTTAGAGTTAGCATGCGTCCAGATATCGATGATCTGATTGTAACGCTCGTTGTTGGTAATGAAACCCATGTTATAGTTTGCAATTACTTCATCAACTTGCTCTTGCGCATCGCTAATAATTTTTGCTTTTTCAGCTGGTGTTTGAATATCGCCTAAGTTGAACGATAAACCACCTTTGAACGCTGTACGGAATCCTAATTCTTTGATATCATCTAAGAATTTAGCAGCAACAGCCATACCCGAACGTTTGATAACGTTACCGATGATGTCACGTAATGATTTCTTAGTTAATAATTCGTTGATGAAACCTACTTCGTGTGGCACAACAGTGTTGAATATAACACGACCTACGGTAGTATCAATTACTTTAGTAACTAATTTATCACCTTCCCAAGCATTTGTAATTTTTACTTTGATAGTTGCATGTAAGTCAACTTGCTTCTCGTTTAAAGCAATGTTCACCTCTTCTGCACTATAGAATATTTTTCCTTCACCTCTTACTGCATCATCTTTTAGGTTCTTCTTACCTTTTGTTAAGTAATATAAACCTAAAACCATGTCTTGCGATGGAACCGCTACCGGTGCACCGTTTGAAGGGTTTAAGATGTTGTGAGCAGCTAACATCAAGATCTGAGCTTCCAAAATTGCGGCATGTCCTAATGGAACGTGAACCGCCATCTGGTCACCGTCGAAATCGGCGTTGAACGCTGTACAAACCAATGGGTGTAACTGAATAGCTTTTCCTTCGATCAATTTAGGTTGGAATGCCTGAATACCTAATCTGTGGAGGGTTGGAGCACGGTTTAATAATACCGGGTGTCCTTTTAAAGCGTTCTCTAAGATATCCCAAACAATTGGCTCTTTTCTATCAACAATTTTCTTAGCTGATTTTACTGTTTTTACAATACCACGCTCGATCATTTTACGAATGATAAATGGTTTGAATAACTCAGCTGCCATTTCTTTTGGTAAACCGCACTCGTGTAATTTTAATTCAGGACCTACAACAATTACCGAACGAGCAGAATAGTCAACACGTTTACCTAATAAGTTCTGACGGAAACGACCTTGCTTACCTTTCAATGAATCAGATAATGATTTCAATGCACGGTTGCTTTCGGTTTTTACCGCATTTGATTTACGAGAGTTGTCGAACAATGAATCAACTGATTCTTGTAACATACGTTTCTCGTTACGTAAGATAACATCAGGAGCTTTAATTTCAATTAAACGCTTTAAACGGTTGTTACGGATAATAACACGACGGTAAAGATCATTTAAGTCAGATGTAGCAAAACGGCCACCATCCAATGGAACTAAAGGACGTAACTCCGGTGGAATAACCGGAACCACTTTAATGATCATCCACTCAGGCTTGTTAACCACATTTTGGTTTGCCTGACGGAATGCTTCAATAACTTGCAAACGCTTCAACGCTTCGTTCTTACGTTGTTGCGAAGTTTCGTTGCTCGCTTTATGACGTAATTCATATGATAATGAATCTAGGTCTAAACGCGATAATAGATCTTGTAATGCTTCAGCACCCATTTTAGCAACGAATTTGTTAGGATCTGTTTCATCCAACATTCCGTTCTCTTTTGGTAAGCTGTCAACAATGTTCAAGTACTCTTCTTCAGTTAAGAAATCTAAGTAGCTTACACCGTTCTCAGCAGCAGCACCGGCATTAATTACTACGTAACGCTCGTAGTAAATGATCATATCTAATTTCTTAGTAGGTAAACCCAATAAGTAACCAATTTTATTTGGTAACGAACGGAAATACCAGATGTGAGCAACAGGCACAACTAAATTGATGTGTCCCATACGTTCACGACGAACTTTCTTTTCAGTAACCTCAACACCGCAACGGTCGCAAACTATACCCTTGTAACGGATACGCTTGTACTTACCACAGTGGCACTCATAATCCTTTACAGGACCAAAGATACGCTCGCAAAACAAACCATCTCTTTCAGGTTTGTAAGTACGATAGTTGATCGTTTCAGGCTTTAGAACCTCACCACTTGAACGTTTCAAGATAGTTTCAGGTGAAGCTAAGCTGATAGTAATTTTAGAGAAATTTGATTTTTGTTTGTTATCTCTTCTTAAAGCCATGTTTGATGGTTTAATTGTTTTTAATTTATTTAAGTTCCAAAGTGTCAGTTCGAGAGAGTTGAGATTTTTACCGCAACTCTGCTCTACTAACGAATATTAATCCATTGTGATATCTAACGCCAAGCCTCTTAACTCATGCAATAATACATTGAATGATTCAGGGATACCAGGAGTTGGGATGTTCTCACCCTTTACAATTGCTTCATAAGCTTTTGCACGACCGATAACATCATCTGACTTCACAGTTAATAATTCTTGTAACACGTTTGCTGCACCGTATGCTTCTAACGCCCAAACCTCCATCTCACCAAAACGCTGACCACCGAATTGTGCTTTACCACCTAAAGGCTGTTGCGTAATTAATGAATATGGTCCGATTGAACGAGCGTGCATCTTATCATCAACCATGTGACCTAATTTCAACATGTAAATGATACCTACAGTTGCAGGCTGATCGAAACGCTCACCGGTTCCACCATCATACAAGTATGTTCTACCGTACTGAGGGATACCAGCTTTTTTGCTGTACTCATCGATCTCGTCCATTGAAGCACCATCAAAAATAGGAGTAGCGAACTTCATTCCTAATTTTTGACCTGCCCACGCAAGAACTGTTTCATAGATCTGACCCAAGTTCATACGAGAAGGTACACCTAATGGATTTAACACAATATCTACAGGCGTTCCATCTTCTAAGAATGGCATATCTTCGTCTTTTACGATACGGGCAACAATACCCTTGTTACCGTGACGACCCGCCATCTTATCACCCACTTTTAATTTACGTTTTTGTGCGATGTATACCTTAGCTAATTTTACAATTCCGTTTGGTAACTCATCACCAACTGAAATTTGGAATTTCTCGCGCTTGTATTTTCCTAATAGATCATTGTACTGGATCATGAAGTTGTGCAATAAACGCTCAACTAATTCATTTTTATCTTTATCAGTTGTCCAGTTACTAGGATTTACTTCTGAATAATCAACGCGCTCTAATAATTTTTGAGTGAACTTAGTTCCGCGAGGAATAATTTCTTCACCTAAAATATTTGTAACACCTTGCGAAGTTCTTCCATTCACAAGAACGAATAATTTGTCAACTAATTTTAATTTCAAATTATAAACGTTCTTCTCGTGTTCTGCATCTAATTTTTCGATCATTGGCTTTTCTTCAGCCTTTGTCTTTTTATCTTTAATTGCACGAGAGAATAACTTCTTATCAATTACCACACCTTTGATAGATGGAGATACTTTTAATGATGCATCTTTCACATCACCAGCTTTATCACCAAAGATCGCGCGTAATAATTTCTCTTCCGGAGAAGGGTCAGTTTCACCTTTTGGAGTGATCTTACCGATCAAGATATCGCCTTCTTTTACATCAGCACCAACGCGAACAATACCGTTCTCATCAAGGTCTTTAGTAGCTTCTTCACTAACATTAGGAATATCCGGAGTTAACTCTTCTAAACCACGTTTTGTGTCACGAACTTCTAAAGTGTACTCATCAATATGAATTGAAGTGAAGATATCATCGCGAACGATCTTTTCAGAGATCACGATCGCATCCTCAAAGTTGTAACCTTTCCAAGGCATGAACGCTACTTTTAAGTTACGTCCTAATGCCAACTCACCATCTTCAGTTGCATAACCTTCGCATAATACTTGTCCTTTTGAAACTTTATCACCTTTCTTAACGATTGGCTTTAAGTTCATACAAGTACTTTGGTTGGTTTTTTGGAACTTGGTTAATTTGTATGTTTTTACATCACCTTCGAAGCTTACTAATTTTTCTTCTTCAGAGCGGTTGTAACGAATAACAATTTCACGAGCATCAACATATTCCACAACACCGTTATTCTCTGCATTGATCAATACACGGCTATCTTCAGCAACACGTGCCTCAATACCTGTACCTACAATTGGAGCTTGTGGGCGTAATAATGGAACTGCCTGACGTTGCATGTTTGATCCCATCAAGGCACGGTTAGCATCATCATGCTCTAAGAACGGAATCAATGAAGCCGCAATAGATGCAATTTGATTAGGCGCAACGTCCATTAAATTGATGTTGCTTGGCTCTAATATTGGGAAATCACCTTCTAAACGTGAAGTTACTTTTTGAGTGATAAAGTTTCCTTTGTCATCTAACTCCACATTAGCTTGTGCAATGTTCTTTTGATCTTCTTCTTCAGCAGTTAAATAAATAACCGGCTTATTGATCTCTACCTTACCATTGTTTACAGTGCGGAAAGGAGTTTCAATGAAACCTAATTTATTTACTTTAGCGAATACGCATAATGAAGAGATCAAACCAATGTTTGGACCCTCTGGTGTTTCAATTGTACATAAACGACCATAGTGGGTGTAGTGAACGTCACGAACCTCGAAACCTGCACGCTCACGAGAAAGACCTCCTGGCCCGAGTGCCGAAAGACGACGCTTGTGAGTGATCTCTGATAATGGATTTGTTTGATCCATGAACTGAGATAACTGGTTAGTTCCGAAGAAAGAGTTGATAACAGAAGATAAAGTTTTTGCGTTGATCAAATCGGTTGGCGAGAACACCTCGTTATCACGAACGTTCATGCGCTCACGGATAGTACGTGCGATACGCGCTAAACCAACACCGAACTGAGAATACAATTGCTCACCAACTGTACGTACACGACGGTTAGATAAGTGATCGATATCATCCACATTTGTTTTAGAGTTAATTAACTCGATCAAATATTTAATGATCAGGATCATATCTTCCTTGGTAAGAACGCGGATATCCATTGGGATATCGATACCGAATTTTTTGTTAATACGGTAACGTCCTACTTCACCTAGATCGTAACGTTTGTCAGAGAAGAATAATTTATCAATTACACCACGAGCAGTTTCCTCATCTGGTGGCTCAGCATTACGAAGCAAACGGTAAATGAATTCGATCGCTTCTTTTTCTGAGTTTGTTGAATCTTTTTGTAATGTGTTATAGATGATCGCGTAATCAGCGCTATTCACATCTTCCTTATGAAGGATGATAGATTTTACGCCAGAATCACAGATCAGATCAATATGATCGTCTTCTAATACAGTTTCACGATCAATGATAACTTCGTTACGTTCGATAGAAACTACCTCTCCGGTATCCTCATCAACGAAGTCCTCGATCCATGTTTTTAATACACGTGCAGCTAAACGACGTCCAACTTCACGCTTTAAACCTGCTTTAGAAACTTTTACTTCATCAGCTAGACCAAAGATCTCGAGAATTTGCTTATCGCTTTCGAAACCGATAGCACGAAGTAAAGTAGTTACAGGTAATTTTTTCTTACGATCGATGTAAGCGTACATCACGTTATTGATATCAGTGGCGAATTCGATCCAAGAACCCTTGAATGGAATAACACGCGCGCTGTATAATTTAGTTCCGTTAGCGTGACGGCTTTGACCAAAGAACACGCCTGGTGAACGGTGTAATTGAGAAACAATAACACGCTCAGCACCATTTATGATAAAAGATCCTTTAGGCGACATGTATGGGATGGTTCCTAAATACACGTCCTGCATGATCGGCTCAAAATCCTCATGCTCAGGATCTGTACAATACAGATACAATTTTGCCTTTAAAGGCACACTATAAGTTAATCCGCGCTCAATACACTCTTCTATAGCATAACGAGGAGGGTCAATGTAATAATCCTTGAACTCCAACACGAAGTTGTTTCGTGCATCAGAGATTGGGAAGTTTTCAGCGAACACCTTAAATAACCCTTCTTTTTTACGGTTATCAGGAGTAGTTTCTAACTGAAAGAAATCTTGGAATGATTTGATTTGAATATCCAAAAAATCTGGATAATCGATCGGGAATTTATTTGACGAGAAATTAACTCGTTTTTGATTTTTAATTGTTGCCAAGGTTATAGTTGGTTAAATTAATACAATGAAGAGGACTTTTTGTTTTGCTGTTCTTATAAACAACAAAAGGAAAATGGCGGGAGCCTAGCTCCCAGCCGTTTTCCAAATGGTTTTTAGGTAAAGTATTATTTTACTTCAACCTTAGCACCAGCTTCTTCTAAAGCTTTTTTAATAGCTTCAGCTTCTTCTTTGCTAATACCTTCTTTAACTGGTTTTGGAGCACCGTCAACTAAATCTTTAGCTTCTTTTAATCCTAAACCTGTTAAGTCTTTTACAACTTTTACTACACCTAATTTACCAGCACCTGCGTCCTGTAAAATTACGTCGAAAGTTGTTTTAGCAGCAGCAGCTTCGCCACCACCAGCACCACCTGATACAACTACTGCAGCAGCAGCAGGCTCAATTCCGTACTCATCTTTTAATATTTGAGATAATTCTTGTACTTCTTTTACTGTTAAGCTTACTAATGTTTCAGCTATTGATTTTACATCTGCCATTTTATTATGGATTTAAAATTGTTAATTAATTGTTTTTTGTTTTTTGATTGTTTTTCAATGGTTATTATGCCGCAGCATCTTCGCCACCTTTTTTGTTTTCTAGGCCACCGATAACGCGTTGTATTGGAGATTTCAATAATGAAACTACCTCTGCAATCATCTCGTTCTTCGATTTCAACGATGCTAAAGCATCTAGTTGATTGTCGCCAATGTAAACCATTTCTTCAACGTAAGCCGCCTTTAATAAAGGCTTATTTCCACCTTTACGAAATTCTTTGATAACTTTTGCAGGAGCATTAGATACTTCTGTAAAGATCAAAGCTGTTTCGCCTTTTAGTGCAGGGATAAGATCAGCTAAACGTGAATCGCTTGCACGCTCGATCGCTTTTTTCAATAAGGTGTTTTTAACCACTTTTACTGAAATGTTTTTAGCGAAACAAGCTCTGCGGAAATTATTTACTTTTTCAACAGTTAATGAAGAACAATCAGCCAAATAAATTTTGTTGTTAGCGTTCAATTGGCTAACCAACTCATCTATTACTTGTGTTTTTTCAGCTTTATTCATGCTATTGTTTTTCTTTTTTTGCCTTTGAAATTTTCCTTAGCGGATCATTTCACAAAGCGGTTTAATTAAATGATTTCGTGTCAATGATGATACCAGGACTCATAGTGCTGCTCATAGTAATTGATTTTACGTATGTACCTTTTGCACTAGATGGTTTCAACTTTAAGATAGCCTGAATGATCTCATTTGCATTGTCGGCAATTTTAGCAGCATCAAACGATACTTTTGCAACACCTGCATGGATGATACCAGCTTTGTCTACTTTAAAATCAATTTTACCACCTTTTGAATCTTGAACTGCCTTACCAATATCCATTGTAACGGTACCGGTTTTTGGGTTTGGCATTAAGCCACGAGGACCTAACACACGACCTAAAGCACCTACTTTACCCATTACAGAAGGCATGGTGATGATCACATCTACATCAGTCCATCCACCTTTGATCTTCTCTATGTACTCGTCTAATCCAACGTAGTCAGCACCTGCAGCTTTAGCCTCAGCTTCTTTATCCGGTGTAACAATTGCTAATACACGCATTGTTTTACCGGTTCCGTGAGGTAAAGTAACAGTTCCACGAACCATTTGATTAGCTTTCCTAGGATCAACTCCTAAACGGATCGCAAGATCCACAGAAGCATCAAATTTAGTAGTTGTAATATCTTTTACAACCTTTGACGCATCTGCAACGGAGTAAGCTTTTGTAGCATCATACTTTGCTTCAGAAGCTTTTCTTTTTTTAGTTAACGTTGCCATTTTTTGAAAGCGTTTTTTTTGTTAATAATAATTTAATTAGAAAGGTTTCTGTCCGGAAACAGTTATACCCATACTACGTGCAGTACCTGCAACCATGCTCATTGCTGATTCCATTGTAAAACAGTTCATGTCTACAATTTTATCTTCTGCAATTTTTTTGATCTGATCCCAAGAGATCGAACCAACTTTTTTACGGTTACTTGTAGCAGAACCTGTTTGCACTTTAGTAGCCTCTTTGATCTGAACTGCAACTGGTGGACGTTTGATAACGAAATCAAACGACTTATCAGAGTAAACATTAATGATAACCGGTAAAATTTTACCAGGTTGTTCTTGAGTTCTAGCATTAAATTGCTTACAGAACTCCATAATGTTAACACCTTTGGCACCTAAAGCAGGACCGATAGGAGGCGATGGGTTAGCAGCTCCACCTTTGATTTGCAACTTTACAATTGCTGATAACTCTTTTGCCATTTTGTTATTTGTTTTATTTGTTTATTGTTAGGTTTCCGTTTCGAGCCCCGATAGTTATCGGGGTACTTTGAGTTGGAAGCAGCAAAGCACCTCTTCTAATCCGGTAAACCCTTCAATTCGTTTATTATTCTTTTTCAACCTCACCGAAATTCAATTCAACCGGTTGTTTACGACCAAATATCTTCACGGTAACTTTAATTTTCTTCTTGTCTTCCATTACCTCTTCAATGATACCATTGAATCCGTTAAATGGACCATTAATTACCTTAACCGATTCGCCTACCATGTAATTGGTAGCCATTGTACCTTCGCTCTCAGTTAACTCATCAACCTTACCTAAGATACGGTTCACTTCGCTTAAGCGCATTGGCACTGGATCTCCACCTTTGGTTTCACCTAAAAAGCCAATAACACCGGTAATATTTTTAATGATGTGAGGGATCTCACCAGAAAGATTTGCTTCAATTAATACATAACCCGGATAGAAAGAACGCTCTTTTGTAGTTTTCTTTCCGTTACGGATCTGGATGATCTTTTCAGTTGGGATCAACACCTGCGACACGTAATCATTCAACTTCAAACGTGAGATCTCAACTTCAATATATTGTTTAACCTTTTTTTCTTGCCCGCTGATAGCACGCACAACGTACCACTTCTTTGCAATACCACTTTCGGTTTTAGTTACTTCAGCCATTTTAAAAATCTTTATTTATTAACTAACTAAACTGTAAGCTGCTTTCATTAAATTCTCAAAGCCAAGATCCATAAGGAACACGATCAAAGCAATGATAACCGAAGAAACCATTACCACAACTGCGCTACCTTGTAACTCTTGCCAAGTTGGCCAACTCACTTTGTTTACCAGTTCGTTTTTTGTTTCGCTTAAGTATTCAGAAAATTTACTCATTTCTTATTTCTTTAATTTTTTAACATCTCTCACTCATCCTGAAAGTATCAGGCATGAGGATTGTTGATCGCCATCGCTGAAGCTTCGGCGATCGAAGCACGGGTGGAGAGATTCGAACTCCCATCAACGGTTTTGGAGACCGGTATGCTACCATTGCACCACACCCGTAGAATTTTTAAATTTTATCACCTATTATAAATGGCAAAATGGCTATCCCTTTCGGGGAGCCATTTTGCCTATATTTATGACTATGGCAATTAGTCTAAAATTTCAGTAACCTGACCCGCACCTACGGTACGTCCACCTTCGCGGATAGCGAAACGTAAACCTTTATCCATAGCGATAGGGTTGATCAATGCAACCTCAATAGTTACGTTATCACCAGGCATTACCATTTCGCGACCAGCTTCTAAAGTGATCTCTCCAGTAACGTCTGTTGTACGGAAATAGAATTGAGGACGGTATTTATTTTGGAATGGAGTGTGACGTCCACCTTCTTCTTTTTTCAAGATGTAAACCTCAGCTTTGAACTTAGCGTGTGGTTTTACAGTACCTGGCTTAATGATAACCATACCACGTTTGATGTCTTTTTTCTCAACACCACGTAATAATAAACCTACGTTATCTCCAGCCTCACCGTAGTCAAGGATCTTACGGAACATTTCAACACCAGTTACAGTAGAAGAAAGTTTCTCAGCACCCATACCAATGATGTCTACTGGATCAGCAGAGTTAATAACACCAGTTTCAATACGACCAGTTGCAACAGTACCACGACCAGTGATCGTAAATACGTCTTCTACCGGCATCAAGAACGGCTTATCTTTTTCACGTGGAGGAAGAGGAATATACTCATCTACCGCGTTCATTAATTCCATAATTTTATCAACCCATTTTGGATCTTTGTTTAATCCACCTAAAGCTGAACCACGGATGATCGGAGTGTTATCACCATCAAACTTGTAGAATGATAATAATTCACGAACTTCCATTTCAACTAAGTCTAATAACTCAGCATCTTCAACCATGTCAACCTTGTTCATGAAAACCACGATACGAGGTACACCTACCTGACGAGCTAAAAGGATATGCTCACGAGTTTGTGGCATTGGACCATCAGTAGCAGCTACAACTAAGATAGCACCATCCATTTGAGCAGCACCAGTAACCATGTTCTTTACGTAGTCAGCGTGACCAGGACAGTCAACGTGAGCGTAGTGACGTTTTTCAGTTTGGTACTCAACGTGTGAAGTGTTGATTGTGATACCGCGTTCTTTTTCTTCAGGAGCGTTGTCGATTGAAGAGAAATCACGTTTTTCTGCTAAACCTTTGTCAGCTAATACAGTTGTAATTGCTGCAGTTAAGGTAGTTTTTCCGTGGTCAACGTGACCAATTGTTCCAATGTTTACGTGTGGTTTGGAACGGTCGAATTTTTCTTTTGCCATAGTTTTATTTATTTACTTGTTTTGTTTTATATTAGTTTTATACTAATCTCGTTTAATTTTGAGCTGTTGAGCAGTCCCGATAGCTATCGGGAGAACTGTCGACCTCTCAAGTTTTTTTTGAGCTGTTGAGCAGGATTGAACTGCCGACCTCTTCCTTACCAAGGAAGTGCTCTACCACTGAGCTACAACAGCTTTTTACTCAATCTTTCGCACCAATCAACCCAGTATTTTTAAAGAACTACACGTTTAGATACTCGAAAAGTCCCTCATTTTGGGGACATCCAGTGCTAAATCGACCGTGATGCACAAGCCTCTTGTCGCTCTGTCCGTATCAAACGGGTATTTTCAACTCCTCTTTCCAACAATTTTTGAGCGGAAGACGGGTCTCGAACCCGCAACCTCCAGCTTGGAAGGCTGGAGCTCTACCAATTGAGCTACTTCCGCTTTTAGTACCTTTTTAAGGATACTTTAAGCAACAGGGTCGACTACGCTTTTGCTTCGTCGACCTCAGTGGGGTAAGATGGATTCGAACCACCGAAGACGAAGTCAGCAGATTTACAGTCTGCCCCATTTGGCCACTCTGGTATTACCCCAAACAAAAAAAAAGAGCCGAAGAAGGGACTCGAACCCCCGACCTACTGATTACAAATCAGTGGCTCTACCAGCTGAGCTACTTCGGCTTTTAAATTGTTTTAATTTTAAAGAACAATCCCCTTAATTTGGGGACTGCAAAATTATATAATTATTTGGTTTAAACAAAATAAAAATAAAAAATATTTTAATTATTTTTTTGAGACGTTCAAATCCAGATGCATTGCCACTTTCAAAGGCCAATTTCTTTATTAATGATCATGTAATTTTGTGGTAAATAATTGTTGGCACGGTTATTTAAAACTTTTGCCCATCCAATACCAAAATTTTTATGTGTAATTAATTTTAAGCCTGTTGTAGAATGACTATGATCGAAATTTTCTTTTTTCAAAAACTTAATCGCTTCATTATCATTAAGTTCAATCCTTTCAATACCAGTGTTTGTATAGTTAGAAAGTGCTAAAAAATGATGGGGGATCAGATCTGCTTGTTTTATCTCCCCTAAACTGGTACCAACTTGCTTTAAATACAAGGTGCTCTTTAAAGCATTTAATAGTTGTAATATTTTAGTATTCAGTAATTTATAATCACCTTGATGATTGATCACTTTGTGTTCAAAATCTATATTTAAAAAAGGATGGATGATCTCCATTTCGCCTTTAGTTGCTTCTTTTAAATTTCCTTTTTGCTTGAGATGAAATTCCGATCTATAATCTAAAACTCTGAAAACAGCGCAAAAGAAGCCTTCCCCTTGCAAATTATATGGATAAAAGCGGTAACCTAAACCGGTATCTTCAATTCCCCAGGCAGCGTCCATCTTAATTTGAACCAATTCTACATCATTATTATCCAGCATCCATTTAACGATCTCTTCATTTTCCTGAACTGAATAACTACATGTACTATAAACCAAAACACCATTGGTTTTCAAACTTGGTAAAATATCGGTAAGTATTTTTTGCTGACGATCTCCGCATTTTAAAACAGCCTCCTCATTCCATTCATTAATTGCATCCGGTTGTTTTCTGAATAATCCGCTGCCACTGCAAGGTGCATCAATCAATACTACATCAAACAAGCCGTTAATGCCTGAAAATGAGCTCGTTTCACTATTCGTTACTATATGATTACAATTGCCCCATTTGGCCAAATTATAACTTAAAATATCTGCCCTATTCTTTATAACTTCATTAGCTACCAATACACTTTCCTTACTTAAAAGCGAACTTAAAATAGTGGTCTTTCCGCCAGGTGCGGCACACAGATCCAAAGCAAACAAATCAGAAGAAAGATCAACCGTTTGTTTTAAAACATGCTCCACAAACATGGATGATGCCTCTTGCACATAATAGCAACCCGCATGAAACAAGGGGTCGGCGGTAAAAACCGGTCTGTCTTTTAAATAATAGGCATCTGATGTCCAAGGAACAGATCCATCCAATTCAAATTTCAACTCGGTTCGTTTATTGGGATTTAACCTAACAGAAACCGGCAATTTATCATTCTCATGGGCTTTAATTAATGCTTCTTCGTTAAAACCTTTTACAGACCTTAAGCTGTTTAAAAAATTTAAAGGAAGCGCGTTTGCCATGGTTCTTATTAAATAAATTTGTTGGTGCAGAAATGGATCACAAAGAAAAGAAAATAAAACTGAGTTTACCAGTTGCTATCGAAAAAATCAAGAATTGGTGCGCCTATCAGGAGCGATCGCATTATGAGACCCAAAACAAATTGTATGAATACGGTTTAAATAAAGCAGATGTTGAACAGGCAATTGCAGTATTGATCTCAGATAATTTTTTGAACGAGGAACGTTTTGCCGAATCCTTTGCGCGAGGGAAATTCAGGATCAAACATTGGGGAAAGAATAAGATCAAACAGGAATTGAAGATGCGCAAGGTGAGTGATTACAGCATTAAAAAGGCCTTGAAACAAATTGAAGATAAAGAATACTTGCAAACCTTGGAAAAACTGATCCATAAAAAATGGAAGGAAACCAAGGAGAAGAACGACTACAAAAAGAAATACAAGGTATTACAATACGTGGTGAGCAGAGGATTTGAAAGCGATATAGCCAATGAACTTATAAAAATGACCAACGAAGAACAATAATTAAACATAAAAAACTTTACATTTATCCTATGAATTTAGATCTAAAGAATAAACGCGCCATTGTTTGCGGAAGCACACAAGGAATAGGAAAAGCAGTTGCAATGGAACTTGCTTCAATGGGATGCAATGTTACACTGGTTGCTCGTAACGAAGAGGCTCTTAAAAAAACAAAAAGTGAATTGCCAACCGGTGATAATCAAATTCACTCTTATTTATGTGTTGATTTTGGTGATGCTGCCAAGCTTAAAGAATTAACAGAAGCGTTTATTCAACGAAGCGGTCCGGTAAATATTTTAATTAATAATACCGGAGGCCCTCCTGCAGGACCCGTTCACGCCGCAAAAACAGATGAATTCTTAACTGCTTTTAATCAGCATTTAATATGCAATCATATATTAGCGCAAGCATGTATTGATGGCATGAAGAACAGTGGCTATGGCCGTATTATCAACATCATCAGTACGTCAGTAAAACAACCGTTACCTAATTTAGGTGTGAGCAATACAATAAGAGCCGCAGTTGCTAATTGGTCGAAAACCATGGCCAATGAACTTGGTAAATTTAATATTACCGTTAACAATGTGCTACCTGGCGCAACCGCTACACAACGTTTAAGCAGTATTATTGATAATAAAGCCTTGAAAACAAACACAAGCAATGATAGTGTAAAGAACGAGATGTTGCACGAAATTCCGATGGGCCGTTTTGCCGAATCAACAGAGATAGCCAATGCTGTAGCCTTTTTAGCGAGCCCGAGTGCATCCTATATAAATGGTATTAATTTACCTGTTGATGGCGGAAGAACCGGTTGTTTATAATCACCGCATCTTTTAACAAATCGTTGTTATTAAAATAGGAGCCACGCAAAAAATGCGTGGTTTTTTTACATCTATTTTAGTGACATGATAAAATTTTTAATTATTTCATTTAACGCCATCCTATTTTTTATAATAGGTATCTTCTCAAAAGCAGACGGAATAAGCGTATCCGGTAATTTTCCAAAAAACATGCAACCCGGTTCGGAAGTTGCAATAGAAGTAAGAGTTAAAAAAGGAGGCCTTGGTGGCTTCGCTAAACTTCAGTTAGAAATGCCTGAAGGCTTCACCGCAACAGAAGTTGAAAGCAAAGGTGGAAACTTTAGTTTTACTCCAGGGATCGTAAAATGGGTATGGCCTGCTTTACCAACCGAAGATGAAGTGATCGTAAAATTTAATTTAAAGGCAGACGCAACATTGTCAGGCGCTAAAACAATTGGTGGTAAATTTTCTTATGTTGAAAATAATGCCAAACAAGTTGTTGAAATGGCTCCGGTAGAGATCAACATAGGTAATGAATCAACCCCGGTTGCATCTAATACAAGCACAACCACTTCAACACCAACTATGGCATCAACAACACCTTCAACGCCTGCAGTTACGCCAACTGTTGCCTCTACTCCAACAACACCAGCTGTTACACCAAGTGTTGCTTCTACACCAACAACCCCGGCAGAAACACCTTCAGTAGCTAATACAAATACAACAAGCAATACAATAACCACACCAACAACCAGCTTAAATGATGAGCCTCCGGGAAGTGTAACCGTTGTAAGATATATTAAACCAGGTAGTAATCCGGATGAACATTTGATCGAATTAAAGATCACAAAAGGTTCAATTAAAGGTTTTGCTAAATATTCAGATGAGTTACCTGCAGGTTATACCGCAAAATCTGTTAGCACCTCTGAAAGTTCGTTTTCAGTTGCTGATGGAAAGATCAAATTTGTTTGGGTAACATTACCAGCTAAAGAAGAAGTTATCATTTCTTACTTATTAAGTGGTAGAAGCACATCGATGGTTAGTTTAAATGGTGAATTCTCTTACCTGGCTAACGATCAAAGCAAAAAGTTCATTATGCAGGTTGTTACATTGCCAAATACACCATCGGCAGACAAAGTAGCAACCACTACACCTATTGTGGCTTCAACTCCATCTGCGGTTCCTACTCCTACCGAAGTGCCAACCAATACCAACACAACAACACCTGTAGTAACAACAACCACAACACCTGAAACTACTAATAATAACACTGAGAATACTGCAAAAACAATAACCGAGAACAGAAGCGGAGATATTAATTACCGTGTGCAAATAGGTGCTTTTAACAATAGCGCTGTGACTGCTCAAACATTGTCAAGAAAGTTTGGCGTTAAAGGTAACATCATTAGCGAAATGCATGGCGGAATGAACAAATTCATGATCGGTAACCACGGTGAGTACAAAAATGCAAGAGATCAGCGTGAAGACGTTCGCTCAAATATCACTTCTGCATTTGTTGTTGCTTATAATGGTTCAAAAAGAATTACGGTTCAGGAAGCATTAATGCTAACAAATCAAAAATGGTTCAAATAATTTTATTATTTTTACCATGTAAATATGTTCAAGAAAATAAGTGTATTCATATTGCTCCTGGTTACTTGTTATGTTAAGGCTCAACAAGATACATCTGCTCTTGACAAGCTTACGCCTGAAGAATTACTGCAATATTATATAAACGAGCCTGAACCTTGGTTTAAATACAAAGGACCAGAAAAGGTTGGTGACTCTCTTTTTACGGACCTTAACACCAAAGTTATCCCTACTGAAACTGTTGTTGCTAAAGGATTATATCACGAAAGTGAAGACCTTACCGCTAGCACTTCTGAGCAAGATTCTGCATTTAATGCTGCCGACCAGGCTTTAAAACCTAAGGTGGCACTAGGTACTGGTCGATTAGGTTTTGACGGAGATATTTATTCGAAACATTTTCAATCGCCATTAACTGCGCGCTACGCTTTTGACCTCAACATTTCTCAACGCCTAACGCGATATCTTCAACTTAACTTTAATGTTATGTTTGGGAAATTAGGTGCGCATGAAAATAAACTTGACCGACATGCCAATTTTATTTCGGAGATCAGAGCCGGTGGATTGAACTTGTTGTATGACTTTGGAAATTTTATTCCTGATAGATTTACAGTTAGACCTTACCTTTCATTAGGGGTTACCGGTTTTGAGTTTTTAAGTAAAACAGATATTAAAGATGCAAACGGCAACACGTATTATTACTGGAGCGACGGTAGTATAAAAGATATGCCGGAAGGTGCGCCTGGTGCACAGTATGCCAACACTTTAAAAAGAGATTACGTTTATGAAACCGATGTACGCGAAAGTAATGTTGCTTTGTTTGGCAAATACCCTGAAAGATCGTGGGCAGTTCCGATTGGTGCTGGTTTTATAATGAAAGTTACAGATCGTGTTGATCTAAAAATGAATTTCCAATACTTCTTTACTGCTACAGATTATATAGATGGTTTAAATGAGCAGAATAGAGGTAATAAAATTAAAGATAAATTCTCTTACACTTCGGTTTCATTACAATACGATCTAATTGCAAAACCAATTCAAAAGAAAAAGAAAAGCGATGCCTACCAGAATGTTAACTGGCTTGCTCTTGATTCAACCGATTACGATCAGGATGGTGTTACCGATTGGAATGATAAGTGCCAAGGTACTCCTAAAGAAGCTAAGGTAACTGCAGATGGTTGTCCGGAGGATACAGATAATGATGGCGTACCAAATTACAGAGACGACGAACCGAGCACTCCTACAGGTTTGGTAGTTGACGCAAAAGGTGTTGCATTGAATGATGATCATTGGAAAAAATGGTATGATCAATACATGAATGATTCAACCGATGCCAACATGACCACTGAATATGTAGGGAATGTATTTGCTTTGAATTCAAACAAAACGAAAGTTGATCAGGCCAATAAAGACAGAGATGTATACACTGTTGAGTTAGCACGTTACAACGGTTCTATCCCTAGCGATGAAATGGCGTTTTTATTAAGTATTGGCGATATTAATTCCACTACTTTAGAAGATGGTACAACAATTGTTTATACTTCAGGAAATTATAAGAAGATAAAGAACGCGGCAAAACGCCGTGATGAATATGTTCAAATGGGTAATAAGGATGCTGCTGTAGCAAAAATGAAGGGTAAAAAGATCACTCGTTTAACTGAAGATGAATTGACGATGTTATTGAATCAGGAAAAGATCGATGATAATAAATCGGGAGCTGATTCAAGTAAAGTTGCCAATAATATTAACCCAAATAACACATCAACCACAACTGCTAATGATACTGAAGGTAACGCTATTGAATCGTTTGGAAAAGATGATGTTGTTTACCGTGTGCAATTAGGTGCCTTTAAAAATAAGATCTCCACAAGTGTATTTAACACAAGTGCAGGTGTGTTAGAATTAAATGCAGGCGAAAATGTTTACCGCTATGTAACTAAAGGTTATAAAACCATTGAGGAAGCGGCGGCTGTAAGAGCTGATCTTGTGATCCAAGGATACAGTGATGCATTTGTTACAGCTTATAAAGGTGGTAAGCGTATACCAATGACCCAAACGAAAGCAACTGTTGAAAAGGGATATAAAGAAGATTTGAACGAAAACAAAATGTTTAGTTCGGTAAATAAGAAATTGGTGGCATTTAAGATACAATTAGGTCCAAATAAGCGCCCGGCACAAGTAGCAGCTGCAGAAGAACGATTTAAAGATCTTAAGCAATTAGAGAAGCAATCAACCACAACAGGAAACGTACGTTTTACAACAGGAAGCTTTACCGGATACGATGCTGCTGAAAAATACCGTAAGGAATTAGAAGAAAAAGGATTTACAGATGCCTTTATAATCGCAACCTTTAAAGATGAGCTAATTTCCATTCAAGAGGCTTTGGAACTTTTAAAATAAGTTAAAACTGCTTTGATTGGCCCAATTTTTGAAATTAATAAGTAACTTTAATAAAAATTTAATACCATGAAAAAAATTGTTTTTACTGTAGCTGCAATCACTGCCTTAACGTTAGGTTTAACTGCTCAAAATGATCCTAAGAAAAAAGAAACTAAGCCTAAAGAAAATAAAGAGGCTGCAGTTCAACCTGAAAGCGCAACAGCTACAAAAGAAAATGGTCCTGGTACCAAAAAAACAGCTGATGAGCCTAAAAAATCGGGTACCCGTATGGCAATAAACGAAAAAGGTTTGCCGGGCGAGAAAAAATCAAAACAAAACACGAATAACCCAAAGTAATATCAAAACCACCTGAAAAGGTGGTTTTTTTTTGTTTTAAAAGCTTAATTTAGCATAAAAATAATTGTGCTTAATCAATATATTTCACAGCTCTCAGTTCTCTTAAAACGCTTATTATTAATTTACCTGGTCTATTTTATTTCACGACAGGTTTTTTACGTATTCAATTACATTCATTTTAAAGATCTTGGTCCAATAGATCTTATTTCCATCAATTTTTACAGTTTACGATTTGATACCTTTAGTGTTTTGGTTGGTAATTCCCTATTCATCTTATTATCCATTTTACCGTTTCATTTTTACAACTCTGCACTTTACCAAAAAATAGTATTATGGGTGTATGGTATTTGTAACGCGTTTTTCATTTTATTGAACCTTATTGATGTTGCCTATTTTCCTTTTATTAAAAAACGTTCCACTGCCGATCTGTTCAAACAGGCAGGCGGGCAAACCGACCTAAGCACCTTATTACCGCAATATTTAAAAGATTATTGGCTATTGTTGATCATCTATGTTGTATTGATCTATCTTTTAATAAAGGCCTATAAAAAAATAAAGCACAAACCTGTCAATTATACCTATGACCTAAAGAACATTTCGGTACTGAGTTTATCCTTTGCTATCAGTGGAATACTAGTTGTTGTTGGCATTAGAGGTGGCGTACAACGTATTCCCATTGATGTGGTTGATGCCGCCAGATACACTTCACCACAATACATCAGTTTGTTAGTTAACAGTCCGTTTACCATCATCAAATCGCTTGAAAAGGAAGAGTTGAAGCCACTGGAATTTGATTTTGGTGACCAACAGATAAGTAAAGTATACGATCCCATTCAGCATTTTGATAATGATACCTCTTTAAGAAATAATGTGGTGATCATTATTTTAGAAAGTTTTTCTAAAGAATACACCAAGCTCGGTAATTTAAAAAGCTATACGCCGTTTTTTGATAGTTTGATGGATCATTCGCTGGTGTTTACAAATGCATATTCAAACGGACATAAGTCCATTGAAGGAGTGCCGGCCATTTTATCTTCTATGCCGTCATTAATGGAAAACCCATTCATTAACAGTGCCTATGCCGATAATCAATACAATTCCATTGCCGGTTTATTAAAAAATGAAGGTTATTCAACAGCTTTTTTTCACGGTGGCTCTAACGGTACTATGAATTTTGACAGTTATGCCATTCAAGCCGGTTATGAAAAATATTACGGCAGGAATGAATATGGTAATGATGCCGATTTTGATGGCTTTTGGGGAATTTGGGATGAACCTTTCTTTAAATATTCAGTTGAGAAAATGAATCAAATGAAAGAACCTTTTCACTCAACCATCTTCACGTTAAGTTCGCATCACCCCTACGCCATCCCTGATAAATACAAGAACAAATTCCCAAAAGGCCATTTAGAGAACCATGAAAGTATTGGGTATGGCGATCACGCTTTACGCAACTTTTTTGAACACGCTAAAAAACAAAAGTGGTACGCAAACACTTTATTTGTTCTTTTGGCCGATCATTGCAGCATCAGCGACCATCCTTTCTTTAGCAACAATGTGGGACAATTTACTATTCCGGTTTTGTTTTATAAACCCGATAACAGTTTAACCGGTAAGTATGATCATGTTTTCCAGCAATCGGATGTAATGCCAAGCATATTGGATCATCTAGGATATAAAAAATCTGCCTTTTGCTTTGGTAATTCGTATCGGAAAACAGAGAACAGACATGCCTTTTATTACACAAATTCATCGCATTACCTCATCAATGATTCGTTGGCCCTGGTTTTCTCTGATCTTAAATTAAATTCGGTATTTAACTATAAAACCGATTCGCTTTTAAAGTTTAACCTCATGGGCAAAGCAAATTACGATAAAGAAGCTCTTTATTTTAAAGCCTGCATTCAAACCTATAACAACTGCATCATCAATAATAGCTGCAGAATAAAATAAATTAACCGTATTTTCGTTATCACTTAATTGGCAATCAAAGTAAAATATTTAATCCTATTAATTCTTTGCGGTTTTAGTTTTGTTCAGGCGCAAACAGGCTCCATTAAAGGTGTTTTAAAAGATTCTGAAGGTAATGTGATCGAAAATGTAAGCATTGGCATTAAGGAAGATTCGAAATTTGCAACCTATTCAAAGGAAAATGGCGATTTTTTTTTAGTTGTGCCTGCAAACAAAAGTATTACAGTTGTATTTAACTCCATTAGCCATGTTACCTTTTCAAAACAGTTCTTTCTGAAGGAAAATGAATCTATTAGCTTTTCGCCGGTATTAACTTTTAAGAACGATCTACAGATTGTTGAAGTTACAGATACCAAAACGCGTACCGAAGAGATCGTACGAATTGATCCGAAAGTTTTTTATCAATTACCAACTCCTACCGGGAATATTGAAGATATCATAAAAACACAAATTGGCGTAAGCAGTAATAATGAATTAAGCAGTGGATACAGCGTTCGCGGCGGTAATTTTGATGAGAACCTCATTTACGTGAATGATATTGAAGTGTATCGTCCGTTTTTAGTGCGCAGTGGTCAGCAAGAAGGTTTAAGTTTTGCAAATCCTTACATGGTTCAAAATATCAATTTTTCTGCCGGAGGGTTTGAGGCAAAATATGGCGATAAATTAAGCAGTGTTTTAGATATAACTTATCGTAAACCTTTGAAATTCTCGGGCAATGCATCCGGTAGTTTTTTAGGTGGAAATGCGCAGGTTGAAGGCATATCTGATAATAGATTGTTAGCTTGGAGCCTTGGTGCGCGTTACAGAACTAATTCATATCTCTTAAAAACATTTGACACAAAAGGTGAATACCGACCAAGTGCGCTTGATCTGCAAAGCTTTATAACAATGGATGTGAATCCGAAATTTAAACTTGAGTTTTTGGGAAATATTGCCAGCAACAAGTTCTTGGTAATTCCAACTTCGCGTCAAACAAATTTTGGAACGGTGAACAATGCATTACGGTTAACGATCTATTTTGACGGACAGGAGCTCATGCAGTATGAAACATACATGGCAGGCCTTAGTGCTACTTACCGACCAAGAAATAATTTGAAATTGAAGTTCATTACCTCGGCATACAACGCTAACGAGCGCGAATTGTACACCGTGCAAGGGCAATATTATATTGATCAGCTAGAGGCCGACCTTGGTAAACCTAATTTCGGACAAGTGGCCTATAATCGCGGCATTGGCACATTTATTAATAATGGCCGAAATTACTTGAATGCGAAAGTTTACAATTTTGAACACAAGGGCACACGCTTTTTTGAAAAAAACGCTGAATTACTTTGGGGTGCAAAATTTCAATTGGAAGAAATTCAGGACAAATTAAGCGAATGGAAAATGGTTGACTCCGCAGGTTTTATTGTGCCTTACAGCCCAGTTGATATAAGCTTAACGGATGTTTACAAAACAAAGATAACATTACCAAGCTCGCGCGTACAGGCATACACGCAATATAATAAAAGTTTGAACTTACGCGATTCAAGCACCTTAACGCTAACTGCAGGTGTAAGAGCACATTATTGGACCGTTAACGAACAGATGGTTTTTTCACCACGCATTACCATGGCGTATAAACCAAACTGGAAACGCGATTGGTTATTTAAATTATCGGGCGGTATGTATTACCAACCGCCATTTTACAGAGAGTTGCGAAATATTGATGGCAACATCAATAAAAACGTAAAAGCACAACGCTCAATGCAGTTTGTTTTTACAAGTGATTACAATTTTTTAATGTGGAATCGTCCGTTTAAATTAATAATGGCTGCCTATTACAAGGAGCTAACAGATGTTATCCCTTACGAAATAGATAATGTTCGCATCCGTTATTTTGCGAACAATAACACCAAAGGATATACAACAGGAGCTGACTTTAGAATAAACGGCGAATTTGTTAAAGGCGTTGAAAGTTGGGCCTCCATGGGCTTTTTAAGATCATACGAATATTCATCGGACAATATTCATTACAAATATTATAACAAATCGGGTGAAGAAATTGTGAAAGGATTTACGTTTGACCAGGTAAAAGTTGATAGCGCCAAAATAGATCCGGGCTATATTCCACGTCCTACAGACCAGTTGATCACATTTGGATTATTTTTTCAGGATTACATTCCTAATTTACCGTGGTGTAAATTCAATTTAAATTTACAATTTGGTACGGGCTTGCCTTTTGGCCCTCCTACTCACCTCCGTTACCAACAAACACTGCGCATGCCGCCTTACCGCAGAGTTGATGCAGGATTTGCATTTAATATTTTCAAGGAAGACAGAGAGAAAAAACCAAAAAATATTTTAAATGGTTTAAAGGAGATGTGGGTGTTTTTAGAAGTGTTTAATATGTTACAAATACAAAACACCGTATCATACACATGGGTGCAAGATGTAACCGGAAATAAATATGCCGTGCCAAATTATTTAACGAACCGCCAGATAAACCTGCGCTTACAAATAAGATTTTAATTGCCATGAGACAATATCCTGCCGAAGCCATTGAGATGTTTGCAAAGCATGTGAACCAACATACCGAAGGATTTAACTATTTAATAAATAATGGCTACCCCGAATTACTAGCTACAATTGATGCCATTAGAGATAATAAAAAATCGTTCAAGTATTTAATGGATAACAAGCATTTTGAATTGGCTGCGTTTGTAAATGCCATTTGGGATGATTCGGTTGCCTTTAAGGTTTTATTAGATAAAAAGGCTTACGATTGGGCTGCTTGCGCAAATTTTATTAATGGGGATGATAAAGCCAAAGAAGCTTTGTTGCGTGTTAACAAACCGCATTTCGTTAATTTGGCCTATGCCATTCAAAGGCGCATACATGAAGATGGTGATAGAAATGTAAGTCCGTGGGGCGTTTTACAAAACATGTTTAATTTTAAAAAAATATTTAAAAAAGATGAGGATAATTGATAGCATACCGCACCCAAGCATTACGATCAGTATTTTTCAAATGAACGATAAATACATTGTAAAGTTTGAAGCAGGACCTATGGAACAAGCCTTTAAATTTGACATTCAACAGGCTAAGAGCGTTGATAATTTAAAGAAAATGATCAACGATAGCTTTATTGAAACCGTGCGCGAACGCTTTAATCATATGTATTTGCAGCTAACTTCTTCCATAAAAACAGCATGATCATTTTACACAATAACCGATGCTCGAAAAGTCGCGAGGCCTTGGCTTTACTTAATGATAACAACTGCGAAGTTGAAATACGCGATTATTTAAAAGATCCGCTTTCTAAAAAAGAGATAAAAGAATTATTAGCTAAACTCAATTGCAAACCATTAGACATCATTCGCAAAAAGGAAACAATTTTTACAGAGAATTTTGCAGATAAAAAATTAAGCGATGATAAATGGATAGATGTGATGGTAAAATATCCAATTCTTATTGAAAGGCCTATTGTAATTAATGGAAAAAAAGCAATTGTTGGCAGGCCACCCTTGTTGATCAAAGAGTTAATCTAGTATTCAAACGCTATTAATTGAACTAGATCTTAACGCCAATAAGCAAGATATCATCTACCTGCTCATGTGTGCCTTGCCATTGCATCAATGAATCATCTAATATCTTCTTTTGTTCGGTAATTGGTGCCTCACTCACTTTCAATAACAACTTTCTGAAATTGCCAACCATAAATTTCTTACCCTTTGGTCCGCCAAACTGATCGGCATAACCATCACTAAATAAATAAATGGTGTCGCCTTTTTCTAGCTGTACTGTTCTGTTATCAAAATCTTTTCGCTCGCCAACAAAAGCACCTATTGGGAATTTATTTGCCGGATGCTCCAGCAACTCCCCATTCCTCACAATGTATAATGGATTATATGCAGCGGCGTATTGTAATTCTAATGTAGTATAATTAATGGCGCAAAGGGTCATATCCATGCCGTCCTTTGCTCTGTTCTCATCCGTATCGGCGTGTAAGGTCTTAACTACCATTTCACGCATTTTATTAAGCATTTCGCCCGGTTGCTTTAATTTGGTGTTGTTTACAATATCTTTTAAAACATTGTGGCCTACCAAACTCATAAAAGCACCCGGTACACCGTGGCCCGTACAATCAACTGCAGAAAAATAGACCATTTCCTCTTTTTTATCGAACCAATAAAAATCGCCACTTACAATATCTTTTGGTTTAAATAAAACAAATGAATTTGGTACTAACTCTTTAATATAACTATCCGGTGGTAAAATTGCTTCCTGAATTCGTTTCGCGTATAAAATACTATCGGTAACTTGCTTGTATAAAACTTCCAACTCACCGTTCTTCACCTCGATCTCTTCTTTCTGACGAACAACTTCCTCAGTACGCTCGTTTACTTTTTGCTCCAAACTGCGTTCATTCTCTGCCAGGTTATCACGCATCTTTATCAATGAATGACCCAAATTATCATCTTTACTTAATGGCGTATATGCTGCATTAAAATTTCCGGCACCGGTTTCTTCGGCAAATTTTGTTGTTTGATGCATGGAGTTGATCAATTCATTTAAGGCATTACCCATCTCACCGATCTCATCGCCACGCGGGCGAATACGCTCCTGAGGTAAAATACCTAAACCCATTGACACCAACATCTTTCTTAATTTTTGAATTGGTCGGGTAATAGATTGGGTAGTGAATAAGGCAATTAAAATACCGCCTATTACAAGTGTAGCACCAAGCAACTGAACAAACCATTGTAAGAAGTCGAATGACTTAAACATGTCGGTTTTTACCGATTCAGCGGCATTTTGTTTGGTTTCAATCAAGTAATTTAATTCCTTGTAAAGCGATTCCAGGCTAGCCTGACTATCTTCATAGGAAATTCGTGCTATACTCGTTTTTAAAGCATCCTGGTAATCGGCAGCCTCGGTAAGCTGACTCATGATATCTGCTTTGTACAATCTAAAAATACTTTCAATTCGCAAGAACACGCCTTGTAAACGCTTGCGCTCATCATCATTCCAACTAACTTCTGATAATTTCTTGAGTTCTTCTTTTTTTACAGGATAATCTTCGGCAATGATATGTTCCAGTTCTCTTCTAAAACCAAGGTCGTTGGTTGAGCTGTTGAACATCCATTGTGTAATGTTGGTTCCTGATTTTTGGATCAATAAGTTCAACTCCTTTAATTCGGCAACACTGGGTGCTAATTGACCCACCACCGATTCGGTTTTTGATTTACTGTCGGTTAATGTGAAAACGGTTAAGAAAAAGGCTATGGAAGTTAAAATAATTAACACCGCAAAGCCCGCTCCGATCTTCCTTCCAATCGTGAATTTGAATGCCATGTTAATTTATTTTTGTTGTTTAGGAGCGCTGTCGGTTACTTCGATCTTTAGCTCCTTACATTTATTTTCGAACTGTGCTTTTTTAGCGTCATCGCTTAATACCCTGTATACATAGTATAATGCAAGTACTGCCTTACGATTTTTGTTGTTTTGATCGTAAACCTTTAAAAGGAATTGTTCTGCTTGTTTTGCAAGCTTTACCGAATTATCCAATACAACATCCAGTTTTTCTAAAGGTGTGTCACCGGCGTCCAAACTTTCAACCAGATCAGTTGCCTGATTCAAATACATTAAGCCCATGTTCATGTTAGCCGAGGTGTCGTTCGGATTGATCTCCAATACTTTCAATAACGAAACCTTTGCAATTTCAAAAGCTTTGGTATTGGTTTTATTCATGTTGAATTTTTGCGAATACTCACTTCCAACAGCAAGGAAGTACTCGGTATCTTTTCCTCTCAAGTCAATAGAAGCATCTGCCAAACGTGAGGTTTCTTTGAACTTTTCGTATGCTTTGATACTTGACTCATAATTAGCTGAATCTAATAAGTAAATGCTTGCAATTTTATGGTAATTAGATGCAACTGCCATTAATACCTTCTTGTTTTGTGAAATAAAATCGGCATCTGCCTTTAATTTATTAGATGTTAGGGCTGAACTAACAACCGTATCACGTAATGTTGAATTTAATTTAAATCGGTCGGTTTTCTTATAGATCTCAAAGTAAATAAATGAACGCATAGTCCATGCTTCAAAACGACCTTTTGTTTCAGGATGTGCAATAACACTGTCAATGCACAATTTAGCTTGCTCAGGCTTCTTTTCGTTGTATAACGCTTGTGCCCTTGCAAGTTTAGCTTCTTGTGCATTTAAAACCATGCCGCTGCCGATCATGGCGATCAACATAGCTAGTTTTAAATATTTACACATCGTTTTCATTTTATATTTTTTAATCAACGTTTATGGCTAATGATTTAAAATCGTCATTCGTTTTTAAACCGGCCTTTATAGCGTTGTTTTTACTGTATTCAAATTTTGGTTTATTATCTACCACTATAAAATTGATGCTTGATCCGCTCTTAGCGCCACCATTATTCTCACTGATCAATAAAACACCTTTGCTTTTTGATTTGCCGCTAACCTCACCAATTGATTTTGAAGCCTCAGGCAACAAAAACACCATGTTCGAACTTACGTTTGCATCAAATGTTGGGGTATTCTTAACTTCAATATCTTGGTTACCAACCTTTTTACGTGATGCCAATACCTTTAATTCATTTATTAAATTATCGTTCTTTCCAACGATATAAATAATAAAATTGCCTGTTTTTTTATTACTAGGCCACTCAAAATACTTAGTGAAATTGTAAATAAATACTGCTTTGATCTTGGCATTGGTATCATAGCTCGACGGTTGCTGAAAACTTAGCGAAAAGGCAACAACCAAAAGGATCAAATATTTTAGCTTTTTATTCAGTACTTAAAATTGATATGGACACACAAATATACATTTTTAGGTCATAATTGCAAGGAATAATTTTATACATTTACATGACTTTATTGCCTTGGCTCCCCAATCTAAATACAAAGATCATACCGACGCGCAAATCATTAACATTTTTTTAGAAAGTGGTGATAATTCCTATGTTGGTGAATTGTATTCAAGGTATGGCCATTTGGTATTAGGTTTGTGTATTAAATACCTAAAAGACAAGGATGAGGCGGAAGATGCCGTTATGTCGATATTTGGACAACTGATAAACGACCTTAAAAAGCATAAAGTTGAGTATTTTAAAAGTTGGTTATATACATACAGTAAAAATTACTGCTTGATGCAATTGCGTAAAAAGCAGACAGTTCTAAAGAAAGAGCTAGAAATTAAAGAAAATGAGATCTTTCTTATGGATTATAACAACATTGAGCATCTCAATGAAAAAGAGAGTCAGATTCAATTGATGCAATTAGCCTTAAACGAATTAAATACGGAGCAACGAAGGTGTTTGGAACTGTTTTATTTAAATAACAAATCCTACACCGAAATTATGACCATAACCGGTTACAATAATAATGAGGTAAAAAGCCACATACAAAATGGCAAACGAAATTTAAAATTAAAAATGGAGGCAAAGCTAAATGGGCAAGCCAATAAATAAACATACTAAAGATCTTAGCGAGCTTCTTGACCATATCAAGAATCCGGTAGATGACCTAGATGCGTTTGAACAAGATGCATTGGAAGGATTTGCTATGCTTGAGAACGAACAGGAAGCAATTGAAATGAAAGAACGTTTAGATAAAAAACTGAACGATGAATTATTTATTAAGAAAAAACAACCTGTTTACATTTATTGGTCGGCCGCAGCCGGTGTTGCTTTATTAATTGGTTTAATATTACTATTTAAAACAACTAACACTATTGAAAAACAAGATATTGCATTAAACGAATCAAAACCACAAGAGCAGAACCAACTTGAATTTAAACCTGCTCCCGGTTCGGTAGATGCTTTAGAGGAAGAAACTAAAAAAGAAGTTGTTACTGAAGGAAAAAAATTGGAGGATGCGCGCAAAGGAACTAGCAGAAATGATCAATCACCTGCCACATCTAAAGCTCAAGAAGATGAAGCAATAATGACAATTGCCGATTCAGAAAGTAAAGATTTGCCAAATTCACCTGAAGAAGCCATGGGTGCCGCTACTCCTAAAAAGGCTGCAGAAAAAGACGCTGATGACAAGAATAGTAAGCCAGGCGACATGACATTAGCTAATAATTCAAAGCAAGAAAGTGGTGCTGCATCAAACGTAAAATCGGTTCCGGTAGTTACTACAAAAAATGATGATAGTCGTGATGAAAAAAGCAGTTCATCAAAAGAAAGACTAGTAGAAAAGTCGAAAAAGAAATCTGCCACGGGTGAGGCAGCTCCTGCAGCAGCGGGTTCTCCTTCAAGAGCCGAAGATATGGCGGCTCCTTCGCAAAATAATTTTAAGCCTGCCGTTTTAAATATTACCGTAAATGAACTAAATGAAAAAATTGCAAAATTCATGAGCGATAAAAATTATAACCGATCTTTTGTTTGCACCTTAACCATTAATAATGCTAACGAGGTTGAAACAGTTGTTTTTGAAAATAAAAATCTGTTCAAGCGTTCACAGGAAAAAGAAATCGTTGCCTTCTTTAAAAAATTAAAGTGTTTTAAAAACAGCGAGTACGCTTTATACTCTACCTATAAGATTAATTATACGGCGCAGTAAATAATGTTAAATGGTTCCCTTTTTTAGCGTTTTATTAGTTAAATTTGTGTGAACTTATGAGTAACGTTATTTCCCTATTACCAGACAATGTAGCCAACCAAATTGCTGCCGGTGAGGTTGTTCAACGCCCTGCCAGTGTAGTAAAAGAATTATTGGAAAACGCTATTGATGCCGGGGCAACACATATTAAACTGATCATTAAAGATGCCGGAAAATCACTCATTCAGGTAATTGATAACGGAAGAGGTATGAGTCCGTTTGATGCCAGGCTGGCCTTTGAACGCCACGCCACTTCGAAAATAAAAAGTGCCGATGATCTATTTAATTTGCACACAAAAGGTTTTAGAGGAGAAGCATTAGCTAGTATTGCAGCCGTTGCTCAAGTTGAATTAAAAACAAAACAGGCCGAAGATGAAGTTGGACAACAAATAACTATTGATGGTGGCGACTTTATTGAACAAACAAATTGCCAGTGCCCTACCGGTGCAAGTTTTACCGTTAAAAATTTATTTTACAACATTCCGGCGCGCCGTAATTTTTTAAAAGACGATAGCACCGAGTTAAAACATATTGTTACTGAATTTGAACGCGTGGCGTTGCCGCATTATGCCATTCATTTTTCGTTACACAGTAACAACAACGAAATTTACAACCTTCCTCCTGCTCCTTTGATGCAACGCATTATGGGTTTGTTTGGCAATTCATACAATCAAAAATTAGTAACGGTTGATGAACAAACGCCTTACGTGAAAATTAGCGGATACGTTGGGAAGCCGGAGATAGCAAGAAAATCAAAAAAGGATCAATACTTCTTCATTAACAATCGTTATATCAGAAGTCCGTATTTAAGCACTGCCATATATGAGGCCTATAAAGAACTGATCTCTATGGATTCGCATCCTGCTTGGTTCTTATTCATTGATATTGATCCCAAACAAATAGATGTAAATATTCATCCAACAAAAACTGAGATCAAATTTATTGACGAACGTACTGTTTTTATTACGCTAATGAGTGTGATCAAACGTGCTTTAGGAAAGGCAAATGTTGGGCCTTCAATAGATTTTAATACTGAAGAGATCACACAGAATAGCAATTTTGGTAAAGACCGAGTACCTGTTCAACCAACTATTTCATACAACCCTGATTACAATCCATTCAAAAGCAGCAGTGGTACTTCCTATAAGCAAGAAGATAAGAATGTGAAGCACTGGGAATCGTTATTTGAAGGATTCAAAGGAAATATGGAGACCGATCATTCACAATCCCATCCACAGGAAGTGATCGAATCGGTGAAACAGGAAGCGATCACTTATAAAACGTTTCAATTATTGAATAAATATATTGTTTGCAATACAAGTGATGGCTTATTGATAATCGATCAGCAACGTGCGCATGAACGTATTTTGTACGAACATTATTTCAACACCAAATTACAAACACCGCTTCCAACGCAACAAATTTTATTTCCTGAACAGATCGAATTAAGTGCAAAAGATTTTTCATTAATAGAAACCTTATTGCCTGAATTTAAATTATTAGGTTTTGATATAGAGATATTTGGAAAGAACAGCATTGTGGTAAATGGCGCTCCGAGCGATCTGGAGAATATGAATATTTCAAACACCATCGAAAACATCATTGAATCCTTTAAGTTGAACACAATGGATACCAAAATGGATGTGCATGATAACATGTGCCGTGCTATGGCAAAAAACACATCTATTAAACAAGGAAAGGTTTTAGATGATCATGAAATGCAATTATTGATCAATCATTTGATGAATTGCGAAAGTCCAAGCTATACGGCTGATGGCAAAACCATTTTCATGAATGTAGATAAAGAAACAATTGACAAGCACTTTAAAAATAAATGAGTTTCGATAATCAATACCGCCCTAGTGGTTTTAACTTTTTGCCTCCGGTAACCAAAAACATTATCATCATTAATGTATTGGTTTACCTATTAACCTTAATGCTTTACCAAACACAGCACATTGATCTGAATAAATATTTGGGATTGCATTATTTTACCGCACCCGATTTTAAACCACACCAATTCATTACCTATTTATTCATGCATGCTACGCATGGTCCGTTTGGCGGAATAGAATTTCGTCACATTTTATTTAACATGTTCGGTGTATTTATTTTCGGTCAGGTTTTAGAGAATTTATGGGGACCAAAACGTTTTTTAATATTTTATATTTTAACCGGATTAGGTGCAGCCCTTACACAATATGTGATCATCCATTTTTCAATTAGTCCGGTTATTGAAAGTATTCAGGCGGTGCAAGACAACTTATCAATAAAAAGTTTTGAAGCGTTGGTAAATTCACGAGAATTTCAAAGCAACGTGTCCTATGATTTTATTGGTTATTATGACATATTCGTTAATCAATACAACGCCGCGGTTAATACCAATCCTGCAAAAGCTTTAAGTTTGGCTTCGCAGTTTTTATTAGATTATAAGAATGATTATTTAAATTCTCAGGTGGTAATTGGTGCATCGGGTTCTTTATTTGGTTTATTAGGTGCGTTTGGTTTCTTATTTCCTAACCGAATGCTTTATTTATACTTTTTTATTCCTGTAAAGGCAAAATGGTTAGTTATAGGATATGGCTTAATAGAATTATTTACGGGACTATCGAACAAAGCCGGAGACAACGTTGCGCATTTCGCTCATTTAGGCGGTTTAGCGGTAGGTTTATTGATAGTATACATTTGGAGAAGAGACAGAACACATTTTTATTAAAATGAGCAGTTTTATTGAACGTTTAAAATACAATTTCCAGCAACAAGGAATTTTAGCCCAGATAATTATTATTAATGTGGCTATATTTTTAACGCTGAATTTGGTTGGCAATTTATCGCATTTATATTTAACGCCATATGTGGCATTGCCAATTGGCGGCACTGAATTTATTTTTAAATTCTGGACCCTTTTTACTTACATGTTCACACACGAAGGATTGGGACATATTTTCTGGAACATGTTCTTACTTTATTTTACGGCACAAATTTTCTTTACCATACTTGGTCAAAAAAAATTATTGTATGTGTATGTCATGAGCGGAATCAGCGGCGGTGCATTGGTTTTAATTTTGGGTTTACTTTTTCCGGCTGCATTTGGCAATGCTTTATTACTTGGCGCATCGGCAGCTGTGTTAGGCGTTGGCGCTGTAATGGCCGTTTATGCCCCTAATTATAGGGTTTACTTGTGGGGTATCGTTGAAATGCCTTATAAGTATTTTTATCTGCTAACGTTTGGTGTAAGTACAATTATTGACCTATCGGTAAATACCGGCGGAAAGATATCGCATATTGGCGGTGCATTATTTGGATTGCTTTATGGTTATCAGTTAAAAAAAGGGGTCGATCTTTTTGATTTTGCTTTTTTGAAACGAAAAAAATCAAAATTAAAGGTGGTGAGCTACAACCCTAACGTTAAAAGAGATTCGGCTGTTGTGAACGAAGAGGCAACCATGAATAGTTTATTGGATAAGATAAGCAAAAGTGGCTACGATAGTTTAACAAAGGCAGAAAAAGATCTACTTTTCAAGCTTTCTCAAAAGAAATAATTAATTCTTACACAGTACCATGATGGAGTAACCGCCTAATGTTTTGCTACAAAAACGCGGACTTATCTTAAACAGTAACTTCTTAAGAGTGTTCACTATCCGTTGTTTAAAGGAAGAAGAAGTGTAATCGGGTTCAGTATATTGCTTATCAATGATATTAAACCCGTTATCTTCTATCACACTGAGTATAAAATCCTCAGAAAAATTATGGATATGCCCTACTCTTTTTTTACTTTCAATAAGCATGTTCTCGCGAAACAAACTCCAAACGAACATATCCAAAGGAATATGAAAAACTGTATGCGTACTTTTCTTTTGAATGGCCTCTAAAAACGAAAAATAGTTTGGTAAATGTTCGATCACATCAACCACCAATAACACATCAAATAGATCGGTATTTGATGAATCAGTAATATCTTTTAAATAAAAACTCAGGTTTGAATTCGATCGTTTATTAGCAATATTTATAGCGTCTTTGGAAATATCAAAACCAAAATAATTGATGGTTTTGTTATTATTGCATTTACTTAATTCCTCTAACACAGCTCCCGATCCACAACCCACTTCACCAACTGTTTGAAATGAAATGTGATTACGCTGTAACAATTCAAAAATAAAACCCGCTTTATAAGCGGCATCTTCCTGATGCCAAAGCGGGTTTTGTTCTAAATACGATTGATTATTATAAATATCATCCATAAAACCTGTTTATTTCATGGATCATATCATTAAGCAGCCATAAAATCGGCTTGTCCTAACATCTTTAATTCCTTGGCGTGTAACCTAACAGCCTGACGGAATGAAGGGATCTCTAGATACATCACGTTGAATTCCTTAGCTGTTTCTTTTACAATTTTTGAGATCTCGTTGTAATGAATATGACAGATCATTGGGAATAAATGGTGTTCGATCTGATGATTTAATCCTCCTACAAACCAACTTAAGATCTTATTCTCACGCGCGAAATTTGCAGTGGTTTTTAATTGATGGATAGCCCAATCATCTTCCATATTACCCTTTTCATCAGGCATCGGGAAATTCATCTCTGGAACAACATGAGCTAATTGAAATACAACTGAAATAATTACACCACAAACCAAATGCATAGAGACATAACCAATTAAAATTACCCACCAATTAGCATCAACCACTAAAAACGGAGTAACAACAAAAATGCAATAATACATGATCTTTGCTAATATCAATTTACCTATTTCTTGATTGTAAGAAGTATTCTTGGTTTTTAAAAGTCCCATCTCTTCATAACGGCGTAATTGCTTAAAATCTTTGGTAATTGACCACATAATGGTTATCAAACTATAAAAAACCCATGCATATAAATATTGGTACTTTTGAATTTTATAATGAGGTGAATGAGGCGAAAAACGTAATAACCAAATTGGCGCATCAATATCTTCATCTTTACCAGAAATATTTGTAAATGTGTGATGTAAAACGTTGTGTTGAATTTGCCAGTTCAATGGGCTTCCTCCCAACAAATACATGGTAAACGATAATGCTTTATTAACTGCCGGATTTTTTGAGTAACTGCCATGGTTAGCATCGTGCATAATAGAAAAACCTACGCCTGCCATTCCAATTCCCATGATGATCCATAAACCAATTACCATCCATGCGTTAAAAGTAAGCACATTAAAAACCATTAATAAATAAGGCACTAAATATATCGATAGCATGGCTACTGTTTTAATAACCATTTTAGTATTCGCATTCTTTGAAATGTTGTTTGTTTTAAAATATGCATCCACCCGTGCACGCAGCGTATTAAAAAATTGGCGGTTTGATTGATTGAATTTGATGATCTGTTCCATTGTTGTGTTAAAAAATTATTATGTAAAGATACAACACAAATATGGAAAATTTACATTAAAAATTCAATGTATCAACACATTAATAGTTAAGAAAAGTAGTTTACTATTAAACACTTACAATTAACATGACCAATATCATGTTTAAAACGACGAAACGAAGGTTAAACAAAATTTCGATCGTATTTTTCTAATTTAACTTTAGATTCGTCACTTACATGAATATTATTCTTTTTGATCCATTCAGTGAAAGCACTCATGAATTCTTCTTTATTCTCAATATTCACTAATCGTATATCGTATGATTTTTTGTTTTTCTGAACAACATAGAAAATATCATGTCTGAATTCAACATGACTAATATCGTTCGCGAAAACTTTGAACAAAATATTTTGCGAGAAAAGAAGATAGTTTGCGTAAAGGCTAATAAAATTTAAACGGCGTTGATGTTTTAACATCATAACTAACAACTCGGTTAAGGCAATTACAATGCAAATAGGATATAAAAATTTAACCCTGGTTCCGGATGTGATCAACATTATAGCAAATGATGTGAAAAAACTGGCCTTAATGATCTTAAACATATAAAAACTGTATGGAAAATACCCAAATCGTTTTACCGGAAGTTCTGCCTTATAAGCTGCATTTAAAAACTCATAGCAGTTTAAAAAAATATACACGGCGCCTAAAATAACCTGTAAAGCCAATAGGTCTGTCCACCTAAGCATTCCATTCCAAAAACTAATAACCGATATCACAACCATTACAATTAAAATAATGTTCTTATAAAGGGAAATAAATACCGGTTTAAACATGGCGTTAATTAAAATTTAAAGTGCTAAAATTAGCTGCTACAAAGTAACGAACAAAAAAGCAGAAACAAAGTTTTTGTGTAAAACTGCCTTAAAAAAAAGGTTAAAGCGGGTTTGCAAAATACTGTGGTTTAGTTAATTTTAAAGGCTATGATGTTTGTTTACCCTTCGTTTTTATGGGCTCTTTTGGCTATAAGTATTCCAATCATCATTCATCTCTTTAATTTCCGTCGTTACAAGAAAGTTTATTTCACAAATGTTCAATTCTTAAAAGAATTACAACTTGAAAGTCAGTCAAAATCACGCTTAAAGGAATTACTGATCTTATTAAGCAGAATATTGGCCATAACCTGTTTGGTTCTTGCATTCGCACAACCGATCATCACAAATAGTAACAATACAAATTTAAAAGTTGGTCAAAAAACTATTGGTATTTACATTGATAATTCCTTTAGCATGGAAGCAGTTAATAAGCAAGGTCCGCTTTTAGAAAATGCTAAAAAATTAGCTAAAGATGTGATCAATTCATACCGTTCTATTGATCGTTTTCATTTGATCACAAACGATTTTGAGGGAAAACATCAACGTTTATATACCAAAGATGATATTCTGAATGAGATCAATGATATTAAAAGTACGCCATCTGTAAAACTATTTGCAGAAGTACTAAAGCGTCAAAAAGATTTTTTAAGCAAAGAAGATCCTGAGAACACCTTTCTTTATGCAATAACAGATGCGCAACGATCATCCTTTAACCTAAGCGACATTAAAAACGACAGTACTAGTCGTTTAACAATAATACCAATTGAAGCAAACGAAACTAACAACGTTTTTATTGATTCGTGTTGGTTTGATTCACCGGTTCAACAAAAAGGTTTTGTGCAAAAATTAAACATCTCCATTAAAAACAGTGCTCAGAAGAATATTGATGCCGGCACCGTTCGTTTAATTGTAAATGGCGACCAAACTTCCATTGGTTCTTTTAGCCTTGAGAGTAATTCTTCAAAAAGTTTAAGCATTTCTTTCACTGTAAAAAATGAAGGTTTTAATTACGCATCCGTTAAACTGGATGACTATCCCATCACGTTTGATGATGAGCTGTTTTTTGCATTTAACTCTAAACTGGTCATCAATGCACTTTTGATCAATGGTATTGAAAGTACATCTCAAAATTATTTCAACTCACTTTTTTCCAATGATAGTTTGTTTCATTTCATTTCCTGCTCAGAAAAAGCGATCGACTATTCGAAATTTAAAACATCTGATCTCATCATTTTAAATGAGGTTCAAAACCTTTCAAACGGATTATTGGATGAGATCATTAAATTCTGCAACAAAGGCGGAAATTTGGTTATTATTCCCTCTGTTAAATCTGATCTTAAACTATATAATTCGTTTTACCAATCATTGAATTTGCCCTTGATAAATAATTTGGATACACATGCATTAAAAGTAAATAAGCCCGATAAAAACGATCCGTTTTTTGAAGGTGTTTTCGAAAAAATGGATCCACAAATAAATTTACCACTGGCATTAGCTCATTTTTCACATTTAAAAAGTACACGTAGTTCAAATCAAGATATTTATACCCTTCAAAATAATGAATTCTTTTTAACGAAAAATAAATTTCAAAATGCTTCTGTTTTCTTGTTTTCATCGCCATTTGATGATAAATACGGTAATTTTTGTAAACATGCTTTATTTGTGCCAACCTTTATTCGAATTGCGGTTACAAGTTTAAGAACTCAGCCATTGTTTTATTTCATTAAGCAAAACAACAACATTACCATACGACAATCTGCATTAACCGGCGAACAACCTCCTCATGTTATTGGCAGATCCAATAAAATAGACCTTATTCCCGAAATGCGATCAGTGAACGGCTCAATGAATCTTTATTTAGATCAACAGCTTAACAGATCGGGGTTTTACGACATCACCTGGCAAAACAGCACTATTCAAAACCTGGCTTTCAACTACGATCGAATTGAATCGAATTTAATTTTTTATAACTTAGAGGACTTAAAAGAACTCATTATAAAGAACGGTTTAACAAAGTACAATTTAATAGAAGATAAGAACACCCAGGATGTTATGAGGGCAATACAACTTAACGCCAGTGGAATAAAACTTTGGAAATGGTTCATACTTTTTACATTATTTTTCATAGCAATAGAAATAGCATTAATACGTTTTATTAAATAAGATATTATGGCAACATTGATCAAACAAGCAACTGTGCTTAACAGCAATAGTGAATACAATAATAAAAAAGTTGATATTTTGATAGAAGGCGGAAAGATCGTTGAGATCAAAAAAACAATATCGCCTAAAGCAAATTTTAAGATCATTGAAGGAGACGATCTTCATGTTTCAATTGGATGGATGGATATGCAAGCTGTTTTTTGCGATCCGGCGCTGGAACATAAAGAAACCATTGAAACTGGCGCTAAAGCGGCAAGTGCCGGTGGATTTACCGCAGTATGTATACACGGGTATGATCAATGCTCGATAAATAATAAATCTACTGTTGAGTATGTTTTAAATAAATCAGATAAATTGGTTGATCTTTTTCCTATTGGATCAATTACAGTTAAAACAGAAGGTAAAGAACTGGCAGAAATGTATGATATGCAATTAGCAGGTGCTAAAGCATTCAGCGATCATAAACATCCTATTATGCATGCAGGTGTTTTTATGCGCGCCATGCAATACGCCAATAACATCAACTCATTTGTAATTGCACATTGCAACGACACACACCTTTCTCATGGCGGTCAAATGAATGAGGGATCTACATCCACTTCATTAGGATTAAAAGGCATGCCGGCAATAGCTGAAGAGATCATGCTTGAAAGAAATATTAGCCTGTTGGAATACACCGGTGGTAAATTACATATACCAACCATTAGCACCGCCGGAAGTGTTGAGCTCATAAAAAAAGCAAAGGCAAATGGCTTAAACATCACTGCGGGTGTGGCTGCTATAAATTTAATGTATGATGATTCGGTTTTAAAAGATTTTGATTCTAACTATAAGGTTGATCCACCATTACGTACTAAAAAAGATGTGGAAGCACTCCGAAAAGCAGTTGATAATGGCATTATTGATGTAATTGTAAGTGATCATAATCCTCAGGATTCAGAGAGTAAGGATCTGGAATTTGATCTTGCTGATTTTGGTATCATTAATCTTCAAACCGCATTTAATTGCATTGCAGAGGCCTTTAAAAATAAAGATATACATAAAGCCATTGATGCCTTAAGCTTGAATCCACGTAACATTCTAGGAATTGAAGTTCCGAAGTTCAATGAGGGTGAAGAAGCAAATTTAACTTTGTTCAGCCTTAAACAAACTTCACAGCTAACCGAAAAAAACAATCAATCACGTTCTAAGAATAGTCCGTTTTTAAACAAAACATTGCAAGGCAAAGTTATTGGTGTAATTAATGGCAGTAAAAGTTTTATAAACGCTTAATGAATTTCAAACTCATATTAGCTTTTTTACTTTCTGTTTTTATTCATCTGCATTTAAAAGCAGAAAATAAGATCTATTTGATCAACGAGAGTGGTTTTGTTACCGATTCAACAAGTATTTCAAATGAACAACTTGAATTACTGATACAAGGTTCAGAAGAAAGTAGCCAAAGGCCAAACCCAATATTATTTAATTTTAAAAGAAAGCAACGAATGAATAAAAAATTGGTTGCCTCTGTTTTAGCATTTCCTTTTCCGTTTGGCATTGTTGGTTTACACCGCATTTATTTGGGAACGGCTCCGCATGTTCCTGTTGTATACATTGGAACATTTGGAGGTGTTTTAGGCATACTACCTTTTATTGATTTTTGCATTTTGGTTTTAGATAAAGATTTTGATCGTTACTTGAATAACAACAAAATTTTTATGTGGGTGAAGTAATTACTTCAATTAAATTATTTGTTTATGTGTGGCATTGCCGGTATCATTCTTAAAAAAAGAAGCTCTATCCCAATAGCGCATACGGCTTTGCAAATGAGTAACGCCATTAAACACCGTGGTCCTGATGGTGAAGGCTTACTTGTTATAACCAACGAAACATGCAAGCCGTTTAAAACTAATTCAACACCGAGCTTTCAAACAAAATCTGTTTCGTATTTACCAAATGAAGTATTTCAAAATGAAATAGACAACACACAAGCTGTTTTTATTCACCGCCGTTTGGCTATCATTGATCTGAACGACACGGGACATCAACCAATGTGCGACAGTACGTCTACCATTTGGATAACTTATAACGGTGAAATTTACAATTTCAAAGAATTAAAGGAAGAATTAATAAAAGCAGGTCATCAATTTATTTCCGGTTCAGATACAGAGGTACTGATAAATTCCTATAAAGAATGGGGTACCAATTGCGTTGAAAAACTAAATGGCATGTGGGCATTTTGCCTTTATGACAAGAATAAACAATTGTATTTTGCTTCGCGTGACAGATTGGGCGTTAAGCCATTTTATTACATAAATAACACTGAACTTTTTGCATTTGCAAGTGAACAAAAAGCATTAATTAAAGCTCATTTAATAAAGGCTTCCTTTAATGAGAAGGCTGCTCACAATTATCTAACAAACAATTTGCTCGAAAACGAAAGCAATAATTTTTTTGATGGTATAACTGAGTTGTGGCCGGGTGAGAACCTAATTATAAATGCTAATAATGGTACTGTTAGTTCTCATCGTTACTTTGATGCATCCACTTTACAGAACCAACAAAACAATGATCTTTCTGATGATGCTTTAATAGAAAAAATATCAGAAAAAATTGAGCAGGCAATTGTGATGCGTATGCGAAGCGATGTGGAAGTTGGAACGTGTTTAAGCGGTGGCATTGACAGTAGCATAATTGCCTGTTATATGGCAAAACAAATAAAGCAACCTATACATTGCTTTACGTCTGTTTTTAAAAATGGTGCAACAAATGAAGAACCATTTGCTGAACTCGTTTCAAATAAAATTAATGCCAAACATCACAAAACCGAACCGGAAATTGAAGCGTTTGAGAAAGACCTTTTAGAATTAATTTATGCATTAGATGCGCCTATTTGGGATAGCAGTACATACGCACAGTTCAGAGTGATGCGCCTTTCAAAAGAAAACAAAATTAAGGTAGTATTGGATGGACAAGGAGCAGATGAGCTTTTCGCCGGATACCACCATCATTTTATTAGTTTATGGGATCAGGTAAAAAACGAAAAAGGAATGTTTAAAGCACTTCAATTAATAAATGAATCAAACACAACATTCCCCTCTCCTCTTCTATTTTATTTAAAACAAAAAATAAAAAAACATTTACCACTTGCAACACAACATCATTTAACGATGTTAAAGCCATCCTTTATCAATTCAAATGAACTTGCAAATTCAAACAACTTTCTTCCAAATTTAAATGCGCAATTGATAAACGACCTTGGATCCGTTCGGTTAAAATCATTCCTTAGATGTGAGGACAGATGCGGTATGTGGCACAGTGTAGAGAGCAGAACACCTTTTAGTGATGATATAGAGCTTATGCAGCTAGCTTTTAGTTTTGACGGGAAACGTAAAATAAAAAATGGGGTCTCGAAATACTTATTGCGCGAAGCAGCTAAAAACATTATTCCGGAAGAAATATATCGTAGATATGACAAGGTTGGTTTTGAAACACCAATGTTTAATTGGATAAAACAACTGAAGCCAAAAATACATGAAGCAATTTCTTCTGCTAATTTTGAATTTATTGACCCATCACAATTAAAGAAACTAAAAGATAATAATGATCCGGCACACTTAAAATTGTTGTTTAAATTATATGTTTTGGCAAACTGGAAAAAAGTATTTCAAACCAACTGACCCGTTCATCCTTTTTTGTCAATTAAATGTTCAGTATTAGCCACTAATAAGGCTTTTAAGCACTTTTAATACTCGTTTTTTTTACTCATATTTACTTCTTAAAATTTCATCCTATGAGTATTAAACATATAGCACTCTTACTTTTTTTACCTCTCTATTTTATTTCACAAAACGAGTATATCGATTTTCGATCGGCTACTAATCCGTTATACTGGAAGAACAGAAAACCTTATGAAGGATACTGGCAACAGGATGTACATTACAACATTAGTGCTGATATTAATGATAGCACTGATATTGTAAGCGGAAAGGAAGAATTAACCTACTGGAACAACTCTCCTTATGATCTTACCATTGTTTATTTTCACCTATACAACAATGCACAATGTAAAGATTCTTATCTATCTGACCTTTATAAGAACAACAATTACAATTTAAAATATGGCAAGTACCGTGAAAAAAACTTGGGTACGGTTGTTGAGAATATCAAGATCAACGGCACTGAATTAAAAACAGAATTAGATAATACGGTTTTAAAAGTTTGGCTTCCTAAACCCCTTAAATCCGGTCAGTCTATCACCTTTAACATCAATTTTAAAACTTATTTTGATAAAGAAACAATTCGTAACCGAATGAAAATGTTTAACTCATTTGGTAGTAAGCAATACGATCTGGTGCATTGGTATCCTCGTATTTCAGTATTTGATCGTAAACTTGGTTGGGATACCGATCAACACATGGATCATGAATTTTATGGTGATTTTGGATCATTTCACGTAGAGTTAACTTTTCCTAATAATTACATTGTTGACGGTACCGGTATAATGACCAACGAAAGTGAAATGTTACCGGACACCTTACGTAAGAAATTAGACATTTCAAATTTCCTTAAAAAACCATTTAACTCACCACCAAGCACGATCATAAAACGCGATGGAACAAAAAAAACTTGGAAATTCAGTGCAGTTAATGTTCACGATGTAGCATATACCGCCGATCCTAATTACCGTATTGGTGAATCAAGAATTGAAGATGTAAGATGCATTGCCTTAGTGCAGGAACCTCATGCAGCAGGTTGGTATAATGCCACACAATACATGACCAAGATCATTGAAGTAAATGCTTATAATATTGGCCCGTACCATTATCCAAAAATGATAAGTGCTGATGCTATGGATGGAATGGAATATCCAATGATCACACTCAACGGCGGGTGGGACCCGGGTTACAGAGGCTTATTCATTCATGAATTAACACACAATTGGTTCTTTGGAATGGTTGGCAGTAATGAAACGTATCGTCCGTTTTTAGATGAAGGCTTCACACAGTTTTATACCGCTGATACATATCAATTTATTGATGGACCAATGGTAATTGAGGGGAAACCAAAACCTAGATCATTAATGGATAAATATGTTGCCGAGTTCACAAAACCGGTTAAAGCTGTAGATGATGATATTTACAATCCGTATTACATTACAAATTTAGTGCGTGATGAAATGGTGACATTAAATACCCATAGCGACGATTTTAACGGCGGTATAAGACATGGTGGAGGTTATGGTCAGGTTTATTACAAAACTGCAACCATGCTTAAGAATTTGGAGTATGTTTTGGGCAGAGCCTTATTTGATAAAGCCATGCAGTTTTATTTCTATCAATGGAAATTTTGTCATCCTTATCCGGAGGACTTCAGAAATTCGATCATTCAATTTACCGGAACCGACTTAAATTGGTTTTTTGATCAATGGTTGGAAACAACAAAAACAATTGATTATAAGATCGGTAAGATAAAGAATAAAGGCAACGGAAATTATCAGATCACCTTTAAACGAAAAGGTGGAATGCAAATGCCAATTGATTTTGCTGTTATTGATGGTAACGATTCTGCCCGTCACTATTACATTCCAAATACCTGGTTTGAAAAGCCAACCAACGCCACTACTCTTCCAAGGTGGATCGGATGGGGACCAAAACTTAAAACAACTTACACTGCTTCCATTAATGTAAATTCCGGAATAAAAAATGTGATCATCGATCCAAGTAAACGTTTGGCGGATATAGATATGACCAACAATGTAAAAAAAGGAAAAATAAATATTCGTCTCGATTCAAAAGTTGCCAACCCGCCAAATTGGAAACAGTATGATATGCGCGCCCGACCAAGTTTATGGTACAATGGTTACGATGGTTTAAAAATTGGCGCAGCTTTAAGTGGCGATTACTTGATGACCAAACATGTATTCGATCTTACCGGATGGTTTAGCACAGGTTTCTTACAGTCGTATATCAACAGTAAGGATAAGGTAAACAATTACAATACCATTTCATTTATTTTCAATTACAAAACCAGTTTAAACAACTTCATTAAAAAATCAAACTTCTATTCTCAATTCAAATCAGTTGACGGATTGGATGCTGCCGTGATTGGAATTGAAAAGAAAAGCAATAATGATAAGACCCGTTTTTACACGCATTATAAGGGCATGTTAAGAGATATGCCTCAAGACATGGTTTATTTGATCAATTCAAACGAATGGGGTTATCAAAAATTCAATAGTGCGATGCATGTTGGATTTGATCATAATTACAGATACAAGAAGGGAACCGGTACTATTAATTTTAATTTACGTTCATCTGCCTTTACAAATGATTATGATTATTCAGCAATCACATTAAGTACAGTAAACAAAAACGATCTGGGTAAGATCAACATTAACACTCGTGTTTTTGGTCAGTTTGGCTTTGGAAAGATAATGCCGAGCGAAAGTATGCTTTATGTTGCAGGTGCAAATAATGAGGAGTTAATGGATAACAGATACACACGCGCATATGGCTTTATTGCTCGTGATTGGGGTAATTTCGGGAATGTGACCAACCATTTTACAGCCGGTGGTGGTTTAAATTTAAGAGGATACTCAGGATATTTATTAGCTGAAAAAAATGCAGATGGAACGTTTAGTTATCAATATAAAGGAAGTACCGGTGCAGCATTTAATACCGAAATTGAATTCGGAGAATTGTTTAGCTTCTTTAATCCAAAGTTTTTAAAGAACAGTATTAAGTTACAGCCATACCTGTTTGCTGATGCGGGGATAATTAACACAAACGCACCCGGACAAACAATTGTAATGAGTGATGTAATGGCAGATGCCGGTGTAGGCGCAACATTAAATATTGTTAGATGGGGTCAGTTAAGCGGCTTAAAACCTTTAACCATCCGATTTGATATGCCACTATTTATTACACGATTACCATATGAAGAGAAAGATTATGTGCAGTTCCGCTGGATGATAGGTATTAACAGAGCGTTTTAAAATAAAAAACGCCATCCGATCGGATGGCGTTTTTTTTATTTCACTTCAATGATCCTGTGTATCTCAGGTTTAAAATACAAGCTGCTCTTTAAAATTTTCCCGTCTTCTCTAAAAATAGGTTTTCCTTCTTCATCTAATTTACTCATGTTGCTTCTGTGGATCTCATCATAAACTTCCTCTATTTTATGCTGTAAGCCATGTTTTAATATGGTGCCGAACAGAATGTACAACTGATCGCCCAAAGCGTCAGCAATCTCAACTATATCACCATTTTTGCAGGCTTCAAGATATTCTTCGTTCTCTTCCTTTATTAAATTATAACGTAATGTATAATCTTTTTCATCAATTAATTTGATCTCATTTGCGTTACCAATCTGAAACACCTCATGAAATTCCTCAACCGATTTTATTTTTGAATATAATGCCGACATATGTTCTATTTTTTTGTTTTGTTCTTATAATCCTCATTTAACTGAACAATCACCTCATGTGTGATATCCAAAGCTGAATTTCCATATAACATAGATGGAATAGATTCACTGAAAGTTAAAACGTAATCAAATTTACCTTCATACTTCTCTTGGATAAAACGTCGCACTTCATTTTGAAAAGCGTTATTCTTATCATTCATTTCCATTGCTAAATTATCCATTTGCACTTGTTTATTTTGAACTTCACGCTCAATGGCCTGTATTTCTTTAGCTTTCATTGCTAATTCACTTTCAGGGGCAATCCCGGCACTTGCCGACGATTGGTATTCCTTTACTTTGTTTTGATATTGAATACTTAAACTTTCAACACTTGCTTCAATAGATGCTCTTGAACTTTTTAGTTTCTTGATCATATAATCAACATACAAACTTTGTTCATTTAAACTATCAATATTCACAAATGCGATCTTACCTGTAACTGGCACATCCTTTTTCTCAACCAATACTGGTTTTTTCGAAATTTCTGTTTTTTCATCATTTTCAGATTGGGTAGATGAAGAACCACTAACTTTATAAAACAAATAGCCAACCGCAAGCAATAAAACCCCGTTAATGGCCAATAAAACTTTATTCATACACTAATTTTATGCAAATATAACTCCCCTGTTCAGATAATGGAAAGAGTTTTAGTTAACAAACAATAAAAGCAATTCACATTTTTCCATAAAAAAAAGCGACCCGTTTGGATCGCTTTTTAATGTACGTAAGTTCTATTAGTTCTTAATTACTCGAATAGTATCTATTACTTGGTTGTTTGCCTTGATCTTGATAAAATAAACACCATTAGCCATCTCATTCATATTGATGGTAGTGGTATTGTTTGTAATATCCTTATCAAATACTAACTGACCAATACTGTTATATACTTCCATTCTTGTTTTTTCAGACAACACTGAAATTGATAAGTTAAATGTACCATTATGAGGGTTAGGATAAACATTTGTTTTAACTAAAACGCCATTTATCTCTTTAATTCCGGCACATGGATCAACAAACTGAGTTAAGGTGTAAGAATTTGTACATCCGTTGAAGTCTGACCCTGTAACTGTATAAACAGTAGTAGCAGTTGGAGATACTACAGCAATATTTGTTGTTGATGTATTGTTACTCCATACATAAGCCAAACCACCGGTTGCTGTTAATGTTGCAGTTTCATTTAAACAAATTGTAGGTGAACTCGTAGTTGCATTAACAGTAGGGCTTCCGGCAATACCAATTGTCAACAACTTGCTATCTGTACAACCGTTCACATCAAATCCCATAACAGAATAAGTGATCACATTTGTAGGGGTTACTGCAATTGTTGCGGTATTTGCACCTGTATTCCAAGAATAACTTGCAGCACCACTTGCTGTTAATGTACTCGAAGGAGCACCTGCGCAATACAATGTTTTAGTTGCAACAACTGAAATAGTTGGATTTTGGTTAACCATTAATAAGGTTGATACAAAGTTTGTACATGTACCAACTGTGCCTAAAACACCATAGGTAGTTGAAACGGTAGGATTAACAACAATTGGATTTAATGTTGAACTTGTACTCCATGAATATGATGCAGCACCTGTACCTATCAAGGTAGCAGAGCTTCCTGTACAAATTCCTGTAGGACTAACAATTGCAAGTGTTACACTATTACCAACAAAAACTGTTGGCGTTACCGGGGCACTAATACATCCGGCTGTTGATGATCCAACAACGGTATAAATAGTTGTTACAGTTGGAGCAACAGTGTTTGATCCGCTAGAATAAGTATAAGTAGATGCGCCGCTTGGGGTAAATGTATATGAACCAGGAGTTGGACAGATACCACCGTTTGGAACCGTGATGGTTGGAGTTGTATTAACCTTTACGAATGCTGGTGCTTTAGCGAAACAAATGTTTGAAGAATTTGTATTAACTACATACATGGTTGTTGTATTTGGTGCAACTACAATTGAATTGGTTGTAGCACCGGTAGTCCAAGTGTAATTAGAAACAGAACTATTCGCAGTTAAAGTAACAGAATTTCCACTACATATGGTTGCTGAATTAACTGTTAAGGTAATACCATTTGCAAATATTGGCTCAATACCAAATATTCCTAGATTTTGAGTTAAAGAAATTAAGAAACCACCAGTTACACCTGATTGAAAATAGGTGTTTGCCGGAATAAACGTAGCTGTAGAAGCTCCTATAGGGAAATGAGGGAAAGTTGGCTGAACTAATCCGATATGGTAGTTTGTATTAGCTGATGTTGTAATTGGTGTAGGGAAAAAGAATGTTGTAAATTTATTTAAATGAGCATTAGTCAACACAACCGTATTTGTTAATCCTAATAATGTACCTACAGAGTTAGTTATGATACCATAAACCGGCTTTCCAATGTTAGATGCATCAGAGCTTATTGCCAGATCAACTGCAACAACAGTTGATTGTGTATTCGGTCTAAAACGTGTTATGATCGAACCTGAACCAGTTTGAAAACCAACGCCTAAAGAATAACTATTTGCAGCTGTTGAAGGCTGACCTAATGCCCAAACTTCGCAAGTTACAGATTGTGTTGTTGAACCTGAGTTATTTGAATTATTTTGATCATTTGCGCAGGAAATTGTGATTGTACTTGTTCCTTGTGCTGTTGGTGTGAATGCGGGAAAAGTAACTGTTGTAGTTGCTCCTGAAGCAATTGTAGGAACAGTAGTAGTTGTAGTAAATGTATTTGCACCATTCATGAATAAATCAACAACTACATTTGTCATAGTTGTGTTTGCCATGTTCTTAATTACTGCACTGTATGTATAAGGTGCGAATGCAGTAATAGGAATTTTTCCTGCAGAAATTACGTTTACAAACATTGCTTCATTTGTAAATGTATTGATATAACCAAAATTAAAATTTGGTCGGAAGTTAGTATTCAAAATAGCTGTTGGTGAAGGAGCAGAAGCAGAACTATTTGATGCCCCGCCTTGATTAATATTTGTTTGACATTGGTAATTAGCAACAGTCGGACTTGTTTCAAAAGGTCCTGTTGACGCCCAATCATAGGCTACATATAAACCACCTCCAGTATAAGTGAAATTAGAAGAGAATAGAACATTTACAGCCTGTGCTAATGTTGAGCCTGTAGGTATAGTCATCGTATTGTTGTAAACAGATGTCATACCTGTTAAAGCATTACTCCAATTTGTACCTTTTAAATAAGTTACATCCGAAGTGTTTTGCAAATACACCTGAATGGTTCCTGTTACAGCTGTAGACGCTGTTCCACCCACCAGATTAAAACCAAATCCATTTATTGCTGTAACTGTTGCAATCCCTGTTAATTCAGATGCCGGAACGATATAGCAACCTCTAAGAAAAGCATGGGCTGCTGATCCGTTTGGACCTCTAACCGTAGTTGTATTAGTTCCTTGCGGTGCTTTGTAATAGGCTTGTTGAGCAGAGGTATTATTGAAAGTTAGCATTCCAATAATTGCAAAAAATAAGTAAATTTTCTTCATGTATATTTATTTAAATTGAAGTTAAAACTAGTAAAAAAAACCACATCATTTTTGTGAATTTTCAAGTTGTTGTATATTTAAAATATTGTTTTTCAATTATTTAAAGTAAACTAAATACCTTTTGTTCACTAAAGGGATTTAGAGAATTCTGAAAAAGATAAATGAGAATTACATTTTGAACTTTAAAAAATGAAATTAAAATTACTTGCAATTTGTTGTTATAAAGAAATATTCGACATTAAATTGATTCAATAAACTCGGGTTATATTTTAAATACAAAACCTAGTGATAGGCGCAAAAAACACATAATTATAGGGGGTTCTTTTTTTCCACCTTCGTTGAAACTACGGCGGACTCAGTAAAATTGGCATCCTGCATCAGCTCTTATGAGTGAAACGAATTAGTGCTGTGCTGTCCCGATCGAGCGATAGCGAGCATCGGGAGGCATAAACACAAAAGGTTATAAATGCAAAAAGCCCCAGATTTCTGCGAGGGTTCTTTTTTCCACCTTCGTTGAAACTACGGCGGACTTCGTAAAATTGGCATCCTGCATCAACTCTTATGAGTGAAACGAATTAGAGCTGTGCTGTCCCGATCGAGCGAAAGCGAGCGTCGGGAGACATACTTTAGGAACTAGCATAAATGCAAAAAGCCCCAGATTTCTGCGAGGGTTCTTTTTTCCACCTTCGTTGAAACTACGGCGGACTTCGTAAAATTGGCATCCTGCATCAACTCTTATGAGTGAAACGAATTAGAGCTGTGCTGTCCCGATCGA
>JBKDKI010000066.1:0-5418 GCA_046345155.1 Sphingobacteriaceae bacterium
ACGCTATATTCAAGAATTATTAGGTCATAGTAGCAGCAAGACTACTGAAATATACACTCATGTTAGCATCAAGAGCATCCAGCAGATTAAAAGTCCATTTGATGATTTGTAGGTTAACTTGTATATTGGGTATGAAATAAAACGAAACAAACCTTCGCTAATACAACCAAAACTAGGTGTATGTGCGAAAGTTTGTTTCGCCTATATGTTAGTTAGCGGTCATTGTAACGGACGACACAGAAAAGTAAAGGATGACAAGAACAGTATCACAGAAAATGGGAGTTAAAGAAAATTCGAGAGCAATATTCATCAACCCAGACGAATTGGCAATTGACAATATTAACTTGCCTATACTTGACATTCAGGCAAATTTGAAAGAAGATTTCGATTACATTCATCTATTCGTGAAAACCCAAACGGAATTTATTGACAATTTCCCAATATTAAAAACACATTTAAAAACAAACGGAATGCTTTGGGTTTCTTGGCCAAAGGGTGGAAAATTAGGGACAGACTTAAACATCAAGTCAGTTATAAAATTGGGCTATGACTTTGGACTTGTTGAAAGCACTTGTTTGAGTATAAACGACATTTGGTCAGGACTGAAATTTACACAACCTAAGAAAAGAAAAGTTTACAATAACAGCTATGGGAAATTGAACGAAGACTAAACAACGAACCGCTAACAGCAAATAATTGCAGACAATAGATAGAACACAAACAGTAATGAACATTTAATATATACGACAATGAAAATAAATTTAATTCTTGCATCAAGCCTGACTATTTTATTACTTCAGACATCTTGTAACAACAAAACAAGCGACAAAGAAAGTGCTTCACAAACGCAACAACAGGGCACGTTAACCAATAAATAAGCAGACATTATGAAAAGTCATATTTCAATTTTTGAAATTCCTGCGACTGACATTTCAAGAGCAGTGAGTATCTATCAGTCAATCTTAGACATCAAAATCGAAAAGATGAATATGCCAGAAATGCAAATGGGCATATTTCCATATGAAGGACAAATGGTAACAGGAGTAATTATAAAAGCGGAAGGTTACAAACCATCGGCTGACGGAGTAACTATTTATTTAAATGGTGGCGACAACCTACAAGTTATTCTTGACAGGGTTGAAAAAAATGGTGGAAAAATTAAAACTCCAAAGACTCTTCACGCTGACGAAAGTGGCTACTTCGCAATTTTCATAGACTCGGAAGGCAACAAAATTGGACTTCATTCACTTAAATAATGGACGAGAAAAAACAACGAACCGCTAACACGGGTTTGGCAAAAGTGGCGGTTCAGTGCTCCGCAGACACATTCGTGGTTAATCAAAGTTTAGTTCTCCGCATCAACATTTGTGGTGAAAATCGCCACCTTCGCCAAGCCCGAAAACGTTAGTAGTTATTAAGTATCACCATGCCGATCCACGTCCAACGCACCTTAAATAATTTTTGCTCACGCACGGTTCTCACTAACCGCTCAAATACCAGCGCAAAAATTATTTCCGAAGCACACCCACCCGCGCGTAACCAGAACTCACAAATAACTATGTTAGCAGTTAGTAATTTATCATTTATAAAAACAGACTTTTGATCACCAATGGGCGCCTGTCGATGCAGGCCTCAGTCGCACCTTCAGTCGCCCTCGTACCTAGACGTAACCAGAACTGCCTTAACAACCACTAACAGCAAATTTGCCCAATGCGGGGAGAATCGGTTATCGCTCGCGCATTTTTCAGCGGCCATTAATTTATTTTTGCGCTCGCTAATTTCGTTTTGTATCTTTAAACAAACGTTTGTATGTAAAGACGCTTGATGCTTCGTAATCCGCACCGGGCAAAATTTGCAAAACGTTATAGGTAATGTGCCGACAGTCCGACTAATGACAAGAAAAAATTACATATTCCTTTTACTTTCCCTCGGACTTTCGATCTTTTTTGTTCGCGCACAACAAATTGGAAATTATGTAAGCGATGGAAGTTTTGAAATATTAGTTTCAAATTCAGTCACGAGTGGTTTTAATGCAGCAAAGTATTGGCAGCCGATTGATTCGGCCGACTATTCTTGCAACAATATGTTTTTAGGAAGTCTTATTCCTCCCCTTTCAAACTTGCCTTATTTACAGGGGTTTCAATATCCAAGAACTGGAAAAAATTGTGCATTGGGAAGCTTTTATCATCCAACTTACTACTTATGGATGTATCCTCGAAATAGATTAAAGCAAAAATTAATAGCCAATAAGGCATACTGTGTTAAGTTCTACGTTGTTAATGCAAACAATAGCAGTCAAGCTCACGATTCTTATAGTGCGTATTTTTCCGATTCATCGCTAGACACAATAAGTTGCTATAGCCAACCCTTAACATTTTTGTCGCCTCAAGTTCAAAACCCAATTAACAATTTTATCTCAGACACACTTAATTGGACGGCCGTCTCTGGAACATTTGTTGCAACCGGAAATGAAAAGTATCTGGTTCTTGGGAATTTTAAAAGTGCGGCAGTAACAAATACTATTCTTGTAAATTCATCCGGTTTTCCCGGCAACGATTCGTTTATAGATGATGTTAGTGTCATCGAAGTAAATTTATCCGCCTACGCAGGCAAAGACACAACAATACTTTCTGGTGATAGCACTTTTATAGGCAGACAACCAGACTTTGCGATAGATCCTGGTTGCATTTGGTATAAACTCCCAAATATGACCACGTCAATTGATACAATTTCAGGTTTGTGGGTAAAGCCGATGGTTACCACAACTTATGTCGTTAAACAACAATTGGAATGTAGTGCTCTAAAATGGGACACCGTTATCGTTTATGTAAGTGGCGTAGGTTATAAAGAGCTCCAAGTGATTTCAGACAAAATAAATTTATACCCCAATCCGACTTCTTATAATTTAAATATTTCTTTTACGCAGGGAGTTTCTCAAGTTAGCATAACTAATTCTCTCGGTCAAATCATACGACAACAGGACTTAGATCCAAAAATTAATCAAATCACTTTGCAGACTTCGGACTTAAGTAGCGGACTTTATCAAATTCACTTTAAGACTTCTTTTGGTACAGTGACAAAAAAGTTCGTCAAGACCAACTAGTAAAAAACTGTGTGTGGCACACAACCTATAACAGCGGTCTTGCGTAATTGGGCGGAATCGGTCATCGCTCGCGCGCATTAAAGCGGTAGACAATTTATTTGCGGCTCGCTAATAAAGTAAGTATCTTTAAAATACCTTTTGTCGGTTAAGTTTGCTGATGCTTCGAAAGCCCAACTACGCAAGGCCGCAATACGTTACCCGCAATGCAAAATGACATTGATTGTAATTAGATAATATTATCAAATATGTCAAATCAACTTAATTATGCCAAAAACAGACATTGTTTTAACTTTTCGTCTTTATTAGACAGTCATAAACTTTTTCGTGACCATTCATTATAATTCTTTGAATTTCGCCATTTCTTTTTATATAATATTTAATCACATTGTTATTTAGGAGACTTGAGTCTTTCTTGGCTTTATTGCTTTCCATAAACAAGATCAAAGTATCATTTCTCATGCCCCAAGCTCCTTTTCCTAAATTACCACATGTTTCAAATTTAAAAGTTGAATCTCTCCTAACTTCTAACTTCATTCCAATTGCATAAGAACTAAATAAAGATTTTATTCTTGAAACTTTTTTGCTTTCATAATTACCACAAATGTCTTCTTTCTTTTCAGAAACACATCCTTGGGAAAATAGCACCAAAAAAAATATATTCCTACAAATTCGAATTGACATATGAATTAGTTCTTGAATAAAATCTATTAATTTTCGACTCAACAGAGTCAATAATTTGCAGATACCTGGTGTCCCCGCTATACTGGCTAACAACATTACAAAGATTTAGCAGTTTTGTTTTCTCATCAAAATTGATAAGAATAGTATCTGAATAGGTATTATTTGTCAAATTCTTAATCTTTCTGATTAAGTTTGTTTGCCAAACATCATATACTGAAAGTGCAAATGTTAAATCTATGTTTTCATTAATTATGCTGCTTGCATAATAGTAATCATCAATGTATTTTGATCTGTTTTTTGAAGAACGCAAAACGTAGTTTCTGATATTATGCATATCACTTATAATTTGATCTGAAACTTCATATTGATTATTAGAAAGGATTAAACGAGTAGTTTCAGAAGCGCATGGAGCCGGTGCCTTACAGTAATAACCATCTCTAGGATTATTTGGTGAAACCCTTACGCAGACACCTTCAACATCTTGAGAACAATTACTTGACGAATTACACTTTGTTCCACCCCATTGTCCTCCCCCAATTGGGCGACTTTCAAAATCTGAAACATATGGATTCTCTGGCACATAACCCGTCTGCAAAATCACCACGTTTTGAATTGATAAATTTTGTGTTAATATATCATCATTTATAACATTAGTTGCAATCATTGTGGTAATACCCCAAACATTATTGTTTGCTGACCATGAATTTGAATTATTATTGAACATCTGTGCCCAAACTTGACCAATTGATCCGTTGTTAATAATAGTTGTATAAGCCACAATAGCTGTAGGTGTCGATGAACTTAAGTCAGTAGTGTCAATTGCACCAGGGTATAATAATGCAAGAGCAATTGGGCTTGTCGACTGACCTAGAGTTAAAGAATAAGTATCTAAAATTCCAAATAAGTCTTGAACTTCGACATCAAACACATATAAATCAGGAGTTCCATTAGAACTAGGATAATATCTGCCCATTTGATTATTACTATCCTTAGTAATTTTTAATGACTTCTTCCTTTCTAATGGAGATTTACAAATTGGACTTTCCTTTTTACAAGAAGGAATAAAGAATATCAATCCCATAAAAAACACTAATAAAATAAAAATAAATGATTTGCTTTTCATAATTATAAATTTTAATCAAGTTAGAAATAAATTCCAACTATTCAAAATACTTACAAGATTTGTTTGAATAAATTACTAATCTGCACAGCAGGTAACAGCAAATAAACGTAAGCGGGCGGACTCGGTCATCGCTCGGTGCAGAAAAGTGGTCGCTAACGCGTTTTTATTTTGCACCTCGCTAATAAACATTGTATCTTTAAATTACCGTTTGTGCGTGTAGACAGAGGATGCTTCGTAAGCCCCGCCTTACGTCTATTTGCAAAACGTTATAAGTAAGCTGGTGGACAGACCTCGGAATGAAAAAATTACTCGTCATATTGACTCTTTTTTCCAGACTTGTTCTCGGACAGACTAACCTTGTTCCAAATCCAAGTTTTGAATATTCAGTAAACTGCCCTACACAAGACGATGAAGCAGCCGCCTGCCAATTCTGGACAAGTTATCGTACAAGTCCGGACTATTTTAATTCATGTAATACCTTCTCAACAAGTTTTTCTACACCATATAATCT
>JBKDKI010000067.1:0-1840 GCA_046345155.1 Sphingobacteriaceae bacterium
AGCCAATTCAAAGCCTGCTTCGCAGAATATAATTTTCATTTGTCTTTGCTTAAAAACATTAGTATCTTCAAACAAACATTAAAGGGTAAAGTAAGGGACGGCTTCGAAAGCCCAACTACGCTAGCCCCTTGTACGTTAGCAGTAACCCATATTGACATCCTAAATATGACAACAGAGCTTAATATATTTCTTAAATCTTTTGTTGACCTAACGGAAAAGGAACTCTTATGCATTACCTCTTTATTTACAGTAAAAAAAGTTAAAAAAGGAAAGTTTTTGCTTAAAGCAGGTCAGATTTGTAAAGACCTTATTTTTGTAAAAACTGGATGTATTAGAATGTTTTACTTATCGGCTGAAACTGAAGTTTCAGCATGGTTTTCTTTAAATAATTCTCTTGCAATTGAAGTCCAAAGTTTCATAAGTCAATCCCCTTCAATTTGTTTTCTGCAGGCAATCGAAGATTCTGAAATCTATATTCTTCCAAAAGTAAAACTTGAGGATCTTTATCTTACGCAACCAAAAACTCAAGAGTTAATGAGAAAAATATGGGAAGCTGCATTAGTAGCGGTAATACCAAGGTTTTCTTCTTTACAGAATGACACTGCAGAAAAACGCTATCTGGATTTATTGCAAAATCCCGAGTTAATGAGGCAAATCCCTCAAAAATATTTAGCATCCTTTATTGGAGTAACCCCAACTTCATTGAGTAGAATTAGAAAAAAAATACGATAGAAAATTAGTTGCCCCATGACAATTTTAATGTCTCAATAACAATGTAATTTTGCAGAAAAAGACAAAATGAAAATATTATTATTCGGAGCAACAGGAAGCCTTGGAAAAGAGATTGCAAAGGAATTGGTTAGACGGAATTTCGACTTAACTATTGTTGTTAGAAATGAAGCGAAGGCTAAACAATTGTCTGACATTACTTCAAAATATGTTATTGCTGACGTTTGCAAAAAATCAACTCTTGATAATATTTTTGACAATCAAGAAATCGTAATATCAGCTTTAGGTAAAAGTGTATCTCCTAACGACAAAAGCAAACCAACATTTAAAGAGGTTGACTACAATGCAAATGAGAACATTTTAAACGAGGCGAAAAAAGCAGGAGTTAAAAAATTTATATATGTTTCAGCATTTCATTCTGAAAAATACTTGCATTTGGAATATTTCAAAGTGCATCACGACTTTTCAGAACTTCTTAAAAAATCAGGCATTGCCTATTCAATTGTTAAGCCCCCCGCTATTTTTAGTGCATTTATTGACATGATTGCAATGGCTAAAAAAGGACAACTTGTGAACATTGGCAAAGGAGACAAAAAAACAAATCCAATATATGAAGGCGACCTTGCCAAAATAACTGTTGACGCTATCAATAAATCAAACATTATAATTGAGGCAGGTGGAAAGACAATTTATACGAGAAAGCAACTGAATGAAATTGTTCAAAAAGAAATAAATAATCAAAAGAATTTAAAGTCGGTTCCTATTGGACTGGTTAAGGCTGCTTTACCAATAATAAAATTGTTTAACAAAAACACGTTTGACAAGTTTGCCTTCTTTATTGAAGTAATGCAACACGACACTATTGCCCCTCAACTAGGAGAAATGACCTTCGAGGAATATGTAAGAATGAAAAAATAAAATGGGCAACTGCTAACAGCACCTACCAGTAATTGGCGCGGACGTGGTTATCGCATAGCCATTTATTGCCTGCTTCGCAGACTTTTATTTTCATTGGCTTTGCTAACAAATATTTGTATCTTTAAATGAACATTTGTGGGTATAGACAGTTGAATGTTCCAAACGCCAACTACTGGTAGCCGCCAAACGTTAG
>JBKDKI010000068.1:0-12813 GCA_046345155.1 Sphingobacteriaceae bacterium
TAAAGTCACACCAAAATTGTCGTTAGATTCATCTGGAAAAGGCGAAATTATTCTGCCAATTAAAAGTAGAACGTTTATTAGCATGCAAATTGGTGATTCAGTCTTATTTAACTTTTTAGTTGAACCAGGATTTGATCTCAAATACATAATTAATGAAAAAAGCACAATGATAAAAGGAAATGGATCTAATGAAAACATCTATTTTCAACTTATTCAGCCATTAATTTCTGCGCTGAATAAAAGATCTGACTCTTTAATTGAGGTTAAAGCAAGTGTCGATAAACTATTACAGACATTTAACGAAACCGAGATTAAACTAACTAAATTATTTAATAATTACACTGACAGTTTCAATATAAATGAAATAAACAAATACATATTGAAAAATGGCACTTTATCGACCATTTTACTTCAAAAACAAAAATGTCTCCTCTCAATAGAAAATGCGCTTATTGACAGCTTAAGCCTTTATAATAAATTTGGTCTAATTTATAATCCGATATTCAAAGACACTATACTTATTAAAACCAAATACATAAATTTTCTTAACTTTTTGATATACAATTTTGAGCAGACAATAGGGAATAAAATATTTAAGAGGAATCCTAAAAATAACATATATCCTATTTTGCTATTTGGTAGTATTAATAATGATCAAAAGTATAGTGAAAGGATTAAAGAATTTTTATTGTACGCTGAATTAACAACTGAACTAGTAGAAAATGGAATTAATAATACTTTAGAAAATACCTGTGAGGTTTTTTTTGATGTTTTTAAAAATTCAGAGTATTCAAAATTATTAAAGAAGCGAATTTCAAATTACAAACCTCTTTCAAAGGATTCTCCAGCACCAGGATTTTGGGGCAGATCATTATCGGGAAAACAGATTTCAATTTCAGATTATAAAGGGAAAGTTCTGTTAATAGATATCTGGGCGACGTGGTGTAAACCTTGCATTTCGGAGTTTTCATATACGGACCAAATTTTAATGCCATTAACAAAAAACAATGATTTTGTTATAATTTACGCCTCAATAGACAGAGATAAAAATAAGTGGAAGACCTTCGTTACGAAAAGTAATTTAGCTAGAGGTATCAATATAGTAATTGAAGACAAAATAGTGCTTGACAAATATAAAATATCTGGTGTCCCAAGATATATTTTAATAAACAAAGATGGTTTGATTGTTAATGCCTTTTGTGAAAAACCTTCCTTGGGTACATTGAAAAATAGAATTAAAGAGATTCTTTGAAGTGAAAATTAATTTTTAAAAACAACCATATGAAATGGCTTGCTGTGCAACCTGTTTGCGAATGATTGCGAAATTTTATGAGATAATAATTTCATTTACAAATTCTGTTCAATTAAACGTCACTTCAAGGTTAGGAGTTTATCTGTTGAGATAAATTCTTCAATATTGTGTATCGTGAAGGAAAAGTAAGAGGTTCTTTTTGAGGAAAATTACCAAAAGCTAACGAAGAAGAATGAAGATTAATTATGAAGTATTTAAGTCTTACTGAACTGGATTTATCAATTCAATTATGATGATAGGAATATTATAATTATACATAATATTGAAATTTTAGGAATCCAATCTTAATTCGCATTGTTATTAAATGCACTTTTTTTGTTATGAAGTTATATAATATTGTAATTTAAATGCATTTAGATTGAGAGCAATGTTATTATACTACCAAGGTAGTATTTTTATAAAATAATCTTTATGTTATTGTATATCAACATATTATAAATGCTGTTAAAAAATGTTAATCAAAACTAAATTTCTTTAGAGTACCTGTATCATTTTATTTTTTTATGCGTTAATATTGCGTTGTTCGAGTGCGCAATCGAACAAATTTTGTTGCAACAAAAAAGGTAAAACCGGAACAACCTAAATAAAGTACGGATTAATTTAAAAATTATAAAAATGGAAAAACTGAAATCATTAAGCCAATTTAATGCGGCACTTAGTATTGATTTAAGAAGCATTATTGGAGGAAAAGAAGGTGATGCTACTTCAAGTTCAGTGCACACAGTTAACAAACAATGTTCTGACACTAAAGTATATTCAGATCATGAAGGGAAAGGTGGGGTAGAAATTTTGGACTCTGTATGCACATATTATGAATGTAATTAGTTAAAATCATGAAAAAATTAACTTCATTTTCGAAATTCCAAGTTGAAAACCCAAAAATGATTTTTGGTGGTGAGACAATTGGTGCAGGTACAACTTATTCTGTTTGTACTGAGTATTCACATGATAAAAATGGTAAAGTTTGTGACGAAGATACCTATAAGTATAACGACAAAGGTGATCAAATTAGTCATTCAAGTAGCACTGTTTGTAAAGAGTAATTCTAATTTAAATAGCGGGCTAGCCCGCTATTTTAAGATTTATGATAATGAAAGGAATAATATTAATACTGTTATGTTCAATTTGTACAATTAAATTAAGTTCACAAGGAATTTACACTTACATTAATTTTAAAAAAGTAATTCTAAAATGTGATTCATTAATTGAAATGAATGATTTCAAAAGTGCTGATAAACTTTTAAGTCAGTATAAAGTTCAAGACGTCCCATTAGATTTTAAAAGGAGTTATTATTGTAATTTAACCGAAATAAATATATTTAAGCTTAATAAGGATATTGCGTTAAATTATTTCACAAATGCAGTTCTTTTGGGTACAAAACGAGTTTATATTGATTATTTGTATAAAAGATATAAAAATAGTGGTGAGGTTGAAATTATAAATTTATTGAACGAAAAATTCCCTGAAATTGAAAATAAATATAACCAAAAAATTGATTATTCGTTAGTTAATATTTGTGATAAAATTTATAGAGAGGATCAAAGCATAAGACATTATTATTCTAATGCTATAAAAAATAAAGAGTCCAAAAACATTAAGGATTCCATTTTAAACTGTATGTCAAAATGTGACGAATTAAATATTAAAACCTATGACAGCATTGTAAATAAAAATGGATGGCTTTTTAAATCAAGGACCGGACATCAATTAAGAAATTACCATATAATTGTTGCTCACGCTGAAAGTAAGTATCGATATAAATATGTAAAGACTGGGTTTGACTTAGCAAAAAGAAACAAGATTGAATGGAATGAAATAATAGGTATGCAAACTTTTGCATTTACAAAAAGTGAAATTGAATTTGAAAATATCAGATATGTTGAAAATTTTATTATTGGAAATAAAATAGATGTTAAAAGTGATTTTAACACATTCATCTATTATTGTTTGTTTCTAGAATTAACAGATGGTGGAACATACAATGGTAATCCGAAAAGAATCAAATTATATTTAAATTCTAGTAATGTTAAAGAACGATTAGAAATTTTGAAGTTGATTAAGAAGAAAATAGAATCATTTGGAGAAATTGGAGAAAACGTTATAACAATATCTGAAAAAGAAAACTTTAAAAATAAAATCACCAAAGGATCTATTGGTATAATGTTTTTATGATATTAATTTTTAGTAGTAATAGCGATCATTCAACAAACAAAGTTATAGAATGGATTGATAAATTTGATTATAAAGTAGTCAGAATAAATGAGGATTCAGAGCTAATTATAGAGTATCATGATATTACAAGTGATGAAATTATTTTTACTTTAAACAAAAAAAGATTTTCCTCTAAAGAATTTTCAGGTTATTGGTATCGAAGAGGTGGAATAAAAATTAATTCTATTGAATTATCAGATAAATTTTTAAAAAATAAAATTAACAAATTATTCAAAATAGATCAGCATACTCTACATAACTACTTTTTTTATTTTTTAGAGAAAAAAATTCACAATAAAGTTGGATCCTTTTTTTATTCGGATCCAAATAAATTATTTCAATTGAGTACAGCCTATTCTGTTGGTATTAAAATTCCAAATACTATAGTTACTTCAAATATTAAATATTTAGACAAAAATAAAAGATATATAACCAAATCATTTAATACTGTATTTGAAAAATTGAAAAATGATGATTTATTAATTAATTATACAAATGAAATTAATGTAAAATATAATTATTTTTTTACGAGTTTAATACAGGAGAGTATTCAGAAAAAGTATGAATTAAGGGTTTTTTATCTCAATGAAAAATGCTATTCTATGGCTATATTTTCTCAAACCAATCTACAAACTTCAGTTGATTTTAGACGATATGACAAAATTAAGCCTAATAGAAATATACCAATAGAAATTCCTATTTATTTAAAGAAAAAAATAATAAAATTTATGAATAAAATGAAATTAAATTGTGGTTCATTGGACTTTATTTATGACAACAATTCTAAATATGTATTTCTTGAAGTAAATCCTATTGGTCAGTTTGGAATGGTATCTTACCCATGTAATTATAATTTGGAAAAAAAAATAGCTATGGTATTATGTTATGGAAAATGTTAGACCTTTCAAAAAACTTGAAAGCAAGTTGAATGAACTTCCAATGAATTATCAATTTTTGGAAGTATTAATTAACAATGATAATTCTGTTCAAGTAAATGCAATAATCACAATTAATTCTGAGTACCACCAAGCTTCTGCGTCAAGAATTGTTATATGTAATAAGCCTATTAACTGTTATTTACCAACTAAACTTTTTGATAAAAAACAAAATGAATAATTTTTTAGAGTGGTTTCCTACCAACCCAATATGTAATGGTTATACTAAAGATATTATAATTGATTTTCAAAGAGGGAAAATTTATAATATTCCTAACAGCTTTAGCCAAGTTGTGAAAAGTTTAATGAGGTATGGTAGAAAAGTAACGGAAGAGAAATACAAAAATAACAGAGATGTATTAAAAGAATATTATGACTTCATTGTTAAAAATGAGTTTGGCAGGTTCTATAAAAAGTTGGGACACACTGGTATAATTAGTTTAAATGATAGTTTTGAATCACCTTCATTAATTAATATTCTAATTATAGAAAGTTTAGTTTTGGAAAATAAATATTTGCTTGATTTCACTAAAACTTTTAAGGTAAAGTACGTTTTAATAAAATTGAATTATGCAGAAATTAACTACTTGAAAAAGATAAACGAATTAATAGAAAATTCGAATATATTATGCTTTGAAATAATTATAACTGGGGATTTTAATAAAGAAATAATTAAAAAATTAGCATTATTGAGTAAAAAAATTGTAAAAATTTTTGCATATAACTCTAAAACAACAAAATTAATCAATTTAGGAAGTTGTTTAGTTTATATGATAAATGAAAAATATGAATACTTTTTAAATACAAATTTTTCATCCCCGATAATAAATATTGATTTGCAAACATACATTGAATCAAAAAACTATAATGTGTATTTAAATAACAAGGTATACATTAACAATAAACAATATATTTTTAATACTGAAGAAGACAATGAACCAATAGCAAAATTAAATAATCAATATAAAAAATATTACAGTGAAATTTTAAAAAAAGTCAATAATAGATTTTTAAAAAAAAGTAATGACTCTGTCTGTAAATATTGTGAATATAAACGAATTTGTATCGATCCAAGATACCCTACTATTAAAATCATTAATGGTAAAGAGACTTTAAAGCACAGAAAAGAATGTTCCTACAATCCATTCATAGGGAAATGGGCGTATGAAAATGACTTTAAATCATTGAATGAATCTATTAATAACCCAAAATCGCGCTAATTAGCTTTGTTTTAATAATAAAAGAGATGAGTCTTAAATTCAAATTCTATAAACAGCCTGATGAGATGTCATGCGGCGCGACTTGTATTCAAATGATTGCAAAGTACTATGGCAAAAATGTTAAAAATAGAGATATAACCTACTTATCAGGCACGACAAGAGAAGGCTCTAATTTATTAGGGTTAAGTATGGCTGCGGAAAAGTTGGGATTTAGGACTTTAGGAGTAAAAGTTCCCTTGAATAAATTAATTGCGGACGCACCTTTACCATGCATTGCTCACTGGAATCAAAGACATTTTACTGTCATATATAAAATTAAAAACAACATAATATATGTTGCAGATCCTGCTCATGGATTGTTAACATATACAGAGAAGGAATTTGTCAAGTATTGGGTTAGTGATGGTCAAGATGAGGGAGTACTTTTATTGCTTGAAACAACACCTGAATTTTATCGTGAAGAATTTGTGAATGAAAATATTAAGTTTAAAAAAGAAAACTTTAGTTTCATTTATACTTATTTATTAAAACACAAAAAGGCAATTATACAATTAATTATAGGCTTAATCTCAGGTAGTATTTTACAATTAATATTTCCTTTCCTTACTCAAAGTTTAGTAGATATTGGTGTTTATAATAAGGATATAACTTTTATATACTTAATTCTAATAGCACAATTAATGGTTTTTTTTGGTAGAACGACAATTGAAGTTATTCGTAATTATATTTTAACGCATGTAAGTAGTAGAATAAATATTTCCCTTTCAAGTGATTTTTTTGTCAAATTAATGAAATTGCCTATAAGTTACTTTGATACAAAAATGACTGGGGATATTATGCAGCGAATAAGCGATAATCATAGGATAGAAAATTTCCTTACTGGATCATCCCTGAATACATTGTTTTCTTTATTTAACTTTTTCATTTTTAGTGGTGTTTTAGCATGGTATAGCTTAAAAATATTTCTTGTCTTTATTGTTGGTTCTAGTTTTTATTTCTTATGGATAACTTTTTTCTTGAAACAAAGAGCTAATTTGGACTATAAACGTTTTCAGCAAAGTAGTCAAAATCAAAGTAAAGTTATGGAGATAATAAATGGTATGCAGGAAATAAAACTGCATAATGCTGAACATCAAATGCGATGGCAATGGGAAAATCTTCAAGTTAAACTCTTTAAAATCAACCTCAAGGGTTTATCCTTAACCACAATGCAAAATAGTGGTTCTTTTTTAATAAATGAACTTAAAAACATTATAATAACTTTTTTGTCTGCTAAGCTTGTTATAGATGGACAAGTTACCTTGGGCATGATGCTCTCAATAAGTTATATAACGGGCCAATTAAACGCTCCAGTTTTAGAAATGGTTAACTTTATTCAACATTTCCAAGATGCCAAATTAAGCATTGAGCGTTTAGGTGAAATACATAATCGTGAAGATGAAGAACCTATTGGGAAAATAAAAGCTATCGAAATTGAACAAAATGCAAATTTTATTTTAAATAATTTATCATTTAAATATGAAGGTGTTGGCAACGATTTAGTAATATCTGATTTAAATACAATCATTCCTGCAAATAAAATAACAGCAATTGTTGGTAGTAGCGGAAGTGGGAAAACAACATTAATGAAACTATTACTCAAATTTTATGAACCTTCTCAAGGGGAAATTAAACTCAATGACATAAATTTAAATCATATTTCAGCTACTACTTGGCGGGATAAATGCGGTGTAGTAATGCAAGAAGGTTACATATTTAATGATACAATTGCTAATAACATTGCAGTTGGTGTAGTTTCGGTGGATAAAGAAAAACTAAAACATGCTGTAAAAGTAGCTAATATAAAGGAGTTTATTGAAGGTTTACCATTAGGATATAACACTAAAATAGGAATGGAAGGTATTGGTATAAGTACCGGTCAAAAGCAACGTATATTAATTGCAAGAGCTGTATATAAAAATCCGGATTACATTTTTTTTGATGAAGCTACGAGTGCTTTGGATGCCAACAACGAAAAAATAATAATGCAAAACTTAAACGAATTTTTTAAGGGTAAAACAGTTGTAGTGATTGCACATAGATTAAGCACAGTTAAAAATGCAGATCAAATCATTGTGTTAGATCAAGGAAGAATAATTGAAAAAGGGACTCATAATGAATTAACAACAATAAAAGGTTCATATTATGAACTTGTGAAGAATCAATTAGAGTTAGGCAATTAAATATAATGGAGGAGAAAGAGATACATATTAGAAGCGAAGATGTTAATGAAATTCTTGGAGACACACCAAATTGGGTTTTAAGATGGGGCATTTCAATTATCTTTATTTTAATTACTGTCGGCGTTTCATTAACTTATTTCATAAAGTATCCCGATATTTTAACAGCTGATATTACATTAACAACTTTAAATCCCCCTGTAACCATTGTTTCAAAAAGCACTGGTAAGTTGACTAATTTATTTGTTAAGGATAAACAAAAAGTAAAAAATGGAGAAGTAATTGCCATAATTGAGAATACAGCAAACCACAATGATGTTTTTACTTTATTATTGAAGTTAAATTTATTTGAAGAACAATATAAATTGAGTGATAGTATTATTTCTATTCAGTTAAATGATAGCTTGAATACTGGTGAAATTACACCATACTACTTGCAATTTTTAAAAGCTTTAAAAGATATTGGTTTATATTTAAATATTAATCCAAACAAAAAACAAATTGCCCTGCTTAAAAAGGATTTGGAAAACTATAACTCTTTATTAAACAAGTATACTCAGCAACAAAAAATAAATAACGAACAATTAAAATTGTCTGAAATGGACTTCAATAGAGATAAAAAACTATTTGAAGAAAAGGCAATTTCTTCAAGAGAATTTGAAAATCAAAAGAAAAACTATTTAAACGCCCAAAACAGTAACGAACAATCTAAAATCACGGTTTCGAACGCACTTATTCAAATTAATAATATTGACAAGAATATTTTGCAACTTGAAATACAAGACTATCAAGAAAAATCAAAATTAAGCAATGAGTTTAAACAACAATTAAAAGCTTTAATTTCCGAAATAAATAAATGGAAAGAAAAGTATGTTATTGAAAGTTCGGTAAATGGGAAGTTGTCGTTTTTCAATGTTTGGACAGTGAACCAGAATATAAAACAAGGTGATGAATTATTTGCAATTATACCAGATGTCAAACAGGAGTTTATTGGTAAATGTGCATTACCAGTTTTTAATACAGGAAAATTAGCATTAGGACAAAGAGTAAATATTAAATTAGATAATTACCCATATAATGAAAACGGACTGTTAAATGGCATAGTTACTAATATCTCCGAAGTACCAAATAAGGATAAATATTTAATTGACGTCAAACTTTTAAATGGGTTAACAACTTCATACAACAAAGTACTTATTTATAAAGAAGAAATGAAAGGAAAAGCAGAGATTATTACAGAATCAAAGAGTATTTTAAACAGGTTATTTGACAATTTTAATAAATATCTTAAAAAGTGAGCACACTATTTAATTATCAAAAAGCAAATTGTGCCAAATTATTAATTATAATTGCTTTTAGTTTTAATTCCTTTATTATTTATTCTCAAAAAAATGATGTTCTAAAAATAATGAAACAGTCTTTTATCTGTAAAGAAATTATTGATTCATTAGATATTAATGTTGCTAAAAGCCCTGAAGAGCCATCTATGCAAAGAACAATTTCATATAAAAATGAATTTTGTTTTGAAAAAGAACATCATACTATTTGGTATTTAATTGAGGCGAAAAACTGCGGTCTTTTAACTTGTACTCTTACTCCAGATTTACCTACAGATGATTATGATTTTATGATCTTTAATGTTATTAATGATGGAATTGAACAAGAATTATTAAACGGGAAATTAGAACTAATTAGATCAAATATTTCAAGAAATGATACTTTATTAAAAGGGATCACTGGACTATCATCAAATTCTACAAATAACTTTTCTAAAAAAGGCATTAATTCAAATTTTTCAAAAGCAATAAAAGTTAAAAATGGCGATAGATTATTAATTGTCTTTGATAATGTTTACAAAAATGGTAAAGGGTTCAAGTGCCAATTCAAAATTAAAGAATTGAACCAATTCAAAACAAAAACAAAGAATGCAATAACCAATTTAGATTTAAAATGTGACAATCAATTATGTAATTCTTCAGGTAAAATTTTAAGGGCAGAATTTGCGCTATCGAATGAATTTGTCTACAAATTTAAAGCGGAAAATTTCGATGAAAATATTGATTACGACTTGAATAAAGAATTTTATTTTTTAAGAATAGAAAAAAAGGGGTTTTTCCCAGAATACATCTTGAAATCAGACATTAACTGTGTGAATGATGGAATGATAATTTACATGGTACCGTTGAAATTGAATAATTTTTACCTATTAAAAGATGTTTTTTTCACTCCCGATAATACAATAGAATTAGAAAGATCAAAAATAAGCATTTCTGTTTTTAAAGAATTTATGAGAAAAAACCCAAATGTGAAATTTGAAATAATGAATTGTTTTAATGCGAATGATGTTCTTAAAGCAAAATTGAACTTTATAAAATATTTAAACATAAGTCAAGACAAAATACGGTATTCTCCAATTGAAAAAGACACATCTTTAAATTATAAAAGTGGTATTTTACTTAAGCTTATAAAATATCCCTAATCGCTCCTTAACTTATGCGTCCTTCGTTTAATTGCTCCCCAAATGATTCTCAAATCCGCCCCTTTGGGTTCAATTTTGCGCCAATCAATCCTCGATCAATTCTCAATCCGTTTTAAATGCTCCCCAAGCCCTTTTTTAAGGGCTTTATTAGTTACGTAAAAGGTCAAAGAGTGGTTAACAAAGTAAACAGGAGAAAAGAGCTATAAAAGTCCGATTAATACCTTGCCAGTAACATTTCTACATATCCCAATTTTACTCTGGGGAATTAACAGTATAAACCGCAGGGCTTTAACTTATAATATTGAATATCAATGTATTACGGCATTATTTTTGTATATTTGTAAGCGAAAGCCCAGAAAAAATTGGGAAAAATGCAAAATGTAAAATGGCTCAATCCGAACAAAGAAGAATTGACACCAGAGAAACTAAAGGAGATGTTAGGGGAAAATTGCACCTATACAGAGGATCAGTTAAAGGACTTTGTATTTACAATTAAAACCTTCGTTCACATTGTTCTTCAGTATCAGAAAAGACAAGAAGTATTAAACAAAGAAAACGAACAACAAAAAATAGCAGCATGAGTACAACACAGCAAAGAACACTTGACCAAACCTTTGGGAGATATGGCAAGTCCGTTATTAAAAAGGTTGATTCCAAAATGGTTGTTAAATACACCCGCGTATCAGGTGGTAAACAAATGCTAAATGATTCAATTGAAAATCAAAACAAGTCAATAGATGAATTTGCCCGAAAATTCAACTTAGATATTGTTGCTTCATTTGGTGATACACATGAGAGTGCAAAGACCGATGATCGTAAAGAGTTTCAGCGAATGATTGACTTCTGTAAACGAAGCAGAGGAAAGATAAGTACCATTCTTGTTTATAAGATGACACGCTTTAGCCGAACTGGAGGCAAAGCAATTTCAATAGCCGATGAACTTCGTAACAAATATGGCATTCATATTATCGCGGTTACAGAGCCAATGGACACTACAAATCCTAATGGTATTCTCTTTCAGGAAATGCAACTCATCTTTGCAAAATGGGATAACGTACAGCGACAACAGGTAACGTCTGCTGGTATGAAATCAAAATACAGCAAAGGTGAATGGTTAAGTAACCCTCCGCAGGGGTACGACATTGTACGATCAAATGGAGAGAGAAAGATCGTATTGAACGAGGAAGGAAAAAAGATTAAGAAAGCATGGGACTGGAAATTAAAGGGAATGAAGAACGAAGACATTGTAGCACGTTTGAATAAAATGGGTGTACCAATGTACAAGCAACAGATTTACAAAATCTTTAAGAATCCTTTTTATTGCGGCTTGATTGCACATGGAATGCTTAACGGAAAAGTAGTTGAAGGTAAACAGGAGAAAATGGTAAGCCAAGATGTATTCTTTAAAATCCACAATCTCCGAATTGCATCAACAAAATATGGAGTTCCTCACAAAAAAGAAAATGTTTCCATTCCATTAAAGGTATTTCTAAAATGTGATGATTGTGGCGAACCTTTAACCGGCTACATAGTAAAGAAGAAGAACTTATACTATTACAAATGCCGTAAAAAAGGTTGTAAATCAAATAAGAGTGCAAAGGATATGCACAAGCTCTTTATTGAGGACTTAGGCAAATACGCAGTCAAAAGAGAGTTTTTAGATGCCATAGCTTATCAAATGGAACATGCCTATCATTCACAGAATAAAGAAAACTCTGAAATGGAAACAGCATTAAACAAACGGTTATCAGAGTTAAAAATAGAGATGGATCGTTTGGACGATAAGCACTATATCAAAGAGGAATTGAACAAGGAAAAGTACGATAGAATGATGCTTAAATTGATCGGAGAGGAGAAGGAAATCTATGAAAAACTGGCTGAATGTTCAGTTTCCATTTCGAACTTGAGTGAATTGATTGTGCAAGCTGGTGAGTTAGGTTCAAAACTCCCGTCATTGTGGGCTTCCAGCGATTTACAAGAACAAGAAACTCTACAAAAATTGGTTCATCCGTCTGGTTTAGCTTATGACAAGAAAAAACAGGCATTTCGAACCATAAAAGTTAATGAAGCTTTTTCCCAAATCGCTTGTTTGTCAAGCGATTTGGATAAAATGACAAAGGGACTGAATACTAAGAAAAGTATTCAGTCCCTTCTTGCGGACCGGACGGGACTCGAACCCGCGACCTCCGCCGTGACAGGGCGGCATTCTAACCAGCTGAACTACCAGACCATTTTGATAGTTTTCAATTTTGGATTGCAAACTTAATGATTTTTTTTACATTCACAAAATATTTAAAACATTATATCGTTTCTTAAGTAGAGCTTGCTCAAAAACTCAGAATTAAAATAACACAACTTTTTAGGGCAAAAGTAGTCAAATCCCTAAAAAAATTTTAAGGCGATAAACGATGCAACGCTTTAGCCTTCCTAAAAGAA
>JBKDKI010000069.1:0-2360 GCA_046345155.1 Sphingobacteriaceae bacterium
TTTGAAATGACCAACCATTTAGGAAATGTAATTGCCACCGTAAGTGATCGTAAGCTAACAGGTAGTTACAACTCCTTGGCTTGTGTTAAAGTGTACGATTTTAATTCATCTTCCACCGTGCCAAGTACCATCATACCTCAAAATATGGGACTAAGCATACAAAGCGGATCGTTATTATGCAGCATGCAAAGTGGTTTGGGAATTAGCGGAGTAAACCCTAACTTTGGTAATAACTTAAGCACAGCTGTAGTGTACCAAATAGAGTATGATTTTAACCCTGGTAATGTAACTGTAGGCGACCAAATGTATATAGTACCATATGATTATAACGGAAGCAGCATTATTACAGGATACCTGTTTTGCGATGGTAGTTTTGTGCCACCGGCAGGCCATTACTCATTTACATACACGCCAACCTTTGCCGGCCCTACATGGACAACCTCCTTTGCGTTTAACAGCAATAGCAGCAGCACCCACACATTTTTAATTGATAATATAAGCATGTGCCCAATAAATGCGGTGCAACCTATTACAAGTTATAGTGCCGATATATTAATGCATACCGATTATTATGCGTTTGGGCAACAACAACCTGGAAGAACCTGGCAAGGTACTGCTGAAGGTTACCGCTACTCGCACAACTCGCATGAAAAAGAAGATGCATTATTTAAGGGAGCTCAAAGCGCGGAGCATTGGATGTATGATAGTAGGATTGGTAGAAGGTGGGAAAGGGATCCTGTTGTGAAACCTATGGAAAGCCGATATGCTGCATTTAATAATAATCCAATTCTTTATGCAGATCCAAAGGGATTGGACGGAGAGGCTAGGGCTAAAAAACATGCAGAAAAAACTGGTGGAGATGCAAGGGACTTAGGTAACGGCAAATGGGAGGTTGTTACAGCAAAAGAAGGTAAAGATTCAGAGTATAGCTCTACTGGTAAAGAAATGGATGTTGATATAAAAACTTTTAAAGACAACATTTTTGAGAAAATTGGCAAAGGTCTAAGTAATTTAGAAGGAAAAATGCGAGGTAATTGGAAATCTGGTCGTGAATTAGAGGGAGCAATTGGATCGTTTAAATTGGGTGGCCGAACGTATGAATCTAATGGAAGTGTAACGCTAACTCAGGAGATTGGAATATATAGTTATAATGAGGACAACATTGGCTTTTATAGAAAAACGGGAGTTGATGTTCAACAAACAGTCGGTACAGAAGGCGTATCACATCCTTTTAAACTTGATGCAGGAGCTGAAATTTTTGTCCAAGTTAATACAACAGATGATGGCATGGTAGACGCAAGAAGTGAAATATCGTCTCAGGGTACTTATGCTTCCACATCGGGTAAGGCAAAGGTGTACGGCCCCGCTAGTGTAAGCATGAATCAAGATGTGCCAATTAATAGAAAAGGTAAAGCAAATACTACTTTTGAAATTTCTTTCGGAAAGTCCAAACCATTTTCAGGATCAACTGGCGTAAAATATAGTGAATCAAAAACAAACAAAACAAAAACTTGGAATTTAAGCAAATGATGAAAGTAACTTGTAGTATATTATTATTTATGTTATTGTTCACGTCTTGTGATGATATTAAGGAATTTAGAAATACTCCTGAGCAAAAAGCTGAAATAAACAAGTTCATGAGAGATTTCTATAATCGGCTTATAAAACAAGAGTATGAAAAATCGTTGGGCTCTATAGATTTGAAAAGCGTAAGTAGTGATGAAGTACTCAGGAAATATCATGTTACAGATAGCATATTAGGTAAATTAATTTCATATAAACAAAGTGATATTGAAGCGTATTCAAAAATACAGAATGATAAAACTATTATTTATGAAGTTAAGGTTTCATATAATGTGAATTACGATAAAGGCAAAGCTATTGATAACATTGAATTATCTAAGATCAATGATTCCCTGAAAATTACTTTCTATAATACTAAAATTAATTTGTAGTGGCGAAACCATTTTCCACTTCTCTCCACCGGATCCAGAAGATGCTAGCTCCGGGTAGGTTACCCCGGCTAAAAAATAGGATTGTAATGTTCGTGCTCTTTTATGAATAAAAAACCTACGATGTATCGTAGGTTAAGTCCCACTTAAAAATCTTCCCACTGTTGCCCCAAAATAATTTCTTATATTTGATTAAATCAAATTGTTTTGTTTGCACGCCAAGCCATACCAAAAAAAACATCATTTCCCCTTTGGAAAAGCACTAAAATAAAAAATCCGCCACCGGCAGGGCATTACAGCTTTACATATACACCAAGTTTTGCCGGCCCTACATGGACAACCTCCTTTGCGTTTAACAGCAATAGCAGCAGCACCCACACATTTTTAATTGATAATATTAGTATGTGC
>JBKDKI010000070.1:0-2619 GCA_046345155.1 Sphingobacteriaceae bacterium
ACAATAACCAATGCTTTGGGCCAGGTTGTAAAAACTTTGAATGTAAATGGCAAAACAACGCTTGATACATATGATCTGCCAAAAGCTTTATATGTTTTAACTATAAAAACACAAAGTGGTTTACGTAACATTAAACTGATAAAAGAGTAATTAATAAATTGGCTAGTAAAAACAGGTGTTTGCAGCTGTTAAGTTTTTGATGATTGAAGAACCTGGAAAAATAAAAATTTAAAAACAAATAAATTATGAAAACAAAAATTGCAATTATACTTTTGATTCTGCTTTTCATAAGTGTTAGCGCTAAAGAAACATGTAAAAACGTTGTTAGAGCAAATCTTAAAAAAAATCAAAAAGAAATTCAAGCGATCAATAGTAATCCTGAGAAGTTTGTAATAGAAGAAAAGGAATTTGAAAGACTTTTAAGTTCTAGTAAAAATAGCACTTTTAAAACAAAAAATGTTTATTTGAACAACTCTATTATTTCTCTTAATACAAAGGTTGGCGACAATACACAATTAAAGGTAAAGCTTAGTTATTTTAAAAACGCACATTTAATAATACAAATAAACGGTAAAGATTCACGCCAGATATTTATTGTATCTGATGATAATTCTGTTTTTTACTCAGGGGACTTTAAAGAAAATAAAATAATTATGATCCAATGTCAAAAAGATGATTTGTTTGTAGAATAAAAAATAAAATAACATGAAAAAATTTAAATACATACTTTCAATATTAGGATGTGCGACGCAGTTGTCTGCACAAGTTCCAATACTTAATAGTAACCCTAGTGCAACCCAGAAGGTTATTTACCTTGATTTTGATGGTCAGGCAGTAACCGGTACAGCGTGGAATACTACTTTCAATACTCCAACCATAAATGCAATTGCTCCTAGTTTAAACAGTGCTGCCATTACTCAAATTTGGAATAGGATAAGTGAAGATTATCGTCCATTTGATGTGAACGTAACCACGGATGTAGCAAAATTCAATGCTGCCTTGTCAACAAGAAGAATCAGAATGATTTTTACCCCAACCAGTTCATGGTTCCCTTCAGCAGCAGGAGGTGTTGCTTACTTAAATTCATTTACTTGGGGTGGTAACCCTGATACGCCGGCCTGGATTTTTACCAACGCGTTATCGAATAGTCCAAAAAACTGTGCCGAGGCAGGAGCGCATGAAGCAGGTCACACACTTGGGTTATACCACCAAAGCATTTGGAATACATCCTGCGTAAAAACAGCAGAATATCATGGAGGTGTTGGAAGCGGTGTTATATCATGGGCACCCATTATGGGTGTTGGTTACTCCAGGAATGTAACCATTTGGCATAATGGCACCAACGCTCAGGGTTGTACAAATTTTCAGCTCGATCATGGCGGAAGTTATATAACAGCTTTTAATAAACTTGCATACAGAACCGATGACGTTGGAGACACATATAATTTGGGTAAGCAGGTAAATTTAATTTCACCAACGGTTCTTGATTCAGGATTAATTGCCACAAATACAGATCAGGATTTGTATAAGTTCAATTTATGTAATTCAAGGTACGTTACCATAGATGTGAAACCTTGGGCATTGGATACAGTGAATTATAATGGAGCCAATTTAGATGTTAAGCTTGTATTGGTTAATGCAACTACAAACGCAACCATTGCTGTCGATGCTCAAACAAACCGACTAAACGCACGCATTGGTGCAAATCTTACGGCCGGTAACTATTATTTTATCATTGATGGAGATGGCTCGCCTAATTACACCGATTATGGCAGTATGGGACAGTATTACATTAAGGTAACTTCAAATAATGTACCTACAATAACATCTGATTTTAATGTGACATCGACTTTATGCACGAGTCAATCAATAACATTTAATGATCAATCCTCAGGTACACCAACCAATTGGCAATGGACACTAAATGGTGCAATTCCGGCTACCTCTGCACTACAGAATGTAAATGTGGTTTATAATACACCGGGTATATACACGGTTCAATTGAGTGCAACAAGCGGAACTGTGTCATCATGTGCTATTAGTAAAACCATACAAGTTTTAGCAACACCTACAATTAATGTTACCGGTAACAACGGTATTTTATGTACAGGAGGATCGTTTACTTTAAATGCCAATGGAGCAGCTTCTTATAATTGGATGCCCGGAAACTTAACCGGAGCCTCACAGATATTAAGCCCTTCTGCAACTCAAGTATACACACTAACAGGAAGTAATGTTAATTGCACCTCTTTGCTAACAACTACGATTAATGTTTCACCTTCTCCAACCTTAAATATAATTGCTTCTTCAAATAGTTTATGTACGGGACAAACAGCTACCGTAACAGCAAGCGGGGCCTCTAACTATACCTGGATACCAGGAAACTTCAGTGGATCCAGTCAAATATTGAGCCCTCAATCTACCCAGGTGTATACCATAAACGGCAGTAATATCAACTGTTCATCCTCTACTACTACTGAAATTTCCGTATTGCCAAATCCAACAGTTAATGTTATCTCCTCAACAGGTACAATATGTATTGGCGAAACTGCTACATTAAGCGCAAGCGGAGCAACCACTTATATTTGGATTCCAGGAAATTTATCCGGAGACACTCAG
>JBKDKI010000071.1:0-49421 GCA_046345155.1 Sphingobacteriaceae bacterium
TCGCAATAATTTGGCTTTCTGTAAACTGTGTCTTTTTCATTGTTATTAGCATTTAAAGTTATAAAAACATTCTCGTTCGCTTACCACCGCGAACGAGTTGAATTCTATTTTTAAATGGCCGAATTTCAGGGAAGCTTACAAGCCGAAAAGAAATTTTTTAAAGGTGGCGAGCATTATGAATGGATCGGTGGTCAAGAGCTACTTATTGACACAACCAACAAAGTTCTCATTGAAAATTTCAAATTCAACAATAACTTAAATTTTTCGTCAAGAAACATTTCAAATTTGCCCAGTTCAGACTCAATAAGACAGAGCTTCATAGCATTTGACGGCTCTTATTACTCTTTCATTGACTTTGACAAAGAATTTAAAACTTGGTTAAAAAGCAAATTGCTTGACAATTTCACGAAGGAGAATTTGACTAATGTAATGTTTGATGAAATTACATTTTGGAAAGAGCCTAAAGGATGGTCCAAAGAGCAAAAACGAAGTTTCATTGAAAGAAACTATGAACTCATTAAATCTAAACTGCTTGAATTAAATTCTGAACAAACAGAATACTCAATATTCAGTGATAGACTTAATCAATTTATGTTTAATTCTAATAATTATAAAAAATTCTATGACAATTGTGGGGAATCGAAAGACTGGATCTATCCAGTAAAAAACATTGTTATAAATCACAAAGTCAAAGGTGAATTAATACAAGATAGCTTTGAGTTTCTGCGAACAGACAATGGTTATAGACTAATATGTATAACAATCAAAATGGGACAAATTAAATAACAACAGCTAACAACAAATTTGCCCAATGCGGGGATAATCGGTCATCGCTCGCGCTTTTTTCAATGGTCATTAATTTATTTTTGCGCTCGCTAATTTCGTTTAGTATCTTTAAACAAACATTTGTAGGTTAAAGACCAGTGAGTTTCAAAAATGCCCGCCGTTCTGCAAAGCCTCAAAACGTTAGGCTGCATTGAATGAGACAACAAAATAGAATAAACGATCCAAAAACATTTGACAAACTTTTAATCGAAAAAGACTTAAAGGCTGGTAAGCTTGTTATTGTTCAATTCTCCGACAAATTTTATTCTGACTCATTGCTTTCTGACCTAAATGAACTTTGCTTAAGGTTTGACGAAAACTTTAGTGTGCGTTTTTATGGACATTACCAAGTTTCTTTTGATTGCAAAACACTTTCAAAAATTCCTAATGTCAAAGCTTTGCGGCTCGACTGTTTATTAAAAGCAGACAATTTAGAAGGCTTAACCGAATTAAAATACTTAAAGCGTTTAAGTCTTGGTGTTTTTGAGTTAAAAGACACTGAAATATTACAAACTCCAAATTTTCACAATCTAACCGAACTAATTATCGGTGAAACAAAAACAAAAGCTTTAAATCTCAAATATCTTGAAAATTATAAGGACCTAAATATTTTAATAATTTGCGGTCACACAAAAAATATTGACGTCGTTGGCAACCTGAGCAATTTAGAATACTTAGGTTTAAACTCTATTTCAAAAGTATCAGTAGACTTTATTAACAGACTCAAAAAACTCAAATCATTACATTTCCTTTTGGGTGGCCGAGAGAATATAGATGAAATTGAAGAAAACGAGATCGAAACATTGGAAATTATAAGGGTAAGAAATTTCAACAGTTTTAAAAATATTTCGAATTTTAAAAAATTAAAAAACCTTACAATTGAAGATCAAATTCAGTTGAAAGAATTACTGTTCGACAAAGAAAATTCAAACTTAAAAGATTTCAAATTATTAAACTGCAAGACTTTTAAATCACTCGCTGGCTTAAACAAACTAATCAATCTTCATCAATTAAGAATTTATCAGACTGAAATAAACTTTGAAGAATTCATAAAACAACCTCTTCCTAAATCTCTTGAAATACTTGCTTTTTATACAGCCAAAGCAAAACTAGACAAAGAAATTAATCAGCGACTATTGAGAATGGGTTACACTGACGGATTACCTAAACAAACAACGACCGCCTAACAGCGGTCTTGCCACAAGGCGGGCAAACTACAAGGGCTTCGGCATAAATTATTGCCTGCTACGCAGACCGTTTTTTAATTTGCCTCCGCTTAAAAACATTTGTATCTTTAAATAAACATTTGTGCAGGCAGACAGGTGAAGGTTCCAAAACCCGCCCTGTGCAAGGCCGCAAAACGTTAGTAGCAATGCACCCGCATTTCGGTTGACAAATTTCGGTAGACAGAGGCAGCAGTGTAATTTAATTTCTCAAGACTTAGAACGCAATCGCTGGAAGCCCTGTTTTTAGTTTTTTCTTTTCCTCCTTTCTGCGCTGCGGCGCATAGTAACAGCTATCACACAAACCTCCTTCTAGGCGAAGCCCATTTTGGCTATCGCAGCTGCGGCAGCTTGTCATTTTTCGCTTCGTTCCTCAGCTGCAAAACGCCGAGCAGCCTCGCGCCCACGCACGTAATATGGTGTGGCGAAGCCACATTAGTGCGCGTGCCCTTCGGGCCATAATGCGCGGCCTCCGGCAGATAGGCATATAAGATTTAGCGCGCAAAAACAAGGTCTAAAAAGGCTCTAAATTTTTTAGAAATCATATCTTAAAATAGATATATTTGTTTTCCCAATTGAAGTCTCTTTTTGCCATAGTTATTGTTTCTGCTATTTTTACGCAAACGATTAGTAAACTAGTCATTCTAATTAATTTCCAAATAAACAAAGAGTACATTGCTAAAAACCTTTGTGAAAAGAAAGAGGAAGAAGAAAACTGCTGCCAGGGAAGCTGCCATTTAAAAAAGGAATTAGCAGAGGATGAGGAAAGAAATGACGAAGCCACAAATACCGGAAAATTAAAATTTGAAAAAAGTGAATATTGCATTTCCTTTTTAAAAATAGGATTATTCAAGAACCTTAAGGAAAGATTCGTTTATGATCATTCAGATCAAATTCTTTCCGGATTCAGATCCCAACTGCTCCGCCCGCCTTGTGCTCCCATTTCTTTAGGTTAAGATCATTTATCAATTCAAATAATACAGTATGAAAAGAACATTTCTTTTTATGGTGTCTTATTGGGTTGCATTAAACTGTCAAGCTCAGTGCAACTGTGGTGGTTCTTCGTCTTCTATTGCATTTAGTGATGCCGGTAACGCATCAATAACAATGAAGAAAAACCAATGGATGGTTGAATTAAGCGGCGAATATCGAAAATTCAACCAAAAACACAGTGCGCACGATCACGATGGCCATGATCACGTTCATTCGGTATCTACTAGTTCCGAAAGTTCGCTTAAAAATACTCTTATTGGATTAATAGGTTTGCGTTATGGTGTAACAGATCGTATCACCCTATCACTTCAACAACCGTATTTGAGTATTTATGCAAGTCCAAAAGGCACCGATGGCATTGGCGATCTATTATTTGTAGCCAATGTTAAACTTATAGCTAAATCTAAATTCTCGGCAGGCATAATGCTTGGTGCAGAATTGCCAACCGGTATTGCTTCCGGCCTGGCAGGTGAAAACAATTCTGTTATAGGAAGCGGATCGTTCGATCCTGTAGCGGGCATCAGCGTTTTAAAAACTCAGCAAAAGAGTTTTATTAGGCTCAATGTGTTTTATAAACAAGGTACAATTGGCTATAATAAAACTAATTTCGGTAGTTTTCTTAATGGAAACCTCACGTTTAGTTATAAAATAAAAAGTTCAAATTCTTTCTGCTCGACCGATAGCATCAAATCGAATAAACTCGAGCTGAGCTTATTCTCAAGCATTAGTAATGAATGGTACACGCCTCAAATTAGTGATCATGTTATCAATCAAAATTCAGGTGGACATTTATTTCTTGCAGGTGGTGGGGCTCAATTTGGATATAAAACATGGAGTATTCCCATTTCTTTTCAGATCCCCATCTTCCAAAACTTGAAAGGCGAGCAGAGTCAAACAGAATTTAGAGTTAAAATAGGAATCATTAAATCATTCAATTAAAATTTAGAATCATGAACAAACAATTAGTAATTGCCATATCAATGCTTCTTTGCGGCTTAATTTTCTTCTCTTGCAAAAAAACCTACGAGTGCAGTTGTCACACTGCAAGCGGTGCTCATGAGCATATGGACATAAAGGTAAAAAAAGCAGATGCTGAAAGCGAGTGCAAAGCCAAAGCCGTTGGTACTTATACAGCCTGCGAATTGGAATAACGCAAAAAAATTATTATTAACTTTAAAAAACTAAAAATGAAAAAACTAAAATTATATCTGCACACAATAATTTCATTATTGATACTATTGCCTGGCTTGCTTTCTGCCCACTATGGTCCTCGCGGATTAGTAGGTGGCAATGTTACGTGCGGCACACACTACAACGGCATCGTTTATTTAGGCACACAAGATGGCGGTGTTTTTGAGGCCACAAACAACACATTAGTAGCGTGGAGGCTTCGTGCTGTTGGATTAAAAAGCGGAAAAATAAACGCCTTACTTCATAGCACAACACAACTATATACTGCAACTTCAGATAGCGGAGTGTATATTTTTAATGGCTATGCAGGAACAGATAGGTATTGGAATAAAAGAAATAACGGTCTTACCAATTTAAACATCCTTTCATTAGCTGCAGTAGATACTAATATCATCCTTGCAGGAAGTAATGGTAACGGCTTATTCAGAACAACCAATAAAGGATTAGTGTGGACACCTGTAAACAGCCCTTCACTTAACAACACCGCTATAACTTCTCTTGTTAAATGCGGCGCAAGAATTGTTGCTTTAGTTAACAATACGGGGGCTTTTGCTTCCGATGATGGTGGTCTTACCTGGTTCAATTTTAATGATGCGAATACGAATAACATCACTAACTCCAAATTTTTAACCTACAATGCTGCAAATGATCAACTGCTATTGTATAACAACAACGGTTTATTTGTTTGCTCTTCGGCCAGTACAACAGCTACTCCTGCTTATACATTAGCTCAAAACAATTTACCTAACGGAACCATTGTACGAAATATTTCTAACAATGGTGCTAACTGGTATATAGCTTCACAAAGCGGTGTGTTTACCACAGCTACAACAAGTATTAACTGGATCACTGCAAACACAAGTTTACCAACCATGAGCGTTGGCGTTGTAGTTGCTATGACAAATACATTAATAGCGGGTACTACAAAAATGGGGGCTTTCAAATCAATTGTTACCTCGGTTAACTGGGCAGCCAATAACACAGGAATGACAAACATAAACGTTTACTCAATTGCCTGCAAAGGCGATAGTATAGTTGCAACAGCTACTGAGTATGGAGCTGTGATCAGTAAAACACTTGGTTTAAATCCTTGGATACGCAACAACGGTCTTACCGATAGCTTAAATATTAATGATCTGGAGTTTGGCGATAACTTACTCTTTGCTGCCACAAAAAATGGAGGCGTTTTTGTAACAAGTGATCTTGGATTTAATTGGACGCAACAAAATACCGGATTAACGATGATGAATATCAAACGCATCACGTACGCCAATGGAATAAAATATGCCATTGACGCTGCAGGAAAAGTTTTTCAATCAAACCTCATGGCAACAACTTGGGTTCAGATCACAAATGGTTTACCTCCTACAGCAACTGTAACATCCATGGCATTTATTGGTAATTATGTTATTGCTGGAACTTATGGCAATGGAGTTTACAAAAAACATCGCGACTCAACCAATTGGATAGCATTTAATACAAGCTTGTCCAACATGAACGTAACTGCTGTAACAACCTCAAACGAAAAAGTATTTGCCGGAACAGATGGTTCAGGTGTTATGGTAAGCGATATCGCAACAGCCGCTTGGGCTCCAACAAGTGTTATTACAAGTACACATTTTACCTATGTACCGCTTAGTCCCTCGCAAATAAACCGTATCCAGTATATGTACTCTGTAAAAGGTTATGTTGTGGCTAGTTTCAATGGAGGTCTTGTTGCAACTGAAGATGACGGAACAACATGGGGCGAAGCAGGAACGCAATTTAACCTGCCAAGTTATTCTAACTACAATAAAATAAGTCATATCTCTTCGCGGATTTTTGTAACTACCGAAAAAAATAATGCGCAAAGTAATGCTATGAGTGAATTTGCTTTAGTAGATTCCTTACTAAACGTAAATGAAAATTTAGTTACTGCTTCACCTGCAGGTATAACAAATTACCATTCGGTTACTAGTAATTTGGTTTGGAGTGCAAGTTCCAACGCGGCTTGGGTAGTTCCAAGTGTATCAAGCGGTACGTGGAATGCCAATATTTCATTACAAATTGCGCCAAATACGGGGTCTGCGCGTTCAGCTATTGTAACACTTACAGGTGCAACTAAAACTGTAACTATTCTTGTGAATCAGGCAGGACTAACCGGTTTAAATGCACAAACCCTTAGCACAGAAAACATCAGCATCTATCCCAATCCAAACAGCGGTAAATTTGCAATTAACACAGAAGGGGCAATTGGATTACATACTGTTATTATTTCTGATATAAGCGGAAGAGAAATAGCTTTAATTTCCGTTAAAGGAGAAAAAAACATTTCTGTATCAGAAGATCTTTTGCCGGGCATATACTTTGTGCAGTTAAAAGCTGATAAAGGTACTACTGTAAAAAAGATAATTGTTGAATAATTAAAATAGTAGAAGGCTGCACAAGTTATGCAGCCTTCTTTTTAAAAATGAAAAAGAAAGTCATAGCTGGGTTTTTAGGTCTGTTAGCAGTCATTGTATTTACATCAGGAACAAAAGACATTGCTTCATCAGGTGCCCCAATTGGTAGCACAGGTGCACCGGGTGAATTAACCTGTGGTAAATCAGGATGCCATACAGGTAATGATAAGGCAAATAATATCAATACCGGAACTGGCCTTTTGTCAATAACCAGCGAGCAAGACATCACAAAATATACTCCGGGAGAGATCTACACTTTAACTCTTACTTTGCAGCAAGCTGAAGTTAACCGTTTCGGTTTCTCACTATCTGTTTTAGATGCAAATAATAATAAAGCAGGAACATTACTAGTAACAGACTCGGCAAGAACTCAGATATTTGAAGGCGGACTTCAATTCACAGGAAGAGAATATATGACCTATAGAAAGGTAGGAACAAATCCCTATGAAGCGGGAAAAGGTTTATGGACATTTAAATGGAAAGCCACAGATCATGACGTAGGAAATATTACATTTTATACGGCAGGAATTTCGGCAAATAACGATGGTACAGATAAAGGAGATCTCGTTTACACACACAGTCTTGTTTCAACGTATGAAACCGTAGGTATTCATTCCAACGAAAAAAATAATTTCAATTTTGCAGTGTTTCCAAATCCCGCTAGCGAGATTTTGAATGTTAAGATAAATCATGCAGATCATGAACACTTATCTTACAAACTTTACGATGTACAGGGAAAATTCATCAGCGATCTTAAAAGTAGCCAAACGTCTAAGAGTGGCCAAATTATTACTTTCTCAACGTCCGGTTTCGAGAGGGGCATATACTTTCTCAAAATACAAAGCTCAACACATTCAGAAACCAAAAAGATACACTTGATAAACTAATATCCTAAAATGAAAAAAATTGTTTACTTTCTATTTATAATTAGCTTCGCCGTAGTAATGTTCTCAGGCGTTGAAAAAAGCGCGGGCCCTCCGGGTTGTCATGCAGGTGAAGCGCCTAACTTTTTCAATTGTACAGCTTGTCATACAGACTTTCCTGTTAACACAGGCTCTGCAACTATTACATTTGATTTGAGCGGAGCTGATACAGGATACATTCCAGGCCATACTTACGATATAAATATTTCATTAAAAAAAACCGGAATGCTTGCAGCAGGTTTTCAATTCATTGCCTTACAAAATAACAGTTTAAGTGTGAGTCCGGGAACAATCACACTTACTAATCCTGTTCGTACCCAAAAAGTTGATCCCTCCAATCCACACGTACAGGGTTGTACCTTACAACAGAAAGTTTGGGTAGAACATACCTTTCAAGGGATCCTGAGTGATGCCTTTGGTGAAAGTTTGTGGAGCTTTAAATGGAAAGCGCCTGATGTGCCTGTAGGAAATATTACTTTCTACCTTGCAGCTCTTCAAACAAATTACAATGGTGATGAATTTGGTGATTATGTTTATACACGAAGTTTAACCGCAAATAGTGTTGGTGTTGGAATTAAGGAATTACAAAATCCTTACGCGGACTTGATGATTTTTCCTAACCCCGCCACCTCAAAATTAATTGTAAGATCTAATAGTAGTATTCCAATTCAAAAAATAGAATTACTAAATCTTTATGGGAAATCCATTAAACAATTCGAAAATATTACAGAATCAAATGATAAGGATATATTGATTGATTTAACGGGGATAAACTCAGGTGTTTATTTTGCTGTAATAAATGGAAAAGGTATACTAACGGTCAAAAAAATCATGATACAATAATAGTTTACTAAATTTCGAGAGCGTCTAAGAAACTGTGTAAAGCACCAAGACAAAATTACTTTGAACTTAATAAGTATTAGCACAATCAAACTATGTGTATCGGGGGTAATGCGGGGGAAGTATCACATCGCTCGAGCGATTAAATAGGAAAATAATTTATTTGCTCTCGCTAATTTCCTTTAGTATCTTTAAATAACCAGTTGAAGGTATAAAAACGGACAGCATTTAATTCCGCACTACCCCAGGCTGCCAAACGTTATAGGGCATTTTAGGACGACACAACAGACAATGAAATTTAAGAACTACAAATCAGCAATTCACAATTTCGCACATTCTTTCATGAGCATTGACTACATGAAAAGTGGACGACTTGCAGTAAATGTTCTTATTGACCTATATAATTTAAAGCACGAACCAAAAGCAACTTTTGACTTCATTGACAAGACAATTTTTCCAACAACCGCTAGGACAAAAGAAAGTGGTGAATTGCTTAACGATTATCTGGACTGGCTTCCTGACCATTTTACTCGACACAATTGTGACTTGACAAAATTGGAAGTTCTTGAAATAACAATCTGGACTGACTTTGATAACGCAAAGACTCCACCAGGAATGAGTAATTGCAAAGAATTTGTAGTTCACACCCTGACAAAGTGGAAAGCAGACGAACGGGACGAGCAGACAATAGAAATTTCGCAGACAGAAATTATCAAGGAGAATTTCATAAAATTAAGAATTCCAGAATTTAAATGACAAAATGCAACATCAGACAACCTTTATAATAGAAGATGAGTTTCACGCTGAACAACAAGGAGTGTTTAAAACATTTAAAGAAGCATTCGGTGAGCTTCAACAAAGAGCTAATATTCCTTGGAATGAAATTCCCAATCGTTGCCCTTGCACAAATTGGGAGCACTGCGAAAGAAACTATCAAATAATAGAATACGACACGACACTGACACCTTGGAAAGAGTTAAAACGAGAAGACGTATTGACAATATCTGCAAAAGGAATTAAATGGACAACAAACAAATAAAAACGCCCTATAACAGCAAGCAAAAGTAAGCGGGCGGACTCGGTCATCGTTCGCGCGCATTAAAGCGGTAGACAATTTTTTTTTGCGGCTCACTAATAAAGTAAGTATCTTTAAAATACCTTTTGTAGGTTAAGACAGGTGAGGCTTCGAAAGCCCGCCTACTCTTGCTTGCAAAACGTTAGCGCACATGCTTAAAACAGACACAAATAAACCTGATAGAAAATTGTACGTCTAATAAATGTAACGAAAGAAATGAAAATAATATGTAGCATATTAATAACTCTTTCTAGTTTGACATATATTGCAAACGCTCAGACGTTTGATCCTGTTTTAGCAACTAAACTTCAAAACAAAATTGACAGTGTCAGATCTGCAAACAATCTTAAAGGAATTTCTGCATATGTCATTTATCCTGGGGCTGGAACGTGGAAAGGTGTGACAGGAGTTTCACATTCCGGTTTTCCAATCACGTCTGATATGCAATTTGGAATTGGTAGTAATACTAAGCTTTTTACTGGCGTTCTAATTCTCAAGCTAGCAGAAAACAACATAATTAATCTTGATGATTCGCTTCATCAACATCTACCAAACTTTAACAACATCAACCCAAACATAACTATACGCCAACTTTTGAACCATACAAGTGGAATAGCTGATGTAAACAATGTAGTTGGATACACTGACTCGATATTGACAAATCCTAATCGCATCTTTACACCAACAGAAGTAATGACTTGGGTTGGACCTCCTTTGTTTCCTGCTGGGACTAGTTGGAGTTATTGTAATACAAATTATATTCTGGCAGGAATGATTGCAGAAAGCGCAACAGGGCAAAGTTTTGGCAAGCTTCTTAGAGATAGTGTTCTTTCGCCTTTACAACTTGATAGCATCTTTTTAGGTCTTTATGACAGCATTCTATTCCCCATAGCCCACCCATGGCAAGGGGGAATAGACAAATATTCAACACCACGAAAATCACTTCACAGTGTTGCATGGTCTTCTGGCGCTATGTATTCCACATCAGGGGAAATGGCACAATGGTATAAAGCGCTCATGAATGGGCAGGTATTGAATCAAAACTCGTTTAACGAGTTAACTACATTTGTTGGTTCAGGTAATTATGGAATTGGGCTATATAGCACAAATGTGCTAGGCAGAACTGTATGGCAGCATGGAGGTACTATATGGGGTGGATATAATTCCTCGATGGTATATGATACCACAACAGGAATAATTATTTCTATTCTTATTAATCAAAACCCTGCCCAAGCATTTCAAGTTTCCATTCAATTACTTTCTACTTTAATAAATTACCCTATTGGTCTTACTGAAAATACAATTATAGATAAACTGATTACAGTTTATCCAAATCCAACAAATGGACTTGTGCATATTGAAATTCCTGATCAAACTATTGCAAACATTAAAGTTTATAATATGCAAGGTCAGATTATAAAAGAAACTACCGAAAGCCGGCTTGACCTTTCAAGCTACTCAAATGGAATGTACTTTTTAAAGGCTCAAACTAAAAAAGGAATCTATAGTTACAAACTCATTAAACAATAAACCTAAGACTTGGACGAAGTGAGAAGCACGACCGCTAACAGCGCCTTAGCGTCAAAACGTTATGCCGTATTGCTCGGACAAGACAAAATTCCCATAAAATTCTCCTTCCAGACAAAACTTTCAATTTCAATATAAATTACTTACCTTTGACGTAAGTAACGTATGACGATAGTATGATTATTTCATTTGGGGACAAGGAAACTAAAAAAATATGGGAAGGTGAGCGCGTTAAAGGCTTTTCGACAGAAATTCAAGAAATTGCACGAAGAAAGCTCAGGATGCTCAATAACTCACAAGACTTAAATGATTTAATGATCCCACCGTCAAACAGACTTGAAAAATTAAAAGGTAATTTAAAGGGCTTCTACTCTATTCGAATTAATAATCAATGGAGAATTATATTTAAATGGAATAATGGTAATGCCGAGCAAGTTGAAATAATTGACTATCATTAAATTTTTAAGATTTGAAATCGAAGATTCACGAATGCCTTTACATTAGATAAACACATCATGAGTAAAAAATTAAAAAACATACATCCAGGTGAAATACTTTTAGAAGAGTTTTTAATTCCTCTTGAAATCAGTGCATATAGACTTTCCAAAGACATTGGAATTCCACAGACACGGGTTTCTGAAATAATCAAAGGTAATCGTCGTATTACTGCCGACACCGCTTTAAGACTTTCAAAATATTTTGGAAATAGTGCAAAGTTTTGGCTTGGACTTCAAGACGACTTTGATATTGAAGAAGAAGAAAATCATAAAAAGACTGCACTTAATGCGATCAAGCATTACGCTCGCAAAGCTGCATAACAGCAAATTCACTCAATGCAGGGATAATCGGACATCGCTCACACTTCTTTAATGGCTCCGCCGCGGCGGACAATTTATTTTTGCGCTCGCTAATTACGTTTTGTATCTTTATTCCTCGCGCCGAAAAACGTTTGATGCTTCGTTATCCGCATTAGGCAAATTCGCAAAACGTTATGTGCAAGCATAGACCAAACAATATTAACTAATAAATATGTTACAACTAATCGGACTTATTTTAATTTCTTGGCTGATCATTTGGTTATTTGCAAAAGGTAACTTATCTGTTTTAGGCTTGGCACCCACGACAGAAAGACTTAAATATTTTGCAATACTATTCTTTGCTTCAGGCATTATCTCAGCGAGTGCTTTTTTTCTTAGAATGTTTTTTGCTCAAGAAGAATATTCATTAACTCCTTCATTGACTATAGGTACAGTTTTAATAGAAATCTGGTGCCAATTCAGAACCGTAATGACAGAAGAATTAATTTGCAGAGGGGCTATACTTTATATTCTTATCAAAAAAATTGGACAGACAAAATCTATCATTATAACTTCTGTATTTTTTGCGATTTTGCATTGGATAAATGCAGGTGTTTGGGGTAATTTGACACAAATGGCTATCGTATTTACTTTTACATTTGCTATGGGACTCTTATTAGCTTTTTCATACGCAAAAACATTTTCAATACTTATTCCTTTTGCAATTCATTTTGGCTGGAACTTAACACAAAACTACATTTTTCCAGACAAAGCTGCAGGTAATCATGTTTTTATACTTGCGACTCCTCCTCCCGAAGTAATTATTTCTTATTTGGCTTTTTTCACGATGCTATTACTTCCAAAAATATCAGTATTAATTATTGACTACCTAATCATAAAAACGCATAGACAAATTGAAATGCCATAAAGACTAATGCCAGCACATAACAAGTACAAGAATTTGGCAGACGTTCTGAAAGAACAAAATTTAGTTTTCCGCTAAGAAAAGACACTGTTTATAACCCAACTGCACGTAACACAACTATTCTTTCTTGATCAGTAAACTTCATAATTGAATCAATGAGGCCTAAGTATTGTGATTTTAAACTTAAACGCTTAATTTTGATTATAAGAACATGGTTGATACTATTTATGAAAATTATCCTAAAAAAGTAAAAGTGAACCTATGAAAAAGATCATTTCAGTTCTTTTGCTTACCTCAAGTTTTGTTAAAGCACAGAAATCCTATGATGGCTGGATTTTGAAAAACGAAGGCGATACTACAAAATGTAAAGTGTTTTCACCAAATGGCCTGCCTAAAAGATTTAAAAAAAATAAACGAATCCTATTTTTATGATTATATAATTATTAGCACTAACACCGAAAAAGAACGTAGGATAATTCCGGATGAAATTAAAGAATATTATTTTGAGTTTGGTGATAGTGCCAATAAAACGAGTTTTCATGCCACTACATATAAAATTAGCCACAATAAAGGATTCATAATAAAAAGAAAGGATGCCGGTTTTTATAATGTATTTGTAAGAAAGCTTGTAACCAAAGGGTACTATCACTTATTCTACTACGAACAAAAAGATTGGATTGATGGTTCAACAGATAAAGAGTTTGTGTTATATAAACCAACCGACTCAAGTTTAATGTTTTTTTCTAGAACTAAAACATTAATAAAAATTTTAAATTGGCCAGCGGAAAGTGAAAGAAAAAATATTAGATACAAAGATTGGTTTAAAGGAAAACAAAACATAGTTATTGACTACAATAAATTTAAAGAAGCAAATAAAAACACAAATTAATTTAACCGGTTAAAATGTATTATGGAAAAAAAAGACCTATATAATTTAACTCACGAAGAATTATTAGTTGAGAAAAAAAACATGACCAAATCCAAAATTTGGCATGCGCTTTACATTGGTTTTCTAGTAGGTATCCTCATTTTCGGAATTGCAGCCTGGATCTTGTCTGCTAAAAAACAGGTTGGTTTCCTTATTCCAATGGCTATTCCGTTAATTTTCATCTACAAAATGCTTAAAGCACCTAATAAGTACAAAGATTTGGAAGACGTTTTGAGAGAGCGAAAAGTAAATTAAAGCACTAAGAAAGAACACCGTTTTAACAAAATTACAATTTATACGCCATGCCTTCTAGCTTAATAAACATCGCGGTTACACTCAAGTAGCCTTAAGCTTGTAATTCTGAGCTAGAAATCTTTTATGGTTACAGGATGTTTATTAATTAGTTGTAACCGTTTGTACAAGGCTTTGTTGGTTATAAAAGTAGTTGCTGTTAATAGCTCAGTATGAAATTACGTCTCAATAAATTATTATTCCTGCATAATTTATTGGTGTTAATTGTTGCCGCTTAGCGTTCCCCGTGGCAATTTATTTACCCTCACAAATTCCGTTTTGTATCTTTAAATGCACAAATAGAAAACATTTGATTGTTCAGGCGGTGGCTCTTTCAAAAAGCCTGCCGTAAATTTTGCACGCTAAATGATACTGGTGGTTGTATCAAAAGATAAAATACTTAATTAATCAAAAAACAAGCATGATGACAAAAGAAACTTTTTTGAGAATTTTGATTTTACTGTTTTTAAATTTGAGCTTTACGCAATGTGAAAAAGAAAAATGTAAAGAAAACAAAGACAGTAATTACGGCTGCACTATGCAATACGACACTGTTTGCGGTTGTAATGATAAAACATACGGAAATTCTTGTGAAGCAGAATGCAGCGGAATAACTAATTATAAAAAAGGTGCTTGCAAATAATTGTTTTTACATTTTAATACAAATGTAGGGCACTTAATTTCGAAATTAGTATAACCATGTATTAATAATTAGCTAAATTTCGTTGCAACATTATTCATAAACAACACGGGCTTGTAGAACAGCGGGCGGAAAACATCTCATCGATCGCCCTTTTATTGATCATTAATTTATTTTTGCGCTCGCTAATTGCGTTTTGTATCTTTATTCGCCGCTGCGAAAAACGTTTGTATGTAAAGACGCTTGATGCTTCGTTAACCGCATTAGGCAAATTCGCAAAACGTTACCACCAATTATTAGACAAACCAACAATGGCATTTAAAGCGACATTTTGCGACCCAATAGTAAAAGACATCATTGAGCTTGGTATTGTTTCTAAAGGACAAATAATAGACACCTTTAATGGAATCGACTGGGACAAGCATCTTAATTCAATTAAAAATGTTTCTGGCGACAAAATATTTTATTCTCCATCTTTTGAAATCGAAAATTTGGACAATGAAAATGGACTTGCAATTTCAGCAGTTGGCGACGCAGGAAATTATGAATTCAATGTTTTTTATAAGCGGCCTAAGACAGTCAAAAAGTTATTCGGGTTGACAAGTAAATTTGACAAGGATTATTTAACAGACATTCAGGGACAAAATAAATCTGACGTTATAAAGTTTTTAACCGCGTTAATAAAAAACGACCTTGACTTGCTAGACAGAGAAATAAAATAACTGGTGGTAACACAGGCGGGCGGAAAGTATGTCATCGCTCGCGCTTTTTTTTTAATGGTCATTAATTTATTTTTGCGCTCGCTAATTCCGTTTTGTATCTTTAAAAAAAACGTTTGTATGTAAAGACGCTTGATGCTTCGTTATTCGCATTAGGCAAATTCGCAAAACGTTAGCTGCAATTTGACATGACCATTACACCAATACAAAATTACACTGACAAAGACTTGAATTTCAATTTTTCTTCCCCAGAAAATGACTACACCATTAATTTTTTAGACATAATTGAACCTAATAATGGAAGGCTTTTGAGAGAAATAAAAGTAACTTTTAAAGGTGCCGACGTTACAGAAGATTTTTATGGAAGTTGGCATTACACTGACATGATCGAACCTTACAATTACGAGTTTTCTTCATCGGATGGTGGGCATTTATTCTTTCCTTCAGAAAATAGTTTTATCGTATATAACACCAAGACAAATTCTAAAGTATCATTTCAAAAAAATCACTCAATCGGAATAAATTATTTCGACAAAAGCTTTTTACTTATAATTGGGCCAAAAATGCTTACGGTTATTGATCTAGTTAATTATACATCAGAAGAAATCGTAACCGATTTTTTACTAGACTTCGCTTTCTTTAAGGAATCTTCTTTGTTCCTCATTTCACTTCAAAACGGACTTTATTCTTATAATAAAACAACGAAATCATTTGATTTGAAAGACATTATTTTACAACCCGAGACAATCTTTACGAACGACTACTATAAAGAATATGAAAATGTTTCCAAAGACCAGAATAGAGGTTTTACATTTGCATTAGGGGTAAAAGCTTTAAACAACACGACAACTCAATACAATATTAATTCATGGAAATTTGTCTCAAGACACTCAAATCATCAATTAATAATAGGCACAAATGTTCCGAACAATACAGAAAAAGTTATTGACCCCTACTCTTATACTCATTGGTTTTATGGCAATGTTCGACATGCAACGTTAGACTATTAAATAAACAGCAGCTAACAGCGGTCTCGCGTAATTGGGCTGAATCGGTCATCGCTCGCGCGCATTAAAGCGGCAGACAATTTACTTGCGGCTCGCTAATAAAGTAAGTATCTTTAAAATACCTTTGGTCGGTTAAGTTTGTTGATGCTTCGAAAGCCCAACTACGCAAGGCCGCCAAACGTTAGCGGTAATTTTACAATATAACTCCTAGACAAGACTATATGATAAGATATAAAGCAGAATTTAATGACGGAACTGAATTTAGTTTATTTGGCGAAGATTATTTTAATGATAAAGCAATATTTAATAGACATCATCAAACCAATGTAGATGACTTTTGTGTTGTTGTAGCGGAAAAGGGATTTCCTGTAAGTATAGAAGATCTTTACGTAAAAGAATCCCTAGGCTTTCAGAATATGGAAACTTTCAAACTTTGGTTTCAGAGCCATCAATCTATTGCCTTTGATTTTGGCTTTAGTGGTTTAGAAAATTTAACTGACATAGAAAATGAATGTAAAAAAAGGATTTATAATATTATCAATTTCCTAACTATAGAATTGGAAGAACTGCTTTCTATAAAAGAATTTGATCTATGGAGACTGGATGGTGGTTATAAATACCTTGAACAAACTTGTAGAGTTAGCATCGCATCGCTTGAGAATTGTAATTCTAGATTAAACTCTTCATCTTATAACCTAAATGTTATGAAAGAGATTTTTAATGTTCCAATAAATAATATTGATAATTTGAGCCTAATTTCATATAGTAAAACTCACAGCGATATTGTACCAGAAATTCTCATAGAACTATGTAGAAAAAATTTAGAGAGATTGAAAGATCTAGAGCTAAATATTGAAAAATAAAAACTACCGCTAACAGCACCTACTGGCCATTGGACGGAAGTATCTCATCGCCGCGCGCTATTAACAAGGTCCCTTCGGGAAATTTAATTTGCGGCGGCTAATTAACATTTGTATCTTTAAATAAACATTTGTGGGTATAGACAGAGGTAGCTACGAAAGCCCGCCTACGTCTATTCGCAAAACGTTAGGAGGCATTTTTGTACATGGAGGAACAAAGGACATTTTGCGGCTACAAAATATTTCCACCTGACAAAAAACAACGAGTGCCTGCACTTATTTTAAAAAGTTATTTCTTAAATTCATACTCATTAAAACCGAAAGAAAACCATGAAAAAATTTCACACAATAATTTTAATTGTCCTTATGAGCCTTATCTCAAAAGCACAAGTTAATTTTCAATGGGCCAAACGAATGGGTGGAACCTCAAACGATATTGGGCAGTCTATAGCTGTTGACGCGGCAGGCAATGTTTTCACTACGGGACGGTTTCAAGCTACAGTAGATTTTGATCCCGGGGCCGGTGTTTTTAATTTAACATCTGCTGGTGATTTTGATATTTTTATAAGCAAGCTCGATGCAGCCGGTAATTTTGTATGGGCTAAACGAATTGGCGGAACCTTATTCGATCACGGACGTTCTATTGTAGTTGACGCGGCAGGAAATGTTTATATTACGGGATGGTTTCAGGCAACAGTTGATTTTGATCCTGGTGCTGGTGTTTTTAACATGACATCTGCGGCAAGTTCTGATGATATTTTTGTGATCAAGCTCGATGCGGCCGGTAATTTTGTATGGGCAAAACAAATGGGAGGGACTTTAGGCGATCAAGGAATTTATATTGCTCTTGACGCGACAGGCAATGTTTACACAACAGGTTATTTTCAAAACACAGTAGATTTTGATCCAGGCGCTGGTGTTTTTAATTTAACATCGTTCGGGATCTATGATGTTTTTGTAAGCAAGCTAGATGCCGCAGGTAATTTTGTTTGGGCTAAACAAATGGGTGGAATCGGAGGCGATGTTGGGCATTCAATTACTCTTGATGCGACAGGCAATGTGTATACTACAGGGTTGTTTAGCAATGCCTCCGATTTTGATCCTGGCGCAGGTTTTTTTAACTTGACATCAGCCGGATTACAAGAAGTTTTTGTAAGCAAACTCGATGCCGCCGGTAATTTTGTATGGGCCAAACAAATGGGTGGAAGCTCAGGCGATATTGGAGAGTCTATTGCTGTTGACGCGGCGGGCAATGTTTATACAATAGGATATTTTTTTTTTACTGCCGATTTTGATCCCGGAGCGGGTGTTTTTAATTTAACACCGGCGGGTGGCTATGATATTTTTGTTCATAAAATGAGCGTTTGCAGCCCCCCTGCTTCACCTACAAACTCTACAAACATCATTAATCAAACCCTTTGTAGTGGCGCTTCTGCAACTCTTAGCGCTGTAGGCTCAGGAACGATAAATTGGTACTCTACGCCATCATCAACGACCTCGTTAGGGTCAGGTACTAATTTTATTACACCTACATTAACCGCCGGAACTTACACTTATTATGCGGAAGCAACAACCTGCACGAATAGTGCTAGAACACAAATTACACTTACCGTTAATGTTTGTACGGGCGTGTACTCCAATAGTTCAATTGAGGATTATTCAGTAATAATTTATCCTAATCCAAACTATGGCGTATTCAAAATTCAAATTGAAAATGAAATTAAGAACGGACAAATTATTTTAATTAATTCTATCGGACAAAATGTTTATGAGCAAACCGTTAGACAGGGCATAAACAACATAAATACAACCGAACTTAGCAGCGGACTATACAATTATATTTTACTCAGTGACAAACAAAAAATAATTTACGGTAAGCTCGTTGTGGACTAATCTGTGCGTTAAAAACGACCGCCTAACAAAAGCTTGCAGAACATCGGGCGAAATATATGTCATCACTTGCGCTTTTCTCAATGGCTACGCCGCGGCGGATAATTAATTTTTGCGCTCGCAAATTCCGTTTTGTATCTTTATTCGCCGCGGCGAAAAACGTTTGTAGATACAAGACCGGTGTTATTCAAAGCCCGTCGAACGCAAAGCTCCAAAACGTTACCCGCAATACTGAAAACATGACAATCAAACAACTTTTCCTGCTTGCTTCTCTAATTTTCCTTTTTGGTTGTTTTGACAATTCAGACAACCGAACGATTAGTGCAAATAATACACAGTTAGGATTTAATATTGAGAACGGCCCAAGACAAGGCTTTCAGTATATCGATTCTAATCATACAGAGTATAATTATAGGTATTATACCATGACAATTACAAATGACACAACGATCCCTATTAAACTTTCATTTGGGTTTACGCAATTAGAAACGAAGTTAAGCGACACCAGTTATTCAAAAATATTTTTATTGCCTCGACACCTAACACCCAAACAACAGCAATTTGATACTCATGGTATTTCAAAAGAACTTAAATATTTTTTGGACTTCGACATTGATAAGCCAATACAATTGGACAAAATAATAAAGCCAACTGAAAGGTGTGTTTTAACCTTTGGAGTACTTACCGACATAAAATTTATTGACCCAACAACCCCTTTTGGGACAAAACTTTTAGCGTCAACTGAAAAATTTAAATTAAAGATCACCGACTCTTTAATAATTCCGTGCGGACAATACTCTTATCTAAACAAATAAGCAACGCTGCTACCCACAAATAAACGAAAGCGAGCTTACTAAGCCATCATACTGTGCTTAATAGCAGTTGACTCACGAATATATTTTGTACCTCGCTAATAAACATTTATCTTTAAATAACCTTTTTTTTGGTAAAAACCAACTCGCGAGGATTTGCAATCGCACGCATGTAAAAAGTTTGAAGTAATTCATGAGATTTTTAATTTATATCAAGGTTGTATTAAGCTTGCATATTACATCAAGGAAACGCGGATTGCAAATCCGATTGAGCACAGTAACAAGCGCAACAGATGATAAGAATCATCATAAATTCAAATACAAAAGCATAATTATTACCAGTTAAAGAATTAAATTTATAAACGCTAAAATTAAGATGGTCGCCATTTATAATTTAATACATGAAACAGTAATTAAAATTGCATAAGAGATCAATAAAACAATTAAACATCAAAACTAATGGGGGCATACAAAATTCAATTTTTTGAAACCATTGTAGTGATTGTAGGCTACTTAATAACCCACTACATTACTAAAAAATTCGTAAATAATTCTTTAAAGCAAACTCATCTGCAGCGTGGTAGAAGAAAAATGATAATAAAAGCTGTTCATTTGTTATCTTTTCTGGCAACTACTGTATTATTATCTGCCATTTGGGGACTTAAACAAAATGAAATTGCCGTTTTCGTAGGAACAATTTTAACGGCTTTAGGTATTGCATTTTTTGCCCAATGGTCATTACTCTCAAATATTACATCAAGTTTATTATTGTTTTTTAATCATCCTGTAAAAATTGGAGATAGAATAAAAGTATTAGATAAGGATTATCCGTTTGAGGGCGAAGTTACTGATTTGACATACTTTTTTATTCATCTAAAAACAGATGATAAAGAAATAATAACAATTCCAAATTCGCTTTTATTACAAAAATCAGTTTCTGTAATTGAACAGAATAATACTTCAAAACCAAAAGCTGAATGAGAAAATTATTCTTAGTAGTATTTGTTTCTATTCTTTATCCAAATGAAAATATTGCGCAATCGATTGACCTTGGAAGTTGGAACATACTGAATATAAAATACAATCATACTGAAAAATGGAGTGTATTTGGCGAAGCACAGTTACGTTCATTGAAATTTTACAGCAACTTCCACTATTACGAATATAAGGGCGGTATTAACTACAAAGTACACAAAAATGTAAAGTTAAGTATAGGTGCGGGCAGCTATCAAACCTACAAAGAAGGGGGAGATTTTGTTTTACCAAAAAACAATGATGAATTTAGACTTTGGCCTCAGTTCATACTTTTTCAATCAATAGGTGATATCAAAATAGAACAACGTTATCGTGCAGAGTTCAGATATACAAGTAATGGCTATAGAAACCGTTTTCGTTACAGACTTGGTGTTTCTTACCCATTTGGAAAGGAACAAAACGAATACAAACCCTTTCAAATAAGTGCAAGTAATGAAATATTTTTCACCGATAAAGAGCCTTATTTTGAAAGAAACAGAATGTTGATAGCACTTAACTACAAACCTTCAAAAGCAACAACAATTCAAGTTGGTTATCAGCATCAATTTGATTACAAAATAAATGATGAAACTGGTAGAGACTTTTTTCAAATTGGTTTTTTTGTAGAATTGTTCCGGAAAACGGCGGAAAACTCATCTATTGACACAGACCTAAAAGACAATTGAAACTCTAAAATTACTTCTGATTGTGACCCTATTCTTCACTTGATCTGATTAAACACTGATCATAATTTCATTTGCGCTCGCAATTACCTTTCGTATCTTTAAATAAATGTTTGGGTACAACATATTACAAACCGAAACTGATTTAAACCATTAGAACTAATTACATACTACATGATAAATAAACTTCTAATACTAACAACTGTTTTTTTTCTTCTTATTGGAAAAATTAACGCACAGTATTGCACCAACGATACCAGATACACCGAAGTGACTGTTTTTGATTCCACACAAATTACCATTGGGGCAAATGTTCAATTTGGCACCGCTTTAGATCATTTGGGAATCCCTTATACATTAAGAATGGATCTTTATTATCCTAATCTTAATATCGATCAATCTCCTAAACGTCCTTTTGTGATGTTATTTCATGGGGGCGGATTTTCATCAGGCGACAAGCAATCAGGTGACATAAAAGATCTGTGTTATCATATGGCCAGAAGAGGCTTTGTGTGTGCCTCGGTAAATTATCGTATTGGATACGACTTTACAGAATATGGGCAGTATAAGGCAAGATACAGAGCCATTCAAGATGGGCATGCTGCTATGCGTTACATTGTTAATAATGCCAATGCTGTTAGAATTGATACAAGCTGGTTATTTGTTGGTGGACAAAGTGCCGGTTCATTACTTGCTCTGGGTATGGTTTATGGTGATCAATCAGAAATAGACAGCGTATCACTATTGTATAACTCCGTATCTACAAGTGTTCAATTAGGAAATCTTTATACATCAGGAAATAACTTAACGAATACCTATTCATTTAAAGGCATTTTTAATAATTGGGGCGCTGCTGTTAAAAGCGAAATGGATGTGAATGAAATGATCCCTACTGTTGCATTTCATGGCGAACTTGACACAACAGTTTTAATAAACGCAGATAATTCCTTTTTGCATTATACACTTAATGGTTCAAGATCAATTCATAACGACCTGATAGCAAAAAATATTTGTAGCGAATTAACAGTAGACACATTAGGTGGACACGGAATATATAGAAACGCCAGCAGTGTATTCAGAGCAACAAGAGCCAGTTGCTTTTTTAAAAGTGTGTTTTGTAATAATTGCTCAAACTTTTACACAACCGATTCCATTCCTTCAAATTGCTCTAATCCGGTAAGTATAAAAGAAAATAATTTTAACTCATCCATTAACGTGTATCCAAATCCTTACGAAACTTCATTTAGTATTAAGGGTATTGATGGTAAATTGGATGTTACTATTTATAACTGCTTAGGGCAATTGGTTTACAAAAATAAAAGTGATAGCGGCATCATCCAAGCTGATCTGTTACCCGGAATTTATTTTTTGAATGTTAAAGCACATGATACCAACAGAACATTCACAACGAAGCTAATAAAAAATTAATGGCGTGATACAAACGGAAGAAATAGACTTCCAAAACAAAATTTCAATAAAATGACAAAACAAATATTTATCAATTTAGCCGTAAAAGATCTGCAACGATCAATGGAACTTTATACAGCCTTAGGTTTCACAAATAACCCTCAATTCTCTGACGATAACGGGAAATGCATGGTTTGGAGCGATAACATTTTTGTGATGCTATTATCGCACGAAAAATTTGCATCCTTTGCAACCAAACCCATAGCCGATACAAAATCCGCTTTAGCTGGTTTATTTTCATTATCAGTAGGCAGTGCCGATGAAGTAAATACCATAATGGAAAAAGGTTTAAAAGCCGGTGGTACAGAACCATACGAAATGAGAGATTATGGTTTTATGCAACAACGCAGTATTGAAGATCATGACGGACATACCTGGGAGATATTTTACATGGATATTTCAAAATTCCCTAAGGAACAATAAACTGTTTTAAATAAAATGATCCTGATTCTGTTTGCCCAATAAATATGACCAAACACAAGATATTCTCAATGCCCTTTGCCAGTGTTTACCCACATTACATTGCCAAAGCCGAAAAAAAAGGACGAACCAAAGATGAAGTTGATGAAATTATTTACTGGCTTACAGGATATGATAGCAAACAATTACAAAAGCTACTAGATAGTAAAACAGATATTGAGACCTTTTTTGAAAAAGCCCCACAATTGAATTTAAATGCCTCAAAAATTACAGGCGTTATTTGTGATTACCGCGTTGAAGAAATTGAGGATGCACTCATGCAAAAGATCCGATACTTAGATAAGCTGATAGATGAATTAGCCAAAGGCAAAGCAATGGATAAGATCCTGAGGAAATAACCTTTCTGTTAACTTTGATCATCTCCTTTGATGATTTATATCATCTTTACTCATACACCCTTAAGGGTATTGTTTTGTAATTTTGATAGTAAAGAATCGTAAACAAAAACACATATGCAAGTAAGTAATAAAACAATAGTTGTTACCGGCGGTGGTAATGGTATAGGACGTGAAGTTGTTTTGAATTTATTGAACAAAGGAGCAAAAGTTATTGCTGTTGACTTGCGTGAAGAGTCTTTGGCAGAAACATTAAAACTTGCCGGAAATAAAGCCTCGCAACTATCAACGTATGTATTGAACATTTCAGACAAAAGTGCTGTTGATGCATTTGCACAAGAAGCCATTAACAAGCATGGTCATATTGATGGCATCATTAATAACGCGGGTATCATACAACCGTTTGTAAGGGTTAACGACCTTGATTTTACAGCCATTGAACGGGTGATGAATGTGAACTTTTATGGCACCCTGTACATGATAAAAGCATTTTTACCGCATTTATTAAAACGACCGCAAGCTCATATTTTAAATATTTCGAGTATGGGCGGTTTTTTACCTGTTCCGGGGCAAAGCATCTATGGTGCATCAAAAGCGGCCGTTAAATTGCTTACAGAGGCTTTATACGCCGAATTAATGAATACACAGGTTAAGGTTACGCTTGTTTTTCCGGGTGCAATTGGCACCAATATTTCTGCCAACTCGGGTGTGGAGGCGCCAAAAATGCCTGAGGGTACTAAAGCTGATTCCATTCCCGTATTATTGCCCGCTATAGCTGCCGAACAAATTGTAAAAGGAATGGAAAAAGATGAGGTACTTGTTTACGTTGGTAAAGACTCTAAGTTCTTAAACTTTTTATACAGATTGAGTCCGGGTTTTGCCACCCGATTCATCAGTAAAAAAATGCAGTCGTTACTTAAATGATCTATTGTTTGTTCTCAGGGCATTGCGCCGAGTAGTAGGTCTTTTTTACTTCCGGATTCTCTAACACCTGAAAGGTCATGTATGGTTCACCAAACAATTTGCAATAGCGTGTCGGATTTTTTTGCTTTGCCAGATCTAATGCGTAAGCAAAAGTTCGTGAATAATACTTCTCTGCTACCCTACTCGCCGAACTAATGTACATAAAGATCAAATTCTCTGTTACATCCGGTTTTTTCAAGTATGGCTCTAACACCGTAGCCGCATATCTGTAATCTTTTGATTTGCTGAACACATACGACAACTTAAGCGCATTTTGCCAGCTGGCATCCTTAATGTTGTAAAACGATTTAATGCGGGCAATACATGCGTCAATTATCGCATCTGCATTCTCCAATGTGTCCACACTTTCCATGATCTTAAATTGCCATTCAATGTTCAAACCATTTACAAAACTACTATCCAATTTACCATATAAACCATCAATGGTTTGTTGCACTTTTGCCTGATGCTCCGGGTTACCGGCATTACTATCCAACTTCAATTGGCAAAATACTTTGTTGTAAGTATAAATTGGGTTAGCTGCATCTATCTTAATTAATTTATCAAAGGTTACTTCATCCTCATCTTCCACTATATTATCTTTTTGATATCGGTAGTAGATCTTATTATTCACTAAAGGGGCATAAATTGGCGTTTCAGGGAATTTTAAGCTATCCAAAATACTTTCGGGATATCTACCCTCCACTATTCGCTTACCAATGAATTCCATGATCTTATAGGCCTGGTTCAAATTGTTCGCTTTGATGGCACGTGCAAAAGAAACTTCAGCAAACTTTTGTTCTTTTGGTCCGCTTACATCATACGTTACATCCATTACAATTTGCGCGAAACGCTCCTTAGCCAAAATTGGCTCTAACTCGGTTTGTAATTTTTGATCGCTGTTAATGGTTTGTATACACTTGCGCTTGCCCATATTCACAAGGTTAGCGTACTTCCCGTCTTCATTCTCCAGCATAAATAAGCCCCAACTATCCTTTGTTTCAATGGTTGGTTTAATTTTATTTTGCTGCATACTTTGTAAAACATTGGTCACACTTTCGGCACGCTTGCGCTGTAATTTGGCATTGGCAACCGAATCACCTTCAATACTTGAGTAAGCATAAATGTATAAACCGTCGATAATAAAATCAGGCTCATTCATGGCTTTAATGAAGGGCTGAATATCTTCTGGCTTAAACTCGTATTTGTTTTTTTCAAACGGGATATTGAATGTTAATATTGAACTCTCCGAACGTGGCTCAAATGGCGGCTTTAAACCGGTTGTACCTTTAACGGGCATAATGCCAATTGGTGTGTTGCTATCAATATTGCCGCTTTCGGTATAACCACGTGTAATGGTTTTACAATATTTACCATCCTGCACAACAATGATATTTATCTCATACGGACCGGTAATTTTTTTATTGAACTTGCCCATCTCAACTTTAATACCTTTTATCTTATTCTTTTTATTCTTAGGTACATTTTTGGTAAGCAAATTGCTTTTAAAGAATTTGTCTTTGTACACAACCTTTGTCATTACACCTTTATTATACAGGTCATTATCTACAATATTATAATCGGCTTTTACATACTGTTCACGTTGCACTATATCAACAGCCAAACCATCTTTTGTTTTTTTAAGCAAACGACGTAATTCGCGAGAGTTCTTAAATTCTAAATAGATCTTACCATCGCTTACGCTTATACCCTTATGCAGCACATCGTAATTTCTCCAGCGTTCGCAGTTCTTACATTTTTTAGGATCGTAATCTTTTATTTTTTTAGATGTTTTATTGTATGGCACTTCCATATCACCACGGTATGGCGCACCACCATTGGTAATATCGTATCCGCCAAAAATACCGCTCACAAAAACCTTTTTATTCTCATCATCCATCACACATGATAAACCAATAAGTGTGAATTTCGGATTGGTAAGTACCTGCAAATTCTTTACGTTACTTTCCCAACGGTTGTATATTACTTTTGCTACATCGGCTGTTTTATAACTCTCGCGACCTTTGCTAATTGGCGCTTTCATGGTAACCTCTTCACCGCGTTTTGTTGCACCGGCTTGTTTCAAATGGCGTTTGGTATCACTTAACTCTACTTTATCTTTCCCTGAACCTGCCATATCATCGGCACTGGCATAAGCAGCTTCATTTAGCATATCACTAAACTCCAAACGATCTAATCCCTTTTCGGCTCTGAAGCGGTTGAGTTCGCGCAAAATATGGTTTGGTAACGAATCCAGTTTAAAATTCTCATCGTTAAATGATTTCTTTTTATCCTTTTGTGCGAAGGAATTGAAACTAAGTAACACCAATACGAGGTAAAAATATTTCATATAAAAAGGTTAAATTGATCAGAAAGAAATTGAGCATTAAACACAACAACCAATCTGATCATAAAATTTGCCTTAATATATCTATTTTTTTGAATTTAGGAAGAAAGGAAGAGGTAAAAGGTTTTGAACAGAAAATAAACACTTAATTAAAATGATACTCCTTGTTGTTCTTGGAAAACTCCTCATCCTTTATTGGCTGATTGACCGTCATATGCGGGTATTCATAACTTTCGAACAAACCAATATCATCATACAAACTTACTGAAACCGGCAGCATGTGCTTATCTTCAATGAACAATACGGCCTTTTTACAATAAAGTTTTGGCACAATTAATACAGTACCTTTTTTCAAATAACCAAAATCATTCAAGAGGTCATTTTTATAACGCAATAAATAATCGTTCACCACCAGCTTTGCAGCTATGGAGCTTGCTGTTTCTTTATTCCCAACGGTGTACTCCACATAGGTATAATCAGTATTCTCGTATTGAATGAGATAACAATTGTAGTTGAATTTTTTAACCTTGCCCTTGTATGAAAAATTACTTAAGCCATGTTTATCTTTTGCGATAGTTAAGGCAATTGACTGACCAATGAATTCGAAACCCAATTCATGTATGGTGTAATGCTGGTTCTTACGCATCATGTTACCTGTAGGATCTAAATTTAAATTGGGCACATGATTCAATTTTATGAGCGCTTTGTTTTCGTTTTGATTGTGCACATACAATAGCTCCAGTTTTTTTTGACGGTTGATGAAATACAAATGGCGCGGATTGGTGCGTAATTTAATTTCGGAACTGGCAGATGAAAATGTGCTTCCTAAACGTTCTATGGCATTGATGTTTAAACGCAGTGTTTTTACATGCTTAATTGAATCAAGCATTTGATGAAGAATGTTTATCGGATCAATGTTAACCTTGTTTTTCGTAGAGTTAAATCCGAAGAACACAAATGAAATGAGGGCGAATATGACCAGTAACTTTTTCAATACTAATTAAACACTAAAGATAGATGATAGTTTTTATTAAATTTGAAAATTAAAACAATTTTTATGTCAATTATCGGTATCATACCAGCACGTTATGCATCAACCCGTTTTCCGGGAAAACCTTTGGCCATGATCAATGGTAAAACCATGTTGCAACGTGTGGTAGAACAATCGCAAAAAGCAAGTTTAATAAATGAAATTGTGGTAGCAACAGATGATGCCCGAATTGAAGCACATTGCAGGGAAATTGGCGTAAAAGCCATTATGACCAAAGAAGACCACCAAAGTGGTACCGACAGATGTTTTGAAGCCTACCAACTGGCAAAAAGCAATGCCACATACATTATAAACATTCAGGGTGATGAACCTTTTTTAGACCCTGAACAAATTGATTCTCTTGCGCGCGTATGCGATGGACAAACCGAACTGGCAACGCAAATGATCAAATGCCATGACCATAACGTGTTGTTTGATATGGGAGAAGTAAAGATCGTGTTAAATAAAAAACAAGAAGCGCTTTATTTCAGCAGAAGCGTGATACCTTTTATTAAGAACGAAAAGCCCGAGAACTGGCACACCAAATTTGATTATTACCGTCATGTAGGTATGTACGCTTACAGAGCAGATGTTTTAGAAAAGATCTCCAAGTTAAGTGTATCATCACTCGAAAAGGCCGAATCGTTGGAGCAATTGCGTTGGTTACAAAACGGATTTAAGATCAAATGTGTGGAGACCAATTATGACAGCCATTGCATTGATAACCCGGAAGACATTGAAAAAGTACTGAAATTAATGGGTAAGTAATTCTTACTTCTTATTCATGGTATGGATATTAAATCCTAATCCGGCAGATAAGCGGATCTCTGAAAGACTTTTGTGAAAATCGTAATTGTGTTCGCCGGCAATGTATCTTAACTGAATAAAAAAGTTGAAGTAATTTCCTACAAAGTAATTTACGCCGCTAACAGCCGAAAAAACCGGACTAACACCAACATGCGCAATAGGCACTTTTAATGAATCGGTATTTAATTTACCAATGGCCACACCCGGCTGCAATCCAATGTACAAATCGGCACTACCTTTTACCTTGTGGTAATTCATTCCGAAAAACAAATTATTTAAAGTTTTAAATGATTGTGGTGCTTTGCTTTGTTCACCTAAGAACAAATAACCTTCGCCGGCAATGGAAACTTTTTCGTTTACGTAGCCTTCTAAATTACCATGCAAATAAAAATACGATTCGTTATAACCAAACATTTTACTCGGACTAATGGTTGCCATGGCTTTTATCAATCCGGTGCGTGTAAAGGCTTCCTGAGCTTTAACTGCAAAAGCTGTAAGTAACAAAAATATGATCACGCAAACCTTTTTCATTTCTTCCACAGTTTTGCAATTTTATAATTCAAGCTCAATGTAGTAAGCAAATGTCCGTGCAATGCTGTTTCTTTTTGTTCACCAATATGTACTGAAGCTCCATCCACATCCGCCTCCAACTTCTTTGTTAAATGGATCATGTACTGGCTTATCAAGGTAATATCAAAACGTTCAGTTAAATTCAAATGACCTGCCAATCCTGCTTGCACCGCCGAACCCCATCTGTCCTTTACATTTGAAACATTGGCTATCTCAGCCATCCTGTTGTAATCAAAACAATGCCCGGCGATCACATAAGGCTGCAACTTTTTTGGATACTTTAATTCTTTAAATGGATAGAACATCACCGACCATCCAATATGGTAGTAATCACTTCTTACCTTATCTTCAACATTAATGGAAATATAATCGGCGAACCATTCTGTATTAACCTGATCTGTGAGCTGAATGCGAAACTGACCACCGGTTCCTACCCCTATCCCTTCGTGACTGAAGGCACTTAGCGTTGATCGTGCGCCCAATGAGAACCATCCTGAATTGGATGAAGTTTGGGCTCTTGATGTAAACAAAAAAAGCAAGGCTAAAACAATTGAACTTATTTTAAAACCTTGCTTCATATTTAAAAAATAAAATTACTTCTTTGCGTCAGCTAAGAACTGCGCCAAGCCGCTATCCGTTAACGGATGCTTTAATAAAGCGGTGATAGCACTTAACGGACAAGTAGCCACATCGGCGCCAATTTTTGCACACTCAATAATGTGCATTGGGTGACGAACACTAGCCGCTAAAATTTGGGTTTCATAACCAAAGTTATCGTAAATGGTACGAATGTCTTCGATCAATGTTAAACCATCTGTACTCACATCATCTAAACGACCAATGAATGGCGATACATAAGTAGCTCCTGCTTTTGCAGCCAATAAAGCCTGCCCTGCAGAGAACACCAAAGTGCAATTAGTTTTAATTCCTTTTTCAGTAAAATATTTTATTGCTTTTACACCTTCTTTTATCATCGGTATCTTAACAACAATACGCGGGTGCAATTTTGCCAAGGCCTCACCCTCTTTAACCATTCCTTCAAAATCAGTAGAAATTACTTCTGCACTTACGTCACCCGTAACAATATTACAAATATCAACGTAGTGTTTTAAGATATTCTCCTGTCCTTTAATGCCTTCTTTGGCCATTAACGAAGGGTTAGTGGTTACACCATCAAGCACTCCAAGATCCTGTGCTTCTTTAATTTGAGCTAAATTTGCTGTATCAATAAAAAATTTCATTTCAATAATTTTGTGTTGCAAAAATAAGATTTAGCGGAGCATAAGCTTGCTTTTAAACCTCATTGTTTTCACATAATATTAACTACCTAGTTTTTTATTACGCGCTTAACAGCACTTTGTCCGTTGCATTTGATATCTATCAGGTAAATACCGTTTTTAAGATCACTTATATCTAATTTATTCTCATTTTGAGAGGTGGTTAGATACTTTACTTTTTTACCCTGAACATCAAACACCGTTATTTCTGCACCTTTATCAAACGCGCCATTAATACTTACCTCCGAATTTGTTACACTTGGAAATAAAGTTATTGCAGCGTTTGATGTTTTTACAGATGATAAACCCGTAGTTAAAATGGTTACATCAATGGTTTGGATAGATTTGGCGTATGTACCTGCTATTAATCGTTTATTAACCGGGTTGTAAGAAAGATCCCAAACAGATATCAAAGGCATATTACTACCAACGCGCACCCAATTAATTCCTCCATCGTAAGTCACATAAACACCAATATCGGTTGCTACGAATAAATTATTTTCATTGCCCGGAAACACCAACACATCGTTGATACCTGCCTGCGGTAAATTTCCGCTAATATCAACCCATGAAGTACCGTTGTTGGTTGATTTGTGAATGTGCGGTATATACTGACCGTATTTATAACCGGTGTGCGTTACATACACATTGTTTGAAAAATTAGGCGATGCATGTATAGATGTAACATAACGGTTTGGCAAAGTACCAGTAATGTTTGTCCAGTTACCGCCATCATTGGTTGTTACCCACACATTGGCATCAGATGTACCAACATAAATTTTTTGTGGATTAAGATCTGAATTATCAATGGCAGATATGTTATGAAAACGCGCTTCCAGTATCAAACCATCTGTAAGATCAGGACTGATCGCCGTCCAGTTATCAACCGGACCATTTGTATTCTTGTAAACACGATAAGTACCTGTGTATTGTGTGTTCGGATTCAATTTATTTAACACGTAAGGCATATCCCAATTGCGTCGGTCGCTCGGGTCAATATTATTATCATTGTTATTCCATGAATTTCCGGCATCAGTGGTTGCATACAAACCTCCGTTCTGCGTTTCCACATAATAGGTATTTGCATCTGTTGGATCAAAGCGCGGTTGAAAACCATCTCCGCCAAATTCACGGGTCCAGTTTGTTGCTGTACTTAAATTTCCCCAACATGTTCCGTTATCCTGTGCCCCACCCCAATAAATTGTTGGCTGGTGTGGATTGTATTCAACTCTGTAGAATTGGGTATTAGGTATATCATCCACATCGGTATAAGTTGCACCATCATTATTCGTAAAATAAGTTCCGCCATCTGTTCCTAAATAATAAGCGCCCGGTGCTACAAAATTAATTGCGTGTATATCGGCATGCACATCATACATCCACCAGTTAGGCATATTAATATTCCATGTTGCACCGCCATCACTCGATTTAAATAATTCTACACCTGAAATATATACTTCATTATCATTTGCCGGATCAACTTCCAACGCACCAAAGTACCAACCAAAGCCGCCGTAATTAGTTTCAATACCGTTATTACCCATATTGGTAAAAGTTGTTCCACCGTTAGTTGTGGTATAAACACTATACATTTGATACAAACTATCACTCACTGCAACATACAGTTTATTTGGGTTTTGCTTACTCATACAAATGCTGTAACGATTCACTTTAAAGTTTGGTAAACCACCTCCTAAAATATTCCAGTTTGTACCACTGTTTGTTGTTTTGTAAACACGCGCATCATTCGAATAGCGGATATTAACTGTAGCATTACGAATACAGGTATAAGATGTAGCATATAGCACAGAAGGTGTTGTTGGATTGATCTCAATATCGGTAACACCGGTTTGGTTGTTGATGAATAACACCTGACTCCATGTAGAACCCGCATTGGTACTTTTATACACACCACGGTTATTATCTGCAATTATTGGATTTCCTAAAGCAGCCACATAGATCTCGTTTGAATTTGAAGGATTGATAACGATCTTACTGATGATCTTTGTTGATGCCAATCCTATATTGGTCCATGTGTTACCGCCATCGGTACTCTTATACATTCCATCACCAATAAAAACGGTAAAAGGCACATCCGGATCACCGGTACCGGCGTAAATAGTATTTGGATTGTTTGGGTCAATTGCTATTGCACCAATGTATAAAAAAGGTTTACTGTCAAAAACGGGTGTCCATGTAGTGCCACCATTAGTTGTTTTGTAAATACCCGCACCGGGTGTACCAACAAAAACAACATTTGAGTTAGTTGGACTAACAGCCATACAGGTAATACGACCACCGATATTGTTTGGTCCCTCAATTTGCCAGTTACCAAATGTGGATGCATTACTATTTCCACGACCTTGCAAATAGGCATTTGAAATAACCTGTTCATAGGCTTTCATATCCATTGTTAACTCAGGATAAGCGCGCATTTGTGCAAAATGTTCGTATGGAGCCAAAGGATCTTTTTCTTCCTTATGTTTTGTATACTTTTTAGCTACTAAAAATGCACCTGCCGCAATTAAAATTGAAGCAAGCGTATAAATTGATATTTTTTTCATTATGTAAAATTTACTGATTAATAAATTTACTAAAAACGAAGCACATTTAAAAACAGAGATATCAAAATGGTAGAAATAAAAAATCCCGACTTTTCAGTCGGGATCTTAATATATTGGATCCAAGAATTATTTGCTTGAACCTAAAACTAATTTTTCCTTGATACGAGCTGATTTACCAGTTCTCTCGCGTAAGTAGAATAATTTCGCACGACGAACAACACCAACTTTGTTCACTTCAATGCTATCGATATAAGGTGAAGCGATAGGGAAAATTCTTTCCACACCAACACCATTACTCATTTTACGAACTGTAAATGTAGCAGTAGCTCTTTCGTTCTTACGTTGAATAACTACTCCAGTGTATTGCTGGATACGCTCTTTATCACCCTCTTTAATTTTGTAAGATACAGTAATTGTATCACCGGCTTTGAAATTCGGGTGCTTTGAAACCGGCACTAATTGTTGTTTTACGTAGTCTAATAATAAACTCATGACTTCTGTTTTTTAAATTATACTTATCAGCATACTTTGCGTTGTGCAAACAGCGGCGTAATAAATGGGATACAAAAATAGTAAAAAAACAGAATTGAGCAAAAAATACATTAATTCATTGATAATCATTAGTTTATAAAACTCCAATGATCCTTCAAATCAAGTGTATTCAATTTGATCCTTTATATTTCAATTTTAAAAATGATTGATCACCATATTGAACAATATCAGTATTTTAAAGATAAATTTAAACCGACTGCATTTATTAAATATTTGATTTTTTCCATAAATTGAACTCATGATTCGTACACTCCTTCTCATCTTTATTTTTCCGGTTTTTGTTTTCGGACAAAAAGAAAGAATAGATTCGATTTACAATGAATTAAAAAAACCTAAAAATGATACCACAATCATGTTATTGTATGATCGATTGTCAGACATGATGTATATGGATCAGCCGGATTCAGCAATTTCGTGTTGGGAGAGGATCATCTCGTTAGCAGAATCATGCGTTGGAAAATATCCGGCCTCAAGTTTAGAAAGCAAGACTATAAAAGGATACCATGCGTATTGTTTAAATAACATCGCGTTTTTTTATTATAACAGAGGCTTGGTTTCTGTTGCGATAGAGTATTTCGACAGAAGCTTAAAAACACAAGAAGAGATTAATGACAAAGAAGGAATCGCCTATTCTTTAAACAACCTTGCCTTCATTTATAAAAATCAAGGCGATGAAAAAAAAGCATTGGAGTACTTTCAAAGAGGTTTAAAAATACAGGAACAGATCAAAGATAGAAAAGGCAGTGTAACAAGTTTAAATAACATTGGTGTTATTTATCATAAAAGGAGAGAAATTCAAAAGGCGATGGAAATATTTCAACGAGCCTTAAAACTCGGAGAAGAAATTAAATTTAAAGAAGGCATTGCCAGATCACTGAATAATATCGGAAATATATATGATTTAAATGGTGATCCTTCGATAACTTCATCTAAAGAACAATCTTTAAAAGCCGGCTTTTTAAAAGCTGTTGACTATTATACACAAAGTTTAAAAATTCGTGAAGAGATCGGAGATAAACAAGGCACTGCCAATTCACTTATTAGTATTGGTAAGGTATATATTAAAGATAAAAATTATACTCAGGCTTTAAAAAACATGCAACGTTCACTTCAACTTGCAAAAGAAATTGGCTATCCACAAGAAATTGCCAATTCGGCCGAAATGCTTGATTTTATTTATAGAATGACTGGGGATTATAAACAAGCCAGAGAGAATTATGAGCTTTTTGTTCAAATGAGGGACAGCCTTAATAATGAAACAACCCGTAAAGCAAGCATCAAACAACAATTAAAACATGAATATGAAGTAAAGGCAGCTGCCGATTCAGTTGCTCACGCCAAGGAAACAGAAATTAAAAATGCAGAAATAAAGGTTAAAAAAAATCAACAGTATGCTTTATTTTGGGGATTAGGATTGGTTATTGTATTTGCTTTATTCATGTTTAATCGTTTTAAGGTAACTCAAAAACAAAAATTCATCATTGAGAATCAAAAAGGTGAGGTTGAAGAACAGAAGAAAATTGTTGAGGATAAACAAAAAGAGATACTAGATTCGATCAACTATGCAAAACGAATACAATATACCTTATTGGCGCATAAAGATTTCTTGAAACAACACTTACCTGAACATTTTATTTTCTTTAAGCCAAAAGATATTGTTTCAGGTGATTTTTATTGGGCAACTCATCATAATAACAAATTTTATCTTGCCGTATGTGATTCAACAGGGCACGGTGTTCCAGGAGCCTTTATGTCGCTATTAAATATCGGTTTCTTAACAGAGGCTATTAATGAAAAAGGCATTGCAAAACCAAATGAGGTATTTGATTTTGTAAGAGAGCGATTGATAAATAGTATTTCAAAAGAAGGGCAAATGGATGGCTTTGATGGTATTTTGATATGTTTTGATAAAACAAACAATACAATTACTTACGCATCTGCCAACAATGCACCAGTACTTATGCATAATGGCAAGTTTATAGAGTTAAGTACAGACAAAATGCCTGTTGGTATTGGTGAAATAAAAAATAATTTCAAATTGCATACTATCGAATCAAGTAAAGGAGATGTGCTTTATTTGTATACTGATGGTTATGCCGATCAGTTTGGTGGGCCAAAAGGAAAAAAGTTCAAATACAAACAATTAAATGAATTATTGTTATCCGAGTATGAAAAACCACTGAATGTGCAGCATGAAAATATCAAAAAAGCTTTTGAAACTTGGCAAGGAAACTTAGAACAAGTGGATGATGTTTGCATTTTAGGCATACGCATTTAGATGAAACAGAAATCATTTATTTGGAATGAGAAATATAATATAATCATTAAAATCCCTCAATTGAGATTATTATTTCATTATATAACTTTTGATATTTACCAATAATAATTTAACTTTAATCTGATGCCAATAAATATTTCAAATAAGCTAAAGATGTCTTCTACAATAAATTTCATTGTGCTTATTTTACTATTCTTTTCTTCGTGCAGTAAAAAAGATTCTGTTGTAAAACAAAGTTCAACGGCAGTAACGGGTAATGGATTGGTTGATGCTACCTGGACATTTGATAAAGCACACAGTAATGTGAATTGGGAAGCAAAATACCTTGACTATTCATCGGGTATGTTAACCGGCCGATTCAATAATTTTAATTTCAACCCAAAATTTATTTTCAACGAAGCTGATCTTTCTGCCTGCAAAATAAATGCCTGGGTGCAGCTTTCATCAATAGATTCAGGAGAGCCCGGCAGAGATGGCATCGGCAAATGCATCAGAAGCTATATGGGTGTTACCTATTTAGATAGCTTAAAAACAATAACAAATCCGCTTAGTGATTCAGCATGGTTCAATAGCACTTCTGTTGTAAGATCAGGCACCGGATATGTTGTGTTCGGAAATCTTCGATTCAACAAATACCGCGCTCCAAGCGGTTTTGCCGATGGTACACCCATTGTTAAGCCTGCAATTATGTACCTAACGTATAACGGTACAACAGATTTTGATACGAATGGTGATATGGTGAATGATAAATACAGAGCATCGTTTTCGGCACGATTAACATTTAAACGATCGGATCATATGGATACCAAATCAACAGTGCAGTGGGTGCCCGTGCCTGCTCTGCAAGATCAAACAACTAATTTGAGCGCGGCCAATAACAAAACCTACGGGGTATGGACCACCAATGTAGCCGATGAAATGAAATTTACTTTTAATGCACAATTTTTTAAGAACCATTAATAATGAAAGCATTCACGATATTATTAAAATTATTGATCATTTCATTGCTTGTGTTATTTGGCTCTTGTAAAAAGGAGGCCGGACCAGGTGGAAAAAATTCGATCAGCGGTAAAGTATCATACAAAAATGGGGTTACCGGAGGGAACAGTACAGCAGCCAATGCAACTATTTATATCTATTATGGCACAAAAACCGCCGGCACTGAATTTAACCAAGCCATTGTAACAGATGGAAATGGAAATTACAAATTCAATTCACTTCAAAAAGGCGAGTATTTCATAAAAGCCGATTACCGCGATGCGAATGGTTTTTATTACAGTACAACTGGTTATGCAATAGAGTTGAATAACAAAAAATCTAATTTAGAGATCGACATAACACTTGAATAAAACAAAATAGTCATGATAAAAAAAATATTTACCCTAATCTCTTTCATTTTTCTTATTAATAATTCTAACGTAAACGCACAAACACCATTATGGCAATGGGCTCGAGGTGCAGGCTACACAGGCGCTGATCAGGCATTGGCAACGGCCATAGATGCAAGCGGAAACGTTTATACAATTGGTTGGTACACCAGTGCCAACATCACGTTTGGCTCTATAACACTAACGAATCCGGGTGTTGCAACCAGTGATGTTTTTGTTACCAAGCATGATGCAGCGGGTAATGCGGTGTGGGCAAAAACCTTTGGCGGTTCAGATGGCGAAATTGGCAACAGCATTGCTGTAGATGCAAGCGGTAATGTTTATATAACCGGATGGTATACAAGCACAACCGTTGCTATGGGTACAAGCACATTAACCAATACAAGCGCAGGAAGCAGCGATATTTTTTTAGCAAAATTAAGTTCAGCAGGAAATGTATTATGGGCAAAAAACATAGGAGGAACATCGGCTGATAGATGCAACGGAATTACATTAGATGCATCAGGTAATATTTTTGCTACCGGATGTTTTATGAGTGCTACCGTTAATTTTGGCGCGAACACATTAACTAATAACGGCACTGGCACTAACGATTTTTTTATTTCAAAATTTGATGCAAACGGAACCAATTTGTGGGCAAAAAGCGCGGGCGGAAATAACGCCGATATAGGCAATGGCATTGCGGTTGACTCATTGGGTAATGCATATGCTACAGGCATGTTCACCAGTGCATCCATAAATTTTGGCACAAGCGCCATCTCAAACTCAGGAATCGGTACTCAAGAATTTTTTCTGGTAAAGTATGATGGTACCGGAAATGCAGTTTGGACTGTAAAAGGAAATGGTAGCACAGAAGATTATGGTAATGCCGTTGAAGTTTCAAAAAATGCGGTTTATGTAACCGGTGGATTTAACAGCCCTAGTTTGATGATCGGAACTACAACGCTTAGCAATCCTGGGGCGAGCACGCACGATGTTTTTTTGGCCAAATACGACCTCAATGGAAACTTTGCCTGGGCAAACAGATCAGGTGATGTCGATTCGGAAGTAGGAAATGCGATAGATTCTGACAACTTAGGAAGAATATTTATCAGCGGTTATTTTACGAGCTCAAGCATTTCATTTGGCGGCTCCAATTTAACTAATGTGATGGCCGGTTACAGAGATCTGTTCATTGCAGCTTACGATGCTTCAGGAACGAATGTTTGGGCTACTTCGGTTGGCGATGCCTTTGATGAAAGTGCAAATAGTATTTCGGTTAATTCGTCAGGAAGCGAGATATATGTATTGGGTGTTTACAACAGCACCTCATTATCATTTGGAACACATAGTGTTTATAAAGGCTGTGGCGATGATGTTTTTTTAGCAAAACTAAGCGGCCTAACAATTGGTATTTCTGAAAATAAATTATCAAACGGAATACAACTATATCCGAATCCGGCTAAGCAGAGTTTTTATTTGAACAGTAAGTATCAAGGAAATTTTGAATTGATCAATTCCATTGGCAAACAGGTTTTAAAACAGGAAATAACTGAAGGACTTAACAGTATTGATGTTAGCACACTTGAGCCCGGTTTGTATATATTAAAACAATTCCATAATGGTTCGGTATATCAAACCAAATTGATAATTGACTGATCAAATAAATTTTAATTAGTTTGAAGATCATAAAAATTTAATTTTTTCCTTTTAATTCACGAAATTTACGGTCTTAGAGTAATACTCTAGCGTTTGTCTTGATTGTGATCAAGAAGTATAACATGCCCAGGTGTTGGAATGGTATACAAGTACGCTTGAGGTGCGTATGCCGCAAGGTGTGGGAGTTCGAGTCTCCTCCTGGGTACCAGGCCGGTCTTATCTTCAAAATCTGATAAGACCGGCTTTTTTATTTCCCCTGAATCATTTGATAATTGCGAAGTTAGCTCGATGACCGAATTTATTTTCTCGGTTCGATAATGCTCTATTTTCACGTCATAGACTACTCCTTGCGGAAACAGTGTGTTTTGAAAAGTTTGTTTTTGGTAGTAATCGCCACAAGCCCACGCTGACGGGAGGTTACAGGCTAATCTACTCGTAAAATCAATCAATTCTTTAGGGTTCGATAATTTTTGGTCGAGCTTTTCGTAAGCCTTCATCAAGTCCTCTTTTTGTTTGGCAAAAATCACCGAAAATTCTTGGTAAATATCAAAGGCAACCTTGCCTATCGCATGGTTCTTTCTTAAAGTAAAAAACTCTTCATCAATCGCATTAATTTGCAAGGAAAGGGCTTTTTTCTCGCTTGTGTTCGATTCTGTGCAGAAATCCCACACGTATTGCAAATGGGCTTTTAAAGGCTCTGTGTGAAGGCTTTCCACCGAGTATTTCTTTAAGAATTCTTGAAACTTATCGTGCATGATTTTTACGCTGCGATTTATCCCAATACCAATCTTATTTACCTTATAATAATAAAGCCCTTTCTTTTTTACCAAATACCCTGTATAAGGATAGCCTGTGTCCGCGTCTTTTACAAAGACTTTTAATGGTAGATTATCATTGGCTTTATTAACCTTAAATCCGGCAGTTGTTTTTAGTTCGTTGGCTTTTAAAAATAATTCTTCGCTGATTAATGCAGGATGCTTGCCCTTTACCAATTCCCCGCTCAGCAAATTGTGCGACATCTTTCCGCAATAAAACGGATTCTTGAAAATCTCTGCCAGCGTTTGTTTGGGAACTGTTAGTCCTCTTACTTTTAAACGCTCAATGATTTGTTCTATTGTCATGCCGATAGCTCGGTATTCAAAGGCTTCTTTGATGAGTTCTCCTTTTTCATTAATGATAATGGTTTGTGTTGGCGCGCCTTTTACAAATTCATAACCTGTGGGCGCATTACCAATCCATTCTCCTCTCAATAATTTTTCACGCATCCCATCAATGGTTTTTTGTCTGCGTAAATCGTTATCGTATTTACTAAAAATGAACTGAATGTTTTGTTGCAACGCTCCTGCGTGTGAATTGGTATCTATTGGCTGTGTTACTGCCATAATATTGACACCCACTTTCTTTAATTCACTTGCGATATAAATAGCACTATCTCCGGTTCTACTAAAGCGGTCTAAGCTATATACCAAGATGTATGAAATTTTTTCTTTGCTCGCTCTTACGAACTTGAGCATGCGATTAAACTCTTTTCGTTCATCGCTCTTAGCACTTTCATACGTTCCTCCAAAATAGCCTTTAATCACAAGGCTGTTCTTTCTTGCGTAATCATCGCAGTATTTTTTCTGCCACTCTAAACTTTGGTTCGTATCCATTTGCTCTTTGGAACTTACCCTTGTATAGATTACACAATTTTGAACGCCTGTTTCTTTTGACTCGGTAGTTTTACCCTTTGCAAATTTTTTAAGCAGCGTCTCGTTGTTCAGAGAATTCTTCTCCTTCATGGTTGCCTCCTTTCAATTGTTTTATTTTTGACTGACTGTGTTTTTGTTTCATGTACAACTCATAAAATAGCATGGATAATTTTTCCAATGATTTTATAGTTGCCTGTGCTTCTTCATCTGTGTACTTTTCAAAGCCTTTGTATGACCTCAGTTCAGCTATGGTCATCCGTCTTAATATTTTTTCTTTCTTCTCCGACATAAGCCTCCCTTCTTATTCCTGATCCTTAACTTTAATGAACTTGTATTTACGTTTTGCTCCGGGGCGATTATTCTGCACCATAATCGTTGTGGGTTCATCCTGACGAATACGAATTTCTTTTCCTTTCTTATCTATCAGAATAAAATCCTTGTACTCTTTTTCTAAAAAGATTTGCATCACTTCCTGAAGTGTAGATTTAGATTTGGCAATTTCAATAGGTTCTTCTTTTTTCGATTTAAAGAACACATGAATCTTTTGAAAATCTCCTTCCATTACATAGTACAATAAATTGGCTTCTTGCTTGGTGTATAAAAACAATCCGCTGAAATATTCTACTAAGTAGTCTTCCAATATATAAGCATAAACAATGTTGGTAATGTTGATTCTAATTTGAGAACTGAATTCAATTTTGTGCAAGATTTCTTTTGGATATAAATGTTCGTTGGCTTTTAAAAATGGAATCCACTCGCCATCTTTAAAAAGAATAATTGATACCGACTCTCTTGTAGCAATTGCTTCTGCTATTAAAATGTGTAGAAAATGAAAATTGAATCCTTCCAAATTAAAGTCTTCATTATTATAGCCACCGGATTTTAAGAACTCAATAAACTCTGCTTTGTCTTCTCCCTCATAATTATCCAAGGCACTAATGTTTTTTGCCATGTTATCATAAAGTTCTTTCATGGGAACATTCTCAAAAATATCATCGGCTACTTTTTTAATGGCTTCGATTCTTACTCCAAACGAGCGCAGTTCATCTACTACTTTGATCCAAATAAAATCGGTGAAACTGAACTTGCGGTTGTGTTCTTTATTTTCTCTTCCAAAACGTATAATGCCTTTTTCATCCCAGTGATTAATGACTCTATAATTAATACCTGTGTCTTTTGCACTTAAGCGTTCTTCATTAATTACCTCATACAACTCAGCCAGCTTATCAAAGCTGCGTGTATCTACAAACTCATCTAATTTTAATGAAAACATCTTTTTCCTCCTTCTTTTTTTAGTTAAACTGTTATCGTACTTTATTATACACAAATGTAAGACAATTAAACCCTAAATTCCAAGTCAAAAATCGTAAATAATCGACCATAAAAGCTAAAATTGCTAAAATCAGGCAGTTAAATAATTATATTGAAAATCAAAATAATAAGTCAATATGTCTTGTCCTGATATAGGTTGACACTAAAAAGTCAACAAATGAACATAAAAAAAGGAAAAGCAGGTGCAAAGTTTCAGTATGAAGCATCCTTTCGAAGGAAGGTTGTCGAGGAATTATTGACCGGCCAATTAACACAGGCTGAGCTGAGGCGTAAATATAATATAGCATCACATGGCAGCATAGGTCGTTGGTTAAAGTGGTATCAGCAGGAGCAATTTGAAATCGTATCTTCGCTACCTATGGCGCAAGAATCAGAACAAGCTGACATGAGCGATAAGGACAAAAAAACGCTTCAAAGAGAACTGGAGTTAGCCAAAGCCAAGATCGCTACGTTAGAAACCATGATCGACATTGCCGAAGAACAATTCAAAATTGAAATCCGAAAAAAGTCTGGCACCAAACCATCCTTAGAGTAAAGCAGTTGTACCCAAATTTTGGCATGTAAACAATCTGCGATGTGTTTGGTAAGACACGGCAGGCCCATTATAAGCAGATCACCCGCAGTAATGAGCTGGCAATGCAGCAAGCAATAATTGTAAAAATGGTAGAGGAAGTTCGGGCGGATATGCCCAGGATAGGCGGTAGGAAGCTGTTTTTTCTGCTCAAAGAGCGGATGGTGCAGCACGAGATCGACATAGGTCGAGATAAATTCTTCGATGTGTTATCGGCTTTTGGCTATCTGGTGCGCCGGAGAAAGCGGCGCAAACCCATAAATACCGATTCCAACCATCCGTTTTACAAGTATCCGAACCTGATCCGGGATCTTGACGTTCTATACCCAAACCACGTTTGGGTATCAGATATAACCTACATTGCTCTAACTCAGAAATTCGCTTATTTAAGCCTGATTACGGACGTTTATTCGCGCAAGATCATCGGTTACTGTCTGTTTCAAACGCTTTCAGCGGAAGGCTCGATAAATGCTTTAAATATGGCATTGGGGCACCGACGTCAAAAAATGCCGCTGATCCATCATTCCGACCGGGGCCTGCAATACTGCTGCCGGGATTATACTAAGACGCTAGAGCATAACGGCATTGGTATAAGCATGACGGAAAACGGAGACCCGTATGAAAACGCAGTGGCAGAAAGATTAAATGGCATCCTCAAAAGTGAGTTTGACCTATATAAAGCATTCAGGAACTTTGAGGCGGCTAAGGAGTGCGTGGATAGGGCCGTGGCTATATACAACGATTTGCGCCCGCACCTGAGCTGCGATTATCTGACGCCGAACCAGGCTTTTAATTCTTCGGGTAAACTAAAGAATCAATGGAAAAAGAATGAGACCGTTAAAACAACGTAATGTAGGTTTTTTAAGGCATCTTATCGAATGCGTAAACTGGCAAAAAGAAAACCAGCCCCCTTAAGAGCTGGCTTTAGCTTACGCTATCGAGTTAAGCTATTCCTCTGGTAGTTGCTCCTCAGCAGAGCTACCATCTGCTTCGCTTAACAGTCCAAAGATACGATGTAAACCGAAACCAGGATTAGATTTTCGGTTGTCAACCAGATCCAGGATTAAGAAAAAGAGGTCAACTTATTTTAGGATTAACTATTTTCGTGTAAACTAAATTCAGGATTAAGGATTACAGGTGTAAACTTTAATCAGGATTAACAAAAAACAGTGTAACCCTATTTCAGGATTAATCATTAACACTGTCAACTTATTTCAGGACGATACAATAAAAGTAAAGAAATGACCACGGTAGAATAAAAAACGGTCAGGAAGTATTGCGGGATTAATTGGGGATGACTACATTTGCATTAAGAACAGTATAAGAACTAATAAAGAACACTATAAGACAAATGTAAGAACTCTGTTAACCGAAATAAAGAACTCTATGAGAACGGTTTGTGGAGCAATTATGTTTGCATTAGATAAAGAGTGTTTTTGATTGAAATAACAGCTAATTTGATAGTGATATGAAGGAATTATTGATGAATTACTTAAACCAAGTGGTGTTGGAACAACTCAGCAAAGCTGAATTGATTAAAAAAGTAATGGAATTACAGGAGCGTGATAAGGAATTGATGGATAAGCTTACGGTTTTTTATAATTCAAAGCGTGAAGCGGATAAAAACCACAAAGAAGATTTAAAACAATACAAGAAACGTATTGAAGAACTCATTAAAGAGATGTCCTTGTTCCAAGTTGAAGCGGAACACTACAAGCGTATTGCTGATTTAAAGCTTGGCAACTCTTATAACTTAAATGCTACTTGGATTGATAAAATCGTTTATGTTTTAAAAGAAGCCGGAAGGCCATTGCGTTCTTCTGAAATTATAGAAATTTTAAAACGCAACGATATAAAATTTCGGGTACTTACAGATCATCAAAAAGGGTTATCGGCTCATCTTAATAAAGCAATGAAATACGGACGTATTATCGGTACTAAACAAAAGGGACAGAATGGTTATATGTTTGAGTTACCGAAGGAATTATAGTAACTACCTGACTTTTGCTTGCCCAGTTACTCATTTACCGCACATAAAATATTGACATAATACCCATATTTTAAAAATTTATTAATAATTTAATTAATCCAATAGTATAGGTGAGTTCTGAAAATAATATAGAGATTTATTAAGACCATTTCTACTAATGTGATAAAACTTAGCGAATATGATATTTGCCTAGTTTAACAGCAGATAAACCAAGGGTAAAATAATCAAAGGCCTTATCATCCAAATCAAGATAGATACTTTTCATTACGATTTTTAAAAGTTCGTGATTTCCGATTTTCATTTCACTGATTATTAAGTCTATATTCTAATGTTTATATCGCATTAAGAAGGCCACTACGATGAGTTCTGAAAGGATTATTTATATGTATTGAAACCCAACCCAAAAAACATTAAAGTTAAAAAAAACAGACCATGCTATGTTGATGTAGTAAATTATCAAATTTTGACTCATTTGAGTCAGCTTAAGTTCATATAAACTATTGAAATTTAGTAATTAAACAAGCAATTTAATAACGAACAATCAATACAAGCAATATGTTTATGAAAATGAAATATCTACTAAGTAACCACTTTAAATTAAAAAGAAGCGGTAGTTACAATCACGAATTAAAACTACCAATGCGTGTTTTAAAAATCGTCACATTTATTTTGATAAATATTTATGGTAACTCAACATATGCTAATAATGTGGTAATTGGAACACCAACAGTAGTGGGTGGCAATTTGCAGTTTACTATACAATGGAATAATAGCTGGAATACTGCTACAGGCCCTACAAACTATGATGCCGTATGGGTGTTTGTTAAAAGACAAGCTTGCGCTCTTCTGTCGCCATGGGATCACGCCCTCCTAAGCACTCTTTCAGCCAACCACTCTGTTACAGGAGGTGTATTGCAAGTTGATGCTGTAATCGATGGTGTTGGGGTTTTTATTCGAAGATCAGCGCCTGGTAGCGGTAACATAGCCCCATCACTTGTTACGCTAAATTTACAAACTCCGGCAAATTTATTTGATAACTTTAATGTATTTGGTATAGAAATGGTTTATATACCAACCGGGGATTTTATAATAGGCGATGGATTGTCAAGTAGTCGCTTCAATGGTATAACTATCAACGCAGGTACCCAAGCTGCCGGATTTGCCCTTCAAACAAACTACGCATCAGGTGGGCAAGGCTCCTTAGGTAGTCCAAGCCTGCCACCAAGCTACCCGCAAGGCTACAATGCGTTTTATTGCATGAAATATGAAATTAGTCAGCAACAGTATGTAGAATACCTAAACTCACTTACCAATTTACAGCAAACAAATCGTATTCCTATTTCACCCTCATCGCCTGCAGGTTCATGGCCAATTCAACCTTCCGCTGCTGCTAATCGAAATGGAATACGCCTTATGACGCCTGCTGCTCCACCCAATCCTGCTGTTTTTGGATGCGACTTAAATATTAACGGAATTTATAACGAACCTGCAGACGGGCAAAACATTGCCTGCAATTGGATAGCGTGGCAAGACGTATTAACTTACTTAGATTGGAGTGGTTTACGGCCAATGACAGAAATGGAATTTGAAAAAGTGTGCAGAGGTCCTATTACGCCGGCAGTTGCTGGCGAATATGCATGGGGGGTAACAGCAATTACACAAGCACAAGCCATAGTTTTCACACTTTTAAATGCAGGCCAGGGAACTGAAGTTTCAACAGCCTCTGGCCCTGGCTTGTGTGCATATGGTGGTGGTACTGGGCCGCTTCGTTGTGGTTTTGCAGCAGGTGCAGCTACTACAAGAATACAATCAGGAGCAGCATACTACGGGGTTATGGATATGAGCGGAAATCTTATGGAACAATGTGTGGGTGGTTACAATTTTAATTATGGCACTTTTAATGGTTTAAACGGTGATGGCACTATTACATCTACCGGATTATTTAATACGGCTAATTGGCCTGTTGCAGGTGGTGGCGCAGCTGGAGGCATTGCGAGAGGTGGTGGATACAATGCAAGTCTCGCAGAACTAAGAACAAGCGACCGAACTTATTGGAGTAGTAATGTAAATCAGTCACGACTAGGCACTGCTGGTGGCAGAGGTGTAAGAACCCCATAATTACACTTAAATGAAACGATTTTTAGCCTTATTATTGTTTGGCATCATTATATATCCTCTAAAAGCACAGTATACCGGGGGTAATAATGATGGTTTTTCCAGTGGCTTATTAAGCCAAACAAGCTGTCCTCCATTTCCGGCTGATTTAATTTATTATGGTGGTATAAACGATGGTTTTTCCAGTGGCTTATTAAGCCAAACAAGCTGCACGCCCTACCCGGCTGATTTTATTTATTATGGTGGTATAAATGATGGTTTTTCCAGTAAATTATTAGACCAAATAGCCAATTGCCTTCCTGTTTTGCCAATTGAGTTATTAACATTTACTGCAAGTTGCGAAGCAAATACAATACTTCTGAAATGGTCAACAGCAACTGAATTAAACAATGATTATTTTACTATTGAAAGAAGTGATGATGCAATAAATTTTGAAATACTAAGTACCATAGATGGCGCAGGTAATAGCACGCAAATTTTAAACTATTCCTATGTTGACCAAACACCACTTAAAGCTTTAAACTACTATAGGCTAAAGCAAACAGATTTTAACGGTAAATTTAAATATTCAAATTTGATTGCCTTAGATTGCACTAAGAATGGCTTGGTTAATGATATACGGGTTTATCCAAATCCTGCAAACTTTGATGTAACTATTGATTTGAATGGTAATTATCCGCAAGCAAACTTAGAATTACTAAATTCACAAGGCCAGTTAATTTATTCGGATTTGATTATGAATAAAATTAATTTAAACATCAATAAATTCACATCCGGCTTATATTTAATAAAAGTAACAACCATAAGTGGGGTTTTTATCAATAAATTAATAATAGAACTAATCAAATAACAACTATTATTTCCCAAATAATTAGTAATACATTTGATATAATAAATAATCCCATAGTGAGATACGAAATTACTAAATACCTAAATACAGTAAAGGCACTATGCCCGGAATTAACTAATAATGAATTAACTTATATTGAAAGTGGGTTAACGGTATCGCATTTAAAACCTAAGGAATTTTTCATTCATTCAAACACAATACAAAATGAAATTGGCTTTGTTTGTAATGGCCTATTGAGAGTATTTTATTTAGACAATAATGAACGTGAGATAACTTTAAAATTTATTAAGGAAAATGAATTTGCAACCCATTTTTCAGCATTCATTACCCAAAAACCTTGTTTGTATAATATTAAGTCCGTTGAGCCAAGCTCAATTGTTAAAATTAGTTTCGAGCATATTCAGAATGGATATAAAAGGTATACAAACATGGAAAGATACGGCAGATTAATATCTGAAGAGGTTTGTAAAATACAAGAAAAACGAATTGAAAGTTTTCTACTTAAAAATAGCGAGCAACGCTACATTGAATTTGTAAATGAAAATTCATGTATACTCAATCGGGTTTCACTGACCGACTTGTCAACTTATCTTGGTATTTCAAGGCAATCCTTAACACGTTTAAGAAAAAAATACCTTAAAAACTGATGCAATGGAAAATTTAAAAACCAATAAATTACACTTTCTTTTGGGTGAATGGCATGGAAATGGAAAAGGTCAGTTTCCTACCATCAGTTCGTTTGAATACACCGAAATCTTAACGTTTAAAATGGATGGCGCCAATGATCTCATTCATTACGAACAACGTACTTGGTTAAAGCCGAATCAAACACCGTCCCATTGGGAAAGTGGTTTTATAAAACCTGTTGAAGGAAAAGAAAATGTTTTTGAAATTTCAAACGCACAAGATAGTGGTCGTGTAGAGGTTTTGATAGGTGAACTAGTAACTGAACATGGAAAGCATATTTTGCATTTTAAAATGAAGCTTTTACAAAACGATCCTCGAGTAATCAGTAGCGAACGAATTTTTACCATCTCCAATCAAAATTTATCTTATATCAAAAAAATGGCAACACAAAACACACCTGACCATCAGCAACATTTAGAGGCAGAACTCATTAAAGCATTATAACAGCAATAAGGAGTATTTGTTTTGGAATAGATAGTACTTACTCTCTGATAATTAGCTGCAACCCAAACAGGCATGAAAAAACATAAAATCAATTAAACAAAATGTTATGACAGAACATATTTTCTTTTATTTAGGACTTTCACTTTTGACAATGCACGAAATGGACGCCATACGTTGCAGGGAGTGGAGAATTTTCCCAGGACTTTCATTGCTTAGTGACAAACTAGGACACATAATATTTGTTTTCGCACATATTCCTTTATTCTTCTTTATATTTTGGAAGTTGACACACAGCCAAGACTTAGAAGCGTTTATAAAAGGATTCAACATTTTTATGATTGTGCATTTAGGACTTCATATTTTGTTTCTTAAACACAAAAACAATGAATTTAAAGACTGGATGTCTTGGACAATTATAATTGGTGCGGGCTTATGTGGGCT
>JBKDKI010000072.1:0-5667 GCA_046345155.1 Sphingobacteriaceae bacterium
TATGTGTATATTATTAATATGGTAGTAATATTTTAGCGAAAATTAGTGGAGAATATGCTTTTTTATTTATTACGTTTTTAAAGTTCAAAACTATAGTATTTACCGAAAAATTATATAAACCTCATTAGAACTAAAAATGAAGTCAAAAACAAAACAAAAAGATACAACTGAATGCATTATATGTTCGGAAAAGAATACTTTGTTGTCAAAGGATAAATTAATTTTAATTGCCAAACGAAAAAGTATGTTCTTTATCCGAATTGAAAATATTTCAAAATGCCAAGCTATTGGTAATAAAACCGTATTCCACTTTTATAATGATGAAAATATTATAGCATCAAAATGCTTAAAAGAATACGAGTTAAAATTAAAAAATAATGGGTTTATAAAAATTAACAGAGGAACCATGATCCCAATTAAATCAATAAAATTTGTTTCCAAAAATTCAGTTGGATTAATAGATGGTTCTGATCTAAGACTTTCAAATAAACAAAAAATAAATGTCAATGAAATTGCAATGACTTTAATCGACTAACTAAATTCATAATTTTTCATGGCATCCCTATTTACTCCCTAATAACGGAGATTATAAGCCTATATATGTGTTAAATATTTATAAAATTCCTGAAAGAATCAAGCCAATTTTGACTTCTGTTGCGAGTAAAAGTAGTAGAGCAAAACAAAAACATTTAATGATTTCATACACGAAGAATATTTAAATGGATCCTTAAAACAAAAAAATGAGATCAAATACTATTCTTCCTTTAAATACAGGGTTAATCATCGCCTCGATTTTAGTGGCTTTTTGTATTCCATTCGAACTTACATTGTTTCACCTAAGATCTTTTAGGTCCGTTACATTGTTTCACCTACGTCTTTTGTTAAGATTTCATCTCTGTAGATGGGCGACAAGGATTTAATTTGTAATGACCTTGAGCAAGACCATACTGTGGTAGGATTTAAAGCAAATTTATATCCGGCAGGTATCTGACTCCTTTTTCCTGCATGTTTCTTTAAATCCCTTGAATCCAAGTTTTGTAGTTTTGACTGATTCTATAATTGTATCTTTACTTGTTTTTACGAAGGTGCATAAACAGGTGTGATCTTTAGCACAAGAAGTTAAAAGTTTCAAAAGTAAAGAGCTTATCGGCACCCTATAAGTTATAGCTATTTTAGTTTGGTAAATTTTCATTTTTTATTTAAAGCAAGTAGTTTATCAATAACCAATAAATCATCGGTATTATTATTAAAAATCGAATTATGATTCATTAAAAAAATATAAGACTTCTTTATTTCGAATGCTAGTCACAGGAATGATATCATTATTTTTTATTGTAAAAGTTTAGTTTTTTTAAATTTAACTTCCGGTAGGTATCGCATTAATTATTTTATAGTTGTTAGTTATTATAAAATTTATTTAGAGTCTCTTTTGAATATGTTTCATTTTTTTAAAGGTAGTAAGCATGTTTAAAAACTATTACTTCAATTTTGTTATAATTTTAAAGCCATTATTGTTACTTTAGCAATCAATTCGATATTTTCTAAATAGTGATATGATTCAATAAAAATTAGCGAATCTGTATTCTTTAAAACATCAATTTCAATCGTATAATTTTCACCCATTTTTTCACCTAATAAAATTATTTCATTTTTAATAAACTCAAATTTTACATTTTTATTAAAATTCACACTAAGATGTTCTCCAACGGCACGATTATTCAAAAAATGGATAACAGAATTATTCAATAGGTTCGAATATGTATTAGAAACCTTTTTATCAATTTTAAATGTAAAGAATGATGTTGTTGAATCTATTGATTTTAAAATAAGTTCTGTCCCTTCTAATTCCATTACGTTTCTATATTTTTCAAAGTTAAAGTATTAAAAATTAAACTAAATCCCTATAAATAGGGGTTTATTGTAATAGTGTTTTCTAAGCTCATTTGTTTTTAATTAGATAAAAAATCAACATATTCTCAAAAGCCGAAACAAAATGACATCAGTAAGTGTATGCTTTTGGTAAAATTTGTTCAATTACCCTGATTCTAAATAGATAATCTTATGAATTATTTTTATCAAAGAATTCACTTAATACATATTAATTGTCAGGGACACTTGAATCCTATGCTTTCCTGAATAAAACATATAATTCGGAATACCTCGTCATTTTGGATAGATAATCCTTAATCAGTTACAATAAACTTTTTGTTAATTATTTTTCCTAACTCATCTGTAAATCGAATTAGATAATTTCCGGCATCTATATCAGGCAACTGAAGCATAAAAGGCGATTCCTGCGTGCCTGGATAATATCCATTAAACAATAAGCCTTTAACTTTACCTTCTGGTGAAACTAGTTCCGCCCTAACGATTTTCGATTTAATTTTTTCTAATGATATAGATACATAGCCACCAGATCTCACAGGATTTGGATAGATAACAAATTTGCTTAAATCGTTTAATTTATCTTGAATACCTGTAGCAATTCCAGTCTGCATTTTAAATAATCTTACACCAATAGCATAAGCAGTATAATTACCATTAACATCTTTAACAATGCTGAATTTGTTTGCGTACTGCCCTATGTTTTTGTTTGTCCAAGTTAATCCTCCATTTAATGTTTGATAACCGGTGTTCTCACCACCTACCCAACCAACAGTATCGTTAATAAAGCCAATTCCAAATTCCCTTATGGCTGAATTTACTAAAGGTAGCTCATTCCAAGTTAAACCACCATCAGTAGTTTTTGAAATATAACGTTGTGTAGTATTACTATTGTAACTTTGAATAGTGGCATACCCAACTTGATGAGAAGGAAACCATGCTTTCCAAATTAATTCGTAAGGCCTATTAGAAGTATAAACAATAGTCCATGTTTGTCCACCATTTGTTGTTCTCAAAATTCTTGCAGAAGAACTTGCTAAATTTGCGCTTGTTCCAGCAAATACATATCCCGTATCTTGAGATTGAAAATAAATATCTAATATCATTGCACATTGCGATGATAAATTTGTGCCAACCCAATTATTTCCTCCATCGCTACTTTTAATAATAATTGGCGGGCTGCCAACCCTTCCGGCAGCATAAATAACATTTGCATTGACAGCTTGTATAGCGCAAATCCCTGTAGGAATCACTCCTGAAATGGATGGTGTTACAGAAACCCAAGAGTTACCTCCATCAACAGTTTTGTACAAGGGGTTTGTATCGGTTACATTTGGGAAATAATTTGGGCCAATATTTCCTGCAAAACCTATTTGATCATTAATAAAAGCAATTGATCTAAAATAAGTTCCGGGGCTGTTTTTCTGTTGAATCCAATTAATCCCGCCATTTATTGTTTTATGGATAGTGCCTGACCCATTTACTACCCAACCTGTGTCTTTATTAATAAAGTACACTCCATCTTGTTTTGATGCATTGTATGGGGCCGATGTTAAATTAGTCCAATTATACTGTGCGTTTAACAAATTAATTGAGCACGTAGCAAATAATAATAAAAAAAATTTCATTACACTAAAAATTATAGATGATTTAGTGCAAATGTATTTTTTAAAAAAAATTAAAGATTGTAAAAATCGGACACCTTATTAAAATAATTTAAATTACTGAATTGTGCAGGCGTGAACGTGCTGAAGGCCTTAAAATGTTTAATAAAATGCGCCTGATCATAATAGCCAACATCTAAAGCATTGCCCAAGAAATTGGTATTTGCCTCGGAAGAAAACTTTAGCACGGTTCTAAATCGAATAAGATTAATATAATTGTTTGGATTAACCCCAATTAGCTTTTTGAATAATCTATGAATGGTTCGCTCTGAAACCGAGAAATAGGATGCTAATTGCCTCACATTGGATTGACCTTTTGCCTCATGAATTTTTGCGATGAGTGCCAAAAACAAAGGTGGATGACAATCTATTAATTTGGAAACTAAAAATAGTTCTAGTACCTTAATTTTTTCTTCATCGTTTGGTGTCTCTAGGAGAGAACCGACAAGATCGTTAATTTCTTGACTAGAAAAAATATCGTTTAGAGAAACTGCGTCTTCGTCATAAATTATATTCATTGGAATTTTTGTAAACAAACTTAATCCGTTAGGAATTTTTAAACGCACCGAAATATTAAAAAATTCGCCTGAGGTTTTAATTGCGCTGGGTTTCTTGAGCGTATTTCTGGTGCCAAAGGCCGGCATTTTTTGAAAATCAAGTTCGCGTTTTACTAACAAATCTCCAGAAAGTGTAAGACCAAATCCACATATATTGTTGGGCAAGAAAATAATTGATTGATTATACTTAGCAGATCGACGCCAAAAAACTATTGATGAAATTTTATCAATTAATAGTGGATGTGACACTTTATAACTAGCAATAGATTCCATTATTTAAAATAAAATATCAACAAAAATAAAAAATTTTAATTTAATAAGTTAATTAAAACATGGATACGATCTATTTTTAGAGCATTGCTTTTTTCTGATACAAATAACTTTTTTTAAGGGTGTATTTTAATTGAACTTCAGCGGCACCTCTAAAATTACTTGCAGGTGTTAATTTGGAAAAATTTACATCGTAACTAAATCCTATTCCGAAATTATCCTTATTTAATCCTGTCGAAAATATTAAAGCATCATTAAGTCTATAATGCCCTCCAAACTCAACAAAACTTTTTTGTTTAATACCTGTATATTTTGAATTTTGACCATAATAATATTTAACATGACTGCCAATTGCAACTTCAAATAATTTGCCTTGCATTTGGGCTAAAAATGATGGATTGATGCTTAAATTACTTCCTGCAACCGGTAAGTTAAATTCCCCATGTAAACTATATCGAGGCTTTACTTTTTCAACTCCCGAATTTAAAAAGTTGGCGCTTGGCTTATTTAAATGATAAGCCGAAATTCCTAAGTTACCGGATTTTGATTGTTCTTTTTTATTATCATTATAAGTGTATAATATGCCAGTTGCTAATTCACCATATACTATTTGGGTATTAGTAAAACTTTCATTTGATAAATTATTTGTGTTGTAATTTAATCCATCAAATTGATTTGGGAATATTAGCTTATTGGTATTTATCGATTTTTGAACAAATGATCCTTGAACACCAACTGATAGTTTACTAAATTTATTTAATGGAACAGATGAAGCTAAAGATAGATTGCCAACTGTTATACCATATTGTCCATCGCCTGATTTATCTGAATAAACTGATGCTCCCATCGCTAATCTGTTGGTAGTTTTTTCTTTAAAAGTCATACTTCTAAATGCATCCACTTTTTCCCAATTGTTTGATTTAAATCTAGTTTCAAACGATGCTCCATATCCAACAAAACCATTCGTAAAGCTATTCCATTGGCTTCGATAACCTATTGATGCTCTAAAATTATCAAAGGCGCCTGTTAAGGCAGGATTTAAAATGGATGGATTTTCTTTAAATTGTGAAAAATGCAAATCCTGAGCATGTATACTACTTATTAATAATAAGCTTCCAATAATATTAAAGGCTAATTTTGTTTTCATTTGAATTGTATTTGATCTATTTTTTAATTTGTGGTGTTTACTTTAAAAGCGTAATGTTTCCTTTTTTGCTTATTTGTTTGCCGTCTATAGTTGCTTTTATACTGTATACAAATACTGCTGTGTTTAATGCTTTGCCTTGGTAAGT
>JBKDKI010000073.1:0-3422 GCA_046345155.1 Sphingobacteriaceae bacterium
AAAATACATAACTGTTCATGTAATGTAGAAATTCATCATTATGCCACCACGGACGGCAGTCATAGTTGGCCAGGCGGCAATCCAAACAACAATCCAGTTTCAACCCAAATTAGCGCAACTGATTTACTTTGGTCATTTTTCCAAAATTATACATTAGGTTGCTTGACAACAGGAATTGAAAACACAATCGAAACAAACACTAAAATCGAAGTATTCCCTAATCCATTCTCAAACAAAATCAACCTAACAAACACGACAGGAAAAGAAATTTTCACACTAATTAATTATTTTGGTCACGTTATTTGGACAGGAATAAATATTGAGCAGCAGAATTTTTCATACTTATCAAATGGTCTTTATTTCATGAGAATTGACAATAGGACAATTAAATTAGTGAAACAATGAGAAGAAGGGCAGCACATAACAGCACCTACCCAAAAGTGGCGGTTCAGTGGTTAAATCAAGCTTTGTGCTTCTATCAAAGTTTCTGCTTGGTTGACAGTGAAGCGCTTCGAAATCGCCAACTTCTTTTAGCCTCAGGCGTTATGCACCATTTTGACAACAACAAAACAACACATCTAATGATAAAAATAAAATCATCATTATATCGAACCAGATTAATTATTCTAACCAACCTCTTCCTTCTTGGTTTTTTAAAATCCGCCAACGCTCAAGACACTTTAAGAATTTTATTCATTGGTAATTCAATGACCTATGTTCAAGACCTGCCAGGTTTATTAACCAATCTTGCAAGTTCAAACGGAAAGACGGTAATCACTGCTCAAAATACTCCGGGAGGGTATTTTTTATCTGACCATGTAACAGATCCTGTATCTCTAAGTTTGATGGCGCAGGGTTTTGATTACATCGTTGTCCAGGAGCAGAGCTCAGGCAATATTCAACCCGAAATTCCTGGTCTCTCCCGACCGATTGGAATCATTGATTCGATTGCTAAAGCGAACTGCAGTAAAATATTAATGTATGCAACTCCAGGTTATCCTGACACGCATCCTTGGAGTGTTGAGCCCTACGAGGATATGCAGGCAGAAATAATATATAAATATACGTTGGCTGCTCGTTCAGTGAGAGCCGCATATTTGCCAACCGCACATGCGTTTAGAGATGTGATTACTAATTATCCCGCTATAACTGGTATGTGGGCTTCACCAACAGATTATCATCCAGGATTAAAAGGTCAATATTTACATGCTTGTGTACTTTATTCTGTACTTTATAATGAGTCTGCGGTTGGTTCACCAGCTCCATTAGGAATCAGTATTAGTGATGCTAATATGCTTCAACAAACAGCATGGAGTCAAGTAAAAGATTCAGCATACCTTCATGGGTATTACAAGTTGAATCTATTTCAAACAGGTTTTTCAATTTATTCAGATAGTCTTGATGTAACAGTTCGAGACTCCTCTTCGAGCATGATAAATGAAAAAATAATTTATTGGGGAGATGGGGATTCATCGTTGATAATGCCAGATCTTTTTTTGGACTTTAATACTGCAACACATAATTATACGCATGTTGGTAATTATACAATAACCCAAAAAGTCTGGTGGTCAGAATGTGATTCCGGCCAAGTCATCCAAAACATAAGCCTGCCTTTGTCAAGCAATCAAATTGATGATAATCCTAACTTTTTCTCGTTTTATCCTAATCCGACAAAAAACTTTGTGACAATTAAAACTATTCAAAGCGGTTTTGAATTAACTCAAATACAAGTATTTGATACCCAAGGTCGCTTGATTATATCAAATCAAAAAAGTATGCAAAACGGACAGTTAACTATTGATTTAAGCAACATACCAAATCAATTGTTATTTGTTTTATTGACGGGCAAAAATGGTAGACAGCAGACAGTAAAAATCGTGAAGGAATAATAAAAACGGTGCACAACGAAGCCTGGGTTGCACGGAAACTGGGGGGATTTTTTTACTAAAATTTACTATGGGGTTTGCGTTGTGTTTTTGGTAACACTTTTGTTTTGGAGCGTATAAGGTTTACGTATAGCTTTGTTTTGAGATAGGTTTAGCAAACAATTAATTTCATGTTTTTTATTTTTTGTTTGTGTTTTAATGTGTTTTTTTTAGCTTTAGCCATAGCGTTGCTAGGCCGCTTTATAGCAGCAAAAAAACACTATTTTTTTAGATGTTTTAATAAAAATTGAGCTCGCTCCTTAAACGGACTTGTCACACTTTTCAAGATTTGCAATCTAATAAGCATTACAAACCTTTAAATTATAAAAAGATGAGCAAAAAATTGTTTCAAAGAAATCTTGGTAGCAAAGAACGAATTATTCGTCTTGTAATTGCATTATTAGCTTTAAGCGCGTGGTATTTTGGTGCCGTAGCAGGAGTAGCCGCAATAATTGTTGGAGTCATTGCTATTATGCTTATTGGCACGTCAGCTGCTGCAAGTTGTCCAATGCATAGTATGACTGGCATTAACACAATGAGCCAGAAAGAAAAAGAAGAAAACGATGCTAAAGGAATTTCATACCAAAAAAAGTGATAGTAAAGCTATGGGACAAGAAAAGAAAATTATTCTAGGAAAAATTCTTGGGGTATTGTTTATTTTATCAGCCATACCCAAAGCCATTGGTTTACAAATGGCGGTAGATAATTTCAATAAGTGGCTCTTGGGTGACGAGTGGCGATATTTAGTCGCTCTCGTAGAAATAGTCGCAGGTTTACTTATGTTTAGCAAATGGGAAAGATATGGCACTATAATCTTGCTTGGAATTATGCCTGCCGCAACATTGGTACATATTCAATTCCAAGAATGGGTCATGCTACCAATGCCGATTATTTTTGGGCTTCTACTTCTTTATTACGATAAAAAAAGCGTCCGTGACAAATTAATAAACAGTGCCATCCAAAAATAGGAAAGCACTTAAAAAATTATGAAATGCAGAATCCGTTTTCGTCAAATTATCGAGATAAATCAGATAACGAACTCATTGAAAGTGCAGTAAATGGCTCTATGGCTGCCTTAGAATCACTCATTTACCGACACCAACATTTTATCTATAATATAGCCTTAAAAATGACGGGTAATGTTCAGGATGCTCAAGATATTACGCAAGAAGTTCTAATCAAAATAATTACCAAACTATCACAATTCAAAAAGGAGAGCAACTTCAGAACTTGGTTATATCGGATTACTTTTAACCACTTTTTGCAAATGAAAAAGTCAATGTCAGAATTGGCAACTGAATCATTTGAAGTGGTTGAAAAGCAACTTGATTCGATTCCGAGTCAAGCCTTATCCCAATTGGAAGAATCCGAGATGAGAGATGAAATTGAAGAAACAAAACTAGCCTGTATGAATGGGATGTTGTTGTGTCTTGAACGTGACCAAAGATTGGTATTCATACTTGGCGAATTATTCAATGTTAATCATGATTTAGGAGC
>JBKDKI010000074.1:0-9355 GCA_046345155.1 Sphingobacteriaceae bacterium
TAAAACCAACAGCAGCAACATCTTTAGCAGACAAAACACCACTATCATATAGCTTTGCATTATGCATATCAGCCCTTGCCATAAATTCAGTTTTGGTCGCTCCAGGCGACAATACTGTCGCTGTTACACCGGTGTTTTCAAGTTCCTTGTGAATAGCTTCAGTTAAGCTAATAACATAGGCCTTTGACGCACCATATACTGCAAAATATGGATCTGGTTGAATACCTGCTGTAGATGCTACATTTAGAATTTTTCCTTTTCCTGTTTTAAGCATTTCCTTGGCGTAGTAATAAGTTAGCTCTGTTAAACTAAAGATATTAAGACCTAACATTTCAGTATATTTTTCCATACTCCGTTCTGTAAAAGGGCCATAATCTCCAAATCCGGCATTGTTAATCAAATATGTTACACTGAGCTTATTAGCATTTACGCAATTGTTAATATCAGTAAATCCGTCACTAATAGATAAATCTGTAGCTACGCAAAAAACTTTAATGTTGTACTTTTGTTCAAATTCCTTTTTTATGTTTTCTAATTTTTGTTTATTTCTTGCTGCAATTAAAATATCAATTTTATTTTGGGCAAATAATAAGGCGATTTCATATCCTATACCTCCCGATGCACCTGTAATAATAGCTACTTCTTTCATATGTTTAAATTATTTGTTTTTTAGTTGTCATACCTGTCTGCCGACAGGCAGGTGGTATAACCAGTTTATCTTCTCCCGATAGCTATCGGGATGTGTTTGTGTTTAAGGCAAACATGGTTATTTCATATGTGTTAATTATTTATTTTTTTATTGTCATTTGCCGCAGCAAAGGTATAACCATGTTATAGTCACTTCTTCATGCTAAGTGCATTAAATCTGTATTTTAGCTAGAGTCAACAATTATTTTTATAGTTAATCAATAAGTTTAATAGTTAACAAACTATTTTGTTGAGTAAATGTAAATTTGCAATCTGAAAAGTCAGGACCTGAAAGAGTAGGTTTAAAGTTGTTTGAAAACCCAAAAGGTTCTTTCGGATATCCTACAAAATTTTTATCAAGTTTGCCATTTCCATTCAAGTCGAGAGAAGCGGCCACTGCATAATCACCGAATGGCACTTCAAACTCAACAGTCATTTCAGTGCTTGTTGATATAACTTTAGTGTTTTTCCAATACTTCCCAAACTCGGGAAATTCATCACTTGCCCGGTAAATGCCTACATAAAGTATCTTTCCTTTAGTTTGGATATTAGAAATTTTAATAGATAGTTTTTTACTGTTAACAGCTTGTTGCCCATACATAATTGAGCTTAGGAAAAGTCCTAGTGTAATTGTCATTAATTTAATTGATTTCATTTTTTACTTTATTTAAGATTACAAAACAAAGGTCTAGCCTTTAAATATCTTATTCATTAACATTTGTGAAGAAATGATTTTTATGACTTTGTTATTTCTTTACGAAGTCTGCTTAAGCTTTGAGGGGCAACACCCAAATACGATGCAATAAGATAGTGCTGAAATTTATTTAGCAGATAAGGTTCGTCTTTAAGCAGTTGCAAATATCTTTCCTTAGCGTTTAGGGTTAATAGTGTAAACGCTCTCTTGTGAATATTTTGATATGCTTTTTCCGACATTTTACCAGCAAGTTTTTCAAGTGAAATAGACATTGCAGTAATTTTTTGAATACTATCATAGCTCAAAACCATTACTTCAATGTTTTCGAGTGCCTGAATAGTTAAAAATGTTGGGGTTTGTGAAAGAAAACTGTTATAATCAACCAAAAAATAATTTTCAAATTTAGAATGGGTGTCATTAAAATTTAAGCTCCATGTATAATCTTGACCCTCGTGGTTAATAAAAAAAGAACGTGCTTTACCATTAACAATAAACATGATGTTTTTGCAAATGCTTCCAACTAGTAAAATATTTTCGCCTGCAATAAATGTTTTATATTTTATTTCATTTTCTAACAGAGCATAGTCTTTTTGGGGAAGAGACATAAATCGAGAAACAAATTTTATAAATGGATTCATTTTAGTAATTTACAATTTACAACATGTTTAACTTATTTGAATTTCAAATATATATAGTAAGCTTGACTAAATTTTGAATTTCAAAATCACTATCCTTAATTTTTTAGTTTTAATGATTTTGTCCAAACTTCAGTTCTTCCGAATAAAGAAACTCCAACATATCCTCTTATGTTTAGCTCATTTTTATTTTTTATTGTTAGTACACATGAATATGTTTTACCTTCTCTTGGATCATAAATGGTACCGTTATTCCATTCGTCATCATCAAACTCAAAGTTTGACAATATGATTAATCCAATCAAGTCTCTATCCCTTAATTTAGAATCAGGATTTTTGATATCCTTGGTTGATTCGCCTTTGCCCCAAACGATTTTGCCATAATACTTATTGTTAACTTTAAATATTTGGATTTCGCTATCCTTTCTTGGTGATAGCCAATTACCGATAATATTATCAGATGACACTTGTGCAAATGATAATTGAGAAATTAAAATGATTATTATTACAATTAGTTTTTTCATGTTATTGTTAATTATATTTTTTAAATAAGAATATGATAAATTATTAATTAATATGTTTAATTATCTCATCAAGCAAATAAGGCTTAGAAACGTACTTAGTAAGTCTAATTTCTAATTCATTAACCTCATTTAATTTTAAAGTTGAAACAATTATTACTCTGGTATGAATACCTTCTTTTAACTTACTTTTAATATTTTCCATAACTTTTTTATCAATAGCAAATGGGTCAATAATCAAGTACTGGTAAACGCTAACATCAATATCATTAATTATTTTATCCCTTAGAACATCAAACTTCACTTCCGGTAAGGTTTTGGTTATTGAAATTACTTCTAATCTTAATAAGCCTACGATTAAAACCCTCATTCTAAATGACAATTATAAATTAATGTATCTTTCACTGAGTAATTTTCGCAAGTTCTTTTAAAACCTTTACTACCCAAACGAGTTGTTTTAACTGCATCTTTTACAATAACTTTACTGTCATTTGTATAACAAATGCAGTTGTAATTCTTTTCACATGAATAACAACAGGCAATTGCTGTTGTGAATAAAATTATTTTATGCCATTTCATCTTCTTTCTCAATTTTTGGTGGAAGTAATTTGTAAATCACTGGAGTTACGATTCGAGATAATAATGTTGAGCTTATTAACCCTCCAATTAAAACAATGGCCAATGGGGCAATTAATGGATTTGTTGAAATAGCAATTGGAATTAACCCACCAATTGCTGTTAGTGAAGTTAATATAATTGGTAAAAATCTTATTTCACCGGCCTCTCTGATGGCTTCTTCCAAACTCCTTCCTTCGCTGCGTAACTGATTAGTAAAATCTACTAGTAAAATGGAATTCTTGACTTCAATGCCCGCAAGGGCAATTAAACCGATAATAGCCACAAATGATAATGAATTGCCTGTTAACCATAACGCTGTTAATGCTCCAACCATACCTAACGGAATGACAGACAATACAATTAATGTGCTTTTAAATGTTTTAAACTCTAGTATCAAAATAGCTATGAATAAGAATACTGTAATTATGATTACGGTTCCAAATCCGCCGAATGATTCTTGTCTCGATTCAAATTCACCTCCCATTTTATATTGATAGCCATTAGGGAGTTTGTATTCGTCCATTTGTTTAATCACATCATTAATTACATTATCTGCCAATAAATCTTTTTGAACGAAAGCACTTACAGAAACTGAACGTATTTTATTATAGTGATTAATTGTAATTGGAGATGATTCTAGCTTTACTTTTGCAATTTGATTTAATGGAATAGCAGCACCCTGATTATTATTGATATAAATGCTATTTAAAACACTTAAATCCGCTCTTTCCTTTTTAGGTGAGGTTAATAGTATATCAAAGTCATCACCGTTACTATCAGAAAAATTACCCGCATTAAATCCAGCTATGGCAAGTCTTACTGTTCTGTCAATATTCACAATTGGTATACCGAGACTAATCGCTTTCTCCTTATCAATATCAATTTTTAAATCTGTTTTTAAATTCACCAATGGATTATTGACATACATTGTTCCCGGAGTAGATTTAAGAATACCTTCAACTTTAGCGGCAAGAGCTCGCAAAGTATCGAGATTTTCACCCTCTAATCTTACTTCTACAGGAGCAACAATTGGAGGTCCTTGCTCAAAATTTTTAACTTCAATTTTAGCTGAAGGATAATCTTTAAATTGATTGCGAAGACTATCTATTAACTCAAGTTTTTCGTTAGGGTTAATTTGTTCATCTAACTGTATAAATAATTGAGTAAAATCACTACGCTCATTTTCCGGAACAATATTATAATAAATGCTTGGATTACCTTTTCCTACATTTGATGTAAAATATTTAATCTTCTTATGTTTTTTTAATTCGTTCTCTACAAACCTTGTTACACTATCTGTTTTATAAATGTTTGTTTGTAATGGTGTAGTTATGTTTATTAAAAACTGAGGTTTTTCTGATGCCGGAAATAGACTAAACCCGATGACAGGCATTAATTGTAAAGATCCTACAAAAACAATAATGGCAATAATGATTGTAACAGCCGGACGTTTTAACGCTGAATCTAAAAAAGGACTATAAATTTTATGTATACCTGATTGTAAAGCACGTAAAAATAAATTACCGTTTGAATGTCCCTCATGTTGCTTTAATATTCTGCTTGATAAAAAAGGAATAATAGTTAATGAAACAACCATTGAAGCTAAGACGCAGCAAATTACAGCCATAGGTAAGCTTCTGATAAAATCACCGGCACCTTCTGGTAAAAACACCAATGGCATAAATGCAATAATCAAAGTCGCAGTACATCCAATAACCGCCAAACCAATTTGTTTAGTAGCTTTGAGTGTTGCTTCTTTTCTTGAATAACCTTCTCGCAACCAACGTTCAATATTTTCTACTACAACTATGCTGTCATCTACAAGTAACCCGAGTGCTACAACTAATCCAACTATACTCAATTGGTTCATGTTATAACCTAAGGCATTCAACATAACTAATCCAATAGCAAGAGAAAGTGGGATTGAAATCATTACTACTAATGCAGCTCTGCCACCTAAAGGCAATAAGGTAATTGCAACTAATAAAATAGCGATGATGAAATCTTTACCAAGACCGCCTAATCGTTTATTTACGTTATCTGCCTGATCGAAGTGATCAACTAATTCAATATTGGAAGGAAGTGTTTCTTTAAACTTTGCGATAACGGGTAGATACAACTTTTGTGTTTGCGATATATTAAAACCTGGTTTTTGTGCAGCATTAATCGTTACACTTCTGTGTCCGTTTAATCTTGTAATGTGTTTTATTTCTTCATAGTCAAAATGAACATCGGCAACATCTTTCAGTAATACATTTTTACCGGCATAACTATAAACAACAGTGTTTTCAATTTCAGAGATGGATTTGTAATTACCACTTGTTTTAACATTGAATGATTTTGTTCCTGCTAAAATACTACCTCCGGGTATATTGGCTATTTCGCTTTGTAAACTCCCAATAATGGCATTAACAGGAATGTGCATTTGTGCTAATTGATCGAGTTTTAAATCAACTCTTACAATTTTATCTGGCAGGCCTGATATTTCAACTTTTTGCAATGGAGTAACTTTTTCAAGTTCATCCTGAAGATTTTCAGCATACTTTTTCAATTGATCTCTTGATGCGTTTTCTGACACCAATGCCATTTGTAAAATATTTACATCTGTTGGCGTAACTTTATCAATGTCCAAGCTCAAAATGTCTGAGGGCAATTTGTCACGAAGACCATTTACTTCCCTTACTAATTCCTGATACTTTTCGTTTACATCACTTTCGTACTTGTACTCAACATTTATAACTGCTACACCATCATTGATTGTTGTTTTTATGCGTTTAATATCTTCAAGCTCCGACACTTTCTTTTCAATTGGATCTACAACCAAATCTTCCACATCTTGAGGTGAAGCTCCGGGATACACAACAACTATAGGAAATTGAGGTGCATTAATTTCAGGATCTTCCGAGCGTGGCATGTTAAATAACGTTGTTACGCCCACTACAATAGCCATGATAAATATGACTAGCGTAAACTGATAATTCTTTACAGCATATTCCGAGATTTTCATATTCTAATACAATTTGGTTATTTACTATTTTTTATAAGCGAATTATCTGTTAAATAGGCGCTGCCGGATGTGATAATGTATTTATAATTCTCTAAGCCTGATTTAATGCATACATTATTATCTTCTATTTCTCCAACATTAACCGCAATTTTCTTGGCAGTTTTTAAATCATTTGTCACAAACACATAACCTTCATTGGCATTACCATCGAGTAAAGCCTCGTAAGGTATTTTCCATGCCACGCTTTTTGTTTTAGGGTGAATAATTGCTTTGCCAAACATTCCAGAGGCTATATCAATTTTTTTGTTATTAATTAATTTGATGTCAACACTAAAAGATCCTGTCATAAAATCCACACTTTCAGATTTTGAAGAAACAACACTATTAAGATTTTCTTTTCCAATAGCATCAATTTGTACTAGTGCAGAATCGCCAATATTAATAGAAGCCCAATCTTTATCACTCAAATTTACCTTCAATACCCAATCAGCATTTCCTTTACTATTTATTTGAATTACCGGGGAACCAGGTCCGGTTATTTGTCCTTCATTCATAATTTTTTTAAGAACGACTCCATCTGTAATTGATCTAATTTCAGAATATGTTAAATTGAACTTAGCTGCATTTAATTGTTGTTGAGCAAAGTCAAGTGCTGATTTAGCATTCTGAAATTGTTCGATACTTGCTACAGAATCTCTATACAAATTTTCAGCACGTTTAAAATCACGCTGTGCTTTTTCAAAGCCAATTTGCGCCTGATTAACTTGGGCATTAATTTCCGTTAAATCTAACGTAGCTAATAATTGGCCCTTTTGAATTTGCTCTCCTTCTTTTACATAAATTTTATTAATGATTCCGCCTGTTTTAAAGCTTAACATAGTTTCATCTTCAGTAGTAAATTGACCTGAAGCATTAATTACACGCTTTATGTTTGAAGATTGCAATTCTATTACTTTTACCGGTATTACATCAGTGGGGGTATCTGTTTTTACTTCTTCAGTCTTATCTGAACATGATAATAGTATGAATGAACTCAATGCTATTAATGAAGTTTTATAAAATATAGTTTTCATATGTCTTAGTTATTTGTTTTTTATTTGCCATATGGTATAACCAGTTTAGTCATTTGTGTTTGAGCTAGCGGCAACATGGTTATTTCATTTTCTTACTTAATTTATTTGTTTATTTCTCTTTCGTACACGGCTATACTGGCCATTAAATCATATTTTGTAATTAGCTCCTGAATTTGGGATATGTTTAATTGGTTTCTGGCATCTAAGGTCTCAATGAATGTATTGATGCCTTCTTTATAACCCTTATCAATTAAATCGAGATATGCTTTTGCTGCAGTTGTTTGTTGAATAGCGGATTGATAAATTTGATAATGACTTTTGATGGAGTTTTTGGCAACATTGGCTGATAAATTAAGTTGTTGTTGCATATACATTAATTGACTTTTTTGTAGATCAATATCCAGTTTTGATTTTTTTATTTTATACAATTGATTTCCTCCTGCAAATAGTGGGATATCCAGTTGTAAGCCCAGAAAATAGTAACGAGATTTATCGTTGTATTTCCAATCACTGGCTTGCGAGCCAAGATCGATGAATCCATTGAGCTTAGGCAACCAGTAATTTTTATTCATATTATTTACTGTTGACAGAATGGAGATAGATTGATTTATGGCTTTTAACTCAGCCCTATCAGAAATTGCCAAATCGCTTACTAAATAATTTTTTATATTTTCTTCGCCCAATTCATTACTACCAAGAGTATCTATTACTTGATCGTTAGATGCATTAATTAGAAAATTGAAATACAATTGCGCATTTCTTTCTTGTTGTTTTGAATTAGTAATTTTTGACTGAAGATTTTGTATTTCGCTTTCTGCTCTCAATACATATGCTTTTACAGTTTTACCATTATTCAATAATTTTTCATTAATACGCTTAGCTTCCTGTGCAACTTTAATAGCGTTTTCATAAACACTAATTGCTTTTGCAGCACTTAAGTATTGATAGTAAGCAACTTTAATATTCTTTGATAATTCTTTCTTATAGATTTCAATTTCAAATTCTGAAATTTTGATTTGCTGTTTTTGAATATCCCTATTGTAAAACAAATCAGCATTAATAATCGGCATGGATGTTCTAAGTTTTACATCATAGAAATTCTTAGGAAAGAAATTCTCTTCAACATTACTTATTTGCGGAAAAGAATTACTCATAGTTAATTGATTGAGTGTACCGTAAACTGGGTTAAGCATATCTCCTAATGGAATGGCGATTTGACGTCCGCCTTCACCTGATTGGTAATCTCCCTTAAGATTAATAGAAGGAAAAAAAAGACTATTGGCTTCCTTTAATGAATAAATCGCTTTTTCCAAAGAGATGTTCTTTTGTTGAAGCACAATGCTATTTTTTATCCCACTTTCCACATACTTATCAATTGGCTTCTGAGCCAAGCATGCCGTGGAAAAGGCTAGCATTAAAATTACATTTGTTTTCATTTTATTTATTAATTACGTTATTTATATTAACGGTGTTAAGTTAAAAGGCAAAAAAACGTTAGTCTACTTCCAGTACGTTAATCATCCAGTTTAAGGATTGATACATGGTTGGAATTATGTCTTCTTCTTTAATTAATTTATCACATCTATGTCTGATATATAAGGAGACCAATCCATGCACCATACTCCAAATCCCCATAGCTATGGCATTTACGTCTCCTGGTTTGATCATTTTTTTATCAATACATTCTTGAATTAGACCTTTTAAAGCAGTTAGCGCTCGATCTCCACCGTCCCATTCTATATTATTTACTTGATCAATGAATTCCATTGGAGCAGGAAGTAAGAACATTAAATCATAATAATCTGGATTTTCAAGACCAAATTTAATGTAGTTTTCTCCCATTTTATGTAAACGCAATAAGGGATTCTTGATGGTTAAAAGATCTCTATTTGATTCTTCAAACTTTCTGAAACCAATTTCATGTAACTCAAATAAAATCTCATTCTTATCCTTAAAATAGAGGTAAACTGTGGTTGGGCTATATTCAATCATGTCTGCAATTTTTCTCATCGAAAAACCATCGTATCCATGTTCAGAAAACAATTTCACAGAAGCTTCTAGTATTAGATGCTTCAACTCTGCTTTTTGCTTTTCTTTTCTTTCGTTGATACCCATGATAA
>JBKDKI010000075.1:0-4054 GCA_046345155.1 Sphingobacteriaceae bacterium
CTCTAACATGAATCAACATGCGATTCCAATCAATATCTCCTATCTTTAAATTGGTAAGTTCCTGCAATCTTAATCCAGCTGAATAAATCAGCTTTAACATAGTGCCATCCTTTGATCTAGATGAATTTGAAAATAATTTAATACATTCTTCTTTACTTAAAACAACTGGTAACTTCTTCTCACTTTTTACAGATGGCATTTTATAGTTTACTACAGTAGCTCCTACTGCTGTCATATAAAATTTTAAACTACTAATGGCTAATTTATAGTCGCTTTCTGAGGGACGTTTGCCGTTGCTGTGCATGCTTGTTAAAAAGCTATTAACCTCTGCTTCGGAACAATATTCTGGCAATTTCTTGAAAACTAAACATAATTGGGCTAATTTACGTGTATACCATTTAAATGTTCGCGTTCCTAAACCACGGAGTGTTGAGTGCTCGCTCATGGTTTGTATACATTTTGCAAATTCAGGCATTTCAATTAAGGCTACCTCAATTGTAGGGTGTAAAAACTGATTCATTTTTTACTTGAATTAAATTCAAAATAATTTTGATTAAAAATAAATTAATCCTTCTTTATAAATAATTTGAGATCCTTATTAATCCTGAACGGCGAGATGCTTAATGACTTGAATTAATCAAATCATGCTGGCTAAATTTTATTAATCTGATTTTCAATTACATGCATTCTCTTAGTGTTAAATTAACACTATCAATATTGCGCTCATAAAAACTTCATTTATCTTTGTGTATAAATTACACTAAGAATGAATAATACAACTAAATACTCTGAATCTAAATTTTCTCTGACAACCGACTGCGTAATATTTGGATTTGATGGAGGCGAGTTAAAACTTCTTTTAATTGAACGCGAAAAGGATCCTTTCAAAAACAAATGGGCCCTTCCAGGAGGATTTGTATTCAGTGAGGAAACTACTGAAGAATGTGCGAAACGTATTCTGCTTGAAAAGGCTGGAATTAAAAATGTTTTTATTGAACAGCTTTATACATTTAGTGAAGTTGATAGAGATCCAAGAGAAAGAATAATCTCTGTTGCGTATTTTGCTTTAGTAAATAAACATCAATTTGAATTAATTGCTGGTCGTGATACAGTAAAAGCCGAATGGTTTAAAATTTCGGATTTACCAAAATTAGCTTTCGATCACAGTAAAATAGTTAAAACCGCATTTGAACGGCTAAAAGGAAAAGTTTCATACCAACCTATCGGATTTGAATTACTAAATGAAAAATTCACCCTAACCCAACTTCAGGGCCTTTATGAAGCAATTCTTGAAACATCAATAGATAAAAGAAATTTTAGAAAAAAAATACTAGGAATGGGGCTCTTAAAAGAACTAAATGAGAAGGAAAAAAATGTTGCGCATAAAGCGGCCCGCTTTTATAGTTTTGACAATAAAGCTTATAAAGAATTAACACGCAAAGGATTTCACTTTGAACTATAAAAACTAACGCTATGAAAACAATAAATCTATTTGAATAAAACAAAACTATAGAACTAAAAAAATTCGCTGGTGGCGAGTGTCATTTGAAATTTCTTACCGAATTCACAGCAGAAGATAAGGTAAGGATAAACACTAGACTCAATTCCTCAGATGATTTGATGAACTTATGTTTAGCTATCGATGCGCTTAGAACTATGGACGTGGATTACATTGAAGTATTCATTCCTTATATCCCTTATGCAAGACAAGACAGGGTAATGGTTCCGGGCGAGCCCTTGTCAATAAAAGTTTTCGCAAACATTATCAATAAGCTTCATCTTAATAAAGTAATTGTTTTTGATGCCCATAGCGATGTTTCAGTTGCTCTAATTAATAATTGTGTAAATATTACAAATCATGAAATGGTAAACTACTTTTTGAAAGTACTAGATCTATCTAATTTCTGCCTAATATCTCCTGATTTGGGAGCCTATAAAAAAATAGATAAACTTGCCCAGAAGATTGGATATAAAGGTGAGATTGCCACAGGTTTGAAAATTCGCGATTTAGCGACAGGACAAATAATAAAAAGCGACGTAAATACAGAAGATCTTAAAGGTAAAGCATGTATAATAGTTGATGATATATGTGATGGGGGTAGAACTTTTATTGAATTATCTTCTGCTTTAAAGAATAAAAATGCAGGTGAACTATACTTAATCGCATCACATGGAATTTTTAGCCATAATGCTCTTGAAAGATTGAAAGAAGCAGGTTATAAAAATGTTTGTAGTTCTAATTCCATTTCAGACATTATGGATGACCACTTTTTTAAACAATATAATTTGTTTAAAATTTAGCAGATGAATTAACGATATAAAAAACAATAACTATGAAAATTAATCCTTTAATGTTGATCGACTTTTATAAAGCAGATCATCGTAGACAATATCCAGAAGGGACAGAATTGGTTTATTCTAATTTCACACCGCGTAAATCCCGGCAGACTGAAAATGATAATCTTGTATTCTTCGGGCTACAATATTTCGTAAAAGAATACCTTATAAAACAATGGAATGTAGGCTTCTTTAATCAACCAAAAGAAAAAATAATAGCAGAGTACAAAAGAAGAATGGATAACGCGTTAGGAAAAGACAGTATTCCTATTGAGCATGTTGCTGAGCTTCACGATCTAGGATATCTTCCTCTAATAGTAAAAGGTTTACCTGAAGGCACAATAGTATCTCCTAAAATTCCTGTTGTTACAGTTTATAATACAGAACCTAAGTTCTTTTGGCTTACCAATTATCTTGAATCGTTGATGTCGGCTATTTTATGGAAACCCTCTACGAGCGCTACAACGGCTTTACAATATCGTAAAGTATTTAATGAATATGCACTTAGTACAGTTAGCGATAAAAACATTGACTTTGTTAATTGGCAAGGACACGATTTTAGTTTTCGAGGCATGAGTGGAATTGAAGATGCCTGTATAAGTGCAGCAGGACATTTACTTTCCTTTTATGGAACAGATACGGTTCCTGCAATTGAATTTCACGAATTATACTACAATGCAAATTCAGATAATGAATTAATAGGTGGTAGCGTTCCCGCAACTGAACACTCCGTAATGTGCATGGGAACAAAAGATGATGAGATTGGAACATTTGAAAGACTGATATCAGAGTTATACCCTAATGGAATTGTTTCAATAGTTTCCGATACCTGGGATTTTTGGAAAGTAATAACAGAATTCCTGCCAGAATTAAAATCTAAAATTCTAGCCAGAAATGGTAAAGTTGTCATACGCCCTGATAGTGGTGATCCTGTGAAAATAATAATTGGGGATGAAAATGCAACTCCAGGCAGTCCAGAATTCAAAGGAGCAATTGAGTGTATGTGGGAGGTTTTCGGTGGAACAATAACAGATAAGGGTTATAAATTGCTAGATTCACATATTGGATTAATTTATGGTGACAGTATTACACTGCAACGTCAGAAACAGATTCTGGAAGGATTGAAGAAAAAAGGATTTTCCTCTTTTAATGTTGTTTTAGGAATTGGATCTTATACTTATGAATATGTTACACGTGACACTTACGGGTTCGCAATGAAAGCCACTTACGGAGAAGTTAACGGAGAAGGAAGAAATATCTTTAAAGATCCTAAAACAGACGATGGGACTAAAAAATCTGCTAAAGGATTGTTAGCCGTACATGAAGTAAACGGGAAATTAATATTAAAGGATCAGTGTACTTGGGAAGAAGAAAAGGAAGGTCTCTTGAAAACTGTTTTCGAAAATGGAAAAGTATTGAATGAGCAGTCGCTTTCTGAAATAAGAACTAGAATAAATAATCAATTAGAGATCGAAGCAGTTTTAATAAATGTATAGAATTAAATTTATAAAGCCCGGTATCAATCAACCTAAAATGGATGCAATCGTTATCACCGCCTATAACTCTCTTATGGGATGTGGCGGTGTTGATATTGCAATTCAAGGAATTTCGGGTAATGAACTATTAGAATAATTATGAATAAACTATTTTTATATCTTTCGTTTATTTCTTTCAGTAATTTGAAAGCAGTAGGCATTATAAGCACAACTCTTAACTA
>JBKDKI010000076.1:0-2667 GCA_046345155.1 Sphingobacteriaceae bacterium
GGTTAAGGTTGTATTTAAAACACTTAATCCATTGCTCCAAACATAGCTATAAGGCGCATCGCCGCAGGTAATGCTAAAGGTGGCAGAGCCATTGCACTGGCAGTTGGTTGCGTTTTGTTGGGATGGTTGTTTTTGAATTTGAGATGGGGAGAACTTTACAATATAGCCGTCGTCAGTTCCACCATTAAACGTATTATCGAAATAAGCTCCAGCGCCTGGGCTTAACAAAGGGCATGAATTATTGTTTATGGTTGCACTTTGTTCTGTCCATTCTCCTGTTATGAATAAATTATTATTCAAATCAACAGCCATTGATGAGCGGAAATCATTCCCACTCCCACCTAAATATGAACACCAAGTAAGGTTGCCATTAGTAGTAAAACGAGCAATTAAAACGTCACTTGGGCCACCATTAAAAGAATTATCAAAATAAGAGCAAGCGGAGCTACTCACGAGGTGAGGAAAAGGATTAGAACTTGTTTCGAAACTTAAATAAATATTATTGCAACTATCAACATCAAGGTTGTTATAGTTAGGAAAAAAACTGTACTCATCGTTTCCAGAACCACCAAAATAAGTTGCCCAAAGTCGATTGCCGTTATTAGAGAATTTTAATATAAAGGCGTCAGAACCACCATTTAAAGTACCTTGAAAAAAAGTACCGGCATTTTGAACTGGGAAATCCGCAGACGTTGTCTTACCTGCAACAAACACATTGCCATTTGAATCCGTACAAATAGAATTGCCTTGATCGTTATTAGAACCTCCGTAATAAGTTGCCCATAAGCGATTACCATTATTATCGAATTTTAAAATAAATAAATCTAACAATCCACCACCAAAAGTACCTTGAAAAAATGTGCCGGTATTTTGAACCGGAAAATTAGTAGACTGAGTATAACCAGTAACAAACACATTGCCGTTTGAATCTGCACAAATAGCATTGGCTCGATCTTGATTCGAACCACTATAATACGTCGCCCAAAGGCGATTACCGTTATTATCGAATTTTAAGATAAACGCATCTGAAAATCCACTCAATGTTCCTTGAAAAAACGTACCAGTATTTTGAACTGGAAAATCGTTAGAACTTACGTACCCCGTTACAAATAAATTGCCATTTGAATCGGTGCAAATAGAATTGCCCTCTTCATTACCAGAGCCACCATAATAAGTAGCCCAAAGACGGTTACCACTATTGTCAAATTTTAAGATAAAGGCTTCAACATTGTCAACAATAATTCCTTGAAAGAAAGTACCTGAATTTTGAAGTGGGAAATTTGCAGACAATGTATTACCCGTAATAAATATATTTCCATTTGAATCTGCACAGATAAAATTGCTAAAATCATTATCCGAACCACCATAATAGGTAGCCCAAAGGAGATTGCCGTTATTAGAGAATTTTAAGATAAAAACATCATAAAATCCACCATTTAAAGCTTGAAAAAAAGTACCGGCATTTTGAAGAGGAAAATTGGTAGAAGTTGTGTAACCAGTAACAAATACACTACCATTAATGTCGATATCTATTGACATTGGCCCTTCAGCACTATCACTCCCCCCATAAAAAGTTCCCCATACTAATTGTGGATCTATAACTAAGGTTGAGTTTTGGAGGTTGCTGATTGGGTTAATATTAAACGTAACTTCTACTTGGTGTTTATTTAGGGGTGTGGTTTTAAAACGGCTTTTTACTTCGGTGTTAGTTTCTTTAAGGTAGCTGTATGGCGCGTTTTCGGTTAAAGTGCCAAGTTTTGTTTTTAGTTGTAGGTTGCCGTTTTTATCGAGGTCTAATGGTTTTTCGCTTTCGTAAATTAATTTAATGTCGTTGGGGTTAGCACCAGGATGTACTATAAAATCGTATTTCATGCCGCCTTTTTGGCTGTTATAAAATACCCAATCAATATTTGGGTATACATTTTTTATGGTTAGTTTTTTGTATTGGTAAACCTCATAAATAACTTCGGGGCAATGTCCATAAAAATAATTAAAGTGCTCGGTGCTTTGTTCTTCTTTAATTATGTTTTCACGTTTTATTGTTGCTCCTTTTAAGGTTACGTTTATCCAAGCCATTTCGGCTTTTATGTTTTCTTCATGTTTGCCTGGCATCATCAGGTCTTGGTGTTTGGCTTTGCCTTTCTTTTTTTTGTTTTCGCGCTCTCTTTCTTCCTCCTTTTCATCTTCCTCTATTTTTACAAATACGTAGGTTAAGCCTTTTTCGGTTATATACACATTCATGCCCGGTGCCTCTGCTTTAAATAATACAAAGGGCACGGGTTTACCTTCGGTATCCATCATTTGCCCTTTGTTTTCTAAAAAGCTTACATTTTGTTTGGCGTTGGCCATCAATTCTTTTGCCCGTTGTTTATCCGGTTCTTTGTTTTCAGATTTGGGGTTTAAATAGGCCGCTGTATAATCGGGCGCATTAGCTTGTTTCCAAAAAGGAATGGTTGTTTTGCCACCTTCTTTTTTCGCATCACTTTTTGTTACAAATGAACTCAACACAGTTATTAAGAAAATAAGAGTGATGAAGGTTTTGTAGCTATGCTTGAAGAGTGTTTTCATATCATTTCGTTTTTAAATTATAGATCATTTTACTTTAAAAGCGTAATGTTTCCTTTTTTGCTTATTTGTTTGCCGTCTATAGTTGCTTTTATACTGTAT
>JBKDKI010000077.1:0-2075 GCA_046345155.1 Sphingobacteriaceae bacterium
TAATATTTTTAGCTAATTTTTTCAATTGACTATTAAATGATTGAAGATGTAAGTCTGAAATTTGAATAATTTTCAAATCATAATTGTTGTCTGTCGAATTTCCTAGACAAAATTCATTTGTCTCAATAAAATATTTTTCAAGCCAAAAGGAGTCGAGTAGGATGAAACCGAAACTTGCTAGAAGTCCAGCTTTAATAAATTTTCGTCTCGTCCAAGTCATGGCTGTCTATAAATTGGTGGTAACGTTTGGCGTGCAATTTTCTGGCGGGCTTTTGAAACATCCACCATCTGTGCATACTAACGTTTATTTAAAGATACAAAACGGAATTAGAGAGGGCAAATGAAAATTACTTCGCGCGTCTGCGCACAAATTTTTGCCCGAACGATCACCCGCGTCCGCCCGCTGGAAATTGCACGCTGTTATGTTTAGCCAGCGACACCCAGTTTATTCATTTTGAAGTGTCAGTGCTAATTTTATGACCTCGTCCATTGCTGTCGCAACAGAGTAACCTGAATTTACATATTCAACGTTGACAAGTTTCTCACGGTTATTTCTCCACTCTTGTGCGAATGGAATATATTTTGAAACAACACCAATAATTCTATAACGATGCATTCTATCGTCTGAAGAAATTTGAAGAACAGGTCCGCCACTATTTCCGGGATAAACTGCACAGTCAAGAATAATTGTGTTGTTTTTTTTATAAATGTTTGAAACTATTCCTTTTCTCAATAAGGGACGAGTTGCGTCAAAGAACTTATTCGGTTGAATCCCTAATGAAGTTGGATACCCAAAAACATATACGTCATTTGCAATTATGACGTCTTCTATTTTACTTATGGTCTCCTCGATTGTAATTGTCGGATTATTCACTGATTTTTCAATTTCTACAACATCTTTTGAATACGTTATTACGTATGTGTTATTACTTTTAAGATGTTCATTTTTGCCAATTTCAACAACAGCTACGTCAGAATTTTTACTGTATAGATGCCTTACACTATCAAAATTCACTCTAAGGCGACTTACAGAATAATCTGTCTCAACTGATGAAGGTGAAGCGATTTCAAAAAACTCGTCACGTTTTTTGAAGTTATTTTCTTCATCAAATAAGACATGTCGCGCTGTAACTAAAAAGGTAGATTCTTTTATATTTAGCAAGAAGCCTGAACCGCTTGATTGTCCTATTGAGATTAGAGATGCAAATGATAAATTTTGTTCGGGTATATCTCTCATATATTTTATCGATGTCTATGCGGGTCTATTCGCTGGTTGAACATAACGTTTTGAGGCTTTTGCAGAACGGCGGGCATTTTTGAAACTCCCCGGTCTTTAACCTACAAATGTTTTTTTAAAGATACTAAACGAAATTAGCGAGCGCAAAAATAAATTAATGACCGCTGAAAAAAGCGCGAGCGATGACATACTTTCCGCCCGCTGTTCTGCAAGCCTGTGTTAGTAGGCGTTTTTGTTATAAGTTGTTTGTCCCATAAAATCTGTACTTAATTTTTATTTTGCTAGTCATACGAATTTATTGAGTCTGGAAAAATGCAAAGGAAAAGTCCTCCGAAAATTATCGTCGATATTAATAGAATAATAAGTCCTTTTTTTATAATCAGTTTAAACTTCCTATAGTCCGCGGTTGCTAATACCTGTGCCTGGTGCGCCAAGTCCACTTTCATATGAACCATTGCTACTGACGTCATTTTTAATTGGAACTTCATGAGAGCCCGGAGTCATTTTATGAATTGCCCTAATTAGTAAATACCAAATAAAGGGAATTGTCCAAAGTAAAATTAAATTGTAACGTCTGCGTTTGGCTGTCAAAATATTACTTTTTAAAAGAATACTTGTCCCGATCAACGACAAAACAATATGAGTTAGTATAAATAATAATGATATGATTTGTTGTCCAGATGTCATAAAATGCCTACTAACGTTTGGCGGCTACCAGTAGTTGGCGTTTGGAACATTCAACTGTCTATACCCACAAATGTTCATTTAAAGATACAAATATTTGTTAGCAAAGCCAATGAAAATAAAAGTCTGCGAAGCAGGCAATAAATGGCTATGC
>JBKDKI010000078.1:0-1748 GCA_046345155.1 Sphingobacteriaceae bacterium
AATTAAACTCATTTACGAAGGCGATAAACCTTTAAAGCTGCAGGCCGATGGCAGCATCAGCATTAAAACAAAACTGGGAACCCTTACCGAAGCAAAACCATACACCTATGAAGAAGGCAATAACAATGAAATTGCAAGCAAATACAAACTCACACCCATCAATAAAAACAAAACGTTATTAGAGTTTAATCTTGCAAACCATAACACAAACAACACCCTGATCATTGACCCACAATTGAACTGGGGAACGTTTTTTGGGGGAACGGGTTTTGATGGACCTACTTCTATAGAAACAGATAATTTAGGTAATATTTATATTGCCGGTTATACTTATTCAATGAGCTTTCCTACGTGGAATCCAGGCGGCGGAGCTTATTATGACGCTACCTATAACGGAGGAGCAGGCGATGTTTTAATATCTAAATTTTCAAATAATGGAAACCTTCTTTGGTCAACTTTTTATGGAGGATCAAATATGGATTGGGCATTTTTTATCACCTGTGACAATATCGGCAATGTGTTTCTGACAGGTATTACACGGTCTAACAACTTCCCGATTCTGAACCCAGGCGGAGGTGCGTATTTTCAGGGTGCAAACGCAGGCTCTACCGACGTCTTTGTTTTAAAATTCAGCAACACAGGTGTTCGTTTATGGTCCACCTATTATGGGGGAAGTGATGATGAAGAAGGATATTCAATTACCTGTGATAATGTGGGTAATGTGTTTGTAACGGGGTATACAAATTCTACTAACACCCCGACTCTGAACCCCGGTGGCTCCTATTTTCAGGGAACAATTAGCGGTATCGGAAGTAATGATGCATTTATTTTAAAATTCAGCAATACCGGGGTGCTTTTATGGTCCACCTATTATGGGGGAAGTTTTGATGAAGAAGGATTTTCAATTGCCTGTGATAATGTGGGTAACTTGTTTGTAACTGGGGGTACATTTTCTACAAACTTTCCTACTTTGAACCCCGGTGGCGGAGCTTATTTTCAAGGGGCAAATTCAGGCAATAAAGACGTCTTTATTTTAAAATTCAGCAATACCGGGGTGCTTTTATGGTCCACCTATTATGGGGGAAGTGCTTTTGAAGAAGGATATTCAATTATCTGCGACAACACTGGCAATGTGTTTATATCGGGTCAAACATTTTCTACAAACTTTCCTACTTTGAACCCCGGTGGCGGAGCTTATTTTCAAGGGGCAAATTCAGGCAATGGAGACGCCTTTATTTTAAAATTCAGCAATACCGGCACACAATTGTGGGCCACCTATTATGGGGGAAGTAATATTGAAGGATTTAATTCCTATGATAATTTGGCAGTGGATGCCTGCGGCAATTTATATGTAAGTTTTCATACAGAAAGCACTAACACCCCAACATTATCTTCTCAGTCTTCGTGTGGGGGATTTAATGATAATTCTTTAACCGGAACCAGAGATCAGTTTTTAATCAAGTTTACCAATACAGGGCAAAGACTCTGGGCAACCTATGTTGGTGGTGATGGGGTTGATTTTAGATCCCCTATAGCAACATATAATGTCGGTAATTTATTTCTTTCCGGGGAGTGGGGCTACGTTACCAATAATGCCACTTATCCATTAGCAAATCCAGGAGGCGGAGCATATTATGACCCTACATTTAATGGTGGCGAGGATGGTTTTATCATGAAATTCACACCCATCCCGCCAACTTATTCACAAAGTCAAACCAACTCAAGTGGCTGTAGCGCTTGTAATGGCG
>JBKDKI010000079.1:0-11136 GCA_046345155.1 Sphingobacteriaceae bacterium
GCAAATATGTTTTACCAAAGAGGGTGTTTACACGGCCAATATTATTATCAGCACACCATTGGGCTGTTCAACAACTATCACGTATACCAATTTGGTTACGGTGTATGCCAAACCAACAGCCGATTTTGATTATGATCCAAAGAATCTGGATGTGCTGGAGCATCCGCTGGTAAATTTTACTAACTTCTCACAAGGAGCAAGCACTTACCAGTGGTATTATGTGAACACGTTGTTCTCTACTCAAGAGAATCCGAATTATATTTTTCAGGAACCGGGCAAGTTCTTGGTAACGCTTATTGCATCTAATCCAAGATGTTCAGATACCATATCAAAAGTAATAACGGTAGAGGATGATATTTTCATCTACATCCCTAACACTTTTACTCCTAATGATGATTTACTCAATGATGAGTTCTTCCCTGTGCTCACAGGGAACTTCTCGCCAAAGAATTACAGCTTTGAGATATTTGACCGTTGGGGAGAATTATTGTACCGCTCCAACAACCCTTATGAAACCAAATGGAACGGCAAATACAAAGGCGAGATATGCAAGGATGATGTGTATGTATGGAAACTGAACATACAAAACAACAGAGGAAAAAAACTTGATAAAACAGGGCACGTGAATTTGATGAAGTAGAATGATTTATATAAAAACTAAAATTTAAAACAAAAACGATAAAAACACGTCAAAGAACAAAAAAAACTATTTTAACTATTTTAATTGGTATTATTCTTTCATTGAATTTAACCTCTCAGGTATCCTGTTACACAGTTGCAAACACCTACACCTTTACTTTTGGATCAAAAAAATACAGAGTTGTTAAAGAATTGAGAACGTGGACTCAAGCTGCTTCTTGCGCTGTTTCTGATGGTGGACATTTAGCTGAGATTAACAGTTTAGGAGAAAATACTGCAGTATATAATGGAATATTGGCAGCTGGTGTTTCATCAGTATACACAAGCGTAAACGATGGCGGAGGTGTTGCATATGTTTGGATTGGTGCTTCAGATATAGCAACTGAAGGTACTTGGCTTTGGGATGGTGATAATAATAATTCAGGTATACACTTTTGGACTGGGCAAGGTGCAGCAGGTAATAACATAGGTTCTATTGTAGGAAGTAATTATAACAACTGGGGCAGGCAATTTGGAACAGGCCCACAAATGGAACCTGACAACTTTCAGCAAAACCAAGATGCAGCTGCAATTGCATTAAATGGTTGGCCTTTAAATTCAGGAGGGTTTTATGGGGTGTCAGGGCAATGGAATGATATTAATCAGAACAACACGTTATTTTATGTAATTGAATATCCATGCGTATCTTTTACGCCAACATTAAGTGTAAATAATCCGGTATGTAGTGGTTCAACTATTAACTTTAATGTAAACATAACGGGAACAGCCACGCCAACATATAGTTGGACAGGCCCTAATAACTACATGTCATCGGGACAAAATCCAAGTATTGCAAATGCCGCTTTGTTAAATTCAGGCACATATACCTTGACTATAATTAACGGTTCTTGTTTTGAGACCAACACTATAAGTGTTAATGTAAGTACAACACCAACCGTAAATCTGAGTTTATCTACCCAAACTATATGTACAGGGCAGTCGGCAACAGCAAGCGCAAGCGGAGCAAGTTCTTATACTTGGCTGCCCGGCAATCTTATCGGTGCCAATCAGGTTTTAAGCCCTACTACAACACAAGTTTATACAGTTACAGGTAGTAATGGCAACTGTTCTTCAATTTCCAATAGAACATTAACAGTAGTTGCTTGTACGGGATTTAATGAAATAACAGCAGGCACTCTACAAGTTACTGCTTTTCCTAACCCATTTAAAGATGATTTGGTGATTGAAACCAATGAGCCTGCTCAGTTAGTATTAACTAATACATTAGGTCAGGTATTAAAAACAGTAAACATCAATGGCAAAACTACACTTCAAACTAATGATTTGCCGAAAGCTATTTATATCTTAAATGTAAAAACGGAAACGGCTATACGAATAATAAAATTAATAAAAGATTAATAAATACAATTACTTAAAGAGCCGAATTATTATAGTTCGGCTTTTTAAGTTTTTACTTATAAATGGAATAATTATTCATACAATGTCATAATAAACAGTGATTTAATGGAAACTCAACAAAAGAATATAAACGTACCATATTATTGCAATATATGTATGACTAAAAATAATAATTGGAACCCTGTATATTATCAAACAGATGGCCAAATGTTAAAGCTTGCAAAAGGCATATATATCAGTGTTTGTAAGTATTGTAACAAACTAAAAACATTGGATGTGCAAATAAATTTGAAAAATAGCGCATCTGTATTTTTAAATAACTAGTGAATTAAATTTAACCAGCTTTGTAAACGGCATATACTTTATAAAAGTAATTTAAGATGAAATAAAATAGTAAAAGTTGTTAGGGAATAAAGAGGATGACATTTTCATTTATATACCTAAAGCTCTTTAACACCATATAAAGTCCCTGTGCTAACAGGAATTAACAACAATAGAATAAATACTCCCTAAGCATATACTTAAAATCCAAATATATAATTAAATCGTCCACTTATATAAAGTCATGAAAGCATATTGTAAGTAACTAATAAATTAGTAGAAATAAATAACTAATAAAACTAATATCACGTGAAAAAATATTTAAAAGTATCACAATTAGTATTACTGTTTTCAGTAATTGGAAATGTTATAACGGCACAGCCGTCTTATGATAATATAAACCATTTATCCTTATGGTGCGACACCTTGATGAATGAAATGGAATTTGAGGACGCTATGAAGGTAATTGGCAAGCAAGCCGAAAGTTATGCCGATGACAAAAAGTATGATCACGCTCTAAATTGCTATTATTTTATTTCACGCTCTCTTTACAATTTTAATCAAAGTCAAGAGTCGAAACAAAATGTAGCTTGTTTAAATTTTTTAATTGCAAACGTTTATGCTTTAAAAAATAGTAAGGATAGTGCTTTTAAGTATTTATTTATTGAAAGAAAATATAACAAATGTGCAATGATGCACTATCTTGATTTATTGGCAGATTTTAGTTTTTTAAAATCCGATCATCGTTGGATTGATTTATCAAAGACAGAAAGTTTAAATCAAAATGATTCTATTGCAAATGAATTAGCAACAATGTTATCAACAGAGCAACACGTAAGAGAAAAAATTCAAGATTTTGAAAAAACGGATAATTTTAATGAGTATCAGATTGATAGTTTATATAAAAAGATGAGACAAATTGATTCAATAAATAATTTGAAAATAAAATCTATCTTAAAACTGACCAATGGTTTTCCAAGTAAATCAATTTATGGAGAAAAGGCTTGTTTAGCAGCATTTTTAATTCTCCAGCATGTTGCATGGGATGACCCTCATGCGGGTTTTAAAATAATTAATGAGGCTTATAAAAAAGGAGATATTAACCCACAAATGTGGGCTTTATTTTATGATAGATATCAAGTAGTTAATGGAAAAAAACAGTTATATGGTACACAGTCAAAGTGGGATGAAGTGAATAAAAAACATATTCCATTTCCTATTGAAAGTCCAAATCATGTAAATGAAAGAAGAAAACAAATGGGAATGAATAACATAGAAGAATATTATGATGTATTAAATAAGAACGTAAAAAATGCTAAATAAATTAAAAACAATCATTCTTATTTTTCTATTTCAATTAATTTCAAATAGTGTTTTCACACAGCCTGAACCGGTTACTCTTTACGGCATAGTTACCAATAAATCCTCCAAAAAAGTTATTACCGGCGCAAATATATTTTTGAATAAAGAATTTAAAACTAAATCTGATGTTAATGGCAATTTTAAATTAATTTTAAATAGGAATAATAAAGTTGAATTATCTATTAAATATAGTGGTTTAAAGAGTTCTGAATTTTCAATTATCCCAAAAGATGATTCAATATTTATAAATGTTGAGATGGATGAAATTGAAACAAATTTAGATACAGTTACTATTACTTTGAATTCAAAGCCTGATATTTTTGTTTCAATCCCCAATTTTGAAATTATTGATTATGTTATTAAAAACAAATATATTGTTGTTGCAGCATCTAGTAATCAAGGATTAAATACAGAATTATTTTTATTTAACATTTACGGCAAATTAATTGATAGTCTGTTAATGCCTTCAGAGATAGGAACTTTAAAATATATCTATACAGACTATACTGGGCATTATATTGTAGTGGGAGAAAAAAATATTTTAAAAACTGGTATACATAACAACAAATTTAAAATAATTTATGCTGACTTATTTATACAATATGCCTATGTTAAGCCTGTAAAAGATACTATAAAGGGTAATTTAATATTCACTGATTATAACCCATACTATAGTTATATGAACTATTATTTATATAATAAAAAAACAAAAACACAGAAAAAATTTTATTCATTAGGTAAATTGAATAAAACAGACTCAGCCTTTATTATGAAATATAGAATTCCTGATTCAACTGAAGTTGAAACAAGGATAGGATTAGATATCAATAATTTTATATTTACTTCAAATTCGAATCAGAGTAATATAAAAATGAATTTGCAAGGATTAAGTTTAGGAAACGCTAATTTAAAGATAGTTAATGCTAGCAGCAAGGAATCACTGAACTGGTTTATGAAATATAAAGCTAATTATATGTTTAATCCTGCACCAATATTTAATATAAATGACACTATTTTTGTTTTTAATATGATAGATAATATAATAGAATCTTTCAATTATGAAGGAAGTCTTATTGAAAAAAATGAAATTGCTTTTATAAAAGAAAGTCGAATAAAATCTGAAAATATATTTTTAGTAAAAGATTCCGGCGAAAATAGAGTGTATTTGGTAAATTATAATTGGAAAGACTGTAACTTGATATTAATTAATCCTAAATCTGGCAAAGCTAAAGGTAAAATTAAGTTAAAAGGAAAATTTGTAAAAAATGTATCTGTGAGTGATGGTTATATTTATTATATATCAAAAGATAAAAAGAACTCTAAATTTAATTATATTTATAGGGAACCAGTAATTTATAATCAAAAATGAAATTTAACTGTTTATGTAACAAGAGTAATTCACTCGACAATTGAAATACAGGAATTTTAGCAAACATGAAAAGATTAATAAAATTTCTAATTATTGCCTTTTATCCTGTTCTTATTTTTGCTCAAATTAACCGAAATACATTTGACATTGAGTTTCCAGAAAAGGCCCAATTAGATACCGTTACAATTAATAGGTACACTCTATTGGCGAACAGATACTTGAATTTATTTCCTGACTCCGCTTTTTACTATAGTAATAAGGCTTTAACGGAATCAATAAAACTAAAGTATATACTTGGAGTTGCTGAGGCAAAAATCATCTTAGCAAAATTTTATCACATTAATAGAAATGATCTTAATAAATCTCTATATTATTTTAAGAATTCACTCAAATTACTATACTATTTGGATTCAAATTTATACTTTAAAGATTCAGCTTACTTTAAAGCCAAATTGGCAGAAGCTTTAAATGGAATTGGTTTGTGTGAACAGAAATTGGGTCACCCTATCGAAGCTTTGAATTATATTCATAAGGCATTTAATATTGGAATGTTAATCAATAATGATCTTATTGTATCAAAATCCTTTCATAATATGGCATTAGTATATAATGACATTGGTGATTTCAATCAAGCGTTAGATTATGCATATAAAGCCATTGAAATAAGAACTAAAACTAATAACCAAGTTTCAAATGCATATACTTATAATTTAATTGGCAATATTTACGGTAAAATAAACGACAAAAAAAACGCGTTAAAATATAATTTATTTTCACATAAATTATTACAAGGTGATAGCCTGGCTGACAAGCGTTTACTTGCAGCTAACACTATAAATTTAGCTATCATCTATGCCATATACAATAATAAAATAATTGCAGAAAGCTATTTCAATGAAGCTCATGAGCTAATTTTTAAATATAAAATTTTCAGTGCATTGCCCGGTTACTATACTCAACGAGCAGCTTTTTATGAGGAATATGGAGATTTAACTAAAGCCATAGAATACAACCTTCTTGCCTTAAACACAGCAGGAGGTAACCAAAGGGAAGTCTCAAATGCTCACCTAAACCTTGGCTCTATTTACTACAAAACAGGTAAATACAATACGGCTTTAAAGCATGCGCTCAACTCACTAAACATTTCACGCAAAATAAACTCGGATATTGGTAGAATTATAAGGCAGCAAAAACTTGTTATAAAAATTTATGAAAAACTTAAAAATTTCAAAATAGCATTGATATACAGTAAAGATTTGACAAAGCAATTAGATAGTTTGGCTGCATCGAGCACAAGCATAAATTTAAACAAAACAAAAAAATTATTTGATTTTGAAAAGTCAATTATACTTGAAAAAGAGAAGGAAAAAATAACACAAATAGAATTAAATCAAAAAATAAAAAGGCAAGAAATTATAAGAAATAGCATTGTTGTTTTTGCAATTTTAACAATTGTTATTTTAGTTTTAGCTGTTATAACCTATAAAAATAAAGTTAAATCAAAACAACAAATGATGGAAAAACTTGAAGAAATCTATAAGCAGTCAACTCAAAGTTTAATTCAAGAACAAAAATTAATCAGGTTGCAAAGTATTTTAAATGGACAAGAAGGGGAAAGAAAGCGAATAGCTGAAGAACTTCATGACGGAGTTGGCGGTTCATTGGCAGGTATTAAACTAAAATTATCGGCGCTTGCAGATAATAATTTGATACGCTTTACAACTATTGAGAATATTATCGAAAATATTGACTCAGTTTACAAAGAAATTAGAAATATTTCGCATAACCTTATTCCCCCATACCTGAACGATAACTCATTTACTGTCTCTATTGATAATCTCATAGAAAACATAAGAAGTAATACCAGTATAAAAATTACTATTGATTATTTAAAAAAAGAAAAGCTTAACTCAATAAATAAAGAACTAAAGGTAGCTTTATTCAGAATTATGCAGGAACTCCTCAAAAACGCTGTGAGTCATGCGAAGTGCGATTTAATTGAAATAACTATTAATCAATATGAAGATGAAATAATCATTATTTTTGAAGACAATGGGATAGGATTTGATACCGGCGTAAAAAAACAAGGAATTGGTTTAAGAAACATACAATCTCGTGTTAATGCTTTAAATGGTAATTTAACTATAGATTCTAAATTAAATAGAGGTAGCGCGTTTCATATTTTAATTAAGATTTAAAATAATTTGAAAGATACTTATAAAATAGCAATTGTAGATGATCATCCTTTATTCCTAGATGGTCTCGTTTCCATGTTTAAAGGATATCCTGAATTTGAAGTCGTTTGTTTGGCTTTATCAGGTATTGAAACATTAAATTATTTAACAACCCATAAAATAAGAGTTTTGATAAGTGATATTAATATGCCTCAAATAAATGGAATCGAACTTTGCAGAAAAATCAAGCTGCAATACCCTGAGGTAGCAGTGCTAATTATAAGTATGCACGAAGAGCTTAAAATAATTAAAGATGTAATGGACGCAGGTGCAAGTGGCTATTTATTTAAAAATTCGAATAAAAATTTAATATTAGAAGCTATCCATCACGTTTTAAACGGAGGAATTTACTATAGCGATGAAGTTAAACATAAGTTACTAAGTAATAACATAGAAAATCAACGCTTATTAATACCCAGTTTAACGAAAAGAGAAAATGAAGTTTTAAACTTGGTTTCAAAAGGCTTAACTACTGATCAAATTGCAGAAAAACTAAGCATAAGTCATCACACCGTTTTAAGTCATCGAAAAAACCTCTTAATTAAGTTTGATGTAAATAATACAATTAGCCTTATTAAGAAAGCTATGGAGGCAAATTTAATAAACTAGATAAGTTTACCATCATTTTGAAATAACCAGTTTCATATAAAAAAATACTTAAGTTTTATCGCTTAAATCCATTTAGGTAAGGTAGTACCAATTAGCTTAATAAAAATCCGGCAGCAGGCCTGGAAAAAATTCACTTATACTTTACTCACCTAAATGTGCAATATACTCAAACCCCTAATTATAGGGATACAATTGTTTTATTAATGATCGAATTTTGCTGAAACAATTATTATTAATAAAATGAAAACAAAGTTAAAATTAGTATTAGCGCTTATTATTTACATCTCAATGATAAATGCGCAATCGAAGAAAAAGGTGTTGTTTATAGGAAATAGCTACACCTTTGTAAATAATCTACCTCAAATGATTAAGGATTTAGCGTTGACACTAGGTGATACACTGATCTTTGATCAATCGGTATTCGGAGGATATTTTTTTCAGAATCATTGTAATAATCCTGTGACGTGGTCTAAAATAAAATCCCAACAATGGGATGCTGTAGTGCTGCAGGCTCAAAGTCAAGAACCCTCTTGGGACCAATGGCAGGTTATGCAAGACACATACCCTTATGCGAAACAACTATGTGATAGTATTAGATCAAATAACGCCTGCACCGAAATAATTTTTTATATGACTTGGGGTAGGCAAAACGGAGACGCTTTAAACTGCGTTAATATACCAGCTGTGTGCACCTATACGGGTATGCAAGCGCGTTTAAGAGAAAGTTACATGTTGTTTAAAACTGACTTTAAAACAGCTGTAGCTCCTGTTGGCGTGGCGTGGAAAAAAGTACGTCAAAATTTGCCAACCATTAATTTATATGATCCCGATCAAAGCCATCCAAGCCTCGAAGGAAGTTATTTGGCAGCTTGTGTTTTTTACTCTAATATTTTTCAAAAAACATCAGTTGGCTCTAGTTACCTTGCAAATTTAAGCACCACCGTGGCAAATCAATTGCAAACTTATGGTTCTACTACCGTAATGGATAGTTTAAATCTCTGGGGTGTAGGATCTAACAAACCAAAAGTTGATTTTACATTTACCCCGCTTGGAAATAATTCGTTTCAATTTAATAACTTAACATTATATGCCAACACCTATAATTGGTCTTTTGGTAGTGTGCTTCAAAATCCAACTTATACATTCCCTAATGCAGGCGTTAATTCTGTAACTCTATCTGCAACTAATGCTTGTACCACCACTACTAAAGTTAAACAAGTTTTAATTACTGGCATTACTAAACATACATCTCAACTTAATTTTAGTAGTTATTTTAATGAGAATACCTTATACCTAAGTGGATTAAATGAAGATGCCTATAATTTACAAATTACAAGTTTAGATGGTAAAAGCGTTTATAACAAAACTTTAAATAGTAACGCCAGTGAGCAAAAAGTTCTTATAAATGATTTGCCGCAAGGCATGTACATCATCAAATTATCAAATGCCAAACAAAGCGGTAACAATAAAATTTTAATTAATTAAAATAAAAGGAAACTCGAAGCCTAAATAAGTAGAGAAAATTAAAACAAATAAAATGAAAACAAAACTATTTCTAGCACTTGGTACATTAGCAATAACCAGTGGCTTTTTAAATGCACAAACAACTAACCCTGCACCATATTGTGTGGCAGCTCCAGGTAATTTTTTAGCTGACGAAATTACCAATGTTAAGCTTAACAATCTTAATAATTCAAGTACCGGCTATTTTTCCAACTCTCGCTATGTGTATTATAATAGTGTGACTGTGCCAACATTGGCAATTAATTCAGTGGTAAACATGTCGGTTTCAGTGAAGCGCCATGATTGTATGCCAGATTTTTTAGGTGCTTATATTGATAATAATGGTGACAATACATTTACTGCTACTGAATATGTAGGCTTTGTGCCTACATCTGCTCTTTTTCCTGCAGCATGCGGGGGAAATTTCCCTATTGTAACTTTTACTTTTAACCTTACTATCCCCAATACCGCACTGCCGGGTATTAAAAGAATGCGTGTAATTTATGGCAACAGTATGAATACTCCGGTAGCAGCCGCATCTTGTTTTACTGCGCCAACTGGCCCAAGTAATCCTTTTTACAGCGGCGAAGTAGAAGATTACAATGTGAATTTAGTAACTGGTAATTCCGTTACGCCTCCAGTGGCAAATTTCACAGTGCCGGTAAATGTTTGCAAAAATCAAACTATTACTTTAAATGATAATTCTACGAATACACCAACTGCTTGGTCGTGGACATTAACAGGTGCTTCGCCTGCCACATCTACGCTTCAAAATCCTGTAATAACTTATACTAACGCTGGTACGTATACAATATCCCTAAAATCAACTAATGCCGGGGGCGCCTCTGCCATTGTATCAAAAACAATATCGATTAACGCTTGTAACGTTGGTGTAAATGAATTTGAAGGCAGCGAAGCTAAAATTATTACAGTTTACCCAAACCCAACAAATGGTGCTTTTGTATTTGATTTAAAAGCAGCAGGCCAAGTATCTATTTATAATTTGTTAGGGGACAAAATAATCGCAAAAAATTTAGAACCCGGTAAACACACTATTGATATTGCCGAGCAGGCAAACGGGGTGTATTTTTTACGTATAAATACAGAAAATAAACACCAACACATTAAAATTATAAAAGAGTAATACACTATCATGCCTCCGTTTCAATATTACAATGGAGGCATGATTTTTTAAAAACAAACCACACAATGCTCCATCCCTTCAAGCATATCTACATAACCTTCATCACTCTTATTTTCCTAATAAATGTGATGAGTTCATTTGCATTAAAAAACGATCTTAAAAAAGAGGTTAGTAATGCAAGCGTACCGTTTTGGAAACAAGCTAATGCGCCCGATTATAAAGCGCCATATTTAAACCCCAAACCTGAGAACAAAGAACCCGATAAACAACGGGCAAATGAATTTATGGCCAATGCCAAACAAAACGTTAGTTTTTTAGAAAACAAAGGCCAAATGATGGATACCGAAGGAAAACCTGTGCCCTTTGTATTATTTAAAGCCGAAGCACCGGGCATGAATGTTTACATAACCGAAAAGGGCTTAACCTACGTGTTTGTGAAAATAGAGGAAGATGAGGATGAAGAAAAAGAAGAACGCAAACCTGGCAAACACCAAGACTTGATGATGCCCGGCAAGCATGAAGAAAAACTAAAAGCCGAAATGGCCTGGATAAATGTA
>JBKDKI010000080.1:0-2316 GCA_046345155.1 Sphingobacteriaceae bacterium
ATTGCTCCACTGGTATGTATACGGCGCTTCACCACAAGTAACGCTAATAGTAGCTAAACCGTTGCAATTACAGGCGCTTGGGTTGGTTTGGCTCTGAGCATAGGTGGGTGGAATGGGCGTGAATTTCATTATGAAACCATCTTCAATAGTGCCATTAAATGTAGGGTCATAATAAGCACCACCACCGGGGTTGGCCAAGGGGTATGTTGCATTGTTAACTACATAGCCCCACTCCCCCGAAATAAATAAATTATCTGAATTGTCAAGAGCTATGGGCGAACGATGGTCATTTCCATCTCCAGCTATATATGTTGCCCAAGTAAGGGAACCGGTTTGTGAAAACCTTACCAGAAAATTATCCGTGGTTCCTCCATTAAAGGAAATGTCATTATATCCTCCGCAAGAAGATTGCCACATTTGAGTTGGATCTGTTAAGCCATAGCTGTAAAAGGCTAAATATACATTTCCGCAATTATCTATAGCTAAGTTATCATATGTGTTTAGGTCTTGATATACTCCACCATAGTAAGTAGACCAAACAAGAGCACCAGTAATATTAAAACGAGTTATAAAAGCATTACGAACGCCAGTAAAAAAAGGTACATTGTATGCTCCTGCAAGGTTCTGAATTGGAAAAGCTGAGGTTGAATTTGTATATCCAACTAAATATAAATTATTGGCAAAATCACAGGCGATCGAGATAGGCATATCAATTAAATTTCCTCCAAAATAAGTTGACCAGTTGAGACTACCATTATTTAAAAATTTAACAATAAACCCGTCGGACCAACTACCATTAAAAGTGGCGTCATTGTATGCGCCAATCAAAACGAAAGTTGGAAACCCCCCATCTGTGTTTCCGGCTATATAAATATTATTATTGCTATCAATTGTAAGGCTTAAACACGCGTCTGCGCCTGTCCCTCCATAATAAGTTGACCAATTAAGACTGCCCGTAGTTAGAAATTTAGAGATGAAGGCATCAGCCCCTCCATTAAACGACGGGTCGTTATATGCCCCACCAAGATTCTGAACAGGGAAATTATTGGATTGAGTAACTCCACCCATATAAACATTATTGTTTCCATCAATACCAAGAGAATAGGCATCATCAGTATTTGAACCGCCATAGTAAGTTGCCCAAACCCTTTGGCCAGAACTGTTAAATTTGACCAAAAAAGCATCGTAAAAACCACCATTATAACTCAAATCATTGTATGCACCTAACATGGTTTGGGTAGGGAAAGAACCAGCCGTTCTACCAGCCATATATACATTATTTCCACCATCTATAGCGAGAGATCGAGCTTCATCAGCGGTCGCCCCTCCGTAAAAAGTAGACCATAAAAGTAAACCTGAATTTGAAAACTTAATGAGGAAAGCATCTCCATTTGTTCCTGCTCCAAGAATTGTTTGGTTGTAGGCACCTATCAACATTTGAATAGGGAAATTAGGTGAATTTACATATCCTGCGACATATACATTGCCACTATTATCCGTTTCAATTGTCTGAGGACCATCTAAAGCATTCCCTCCAAAAAACGTTCCCCAGTTCAATTGCGGGTCAATGATCAAGGTGTTGTTTGTGTTGTGGTTTGCAAGATCAAACTCTAATAACGTTTTGTTTTTATTGATGGTAGTGAGCTTATAATTGCTTTGTATTTCATTGTTATTGCCTTCTTCATAGGTGTAGGGCTTTGCCTCGGTAAGTGTGCCCAGTTTTGTTTTGATGCTGATGCTGCCGTCCTCTTCCATCTTTAAAGGTTTTTCGCCTTCGTAAATGAGTTTAATTTGCGAAGCTTCTGCCCCGGGGTGTACAACAAAATCATATTTCATGCCCGTTTTTTGGCTGTTGTAAAACACCCAGTCTATACCCGGATAAACATCCTTAATGGTAATTTTATCATACTGGTAAACATCGTATATTCCATTTGGGCAATGACTATAAAAGTAATTAAAATGCTCTGTGCTTTGGCCTTCTTTTATAATGTTGTTGCGTTGTATATTGGCCCCTTCTAAATTTACATTTACCCAGGCCATTTCCATTTTTACATTCTCTTCTTCAGGGCCGGCTAACATGCCTTTTTCGCGTTCTTTTTCTTTTTCTCTCTCGCGTTCATGTTCTTCTTCTTCGGCTTTTACAAACACATACATTAGGCCTTTTTCGGTAATGTACACATTCATCCCGGGGGCCTCGGCTTTAAACAACACAAAAGGAACAGGCTTACTGTTCACATCCATCATCTGCCCTTTGTTCTCTAAAAACTTTACGGGTTGGGCTTGTAAATAGCCTTTTGCTTTTTCTTTTAACCTGTC